>NZ_JAKFZS010000034.1 GCF_021654285.1 Pseudoalteromonas luteoviolacea | reverse complement strand
GCTAAATTTATAAATGTGCATGATTAAAACCATGCACATTTATATTAAAAATTATAAATACCCTGTCGTACGGCGGGCTGCAAACAACTTAAACACGCGATTATAAGGACCCATATAAATTGGTTCCAAGCATTTATAACTGTGCCCTCTTACTTTAAAGGTATGCACGTCAGGATCTTCATATTCTACGGTACTATCAACAGGCCTAATAACAGAGTGAGGGTATGGGTCATCGCCACCATTATGGTACCCGCCTGTCCAATAATACTCACAAATGGTAATAGGGCCATAATACCTTGATGATTCAACAGCTCCCTCATCGCTTGAATTAGCAGAAACAGCAAGAGGAGACAACGCAAAGATTAAAGATAATAGTTTTTTCATTATATTTCCTTATTATTAACTTAAAAAACAAAATAAAACTAATACAAAAAAAACTTAAAATCAACATGAAAATCAAATTAATATATTAATATTAAAACAAATGAAAATAACTAAACAAAAAACAAAAGACAAATAAAAATCCACATTAAAAACAGCAAGATACATAAAAGCAAAAAGCGCTTAAACTCTTTAAGTCCCAAAAAATTCATCAAATAAAAAACAATATAAATAAAAAAATAAATAAAACCAAAAATAAAACCAAAAATAAAACCCATTAATACAAAGCACTAAAGTAAAGTTCAAGCGCGTTTAGATTAACAAGCTTAAGATAATGCGACACCGCAGCTATAATATTAGCTAATTCGTTACTCCTTTAGTCTAATTTCGGCACTACTCACCTTGTCCAGCTTGCATATTGCCCACTTTTAATATTTCTTATAGCTATACCTTATAACAAGGTAGCGTGTTTGCAGTCACTTAGAGCAGGCAAAGAAAGCATCATGGATACAAGGATTTGAAACCGTTATGACAACAGATTACAAAAAGCAATACAGCCACCAACAAGGTCCATCTGATCTTCCCCTTATAAATTACACAATTGGTGATTATTTAGCGCATATAGCAAATATATTCCCCGATAACGACGCGATAATAGTAAAGCACCAAAATATTCGGCTCACTTATCGACAATATCTAACCCACATTGATCAACTTGCCGCTGCATTACTCAATTGCGGTATTCGCCCAGGTGATAGAGTCGGTATTTGGTCACCCAATTGTCTTGAATGGTCATTAGTGCAATTTGCCACCGCTCGTATTGGGGCAATAATGGTGTGTATAAACCCCGCTTATAGACCGTCAGAGCTTGAATTTGCACTTAATAATGTCGGTTGCAAAATGCTTATAATGGCAGGCTATAGTAAACACTGTGACTATATTGAAATGCTCACAAGCCTAGCGCCTGAGCTATCATCATGTCAGTTTGGACAGTTGCAAGCAGCTAAATTACCCACCCTACGTCATGTCGTGATCATAGGCGATAAGGAAAGTACGCTTAAGTTACCAAGCTTATGCTTATTTGACTTACTATTAGAGCGAGTAACACCACAAGATCTTGAGCATGTAAAAGCATACTCAACACACCTCGTTGCAGATGATCCCATCAACATTCAATTTACGTCAGGCACAACAGGCAACCCTAAAGGCGCAACCCTTAGCCATCACAATATCTTAAATAACGCTTACCTAGCTGCACAGGCAATGCAACTAACAGATAAAGACAAGCTTTGCATTCCAGTTCCCTTATATCACTGTTTTGGCATGGTATTAGGAAACCTTGCATGTATCAGTCAGGGCGCCTGTGCCGTTTTTCCCAGTAGCAGCTTTGACCCACATATCACTTTGAAAACAGTCGAAGAAGAGAGGTGCACGGCGCTTCATGGTGTACCGACCATGTTCATCGCCCAGTTAGAGCATGAGCAATTTGACCGCTTCGATTTATCATCTTTAAGGACTGGCATTATGGCAGGCTCTACTTGCCCTGAAAAAGTAATGCGCGAAGTGCAAAATAAAATGCACATGGAGCACGTGTTAATCGGATATGGTCAAACTGAATGTAGCCCACTCAATCACATCACAGACACCAATGCGCCCCTCATAAAACGTGTGACCACAGTTGGACAAGCTATGGCACATACAGAAGTTAAAATCATAGACGAGTTAGGAAATACCTTACCAATTGGCGCGACTGGAGAAGTATGTGCCCGAGGTTATTGCGTCATGCAAGGTTACTGGCAAGATGATCAAAAGACAAAAGACACCATTGATGAAGAAGGCTGGCTTCATTCTGGTGATTTAGGCGTTATGGACAATGATGGCTATGTCACTATTGTCGGGCGGATCAAAGAAATGATCATACGCGGGGGTGAAAATATTTACCCAAGAGAAATCGAAGAAGTCCTTTATCATCACCCCTGTGTTCAAGATGCTGCAGTATTTGGGGTACATGATGAAAAGTATGGTGAAGAAGTTTGTGTTTGGCTGCAATCAAAGCCAGAACACGAAATAGATAAGGACAATATTAGAGCGTACCTCAAAGATAAGCTCGCTTATTTTAAGGTACCAAAGCATATCCGGGTAGTGGAAGAATACCCTATGACTGTCACAGGTAAGCTGCAAAAGTTTAAAATGCGCCAGTCCATGGAGCAAGAACTGATAGAATCGTGATAAGTTGAGCAATCGCTCTCTAATGCCCAACTATTTTATAAAGGTTGGGCTCAATTCTTACGCTTTATTTTTAATATATTTTATTTGAGCAAGTCGCAGTAATCCGACAATTGATAAAACTAGGCTTCTTGCTCTGCTCTACTAAACCAATCAATCACCTGGTTTAGGTATGCCTCACCATATTTTGCTGCAAATTCCTTTGTATGGGTATCGCTTGCGTCTTTTAACGCAGCAATACGCGTTCGTGCATATTCTGGGGTGAGAGTGATATTGCAACGCACAGTGATCGCATGGCGCCACTGCTCATAACTTTGGAAATAAAAACTGCTGTGATCATTCATAATACCCGAGCTCCCTATTATTAGCGCTTTGTGAAGAGCACAGTACAGTACTCTACTTATGTTACTATATAACGATTCTGCAGAGTTAAAGTTTAGACTTGTACAGCAAAAATACCTACCAAATTCGCCTTTTAATTGAAGTATCTACTTTTATCACTAACTCAAATCCGCAGCAAACACACCGTTGAGCTCAATGCTGCAATAATTTAAAACAAAGTATATGGGCTGATAATTAATCCGTGACAAGAAGCTATGGGAGTCAATAAAAAATGCAGAAAATTTGAAACTTAGGATAGCGACTCAAAGAGCAGCCATAAAAAAAGCGCGTTTTAAAACGCGCTTTTTCGTAGTCAGTCTGTAACGATTAAACGACTTTAACAGGCACTGCTTGCTCAGAACCGAACTTAGTTGTTAGTTCTTCTTCAAGCGGAGTAAATGCTGTTAGGTCGATACCTTCAACCGCAGATTTGTACTCGTCCATCGTTGGGAAGCGACCTAATACAGTTGAAAGTACTACTAATGGTGTTGAACCAAGTAGTGACTCACCTTTCTTCTCTGATGTATCAGCTACAACACGGCCTTGGAATAGACGTGTAGACGTTGCGATTACAGTGTCACCAGGTTCAGCTTTCTCTTGGTTACCCATACAAAGGTTACACCCTGGGCGCTCTAGGTAAAGGATGTTTTCATACTTAGTACGTGCTGCTGTTTTTGGCTTTTCATCGTCAAACTCAAAACCAGCGTACTTAGCTAGCACTTCCCAATCACCTTCTGCTTTAAGCTCATCAACGATGTTATATGTTGGCGGCGCAACAACTAGCGGTGCTTTAAACTCAATCGAACCATTTTGCTTCTCAAGGTTACGTAGCATCTGTGCAATGATCTGCATGTCGCCTTTATGAACCATACAAGAACCAACGAAACCTAGATCTACTGGCTTGTCGTTGTAGTATGAAACAGGGCGAATTACATCGTGCGTATAACGCTTAGATACGTCTTCATTGTTTACATCAGGGTCAGCAATCATTGGCTCAACGATTTCGTCTAGGTCAATAACTACTTCAGCATAGTATTTAGCATTGTCATCTGGTGCAAGCGCTGGTTGCTCGCCAGATTTAACACCTGCGATACGCTCATCAGCAAGGTCAATAAGGCCCTGTAGCGTCTTCGCTTCATTTTCCATACCCTTGTTGATCATGATCTGGATACGGCTCTTAGCAAGCTCAATTGACTTGATAAGCGTTTCATTGTTTGAAATACAGATTGACGCTTTCGCCTTCATTTCTGCAGACCAGTCAGTGAAAGTGAACGCTTGGTCAGCCATTAGTGTACCAATGTGAACTTCGATGATACGGCCTTGGAATACGTTTTCACCGCCAAATTGCTTAAGCATTTGTGCTTGCGTTGCGTGAACAACATCACGGAAGTCCATGTGCTCAGCCATACTGCCTTTGAACGTCACTTTTACAGACTCAGGGATTGGCATAGCCGACTCACCCGTAGCTAGTGCAAGTGCAACAGTACCAGAGTCAGCACCGAAGGCTACACCCTTAGACATACGTGTATGTGAGTCACCACCGATGATGATAGCGCGGTCATCAATTGTAATATCATTCAATACTTTGTGGATAACGTCAGTCATTGAATGGTAGATGCCCTTAGGATCACGAGCAGTGATAAGACCGAACTTGTTCATGAAAGCCATTAGCTTTGGAATATTCGCTTGCGCTTTTTTATCCCATACAGACGCGGTATGACAACCAGACTGGTATGCACCGTCAACAAGTGGAGAAATCGTTGAAGCAGCCATAGCTTCAAGCTCCTGTGATGTCATAGGACCTGTTGTATCCTGTGAACCTACGATGTTAACTTTAACACGAACGTTAGAACCAGCGTGTAGAGGTGCATCTGAAGCAACGCCTACCGCATTACGGTTAAAGATTTTCTCAACCGCTGTTAAACCTTGCCCTTCATGTGAGATTTCTTTCGAAGGTGCATAAACAGTCGGCGCATCAACACCTAGCGTTTCTGCCGCTAGTGTTTGAAGCTTTTTACCGAATACAACCGCGTAAGAACCACCAGCCTTCATGAACTCAACTTTTTGTGGTGTGAACGCAGATGAGATATCAGATAGCTCTTCTTCACCGTTGAAAAGCTTTTTAGCTTTAGTATCGATTGTAAGCACTGTACCAGTTGCTACTGAATACGCTTCTTCTAATACTGGTTCGCCATTTTCGTCAGTCACTGTGTTGCCATCAGCATCTACTTTCTTAACCCAGTTTTTAAGGTCAAGACCAATACCGCCGGTTACATCAACAGTAGTCAAGAAGATAGGTGCGATACCATTAGTACCCGCAACCACTGGCGCGATGTTTATAAATGGTACATATGGACTTGCTTGAGTACCTGCCCAAAGTGCGACGTTGTTCACACCAGACATACGTGAAGAACCAACACCCATTGTGCCTTTCTCTGCGATAAGCATTACTTTCGCGTTAGGGTGCTTTTCTTTAAGCGCAACGATTTCTTGTTGTGCTTCAGGTGTGATCATACATTGGCCGTGAAGTTCACGGTCTGCACGTGAGTGCGCTTGGTGACCTGGAGAAAGTAAGTCAGTAGAAATATCACCTTCACCCGCGATGAAAGTAACAACTTCGATTTTTTCAGCAACTTCAGGAAGCTTAGTGAAGAACTCCGCTTTCGCGTAGCTTTCTAAAATATCTTTAGCAACGGCATTACCTGCTTTGAAAGCCTCTTGTAGGCGAGCAGTATCCGCATCGTATAGGAATACTTGTGTTTTTAGTACATCAGCAGCTTGCTTTGCAACTGCTTCATCATTGCCAAGTGCAAGATCAAGAAGCACAGCGATTGAAGGACCACCTTTCATGTGTGAAAGTAGTTCAAAAGCAAACTCAGCTGAGATTTCAGCGACAGTTTCTTCACCTAGAATAATTTCTTTTAGGAATTGTGCTTTTACACCAGCTGCGCTAGTTGTGCCAGGAAGTGTGTTGTAGATGAAGAATTTAAGAGAATCTTCGCGATGCTCGTTCTCTGTGTCTTTAATTTGGGCGATAATTTCTGATAGCAGATCAGCGCTATCAATTGGTTTTGGGTTAAGTCCAAGTTCCGTTTTACGGGTTTGGATTTCTTCCAAGTACTCAGTATACAAACTCATATGAACCTCGTCAGGCAGTAATACGCATATATAAATCAGGGTTATTTTACCCTAAATTTAAAGCGCTAGTAATCATTTAACTAAAAAGCACTTTTTAGTATTAGTTTGCGCCGCAAAATACACTAAATTCACTAGGTTACGCTAATTTATAAAGTTAATGGGCGGTATAAACACCATTTATGTGATAATGATTATTATTTCCGAGATAAATATTTGTCACTTTCCTCGCTAAAAGTAGATGACAGAACGCCCAATTTCAATCCAATTAATGATAATAACTGCACAATTGAAAGCGTAAGTGTCATCTAAAAAAACCTTACACTTACTCTAGAAATATAAATAGATGAAATTAAAAGTATAAATTTAAAAGATAAAGTTGAACTTGCTGTTCAAAACAATACCAAAAATTAAAACGACTGCAATTGATTAAAAAGGCGAGAAACTTTTGATTGATAAAAATAAAACAAAGTAAAGCTTTGAGCAGTGCATGTAGAAAAAATGTAATTTTACACTCGATGTCGACAACACGAGATAGAAAAGAAAAAGGCCCTAAACAGGGCCTTCCATATTATGCGTTTAGCACACTTAAAATTCGGCTTGAATTGAACTCAATACCTTCAATCTTAGCTTGTGCAAAATAGCACACCAAGTAAAAATCAAGCTTGCGCGATTCACCTTGAAGCTTCTCGTCTAACAGCGCGACCTGCTCCGCCATTCGAGCCTGCTGCTCATCTGCTGGAGATTCTACATTAGTTAAAATTTCAAGCCTCAATAATAACTGCGCTGCACTGATATCCATGGTGTTTTTTCCTTGCCAGCAAGCAGGAATTTCCTGGTTATTTTCAACTGCTGTAACAAGCTCTGAAAACTTTTCACGGTTCAAAGTTGAGAATAGCTCGTTGAGTTTTACTTCAATCTGTTCAAGCAGTGACTTTTTGATTTTGTTCAAACCACCTAGCACTTCCAGATTACTGATCTGCTCTTGCAACTGAGTCAACTCTGATTGTGTTTTCGCGTCAATAACCAAACTATCGAAATTGGCTAGCTGCTGACGTTGCTCTACTTCCAATGCCGCATTTTCGCGCTTTTGTTGAGCAACTATTTCTTCGCGTTTAGCAAACACAGCATCATTGTGTTGTCTAAACGACTGCCACAATACATGTTCGTTTTTGCTACCCGCAAAGCCGATACCTTGCCACTGCTTTTGCAATGATTTCAGTACCTCACATGCCTCAGCCACATTATCGCTTTCAACCTGGACTAATGCTTCATCAACCAATTTTTGTTTTTGCTCAGCATTATTCTGATGATGCGCTTTTAAACGTCCATTCACTTTGCCATAAGCATCACGATACTGGTTATTTAAAGCCTGATAAGTTTGTGCATCTAAACTACCTGCGCCTCTCCACAGCTTGTTAATACGATTAAACTGACTTTCAAGCTTACGCCAACTGCCCTCTTCCTCGACAGAGAAGTGCTCAAGTTCTTGCATTTGCGTGATCAGCTTTTCACGATCAACGATCACCTGCTTGCGTGCTTCCTCCTGCTCTGCAAAGTATGCGCGACAAGGTGCAAATAGCAGCTCAATCTTTTCATCAAAGACTTTAGCTTGTTGTTTTTCTTCTTCGCTTTCAATACGACCAAGTTCATTCCAGCGAATACGAAGCATCTTAACATCAGACGCTCTTACCTTGGGATCAATGTCAGTTTCAGCAAGCTTCTCATCTAATTGCGCAAGCAATTCCGTACGCTTCGGTGCAGATGCATACTTTTGCCAATCTTTAAATTCTGCCAGCTGTGCTTGCAGGCCTTCGTACTGTTTGCTTACTTGTTCTTTGTGTGACTCAGTTAGCAACTCATAACTTTCAGACAAGCCATTAAAAACACCAAAAGCGATGTTGAAACGACCTTGCTCTATTAGCCTCTGCACATCACGCGCTTTCTTACGAGCTTCTTTCAGTAATTTTTGTTGCTGCTCAACTAAAGGCTTCATCGCATCCAAAAATGCTTTTGACACTTCAGCAAGATCGCTTTTCGCATTTTGCTTTAACTCGCCTGGTAAAGACTTTAATACATTATTACATGCCTGATATGCAGATTTTTGCGTCGCCAATAATTCATCTAATTGTGCCAAATCATCACTCGCTTCGATCTGTTTCAGCTTCTCTAGTGTAACTTGGAACTCTTTCGTCGCTGCGATCATCTCAGGCAGTGTGTTAAGTAAGGTCTCTAGCTTAACCAAACGCTGTAATAAATCTTTGACCTCTACTTGGTATTCAGACTCATTGAGCATGCTTTGTAGTTGTTCAAACTGACTCTGAAGCGCAGCCTGTGATTCAACATCTAGCTTACTGACTGCATCATTTAAAACAGATTCAAAAGCATCTACTTTTGTCGCGTAGTCAGACAGAGCTTGCTGCTTTTCTTGTTGCGCTTTTTCAGCGGCCAAATCAGCATCAAACTGCGCTTTAAGCTTTTCAATATGAGCCGTCAGCTTTTCGGTCAAGACTTGATACTTGCTCGACTGTACATTAAGCGTTTCTTCATCAAGCCACTTTAATTCAAGACTCTGCCACTGCTGACTCAATTCATTAAATTGAGTATTGACCACTTGGTAGTCAAGCTTTTCTCTCAGTGCATTAAATTTCGCAAGTATCAGTTTAACCTGCTCAGCAACTTGTTTTGGCATCACTTTTGCCAATCGAGCTTGCTCCAGATGCGCATCTAACTGGTTTTTTGCGTCACCTTGCGCGCTTTTCAGCACGGCTTTGGTTAAGTCGTATTGGTACACAAGTTCCAGAAGTGCAACTTGCAGTGCTTCTTCACCTTCTTTGAAAGCTTTTTCAATTAGACGTGCGTTAGCGATGCGTTTTAGTAACTTGACTCTCTGAGTCTGCGCAATGTCTGAAAAAGCCAGCTTTTCTAAGGTCTTTTGTGGTGCATATCTATCGATATATTCTTCGCGAATATCATTACTTAACATCTGGGAACCAGATAATACAGCGTGGCTAATATGCTGCTCAGCAATATCTTTAAGTTCTTGATCCTGCTTGTAGACTTTCCACCACAGACCTAAATCATCAATCTTGTTAAGGACTTTTTTTCTTATTTGAATTGAATCGTCCTCTAGGGCTAGCGTTGTTAGTGCTTCGACATCCTTGGTTGTATCTAATTTATCCACCGCCGCTAAGCGCACTTGCGCCTTAGGGTGCTTCCATTTAGGTGTAAATAAGTGTTTAAAGATCATTTTCAGTGAACCTAGCTATTTCGTTTTCTGCTTTAAATTCTTGTTGCAATTCGCGTTTCGATTTTTGAACCATCTCACCGTCTTCATTTATCGTAAACTGCTCGTTAGATTTAGCGATTTTTGCCTGATATAACATGACGAGTTGAACGGTTTGCTCTTTTTGTGCTTCAGTTAATTCAGTGCCATCAGGCCAACGACCTGTAGAGGCACCATACTGCAAGCGTTCGAATACTTCTGGGGTAATGCTACTTACCAAATTATCTACATTCATCGTCACTTTTTCTTTTTCAAAATAACCAACATCACGCGATTAATCAGGTACCAGACCATGCCGATACCAATAGCGGACTTTGCAGCATACATTTCAATGCTACCTTCAACTGGGTGGTGCCAATAAAGGTATAAAAAACCACCCAAAAATAAAATCAAAGCCAGAAACGAGTAATTCATAATACTCTGCTGTTTCTTTATACGGTTTTTGACCGCAATTCGACGTAATTCATCATCACTTATTTTTCCAATTTCAACATCGCAATGTGGACAAACCGTGTGCTTTGATGAAATTGATTTACTACAACTCGGGCATTGGGCTATTGCCATACTTACGTTACTCCGAATAAAAAATAAGGCGCCATATGGCGCCCTATTCTACTTGTTTTGAGCTACTTTGTCCTATTGGATATCGCGAGATTTTTCTATTTTATCGTCATCTAGCGCTTGACCTTTTCCATTTTCGAACTTTTCCCAATAGTCATCGACGGTTTCTTTCATTTCTTTTCTCAAAACCATAATGCCGAACAGGTTGGGTAAAGTCATCACAACAATACCTACTGCAGCCAGCTTCCAAACTAACTCCGTATCTGCAAAGGATGCCCAAAAGAAACCAGCAACGTAAAAGACACGATACGGCATAACAGAACGCGGGCCCAATAAATAAGTCATTGCTCGGTCGCCATAGTATGACCATGCGATCGCAGTAGAAAAAGCAAATAATAATAACCCAATAGAAACGATATACTGACCACTATCGCCGAAATAGCCTCGTGTAAACGCCTTAGTTGTCAACTCAGCGGAGTGTACCAGTGATTTACCTTGAACAGATATGCTCGGATCGGCTGGAATACCACCTTCAATCTCAACGGTGCCCGTATACTGATGTTTATCCGTGATACCAAAGCGAATATCTTCACCGATAGAACGCGAGTGGATCACTGTGAAGTCTTTATTGACTGCAATACCTTGTACCACTTGAATAGAACCACTGTATTCTTCCACTTGATGGTCTGAATAACCATTCAAGTACTTGTATAACTCAGTTCGATCTGCTTCGTTCGCCTCATCATAATTCCCTTTAATAAAGGTCATTGAAGAGCGCTCAAATTCAGTTTCAAACTTTTCAGTCCAAACACCCGAAGATAAAATAACTAAGCCGGTTAAAGTACAAATGATAATGGTATCGATGAAAGGCTCTAAAATAGACACCATACCTTCAGATACAGGCTCATCTGCTTTTGCTGATGCGTGCGCTATTGGCGCAGAACCTTGACCTGCCTCGTTAGAGAATAAGCCACGGTTTACACCACGGTTAAATGCGTATGCAAACGATGCGCCTAAGAAGCCACCTGCCGCCGCTGAACCAGAAAATGCATTAGTAAAAACAGACGCGAATGATGGACCAATATTTTCAATGTTGTAGAAAATAACAGCAAAAGCACCTAGGATATAAACGACTGCCATAATAGGCACAACTTTAGAGGTGATCGCTGCAATGCGCTTAATACCGCCTAAAATAACCAACGCCAGTAAAATAGATAGCACAGCACCTGTTGCCATTCTTTCAAAACCAAAAGTGGCTTCCATACCAACGGCGATATTATTAATTTGAGGTAAGCTACCAGTACCGAACGAGCTGATAACAGTGGCTATCGCAAATAAGATCGCCAACCACTTCATATTCAAACGTCTATCCATGTAATACATTGGACCACCAGCCATGGTGCCATCTTCTGTTTTTACACGGTATTTATGTGACAATGTGACTTCCACAAATTTGGTTGTCATACCAAAAAATGCAGTCATCCACATCCAAAATAGTGCTGCAGGTCCACCGATTGAAATGGCAAGTGCGACACCGCCGATATTGCCTGTCCCGACCGTGCCGGACAATGCTGTTGATAGTGCTTGGAAGTGGGTCGTATCACCTTCATGAGACTGTTTATCATACTTACCAGAGACTACTCGGCATGCATGTTTAAAATAGCGAATTTGTGGGAACTTTAAATATATTGTGAAAAAGAATCCCACCCCCAGCAATACATAAGGAAACCACCACGAGCCCCCCAGCATGGCATCTAAGCTATCAAGAAAACTTCCTAATACGTCCACGACTTATCCTCTTTTAATTGTTGTTATATAAAAAAAGGCAACCTCATAGGCTGCCTTAGTTTTTGATTATCTCAGATTATCAACAACTTTCACTATTGCTGATAACGTGTCTTGTCCAAACTGATGAGAGCGTCTGTCTGACCAGCCATAGTATGGATCTGGTAGGTCTGCATTATCTTTAAATGGCATCTCAATTGTGTAAGACAGTGCTTTAAACTCTTCACCCACTGCACAAGAAGCGACTGTTAAGTTTGCTTGACCCGGTTCATCTTTTGGATAGCCATACACATCTTGGAAATCAGGTGTAATAGCAAGCAATGCATCTTTAAACTGTGTTTCCAAGCTTTCTAGGCGTGTATCATAGCTTGGGATCCCTTCGCTACCAGCCACAAAGTTATATGGCAAGGCCTCATCACCATGAATATCTAGATACAAATCAAGGCCTACCGCGCGCATTTTCTCAAGTACATAATAGACTTCTGGAGAATTTTCGATGCTAGGTGTCTTCCACTCACGGTTTAAGTTAACACCGTTTGCATTCGTTCTTAAATGACCACGGACACTGCCATCTGGATTCATGTTTGGCACGATATAAAATACTGCTTTTGACAACAGCGCTGCTGCATGTGGATCTTCATCATCTAACAGCTTCTGCAGTAAGCCCTCAACAAACCATTCAGCCATGGTTTCACCAGGGTGCTGTCTTGCCGTGATCCATATCTTTTTCTTGGTTTCACTTGGCTCGCCCACTACCAATAAACTGATATCTCTGCCATCAATGGTTTCGCCAAGTGTTTCAATTTGACATGCATCATGACTTTGAGCCCAGTACAATAAGTCCAAGTGACGCTCATAACTGTATGGCGCAAAGTATGCAAAGAAGGTATGACTATACTCAGGTTCAAAATCAATAACTAACTGACCGTCTTGATAAGTTGTTGGCACTCTAAACCAAGTTTGTCTGTCGTATGATGCAACCGCTTGGTAATCATCCCACCCTTCAGGGTATGCAGATGCTTTTAAATTATTTATGTGTAATTTATGTTCTACAAAAGGAGTCGACTCTAGACGAAAGTGAAACCACTGAAAAAAGTCTGAGTTGTTGTCTTTGTTGATTTCAAGTTGAATATCGTGAGGCTGCTGTGCCGAAATTACCTTGATATTACCACTGTCAAAATTACTAGAAATTCTCATATATACCCTAAAATTTATGGCAAGATTCTTGCCGTAATATTGCGTTTTTTTCGCTAACTAATGAATTGTTATTCATGTTAGCCAGATGTAGCTAAAAACATTGATGAGCCTACCACACATCACACAGATCAAAAACTAAAAAAGCCAGCAAATGCTGGCTTTTTTCATCGTCAAAGCGAAATTATGGCAAGCTTGGGAAAGCAACTTCTGCCATGTCACGCATTACGCGTACTACCTGACAGCTGTAGCCAAACTCATTATCATACCAAACGTATAGTACTACACGGTCACCATCCACGATTGTTGCTTGAGAATCAACAACACCTGCATAGCGGCTACCTACTAAATCGGTTGATACGATTTCAGTAGAGGCAGTGTAGTCAATCTGGTCACGAAGATCAGAATACAATGATGTTTCACGTAAGAACTCATTCAACTCTTCTGAAGTCGTTTCTGCCTTC
Source organism: Pseudoalteromonas luteoviolacea (assembly GCF_021654285.1). Taxonomy (GTDB): domain Bacteria; phylum Pseudomonadota; class Gammaproteobacteria; order Enterobacterales; family Alteromonadaceae; genus Pseudoalteromonas; species Pseudoalteromonas luteoviolacea_J. Next base: position 41,005 of record NZ_JAKFZS010000034.1, on the reverse strand, counting down.
AAGTTTAAGTTCAAAATTGCCATTGAAACATTTGGTGTTGGAACACGAATTGCGTTACCAGTTAACTTACCAGCTAGCTCAGGTAAAGCCTTAGCAACCGCTTTAGCAGCACCAGTTGAGGTGATAACCATGTTTAGTGCAGCACTGCGACCACGACGCTCTGCTTTATGGTAGTTATCAATTAAGTTTTGGTCATTTGTGTAAGAGTGAACAGTTTCAACGTGACCACTCTTAATACCAAACTTATCATTTAATGCTTTAAGTACTGGCGTGATAGCATTTGTTGTACAGCTTGCTGCCGATACAATTTTATCTTCGTTAAGGATATCAAGGTTATTTACACCGTATACGATGTTCTTGATGTCGCCTTTAGCAGGTGCTGTAAGTAGTACTTTTGATGCACCTTTAGACGCAAGGTGCTTGCCTAAGCCGTCTTCATCTTTCCATACACCTGTGTTATCCACAACGAGTGCGTTTTCAATGCCGTATTTAGTGTAATCTACTTCTTCTGGTGAGTTCGCGTAGATCACCTGAATGTAGTTACCATTTGCTTTAATCGCACCCTTTTCATGGTCAACAGTAATTGAACCGTCAAATGGACCATGGATAGAATCGCGACGTAATAAACTTGCGCGCTTTTCAAGGTCACCATCGCGGCCACCACGCACAACAATTGCACGTAAACGTAAATCAGCGTGAGAGCCGCCGCGCTCGATAAGCAGGCGCGCTAATAAACGTCCAATACGACCAAAACCATACAATACAACATCGCGCGGTTCTGGGCCTGTGCCTTTATTTAATAAGTCAGCAAGCTCGCCATTTAAATACTCTTCGATAGAGCGGCCTTCACCTGCATTTTTGTAAATGTATGCATAAGCTAACTTACCTAAATCGATACGACCAGGTGCAAGCTCCATTTTGCTGATAGCTTCTAGGAAAGGGAAGCTTTCACGAAGACGCAATTTAGTCTCTTCAAAACGTGCTACTGTTTTATGTGCTTTAATTACGTCAATTGTGCTTGTATTAACAAGTGGACGGCCATAAACAGCAATTTCAACACCCAAGTTACGGTATAAGCGACCAATAATAGGTTGCATATTTTCAGCGTAGTCTTGGCGTTCTTGCCAGCTATTTTGATATTCTTGCTCGTGAGATAAGGTCATTTTTTCTGCCTAATAAACAATTTTTTTGAACGGATAGCCCTGTTGGGCACCGCCATTCTAATTTAATCTGCAATTATTCTCCACTCTTAGCCATACATTTCCTTTTGTTTTCGTAAAGGGAACAGTCAAAAGACAGAAAAATGTCTTATTTTTTCCCTTTATTGAAGAAAATATGCGTATACCTTATTTTTAATATCAGACTAAACTAGGTAATTAGTAGTAAAAGGGCAACCCTTCTATCAAAGTTAACAGCGTTAGGTGCATTGGGGCTGTTTCAAAAGGAGCAAAAGTGGTATGTTGTGCGCGATTAAATATTACGTAGGATAAACAATGGCTAATAAGTGGATGCTAGCCATCGTTAGCGCTTCTTTATTAACATTATTGAGTGGATGTGAAGAACCGTTGACATTGGCAAAGGTGTGTGAGGAAACCCCTGGTTTTTGCAATGATTTGAACAAAGATAGTCATTGTAAAGAGGAAAGAGCATCTGTGATCATCGGTCGTTATGTTGAGTACAAAGACCCAACTGACGAAAACAAATACCAACTTTTAAAGCAGTTCGAAAGTTATAATTCATGTGTTTCCCTTGCAGCACAAATTGAACATATCAAACTAAAAGAAAAGACGACGTCTCGTGTTGAAGGCCACCTCACCAGCCTAAAAGAAATGAATCGCATATATCAAGATACCAAACAAACCTCTCATCCAGGTTTGCTTTATTATCACTGGTCTCGAAACAATAGTCAGTATGCAATGAATAAATTGCTGCGCCAAGAAGATGAGCCGTATGTACGCCAAAGCCAAGAGATACAAATGTTTTTGGCAACTTACTATGCCAAATTCGATGATGACAAAACCATCGACTTCCTCTATCGCGTACTGGAGCTAAATCAAGCTGGTGAAACACCCGATTTAGAGGTGTACAAAGCCCTTGTGAGTATTTTTTATAAACAAAAGAAATATAAGCACGCATATACATTTGCACGTATAGCACAACTGTCAGGGTTTGAAGAGATTGATATTATTGACATCGAACATGAGCTAACATCACGGGGAAGAAGTATTGGTGTACTCAATCAGCTTGCATTAAAAACCCGCGAAGAAATAGAAACAGGTCAATTTCTATCTCCTCGAGGTTAACAAAAAACTTTTACTAAGCTTTTTTGTTTAGTTCAGCAGTCACTTGAGCTAAGCCAACTTGCGAAATGCGCGAAACAATCTCTTTTTGTTTTGCGCTAAGTAAAGAGATGCCTTCAGCTACTAAGTCATAAACTTTCCATTTACCATCTTTCCCTTTACGAAACTTGAAATGTAAGTCGATATCTGGCCCTGCACTTTCTTTAATTACGGCTTTAACCGTCGCATATTTACTGTCTTGTGGCACTGGGGCCTTCTCGAACACGACTTCTTGCCCCTTATACTGCATCAGTGCACTTGCATATGTCACTTCAAGATAATGTGTCACTGCATTAATAAATTCTATGGCTTCTTGACGTTTAAGCCCTTTAATGTGTTTACCAAGTAGCTTTCTTGATACAAAGCGCGTGTCTATATGTGGCATTAATTGTGTTTTGACGATACTGCGCATTTCCTGTGATGTTGCCTTGCCTCCTGCATTGACCTTTTTTATGTCCGCAAAGAGCCCCTCTCCAACTTGATTTATCAATTGGTAAGGCGTCTCGTTGGCCATAGCCATCGTTGAGCAAACAAGTAACAATAAAAAGCTGATGACTTTCTTCAATTTATATTCCTCTAAAAATGTTGTCGCTCCACACGGCTCAAATGTGAAAGCATGTTTAATTATTCAACCACCGCCTACAGACTTGAATAAACGAAGCCATATATTACGGTTTAATGATCGCAAAAGTTGTCAAAAATTGTATGGGATTTTACAGAATGATACATTCTCCCAAATAGAATGGACCGGACAACTCTTAAATCGTATTCAGATTCGCATACGTAGCTTTCCGCAACCTTACCGTTTATGTCTTTTTGATTGATTCAACTCATTGGAGGTCTGAATGGACGCGCCTCTGACAATTATCTTTGCTTTTTGCCCCTCGCAAAGTAAAAGGCGCGTGACTATATAGATTGAAGCCTTAATACTTCCTTAACGCAGTGTGTACTAGGCCATTACTTGATATCCATCGTTTGATTTCGCCCAATGATAGCGGCTCGCTGATGTTGTAGCCTTGTATATATTTGCACCCTTGCTTGGCTAAGTAATGTGTTGTCTCATCATTCTCTACGCCTTCAGCAACGACGGAGCAACCTAGCCGCTTGGCAAGAAATAATGTGGTCTCAATGATGGCTCTGTCTTTATCTTGAGATAAGCACTGTGTGACAAAGGATTTATCAATTTTGATTTGCGAAATAGGCAGCTCTTTAAGAATAGAAAATGAAGAAAAACCAGTACCAAAATCGTCAATGCTCACTGCAAACCCCATTTCAATGAGCTGCTCTATCAAGGCTTTTGTCTGCTCTACGTCTGTCATTACCATGCTTTCTGTAAGCTCAAAAATAATGCGGCTGGGGTCAACATTTTTACTGCTTATCTGGCTATTCAAAACATTAATTAAGTTTTTACCCAATAAATCTTGGCAAGAAAGATTGATATGCACTGTGAGTTGTTGATTGAGCTTCAATAACATACCCAAATCACTGAATACAGTATTGATCACATAAGCACTCAAATACTTGATCATATTATTCTTTTCAGCGATCGGTATGAATCGCTCGGGCATGATGAAATTACCGTCCTCTGATGGCCACCTAACTAAGGCTTCTACGCCATGTACTTTAGACGTTTGGGTATCCACAATGGGTTGATAAAACACCATTAAATCACCACGAGCTAATGCCCCCTTAAAGTCATTTAGCATATGAAATTCAGAGACAACCCCTTGATGTAAGGCTTTATCAAATAACACTAAACTTTGCTTACTTCTTTTGGCCGCGTACATGGCAATATCTGCACGCTTGAGCAACTCTGGAGCTGAAATATCTTCGCGGGGTATGCTTAATATTGCGCCTGAACTGTAAATGACATCTACTGCCGTTTGTTCAACCACTAACCCATTGTGCAATGCACTTAAAATCGCATTATTTTGAGCAAATAGCGCCGCCTCATTTCTCGCCTCACTCACAACAGCAAACTCATCTCCCCCAATTCTAAAAAGCTCACTACCGGGTAAAAGACTATTTGAAATCGCCTCTGAGAAGCCAACGAGTAATTGATCGCCAAAAAAATGCCCCATCGCATCATTGATCTGCTTTAAGTTGTATAGGTCGAATATCACCACTGCGAAATCGATTTTTTGCTGCTTTCTTTGCTCAATACACGCAAAACATTGAGGGCGATTTTGAAGCTTAGTAAGATGGTCATGCTGCGCATTGTATTTTTCTAAATCTAAAGAGGCCTGTAGGCGTACTAAACTGCTCTTGCCTAAGTGAACAACCACGATGACAAACAAACCGCCTAATGCGAGTATCATAGATAGCGCCAAAACTACCTGTGAACGATCGACATTCAAATAAACATATGCCGCAAAACTTGCATAGCCAAAAGTGAATATGCAAATCAAAGACAGAAGTAACCACCACCCTTTAGATTGTGCAATACCACATATTTCTACTGCGGGTTTGATTGATAACAACAAAAAAATCAGTCCCATCAGTATTAAGCAAAGACTCAAGGTTTCCAAAAAAGCTGCCTATCAACAAAACCTGTCGTTATTATAGTTCAGTATTCATACTCTGCGTGGCAAACTGCGCTGATTTAACACAGAATTCACTCACTATGTTTAAGGCACATATACAGCCTGTCTTTGAGAGTTAAGCATCGAACTCTCAACTCTTTTAATGCTACTTCATCTTGAGCTATCTGGCTTTTTTCACACATCTCAATTTGTTGCTCAAGTGCATAATAATCAGCTAAGAGTCTCGCAAAATCAGCATCTGTTACCTTTCGTTCAATAATTTTAGCTTTAAACTCGGGTAACTCTTTTATCAAGCTGCAACTTTTCACACACATGTTTAGCCCTCGCTTAGTGCTATCTATCAAAAGACGTCATGCTATTCCCTTGACTAACTTGGGTCCCCGCATTATTTATTATCCGCTTGCAGGCCAATTCATTTCATATCGCGTCATGCCGTATCTAAAATACTATGCGCATGCATAAATGGGGCTTTGATCTAACGCAACATAGTAACCGCTTAACATATTGAAAATTAAAGTTAACCTATATTTTTTAAGCGACCAAAAATAAGTAATCTTATGACCTTTGTTTTGGCGACTTAATTCAACTAGCCGCTTGCGCGCAATTGTTGTAAAATACGCGCGTTTCTAAGCAAATCTATACTGTTATTTTGAGGAAAACCTGTGAGCGAACAAAAACAGTCTCTGAGCTACAAAGACGCAGGCGTTGATATTGATGCGGGTAACGCATTAGTAGAGCGCATTAAAGGCGTAGTGAAAAAAACACGTCGTCCAGAAGTAATGGGCGGCATCGGTGGTTTTGGTGCACTATGCGAACTTCCAACTGGTTATAAAGAGCCTGTCTTGGTTGCTGGTACTGACGGTGTGGGCACAAAGCTTCGTTTAGCCATTGACCTTAAAAAACACGACACGGTAGGTATCGACCTTGTTGCAATGTGTGTAAACGACTTAATCGTACAAGGCGCAGAGCCGCTTTTCTTCCTAGACTATTACGCAACTGGCAAGCTAGATGTTGATACAGCTGCTGATGTAGTAAGCGGTATTGGTAAAGGTTGTGAGCTGTCTGGCTGTGCCCTAATCGGCGGCGAGACGGCAGAAATGCCTGGCATGTACGAAGGCGATGATTATGACATGGCTGGTTTTTGTACAGGTGTTGTAGAAAAGTCAAAGATCATCGATGGTACTAAAGTAAAAGCAGGCGACCAACTTATCGCACTTGCTTCAAGCGGACCTCATTCAAACGGCTACTCTTTAATTCGTAAAGTGTTAGAAGTGTCTGGCGCTGATACAAACGAAGAATATGCGGGTAAACCCCTAGGCGAACATTTACTTGAGCCTACTCGCATTTACGTTAAGCCAATTCTTGAATTGCTAAAAGACGTAGACGTGCACGCGCTATCACATATTACTGGCGGCGGCTTCTGGGAAAATATCCCTCGCGTACTACCTGAATCTGCAAAAGCGGTTGTAAAAGGTGATAGCTGGGAATGGCCTGCTATTTTCAATTGGCTTCAAGAAAACGGTAACATCAGCACACATGAAATGTACCGCACATTCAACTGTGGTGTAGGTATGATCCTAGTAGTTCCTGCTGATAAGCTAGCACAAAGCTTAGAAATTCTAACGGCGCAAGGCGAAAACGCTTGGCACATTGGTGAAATCCAAGATGCTGTTGAAGGTGAAGAGCAGGTTGAAATCTTAGGCGGTGCCCAGTAATGGCACCCTCTCGGATCGTTGTTTTGATCTCTGGCAGTGGCTCTAATTTACAAGCAATTATTGACCATTGCCAATCGGGTGATATCAATGGCGAAATCGTCAATGTCATCAGCAATAAAGCGGACGCTTTTGGTCTTGTTCGAGCTGAGCAAGCAGGGATCAATACAAATGTTTTAAGCCACAAAGACTTTGATAGTCGAGAGGCTTATGACGAGCAACTAGCAAAATTAATTGACTCTTGTAATCCAGATTTAGTTGTATTGGCTGGATTTATGCGTATTCTAACTCCTGACTTAGTGCAAAAATTTAAAGGGAAAATGTTGAACATTCACCCATCTTTGTTGCCTAAGTATCAAGGGCTGAACACCCACCAAAGAGCAATTGACGCAAATGATGCGTACCATGGCGCTAGTGTTCACTTCGTAACAGAAGAACTAGACGGTGGTCCTGTGATTGTCCAAGCAAAAGTTGCTATTTTGCCAGAGGACACAGCAGAGACACTAGCGAAGCGGGTACATGAACAAGAACATGTCATTTATCCTTTGGTGGTCAAGTGGTTCAGTGAACACAGACTAACAATGGAAGCAGACTATGCAGTTTTTGATAAACAACCCCTTCCAACGCAAGGCGTCGATTACAGCTAAAATTAAAATCCACAGCGCTTTGCTCTTTGGCTTAAGCGCTGTTTTCTCTTCTTCCCTTCATGCTTCTACGCTCACCGAATACACAGCCGAGTACAATGTACTTAGAAAAGGGAAAATTCATGGCACCGCAACCAGAGAGTTTCTACAAGTTGCAGAGAATACTTACGCACTGAGCTATGAGACTGATGTGAAGTGGATGATCTTCACAGAAAAACGTACTGAACAAAGCCTGTTCAAATTTGAAGGTGGGCAAACAAAACCACTGCACTATAGCTTAAGCCGAGAAGGCACAAGACCAGATAAAAGCTTTAAGATTAAGTTCGATAGAGAAAACAAACAGTTATTTTCCAAAGCACAAGAATATCCGTTAAAAGTTGATTGGGATGAATCCCGACAAGATGTACTTTCTTACCAAAACCAGCTTCGAAATGAGCTCAAGCAAGGAAAAACACAATTTAGTTATCCGATCATCGACAAAAACGGAAATGTCCGCATGTACAATTTTAAAGTCGTTGGGGAAGAAACTATCACCTTACCAATTGGTAATGTCAAAACAGTCAAAGTCAAACGCCTGTACGATAATAATAAACGCCATGCACTTGCTTGGTTTGCACCAGAATATGATTACATGCTGGTGCAAATGCTGAAAGGAAAAGATGGTGTTGAGCAATTTCAAATTCAAATGACTGCCCAAACAGTCAAAAAATAAATAAAAACAGGTGCATAAGCACCTGTTTTACAACTTCTCCCCAAGCTTAAATAGCACCGATTCACCCGGCTCCATCTTGGTCCATTGCTCATCATTGGTCAATGGACGAGTCGCTATCACAGAAACGATGTCATTAGGCGTCGTTTCTTTTTGAAAGTCCACTACCATGTCAGCATCAATCAAGGTCGCTTTGCCAAACGGTGCTCTGCGCGTTATCCAATGCAAATTATTACTGCAATATGCCAGTACAAACACACCATCAGTCAACAGCATGTTAAACACGCCTTTTTCTCTAAGCTGATCCGCTAATTTCGCCGCATAGCGAAATACCGTTGCCATATTGGATGGCTTTTTTGGGTACTTTTCTCGGATCTTATCTAAGATCCAACAAAACGCCAGTTCACTGTCTGTATTGCCGACCGGTTTATAATATTCAGGCTTCAGGTCTTTATAATTCGACAACTGGCCATTATGCGCATAAGAGATCTCTCTGCCCCACAACTCTCGAGTGAAAGGGTGCGTATTTTCCAAGCACGTCCGACCTCGATTTCCCTGCCTGATATGACTTATCACCGACACACTCTTAATCGGATACGCTTTAACGAGCTTGGCAATTTCGGACTGGCAACTCGGCTCAGGATCTTTAAACGTTCTACACCCTTTGCCTTCATAGAAGGTGATCCCCCACCCGTCTTTATGAGGGCCTGTATTCCCCCCGCGCTCTAATAGCCCGGAAAAACTAAAACAAATATCTGTCGGCACATTCGCTGACATACCTAATAGCTCACACATATAAAATAAACACCTTTAAAAACAATGATTTTAGTGAGGATTTATTAAGTAAAAACAACCCATGTCATAGTTAGTGTCATTGTTAGACATGGCGATTCAGAATTACTCAGATAAAATACAGCTTGATTATCAACAATTTTGTTCAGTTATACAATTTCTTCTACAGAAGTCTTGAGAGAATCGGCGGTACTACCACCAGTCGCGAAATCAGCACTATTAAAAGGAGCCCCTGCTCCCTGCTTCCCATGCCCATGGCTCTCTAAAGCTGCGCAAAGATCTTTAACCAAGTTTATTAGCTCTAAAAGAATTTGCACAGCATTTACTGAGTTATTGCCCACCCACACAGTCGCCCCCTCAAATTTCGCTAATTCCGCAGCTTTGGCGTGTAGCGTCATGAGAGACTCAATATTTACATTCTCATGAGCTTTGATATCAAATTGCTTTTTACTACCAAGTAATACGCAATCCAACGCTGTGAGCAAAGCTTTTTCACCAACTACAGTTTTTAAGGCTCCCATGATTTCGTTGATTTGATTACCATCGATTTGGTTTGTTTCATGCGTTGCTATCTTCGATTGTTTAACGTGAAATTGTTCTGAACGTTCACGAGCTCGTACTTTGCTAGAATCACTCACTTGCATGATTGAATCGTCTGTTTCAATCTGCCAATTCCCGTCACGCCCCTGAATTTGTGCTCGAGCATTTTGTTTGAGACCTACGTCAGTGTGCTTTTGCTCTGACACCAGCGTGTACCATGGTAACAAGCTTGTTATCACAGGGTGGCTATTTAACCCATCAATATATTGAACTAGGCAATGCATACCCGGTTTAGGTTCATTTACCAAACCTGAATCGCTCGCTTGCCCAGTTGCTAAAGTGACTTGCTCAAACACAGGTGTATCTGTTGGCTCATGTGTGGCAGGATTTAGTAGCTGTATATCAACCGCTTTGTATGCTCTGAAAGGCGTGCTTATCTTGCCGCCATTAGTTGGTAAATCGTATATTTTTTCGATACGTGCTAATTGTGGTAAGTGCTTGCGCTCGCTTAGCTCTGGAAAATAGCGCTGTATTAGCCGCTTAATAGCCTGTTTGACCATCTTATTTGCATCCTATCGTTTTGTAGCGTCACTTCCTGAATGTAACGCCCATTTAATTTTAATCCTGGTCTCAACTTTGGGATTGCGACTAGCTCCCCCGTGTTTGAACTCATTGCTTTAACACTATGTTCGGGGAAATCATCAATCGATACAATTGGCCAGCGACTATCTTGCCAACTACCGACATAAACTTTACCGTCCGGTTTTTGTTGAAATATAAATTGTGGAATTTGCCACACGCGACCAATTTGCCTTAGTGCATCAATGCCAGTGCCTGCATGACAAAACATGGGTACTTTAATTTGCATGTAATCAGCATTTGGCGTCACGAACTCTATGTGTTCGTCCAGAGCTTCTAACACTTGCGTAATTGTTGGGTGACGCAGTGAGAACGGATTTTGATATGCGAGTGCACCTAACAGCTCTCTACATGTCAAATACCAGCGCCCATTTGCAAAATGCTTTGACTCGATAACACCTAAAAAATAGGGGGTCATATTCGATACTTCATAGCCTAGGTGTAGCTCAATCAACCCTATTGGCTCTGCTTCTGTAACCACTTCAAACCGTGCACGGCCCGCGCTGTTTAAATCGAGCTGTACTTGTTTATTGATAACCGTTGTTACAGCAACGCCGCCGATGTGCAAAGAATCTGATAAGCGCGCACCCACGTTATGGCCCTTCAACTTGTTCGAATTTTTGCTGTATTTGCGCTTGTGAATCAGTTGATTGCTGCTCACTAACTTGGTTAGATGTTTCGTCTAGCTGTTGCTGTTCACGCTCCGAGACTGAACGCACTTCTAGCAATTTAAACGAGACTTGCCAGCCTTTTAAATCTTCAAGTTCCGTTGCTTTTACTTCGCCGTCGAACTTAGCCTTTCGGATCTTATATGCTTCTGCCAAATCATTGTTGATTGTGTATTCAACCCTAGCGCCGTTTTCGTCTAACGCTTTGGCTTTTGTGATGAGTGATGCCAGTTCGTTGCTATCAACAAACGCGATTTTTGTTTTAACGTTTAAAACACCTGGCTTTACTCCGTTGTCAGCGCTCAGTGAAAAAGAGCCGAAACCAGATAAGTCAGAGCCAGCGAGCTTGATACCTGCGCTTACTTTCGTGTCATAACCTGGTACTTGCCAACCATCAATTGATATCACAGTACTTCCTTGATTTTGTTCAGCTCATCGATTTCCCCGACAAATAAACACAACGCCCAAAATTCTGAATCATCGCCCTGTTGTTCGACCTGACGCGCAAGTGACTCAGCGCTAGAGCTTGTGAATAATTGAGAGCTAACCCCTGTGTTTTGTGGTGAAAATGACTGATTTAACCGCTCGTCCCTTGCCGCCTTAAGCTCTGTAGCTTCTGCTAATGCCTCATCAATATTTGTGATCAAACTTTGCGCTTGCTCATTAACAAGCGCGAGTTCTTCACTAATTTGCTTTTGCTGCAATAATTTTAAGCTCTGTAAGTTCAGCTCTCGCCATTCAAGGCTTTGGCCTTCATAAACTATAAATTTGTCTTGCTCAAGAGTGCTAAGACTTTTGGCATACGATGAACATGTAATAAGCTCAGGAATCGGACATACGTCATTAATTGTCTGAAGCTGTGACGCCAACGCCCCAGCACTTGAGCTACTTGCACTAAATAAAAGCCCATTAAATGAAGAGGGGCTGCCACAGCGCGTGTTATCTCTAAGCGTTTGGGCAAGCAAAACAACGCCCGCTTGCATCTTGCACTTAGCTTGATTACAGCAAACAGCAATGCTATGCATTAAGCGCAGCAGCCTTAACATCTTCAGGTAGCGCTTTGAACTCATCAGAGTCTGTATGCCAAGCTATGTATTCAACATTATTGAATATAAAAGAAATTATCACTTTATAACTCCTATGCAGCGGTGCTTGAAAAATCAACATTTGAAACAATATTGAGAGGTATTCCTGCTCTGCTTCTGATAACTCCGCTTATCAGATCAACAAATGCAACCCCCACCTCGTTTCTTAATCCATTTATGACAATTGATGCACAACCGTTGAACCGTAGTAGATGGCTGTTTTCAGTTCCTATTTTACTGATTTTAGATTTACTCATTACAAATTCAATTTTTGTATTTGCATCACTGCCGAGTGCGGCTAAATCATGATCTCCGAGTTTAATTTCAGTTTCATAGAAACGTAAAATTGGTGAAGACATCACTTGGCGTTTAAAAAACGCACTATAATCCGTTGGTTGACCACCTAAAGCGGTTCTTGCTACCCCTTTGATAACAGCAATAGACGCGTGAGGCGCGATTCGAAACCCCGCTGCGGGTGTGGCTTGTATTAATTCGTCAGTGTAGTTTGAAAAGATTATTTCTAGATGTTTATCACCAACATAGATTAATTCATCAACTATTGTTGACCCTTCAACTTTACAAATACACCTGCCGTGTTCTGGCGTTCTTCGCACAGCTTCTGCTATGCTTTTAACGTGATTCGTTACACTGTCATCGTCATTTACTGCGTTTATGTAGAATTCTTTTTTCAATTGTGTAGAAATAGCTGTATTAACAGCATTATTTAATTCCGTGATCGCAGTTGTTTGCTGCGATTTCATGTTAGACATTTGTGTTTGTATGTCGCTTGCATGGTTTTCTACAGCGCTTGTTAATTGCTCAGCCTTACTGATCAATGTTTCTAGTCCGTTAGACATGGGTGTCTCCTATTTTTGATTGAACTCGTTGTATCATCATGTTTAATAAGCTATTTGAGAGCGCAAAAACTGTATTGTTTAACGAGGTAAGTTGTGGCGAGTAATCAAACATCCAAGATTGGGCTGGAATAATAATTCTTGCCAGTGCTGCGGCGGCTGCAAACTTGAGTACAAACGAGCGGTTATGCACGTTGTTAACTCCTTTACGCTTTCGCTGCATCGGCAAGTAATCAACAGCTAATAGCAAGCCGGTGTCTGTAACTAGTCCTATCCAGTTATAGTCAAAATCGCCAATGTCTTGCTCTAAAACAACCGCCCAAGCCACCGTGTTGTCGTCCACTTTACCCTCAACGTCTATATTTCGGCGATGCACGATTTGCAACGACGGCGGCAAGGTTTCATTAGGGTTTCGTGTCGCGTGTTCATTTAAATTGGGGACGTTAGCGAACACCATTTCAACGATGTTTAAACCATGATTATTTAAAGCGCTTGTTGCTATATGCGCTTTACCTGCGTTTGTAATAATCCCTGTAATTATTTGGCTCATAATATCGCGTGGCTTATACCACCCTCCTTGCTGATAAATCCATATTTCGGTTGTGCTGCTAAACTGTGCTGTACATTAAAATGAGTTGCTAAAAGTGAAGTAGTTACAACAAAGTTATCTAGTCCTAAAAAGCAATTTAAGCACTCACTCGATATTGAGTGATTTACATCATGCTTTAACGGCAATGAAGGCGCTGAACTCGACTCATTTTGTAGTGATATAAAACCATGGTTGTATTGCTGTGCAGCATGATTGTGGGCTTGTAAGTGCAATGCATGCGGTACGTGGCAGTTATCCCACTGCACATGTGTTCCGCCCAATGATATTGCTACTTCCGCTTTGTTGTGAACTGTCAATTCATAGCGCCTACATGTACGCCCGTAAAGCTGTATTAGCTCTGGCAATAAGTTGTTATTGTTCGCAAGTGCATTATCAGTCACATCAATAGCGATGATGTCCCATTCTCGCCCATCAATGCGTTCACGTACGTTCAAGACTTCAATATCAAGCCGCGCAAAAATGTCTTTGACGCTCGCGAACTCGCCCGCGTCAATCGTGTTTACCAGCGCATGTTGAACACGCTTTCTATATAGCTCTAGTGGCTCATCAGACAAGCGATCTGTTAAACGCTCCCACGCCAAAAAGCTCAAAATAGGTTCTTCATTCTGCTGTTCGTCTTTTTGATTCACGGCCCACATGACAAATTCACTGGTTTTATTCCAGTAGCCAGTGGCCGCCTTTACCAGTTTTTCGGCATAGCCTTTATTCAGCCAAGTTGCAATTTGATTAGCCACGAGTCACCTGCAGATTTCCCAGAGTTGGCAACCAGTTTTGCGGTTCAATATCGTCAATATTGATTCGAATGGATTTGAGCTGTTCAAACTCTTCGTGCAACTCGCTAATCAACTGACTGATTGAAAACACCGAATCATGATTTACACGTGTTGGCGAATACGCCGCATTTTTACGAAATGCAGACTCAATAAAATTGATTAACTGTGATTGAATATCGCTGCCTGTATGTAACGTATAAACAACGGACATATTGAATGTTTGCGTTGGCATCGCGTATACAATGACATCATCACCTAGGCCATGGTGGCCGTTTTCACGAATATGACGATTTATAGCATCTAGTAACGCAGTTGGTACCGTGCCCACATCTAAATAGATATACGCATTTGCGGTACCCGCACCGCGCGGACCATTTGTTTCAATTACAATATTGTCAATCGGCACATGAAAGCCCGAAATTATCTGTTTGTATACATCGTTGGTATGCCAACGTGCGGCGGTACCAAACACATTTCGAATACGATTTCGGTAACTCTCAGTGTCCTCTTCGTCCGCACCGGGTTGTAGCAACCAGTCATCTAAATTGGTTACCGAAATGTCGTCCTGTTGTTCTAGAAAATAAAGGTAAGCATGGGCTGGTAAGTTAAACGCGGCACCAACATCGCGGGCTTCTGCAAGTGCATTCGCGGTGCTTACTCCATGGCTAAAATTAACGTCTTGTAATAATGTGAGTTCATACGTTTTTGAGCCAATCACATCCGTAGTGATCACAGTGCCTGCAACAACTGAGCTTTCCCCCTCGTTATTTGAGCGTGAAAAAGTCAGCAAACCACGTGCTTTTACGCCAGCTTGAATATACACATTTCTGCTGGGCCCATGCTTTTCAATCAGCGCATCACGGCTCGCTGTCATGATAAATAGATCTGGCATCAAACGCTCGGCAACCCACACAAACAACTTAACCACAGGCTTTGTGATCAGCGCTTCAATCGTGCGCCAAAACGGGCCAAATGGAGAGTCATTAGCTACTGTGATGTTTTGATTTTTGAGCTCTGCACGCCATTGCTCAGCTGCTTTTTCTTCTGTTAGTGGTAAACCCGCATCTTTCATCAAGGACTTAAATTTCATGATTGCCCCCGTACTGTCTTGTTTTTGCGTCAATTGATAATCCGTTAGCGTTTTTTGTTATATTTATGGTGCCTGGCTTTAACCTGTTATCTTGCTCAATAAGCAATTCAAGCTCTGTCAGTATTGGTTTGATGCCATTTTCGTTGCGCAGTCCAATTAGCTTCACAAGCAAGCCACTTTCTAAAATTCGGTGTTTTATGTCTTGGGCGATTACATCTGCTTTTTTGAGCGTTGCAGGACTCAACGAGTCATTAAGCACAAAGTCCCCATCGACAACATTTAAATCTATGTGCAGCTCGATATCGTCAAACGTCATCATGATGCAAGCTCCAGCATGTCATCGAACGAGCGTTCAGGGTTATCTGATTTCAGCGTTAAAGAATCAATGTGTATGTTTTTAGAATTGTCAGTGCTTGCATTGGTCGTACTGATATTGTTTGTTTTTGCAAGCTGCTGCAAAAACTCTGATTTTTTTGGCTTTGCGACATACGTGGCGTTGAGTTGTGTCTGTTCTTGCTCTAATACCTGTGCATTTTGCTCGACAATTTGGTTTGAAGCATTGTTAGTAAAAACATGATCTGGCTTAAAAGGCACAACATTATTTGGGACCGCCTGCACCGGAGTATCTAATTTTGACGTCTGTTGAATGGCGCTAGGCTGCTGGGCAATTTGTTGCACTTCTTTATCATCACTAAAGAAGTCTATCACCATATTTAAAACGCCATTATCGGCAACACTCTTTAGAAACCCTGTGACTTTGCTTGATATGTCACTAAAGAATTTAAAAAATGCACTCACTCTCGAAACTGCACCATCAAACACACCCGAAATAACATCACTTATGCTCGAAAATATGTCAGCAATAGGGGCATACACAGCTAAAAATTCAGACGTTATAAAACCCGTAAATGTCCCCACGATGTCACTCATTGCTGTGAATGCAGGTGCAACATAATCATAGAGCGCAGAGCCGATTGATTTAACTAAGTACCAAATGATTTGCAAAGGCAAAGTGATCAAATCGAGCGCTACACGCATCCCCTGCCAAAGCATTGAGTTGTCGGCCCATTCACTGAATGCAGCTGAGATTTCATCAAAATAATAAACGAGCGCTGAAACTGCCGCGATTGCAGCAACAACCCCAACAACCACCCAAGTTATGGGGTTTGCAAACAATGCTGCTGAGAACCCCCAAGCTGCCGTTGTTGCCATTCCCAATTTAGATGCAACTAAGCCTAGGGTACCGACAATCCCCATGTTTTTGAGTCTACTGAGCATACCGCCCGCAAATAACAGAGCATTCCCGTAATTGGCCGCTGCAAATGTTGCGGTACGTACCGCCGCACTTTGAATTGCAAGCGCTGCGGCCCATGCTTTTGAAAATATGCTAGATAGGTTTGTCGCATATCCTGCTTGCAGCATTGTTAGACGATACAATCCAACTGCGGCGTTAACCGTGCCAGTGATCACCGTTAACCCAATGAGCCCCACCGCAAGCGCCCCAACAACACCAGTAAGAGTGGGAAACTCTTGAGTTAACCACACCACCCCTTGTAAAAGCTTTGCGAGTAAGTCGACGATGGGTTCAACAATAGGTAAAACAGCTTGTCCCAAGCTAACTAACGCAGCGTTAAGCGAGCCGCCAAATCTGTCCCATGCGCTGCCCATTGCTTCGGCCATTTCAACAGCCACCCCCATGTCTGAAATATTAGAAAGTTGGTTTATGTTGTTTTCAAGCTGATCAACTTGAGGCATGAGCTGCTTAATCAAAGCCACGGCTTCTTTGGTACCAAATGCTTTTTGAAGTGCGTCACTTTCTGCAACCGTGTCGATGATCCCAAACTTTTCATGTATGCGATTCATCACTTCAACCATGGGTAACATGCGCCCCTGTGCGTCAGAGAGTTGAATGCCCAGCTTTTGTTGAGCCTTACCAACGCCACCTAAAAAAGCACGGTATTTGGTACCCGCTTCACTGCCTGACATGGTGGCTTGTAACTGACCTAACACCGCCATAGATTCATTCATGGTAATGCCATGAGAGTTTGCTTCAGCACCCAATGTACTGAACGCTCCCGCCATTTCTGAACCCGTTGTTTTAAACATCCGCACAGATGCAGCGGTTTGTCCTGTAAGCATCTGTATCCACTCAGATTTACCAACTTCTGTGGCTGTATCTTGATAAATACCGTACATGGTACCGAAGTAGTCCGTTGTTGTTGCAGCATCTGACTTGGTACCTTTTGCAAGAATTGCGGAGCTTTCAGTAAACTGCGCTAGCTCTTTACCCGTGAGCCCACTGATTGCAGATTGAATGTCGTAAGAACTGCGAATAACTTCGGCTGTATTACCGCCGTAGTTACTCACAAAGTTCATTGCAGTGTTATTCAGTTGAGTAAGCGCTTGATTTGATACATCAAGCGATTGCACCTCGCCTAAAGCGGCTTGTGCTTCAATAGCAGGATTGAGCGAGCCGACTAGCATCATTGCCCCGCCCGCCGCACTCATCAAGCCGCCTGATAACTGCTCTTTGGCACTTGCGGCTTGTTCACTCAGTTGATTAATTTTGGACATAATTTTATTCACTGGGCCCGTGACTTTATCAATCAACCCAATCGAATATTGCAACTTATCCATTTTACTGAGTGAACTCATAGTATCCCTACTCGTCGCCGTTTAATGCCATACAAATACCGTTGTTAACGGCAATTGTCTGCAACTCCTGTTGCTGTGTTTCTAAAAATAATGCTTGCGCCAAGCTGTCCTTTGTAACTCGCATATTTCCAAAGTGTTTAACATGGTATGCGAATAGTTGCTCTACCTTATTGTGCTTTATTCTTCTTGCTCGACGCTCGATTTCTTTACTGTAAAATTAAACTCAGGCTGGTAGTCTTCAATGATTGCCCCCACCAGATGAAGCGCCGCACCAGGTAATTCAAGTAACTGTTTTAGCTGGTCGCACTGTTCCTTTTTAACCACGCTCATTAAGAAATTTATGGCAGGCTGAATTTTGTTTGTCGGTGTCACACTATTAATGTATTTATTGTATTTCTGAGCAGTGACCAAAAACTCGTAATCGATTTCGCCGTGTGATACTTCAATTTTCATGTTTTTCATTGCTTTTCTGTCCTTGTAGTTGATTTTGATCCAATAGCGTATAGCTGAAAGTGTTGCCATAGCTAGCAGCAGAGTGAACACAAAGTTCAATAAATTCGTTATACTCATTGGGATTTGCAAATACTTGGCACCCAGCGGACCACTTATCCACTCGCTTTGATTCAATATGCGCACTGGCTCGATGACAATTGATGCCAAAATAGCCCTCTTGTAACTCAACGCTTCGGTAATCAGTTTCAATCTCGTCATTTTTGTCATTGTCCCTGAGTACGATCACTGGCTTGTTTTGTACAAGTGCACGGTATTTACCTTGGTGATAGCCGAGTTTCCATAAGCTACGATGTTGACCAGGCACCAGTACGGCTGTGCCGTCAATGTTCATTGGGTTTTTGCGCCAATATGTACCCGCATCGGTTGTGGCTTTATACAGTTTTAACTGCCACTTTTTGTCTTGTTGATACAGTACACAGATCACATCATTGAATGTGTTTGCACGCGTATTTGCTGCACGCACGCCGATGATGTTCAAATTGAGTTCGCCTTCAAATACCTTGAATTTGCTCGCCGTCATCGTTTCAAGTAGCGCATCAGTTGTTATCTTGCTAAGCGCTAACATTATAGGTTCCTTACTTCGTCAGACGTTAGATAAGGCACTCCGTTGATATGCACAAAATCTTTCGAGGTAACAAGACACTTGATTGAGAACGTATTCTCTTCACCACCTTCTGCTTTAATATTTAACAACTCTTCCAGTTGAGGTGCGCAGCCAAAAACGTCAACAACCATATCACCTGCGGCAACGCTTGCAGTAAAAGAAATATCAATGGGTTCAATCGACTTCCAACTACCGGCTTGCTGAGCATGAGCTTGTAATATCAAGAAGTTTTCATGATTCAGTTTGAGCGTAACCTCTGCTTCTACGGGACCATCTACAATTCCATTGGGTACACCGCGAGTAGTTGTAACTTTCCGACCATCGGTGATCTTTACAGAAGCTTCAGAAACGATAATCATCGAATTACCAACGAAACAATCGAAATCCTTTCCGCCGAGCACTTTTCTAGTCATCTTGATCTCCTTATCTGTCGAGCATAATGCCGACGATGATTGTATTAGGTGATTGTATTGGCTTCACTTTTAGAGTGACCTGCAACGTTGTTTCGTTTAAAAAGGTCAAGCCAATGCTGTCATCAGTGGGTGCATCAATTAAGCCGGGGAATTTATCAGCACCCAAGTTCACCGACTTACTCATATCGAGTAGCGGTTTTCCTAATCTGCGCTTGCCGTAAGCAATACCCGTAGGGCTATTATTAAGTTGGCGATTCTTGATTTCATAAATCGCTCTTATGCGCACTTGTCGTGCGGCCATGTCAACAATACGGGCGTTTTCCAACCGTTGATAATCGCCCCCTTCAGCATCGAGTAAATTGGCGTCACCAAAATAAACCCCATCAAAATCCGCATAAAATTGAGTGCAACTGAACCTGGCACTGTCTAACGCGGCAGTGATTGAATTGGTCAAGGGGTCGCCATTTTTATCTGTTGGCAATGGCATTAGTGACATAGCACCCGTTTGTGTCCGCATTGGGCTATCTGCAATGGTTACTGAGCGTTTACATAAACGCCCAACCAGTGCGCCAAGTTCGTCACCAAATAACAGCGGGACAACACCAACACGATCAGCGGCTACGCCGTCAATCAATGGTTTTAGAGCTGTGACTAATTCACTCCACGATTGATTGCTAGAAAGACCAGGCGCTGCAACTAAACAACGAATAAACCGAGCATAACCCGCTAAGATTTCGAGCATTTTGGCTTGGTAGGCTTCGACTTCAGCTTTTCCCGTCACAGGTGTACAGACAACAATGAGTTCAGGGCTCACATCCTGATCCATTGCTTTGTCAATTAATGCATGAATGTTGTCACCGGCCCCGTGTGAAATCGCGTAGCCACTCACTAAATCGTCACCATTGCGCTGCCATGCTTTTATTTGTGTTTTGAGTGGCGATTCCGATTCACCGAAAAGCACGTCAAAATCGCTTTGTGCATTAATCGGGTGAATTTGCCCGTTGCGCTCTGGCGCTTCGCCGATGAATAAAACTGACCGCTCAACTTCTTTTACCGCTCCGCCGCCTGTTTGCAATGCAGCAACGGAAACTCTTCCCTGTGCCATAATTTGTCCTTACGCCACTTGCATGGCTTTGTTTAAGATAAAACTTTTGTGATCTCTAAACTCTTTTTCAGACTCGCCCAAAAATGAGCGGGCGGGCAAATCAATCTGCCATTTGCTCTTACCTGAGCCACCCTTTAATTCTCGTAAAATGAACCCAGCTTGATTCTGCGTCAGGTTCGCTTGTATCCACTTCAACGATGGCTTTTTAGAGCCTTTGCCCCTATTTCTTGGGATTTTGTAGCCCGCATTTCTCAATGCAATTGCTTGTCTCTTGGTTGCCATACCGTCTTTATTCTGGTTGCCCGATTTGCGAGGCGTGTACTCTAGCGTTGCACCTTGTTGATGTGCCGCCGCTGTTTTAGCTACTAACGGACTTTTGAAATACACACTAGCTCTATTCGGGCCAAACCTAATTTGCATATGCTTTTTCAACTTCACGAGCATTTTCTTCTTTTTACCATTTGCTCGTGCTTGCCAGCTTTGACCAGATAAGCTTTGCTCTTTTTGTATTCGTTTTCGTGATGATTTACGCACATCACGAATAACCGATCTTAAAATGTTGCGCCGCTTTTGCGGCTTTAACATCAAGAACTCCAGTTGCTCAATGCTTTGGCCTTCGTCAAAATGAACGTTAAGCACTTACCACAGTCGCATCTAATTTGAATTGCTCAGCAATCCATAGGCTCGATTCACCAAAATCATACTTTTGCTTTCCTATTACAAACGGCGCATTTTCAGTAAGTACAAGCTCAATATCTTCGTGTAACTCAGCAATTGTGAGCTCAAAGTCAGACGAATTGTCATCGTTCAAATCGTTGGAAAATTCAAAGCGTTCACTGTCATACTTCCCACAATGCTCTTGCATCCAACATGCGACAAACGTACTTACAAGCGCTGATGGCGCATAACATGGATTAATAGAAATCGTTCCTTGATACACGAACCGTGCAGCAATGATCCCATCACCATTTTGTCGTTTTGAGCATGGTTCAACTTTCCCGCCCTCCGTCCAGCAATCAAACGCCTCTGGATTTGCCAGCAACCGCCCCTGATATTGGGCAGACTTCAAAAAATCGTTTAGCTGATCTAGTTTGCTTTTCATATCAACTCAGCCGATATATTCGGACTCAATGCCTGTAGCAAATTAATATTATTTCGGTACTCACTGTGCCAAAATTCAAGATTGTCTGACGCTTGTTCTACTTGTGCATTAGCTCGTTCCCTATGTGTAGTGCTCAGTTTTGACACAAGACTTTTAGACTTAGCCAAGTTGTAAACTGCCGCTTTATAAAAAATTACTTGCTGCGCATCAAGTGGTGTTCCATTTGATAGAGGTGCTGTTTTAATCTCAAAATCCACTTGTGCCCGTGACTCTTTTAAAATGCTCACTAACGTTGTTTCGTCGTTCGCGATTTCAGAGGGGATCGCATAGCGTTTTATAAAAAATGCAGTTTCCAAATCTGGATAATATCCATCACCTGGCACCACAATGTTATGCATTTTCTGATCGGCCATTGGCATATTGCTAATATTCATAACCCCTCCTATTGGGTGCAGGATAGGCTTAGACTTACAAATGTTATCTAGTGAAACAAAGTAAGCTAAGCTTCCTGCGGCTGCGATTGAGTCGTTTCTTTTAGCTCATCTGAGCTGTATTTCTTTTCAAGCTTTTCAAGTAGTGTTTTAACGCCCGCTTTATCATTGATTTGCTGAGCAAGCCGACCATAACGAATGGCATTACCAAAGTTGTTTTGTGCTGCTTCCAGCTTCATAGCAATGGCGTACAACTTGCCGCCTGCGATTTCGCGTCCTGTCCAGTCATGGTCTTTTACCACGTCAATGATTCTTGCTAGGATGAAAGCTGTATGTGCATGCTTATCTGGCTTGCGCTTATTGTTTAGGTACCAATTTGCATCATCGTATATTTGGTCAACTAAGAAAGTCGCCCAGTCTGACGTTTTAAATTGCTTTGGTAATGGCTGCTTTTGCTCCACTAACGTTGGAAATAAATCTAAAACTTGGTTCCAACGCTTAAGATCGACTAGCCAAATAAACACCCATGCAAGGACACGATTAGGATGGTTTTCACCCTTGATACGATAAGTTTTTAGATAATCTAGATAATCGTTTTTCTCTAACGCTGTTGCTTTATAGTCTGCTTTGTCTGCAATATCTTTGAATGTTTTTAGTTGAGCCAAGTCAGCACTCAATGCTATTTCAAAAAACTTGTAGTCAGTTTGCTTTGTTGCTGTCTCTTGCGGTTTTGCTTTAGGAGGTTCATCCGCGACTAAAGGTTGTGTGCTTTCAGCTACAATATCATTTGATTTAGCCAATGCTTTTTTAACTAGGCTCATTTAAATACACTCCTTATCTGATGCCGCTTGTCACCAAGCGGCAAATATTGTTTTATGCCCAAGTACCGTCTTTTTCTTTAAATTTCACAGAGGTATCTTCAATAAAGATAATTTTTTCCAAATCTTCGACGTAGTAACAGGCGTTGCGGGACTCGTAGTCTTCAACACGCTTTCTCTTTGCATTGTTTTCTGTGCTTTTACGTGTTGATCCCGATTGAACATAGTGACTCAAGTTGTCAAAACTGGTAACTAAGATTCCACGAGGAGGAAAGAACGAAACCTGAAAACTTGGTAATCCTCCATAAGTATCAATAACTTGAGCAAGTTCAATTTTACCTTTCTCGCTTGGTGTATGAGCATTTTTCGCGTATTGCTTACCTTTATCTTTGGCAATTAGCTCGTCGCCAATTATGGCAACAAGACCAACACGCTTATGTAAAGGGATACCTTGGGTTAAGTCATACACAGCGCTATCAAGATTTTCATAATCGCCGTCTGCACCGATTTTGATAACTCCAGAGGCTTCTCCATCTTTCAAGGCTCGCTCTGGGGCATCACGTCTCACCAGTTGTAACCAACCAATATTGACGTCTTCACCAAGTGGGTACTTATCTTTATCAGTCGTATCGGCTACAAATGTCCCGTGCCAACCGATCTTGATTATGTCTAGGGCTTTTTGCTCGTTTACATGCCCTCTATAGCGTATATGAAAGTCAGGAAATTTTGCCCAGGCATCCATTTTATTCCAGGTTAGATGCACATCTACTTCTTCAGGAAAACAGCGATATTCGCGAGGCGTTAAGTTTGACACATCACGCGTTTGACGCTCTTTCGTATCATCTTTTTCTACGCCTGCTCTACCAGTTACCCCTGAGCTAGCACTCATAAAAACAGACTGCCCAACAAGATCATCCACAAGCGCATGATTTATCTTCAATAAGAACTCAGAAGTTTCATATACTGCGTCGTACAATCGTTGTTCTATTGTTGCTTCAACTGCAAAATTTTCCGAAATATCAGCAACACCATAGGTTTCAGCAATTGCACTACATATTTCATTGAATGTTTGTTCAGTAGTTGTACGCATTTAGTTGTCCTTAAAGTAAGTTCTTATACTTGCCATCATTACCTGTTGGCTCATCATCCGTAACGGTTGTGTCGTCAGACTCTGTTGTTGAAAGCTTGTTGAATTCATCTTTGAGCGCTTTAAACTCTCCGCTTTGTTCTTCAAACTTTGTATTTAGTTGGGTGAGCTGTTCCATCAGCTCGTTGTTATTGGCATCACTGCCTTGGCCTTCATCCTGTTGGCCACCTGAGCCGCCCTGCTCATCTTTTTTAGCAAAATCGTTAATGGAGTTGCTTAGCTGCGTAAATATTGGATTAAGAGCATCCGCTACAGATTGCCCGATGTCCGCTTTATCTTCTTTGGTTAATGGCATTGTTTCGTCCTTGTTGAATATGCTTTTAAAAAATGGCTTTTTAAGTGGCTTGCCTTCTTGGCTATGCAAACCAAGGTCGGCGCGAAGAAAAGAAACGTCCATGTTTTCGCTGCCATTTTTACTAAACTTGGCTCTGGATGTGTAAGTGCTAGCCGGATAATCTGTAACAGCTAAACCCGTTAAATATGTTTTGCCAGTGTCCATAAAATTACGGTCAATCTCTATCGAAAAATACACGTGCTGATCCGCTTGATTAAGCTGTACAAAACTCGCATTTGGAGCCAGAACTGCTTTCAATACATATACGCCATCGCTATTTTTTTCTTTGCTAACTTCAATTACATCGCCAAGCATGCCACCATTTAATTTGACCGAAGACAATGCATCAGATTTCCAACCGGACCAATCTCCATAGTGGTCAATATTGATGCGAGCACCATACTTTTTTAGGTTGTATGTATCTACAATGTCGTCAATGTCTTTCTCATCTATTTCCCTACCATCAACAGTTAAACCAACTGCCGCGATTGCTAGAGGAATTGTGCGTAATTGACCTGGCATGTTTTACCCGTTTAAATTGTTCGTTCCTTCAACTTGATTGCAGTTTGCACCTGTTTTTTTATATTTTCTAACTGTTTAATTCCTGAAAATTCCTAGATTTGCGTTTTAGGAATTTCTAGGAATTGAAGTTACAGAAATGGTGTTTTTTAGCCCTTAAACTGCCTGTATGACTAGAAAGAAGGAATGCAGGATGCAGCCAAAATACGGGCCGGAAGTCCGAAAACTTGCGCAAGATTTATACGTTGTGCAGGGTTACACATTTGATGAAATTGCTGAGCTCCCTGATATGCCAAGTCCGCGCACAGTTCGACGCTGGGCAGAAGATGGAAAGTGGGCAGATATGTGTCCAAGCTACTCTGCTGAGATGGCCTTCAGCAAAAAAATAAACCAACTAGTCGATAAGGTTGATAAAAATGAATCTGACTATAAAGAGCTAGAGTTCTGTACCCGTCAACTTTGTCAGCTTAATAAAAGTAAATTAGTCCCCACATCAAAGCAAAGAGCATCTAACGAAAGCAACGGTACTAACGAACACGGTCGAAAAAAGAAGAAGAAAAAGAAAAATGATTGCTCTAGCATAACAGTTGAAATGCTGGACGAACTGAAAGAAAAGCTATTATATCCCCACCAACTTCACTGGTTTGAAAACCAAGACCATCGAGCAAGGTTTATATTAAAACCACGTCAAATAGGCGCGACGTTCTTTTTCTCATTTGAAGCGTTTTATGATGCCGTGGTAAATGGGCGAAATAAGATTTTCATATCTGCTTCGCGCGACCAGGCCGAAGTGTTCAAAGCCAATATTATTTCACTCGTACACGAACACTTTGGAATCGAATTAACTGGATCACCGATGGTGCTTACACTAAAAGGCGGCAAAACAGTAAAGCTAATTTTCAAGTCTACTAATGCTAGAACGGCACAATCTGAAAGTGGTGATTTGTATATTGATGAGGTGTTTTGGATACCTAAATACAAAACACTTAGAAGTCTTGCTCAAGCAATGGCAACACATAAACATCTTCGTATTACTTATTTCAGCACACCTTCCGTTACTTCTCATGAAGCGTATGATCACTGGAATGGCAAGTGGTACCGTAAAACCAAGGCGTGTAATGATCCTGAGTTTGCTGTAAACGTCAGCCATAAGGCACTTAAAAATGGTCTAGAATGCGACGACGGTATTTGGCGACAAATGCTAACAGTGCATGATGTTGTAGAGAGCGGCTTTGACAGAATTGATATAGAAGTCCTTGAGAATGAATACTCACAAGATGAGTTCGATAACCTGTTCATGTGTAAGTTCATTGATGATGCGCACAGCGCATTTAATCTGAAGCAACTCATGGCCTGTGTCGGCGACTCAAGCAAGTGGGATGACTTCGACCTTGATTATGAGCGACCTTTTGGACTCAAACCCGTTGTTATCGGTTTTGACCCTGCCCGCTATGGTGATAAAGCCTTTGTAGCTGTATTGAGCTTGCCTATGAAACCTGGCGAAAAGTTCAGGCTACTTGAGTCTATTGATTTGAGCGGTAATGATTTTGAAGCCATGGCACGAGAAATCAAAGAACTCACCGAACGTTATAACGTGCAACATATTGGCGTAGACACAACCGGTATGGGTTACGGGGTTTGGGAATTGATTTCTAAGTTTTTCCCCAATGCTGAACCCATTCATTACAACCCCATCATTAAAAACCAAATGGTGATCAAAGCACTGAACGTTATTAAAAATCGTCGCTTCGAATTTGATAAAGATGCCGTATCAATAGCAAGCTCGTTTATTAATATTCGTCGTAAAGTAGTTGGCGATGCCATCACATACGCAACAAATAGAACTGAATCAACTGGGCATGCTGATATAGCGTGGGCAATTATGCATGCAATGAAATTTGAACCTTTAGACGGTAATGCATCAGGCCGTCAAACTTCTGTAGGAATGGCAGCTTAATGACTAAACCAAGGATGAAAAACGTAAAAAGTGGCAGTGCTCCGCAATACACAGCAATGAGCGATGTCTATTCATTTGGTGATCCCGAGGCATGTTTGGATAGCCGCTTAACTGATTACGTTGGCGTGTTTTCTGATCACAACGGTATTTACGCACCACCGATAAACTTACAAGGACTAGTAAAGCTATTGCGAGTCAATGCGCAGCACGGCCCGATCCTTGGTTTTAAACGCAATATGATTTTAAAGTGGTTCAAACCTAATTCTATACTTAGTAATACCGCCTTCAAAAAGTTTGCGTATGACTACCTGTGGTCTGGGAACGCTTATTTACAAATCATTCGAAACAAGTTCGATCAAATTATTCGCTTAAAGCATTTACCCGCACTCAATATGCGCTACACAACAGAGCGCGGTGTATATGCTCAATTAAGTAACAGAACATTGGAGCCAATTAGGTTTAACATTGGTGAAGTTATTCATATTAAAGAGTACGACCCAGCGCAGGGGATTTATGGGATACCAGAATACTATGGTGGTATTCAAAGCGCCTTGCTGAATGAAGACGCCACTCTATTTAGACGCCGATATTACAAGAACGGCGCACATATGGGGTTTATTTTTAGTATGGCAGACCCTAACTTGAGTGAAGAAGATGAAAAAATGCTCAAGGACGCCATTAGCAAATCCAAAGGGGTTGGTAACTTCAACAGCCTATTTTTTAACTTTAAAACTAATGGAGTTGATGCAGACAAAGCAATCAAAATTACTCCTGTTGGCGACATATCAACAAAGGATGAATTCGAGCGAATTAAACAAATCACCCTTAACGACATGCTTAGCATGCACAGAGCACAGGAAGCATTGTCCGGTCAACGTTCAGGGGAAAAGGCTGGCTTTGGTGATTTAGACAAAATCACGCGTTCTTATTACAACAACGAAGTAGTGCCACTTCAACAAACAATGAGAGATATCAATCTATATTTACCAGCGCACCTGTATATAGACTTTTCGATACCAGAATATTCGGATTTATATCCAAATGAGGAAGCGGCATGATTGACTTAGAAAGCCTAAAACACGCTGCGAAGTTTGGTGTTATCGCATTGGCCGCCGCAGCTATTCAACTGCACTTGAGCCCACACAAGTTCACATTTGGCCGCTACCTAATAAACGTTATTATGGCTTTGCTTGCAGCCTACTTAGTTTCAAGTTTTTGTGAGTACTTGGGCGTTGCAGAAAGTGCGCGACCTGGCTTTATCGGTGTAGGTGCATACATGGCACCACACTTGTTTGAAGGACTTAATAATTTAGGTAAAAAATTTAGCAAGGACCCGCTGAACGTAATCAATAAGTTCAGGGGAAAATAGACTTATAACCCATCAATCTCTTTTATCATTTCAACGACAGCGGCCTTTTCCTCAAGCTTTTTAAGTGCCGCTGAAAAATTCGGCATTTCAACATGGTTTATTAATGCCGCTGCTTTCTTATCCATACCACGGACTAAATAATCCTTAAGTGCACTAATCACACTTTCACTCTGTATTCGAGTCAGCGATAAAAGCAGTTCGAACCGCTCTTGGCTTTGCATTCCTTTAAAAAGATATTTCATAAAATAGTTATGAGTTAAGTCATAATAATTTTACTATAATTCATTTTTCCACTTTTTTCTCTGTTTTTCTAGTTCTAATGTCACTGAGTTGTCACAGCATGTCACAACTGTGACACGCTGATCTTTATTTTTGATCTTTTTTGATCCTTTAAGTCGCTGTTATGAAATCAAAACTCATTGAGCTAGGCTGTGGCAAAGGTTGTCACCATGTCACAACTTTTCGTTTCAAATCCGGCAGGCATGGCGAGGAGGAGTGAATTTTTCGCCCTTTTACCTACTTCACTTCGAGAACTTCACTCATGGTAGTAGGGCTTGCAAATCATCTGTTAAAAATGGTGCCTGAGGGTACGTTAAAGTGCAAAGTGTCTTAGCATTTCGAATGGTGGGATACAGAAGGTGAATGAGAAAGCGGTACTTAAGAGTTGATGATATTTGGGTGGGCGAAAGTACATTTTAATATTCAAGTTTGCGACATACATATGACTGTATATAATCACAGTATCTAGGTTGAGATTTGAAGGTGTAACAATGCGAGTGACGTGCCCACACTGCGGAAGTAAGGCGACCATAACATCTAGGGAAAACATAGCTGATAACGTACATGACTTATACGTTTCATGCACTAACGTAAAAGATTGCGGCGCAACGTTCGTATCAACATTAGCATTTAAACATTATCTAAATCCGCCGCGTGGTGACGTGGCAAGGTTGGCTGCGGGAGTGTTGAAGAACTTACCGAAGCCAATGCAGATTGAATTATTGGATCAGTAAAGAACGAGTGGCCAAAACTTTTATTTTTTTGGCGATGCAGAGCGAGTATTAATTTCCCTTTGAATACATATCCAACTCACCTCACCTCATCGAAAACCAATAACCACATATTGTGTTATGCAAGCCAAATTAACACACTATGTGGTATTAAGACTCGATAAAAAAAATATTCAGTTCTTTAATTAAAAAAAGAAAAAAACATCGAACCGCAGTTGATTTTTATGGTGTTTTTTAACTTTATGCGAATATAGTGATAGTGACTACTAACATTGATATTTTATCCCAATGTTATCCACAATTTGAGCGAAGTTGTTCTATTGCAAATATCTTGTAACGGCTCTATCTTATTGCTTTGTAGAGAAATGACTATTTCTTAAGTGCTTTTAGTGAACAGCATTTGGACCTAGATATATACAGGTTATCAAAGGTTGGGGCTTGAAGTCACGGCACCATGTTGGCGCATAGTGCCGCTACGAAAAAAGGGCTTGCTGTGCAAACTTCTTTCGCTTGATTTCACAACGACAGCGTATAACAAAGATTTTTGTACAGCAAGATTTTCATGCATTTTGATGGAGTATTTTCTTTGAAAATTCATTTTTCAATCGAAATCTCTGAACAAACCTTAAATGGTTTATGTAATCTTGCAGTCGCAATAATTACACTGTTCAGTATGTAAATAAAAGGGGCTAGCGCCCCTTTTTCTATCACTCATATATTAGCTATGTAACCTTTTATCTTTTTTTCATCAAACTCTGGTAACTCAACCTTTGGATCGTACTCCCAAACCCCATCATCTGACACCAATGCACCCGCGCTTTGTCCTGTTGTAGAGTCTCGCACCGCTGCAAGCCCCAAAGGGTGAAGTATTTCTTTATTAATCTTTGCTAATAAACCTAACTCAGCTAACTCATTCCAATCTAGAACTTTCATATATTTTCCTTACGCCATCTTAAACCCATTTGCCCACCAATCATTGTCACTGATTGCAGACGCCTCACCGCTCAACACAAGTCGAGCTAAATCCAAATCACCGATTACAAAATGCTTGCTTCCTTCGGAGCGAAGTAACTCTTCTCTATCAGCAACTTCTGCAGATGTGTAAGCCAGTGCAACCAAATCACGCGCGTAATCCCAATGTTTTGAGCTTGGTTCTATGTCTGGCGCTTCTGTGCTCACCCCTTTGGCGAACGAGAACAGCTCACCGTTTTGCACGTAGTAAACGTGATCTTCAAACACAACAGCCTCGCCGTCATAGCCAATTGATGAGCTATACATATCTTGATTGCCTGTATTGTTGATTTCATTTTCCCAAACGGCGCCAACACCATCAGCACCTAACGATGGTTCAAAAATAGGCTTGTTAAGCTGGAACCCTAATTGCGTTGGGAATAGCGGCCATACATCATGTTTAATGCGCCCTACTTTCATAGTTGAGAACGACAGTAAATCTGTTCCTTCAACAAAATAGGCAGCACCATCAAAATCTATGCAATCACCGGCCCGCAGCTTTCTAACCTGATCAAGACTGAGCTTTGACCACATGTGATTGCAGCAAGTAGCAGACACACCTCCGCCAAGAACAGACGATTTGTAGGCCTCATTTTGTGCTACAGCTTCAATCTCACTTCTCCGCTGCTCAATTTTGCACTTTTCAACGTCCCAAATTTCTAATTTACTGTCTTTGATGAAGTAAACATGGTCGTTTCTTTTGACCTTTCGACCCATTAATAGATCCTTTTTCATATCCCTGATCTCATCTAATGAAAAACCTGGCATATCTAAGATCAACTCGTCGCTATGCCCCGTCGTGCTTAGCGTACAATTATTCCCACTAGTCCAAGACAGGTCGGCTGCGCCGACGATATTGGCATCCTGCCATGCCTCATCAACGGTGCTGTTGGCGGCTGCGGTGCCCATAGGCTGCTTTTCCCACGTGTGAACACGTGTGACCAAGCAATAAAGGCCATGCGTGTCTAAAACTCCCTTGAGACGCTTAGTTAGCTCACCATAATTGTTCCCATATTCAGTGTATTCATACGTCACTTTAAAACGCGCATCACGGCCAATACCCATGCCACCCATTAGCTTTACATATGTTTTAAAATCGCTACCGCTTGCCGCAGCGCGTACTGCTTCCATTTCGTCATTGCCCTCTATCTCATCACGTATTCTGCGCAGTTCGCGCCAAATAGTAATCGGTGGTGACTTTTGGAATTGAAATTGACGAATAGCCCACGTGCTGGCCCAAGCTTTAACCGGATTAATCGACTCTTGTAGCAACTCGCCCGACTCCGCGTCGTATTCATTGGCAAGAGAAAAGCCATCGATGTTTTTAGAGATGTATTTTGCTATGTAGGCAGTAGCACCGCCTTTTAACCTGCCATTTTCATCAATTGTTGGCGGGTCCATTTTTATGGCTAAAAATCTAGGTGAACTTGGAAAATAGTCTTTCTTCGGTTCTTGCGTAAATCTTTTACGCTTTTTGTTCAAACCCCATACTCTGCGGGCTTTGGTATACTGTGCTTTTAACTTTTTACGGCTTTTAAAACGCTCAAAAAACACCTTACGGTCATCTTTACAAAAATAGCGGCGTAATACGTGGCTAAACTTGTAATAGTAACGCTCTGGTACCCAATACAGCATATGCCAATGAGGGCATCCATCAACATGCGGCTCTGCTACCCGTACACCAAAATAAGGTATGTCTAGGCGGTCTAGTTTTGCTCGGGCTTGGGCAAATACTTTACATAGATATTGGCTAGCCTCTTTCGGTGTTGAGCCATCCCAGCTTGCGCTATTTGCATGAAAGCGGCTAGGTGCAGTGATATTAAAAAAGCCGCCCTGATAGCCCATTTCCATAGCTAATTCTTCAGTCTCGCGTAGTCGTAACATTAATTCATTACGCATGTTTTCAGGGTTACCCATGCCCTTTTCTACCGCAGTCATTAGCTTGATCACATCACTGCATTCATTTACCAGCTCTAGGCTTTCTAAAAATCTACGGCCCTTTTCTCGGCTTATTTTGTGCTCTTTAACCGCTTGCTTTGAACAATAAGCGCTAACACCCCTACGGCCCCACTTCTGGTCGCCTTTTTTGTTAGCATGGCTAAAAATGTCTTTACCAACTTCACCCGTCGCAATTTCCAAATATTCTAAATATCGCGCTCTAATAAGCTTTAACTTGCGCCACCAAAACCTTTGGCACTGGGCTTTGAGCAAAGCACATTCAGCCTCTTCAGCTTGCAAATAGTGCTTTTCTAACTTGTTTGAGTAATCAAGGTTAACGCCTAATGGCTCTGCAAAGTTTTGTACCGCGATATAAATATCAATTATGTCCCACGTGGGGTTTTCTTGACTCAAATCAGTCATCATTTGTGTGACTGTTTGTGCTAAATCGCCACTATGTTTTTTGGTACGTTCAACACTTTTAATAATGTGCCAAGGCAAAGGCATATCAGCGATAATCTGCTCAAGAATCTTCAATCTCGGTTTTAACCTGGTCACACTGCGTCTGAACCAATCATTTGCAAAGTACTGATTTTTAGCGCTGCTATGGTCGTATTTATCTAAGTAACGTTTAGCAAAGCGCATTTGCAAAGGTCTTGGTACAAATGCCAAACAACGATGAACAAAATCTCTATCTTGCTTATCTGTTATGATTTCTAAAAGCTGCTCAACTGCACTCGAAACTGTACTAGGTGACAGCTTTTTAAGGGTCTCAATATTTAAGTCAAGGGGTGCATTCTTTTGGCGCTCTTTGTATTCTTTTTTAACTTTTTTATGAGATTTAAACGTCTGTAATGTTCTGCGAACAAAAATTGGCTGTAAGCTCGATTTCATGTTTGTTTGTATGATTTCTTCAGCTATATAGTTGTGCTGAAAATTATCCTCAACTTTATCTAACAGCTTTCTAGCAGCGCGTTTTACATGAGTGCCTTCTAGTTCATAACGCGCTGGTACTGTGTTTAAAAAATCATACAGCCAATCATGGGCAGCCTTAGATGGGCAATTAGGTCTGTCTTCAAATCGACTAGGGGT
This sequence comes from Pseudoalteromonas luteoviolacea, assembly GCF_021654285.1. Taxonomy (GTDB): domain Bacteria; phylum Pseudomonadota; class Gammaproteobacteria; order Enterobacterales; family Alteromonadaceae; genus Pseudoalteromonas; species Pseudoalteromonas luteoviolacea_J. Next base: position 7,989 of record NZ_JAKFZS010000034.1, on the reverse strand, counting down.
GTTATCAATTTTGCTAATGTACTTCTTAGCTAATTTATATTGCGTGAACGGCAAAAAAAGCCTGAGTCCAGAGAGCAAATACTGCCTATGCTCTTGGTTCTCAATAGCCTGCGCTAGTGCTACGACTGGCGGGGATACGTTGAATTGCAAAGTGGCTAAATCAGTCATGATTTACGCTGCAATTCTGCTGTCTTCAGTTATAAAGTTCGCTTCTACTAAAGCTTTCGCGACCAACGGACATACAGCATTTCCGCACCTAGCCACTTGAATACGTTTACTGTTTTTCTTACCACTAGAGTTGTATGCAATAATGTACTCTTTAGGGAATCCCATTGCAGCAAACAATTCATGCGGTTCAAACATGCGTAAGCCGATATCAACTATCTGATATTTTTCACCTTTGATAACAACAATTCCAAAACGGTCTTTTGAAGTGATCGTTCCCAAAGGTTCGTTTGCAGCTTTTGGCGCGCCAGTCCCATAGTATTTAATTAAAAACGCTTGAACCGCACCTAGATGATTTCCGCCCGCTGAAATCGTATGTAAAGGTTCATCAGTTCTGTGCCCTACATTGTCACCTCTGAGCTTAATTACGTGGCTTGTAACAATAGAAAAGTGCCCGCCTTTAACTTGGGAGCATATTGTACGTAATGGCTCATTAGCGCTCATCACCCGCTGATTTGATGCGTTGGCATGCTCATTAATAAATGGGATCACATTTTCTGCGGGAACCAGATATGGGTCTTCACACTCTACAAATTTCTGGATTCCTTTCGCTATTCTATTTAGCGTTGCTTCTACTAATGGCCGTTTTCGACCAAATATAGAACGCACAGGAATTGACCAATCAATGATATCAGCGGCTGTTTTGTAAGGTTTTAAGCCACTGTTTTTTGGTCCATGTGTAGGTTTGGGCCAAACAATTGCTTTGCCATCATTTCGGCCAACCATAAACAAACGCTTCCTTGTTGTAGGCACGCCGTAATCACATGCAGCTAAAATGCGATGCTCTAATTTATAACCTAAGCCTTTTTCAAGCTTGGCATACGGAAAGTTATCGCCAAGTGCCTCTTTAATTTCTGTCCAAGCTGGGTGTTTTTTGTTTAAGCCGGTGGTCATACATTTAATAAATGCGTCGAACGTTTCACCCTGCCTTTTTCGGTCAGGTTTAAAGTTACCTGGCGACACTTCAACAAGTGGTCCCCAAGTCAAAAACTCTTCGACATTCTCCAATTTAAATACTCGCATTGGTACCAGCGCAGCCCAACGCACAACAACCCACGCCAAACCGCGAATGTTTTTATCTACGGGTTTACCGCCTTTGGCAATTGAAAAGTGCCGACAATCAGGCGAAAACCAAGCTAGCCCAACTGGGCGACCTGCACACGCTTCAACAGGGTCTACATCCCAAACTGACTCGCAATAATGCTTTGCTTTTTGATGATTGAGTTTGTGCATATCAATGGCATCAGGGTCATGATTGATTGCAATATCGACATGGCGATTTAACGCTTGCTCTATCCCCGTTGACGCACCACCGCCACCTGCAAAGTTATCAACAATGATTTCATTTTCTAAAATCACAGCACTATCTCCACATTGGAAATACACTCAGCATTTTCTAATAGCTGCTCTATTACATTTGTGATTCCATTTGATAACCCTGTAGGTAAATGCGCGTCGACTAACTTCGCCATTGGAAGCAAATCTGTTAGCACATCTTCACAGGAAATTCTTGCGCTACTGGTGTCGCGCTTTTGGATTAGGTTGATAGCCTCGTTCGCCTGTATGCAAAGTAGTTCAGCCATATTTAAAGCTAACTTGCGACTTTCAGGCAGATCTTGGTCTTTGATAGTGTTCATTTCAGTGATTCCTTTTTAGGTAAACGGGAGTACTTCTAGATCGTCAACTTCGTTTCGAAGTGGGCTGGTAGGTAATGCTTTCACAATGGGTCGTGGGCGATAGTGGCCAACTTTTATGTGTTGGTATGTATCAGATTGCATCTGCGCTTTTACTTCGTTTAGTACATAAAAGTCCCAATCAACATTCATGTAATAACGGTTATCCGACTTTAAAAACTTCTGTACACGACAAAACAACTCTGGCGCTCTGGCTCTCAAAATAAACATGTCTACACTGCCAAAGTTTGATTTAAGGCCCCTTATAAATTTACATGCATTCCTAAGTGCTCTTTTCACTGCGGGGTTTAGTTTTACCCTTGTTTCAGGCGCAACTTGGTCTTTGATATGTGTCATTTTCGGTCCTTAAATTATATAAAGGTTAGGGGCAAAAAGATTGTTGTAGCCTTTACGGAACACAAAGTGTGCGTACTCGATTGAGTCTGTTTTATTGGGATTTTCTGGGTCAAAACCTGGGCGCTTGTGGTGAACAAAAACAGATTGCAGTGGCTGTTTACCCCAAAACTCAAAACGTTTGATTGAGCCTAACCAGTTTAAACGCTGTAACATAATAACAAGGCCGCGTTCACGCACATGCTCTAATCCTTTTTCAACAAATTGCGTTGCAAGTATGAATGATGGATTAGTGATCACTGTATCATATTCGCCCTTGCCTTCTGCTTGCAAAAAGTCGACGCCAGTTCTTGCGGCGCGGCTGTCTTCACGAATATCCCACGTTTCAACGTCAAAATTGAATTGGTTAAGCACTGTGGGGTAACTCATTTCGTACTTTTCACACCCGCCAGCGGATGGGTCTAATATTCGCTCGCCCAAATCCAAAATGGTTTTACATTTCGGGCCACCATAGTCAATCGACTCTAAAAACTCACGGACTAACCAATGCGGGGTAACGTAGTAATCTTCTTTGTTGCGCTCAGCACCTCTGTTAGTTGAGCTCATAACTTAGCCCCTTCTAACATCGCTTTGTGCTTTGTGGTCTTGCCTGCACTGCGCGGCTGAACAACAGCAGTGCGGTCCGGTGTGTTAGCTAAATCAAAGCCAATTACGTATTCATTTACGTTGTCGCACTCGGGTAGCTCTGCGTACTGCTCGGGGGTAACTTTTGATACCTTTTGAAGTACCCAATCACCTATATAGTTATCATAAACTTCTGGGTAACCGGAGTTTAAACGGCGCTTTGTGTACTGCGGGGCCTCCGGTACTCTGCGCATAATTGCTGAAATAATATTGAATAATCGCATGGTCTAATCCTTAGTATGCTGGGTTGTAGTTAACTTCGTCCGGTGCAGCGTTTGTGTAAAACTTATGTGGGGCCATGGCGTTGGCATCAATGAATGCTATGACTATGTTGTTTATAAACATCAACGCTTTGCGAAGTTCTACGCGCTGGTCATGCGTCATTTGGTCCCATGGTTTGCCCTGCTCGATGCGATTAAACCCAGCTACAAAAGTGAGTAGTTGACGTTCGTTGTCGTTGAGCATGGTCGTATAAACATGACCAGGTGTGTGGCGCGCATCACCGAACAACTTATGAATGTCTTTTAAACCTTGCGGGATTGGGCGCTTACCGCCGTCAATGGCTTTTAGCTGCGGTGTACTTTCTTGTACTTGGTTGTTAAGTGGTTGAGCAATCATGCGGCCTCCGCAGTGCCATTTAGCACTTGTTGGTAAATATCGGTAAACAACGCTAGTGCTTTGGCTTTTGCCGATTTGTTGCTTTCTAGCTCAGCTTTATTCACTTTAAAGAACTCTTTCTCGGCTGCTTGCATTGCTTCTTTTCTGCATGCTAGTTGTTCGCCATACACGACTTTGAAGTTCTCAGCGCCTAAGCGCATAAACTCTTCAACATCACTCAAGATGTATGCAACACGACCTTTCGAGATGGTGTATTTTGGTGGGAACTTAAATTGCTCTTCTAGCGCTAATAGCGTGGTTCGTCCAAACGAGCACAATGCCGCTGCGTCTTTAATTCTAATGAAGCGGTCATTTCCTGTGACAATCTCACCGCGCAAGTTTTTTATGTATAGAGATTCTGCGTTCATGCTGCTTGCTCCTTTTGTTGAAGCTCTAGTGCAGCGCCATACTTTTCGTAGAAACAATTAGGAGACATCGAACACCAAGTCTCTACATCTTCTTTTATCCACACCACCTTTTTCATGCCATGCTTGAATTTAGGCGGAAATTTAAATGCATTTGTAAGCCTATAGATTGTGGCTCTAGACATGCCACTTTTTACGACCACTTCACCAATAGAAAGCATATCATTCGGATTTGTGACAAGCTTACCTTCAAGTGTTTTCTTTAGATTCGAACATTCCATTTGAACCTCACAAGTAACTCAACGTTATTTACAAGTGGTTTCTAAAGTTTCCAAAGGTATGCTAATCTTTGTTTTTGAGATAAAAAGTAGCTTACACATTCATTAAGTATCATTAGAAACCGTTTTGGTACTCATTGGTACCGTATGAGATAAAATAGGATCGTTTAGATACCATGTCAAGTCATGTTGGTGAGAAATTAAAAGAAATAAGGCTTTTAATGGGTATGAGCCAAAGTAAATTTTGTGATTACCTTGGTATAGGTGTTGGATCTCTTAAAAAGTGTGAGGTCGGTGATTCAGAGCCTAGTTTTGGTGTAATGGAAAAGATTGCAAACCACCCAGAAGTTGGCAAATATACTATTTGGCTATTAACAGGAAATACCATTCCCGAGGCTGGCCAAGTAAGTCCCGCAACAGAAGCACCAAATATTGATAAAAATAAGCAACAAGTTACGCCACGTCCTCCAATGTCTGAACAGGATTTTGTTGATAAAGTTACTGATTCCCTCATGATGTACCACTATTTCGATTGGATTAAAATCAACAAAGAAAAAATTGATTTTGAAGCAGCTGGGAAATACATGTTAAAACAGGTTGGGCCGTTGGTCGGCGCTAAAAGTAGCATGGAAAAAATGCTAGATAAAACTGGAAATGAATAATAAAAAGGCCGCAATTGCGGCCTTTTTATTTTGAATTAACCTGAGTTTCTATAACTCTTAAAATGGGCTTTTCTTTTGGTATAAACTGTACGGGTAATTGCTTTGTACTTCTATATACTTCGATACATCGGTCAATTTCTTTCTTTGTAACATCTAATGCTTCCAAGCTTTGACCAAACTCAACCTGTGCTTCACCAATATTCATAACTATTTCTTGCGCTTTGGTACTAGTAAATAGCTCAGGCTCTTGTTCTTCTTGATAAATTTTTTCATATAGTGAAGTATTTTTTATCTTTTCCTGTACAAACTTCTCAAGTGCATTCACATTTACACTCTGCATTATACTTGCTACGGCAATCGACACGACGACCACAAGTACAAATAAAGTAATAATTAAAATTGCCATCACGCTTCCTTAGCATTTTGTCTAGATTGTTTAATTAATTTTAGTGGATACAAAGCTACAACGAACAATGCCGTTGCGTTTACAACCAATAATGTAACCTGAAATAGAGTCGACAAACCGTTATAATCAAATATTCCACGTGCTACTAGTTGCATTATACAAAGTAAAACCGTTGCGACGGACAGATACAAACAGCACTTTGCCGCACTTGAAAAAGTGCACTTTCTTATAAAGTGCAAAAAATATATTGCAACTGAATAAGCACATGAGTTCATAGACATAATAAAATAGTAAACACGTCTTAACTCTAACTTATCAAGATTTAAAGCTAAAACCTGATTACTTAGTACCATCCCTATAATAAAAAAAACAGCAGTACAAAGCGCTGCAATAAAGCACGAGTGCAATTCATTATCTTTGGGGGATTGAATTTGATTTTTACCACCAAAAAATAAACTCAATTTATGTTGCTTGAATTTAATTAGTAAAAATAAAACAACCAATACTTGGAGTGTTATAGTTGCCCATCTTACTACTAATACAATGTCACCCATGCTTTTCCTTAAAAGAATATAAGCGGGTTCTAACCGCTAAATCTGTCCATTGTTAAGAATATTGCTCTGGCCTGTTGCGGCGGTTCAACCGTTGTACCAGCGCCACTACCAGCCCCCTTGACATTCATCACATCTTTGGCTGATAGCTGCTTTAACCTTTTTTTCTTAAGCTTCATCATTTAATCCTTATTCATTATTTTGGTATGTCCCTATTCCCTATATTGCACAAATGTTAACTTAATTGTGTGTTTGTAACAAGCGCTTTAGTATCTTAGCGCATTTAGAGAATAAGTGACAAGAAAACACTGGTTAAAAACACAGCGGTTATTAAGCCAGTGATTTCAATAATAAGGGATTAGGGGAGATATTTATACTTATGGACTGTCTACACTTGCATGATTGAGTTTTTCTAGCGCACTGAGTACAAAACGTATGAATGTTGTCATTGGTTTGTGTGTCTAGCTCTGAGGATAATTGCACAGCGGCCCGTGCGTCACCACCGCGCGTCATTTCCGCCAAGGCATATTTGTCGCCACTGCCGATTGCATGGGAAGTGGTTAGCGCCTCCTCTTTGAGTACTCCGCCTTTTACCTCACCATAAAACACACGACCAGGCGTAATTCTAATGTATTTAACCAGGTTCATAGACGTAGGCAGTGCAGCGCCGTTTTTATAGTGTTGCTCAAATGCATAAATGTCGAGCGTATCGCCAGATGAAAACACACGCGAGCCACATCGGGTGTTAAACCATTTTTTAGTTGTGTTGCTTACAATTACACTGCCGTCAGTTGTTTGAGAGTCACACGCAATTTGCGCATGTTCTTTTGAATAAGCAATGGTTGTCAAAGTGGTGTTGCTCCGTGTCTTGTAACTATTTATACTGTACATCCAAACAGTATTTTAAGAAAGTCTATGAAAGTAATTCCGCTTAAAGCAAGCGCGGGGATCACTGGCTTTGGTCATGGTGGCGCAGAGTATACAGAGATTGAACAAAGCTTAGATATGCTCATCATGCCGAACGCGGGCGCAACGTTCATCGGCCGCGCGTCTGGCACATCAATGCAAGGCGTTGGAATATTCGATGGTGACTTGCTGATTATTGACCGCAGCACACGACCAGAAGAAGGCGACGTGATTGTCGCATCATACAACCGTGAATTTGTGTGTAAGGTTTTAGATTTTAAAAATGGCCGATTGCTGTCTGCATCACCAGAGTACCCGCCCGTTCAAATTAATGCTTATGACGATTTTAGTTTTGAAGGGGTTGTGACTAGTTCAATTCGGGTGTTTAGAGGGAGTCAGGGGATTAAGTCGCGGTTGAGTTAACCCCTTGAAAAAAAGTCAAAATGGTGTTTTAACTTTTGTTCTCTTTGCTTTTTCAAGTTTGTTTGATATCGCTTCAGAAAGTGCTTTTAAAACAATCCCATCATCCTCACATTCTGGCGGCATAAGTCCCGATTTTTGCGCTATCTCACAAAGTAAGACTTGTATTTCATTATAAGATAATTCATCAATAGTGTATTCGTAATTATCCACTTTTATCCCTCGATTTCGTATTCCAATATTGCATTTTAGTTTTGCAGTTCTTTTGACTCTAACTCTTTAATATAACATTCCAGATTACCAGAGATCTTCTTAAAGACACTGGGAAAGTAATAAGCTAACTCTGTAAAGCTTGGTGAATCACTCATTGGTCCACCGTGATATTTTCGCATATGCTCTAAAATACTGGCTTGATCATCTTCAGTTAATTGATCAAAAGGGTTTTCACTGCTGTAGTCATGGTAATTTGATAAATGTATAAAAGAACATCCAAATTTGTAAACTGAGCGCGTCCATCCATTCAGCTCATTTGATAATTCAACCATATCTCTGTCAGTCACCTTTGCTACTTTCCCTTTTGCCGTTAATACTGTCCAAACCTCCCCATCAAGGGTTTGCTTTACAAGCCTTTCCAACTCATCCTGCTCGGAAATATTAAGCAAATAAATAGCTCGTACCATTGAGTCTAGTTCTTGTCGTAGGATTGAAACCACTATGCCGTGCAGACCCTGCACTTTATTAATCGCTTCTTTATGCTCTGCAGAACGCTTTCTCAGTATTGAACAAAATCTCTTAATCGAACTCATAT
>NZ_JAKFZS010000033.1 GCF_021654285.1 Pseudoalteromonas luteoviolacea | reverse complement strand
CGAACTTCATCTTCGAACTTCATCTTCGAACTTCATCTTCGAACTTCATCTTCGAAAATTATGCGTCCTAGCTTCTTAGGTTAAAGTTACTGGCTATGCATGAATGTATGATTTAACACAATTAGGAAATGTTTGAGTTTGAATGAGTAAGATTCAAAAATTTAATTTATATTTATCGATGCTAAATAGCTTGGATCATCTGCGATATCAGCTAGATGATTTAAGTAGTAAATAATAAAGTCCTACTCAGTTACGAAGAAAACAATTAAAAATATGATTTAACATAATGAAAAGCACTCTAGTTAAGAGTGCTTTTCTTGGAAAATTTAGTGCAATGCTGCTGTAAATGGAATACTTTCACAGATTTGAGCTTCAGCTATTAATATCTCTTCAAGTCTGGCATCAATAATCGCTTTATCAAAATACTCATAGCCTAACTCTACAAATAAGTTTTTATGTTTTTCTTCTGATTTAGCAATTGCAACGTAGAAATCTTTATCTTTACCTGAAGGTAAAGCCTCTGCAACGAGAGAAAATCGCTCGTGTCCCCTCGCCTCAATTACCGCAGCAACGAGCAACCGATCAATTAAAAACTCATCACTACCTTGTCGAAACAAAGCACGCATCTTTTTAATATATGGATCTTGCTTGTCGTTTCCTAGTACCAAGCCTCTTTCATTAATGAGCTTTAATACTTGCTTAAAATGAATCATTTCTTCAATAGCAAGATCCGCCATTGCTTTGACTAGCTTAGTTCTATCTGGATAATGTCCTAACATAGACATCGCCATGCCAGATGCCTTTTTTTCTGCAGCGGCATGGTCTTGTAAAAAGGTCACAAAATCGTCCATAACTTTGTGCGTCCATTCAAACGGTGTATGATATTTTAATTCAAACATTAGCTATTTCGTCTCACTTACTACGTGTATTTGAAATTTATGACTAAAAATAATATCGGACATTTAAGCCCTATAAGTCATATAAAATACGGTCTTTATCTACCTTGCCAATTCTTGTTGATTCCACTTTTAAAGGATGTTTAATGTCATTCCAGGCTGTTACTTTCCCATGCCTATTTACATGTGGTATAGAAACCTTAGGTACAGACATAAACTTGGCAAATTTAGATGTGCTATCTATCTCAGATAAATTGATTATCACATGCTCTACATTAGTCCATTCAAAAAAATCGACAACTCTTTGTCTGTGTGTATTATAACACTCAATTAAATAGTCATCATCGTTGATATTTTTTTCATCAAGGTCAGTAAAAACATCGTAATAACAACGCTTTAAAGTTTCGTTGAAGCCGCCACCCTGCACTTTTAATTTAGGTAACATACGTAAAAGTAAACGTCGAACCGAAGGTACCCAAGTATCATGATCACGCTCTAAGTAGATAAACTTAGCATGCGGGAAATGCTGATAAAGTTTTTGAAAATCATTAAAAACTGGCGTATCAGCGATAAACTCTGCTGTTTTTAGTGTTTGTTGCGTGTACGCAGTGTGTGCTGTTTTAAGTCCGATATCTAGACTTGAGACACATAAGCTCGTGGTTCCCGTTCTAGGTAGCCCCAGAACAAAGTATTTTTTGGTCATAAAAAGTATAAATAAGCGTTTATTAGCGCCATGACTATGAGAGATAAAAATGTACACCCCATACCTATAACGCGCATTTTTAAGTTTGCATCATACAAGGCCTTGGCATGAAGCAATCGGCCAGCTAAAAAAAGGCAAGCAATGGGTATGAGTATGCTGTTACCAATCAGTTGATATTCAAGTATAAAAATTAGAATAACAGCCAGGGGAGTATATTCAATGAAGTTTGCGTGAGCGCGGATGTTGGCTTGCAAGTCTTTATGGCCTGCATCTCCAATTCCCACTTTGTGTGATTTTCTTAGCTTAATAACATTAAAACTGAGTTTGATATATAAAAGTGTGCAAATTGCAGCAAACAGTCCACTAAACATGATGAAAAGTCCCCTATTCCTTGTATATCTCTAGTATACGTTGTTTTCAGAGGACTTTAAAAGGTCCAAATTAATCTATGTAGTAAACCGCGTACACTTCTGCTGTCAATTTCGTATCACCTGTACTGTATGCATCTTGAAGGCTCATAGATTCCGCAGCCATCACTTTACCTCTGGCATATGGCTGAATCGGAACATTCATCGGTGAAAAAGATACAGAATATAAGTCACCTACTTTAACACCAAAACCATCTGCAAGTTCTTTTGCCCCGAGTTTTGCTTGTTTAATAGCGTTCTGCTTAAGCTCTTTCATAATCTCAGATTTATCTTCAACTACAAATTGCGTGTTGTTGAATTGGTTAATGCCACTGTCTACAAATGCTTGCAACAGCTCAGGGTATTTATCAATATTTTTCAGTTTTAGTGTAATGTTACGGCTTACTTTAAAGCCAGTAAACTCTTCTTCATTTGTACTGCGATTGTAACGAGTTTGCTTGTAAACATTTAGCTGCTCAGCATGTATATGATTTGCTTTTACACCAAAGCTTTTCGCAATACTTAAAGCTTTAGCAACAACATCATCAACGTTTTCTTTTGCTTCTTGCAAGTTTTTACTTTTCTCATTGATTGCCACATTGATAATAGCTGTATCTGGCTGTACAGATACCTCTGAGTATCCTTTAACATATAAATGTGGAGTCGTTGGGATACTCCCAGCCATTGATGAAGTGCTTAACAAAATTGAAAATGCAGCTGTTAATAAACGCATAAACTCTCCAAAATATTCATTTCTGTATTTATGTTGCCATTGAAACACAATTAAATTAATTGACACTGAATATTCAGATTCTGTTAGCCGGAAGAGTTGATAAGAACTAACTTTTCACAAAATGTTGATTGTGGCACACATTGGCCAAATAGCTTAGCTGAACAACAACATCAGCCCTCAGAGTAGAAATTGCACATAACCTCAACTAGCCTAATATTATGAATAACAAGATCTTCTATAATTATACGGTTAGTAAAATTACTTATGGGTAAACCGCTTTCAATAATTAGTTCAATTGTTGTATTGGGCATGCTAATACCAAGTTTCTGTTTTGCCAGCATACCCATCTTAAGCAACCAATATTCTGCAAAAAAATTAACTGCTGAAGATGGGTTTGTTTCCTCTGAAATATACTCAATAATACAAGATCAGCAAGGTATGTTGTGGTTTGGCACTGCTGAAAATGGTGTTATGCGGTATGACGGCCGAAAAGTCACACTATTCGAATTTGATAGTGAATCTGTAAATGGCCTGTCTCACAATGATGCCGGCAATTTGATGATAGATAGAAACGGTATCATTTGGATAGGCACTTGGGGAGGTGGCGCAAATCGCTATAATCCGAAAACAGGTAAATTTGACAACTATTATCACGATAAAAATGTACCAGAGTCTATTTCTGCGAACAGGATTCAATCTCTCTATCATGATTTGGATGGGACGATTTGGCTTGGCTCTTATGATAATGGACTCAATAAATATATTGGGCCTGACAATTTTGAACATATCAAAAAAGCAGAAAATGGAAACAACGGCTTATCTCATAACCGAGTTTGGGATATCGAAAATAATGACTTAGACAACTTGTGGGTAGCAACAAGTTATGGTTTGAATTTATACAATAAAGTAGAAGGCACATTTGAATATTTTTTTCCTGATCCCGATAACAAAACACCAACAGGTGCAAATGAAATTCGTCACGTTTTAAATTCATCAAAAGGCAACGTATACGTTGGAACACAAAAAGGACCGTTCATTTTTAATTCACAAGATCAATCGTTTTCTAGAATTGGTTTTGTGGCTGGTCAACACTTGGGTCAAGTCAACTCCATAATTGAAGATCATGAAGGCTATATCTGGTTCGTAACCAGTAGGGGCGTATTTAGAAGAGATGAGAGCAGCGAGCGCCTAGTACAGCTTGACCTAGAGCAAAATAGTGGTATGCGTATAATTTTTGAAGATAGTGCAAATACATTATGGGTTACCAATGAGTTACACGGTATTTTCAAATTAGTGCCCCATAGAAAGTTTAAATCTATAGATAACCCAGAGTTAAGTGCACCTAACGGTATTGCCGCTGATAAAAATGGAGATGTATTAATCGCTAACTCTGCTTCACAATTATTCAAGTGGGATGTATCTGCATCTACTTTAAAAACCCTATTTCCACCCGTATTCACCAAAGATAACGGTTTCGAGTTGAACCGATTATTAGAGCGCCCTGTGCTTTTTTTGGATAAAAACAACATTGTTTGGATGGCACAAGATGAAGGACTGGTAAGGTTTGATCTAAATACAATGCAAAGCACGCTTATTAGTTACCCTAAAACTAAGCCAAACTATAGCGAATTTCGTGAAATTAGAGCACTCTCAGTAGACAAAGATGGATATCTTTGGATTGGTACGTATAAAAATGGTGTGTACATTTACAATCCGAAATTAAACGAGTTTAAACATTTAGGTGAAGAGTATGGATTGTCTCACCCTGAAGTCCTAACAATATATAAAGATAAGTCACAGAAAATCTGGGTCGGTACCGGAAATGGTGTGAATTTATGGATAGACGAAGTGCAAGGGTTTAAATCTTTCGTTCAAAATAAAGACTCTGCCAACAGTTTGCTTGGAAGTATTGTGCAAGACATCTATGAAACCCAAAAAGGTTATCTCTGGATAGCGACCCAACAAGGTTTAAACCTCTATAAAAATGATTCGAATACATTTACTCACTTTAATACTCAAAATGGCTTACCAAGTAGCCTTATTCGTTCAATATCAGATGACGACAAAGGTAATTTATGGTTAACAACTAACAAAGGAATTACTAAACTTAACCCCAATACAGGCAAAGTCACTAACTTTGACAATCAAAATGGTTTACTCGGGCTGAATTATTATCCAAGCAGCTTTGTGAAAGCGAAAAATAATACTTTGTTCACTAATAGCCAAAGAGGTATTGAATATTTCAGCACATTAACCACACAAACGGAGATTGAAGAGCCTGAGCTAGTTTTAACTGGCTTTAATAAAATGGGTGTACCCGTCAAACTTGATACGCCCTACTCTTATGTAGAAAATATCAATATATCTTATCTTGATTACATCTTTTCTTTTGAATTTTCAGTACTCGATTTTTTATCTCCAAACAAAAATATCTACGCCTACAAACTTGAAGGATATGATGATAACTGGATCGAAATTGGAAATAGGAATACAGCATCGTTCACTAATTTGGATGGTGGTAGCTACCAATTTAAGGTAAAGGCAACCAATAGCAGTGGTGAATGGGGGGAAAAAATCTTATCTATAAATGTGGATGTTTCTCCCCCGCCTTGGAAAACTTGGTGGGCTTACGCACTCTATGTTTTATTTGTTGTAAGTGGTGTTTTTATGGTCATTTACTTACGAACAAAACTGCAAAAAGCTGAAATTAGACGTCAAAAGCAATTTGTTGTCGCACTTGAGCAGCAAGTATCAGAGAAAACAGCTTCTCTTGAAACGCAAGCGAGAAAACTAGAAGGTGCGCTCAAAAAGGCAGAAGAAGCGACCAGATTAAAATCTGAGTTTTTAGCTAATATGAGCCATGAAATACGCACCCCTATGAACGGCGTCATTGGCATGTTGGACTTATTAAAAAGCAGTGGATTAACTCAAGAACAATCGCATTCAGTCAATATTGCCAGTACAAGTGCGCACTCATTACTAAGCTTAATAAACGATATTCTAGATTTTTCTAAAATTGAGGCTGACAAACTTGAGCTTGAGTATGTCGATTTTGACCTGCGAGAGATTCTTGAAAGCCTTACAGAATCAATGGCCCTTTCAGCGCAGGAGAAAGGCGTCAGTATTGTTTTAGACCTTTCAGATATCAAAGAACCAATGATACAGTCAGATCCTGGCAGAATAAGACAAGTAGTAACAAACATTTTAAGCAATGCCATTAAATTTACTGAAAATGGTGAAATTGTTCTATCTGCATCATTAGTTGAAGATAGTTTCACTGGCAACTGTATTTTCTCATGCAATGTTAGTGACACAGGTATTGGGATCTCCGAGGAAAAACTCGTGACTTTATTTGACTCCTTTATTCAAGTTGATGCTTCAACCACACGTAAATACGGGGGGACAGGTTTAGGCCTTAGTATTACAAAAAGGCTATGTCAGCTGCTTGGAGGCGATGTGGGCGTCACCAGCCAAGTCGGCATTGGCAGCTGTTTTAGTATTAAGTGTTCAGTTAAAAAAAGCCATATTGAGAACGTCATTCACCCGGACTTTAGCAAACTAAACATTACGATGTTGCTTGTTGACCCTAATACATCAAGTAATAACGCGATAAAAAAGCAGCTTGAATTCTGGGGAGTTAGCGTAATTGAGGCTTTAAATGCTGACCAAGCTTTAGCAATACTAAATAAAAGTTCTATTGATTTAGTTCTGTTCAATAAAACGCTTACCGGCTTAAGTGGTGAACTAATGGCTAAAGAAATTAAAAGTAAGGTGTCTTTTGGCCATATTAAATTGATTATGATGACACAGCTAACTGAGCATTTTGAAGCAATGAATAATAGCTCTGTACAACTGGATGGTTACTTCACTAAACCGATGACAAAAAATGACCTACTCAAAGCCCTTTCTACAGTGACAACAACACTCGACTCAGTTGCGCATGTGCCCAAAGCAACTGTTCAGAACAATTCAGAAAAATTTATAAATACATTTTCAAAAGGTACGCGGATCTTATTGGTTGAAGATAATAAGGTAAACCAGATTGTCGCTCTACGAACCTTAGATAGTTTAAACCTAATAGTAGAAGTTGCTGAAAATGGCTTAGAAGCGCTAGAGAAGCTCAAGGAAGCCACTGTGGAATCAAAATATTCAATTATATTAATGGACTGCCAAATGCCAATGATGGATGGATATGAAACAACTAAAAATATTCGTGAATCAAATGCTGGCCCACAGAATTCAAACATACCTATTATTGCAATGACCGCAAATGCCATGCAAGGTGATAAGCAAAAGTGCTTAGATGCCGGCATGGATGATTATATAACTAAGCCTATCGAAGCGAATAAAGTCTTTGAAAAGATCGAGTATTGGTACAATAAAAAAAATAAACCCGTGAATTAGAACTATAAAAAAATGGGCCTAATGGCCCATTCTACAAAGTAAAAGTTACAATTACTTATAGTTTACGTTGTCAACAACTAGGTTGATATCGTTTTCACCAGTTACTTCCCAAACAGTTGTGTGTTCAGTTGTACCTGCTGGGTTATGACAAGCTACTGTTTGTCTGAAAACTCGGCCGATTTGTGAATAGACTTGCTCATTTAGTGCAAAGTGATTTGTGTGGAAAAGCGGTGTAGTACCTTCACCATTAAATACTTTCGAAACTAAACCATCGTTGATTTGTGATGTACAGTAACCGTCTTCAGTACCGTTGTTTACTAGAATTGAAGAAGTATAGCTAACTTGGTCATACCAACCTGCGCCACCACAGTGTTGTGATTGACCACTACAATCAGGAGTCTGCCAAGGGCCAACACCTGTTAAGCTAGCATTCCAAGTAATTTTTGGTAAAGCTGGTATCTTATGTTTTACTTTGTAGCTAACACCAGTTTCAGATTCACACGTTAGAGCCAATACGCGAGTACGTTGCAACTGCTCATCAGTGAAATAACCTTGAAGACTGACGACGTCAATATGATGAGTATTATGTCCAGCCGGGCTGATCCCAACATTTGCAATAAATTGGCCTGAAACTTCATCATATACAGCACCTGAAGAACAGTTGCCGTATCTATCTGCTCGGAAAACCCATGCATTAAATGTACGAGCATTTTCAGAGTCTGTCACTATACGCTCCATTAACGAACCAGCGTAATTTGACTCACGGTCATATCCATCTAAATCATCTAGGACAACATTAGCTGCCGCGCTATTGATTACAAGTAGAGATACAGCTGCTGTGAGAAGTTTAATTTTCATTTCTTAATCCCTTTTAAGATTAGTTTATTTTATAAAAATACCTTTTTGAATAGGCGTAATGTCGATTTTTAGCAGTGAGTATGTCAGTTGATATGTACTAAGTTGATATAGCTCACTGTCTGTTTCGCTATCTAAATTAGGTGTTAAAAAATGCCTTGTAAACAGCCAAAATCTCTAGAATCAAGCTGAAATCACGGGGGGTGTTATAAATCTAAATCATTAATTTGTTAGTAATGAAAAAGTAATTTTAATGTGCGGATCACACTGTTGAAATTTTTTATTTATTGATATTACATAGGCTTATATTCTTAATTTGTTTTTCATCACATTCCAGATTTATAAATAAAACCTTAGTGCAAGAATATAGGCTGGAGTTAAATTGTGATGAAAAGTGATTGAACTACTAAATTATATAAAACTGTAGTTCGCATAAAAAAATTTAATTTATAACGATGCATAGTAATTCGATAACACGAACATAAAAATTTCGTTATCAATTAATAAATATAAGTAATCCGAATTTTAATCTCTTATACTAAAGGCAGATTTTAGAGAGTTGCTAATGAACACTTCTTCTTGGGGAAGAAATAAATTTGCATGCGCTTCGATAATTAAGTCCTGAATCTTGCGTTTTTGAAGTGTTCTTTCAAACAAATCGACAGCTTTTCTTCCAACTTTAGAATCTGAACAAGCAATGTAGCCAAAAATAGTGGCTTTGGTATCGCCTATAGCATGAAAAGAGATGTCTTTGAGTACTTCTTCAGAAGGAAAATCCGTAACAAATACTGAGCTATATTCAATGATCCCATCCAGACGGCCTTGAACCAACATTTGTCTAAGCCTAAATGCACTATCATTGCCCTCACCGATAAATAGCCTATCTGTATTTTCAGTTATAAAATCATCGATTTCTAGTCCATATGAACGACCCTTTGTAACACCTATCCTTAACCCCATTGACAGCGCTCTTTTTAAAGTCACTTCTATAGACACAAACTTTTTATTACGCAAAATAAGTCGATTAGAGGGAAAGGCCATCAAAGGCAGTGATACAAATAAGGCCATTGTTTCACGTTCAGGCGTTCTAACCTTATTATACAAGCAGACGTTTTCATGATGTTTAAGCTCTCGCCACTCGCGTTCTCTACTGGCCGGCACAAACTCAATTGCCATTTCATTATTTAAGTTTCTGGCAATTATCAAAAGCAGCTGTGTGGCCAAATCCCCTGGTGACTCACCGTAGGATGGGTTGTAGTCAGATACAATTTCAATTTTTAAAGGTTTTGAGAAACTAAAGAAAGAAAGGAAAACACAAGCTAAAAGCACAAATCTAGACGGCATAGATACTCCCACTGCATGCAGTCCGTGCTGTAAATTGTTAGTTAAGTATAGCTACAAACCAATTGTTTGCTATTTATTACGCTAATAAAAAGGCCCTCAATTGAGGGCCTTTAAACAACTTACATTAGATGCTACAGCGTTTGTAGTTTCTGTATTCTGGCATCCAGTAGTTTTTATCGATTGCAGACCAAATTAGGTCATCAGGCATGTCTAATGACACCCCTTCTTCCATCGCTTTTTTGGCAACAGCAAATGCAATTCGCTTACTTAATTGCTCGATTTCCACCAGTGAAGGCAGAAGGCTGCCTTTACCTGTATTTGCCCATGGAGAAGATTCCGCTAATGTTTCACTCGCAACCATTAACATTGACTCTGTGATTCTTGACGCTTTAGCAGCCAATACACCTAGACCAATACCTGGGAAAATGTAACTGTTATTACATTGAGGGATTACGTGTGTTTTACCACCAAATTCAACTGGTTCAAACGGACTACCAGTGGCAACAATCGCATTACCTTCTGTCCACTCAATCACATCCTTTGGATGAGCTTCAACTTGGCGAGATGGATTACTAAGCGGGAAGATGATTGGTTGTTCACAACCTGCGTGCATCGCCTTGATCACTTGCTCAGTAAATAAGCCAGGTTGACCTGATACACCAATTAAAATATCTGGTTGTGCACAGTGCATCACGTCTAGTAAAGATGCATACTCACCACTGTAGTTCCAACTCTCTAGGTTTGCTGTTGTTTGAACAAGTGCTGCTTGGAAGTCTCTTAAGCCTTCCATACCTTCAGTTAATAGACCAAACCTATCAACCATAAATACTTGACTGCGTGCTTGCTCATCTGAGATACCTTCAGATACCATTTGTGCAATGATTTGCTCAGCAATACCACAACCAGCAGACCCCGCACCAACAAAAACAACTTTTTGCTCTGATAATTTTTCGCCTTTAACTCGACAAGCTGCAAGTAAAGAACCAACTGTTACAGAAGCGGTGCCTTGAATATCATCGTTAAAACAGCAAATTTCATCACGATAGCGCTTTAAAAGAGGCATTGCATTCGGTTGTGCAAAATCTTCGAACTGAAGTAACACATTTGGCCAGCGGCGCTTCACTGCTTTAATGAATAGATCTAAGAACTCATCGTATTCTTCTTGGCTAATGCGCTTATGTCTTGCGCCCATATACATTGGGTCGTTTAATAACTTCTCGTTATTTGTACCCACATCTAACATCACTGGTAATGTATACGCAGGACTGATCCCGCCACAGACTGTGTAAAGAGCCAATTTACCAATTGGAATACCCATACCACCGATACCTTGGTCACCAAGACCAAGAATTCGCTCACCATCAGTGACTACGATTACCTTTACTTTGCCTTTAGTCGCATTGCGAAGAATATCATCGATATTGTGGCGATCTTCATATGAAATAAATAATCCACGAGAGCTACGATAAATATCAGAGAACTTTTCACACGCATCGCCCACCGTTGGTGTGTAAATGATAGGCATCATCTCTTCTAGATGATCTCTCACTAGGCGGTAGTAAAGCGTCTCGTTGTTGTCTTGAATAGCTCGTAAATAAATATGTTTGTTTAGGTTATCTTTGAAACTTGAAAATTGTTGATAACAACGCTCTACCTGCTCCTCAATTGTTTCATAACGAGGAGGAACTAAACCTGCTAAGTTGAAGTTTTCACGCTCATGCTGGCTAAATGCACTGCCTTTATTAAGAAGCGGAGTTTCCAATAAAGTTGGGCCAGAATATGGGATGTAGAGGTAGTTAGGGTCGGTTTGTTTAGTCATATTTACAAGCTGTGACTCTTAATTTTTTGATATAAGGGATCATTATTGTCTAAGTACACAAATTTTCAATCACTTTAGTGCACATCAGACCAATAAAACGGCCCTGTAAACGAATGAGAGATCCGTAAACAGGGTCATACATTATAACTGAATAATCTATAATATCCTATGCTTACTCGCTAGATTCTCCAAGTGCAACCCCTTCTCTGCGCGGATCTGCACCGCCAAACAAAAGGCCTCCTTTTATTTCAATCGCGTGAATGCCTGAATTTAAATCAGAGATACGAACTTTATGGCCCTTTGACTCCAACCAAGGCTTCATTGTTTTTAAGTCTGTTCCTTTCTCCAAGGTAGTATATTTATTACGATTTGTAACACGCGGTAGGTTAATTGCCTGCTGTGGCGTTAAGCCCCAATCAAGCACGCCAATCACAGTTTGCGCTACGTAGTTAATAATTCGACTTCCACCAGGCGAACCAACAACCAATTTTAAACTGCCATCTTTATTAAATACCATCACAGGTGCCATGGAGCTTCTTGGGCGCTTATTTGGTTCAACACGGTTAGCGACCCATTTCCCACCAACTTTAGGTGAAAGAGAGAAGTCAGTCAGTTGATTGTTCAATAAATACCCGTTCACCATAATCGTTGATCCAAAACCCATCTCAATAGAGCTCGTCATAGAAACAGCATTACCTTTACTGTCGACTATTGACAGGTGTGTAGTTGATGGCAATTCATAGCTGTCGTCTTGAGCGTAAGATAATTTCCCCATTGATGGGTCGCCCACAGGCACGTCTTGATTGTCTCTTTCCCCGATTAACTTTGCTCTGGAATTTAAGTAAACCGGGTTTAAAAGCCCTTGGGTCGGCACGTCTACAAAATCAGGATCTGCGATATAAAAGTTACGGTCAGCGAATGCTAATCTTGATGCTTGAGTAAACAAATGAACGGCTTTTGGATCATTTGGTTTGTACTGCGCTAGTTTTTTGCCTTCTAGTAACTTCAATATCTGCAGCACCGTTAGCCCGCCGCTACTCGGTGGTGCCATCGAACACACTTTATAATCATGATATGAGGTGCAAACTGGATGACGCTCTTTACTTTGGTAATTTGCAAGATCGGACATTGATAAATGGCCCGGTGCAATTTCAGATTTTTGCACTGCTTTGACCATATCTTCTGCATATTTCCCTTCATAAAAGGCTTTAGGGCCGTATTCTGCGATCTCTTTATAGATTTTCGCTAATGCCGGATTCTTAACTAAAGTGCCTATTTCAAGCGCCTTCCCATCTGGGTAGAAATACTCTTTCGCTGGAGAAAGTTTAGTTAACCCCGGATTAAACTCTTTTTTAAGCAACATATGAAGTCTGGGGGATACTTTAAAGCCATTGTTAGCAAGTTCAATGGCTGGTTTGAATAACTGTTTCCACTTCAGCACTCCGTATTTATCATGCGCTTGCTTCATAGAATGAATAATACCCGGTACACCGACAGAACGGCCGCCAACAACCGCCTCAATCCACCTAACAGGTTTACCCTCTTTGTCTAAAAATAGCGTATGGTCTGCTTTTTTCGGTGCGGTTTCACGTCCATCAAACGAGGTGAGGTAATCATTGCGCTTGTCATAATGAAGAATGAATGCGCCACCACCAATACCTGATGATTGTGGCTCAACAAGCGTTAAAACTAACTGAGCAGCAATAGCTGCATCGATGGCGCTGCCACCTTGTTGAAGCATTAGCTGCCCTGCTTTACTTGCATGCGGGTTAGCAGCGACAACCATATACTTTTCAGCAATTTTTTCTTTTTTTAACGTCAGTCCGGTTGCCGCTTCAGGCTCTCTTGCTTCTCGCTTTTTGGGGTCAGCTTGGTCCGCTACAGCGGGTAAACTAGATGCGAGCATCAATGCTAGCAATGAGTGCTTAAGTTTGAATGTAGTCATTATTTATTTTCGATCTTCGTTGGCATCATAAAAGTTAACAGGCACAATATGTAAAAATACCTTTATTATTGTAGACATAGCATGCTTGGTTTCAACCTTCCAGTAAGCCCTCAGTATATCTTACCCCCATTGACACTAGCGATAATCGCTACTCTATTAATGGCTTTTGATATGCGAGATACACTCGAATTCCACCGCCAATTGATCACTGAAGGTCAAATATGGCGGATTTGGAGTAGCCAATATATTCATACCAATTGGACACATTTAGGTTTGAACCTAGTTGGTATTTTGTTTATTTGGGTACTGCACGCAGAACACACATCAATAAGGCGTTATTTTGTTCATGTATTATTACTAGGGCTTTGGACTGGATTAGGCATTTGGCTATTTTGTCCAGACATCAGAGTATACACTGGATTAAGCGGATTACTACATGGAATTATTGTTTGGGGTGCGCTAAAAGATATTCAAGTAAAAGAACCTACTGGTATTCTTTTATTCTTAGGTATTGTAGGTAAATTAGCTTGGGAACAATATGCAGGACCGAGTGCTGAGGTTGGTGACTTAATTGATTCCCGGGTGGCAATTGAATCACACCTTATTGGTGCTTTAGGTGGGGTTGTTTTAGCTATACCTTTATTTATACAAAATTTAGACCGTAATAAATCTGAAAATATATAACAACGAGCACTATTAGATGAAAAGGCCAGCATAATGCTGGCCTTTTTCGTCGTTATTAAAGGTTTTCTTTAAATAACTTATATATACGACGGTATTCATCTAACCAGCTTGACGGCTGAACAAAACCATGTGGTTCTACTGGGTAGATAGCAGTTTCAAAGTTTTCTTTTTCAAGTTCAATGAAACGCTGCACTAATCTAACAACATCTTGGAAAAACACATTGTCATCAATCATTGGCGCATTAATTAATAGAGGTTTATTTAAACCTTCAGCAAAGTAGATTGGAGAGCTTCGCTTATATGCAATAGGATCTACATCAGGCCTGTTCAAAATATTAGACGTGTACGGGTCATTGTAGTATGCCCAATCAGTAACTGGACGAAGCGCTGCACCTGCTTGGAACAGCTCTGGCTGCGTGAACAGTGCCATAAACGTCATGAATCCGCCATATGAACCGCCGTATGTACCGACAGAACCTACATCTACGTTTGCATGCTCACTCATCCATTTAACACCATCGGCCAAATCTTGGATCTCTGGAGTACCCATTTGACGATAAATGGCTGTACGCCAATCTCGGCCGTAGCCTTTCGACGCACGATAGTCCATATCCATTACCACATAGCCTTCGCTTGCAAGTAATGAATGGAACATAAACTCGCGGAAATAAACTGACCAACCCATATGTGAGTTTTGAAGGTAACCTGCACCATGGTTAAAGATAACTGCTTTACGCTTTTTACCTGTTTCGCCAGGCTTATAGTCTGCTGGATAATAAACTTTTGCATAAATTGGTGCGTCAGTGTGGCTAGATGGCACAGCAACAATTTTAGGAGCAATCAGTTTCTTGTTTAAGAATTCGTCAGAAACGGTATTGGTTAGGCGCTTTGGTTGAGCATTAGGCTTAGCATCAGCAACATAAAGCTCTGTAGGCATCATGATTTTTGAATGCTTAAGTAAAACCTTTGACTCGTCTGGGCTCAGCGAGTAATCAGTTAAACCATTTAAATCAGTAATTGCTGATTTTTCTTTTGTGTTTACATCGACGGTGTAAATCTCATAAATACCAGGGTGATCAACGTTTGCTTTGAAGAAAAACTTGCTGTTGTCACGCGTTAACTTTGGCTCTGATACTACAAACTTACCAGATGTAAGTTGCTTTGCCTTGCCATTAAGCGGTTTAACGTATAAATGGCTATACCCTGACTCTTCAGATAAGAAAAATAACGTATCTTCGTTATTCAACCAGCCAAAGTCATTGTACGCATAGTTTACCCAAGCTTTGTCATGTAGCCTATGCTGCGGCTCAAGTTCGCCTTTATCAAAGTCCAGAGTCGCGATCCAGCGATCTTTGTTATCCCAAGCTTTGAACATCATTGCGACTTGGTCACCTTTACTATTCCACTGGATAGGAGATTGTGACCAATACCAATCGCGCATTAGCTTAATTGCACGTGGTGATTTTTCAGACTTATACGTCTCACCTTTTGCTTTGGCATTTTCTCTTTTTACGTCGGCTAAAGCATCTTCGTCAAAACCCGGTAGGGTCTCAAAGCCAATGTTTTTTTGCTCACCTGTTTTCAAGTCGAAGTATCTCACTTCAACTTCAACTGGTTTGTTGTCCGCTACACGGCTGCGCGCTTGTACTGGATCGATATTACCATCCTGACCAATGTAATTTGGCATGATGTCTTTTTTCGTCGCTTGAGAAATCATGTGTGCTTTGCTTACAACAACAATCAGCTTGTCACCTTTAGGTGAAATGCTTGAATCTACTAGCTTGTAACCTTCACCGATATAAATTTGCTGACTAGCAATAGAGTTATTTTCAGACTCAATATTCGCTTGGCGCGCTTCTTTGTCTAAAGCGTTTTTGTGGGTAAGCGCAACATAATCGATAAGTTTGTGTTGCTCTTTTGCAATGTAGGTATTTGGCTCTTGTGTGCCAACCGGTTTATTGCCATTGTTGATTTTAACTAATTCTTTAGTCAAACCAGATATTACATCAACCGAAAAGATTGTTTTGCCTACTTTGAATGCTAGCTCACCAGAAACCATGAACTGAAGGATTTCTTCTTTTGCACTTGTACGCGTTAATTGTTTTACTTCTTGTGTTGCTACATTTCTAACAAAAATATTGCCTTGGAATGTATATGCTTGTAGCTTGCCGTCTGAAGAGTATATCGCTTCGTCGCTACCAATGTTATGTATGTTTGACAAAGCAACAGGCTGTGTACCTTTGCTATTTATCGAAAATGTGTCCCTAAGCTGGTTTCCAACCTGTTTTTGATTAAAGTAGATAGTATTACTATCAGCGCCCCAATAAGCATCTTCTGGAGAACGACCAATCCAATCTGGATCTGCCATAGCTTGCTCAAGCGTGATATTTTCACTACCAAAATCAAGTGGTGTTTGTACGTTTTCAACGACTGTTTTTGCAGTGCTGTTCGCACCTTCAAGGTCAGATTGTTGGCTTGTTGTTTGACAACCCGTTAGCAGTAAACCTGCAACGGCAATGCTCAATAGGGATTTTTTCATTAGAGCTCTTCTTTTAAGATTTAAATCGGCGCAATTTAAACAAAAGATAGAACATTATTCGACAGGTTTAAGACCAACAAACAAAGTTTTTAGCTTGTTTGCAGGTGTGTTCACAAAACAGCAACAACGAAGGATAAAAAAAGGCCAGTAAAGCTACTGGCCAAATACTCTCTGCGCTCACATAGTCGTTGATAGACAACGAATATGAAATGAGGCATATCCAAGCCTCATATATTCAGACTAGTGCAGTTTTAAAAGGTTCAAAAAAATTTAGTAAATTTACTTAATAAATCCATCAAGGATTAATACAAGTATGACTGAGCTGACAATTATCCATAAAATCAGGGCCATAATGAATGGCTGCCAGCCACACTGCTGTAATACTTTTTTCGAGATCCCCGAGCCAATCAAAAACAAAGTCCCGACTAAAAGTGCTTTTGCTCCCTCATAGCCCAATTCCCATAAAGACTTTAACTCTGGAAGCCAGGTGTTAATTGCTGCCGCCAATAAGAAGCCAACAATAAATAGAGGGATACTTGTTCTTTCTTCAGAGCGCCAAAATACACCAGCTAGTGCAGTATAGGGCACTATCCACATAGCACGTGTGAGCTTAATTGTTGTTGCCATGGCGAGCGCAACTGGACCATATGCAGCTGCTGCCCCTACGACGCTGCTCGTATCATGTATTGCAAGCGCGCTCCAGATTGCAAACTGGCTCTGGCTCAATTCAAAATAATGGCCGAGCCATGGAAATATCAGTAAACCAACTGCATTTAATGAAAATACAATTGCCAAAGCAACAGCAATTTCGTCTTGTTTGGCTTTAATAACGGGTGCCATCGCTGCTATCGCGCTGCCACCACAAATCGCGGTACCAAATGAAATAAGTGTGCCCGTGTTTTTATTCAATCGAAAAAGTTGAGTGAGAATTTCGCCCAACCCAATAATTGCGGTAATGCTAACAATAGTCAAAACTAGTGAACTACGCCCTACCTCAAGTACTTGCATAATATCAATATTAAAACCCAATCCAATAACTGAAATTTTGAGCAGTAACTTAGATAAATTCGCACTTTGTATCTCGAAAGGGTTGCCAAGCAGAAGCGCAAAAGTAATGCCCATAAATAATGCAGTAGCGGAACCAAAAACTGGACTGATACACGCAAAAAAACAAATCACGTATAGGGCTTTGAAGTAATTAGGACTGATTTGGGCCATGATAGAGCTTAATAAATACTTAATACAATAAAAAGCCGAGCTACTGCTCGGCTTTTTTTAGTTTAAAATCAAGGCGTGGCTTGTAGCTCCAACGCCTGGATAATCGTCATCAGGGAGTATCTCAGCTAGCTCTGCTAACCGCTCTCCTAATTGATGCAAATTATCTGCTGAGACATTAATGTGCCCCATTTTACGGCCAGGCTTAGATTCTTTACCATACCAATGGCTTGTGCAATCTTGAACACTGAGCACAGTATGAGGTATTGAAGGTTGACCTAGCACATTAATCATAGCTGTTGGCCTAACAAGTTCCGTTGAACCGATCGGTAGGCCTGTAATTGCACGCATGTGATTTTCAAATTGGCTAGTATGTGCACCTTGTTGAGTCCAATGCCCTGAGTTATGTACTCGAGGCGCTATCTCATTAACAAGTAGTTGACCCCCTACATCGAAAAACTCAATGGCCAAGACGCCAACATAATCCAGCTCAGTGGCTAACTTCTCGAAGGCAGACTCTGCTTGTACTTGTATTGCCGCCTTTTCTTTGCCTGCAATAGACAGAGTTAAGACGCCATTGGTGTGCTGATTCTCAGTCAAAGGATAAACCTTGCACTGGCCGTCTCTAGCACGAACACCAATAATAGAGACTTCTCTATCAAATGGGATCATTTTTTCAGCAATAATGGAATGTGGTGCTGTGTCAGTGCCCGAATCCAAAAAGTCTTTCATTTCTGCCCAAATTGGCTCAGCTTCGTCGGGCGTTTTCAATCGCCACTGCCCTTTACCGTCATAGCCTGCTTGACAAGTCTTTATTACCAGCGGTAAACCCAGTTCATCAATTGCATCAATAAATGCTTGTTTTTCTGTTATTAAAGCATAAGGTGCGCAAGGAACTCGTGCGTTGTCTAGCAAAGCCTTTTCTTTGCTGCGATCACCACCTGTTGCAATAGACTCAGCGCCGGGGAAGAACTTACCGCTTTGCTGACAGATACTTAACACATCTTCTGGAATGTGTTCGAACTCAGCTGTGATGGCGTAAGATTGCTCTACTTCTTGTTCGAGCGTGGTTGGTTTTACTTCAAATGTCACCGGGTTAACCACCTGCTTTGAACTTACATCGTAAGCCAAAACATCGATTCCCAAGTGTGTAGAAGCTAGGCTCATCATGCGGGCCAATTGACCCGCGCCTAGAACTAATACCTTCATGTTACTCAGCAGGATTAGGGTTAGCTAGAATTGTTTCAGTTTGTGCTTTTCTGAACGCTTCTACTTTTTCAAAAATCTCTGGTTGTTGACAACCTAGAATTTGAGCAGCTAGCAAACCAGCATTTGCAGCACCAGCATCACCAATTGCCAGAGTACCGACAGCAACACCTTTTGGCATCTGACAAATAGAGAGTAAAGAATCAACGCCGTTTAGCGTCTTAGATTTAACTGGAACACCAAGTACAGGCAAGCTAGTAAACGCTGCAGCCATACCCGGTAAATGCGCTGCACCGCCAGCGCCAGCAATGATAACCTTAATACCACGATCAGCTGCCGATGATGCATAATCGGCCAATAATTGAGGAGTGCGATGCGCCGAAACCACCTTTGTTTCATACTCAATGCCAAACTTATCTAACATATCTGCCGCATGTTGCATTGTAGGCCAATCCGACTTAGAGCCCATGATAATGCCAACCGTCATAATAAATCCTCAATTCTAAATTAAACGATACTTACTACAGCGCTAAAGGGGTTGCGCCGAAATCGAGAGTATTATACCCGAGTGATACGTTAAAGCGAGCACCAATAACTAAAAAACCGCGGTATGCGGTTTTTTTGATTGCGATATAACTCATTGCAAAGAATGCATTTTTAAAACTGACTAACCAATCTGATTACCTGGAACTGACTTTACCTCGTTAGGCTGAGTGTTAAAGGCAGCACGCCAGTGTGTGGAAAACTCCTTTGGACCAAGAATAATCACGAATAGCATCAAGCCTCCAGGAATAAGAACCAACTTAAGTGCTGGGCCTAGTATATAGCTGTAAAAAGCAATGAATGGGACAAATAAAATACAACCAATGACTCGCGTTAGCATCAAACACCTCCTAATAATTGAGCGCGCCCAATTAATTTAATGAGCGCGCTCAATTTTGTCAATATAAAGATAAGTTTGTTACATTTGCCGAGATTTATGATAAGCTTGCGCTTGCATTCAATATCTTGATTTAATATGAAAAAAAGAGAAATTACAGCTCAAAAAATACTTGATGTCAGCTGGAGTTTATTCCAAGAGCATGGCTATGCAGAAACGACAACTCGCCAAATAGCAACACATGCTTCTGTGGCAACAGGTACAGTGTTTAGCCACTTCCCCAACAAGATTGATATATTAAAGCTGGCGATGCATCAACGCATTGACGAAGTATTGAAAACGGCTCATCAAGAGAATGAACAGACAAGTCCGCGATTACGTCTTAGGCACTATGCTAAGTTTTTATATCGTTTTTACTGTGAGAACCGCCCTTTCAGCAAAGCCCTTTTGCAAGATTTGATGTGGCATAGCGCATTTTTTGAAGACCAGCTTACTGAGTTTAAGCACATGCTTTTTGAAGGTCATAAATATGATGAAGTCAAAGCTACAGCGATGATGGATTGTTATTTTATGACGTTAATTTATGGGTTAAATAATGAGCACCTATCCCCTGTAGACTTAGTTTCATTACTTACTGCGAAATTACAAATGATACACACATAATTATTGTATGATGTGTTCTTTATTTAATTTTGCTCATTACTCCATACACTTCTAAGCTTTAGTAAGAGTCACTATACAAACTATCGCTTGTGAAAATCTTATTTGTATTGTTGTTTTGTTACGTACAATATATCAGCGCAGCTGAGTCTGATCTTACGCTCACTAATGGCAAGTACCTAAATTTAAGTGCTGGCAGCGAATATTTGAACGATAATAATTTTGGCATAGTCGATGTGCTCTCTCTTCCCCCAAATCACTGGCGGACTAATTCAGTCAACAACTTTAATTTAGGTTACACAGACCAAACGTTTTGGGTAAGAGTCGATTTTGTTTTACCTCAAAATGACAAGGCCTACCTCATTGAAATCGCCTACCCCGTACTGGACAACTTAAAACTATATTTGATGCAGCAAGATGATGTCGTGAGTTATGCAAAACTAGGCGACAAACAGCATTTTGACTATCGCATTATTAAACACCACAACTTTATTTTACCCATCAAAAAAGAAGCCCATGGTCCACTTACTCTTTACATCCAAGTCGAGTCGACCAGTGCAGTACAATTACCAATTCGTCTTTGGGAGCAACCAGAGTTTTACGAGACCGACCAGTTGAATACGCTATTTCTAGGGGCTTATTTCGGTTTGATGAGTATCATGGTGGTATATAACATCTTCATGTATATCTCGCTCAAAGACGAAACATTTCTTTATTATGTTGTGTATGTTTCAGCCATCATTGCCTTCTATTTTAGCCTTTCAGGGCTTGCCTTTCGGTATTTGTGGCAAGAAAGCTTATGGTGGAATGACCAGTCCATATTATTTTTCTTAGTTGCAGCTGTGCTTGCTGGTACATTCTTTATTATTAAACTGTTAGAACTCCAAAAAAATAGCCTCATCTTGTATCGTGGTTGCTTAGTGATTTCATTTGTTGGCATATGCTTATTATTTGCGTCTATGTACTTCAACTATGGCACGATGATCCGCGTTATTATTTTATACGCGTCTGTGGCTTGTGCTTGGGGCGTTATCACCAGAACCATTAAATTGTTTGAAGGTACTCACTTTTCTACATACTACTCTTTAGCATGGAACGCCGCTTTATGTGGTGGCCTTATTTTGGCAGCCAATAAGCTCAACTTTTTACCAAATAATTGGTTTACTGAACATGCGTTAACCATAGGCACTTCGATAGAAGTGGCGTGTCTATCGTTTGCAATGGCCGAAAGGATAAACTCAGAGCGAAGAAAGCGATTTGTCGCGCAGGCTCGCAGTATGACAGAGATTCGCAAAGCGAATCAAAGACTAGAAACTGAAGTTATGAATAGAACTAAAGAGCTTCAAACTGCTTATGACAAGCTCAAGCATATTTCTCGCATCGATGAGCTGACTCAAGTGTTTAACCGACGTAGTCTCAATGACGCATTAAATACTGAGTGTTTAAGGGCAAAACGCTTTGGTCACTCCGTCAGTTTATTAATGATTGATATCGACCACTTTAAAAAAATTAATGATACCTATGGGCATCAATGCGGTGATAAGTGCATTGCACATATTGCGGATGTACTAAAAAAGACCTGTACACGCGCAGGTGATGTGGTAGCACGCTATGGTGGCGAAGAGTTTTGTATCTTATTACCAGAATGTAATGAAGGCGATGCGTTTGAACTGGCAGAATTAGTTAGAAAGCACACAGAAGCGTCTATAGTACGATTTGAGGACTCAGTAATCAAATTGACGGTTAGCATTGGAATAGCAACGCGTTGGGGTGTTGATTTAGAGCCACATCAACTGGTAAAACAATCCGACATGGCACTGTATTTTGCTAAGCAACATGGTCGTAATCAGGTGTCGCTTGGCTCGGTACTTGATATGTAAAGGCCGGTGTTAGATACCGGCCAATTATTTGTTAAGCTAAGCTAACTGTCTTTTGATGTTTACTGATGTTTGGGCAATACCAAATACTGTTTTCTTCCCCTTGGTAAACACGGATCTTAGCGCGTCTTAGGGCATAGAAAGCAACTGATGCAAAGCCAAGCGAACCCAACTCGATACCTAGATCGGCAATAGAATCAGGCGCCCAAATCCCAATTGAAGGAAGTATAATAGCAACGAGGGAGTTCAGAGGGACTACAATACATAAGGCTATAAATAACTTCAAACCAATAAGACTAAATCTGGCAGCACCTAATATAAACGCACTCACCATTGTGCCAAAGAACAAGGTGTAATAAACCCACATATAAGCAATATTAATGTTCCAATCACCTAAACTCAGCCACTTACTCGAGGCAAATACGCCTGCGATACCAATCGCACATCCAAGCGTAACGCCAATTGTTAAATTGGCCATAAAGTGACTTGAGCGGCTTTGTTCTACAGTTTGCTTTTTACGTCTTTTTTCAAGCCATATTAGGTTGCCACTATAGAATAAAAATGCACCGCCTAACCCCATTACAAAATAAAGCCAGCGACCGAGTTCACCGCCATAGCTCCCAAAGTGGAGTCCAAAAAAGCTCGTTACAATGGCACCCCAAACCCCTTGTTGGCCGGCATCAGTCGTAACACTACTTGAGTTAATCTCCATTGTGAAAGGGTTCATAAACACATAATCATTGTGTGGACCGCGCATGAGAGTTCGGTCACTGATGATCATCACGGTTGCAGATGGGTGCTCGGTCGTTAAACGGCTTAAACTAATGCTTTTAATCTCATAGTTTGGTGCATAAGTTAATGTAGCTTGCTTAATTTCATCTAAAGACGGCAGATCTTTCAGTTCATACCTGACCTCTTCGTGTTTTTCACCACCACCAAACATGGGTTTATCACCATATACTTGGCTCAAACCACCGTAAAACAAGTCATGAAACGAAAATACAATGACAGTCACTGCGATAATAATATGAAACGGTAAACTCGCAATACCCACAAGATTATGTGAGTCCAGCCAGAATCGGTTTGCACCTTTTTCTTTTCTCAGAGCAAAAAAGCTTTTTACTAAACTAGGGAGTAAAAAAATTACCCCAGACACAAGGGCAATAAAGTATAAAAATGCGGCAATGCCAAGTACATACACTCCCGCTTGATCGTGACCAAGCTCCCCCATAATACCTGCTGAACGATGTA
This sequence comes from Pseudoalteromonas luteoviolacea, assembly GCF_021654285.1. Classification (GTDB taxonomy): domain Bacteria; phylum Pseudomonadota; class Gammaproteobacteria; order Enterobacterales; family Alteromonadaceae; genus Pseudoalteromonas; species Pseudoalteromonas luteoviolacea_J. Next base: position 39,258 of record NZ_JAKFZS010000033.1, on the reverse strand, counting down.
AGTAGTCCACCAGCATGGAGAGCTCGTTCACATGGCGTAGTTCGGTGATCATGTCGCCCTGTTCATTAAGGGTTGCATGCCATACTTGATCATCCATCGAAAAGCCACGTGCTGAACCGTGTCCGTACCATGATATTGGAGAACTGCCTTCTTCAAAACTGATTGTGACGCCTTTGAGTGCCTCAGGGCTTGAAGACAAAACTTGTTGTAGTAGAACATCATGCTCGCCCGCCTTTACCTGCGGTAATTGATACTCTGGCGGTGTTGCCCAGTCGTTAATTGCAGAGCTAAACATCGTAAGTGCACCGGCAAAAAAGCCGATGAATAACAATAGACCGGCTGTGATCCCAGTCCATGTATGCAAGCTTTGGTATGTCCTTAAAATATCAGACCTAATTTTCATAGGTAACTCCTTAATGCATAGACAATTGCAATTGATAAAACAGCACCGCTACCAAGATACAACCAAGCTTGCTTACCTGTTTTAAACATATAAACAAAGCTTAAGATCAAACACCACAAAGGTGTGATCATCCACATATTAAATTGTGTTTTCCAGGATCTTTGCTCTGGCGTAATGTGCTCTGTAAGACCAGTCGGGCCAACCCACGCAAAAATTCCAACAAGACCAAGAGCTAAGAAAAAGCCTGCAAACACCCCTGCTAAAGTTTTACTCCACCAATGTGGTTGGATTTTATCTGTTTGAGACATGCTTAATTCCTTTTAATAAATAGCGCAATAAACGGAAAGCAAAATAAAGCTGCCATTAGAATTAGGATCCATATGAATACACCTGCCGAGCCAGAAAAATTAAAAAAACCTACCAAAATTGCCATGGTAAACAATCCATAGCCCAGTTTTTGGTATGTTTTAGAGAGCGGCTTTTTTAATAGTCTTTGGTGTCTATTAGACAAATATGAAAAAATTGCACCAGTGCTTATCAATAGCACCATCAGAAACGCGTACAAACCTATGCTCCTGTCCTTAGTAATGAGAGTATTTGGGATGCGGGATTATAAACATAATAGGAACATCATTGCACAGCTTAAATGTAATGAGAATGGTTTTTATTACATAAACAATATGAGATTTTCTAATAAATGAATTTATTCATGTAAAACAAGCTACTATATTATTATGTTAAATAAATTAGAGATTTCTCTTCATTAATCATTCCCCCTTCCAAAACAGAAAATAGCACTTCTTATATAGGCGAGGTTGACAACCTTCCCTATATTTAGTTTCCTCTTGATATTCTGTCTTACGCCTTAGTATCAACCAAAACTTAAACACTGCCCTCAAGGTAAACAATAATGGCAAACAAAAGAAAAGTGACGACTAAAAATAACAATATGGGTTTGTGCATCGCTTTAGGTGCAGGGTTAGGGATAATTTTTGGAGAGTTTACTAATAACGTAGAGCTTGGACTAATACTTGGTGCAGTAGCTGGCATGATAATTAGCTTGAGTAAAAAGCCAAATTTTTAATATTTGCGTTTAATACAAATGACACACAAACCAACTTAGCATTTTATTTTTTATCCGGTCCTCATTTCTTTGCTGGCTTCAAAAAACCTTTATGCTTGATCTGTAATCATTAAGCTTTATCTCGTATCAAAGACAACACTACCCAATAAATTATCTCAGTCGTAGAAAGTAGAACAGACTGACTCGATATAAATACATGATTCACATCACTGTTTCATTCATAAAATTATTGTACATTTTAAAATCAGTTATTAGATTGCCCGCACTCATGATATGAGAGCAGAAGTTTTGCATCATTTCCTCAAATAAAATCACAATAAAGGACTAATTGTGCCAAAAATATTCATTGTTCTATTCGCGTTTTTTGCCAACTGTGTCAGTGCCGAAGAAGCGTTTTCAAAGCGTACGCTGCAATTAGCAGCTAAAAAATACCAGCTCAATTACGATATTGATATAAAACAGCGCAACTTATCTGCCTCAGGCAAAATTACCGTCATTAATACCTCTCAAAAAAGCGCTGATCATATTCCGTTGCGTGTATACCGTTTATTAAAAGTCACTTCCGTAACAAATAGCGAAGGCCTGTCTATTCCTTTTACGCAGCAAGTTTTAAGCAACGAAGACTGGCCGATATTACAAACTAATTATGTTGAATTGAAATTAGATAAGGCAATAAAACCAAAAGAAATCTTTACATTTGAAATTAAGTATAAAGGGACTTTACTTGGGTATACTGAAACCGGCATGAACTATGTCAAAGATACTATCTCTGAAAATTTCTCCATTATTAGAATGGATGCATTTGCATACCCGCTAGTCACCTACCCCAACGATTTAGTCAATCGAAAAGCCAAATTTTGGCTCAATAGATATGATTACGATATCACCATAACAGTCCCAAACGAATACGTTGTTGCCAATGGTGGCAAACTCATCTCACATAACGAACATGCTACGAAACATACTTATCGATATACAAACAAATTACCCGCATGGAGAATGGACTTTGCAATAGCGCGTTATGCGTACTACGTCAAAGGAAAGTACTCCATATTTAGTTGGGAGTCATCGCAAAATTCGCAAGCCTTACTTGAAAAGATTGCGCATACTTTTGATTTATATACCAAGTGGTTCGGGCCATTAGAACAAGAACTGGGATATACATTTATCGAAGTTCCCGAAAACTATGGTGCGCAAGCAGACGTCACATCAGTCATTCAAGATGCAAAAGGGTTTAAAGAGCTCGACAGGGTTTATCATGAGATCAGTCATCAATGGAATGTAAAAAGTCTAGATGTACACTCTCCTCGATGGAATGAAGGCTTGGCCACCTTTTTAGAAGCCCTTACCTTAGATAAGTTAGACTCACCCGGACATCTAAGCCAACAAACTGCAAAAACCCTAAATAAAGTAAAATACACAATTAAACACAATCAACAATATGGTCAAACCGCATTTATTGACTACGGAAAAGAAGGGTTAAATTCCTACACAGTAGGAATGATATTTTTCCACTTACTCTATGACCTTGTTGGCGAAAATGAGTTCAATCACATTATAGGTGGCTTTTATCGAACATTTTATGCAACTGGGGCAACCACAGAGCAATTTATACAATTCGTTAAACGCAATTCAAGACAGGACTTGACCCATTTCTTCGATGAATGGGCTTATTCTCCAGTATTCGCAAAGCGCCTAAACGAATTTGAGTCATACAATGAGCTATATCACTTTTACAAAGTAAATAATCAAACACAATCGGCTTCTATCGTGAAATTAAAATAAGAGATAAAAAAATGAGAAGAAGAGTTACCTTGCTTGCAGTCACACTGCTTTTACCATCTTGTCGCTTGACGCAAACGGTTACGCTCAAGCCCTATGAGTGTGGTCCATTGGCAAGAAATAACTTTGGAGTTGTATTCTCTGTAGTACAGCCTAGTAACCGTCAAGCCTATTTCGTAAAAGGTGAAGCAAGTGATGTTTGTCCTAAGCTATTATCTGCAGAGTATGTGATAGGGGTTGGATCATCATACTGCGCTAATAAAGACTCCTCTAACGAGCATGAATGCAGCTCTATCAAAATATTCTCTATTATTGAGTATCAAAATGATCCCAGCATTTAACAAACAGATTGAGACAGCTCATGAAAAATAAAAAAGATTACATAAACATAAATGGTACAAACTTGTATTTTGATGTGTCGGGCAATCCAAAAGGTACACCATTATTGATGTTACATGGCGGCCTAGGTTCAATGGATGAACTAGACAGTATTTCCCCCTATGTCGCCTCGAATTATCAAGTTATCCGTGTTGACTTTAGAGGACATGGTAAATCACTTTTGGGTGAACTGCCTCTTAGCTATCTGCAATATCAAAAAGATATTCAAGCACTACTTAATCATCTAGACGTCGGTCAGTATTCAATATTTGGTTTTAGTGACGGTGGTATTGTTGCTTATCGGCTGGCAGCAAGCGAGCCTGAAAGGGTAAATTGCCTAGTGACACTTGGAGCACAATGGCGACTTAAGCCAAATGACCCGTCCATAGAGTTATTAAGCGGTTTAAATGAAGAAGATTGGCTATCGCAATTTGCTGATGAAGTTGCATATTACGAAGAGAATAATCCAGAACCGAATTTTTCAAAGCTTTTACATACAGTGAAAGGTGTATGGCTTGATACAACTGCATCGGGTTACCCGGATATTGCCGTCAAAACGATCAAGTGCCCTACTCTGGTCATGCGTGGAGACAACGACTTTTTATTCTCATTAGATGAAGCGGTCGCACTCAAAGCAAGCATAACAAATTGTAGTTTTGCCAATATACCGCTGACAGCTCATTCCTCTCATCAAGAATCACCAAAACTAGTTGGTGAAATGTTAAGCCAGTTTTTACGAAAACATACTATTTAAAATGTACTACAGGGTCTAAAACAACAAGGAAACAATATGCACAAACTACTACTCCCTTTATATTTCATATTATCTCTCATACCCGCTTTATCAAAAGCACAAGACCATCAATACGACATAATAAGGTAAATCATAATGGCTTGGTCGCTAATTTAATATCTACCAAAGGTTAAAGGTAAAGTGCCTGCTGTGATTGCTTTTGGAGGTTCTGAAGGTGGCTTAGGCACTGGCAATGCAAATGGTGAAATGATTGCCCCCCATGGTATAGCGGTGCTTGGTTTAGCCTATTTCAAAGACAAAGGCATTCCGCAAACGTTAGATCAGACCCCAATGGAGTATTTTATCGATGCAATAAATTATTTAGACACTCACCCATCAATAGATAGCTCAAAAATTGGGGTGGTTGGCGGTTCTAGAGACTCTGAAGCTGCATTTTTACTTGCAAGCTTAGACTCAAGAATTAAATCTGTCGACGTGACTACACCAAGTAAAGTTGCTTGGAATGGTTTAACTATGCCTAAGTCTGCATGGACAATGGATGGTAAAGACATCCCGGCATTAGCTCTGGGCTTAGATTCAAGTGCAACATTATTAAACAGGTTTAACGCAGCGTTAGATGACGAAATTCTAGTGAAAAAATCTTTATTTAAGTTTGAGAATATCAACGGTCCAATTTTAATGATTTCAGCTGAAAACGATCAAATCTGGCCTTCCTACCAAATGGCAAAGGACATTGAGTTGTACTTAAAAAATAGACAGTTCAAATATAAAGTAGTTCATAACTCATATAAAACTGGTCACGGGTTTAGCCAAGAAACAGCACCTAGAATTAAAAAGTCGATAATTAGACATTTTCTGAGTACATTATAGTTTGGAAAATTTAAAAGAAAAAAACTGGTTACTTACTGAGTACTTCGCACATCGACTTATATTAAGGAAATGCTTCACGGATGAGTCATTTTAAAATGAAAAATATTCTTCACTTAGATGGCATCGCTGGTTTAGTTGTAGGCATTCTTTTACTACTTTTGAACGATTGGGTTAGCCATCTATATAACTTACCTACTTCCATGATACTGTTTTTAGCGACAATGAATGCCTATTACGGCGTTTATGCATTGTCGCTCGCTTTTTCTAAAATTCGACAAGCCCGGTTAATTACCCTACTCATATTTGCAAACATTATATGGGCTGCATTATGTTGTGCGCTTGTTGTGTATTACATGCAAACTGCGAGTATAATAGGGTTAGTATTTATCAGCTTAGAAGGGATTTTTGTCACTTTTCTTGCCTATTTCGAGTGGCGTAATAAAGATCTACTATCAACTCCAAACAATACATGGAAAAATATTATGTAATTGATATTAAATAATTTTGTTGATAAATAACTTAAGAAAACCCAGTAAACAAGAGTTTAACCAAAGGTCTATATCTGCTTTTAATTTTATAAAATATTAATCGTAAAGCATTAATATTACGCACCAACAACTTATCAATACACTCAAGGGAATGTGCAGTGGAAAAAGAACAAGTACAAGGCGTCATCGTTAATGTCCTCCGTAAGACTGAGCACACATACGAATATTTATATCTAAAAAGGTCTGGCGGTAAATATAAAGGCCACTGGTGGCCAGTAGGAGGCACCTGCAATCCAACAGAGTCTTCATTAGACTGTGCAATCAGGAACTAAAAGAAGAAACAAACTTAAATGCATTCGCAATCTATCCACTTGGCAAAAAGATATCTCACATCGATAACATCTCTAAACTAATCGGTTATGTTGCGTTTATCAGTGCTAAGCAAACAGTTCGGTTGAACTATGAACATAATGATTTTAAATGGATGGCGGTAGAAAAAGCATACGCGTTTTTACCCCATTACACGCATGTATATATCAAGCATATAGAAGATAACTTTATCAAGAGCAAACCAAAGCCAAGCCAAAACCTTTTATAATCAGAGGCATTCATAAAGTTAAAAGCATCACTACTTAGTGTGTTGGTAGTCTTTACCTCACTGTTTTTCAGCTTTATAGACCATCAACATAAATTTCAAGTCTACTCTGCTTATCCCATTCTATTACAAACATTATCAATGTTGAGAACCGATTAGGTGCTTTACTATTTATTCTGTAATATAAATAATCTACATTCACTATCGTTTTAAAGGAAAGATGATGTTTTTCGCAAAATATAAAAAGAAAAAAGCGATCAGAAGTTACATATCAACTCTGGGCAAGGATCTTGCTCGCAGATACGGTAAAAGCAAAACATATACTACTGGACAAGTTGAAAAGACTATTCATGATGAAGGCTATAACTGGAGGCATATCTGCTACGCTCATGCTTTATATACCAGCATGAAACAGTTCGATAAATGGCACAGTGATCGTGGTGAAGTATGTGACTATAACAGTATGCGAGAAGAAATATCTGATTCATTTTTTGGCGGGGATATGTCACCCATCGACTCCGGTAGTTTTATGGAAGGAAGTGCTGGCGGCTCCTCTGGTGATGGTGGTTCAGATTAAGATAAACAAAGTATAAGCAGTCAAAGCGTTAGCAATGTGCTTTGACTACTTATATCGTATATTTACTTAAACAAAAGCCTAATCAAGACTAAGGTGCAATACTTCTAGCTCTTATTACTTGGAATAAAATCCAAAACATTAGCATTAATACAGTATCTATCCGTACCATTAGGCCCTTCTTTTTCAAATACGTGACCTAAATGGATGCCAGTAGATTTAGAGCGTATTTCGGTTCTGACCATGCCGTAACTTAAATCTTGATGATATGTCACACTCTCTTTTACCGGATATTTAAATGATAACCAACCAGTACCTGAATTAAATCTATCTTTTGTGTCAAACAAAGGCGCACCACTAAGCTTATCGACAAACACACCCTCCCCTGTATTTTTGAAAATATCATATTGCTTGCAAAACGGTCTCTCTGTGCCTTTTTGAAACGCAATTTTATAGGCCTCTGTATCACCTAGCTTAAAAGCGCCGAGCACTTTGTAAAAGGTTTCTCTATTCATAAAACCTTGATAACCCGCAACCTCTTTGCCATTTTCAATCAGTAAAATAGTCGGTGTTGCCCACGTAGCCGACATAATATCTATGCCTTGCAGTTGATCGGCATATCTATAATGAAGTGGTATAGAGCCTTGATAGTCATTCAGTACCGTGCTTTTCAACTTTTCACAATACGGACAATAACTGCGAGAATCTAAGACTATGATGTGCTTACCGCTTTTTAAAGCGTCGTTATCAACCAGTTTTGTTTCTTTTTTGTCAAACGTTACCCCCGTACTATGATCTGGGCAGTATCCATTGGGGTTTTTCGCGAGATAATTTTGATGATACTCTTCTGCTGAATAAAATCGCTCAAGGGGTTTTATTTTAGTCTGAATATCGCCATACCCCGCTTTTTGCAATAACAATTGGTAGCGCGCTTTTAAATCATGTGCTTGTTTTTCTTGCTCATCGGTATCAAACAAAATAACAGAACGGTATTGCGTGCCTACGTCATTCCCTTGGCGGTTTTTTTGCGTAGGATCATGGCTTTCAAAATATGATTTAATCAAAGACTCAGTAGAAATCAAATTAGCGTTGTAAGTAACTTTGACCACTTCAGCATAATTGTTCTCATCAAAGCGTCTACGAGGACTGATAATATTTTTGTAAGTCGCCTTAAAACCTCGACCATCGGCATAACCAGACTCTGCATCAATCACACCTTTCATGGCTTCATAGCGCTTCTCTGGTCCCCAAAAGCACCCAGAGCCAAGAACAAGTGTTTGAATATTTACACTCGCATTTTCCATTTCGGGCTTTGGCATATCAGCGCCGTAGCTAAAAGCCGAACATAAACCCAGTAACAAAGTAAAGGTAAGCTGCCTTTTCACTTACATGCTCCTATCATAATCGTCTAATCATTGGGACCGTGCTTTGAATAAAACAATTTCAAATTTTTGGATAGTTTTGATAAAACCTTGGGTCTAAAAACTGCGCTATAACAGGCTTATCTAGTAATTTTTTGAATAAAAAGCACATTTTTTAACTCACTTTTAAGTCTGTGCGTACATGTGAAAACTGATTGCCACACCTCCTTCACACTCACTATCTGTTCTTTGCAATTGCAACTTAACCTACAATACGAGCGGTTCAACGACATTAGATTAATATGTATTGTAAAATAAGGTAAAACGTTGCCACGCAATATCCAGAGGATTATAAAAATGTCTTTTATCTCTCGCCTTTCAGCGATCGCAGTCGCACTTGGTGCATCAGTTTCAGCAAACGCTGCAGATATCCAGTTCACTTCTACGCTTGATAACGCAGATTCATTAGTTGTATTCAAAGCTGAAGACAAAAAAGCGGCTTTCAAATTTCTAGACAAACCGACTAGAGCGCAATTAAACAGAGCATTAGAAAGTGAAGACTTCCAAGGTAAATTTGGAAAAACAGTTGAAGTACTAGCGCCTGTTTCCTCTGACTATAAACGCATTATTGTGGTTGGTCTTGGTAAAGAAGACGAACTAAACGCAAGCAAAATGACAAAACTTGGCGGTAACTTACATGCCAAGTTAGAAGATAAGAAATCAGCCAGTGTTGCAGTTGCTTTTGAAGACTTTGACGGTGAAATCAATAATTCACAACTTGCAGCTCAATTGGCACATGGTATCAACCTTCGTGACCACACTTTTGAAGTGTACAAAAAAGAGCCGAAAACTTTTAATGTAAGTTACAACATTGATGTAGACAGCAAGCGTAAAGCAGCTAAAGAATATATTACCCTAGAACATATTCAATCAGGTGTATTCTTAGCGCGTGACTTAACATCAGAAATTGCGTCTGAAATGACACCGGTTGATTTTGCAAAAGCAGCGAAAGAGCTAGAGCAATATGGTGTAGAAGTAAAAGTTCTAGAGCCTGCTGAAATTAAAGAACTCGGCATGGGCGCGCTAGAAGCAGTAGGTCGTGGCAGTGCACAAGGTTCACGCCTTGTTATCGCACACTATAAAGGTAACAACGACACCCCTATCGCTTTAGTTGGTAAAGGCATAACGTTTGATTCTGGCGGTTATAATGTTAAAACTGGCAAGTCTATCGCACTAATGAAGGTAGACATGGCAGGTGCAGCAGCAGTACTTGGTACTGTTCAGGCGATGGCTAAAGCAAAAGCAGAAGTAAACGTGGTTGCTGTTATGCCTATGGCTGCAAACATGGTATCAGAAAACTCTTTCGCTCCAGGTGATGTACTTCGCACAGCTGAAGGTCTAAGTGTTGAAGTACTGAACACAGACGCTGAAGGTCGTTTAATTCTAAGTGACGCTTTATGGTACGCACGTGAGTTCTATAAGCCGGAAATCATGGTTGATCTGGCGACATTAACAGGTTCAAAAATCCGTGCAGTTGGCAATGACTACTCGGCTATCTTCTCAGAAGACGATGAACTAGTAAAAGAGTTCACCATCGCTGGCCTAACGGTAAACGAGCAAGTATGGCGTTTACCGTTAGGCTATAAAGACGCGCTTAAGTCTGACATTGCAGATATGACAAATGTTGGCTCATATGGTCCAGGTGCAACAACTGCTGCAACTTTCCTACAGCAGTTTGTTGGTGATACACGTTGGGTACACCTTGATATTGCAGGTAATGCAATCTCTAAGAAAACCAAAGATGAAGTACCAGCAGGTGGTACAGGTTACGGCGTGCGAATTCTTAGTGAATGGTTATTAAGCGGTAACTAATCGACTTTAAGAAAAGGCCATGCAATTGCATGGCCTTTTTTGTTCTTTCTAATTGTGTAGCCTCGCACACCATAAATATGTATATTAAACATGCATATTCACCTGATATGACAACGCTAAAATAATAAGAAAACCGTGTTGCAAAATATAATAAAGACAACGTAATGACTAACAACAAGATCTACATTCTAGGCGAGCGTGCACTCGTTTTAGAGATCACGCAAAGTAACCTATCTCAGTATCAACAAAACAAGCTTTTCGCGCTACACGCGTGGATGCGCGAACAAAAAGTCTTTATTGATATAGTCCCAGCAAAAACCACAATCACAGGCTATTTAATGCATTCTCAAGATCCAGAATACTGGTTAGATAAAATGCAAGATGCCTGGCAAAACATTGAGCCTGAATCATTTGAGCCAACTGTTCATACAATTTTGACACATTATGGTAAGCATTACGGGCCAGACCTTCAATCAGTTGCCTCTTTGACTGGTTTGTCACAATCACAAATTGTTGAACTGCATAGCCAATGCAGCTATCAAGTGAAGTTTTTGGGCTTTTTGCCCGGCTTCGCCTACCTTGGAGATTTACACCCTCAATTGCACTTGCCAAGATTAGAGTCACCAAGAACCCATGTACCGAAAGGCTCTGTGGCCATTGCACAAGACTTAACTGCTGTGTACCCGAGCGAATCTCCTGGTGGTTGGAGATTGATTGGTCACACAGACACCGTATTATTCAATCATAATTTAGATTCCCCCAGTATTTTACAACCTGGAGATGTGGTGAAATTTTTACCAAGCACGGAGGGCATATGCTAACAATCTTAAAATCTGGTATTCAAACATGTATACAAGATTTAGGAAGAATGGGCTTTAGACACCTAGGTGTTTCACAGTCCGGTGTATTAGATCAATTAGCTGCTAAAAGTGCCAATATACTTCTAAGTAATCCAAAAGACACCCCAGTTATCGAGATAACTGTGGGTTTGTGTCAGTTTAAGTTTAATAAGCCAACAAACTTTGCAATCACAGGTGCAGATCTTTGCGCAAAGCTATCTGGACAAGCATTAATCACTGGCTGGCGCTATCATGCTAATGAAGGCGATATTTTAACATTTGCGACGAGCAAAACAGGGCTCAGAGCATATTTTGCGATTCAAAATGGCTTCTCTTCACTGCCTAGTGTCATGAATTCCTGCTCTACGGACATACAAGCAGGGTTTGGAGGTTTAAGCGGTAAAGCATTAAGCGATGGTGACGAGCTGGATTATGCAGCCAACTCTGTACTTAGCTCTATTGGCGCAGCTTTACCTGAATATACCGATACAATACGTGTTATTGCTGGACCGCACATAGACCTACTGGCAAAAGACAAGCAACAAAGCGTGTTCGAAAAGAGTTGGCAAGTATTACCGCAAAGCAATCGTATGGGGGTTAGATTATCAAGCGAAATAGACCTGGCTCATGACCTGAGTATTGCAAGCCAAGGGGTTTGCCCTGGCACAATACAATTGCCACCAAACGGTGAACCCATTGTCCTTTTAAATGACTGTCAAACAACGGGAGGTTATCCAATCATTGGCCAAGTCATTGAGGCGGACCTTAGACTGTTAAGTCAGCTTAGCGCAGGTCAAACTTGCAATTTTGTCGCCGTGGATAGAGCGCAAGCCTTAGAAGCGACAACACAACAATTACAACACTTAGCACAGCTAGAAATTGCTGTACAACATCACAATAAGAAAAACACATGACAGAACTAAACTTACTCCCATTAACGGGAATATTGGTTGTCGTACTGGGCTTTGCCCTTCGATTCAACCCATTATTGGTGGTCACCGCAGCCGGTCTCATTACAGGGTGGGCAGTAGACCTCAATTTTTCTGAATTACTTGCCACCTTTGGCGAAAAGTTTATGAATTCAAGGCAACTTGCCAGCTTCCTACTCATCTTACCCGTGATTGCCATTTTAGAGCGCTATGGTTTGCAAAACCGTGCTAAAAATTGGATTGCTAACATTAAAGGCGCAACCACTGCCAGAATATTAGGTATGTACTTTGTTGTACGTGAATCCTCCGCAGCACTTGGGCTATTAAGCCTTGCAGGTCAGGCACAAACTGTACGTCCACTGCTCGCTCCTATGGCGCTTGGTGCAGCTGCAAACCAGCATGGCGAACTGCCAAAAGAAGTGAAAGATATGATCAGTGCACACTCTGCTGCGTGCGATAACATCGCGGTATTTTTTGGCGAAGATATATTTATTGCCTTTGGCGCAGTATTACTGATGGATGCGTTTTTGAAAGAGAATGGTATTGCGGGTATTGAGCCTCTACACATCGGCTTGTGGGCGATCCCGACTGCTATTTTCGCGCTTATCGTGCATTTATTCCGCCTTGCTCGACTTGAAGCCAAGATTTGCAACAAAATTGCTGAAATCAAAGAACAAGAAGCACAAAACAAATCAGCAACGTCAGAGGAACCAGCATGAGCGCAGTAAATCATTCATCACAAGCTGAGGCACCAGCATTACTTTCCATTGAAAATATTTATTTGTTGATCGGCTTTTTAGTATTGTTCCTCGTTGTCAAAACACTTCAAGATAAAGGGCACCCAAAACGCTACACCACCGCCCTCTTTTGGATGTTGTTTGGTAACGTTTTTTTATTTGGCGATCTGTCAATTGCCCTCATTGGCGAAACACTAACATACCAATGGGTTGGTGTGAGTGTCATCATCATCGCCCTGCTTGCAGGCATGGGCAAAGTCTCCATGGGCACTTATTACACCCCAAGCGATGAAGAACTCGACCAAAGTGCAAAATCAATCGGTAACAAGTTATTTATTCCAGCTGTACTCATTCCAATCATTACGGTAATTTGTACCTTATTCTTAGGCGGCATTAACCTAGATGGTACCTACTTATTTGACCAAAACCACCTAACTTTGGCGTCATTAACACTCGCTTGTGGTGGCGCTTTGTTAGTCGCATGGAAGTTCACCTCTGGCAGCCCAATTCAAGCAATTGGCGAGTCTAGACGCCTTGTGGACTCTATCGGTTGGGCTGCTATTTTGCCACAAATGCTTGCCATGCTTGGTGGCGTATTTATTGTGGCGAACACCGGCACCGCGATTCAAGATATTGTCACTATGTTTATTTCACCAGATAATCGCTTTATGCTGGTTGTGCTTTATTGTGTTGGTATGGCACTGTTTACCATGGTTATGGGTAACGCCTTTGCTGCATTTCCGGTAATGACCGCAGGTATCGCCGTACCATTTTTAATTCAAGGACATGATGCAAGCCCAGCACCGCTGGTAGCGATTGGCATGTACTCGGGATACTGCGGCACGCTTATGACGCCAATGGCCGCAAATTTTAACATCGTGCCTGCCGCGCTGCTTGATTTAAAAGATAAATACCAAGTGATCAAAGTACAAATTCCGACTGCGATCGCCCTACTCATCATCAATATTTTCTTAATGTACGGGGTAATATTTAATGACTAAACCGAATCACCCTACGGTATTAATTACTGGTTTTGAGCCTTTTGGTGGCGAAGAGCTCAACCCATCATGGCAAGCCGTGCAAAAACTAGAAGGGTTAATCATCGAAGGCCACATGGTGGTGACACGCGAACTTCCTTGTGAATTTGATACATCCCTTGAGTCTCTTTACAACAGCATCGCGCTGCACGAGCCAAGTCTCGTCTTATGTGTCGGTCAAGCTGGCGGCAGAAGTGACATCACCATCGAGCGTATTGCTATCAATATCAACGATGCAAGGATCAAAGACAATGCAGGCCACCAGCCAATCGATACACCTGTGATTAAAGACGGCCCTGCAGCAGTATTTGCCAAGCTGCCGATAAAACAGATGCTCTGGGATTTACATGAAGCGCACATTCCCGCCAGTATTTCAAATACCGCTGGCACCTATGTATGTAATCATGTGATGTATGGATTATGCCACTATATCGAAACACACAAGGCAAATTTGAAAGGTGGATTTATCCATATTCCCTATTTGCCTGAGCAAGCAGTGCACCACAGTGGTGCGCCAAGTATGGCGGAGTCGACTGTCATTGCAGCACTAAAAACTATGATTGCCTCTGCTTTGACTCACGATCAAGACTTAGCCATCGCTGCGGGCACAACCCACTAAGTCCTTGCCTTATTTTGGTGCAGAAATGCACCAAAACTTCCCTCCATTTTCTTCGCTTATGTTTAAAATTTTCTGTGTGACTTAGCCAAAGTTTTCTGTTAGTTATAGTTTAAGCTTTATAAAAAATAACAATATATATCGCAGTGATAAGCCACCAAGTCAGTGTACAACAGCTGGGTGTCATAACAGGAATGAGGATAATATGTGTTCAATATTTGGTGTATTAGAAATCCAAAGCTCGGCTGAGAAGCTCAGAGCACAAGCAATAGAAATGTCTAAAAAGCTTAGACACCGTGGACCAGACTGGTCAGGGGTATATTCAAGCGAAAAAGCTATTTTAGTACACGAACGACTTGCTATCGTCGGTGTCGCCAGTGGCGCACAACCTCTTTACAACCCAGAGAAAACCCATGTTTTAGCGGTCAATGGTGAAATCTATAACCACAAAGCACTGGCTGAGCAATTAGAAGCCCCATTCGAATTTCAAACAAAATCTGACTGTGAAGTTATTCTGGCACTGTACAAACAGAAAGGGCCAGAGTTTTTAGATGACTTGAACGGTATTTTTGCTTTTTGTTTGTATGACGAAGAGCAAGATGCTTATCTTATTGGTCGAGATCATATCGGGATAATTCCATTGTATACCGGCCGAGACCAACACGGTAACTTTTATGTTGCCAGTGAAATGAAAGCCCTAACGCCAATTTGTACTCAAATAGAAGAATTTCCTCCCGGTCATTACTTATATTCAAAAGAAGGTACGTATCACAAATACTATCAACGTGACTGGCAAAACTATGATGCCGTCAAGGATAACCCAGCCAGTGCACTCGATGTTAAAAATGGCTTAGAAGCAGCCGTTAAAAGACAACTGATGTGTGACGTGCCTTATGGCGTACTTTTATCTGGTGGCTTAGATTCATCTGTTATCTCTGCAATTACTCAGCAATACGCCGCCAAACGAATAGAAGATAATGATGCCAGTGATGCATGGTGGCCCAAATTGCATTCTTTCTCCATTGGTCTTGAAGGGTCGCCAGATTTAGCCGCAGCACAAAAAGTTGCAGACCAAATTGGTACCGTCCACCACCCTATTCACTTTACAGTGCAACAAGGTTTAGATGCGCTTAAAGAAGTTGTGTATCATCTAGAAACATACGATGTAACGACTATTCGTGCATCCACGCCCATGTATTTAATGGCAAGATATATTAAAGCCATGGGGATCAAAATGGTGTTATCTGGTGAGGGTGCGGACGAGCTATTTGGTGGCTATTTATACTTCCACAAAGCCCCAAACAGTAAAGAGTTCCACGAAGAGCTTAATCGTAAAGTATCAAAATTACACATGTTTGATTGCCTGCGTGCGAACAAATCTATGGCGGCTTGGGGTGTTGAAGCTAGGGTGCCGTTTTTGGATAAAGAGTTTGTAGATATCGCCATGCGTACCAACCCTGAATACAAGATGTGTAAAGATGGCCGTATTGAAAAACATGTGATCCGTGAAGGCTTTGACGGTTATATCCCCGATGATGTGCTTTGGCGTCAAAAAGAGCAATTCTCAGATGGCGTGGGCTATTCTTGGATTGATTCTTTGCGTGATTACGCTGAGGCACAAGTGTCTGATCAAGATATAGCGAATGCACATTATCGTTTCCCGATTAATACGCCGGATAGTAAAGAAGCGTACTTCTATAGAACCATCTTTGAAGAGCATTTCCCAGGGGATGCCGCAGCTAAATGTGTGCCTCATGGCAAATCTGTTGCGTGTTCTACGCCTGAAGCACTTGCTTGGGATGCAAGCTTTGAGAACAATGCGGATCCGTCGGGTCGTGCTGCAAACGTACATAATGACGCATATAAGCAAAAGCAGTAATCCCTATCCTATTTGTTGACTATTCAAGCAGCCTATAAAATAAATTACTAGGCTGCTTAAATAACCCTTCATATTATCGGTTTTTATCTTTGCTTTTACATACTACACTTGCAAACATCTTAATCTAATAGAGAAAAAACAATGATTGAACAAGGACAACGCATTCCTGAGTCGGTATTAACAGAACTTACTGCTGATGGTATGCAAAACCATACGTCAGATGCGCTTTTTGCAAATAAAAAAGTGGTTGTATTTGCAGTTCCTGGTGCTTTTACACCAACCTGTTCTGCTGCGCATTTGCCGGGGTTTGTTGCACTCGCTGATAAAATTAAAGCAAAGGGCATTGATAGCATTATTTGTGTATCAGTTAACGATGCTTTTGTTATGAAGGCTTGGGGCGAAGCACACAATGCTGAAGCGCTGTTAATGTTAGGCGATGGCGATGCAAGCTTTACCAAAGCATTAGGCCTTGAAATGGATACTGAGACTTTTGGCGGCGTACGCTCACA
The DNA here is from genome assembly GCF_021654285.1 of Pseudoalteromonas luteoviolacea. Classification (GTDB taxonomy): domain Bacteria; phylum Pseudomonadota; class Gammaproteobacteria; order Enterobacterales; family Alteromonadaceae; genus Pseudoalteromonas; species Pseudoalteromonas luteoviolacea_J. Next base: position 22,551 of record NZ_JAKFZS010000033.1, on the reverse strand, counting down.
GCGCTATGCCATGATTGTCGAGAACGGTGTTGTAACCCAACTGAATGTTGAAGCACCAAAAACATTTGAAGTCAGTAAAGCAGAAGTAATTTTAGAAGCACTTTAATCACTGATACCGTCAAACGAAAGAGCCACTCTTTCGTTTGACCTATTTTTATTTACTTTTATTATTGGCCTTTAAATGCGACCATGCTGTTTTCACCTTCGCGAATAATTAAAGTATCAAAACGACCTTGCGTATTTTGTACAAATTCAAAATATGTTTGATTTAACTCGTCGTCTCCTTCAAACACAAACCGGTTAGGGCCGATTGCAAAAAGCTCAGTGTCATTATAATAAAGCTTATTTTCTTTTAACTTAACCTGTCTTAATTTTGGTTTTTTATCATTGGCACTCACAAACCCCCTTTCCAAAAATGAGTTAACGCCTTTCGGGATTTTATATGTTCCAATAAACTGAGTGAGCCAGGCTTTATCCAATGAGGCTTGATATTGATAAGATGGTCTATAAAAAGGCCAGTCGAAAGCATCAGCAACAGCACGCCTTATTTCTCTAATTAACTTATCGCCATTACTGCCATTGGTAAAAATCACCAAACCGGATCCCAAATTCAGATGCCCTTCGACCCATGCTTTATATGATTGATTTGAACCACCGTGGCGAAAGCGCCTAAGTTCCCCGACACCGGATAATTCTGGCCCTAACCCATAATTGCCATAACCGACTTTGGTCATCATTTGCTGTGCAATATTTTGCTCTAAATAACCTTGCTCTGTGTGGTAACTTTGCATCAATGTAATGGCTAAATTGGCATAATCACTGGGGGAGCTCCAAAGTCCCGATGCAGCTTTTTCAGGAAAAGTATGCCACCCCCTTGGTTTGGCCTCTAGTTTACCTGCTCTGTCATGTGCTTTAGCGATATTACCAAAGCTTACTGGTAATGGGTTTTCAAAAGTAGACCGAGACATAACAAGCGGTTTAAATAGCAGCTGATTCGTTGCAGACTCAAACGAGTTATTTAATACATCCTCTATCATTAATTGGACAACTGTCGTGCCACCACCAGAATAACGCCAACTAGATCCTGGTTCGTAAAAACTTCGAACAGCTTCGGTTTTCGAAGCACCAGTCCCGTTAAGTGTATCAATCACTGTAGGTAGTGGTTCATTAGGGTTAAAATCTGGAAAACCCCATAGCGTTAAGCCCGCAGTATGAGAGAGAATACCTCGTAATGTCACTTTATGGGTTTGGGTGTATTTGCTTGTTGGCACCTGCCACCTTTTAAGGTACTTATTCACATCAGTATCGAGGGCTAGTTTTCCTTTTGAAACCAAATTAAGCGCGGTTGCCGCTGTTGCTACCTTACTCAATGATCCAACTGAAAACACCGTGTCCGTATTTATTGGCTTATTTGAACCCGCTTCTTTTACACCATAACCTTTTGCAAAAACCACCTTATAATCTTTTATCACAGCGATAGATACACCAGGTACGTTATAATGGGTCATCCGATCAACCAAAGGCCAGTTTTGTGGATTTTCTCTGTTCAAAACAGACGGCCTTAGGCCATTCTCAAAAGCGTTTATTCTATTTAAATCAAGTGCGTTTAAGTTAGTTGTATGTGATGCATAACCTGGATGGCTTGCAACCAAAATGAGCGCCAGCGTACCCATTTTAAAATTTACCTGTTTCATAAAGCTCCTTTTAGTTATCAGGTCGAAAGTTCTGATCCTATTACTTTCTGTTCAAAAATAATACCAAGATGTTGTAACAAAAAACTGTAACTAAAACGACTAAATATAGATAGGGAAAGGATAAGTAGGTGTTAAGAAGAACTAATTTTAAATGAGTTATATATTAAAAGTGCAAAGCACTACGATATACCAACAACAGTGCGTTTTAATACTGATATAAACTAAGCTTGTGCCGTTAATTCTTGGCGAATAATTGGAACCCACGCACTTAACGTACTTAGCTTTCCTCTAGCAACTGTAAGTGAAAAAGCCGCTGCAGCTAAAACACATTTAATTTTTTGCATAACGCTTATTTGTGTGCGTAAGCACAATGATTAACAAAGTTGCTCACGCTCACTGCTATAAAATAGTCAAGTCCCTACTAAGCGTAATTCGCTGACCACTGCTCAAGGATAGTTTGGTACGGTTTAATAAAGTGCTCCTCAGCAAATTTACCCTGCTCAATCGCAAGGCTACTGCGCTCTTCCCGGTCATACACAATCTGTGTGAGCGAGTGATCTAAGTTTTTCAAATTTGGCTTATAAACTGCACCTGCAATTGCATTAGCATTATAAATTTCTGGGCGATAAATTCTTTGGAATGTACCCATCGTACTGATTGTGCTAATAAGCTCCAAGTTTGAGTAGTCATTTAGCAAGTCACCGAAGAAGTAAAATGCAAATGGTGCAGCGCTGTTTGGCGGCATGAAGTAACGCACTTGTAAGCCCATTTTTTTGAAGTACTGATCAGTTAATGACGACTCATTTGGCAAGTATTCAAAACCCAACACTGGATGTTGATTTTCAGTTCTGTGATACGTTTTATTATCTGAAACACTTAAACAAATCACAGGTGGCTTTTTAAAGTTTTGCTTATACGCCTCAGAATTCACGAAATACTGAAATAGCTTGCCGTGCAAATCACCGAAATCTTCAGGAATACTGAACTGTGGCTTATCTTTATTATGAGCAAGCAGTCTAACGCTGAAATCGTAATCTCGTACATAAGATGAGAAGTTGTTACCGACAATTCCCTCTATACGCTCGCCAGTCTTATTATCTAGGACATACGTTTTTAATACCTCGATAGAAGGAAACGTTTCTCCGCCACCATCAACATCAATATCCACAGAGACAATTTCAAGCTCTACTGAATAACGGTCGCCTTGCGCATTGTCCCAATGTGCCAGCGCGTTAAAACTGTTATCAATCATCTTTAATGCGTTACGTAAGTTAGCTTGGCGGCTTTCACCTCGTGCTAAATTTGCAAAGTTAGTCGTAATACGCGTGCTATTTGCAGGGTGATAATTTTCGTCTAAACGAAGGCTTTTGATTGTAAATGTGAATTCTTTGCTCATAGTGTTCTTACATCCAAATTGGTTAGGTGACCCTAAATTTATGTCTCGCTCTATCGGGCTTTTTATTCCAGGCTGCGACTTATCCTCCTTAAATACGACTCGGTGGTGAATTTAAGATTAATACCTTTGGACTTTTAGACGTCTAGAGCTATGCGATGAGTAATTTATACTATTAAAGCTAAGAATCTAAAAATGTTATTAATTCAAATTGAACATGAGAAAAATTAATACAGCATAAAGCCAATACCTTTAGCCATATAAACCTCTGATATAAATGAGCTATAAAAGTCACATCCTAAAATTTTCGATTTCAAAATATGTATTTTCAACTCCAAAAATACGAGATGCTAACCCCATTTCAATGCTGTAGTATTGCAACCTCAATGATAAGAAGAGATAAGTTGAATGAGTGAATTGCTTTTATTGATCCTATACTGCGCATTACTTGGCAGTGGTGTTGGCTTCCTCGCAGGCTTGCTTGGTATCGGGGGCGGATTAGTTATAGTACCGATTTTGAGTATTATTTTACTTCATTTTGAAATACTGCCACCAAACCAAGTTGTTATAGCGGCCATAGCAACCTCACTAGCATCGATATTATTCACATCGACTTCCTCAGCACTTGCGCATCATAAAAATGGAAATGTGCCATGGGAGTTAGCACCTTGGATCATGACAGGTGTCGCATTTGGTGCATTGCTCAGTGGCTTTATGGCTTCATTATTGCCAGAGGAAGTAGTGAAAGGGGTATTTGCTTTATGTGTTGCTCTGATTGCTCTTAAAATGCTTTATAGTAGTAACAAACGCGAAGAAAACGAAGAACGCTCAATGCCAAATAAAGGCATATTAACCGTTTTAACAACCATCACAGGCGGTTTATCTGCCATGATTGGTATTGGCGGTGGTGCTTTACTAGTGCCTTTACTTACATATTTTTCTGTTAACATGAAAAAAGCAATAGGTTGCTCTTCTGCGTGTGGCATAGTAATCGCTTTGTTTGGATCTGTTGGTTATATCAGCTCAGGGCTGACTCATTTTCGTGTTGAAGACGGCTTTTTAGGGTTTGTCTATCTGCCAGCATTACTGGGGATCGTATGTACATCTTGGTTTACCGCACCATTGGGTGCAAAAGCAACTAACTACCTACCTGTATCAACTGTTAAGAGAATATTTGCTGCGTTACTGGTGATCATGGCTGGAAACATGGCGCTAAGTTAAACCTTTATAGTCTTCAAGTTATTTCATTAACCTCATTCACACTGGGGTTTTTGCTCTCCCACCCTCGCTCGAGTCACAAATACACACAACACGGTTCTAGATAATACTCACAAGGCAATTATGAAAAATTAAATTAAAATACGCATTTTAAAAACAAAAGATTTACAATAGGAAAAATACGTATAAAATGCGGAACAAGATTAAGATCTATAAAAATAGCGATAACAAGAATGATAAAGTCAATTTTTTTAGTGCTCTTCGCTTTAACACTAAGTGCAGTCCATAAATACGCAGAAGCCCGCTCTGCAACTTATGTGCTGTGTTACAAGCAAAACAAAGTTGCATGGAGTGAAGAACATTATAATCCCCGCTCTGTGCAATCAGCATATTACAAATGCGTAAGTGATGGCGGCACGCCACAGCTAGTAATGAATTAATCACTCTGGTGCGGCTTTTTTCTCTTAAATACCGCTACAGCTCGATAAGACAAAAATCAAAGTTGTTTAAGGTAAACATGAAGTATCCAGCCACTTTGTTATCTCATTACGATACTTTATGGACCACCTTTTGGCAGCTTTGACTTCACTGTTTCCATCAAAAACAGCGAATGAAGCTGCATCCGCTATCATCTTTTGTGTAAAGTCAATTTTCTTGACCAATTCATAAACACAAGGGTATGACTTTTCCAGCTGTGGCCAACCTGCTTTTCTTAACCACCCTTTTCTTGGATTGCCGCAGTCATTAACTAAGTTTGGGTTTATCCCCCAACTCGCGTCGGTTTCACACGCCATAGTGTACTCAGGAAACTCAACAAATCGCCCCGGAATATGCAGATCAGTCCAGTTCGGTGTCCAATTAATCAATACAATTGGGACTTTACTTAACCATGCCTTCTCCAGTTTTTGCCAAAGAGCTTCTTCATTTTCTAGCCTTTCGATTGTGAAATTTAAATTTAGTGCTCTTATCAAATCCGCGTCTTGATAATCCCAATCAATAGTATAAAAGACCCCTTTTTCAGGGTTTTCGTGGTTAGCAAATAATTTTGCACATTGATTAAGAGCCTGCCAGTCAGGTAAACCTGGGCATAACTCCTCTACGTATTCAGGGTACCACCACTCTTCACGCACGACGACGCTATGCACACCTAAATCGGCAATCATGTTATTCGCAACCATTCTGTTAAACTGGCCCGACATGGATTGCTGCCAAATTTCTAATTGAAAATGAACCAGCCCTTTTTGCATCGCGCCCCACTGATCGCTGGCAGGCATATCATGATATATCACTGTGAAACCGTATCGCTCTATCATGTTGCCAACTACATGAGAAAGCACTCTTTGACTCATCCAGTTATTTAGAGGAATAGAAATGGTATTTGTTTTACTTGAAGCGTATGTAGTTGACAGTAACAAAAATACCATCATGAATAGACGTAAAGATATTACATTGTATCGCATAACAGCTTACCAAAAAAAGTGGAAGAGTTTTACACTAGGGCAACTCATAATGCATCTGTATAGTGTAGTAAAAGATTAACCAGAACATGGGGTTTTCAATATCTAGTACAACACTAACAGCAAAAAATAACGCTTTGCTTATTACAAAGAGCTGTAGGGCTTGAAGATCAAGAGTTACATCAATAAATTTCTAATAAAAGAAAATGTGAAGAATAAACGAACAAGTAGCTAAATTAGTTCAGGCAGCGATTTTAAAAGCAACAGCAAAGTACATGCTGATCAACGGTACTTGTATCTAGTTCTGATAATATGTAATTTTCGGATTTTGCCGCTCTAAGAGCTGCTTTATTTCTTATAGGGCACCTAATGTAATTAGATTCAGGTTGTGTGACTCTACCTTGTTAGCTTTATACTTAAGCATTCCGTTGGTGCATCTGGTTTTTTTGTTAATCGCTCAAAGTATCATCATCATAACTAAAACACACTTGATTCCTCCCATTTCGCTTAGCTTGAAAAAGTGCCATATCAGATTCATCAAACAACTGCTGAGCACTTATTTCTCTAGTATGTTTCCAACAGGCACCACCTATACTGACAGTGACAAACTCACCTTCCGCAGCCCTATGCGGAATTTCAAGTTCACATACAGCGCGTCGTATGCCTTGAGCAATACTTTTTGCGCTTTCTAACTTTGTATTTGGCATTATGATAGCAAACTCTTCTCCACCGATTCGAGCAAGTAGGCTGTTTTTAACTGTTAATTTTGTCGATATTGCCTGACAGACATTTTGCAAACAGTAATCGCCAAGTTGATGACCATAATGATCGTTATATTGTTTAAAATTATCGACATCGATTACTAACAAACAAAACTCCAGTTTTAGTTTTTTACTTTCATCCAGTGTGTTTTGTAGAACTTGCTCGTAAACTCGTCTGTTAGGGATCCCAGTTAAAGGGTCTAAACTAGCAAGGCGTAATAATTCATCTTCCCGCGCTTTGAAATGCCGGCTGGTATGATCTAATAAATAATTGTAGGTCATACACAGGGAAGCATTATTTGAACCATGATCAACATTGAGATGCTGAGGGTTATTTTCATTTTTAGAAATTTTGTCAAATTGTTCCATCAGATCAATCAGCTCATCTTTCATGCCATGCTCACCGAAATTCAAACCAATCGTTTCTGTTTGTGCTGACACACGCAATGGATGAAAACGATTTATTAGCCATAAAACTCCAAAGCCAATCACGCAGACCCACACTGCGCATACACCTATGCCAAGTAATTGAACCATAAGTTGCTCTGTGTGTGATCCATGTTCTAATTTTTCAAGGGGTGCAAAAAAAGCGATTGCGAGTGTACCCCATACGCCACCTCCAAGGTGCACAGGTACAGCCCCCACTACATCATCAATTTTATATTTTTCTAAAAAATCACCGAGTAAAACACTGATACAACCTGCTATCGCACCGATCACTACGGCTGAAGGTAAATTTACTAAATCTGCGCTGGCAGAAATCGCAACTAAACCAGCCAAAAGTCCGTTAAGAACATAGCGTATTCCTTGCATAGAGTGTAAATTCCATGATAGCAATAGAGCACTCACGCCTCCTGCGCAAGCAGAAAGTGCTGTGTTCGAAAACACTCTAGCCAGTTCTGAATTAGGACTATGAACACTTCCTCCATTAAAACCAAACCAGCCTATGAAAAGTAAAAACGTACCAAGTGCAGAAAGTGGTAAGTTTTGACAATACAACTCTTTAGGCTTGCCCTCACTGGTAAAGCGACCTAACCTAGGTCCAACTATGATCAGTGCAACCAATGCAATCCAACCGCCAACACTATGAACAACTGTCGCACCGGCAAAATCAATAAAGCCCCGCTCAAAAAGCCAACCAAGAGGGGCTTGCTCAAAGTGTTTACCATGCCAGATCCAATGCCCCACAATCGGGAATAGAAGTGTTGCAGTTAAAAAAGCACAGATAATATAACCAGAAAATCGCATTCTCTCAGCCACTGCACCCGATAAAATTGTTGCTGCGGTTCCGCAAAACATCATCTGAAACAGAAAATATGCGAGCACAGACGGATCATCGTAGCTATTCAAAGCAAACTGATCTTTGCCAAACAACCCGCTTTGACTCGCTCCATACATCAAGCCATAACCAATGAGCCAAAAACATACTCCGCTGATACAAAAATCGGCAACGTTTTTTAGAGCAACATTAATGTTATTCTTACTCCGTACCAAGCCACTTTCGAAGCAAGTAAAGCCGGGTTGCATAAGTAACACCAATGCAGTACACAGTAACGTCCATGTAATCGAAATTATTTGTGGGTCTAATGCTATATGTTCCAAAGGGGTCCCACGTGTTTAGATGCTTCATATAGGGAGCTTAGACAAGCTCTTATTAATTCTCCAGATGAAACTTACACAATCCCTTTGCTCTATAAGTACACGGACGTTTCTAAAATAATTAGCAAATGAACTTTACGCTTTTATTGAAACGCGAACATAGGTAAACTCTGAGATTAATGATGGTTATGACATGTGTGTTATTATAACTTTTTTAGAAAGTAAGAGTGGTTATTTGCAACTTAGATTTAGAGTTATAAATGACAATTAAAACCAATTAAAATATAAGTGTTGCGACTTATTAAAAAGGAATCTATAACAGCTTAACTATAGAACATTGCACTAAAACATTTAAACAATAAAGTCTTTTTCATCAACAAGAACAATGCTACCCCTTCACTATCGCCACTAACTTTCTTAAGTATTAAAATTTAAAGCCTACTTAATTTTTTAAATTTCGAGGAGCCATAATCAACTTACGATGTTAAAAAAGGCTCAACATTACCCTCGTGATACTCCTTTTCAACTCTGATTTAGTAGATTGAACCAATAAAAAAGCCCTAGTATTGTTGCTAGGGCTTGTCTATTTCGAACTTCGTAGTTACACGCTCTTTAAGAGCTAAAAAAGCAAATTAATGTACTTGATACATGGCCGACGACGTAGAAAGCAGCAAATTAAGCTTGCCTTTTTCATCCAATCTAACTTTTAGTGCATCTTTTGAAGGCCTACCAAGTAAATCAGGGCTTCGGCTGATTTTATTACCAAAAGAATCTGTAAATAATACGTTAGAATATGAAGAATTACTCCAGCTATCACCACTTTGAGTCGCAAATATCAGTTGTTGGTGATTTTTATTTGTTGGAGAAACCGTAAAATCAATGACATTTTCATTCAGTGCTTTCTTATGCACTTGCTCGAATTCATCGCCATTAACTTCATATACTATAAGTGATAAGTCACTGTCTGAATAATACTCATCTTCGTTATATAAACATGCAACTTCTAGCTCTGCATCACTATCAAAATTAAAATACTCTACCTGAACACACCTTTGATCTAATTTACTTTTCTCAGAAAAACCACCATTCGAGAATGAGAGTAAAGTTAATTCATCAGACGCTACCAACATATTTAAAGCATCATTTTCAGTCAGACTAAAATCTTTTATCGGACCTGAAACTACAAAGCTAGATAGTAATGTTTGGTTATTTACATCCACAACTTTGACATAGTTTTGCGTGCTATAAATTGCATCGGGAATATTGTCACCATTTATGTCAGCAGCATCAACACCAACTAGTCTGTCATTAGAATCAATTGGCAACTCATAAGAAATATCATAAGTAGCAAGGTCCATCACACCCAATGCCGTACTATAGAGTGCGGTATTCGGAAGCAGTAACTCTGTCAAACCGTCATTGTTAAAGTCAGCAGTAATTGCTGCTTTATCGTCATTCCAATTAGTTGAAATTTCATCTGATGGGGTGAATGCACCATTTTCATCCATTTGAACTACACGCCCACCATCATAGCCAGAGTTGCTATTTGGTACATAGAAAATGGCTTTTTCAATATTTCCAGCCCCTTTAGCCCATCCTGCTGTTACAAAGCTATCAAGCTGAGGTGCTATTTGATCTTGTCTAACCGAAACGCTTTCGCTATTGATATCCGCTGTTACTAACTTATCAGCTCCTGAATCATAAATGCCAGTGCCCCATACAATTTCAAGTTTTCCGTCATTATCACTGTCACCCACCTGAAATGATGCTGTATCATTGTCTATCGCGTCAGCGTTCCACAGCTCGGTAAGCGCATTTTCACTATCATATTTATAGGCATGCAATTTACCCCATTGACAACTTCCAACAATGAGTTCATCACTTGCATCATTATCAAGATTTGCTGCGGCTATTTTACAATTATTGTTGTAGATATCTAAACTAGCAAGTTGAGCTTTATCAACTGCCGAATAAACAGTCACACCATTTTTATCGCCAATAATTTCATCAACACCATCTCCATTGATATCAGCAATAATAAAGTTGTTTTCACCGAACTCATTGCTACTTAACCATTGATTTTCCCAAGTAGCGGTATCGTACACTAGACCTGAGTTTACAATAAGTTCTACGTTTTCGTCTGTATCGACATTACCAAAACTCACTGTATTAGCGATGTTTAAAACAGTTTCAAATAATGGTTCATCTGGCTTTTCAAAAGAATATACAGCAAGCGTTTTTGCTGAATAATAGCTATCTTCATGCTGAAGCAAAACAGCCAACTCAGGTACACCATCGTTATTTATATCTCTAAATGCGCCAAATACGGCCTCTTTTTCGAATTTTAAGAGTGTGCGAGCTTCTGAGTTTAAATCATCAATAACACTTAGACCTTCCCCTGTAAGAACATAAATCTCTTTTTCAGGATCTTCATCGGTATTAGCAGCAAAAATGCTCTTAATAGTGCTGTATTCGGCTAGTGAATATGGATATAACCACTTTTGCTCGGGGGTTTCATTGTTATATGTGATTAACATCACCCGATTTGAATTATCGGTCGTGAGTATTTCATTCTTTTTATCACCGTCGAAGTCATCAATTATGAAATTGTTTTGTATTTTAGGAACTTCGACACCTGAGCGTGCAATCGGCAACGATTTTTGAGAATTAACAGTGACTTTAATCGCCGTCTCACTCGGGTTTGATTCATCTCCAGTTGCAAAAGTAAAGAAATAGTCCTGAGATGAAAACAACATTTCTGAAGGCGTATTCCAAGTTATTTGACCATTCTCGTCAACTGTGGCGCCTTCTGGTGATGCAATCAAAGTACCCGTTTGGGCTGCAGATTTATTATCAGGATCCACAACTTTTGCGGTGAACACAACACGTTGATCCGCAGAAATAGTGTCTGGGAGCCCCGTAACTTCAACGTAATTAGGTGCATCCTCTAACGTAATTGATGTACGATAACTTAGGACTGAGTTTGCGCCATCAGATACTCTCATCGCGACCTCTAGAACATCACCAAAAACTGCAACACCTGCTGGCAGTGTATTCGTGTACTCTCCCTCAACTAATTCATCATTGACATACCATTCGAAGCTAACAACTAAGTCTTCTATCGCTGTATCTTCATCTGAGTAATAGCCAGCCTCAACGATGATAGGCATCGTAGTATCAGGCATATAAACTAAATTGAAAGGGTTACCTACTTTAGGTGGCAATGACATAGCATCTATTGGCACTGGGTTAATATCTGTTTGAGTACCATAAATAAATTCGTTAATATTTGTGATATATGTGCCTAAGTCATTCTCATTATCTAAATCAGAGTCTAGATAATAAGTAGGGAAGCTATCAGAAAATGAAATAGTGGCACTTGAATTCTTCCCTGTAAATTTAATCTCGCCACTATCATAGCTTGGCGCATAACCTGTTAAGTCTTTTGCATCAACAGTCAAAATGCCAGAGTCGTTAAACATGATTGAGCCAGACATATTTAGACCGTCATCCCAGTTACGATCTGAGCTCCCATTAATTCTCATCTTAGACACAATTTGATCGCCATTGTGATCCTCAAGAAGAATATTTTGAGTAATGCTGACGGACCCAACATGAGCATTAAGGTCGCTTTGAGCCGCGTTGAGACTACCAGTTAACTTTTGAGATTTTCCTTGAGAGGACATTTGGAGTGCATCAAAGTAAATACCTAGCTGATTAGTATCAACAGAGATTTTAACGGTAATATTGCCTGAAATATTCGTATCCGAATAGTTAGAGCAATTGGTAAATTTCGCGGAAATAACGCCGCTGCCAGACTCACTTGCTGAACCAGAGTAATTAACCGAACCACCACTGGCACAGCGCTCCGTGCCGCTTATAGTTCCATCACTTTTCACGTGACTTTGAATACCGGGAAAATCGAAATCCGTAAATGAGCTAGCTGAATCATCGAGCATGTAAACAAAAGCTTGTTGCACAAGCTCAGGGCTTATTTCAGCCTTACTTTCTTGTCCAGTATATCTGCTTTGAACAAGAGAGTTCGCAGCTGTATCTAACTCAGAAAAGGTCTTATCTTTCGAGTTACTCAAGGTCTCAGATGCAACGTTTTCAGTGGATTGGCTATCGCTAGAGCCACCACCACAACCTGAAAGTACTATTGATAAAGCAATTGCGATAGATGAGTGTTTAAATTTTTTCATACTTCTAAAGTCCCTTTTAGGCCTTCTTATATTAATTTAAGTTAAGATTGTACCTAAAAGTAAAATAATTATCAAAACCTATAAACAAATGGCGAAATAAAAACCACAGAAAGAATAAAAACCAAACTATTGTAAATATAGGTGAGATTATATTTAAAATATTTTTTATTTTGCAGAGCGATTGAGGGCCAAAAAAATGATGTATCAGCTATTAACCTACACTTAGGGTTTTATGAACAAATAACAAACAAACTAATGAATGGTAATAAAAGTAAGACACTGTTAGTGTACAGTGTCAAGATTTCAGATCACGGTGTTCTTTAAAAGTTTTTGTGATTAAAGCTGTAGTCTAGAGTCTAAACTCTTCTAGTAGCTTTACTAGCTCAGCAGATTGTTCCTTCAACTTGTTCGCAGCAATTTCTGCATTTTGCGTATCAGATAAAGACCGTTTGCTCGAGTCATCTACTTGTACAATCTCTTTCGACATGTCTGCAGCTACTCTGGCTTGCTCTTCTGTATCAATAGCGATGGATTGGATCATACCCGCAATTTCTTGTGCACCGCTAACAATTTCATTTAGTGAACCACCTGCTTGCTGGGCTAGCTCAACGCTGTTATTTACTTGCTCGACACTAACATTCATTGCATTAACAGCCACTTGAGTTTTATCTTGAATTGCTTGAACTGTAGAAGATACCTCTCCAGTTGCTTTTGTGGTTCGCTCTGCAAGCGTTCTGACTTCATCTGCAACAACGGCGAACCCACGCCCTTGCTCACCTGCTCTTGCAGCCTCAATAGCAGCATTCAAAGCAAGTAAATTTGTTTGCTCAGCAATACTACCAATTACGCCAATCACATCTCCAATTTGTGCACTTAAATCGCCTAAACTAGTAATAGTAGTTGCCGTTTTTTGTACTTCACTCGCTGCATTCGTTATTTCTTCAACAGTATGCCTTACCACTCCTCCACCTTGATCAGCCAAATCTCGGGCACTCTCAGCGTGATCGGCGGCATCTTTTGCTCGCTGTGCGACTTCAGAAACGGTTACACTCATACGCTCAATTTCTGCAGCAATAATAGCCGATTGTGCAGAGCTACTTTGGCTTAAATTTGCTATTCTCTGATTTATTTCAGCGATATCTTCAACTGAAAGCTCTACATTACTAGCCACTTGATCTACATTACGTATCAGATTACTCAATGATTTTACCATTTCATTTGACGCACTCGCTAACCCATCGATTTCGTCTTTACTTTCATGTTCAAGTGGTTGTAAGGACAAATTTCCTCTAGCGGTTTCGCTGGCCACATTGAGCACTTTCGTAATTCGTGAAGAAAGTGAGTTACTTAGTATGTATGCGACAACACCGCTACCAACGGCAGCTAGTGTCGTTAATACAAAAATAACCTTAAGCATCCCTCGCATGTCCGAGTCAAGCTTAATCAAAGCGCTTTCAGCATCAGCCTTTTCCTCATTTGTCGATTTATCTAAAATCGCTTCCATTTTTTCAAACAAAACCACTTCAAGCTCATGTACAACGGCAACTGATTTTGATTTCGCACTCGGGTCAAAACGTTTAAAAACTTCGTGCGCTCCCTCATACAATTCATCATGTAACAGCTTTATTTTGTTCAGATTTGTCACTTCAATTGGTTTTCTCTCTAATGGTCTTAGCAGCTCTAGATACTTTATAAATCTTTTCGAACCTTCCTCAAAAGCTTCTTTCTCATCCAGTTCACCTGTCATAAATTCTGTAAGCGAGGCCAGCATATCGCCTTTTTCGTCAACCATTTCTAAATATAAACGCACACCGGGTAGATCATCAGAGACAGCCTCAACAATATCTGTAGTTTTAAGTGCATCCGCGAACTCCTCTTCTTTTAGCCTATCGAGTAACATCTCAAGTTCAGCGCCCACTGAATTTTCGAGTTCATCGACAAATTTGAAGGCCCACCTTTCTGTAACAGGGTCATAAACATTGAAGACTTCACTTTCTGCCCTTGACTTAAACTCATTTACAATACTCTCTATCTCTGCCATTTTTGCTCTATCAGACTCTGTAGCTGATTCTAGTGGCCTCAAGTTTCTGTAGACATCCATAAATTCATTATAGTTATCATAAAACTCCGCTTTTTTACTTTCATTACCTACTACGTAATCAAGTAACTCGACATGCATGTCTCCGATTTCATCCATGAGTTGCAAATAGTAAATTGCAGCGGGAACATCATCGCTGTGTACTTCCTCCGTCACTTCAGATAGTGCAGTAACTTGCATCCAAGTCACGGCACTTGAGATAATCATTAACATGACAATAATGCCAAAGGAAAGGTAGAGTTTTTTATCTAGTTTCATGTGCTGCAACTTTATTTAGATTGTCTAGAAGGATCACTCATAAAAAAGTAACATTAACGAAGGGTGTCCGAATTCATTTTCCTTGTGAAAAGTCAGTTAACACAAGTAATAGCATCCATGTTGAGTAACCATACTCGCCATTGTTGTGTGAGAGTAATCAGTCAGTCGAGATACATAAAACTTAGCCTAAAAACACGATGTTTCAAGATTCTAACCTTTCCAAGCTACCGTCTCATAGTCTACAGAACTACAGAACTACAGAACTACAGAACTACAGAACTACAGAACTACAGAACTACAGAACAAGATGAAGCTTGATAGAGCTTAGTCAATAAAAAGAGAGAACAACTCTTAACTATCTACATTTGACTACATTCATAGAAGTAAACATCCAAAACAGCATTACGTTAAATCTGAGGAAAGGCTCGAAATTCACTTTTAAAAAGCAAATGCATACCCTTCTCGAAGTTACTTTGGTAATACTGAATAAATGTCCGAATTTGCATAATGTATCGAGTTGTACAACAGTAAATTACTATGCCAGTCAAAGTCACTGGTATCTGATGTAATTAGTAACTTTTGCTGATTTGTGATGTCGTTATATTGAAACAGTTGATATCTTCGTGATTTTGCTCGCTGCCACAACCACTCGTTCGCTTTTTTTTGTAAATTAAACCTGCTTTGAACAACAAACGGAATTGTATTGATTTTCTTAGACACAACAGGTGAAAAATCTAATCCAGTAAAATAGGCACCATGAATATCTTGCCATATTATATCTTCAGAATATTTAGAATAAGAGACAAATTGCCACTTGGGGTCAGCACTTGATAATTTGTCGTTACGAAGATCGTAATAATGTACTCTCCACTTATCTGCACCCTTTAAACTAAAAGCAATCGTTTGCTCATCTTTTATTGAAAGGCCACTAATCTCAGCATGAGGTATTTTCAACTGTTTAACTAGGCCACTATTTACTGACACTTTAAAAAGCGCGTTGTGGGTTAGAGCAAAGAGATCTTGACCATCAAAAGACCACTTTAAATCAATAAAATATTGTTCTTCATCAAACTTAGAAAGTACAGTTTTAAGGTGACTATTAAAATCATATAGCCATATTTGCTCACTACCTGTTGCCAAACTAATGTATGCAATAGTTTGACTACCGGGTGAGAACCGAGCTAGTCGCTCATCTACTGAAGTTGCAGCGACTGTTTGTTCAACTAAGTCGGTCATCGAGTAATAAGTGATATTGCGATCTCTAGCCCCTGTACTAAACAAGTACCCTTTGCCATTAGAGTGACGACTTAAACCAAATAAAGAGTGGCTATTGGAATAAAGTACCGCTCTATCTTGACCTGTTAAGTCATAACTCACAATTTCATTGGCAGGGTAGCCACCAAGTAATACGATACGATCGCCTGAGTGATCCCAAACAGCCCCGCCTTCATTATCAAACAAATGGTCAAATCGGTTATGCTCAATATCAATCACATACAAACCTGTAGATAATTGCTTGTCAACGGCACTAATTAGCAGTTGATTTTCTGTCGGGTGCAAATCAAACTGGCTGTATCCACCAAGTCCGATTTTGGGCTGTTCAAGTCTAGTTATTTTGCCGCTAGATAGTTGTAAAGAATATAGATAAAAGGGACCACCTGGATACTTTGCTTCATTAAAAACAAGCAAGTCATTGTCATGTGTAAAAATAATTTTTCCATAACTTCCTGTATGACAATTGTGGATTAACTCTGGCTTGCTAAACTTTCCGTTTTCGAAACTCCTCATAAAGTATTGACAACTATTAGAAGTAGTTGTCAGATATACGAAAGCTTTACCGTCTTTGCGCCACGCACCTGGCCCTTCCCAAGAATCAAGACCATGGTCAATAATTTCAACACCTTCGGTATCAAGCGTTTTCAATTTTAAACTGATGTTTCCATTATGTACTTCTGTAAATAATAGATAATTACCATCGGGAGATATATGAGGATTCAACTCTAAACCAGGCTCACGTGTTAATGCGTTTACGCTTGTTAAGAGTTCAGCTGCTGATTTTGAATTGTTCTGAAGCAACAAATATATAGTGATGAGTACAAATATAGCGACAATACTTGGTGTTAACACCGACATATGGTTATTTTTTTCAATATGTGAACTGATGTTTCTAGCATGAAATTGAGGGCTTGGTTTATCTTCTAGTATTCTAACAGGTGCAATAAACTGATAGCCTTTCTTTGGGTAAGTTACAATAAAAAAGGGTTTTCTAGGATCATCATTCAATGCTTTTCGTAGTTTTGTGATCACACGGTTAACTGCATTATCAGTCACGATGCGCCCTTGCCATACCTGTTCAATCAGCTCGTCTCTAGACACCAAAATTTGTGGATTTAAACAAAAAAAACGCAGCACCTCCGAAACCATGGGTTCAAGCTGTATCTCTTTGTCATCAAAACTTATTGTAAGAGTTTTATCACAAAACTTAATTTCACCAATTTGCCAATGCATCACATCTCTTTATTGTTTTTAAGTGATTGTATTCTATGGTTAATATTTTTAGTCATAAAAAGTCATAAAAAGTTTTCTAATTATCAGTACTTTAAAAAAACCAAAAAATAAACTGATTTCGATTATTAAAATTAGGAAATCAGAAATGTGCATTTTATCTAAAATTATCGCGAAAGTAATTGCTTTAATTGTAGTTTTCTTAGCGATGAGTATACCTCACCCAACACAGGCAGCGAAGAACGAGCAATACCGGTTACCAACCAAGCTAATTGAGCTACTATCTCATGGCGAGACAAACATAACTCAGATTGTAGAGTCTGAGCTTTTTTTTAATTCACTATTACCATTAATTAAACAACTACCTAGTGAAGCAATATCAAAACAACCGGATGCCATAAAAGCCAGTCTAAGTTTAATATTACAAGGCTCGCTAGATTTAAGCGCACAAAGCAACCTAACAGCCCATTCAACTTTAGCAATCTTAGAGTATCAACAATTTTATAGTGTAAGTAATAAAGAGAGTCATCAATTGACGTTTAAGCAACAGATCATGCAAAAGCTTGATTCCTTAAACTACACTGCGCTATATCAATATGAAAACAATTTAAATATGACTTACAAGCAAAAGCGCAAACAGCTAGCGAATACTGTTAAGGATATTAAAGGCGTTAAAGCGCTCAGCGAACAGCAACTTATTAAGCTTGCATCAAGCGCAATGAATTTGAAAGTTAGCAAACATATCTACGTTATTGCACAACCACTTATTCAAAAAAAATGGCAAGAAGATTTCATTATTGAACCAGCATATTTAATTACTACAAAACAAGGAGTCGAGCATACAGCAACTATTGTTAGGCCTAAAAACAGAAACAAAACTTACACTGCAGCGTTTCAATTTACGATATACGCAGATGAAAGCCGCCATATAAAAACGGCAAAATTCGCTGCTTTACAAGGTTATGTCGGTATTGTTGTCAATTCTCGTGGTAAGCGATTAAGTAAAAACAAAATTGAACCATGGGTCAATGAAGGAATAGACACACATAGGCTCATAGATTGGATTAGCAAACAAAGCTGGAGTGATGGTCAAGTGGTGATGTATGGCGGAAGTTATAATGGCTATACACAGTGGGCTGCAGCAAAATATAAACACCCTGCATTAAAAGCCATTGCTCCTTATACAGCAGCGCACCCAGCCCTTGGTTTACCGATGGAAAATAACGTATTTCTGACCGCTAACTACCAATGGGGCTTTCATGTGACAAACAATAAAACCATGGATAATAGCGAATATGCTAACAGAGCGCACTGGAACAACTTAAACAAAACGTTATTTACCAGTGGCCGCGCTTTTAAAGATATAGATAAAATTGAAGGACGCCCCAACCCGTTATTTCAAAAATTTTTAAGTCACCCGAGTTTTGATGATTACTACAAATCCATGGTCCCTTATGGTGAAGAGTTTGCTGACATCAATATTCCTGTACTCTCAATCACAGGCTATTTTGACGGTGGACAAATATCCGCTATTCATTATATGAAAGAGCACTATAAATATAATCCAAAAGCCAAACATAGCTTACTCATTGGCCCTTATGATCACTGGACTGCTCAAGCTTTACCAAACAGTCATGTTACAAACTACAAACTAGACCCCGTAGCATTACAAAAAGACACTGAAAAAGTAGTATTTGAATGGTTTGACCATGTTTTAAATAATGCACCAGCCCCCGATCTTGTAAAAAATAAAATTAACTACCAACTTATGGGAAATAATACTTGGCACCACGTTGACAGTTACGAGCAACTAAACCAGCAAGGTATAGATTTTTACTTAGGCACCCCCTCTAAGAGCAAGTACCAGTCTTTATTAAAACAAAAGCCAAACCCAATAGCTCTCCACACTCAAGTTGTTGACCTTGCTGATAGAAAAATACAGCATAATATTGACTATATGAACGTGATACTCCCAAAGTTACCTGATGAAACTGGGGTGGTGTTTGTTTCTGACGCATTTGAACAAGATATGCAATACGCTGGTGCACCGTCAGGCCACGTATTTATCTCAATTAACAAAAAGGACGTAGATATTGGCTTTAATCTTTATCAACTTATGCCTGACGGTCAAACATTTCATCTGGCCCACTACCGAAGCCGAGCTAGTTATGCGAATAACAGCTCAAAACGCCAACTGCTTACACCAAACCAAAAAACCAAACTCCCGTTAGTGAATACTCGAATGACTGCAAGAAAGTTAATAAAAGGCAGTAGATTAGCGCTGGTTTTGGATGTGAATAAAAATGAGCACGCTCAAGTCAATATGGGAACGGGCAAGGATGTTAGCGTCGAAACCATTGATGATGCAAAAGAACCTTTGATATTAAAATGGTTTACGGATAGTAAAATTCACCTTCCGATCACTAGATTGAAGAAAATATAGGCAACTCTTACCTGGGGGCTAAAATTAGTTTACTCAATTCTTTGTATATCAACTAACTTTAATAAAAAACAATCACCATTTCTCAGTACCAACAGGTTAAACGAAGAAAAGCTTCAATGCATTTCATTGAAGCTTTTCTCTGAAATTGATTTTAAACTTCAAAATCGAAAATTTTATCTTGGAGCAGTACAGCACTTCCATCGTGAATATCAATAAAGTGCAAAGAAATACTATTGACCGACAAATTGAGAAAAGAGCTCCATATAACCAAATTTGATGATTTCTTATCATCCGTTACTTTTCCACATAACGCACCACCTAGGCCAGAAACAGACGCTCCATACATTTGGTTCGATCCTAGCCACCAATTATTACGTAAATCGGCAAATGAACCTTGTGATAAAAGAAGGTTTTCAACAGTATAGTACTTGCCGTCTACCTTACATTTCAACGTGCCTTTTACCGCAAAATTTAACTCATTAGGCACCTTATCTATTGAAGAGCAAGCTATCATCCTAGTTGATAGTTTATCCATATCAACAGTCAGACCAGTATGTTTATGGACATATTTTTCTATAACACCATTCAGTTCACTTTGAACTAAGGTTCCAAGTATAGACTTGTTGTTATCAATCTGATCATTGAACCACATCGCCACGGCACTAGATTTTTTGCGCCCAGCTTTAACCGTGATGATCCCTTTACCACCATCACAGGAACAACAGACCCCAGCAAATGGTTGAGAACTTGTAATGCTGTGATCTACTAAATCAAATTTCAAATCTTCAATTTCATGCCCTTCAATAGACAATATAAAATCATTGTCATGGCAAGCCTTCATATCCGAAACACACTTAATATCGAAGCTATTTGAACCACTTTGGGAAAGGTAGTATTTACCCCCTAGCATCCCTGATTTAGAATTACTGTCCGCATCTATTGACATTGAACACAGATGCCAATTATTTACACTACCTGAGTAGCTACCCTGTCCAAGGCATATTTCAAATACTTCATTATTGATTATCAATGAGCCTTTGATGGCAAAGTTTAGCTCTTTAGGTTCAGCACTACCGCCTTTAGTATGAATCATTTTTGCGACTTCAAAATCAACAGATTCCTTGTACCAACAAGCCGGTTTAGCAGTCTTATGTCGTTTGGCTTTTATATCAATTGTTAATTCATTTTCCGAGGGCGTTACAAAAACACCCGAAAAATTATTGTGTGGCGAATCATTTGCATAACAATATACATTGTTATCAATTGCGTACATTTTATTCCAGATAAATTTTATGTTAGAGCCTTTCGCTGAACCATCTAGATAAAAGATAAATTTATTAGCTGTCATAATCCATTAGTACCTTGAGTTGCTTATTTCTAAATTTCTAAAATTAAAAATAAACCTTAGGAAAGCATGTAATAAAAATACATTACACTATATGACAGCTAGGTAGTTCGAGACTCCATTAAAGTTAGTGGCTCACCTTTCAGCATAATTAATAAATAGTTACAATACGGTTCATATAAATCGATTGATTCATGTCACTGTGAGCATCTTTTCTGTATAAAAGTAATGTAATGTTACTTACAATGTGAATAAAATTTAGTGCTCTTTATTAAAAGAAAATTAAAAAAACAAAGATATAGATTAAGATTTGTATCAAAGGGAGTTCCCCCCCTTCGATACGATAACCATCAAACGGTTGACAGAGTCGCGATCACCATCAAAAAGACCAGTGCAACAACTAAATATGAAATTATCCCTACAGGCTTTTTGAAAAACTCTGGCACTTGAGGCCATATTTTTTCTTCGGCAGTTACATGCTTGTAATAGTCATGACAGGCCATTTGTGCACATATAACATTAGGCACTACCCAAAAAATTACAGATGGAAATTGGAAGCCTAAAAGACCTTGAACTAAATACAGTAGGCCATTGAACACCCAAATACTCGCAATTATGAAGCCAGCTTTCATCCACATTTTCTTGATAAGATAATAAAGCGGCCCAAAAAACAGCACGAAGAAATTTAGCGAAACACTGATCCGCTCTGAGTTTGACAACCCCTTAAACTCAGGGGTTTTCATAATTGAAAACATAGATTGTGAATCAGCACCTAGATTTTTAAGTAATTTAAAACGTTTTAGCCACTTTTCTGACAATTTATATTGCTCAAATTCCGACGATGGCTCTGGTACTGCGGTTGTAGATTCCGGGTTTGTTGGCTCTGTGTTCGTTGTTTCACTCATTAATTTCATCCCTTTAAAGTTAACTCTGAAATATTGCATTGCCAGCAGGCAAAAGAAGCACGATGCTCAAAGATGAGTAATACACGCAATTCCATTTGCTTGTTTTAGATCTGACAGTAGTGATTTCGGCCCTGTGAAGTTCGCACGTCTTTGTAGACGACTACCTCTATATGAAATCAGAACAAACTGTACATAATTTAGCCATGATTTTATTAATAAATTTACGATAATTATGATTTAATTGAATAATCAGATGCTTTTCAAGCATTCTAACGTTCGAATACAGTAATCTGTGCTTAATAAAAGTGTTAGGTTTCTGCCCCTTAAGTAACAGAACCAAAAATGCTACGCTTTTATAAGTACTTGTTTTTTCCATACGCTTGAAACGCCCATAAAGAAGTTTTTTGACCCCTTGATAATAGAAGCGTACCAAGGCTCTAGTTTTTGGCTACTATGACATTTATGAACTATTTTACGTGTATGTTGTTCTTCAGCAGCTTTAATTAATTCGACAAGAATTTCTAATGGTTTTGGTTTTTCAAATGATTTGATCTTTTTTGAGATTACCTTAAGCATGCTACCCCTATGCCAAATAACAGCAACATCAAGACCCACTTATTTCTTATCCACATTGTAATTTATCATCTAGCTTAGAATATTGGCATTACCGACG
>NZ_JAKFZS010000032.1 GCF_021654285.1 Pseudoalteromonas luteoviolacea | reverse complement strand
CTGCTGCGAAGTGGAGCGCCATATTAACCGCTTCACTTTTAAAGTCAACTAGAAAATTTAATTTATTTTCAATTAAGCTTTCAGTTTGGCTTTAACCTTCACTTTGCTTCTTGCTTTTGTGCGTGTTGCTCCGTGTCAGTGGGTGCGCATTATAGGGAGATCTGAATTTGGATCAAGTACTTTTTATAAAAAACTTATAAAAACACGCATTTCGAATAAAAAACAAACTAAACCTCCATTTTTTGTACATTAAAAGTACAAACCAGACCTTTTATCATAGCGGTTTCGTTCTTTTATTAGCTATATAAGCTAATAAAGGGAGGAATATTATGCTGCCGTGCTTAATGCTAAGAAAGGATTTTAGAAAAACTGTGATAATAGGAGTTTTTAAAAACAAAAAAGCCGAGCTAATGCTCGGCTTTCTCGTGTCTTATAAAGACTTACTCTGCAGACTGCGCGTCTTCTTGAACTTCTTCAGTCGCAACTGGGCGATCAAGTAGTTCAATATAAGCCATTGGTGCATTGTCACCTGTACGGAAGCCACACTTAAGAATACGAGTGTAACCACCTGGACGATCCGCGAAACGTGGACCGATCTCAGAGAACAATTTACCAACTACTTCTTTATCACGCGTGCGAGCAAACGCTAAACGACGGTTTGCTACGCTGTCAGTCTTAGCCAGTGTGATTAAAGGCTCAATTACACGGCGCAACTCTTTCGCTTTAGGCAAAGTTGTTTTGATGATTTCGTGCTTCACCAAAGAACCAGCCATGTTGCTGAACATCGCTTTGCGATGGCTGCTGTTACGGTTTAATTGACGACCACTCTTACGATGGCGCATGACCCTATCCTTCTAACTAAACTAATATAGTAATCTGATTATTCAGCTAGACTTGCAGGTGGCCAATTTTCTAGACGCATGCCTAGAGAAAGACCACGAGAAGCTAGCACGTCTTTAATCTCTGTTAGAGATTTCTTACCAAGGTTTGGCGTCTTAAGAAGCTCAACCTCAGTACGCTGTACCAGATCACCGATATATTGAATTTGCTCGGCTTTCAGACAGTTTGCAGAACGTACCGTTAGCTCTAAATCATCAACAGGACGAAGTAGAATCGGATCAAACTCCGGCTTCTCTTCTTTTTCTTCTGGCTCAGAAACATCACGCAAGTCTACAAACGCTTCTAGCTGTTCAGCTAGGATTGTAGATGCACGACGGATCGCTTCTTCAGGATCTAGTGTGCCATTAGTTTCCATATCGATAATTAGTTTATCTAAGTCAGTACGCTGCTCAACACGGGCTGATTCAACCGAGTACGCAATACGCTCAACTGGACTGAATGATGCATCTAGCAACAGACGACCAATTGGACGCTCATCGTCATCAGAGGATAAACGACTTGACGCCGGAACATAACCACGACCGCGCTCAACACGGATACGCATACTGATATCGCTATTGTCAGCAGTTAAGTGACAAATAACGTGCTCAGGATTAGCAATTGTTACATCGCCGTCGTGCTGGATGTCAGCCGCAGTCACAGGGCCTACACCAGACTTAGTCAGGGTAAGGAAAACTTCATCTTTACCTTCTAAAGTAACTGCTAAACCTTTAAGGTTTAACAGGATTTCAATGATGTCTTCTTGTACGCCTTCTTTCGCGCTGTACTCGTGTAATACACCGTCGATCTCTACTTCTGTCACAGCACAACCCGGCATAGACGAAAGAAGAATACGACGTAAAGCATTACCTAAAGTGTGACCAAAGCCACGCTCTAGAGGCTCTAAAACTACTTTAGAACGGGTTGAGTTGATAGCGTCGATATCGACTAATCTTGGTTTTAGGAATTCGGTTACAGAACCCTGCATTTTATCCTCTCTTAACTCTTAACTTTACTTCGAGTAAAGTTCGACGATTAGTTGTTCATTAATGTCCGCAGACAGATCAGAACGCTCAGGTAGGCGCTTGAAAGTACCTTCCATTTTCTTACCGTCAACTTCAATCCAAGTTGGCTTTTCGCGTTGCTCAGCCAACTCTAGAGCAGCGATGATACGCGCTTGCTTCTTAGACTTCTCACGGATTACTACTACATCTTCTGGAGTAATAACGAAAGAAGGAATGTTCACAACACGACCATTAACCATAATCGCTTTGTGGCTTACTAGCTGACGTGCTTCAGCACGTGTGCTTGCAAAACCCATGCGATATACAACATTGTCTAGACGTTGCTCTAGAAGCTGTAACAAGTTTTCACCTGTGTTACCTTTAAGGCGAGCAGCTTCTTTATAGTAGTTGCGGAATTGCTTTTCAAGTACACCGTAGATACGACGAACTTTTTGCTTTTCACGTAACTGTAAACCGTAGTCAGATAGACGACCTTTACGTGCGCCGTGCTGACCAGGTGCTGTTTCTAGTTTACACTTAGAGTCAATTGCTCTTACGCCGCTTTTAAGGAACAGGTCAGTACCTTCACGACGACTCAGCTTGAGCTTAGGGCCCAAATATCTTGCCATGTTCTTTCTCCTAACCTATTAATTATACGCGACGTTTCTTCGGTGGACGACAACCATTATGTGGGATTGGCGTCACGTCAGTGATGTTTGTGATACGGAAACCAGCAGCATTCAATGCACGTACAGCAGACTCACGGCCTGGACCTGGACCTTTAATGAATACTTCTAGGTTCTTAAGACCATACTCTTGTGCAGCAGTACCTGCGCGCTCAGCAGCAACCTGTGCAGCGAACGGAGTAGACTTACGAGAACCACGGAAACCTGAACCACCCGCAGTCGCCCAAGAAAGAGCATTACCTTGACGGTCAGTGATGGTCACAATAGTGTTGTTGAAAGAAGCATGAACGTGAGCCATACCGTCAACAACTTGCTTTTTGACCTTTTTACGACGAATTGGTGCTTTTGCCATAACTTACCCCACCTTATTTCTTGATAGGCTTGCGTGGACCCTTACGAGTACGCGCGTTAGTCTTAGTACGTTGACCACGTAGTGGTAACGAACGACGGTGACGTAAGCCACGGAAACAACCAAGGTCCATAAGACGTTTGATGTTTAGTGTTACTTCACGACGAAGATCACCTTCAACAGTGTACTTGCCAACTTCTTCACGAAGGATGTCAAGAGTTTCGTCGTTTAACTCGCCGATTTTAGTAGTTTCAGCGATACCTGTCGCAGCTAAGATAGCCTTAGCGCGAGTTTTACCTACACCATAGATGCTTGTTAAACCAATAACAGCATGCTTATGGTCAGGAACGTTAATGCCTGCGATACGGGCCACTAACATATCTCCTATAAATAAACCTGATTATCATCTTGTTGGAAAGCCCGTACAGGATACCCAACCGACATTCAAGTTTTACCAATGAAACAGGCTAAGTGATTAACTTAGCCTGCACGACTAGATTTCTTAGCCTTGCCTTTGCTTGTGCTTAGGCTCACTGCAGATCACACGTACTACACCAGCACGTTTGATAACTTTACAGTTACGGCAAATTTTCTTAACGGAAGCACGTACTTTCATAACTCAACTCCGTAACAGACCCTATCGGCCGTAGCCTTTAAGGTTTGCTTTTTTCAGCACAGAATCATATTGATGTGACATCAAATGAGTCTGTACTTGTGCCATAAAGTCCATGATAACAACAACGATAATCAAAATTGATGTACCGCCGAAGTAGAATGGCGTTTGCCATGCCATGGTCATAAACTCGGGCACCAGACAGATAAAGGTAATGTACATTGCACCTGCCAATGTCAGGCGTGTCATCACTTTATCAATGTATTTAGACGTCTGCTCACCTGGGCGATAACCTGGAATAAATGCGCCAGATTTTTTCAAATTATCTGCTGTTTCACGTGGGTTAAACACCAACGCTGTGTAGAAAAAGCAGAAGAAAATAATCGCTGCGGCTAGTACCATTGCGTACAGAGGCTGACCTGGGGTCAACACAGCTGACACTGCTTGTAGTGCATCAGCAAGTGGACCTTCACCTTGGCCGAACCAGCTTGCAATTGTACCAGGGAACAGAATGATGCTGCTAGCAAATATTGGTGGAATAACCCCTGCCATGTTCACTTTCAATGGTAAGTGCGTACTCTGCGCTGCAAAAACCTGACGGCCTTGCTGACGTTTCGCATAGTTAACGACAATACGACGTTGACCACGCTCAAAGAATACTACCATGTAAGTTACCGCGACAACGATAAACGCAATAAGTGCTAAGATAAAGACATTCAAATCGCCTTGGCGCGCCATTTCTGCTGTCGAACCGATTGCAGACGGCAGGTTAGCTACAATACCAACAAATATCAGTACTGAGATACCGTTACCGATACCACGTTCTGTAATTTGTTCGCCCAGCCACATCAGGAACATAGTACCAGTTACTAAACTCACCACTGCGGTGAAGTAGAAACCGAAACCAGGATTCACAACCAAGCCTTGCATCATATTTGGCAGGTTAGTTGCGATACCGATCGACTGTATTGTAGCAAGCACGAGCGTACCGTAACGCGTGTACTGACTGATCTTCTTACGACCTTGCTCACCCTCTTTTTTCAGCTCTATCATCGCAGGATGTATGTGCGTTAATAGCTGCATGATAATCGAGGCTGAGATATAAGGCATAATACCCAGCGCAAGTACAGATGCACGCTCAAGCGCACCACCACTGAACATGTTAAACATGGCAAAGATGGTGCCCTTTTGTTGCTCGAAGAACTCGGCAAGTACAGCGGCGTCAATCCCAGGGATAGGCACGAATGAACCTAAACGGTAAATAATGATGGCACCCAATACGAATAGTAATCGGCGCTTCAACTCCGCAAGCCCACTTTGTGCGCTTTGCATATCTTGACCTGGTTTAGCCATAGTGTACTTCCTTAGTCTTCTACCTTGCCTCCGGCAGCTTCGATAGCTTCGCGAGCACCTTTAGACACTTTAATGCCTTTAACAGTAACTGCGCGTGAAACTTCGCCAGATTTAACAACTTTAACGAACTGAATGTTCTTCTTAACGATACCAGCTGCTTGTAGTGTGCTTAGCTCTACCACGTCGCCTTCAACCTTCGCGATTTCGAAAAGGTTAACTTCAGCAGATACTAGTGATTTGCGTGAAGTGAAGCCAAACTTTGGTAGACGGCGTTGCATAGGCATTTGACCGCCTTCAAAACCAACACGTACTTTACCGCCAGAACGCGACTTTTGACCTTTGTGACCACGACCACCAGTCTTACCTAGACCAGAGCCGATACCACGACCAACGCGCTTACCAGCAGTTTTTGAACCTGCAGCAGGAGAAAGTGTATTCAATTGCATCGAATTAGCCCTCAACCTTAACCATGTAAGAAACTTGGTTGATCATACCACGTACTGCTGGAGTATCTTCTAGCTCAACAGTATGGTTGATACGACGTAAACCAAGGCCACGTAATGTAGCTTTATGCTTCGGTAAACGACCGATTGAGCTACGTACTTGTGTTACTTTAACTGTGTTTGCCATGGTTTCTTACCCCAAGATTTCATCTACGCTAAGACCACGTTTCGCAGCGATCTTCTCTGGAGAGTTCATGTTCTCTAGAGCAGAAATTGTTGCGCGAACGATGTTGATCGGGTTAGTAGAACCGTATGCTTTTGAAAGTACGTTCTGTACACCAGCTACTTCTAGTACTGCACGCATCGCACCACCGGCGATGATACCTGTACCTTCAGATGCAGGCTGCATGTATACTTTAGAACCCGCGTGGCGACCCTTGATTGGGTGCTGTAGCGTGTGACCGTTAAGATCAACATTTACCATGTTACGGCGTGCTTTTTCCATTGCTTTTTGAATCGCAGCTGGAACTTCGCGTGCTTTACCGTAACCAAAACCTACTTTACCTGCGCCATCACCAACTACAGTTAGTGCAGTGAAGCTAAAGATACGACCACCTTTAACCACTTTAGACACACGGTTTACCGCGATTAGCTTTTCAGCCAAATCAGGCTGTTGTTGCTTTGCTTCTACGTTAGCCATTGTCTACTCCTAGAATTGCAGACCGGCTTCACGCGCTGCATCAGCAAGCGCCTTCACACGGCCGTGATATTTAAAGCCACTGCGGTCAAAAGCAAGCTTTTCGATGCCTTTGTCTGCCGCGCGTTCAGCAACTGCTTTACCAACTGCTTGTGCAGCTTCGATGTTGCCAGTGCCTTTAACTGTTTCAGCAATTGCTTTTTCAACAGTAGAAGCAGCAGCCAGTACAATACCCTCAACGTTTACGATTTGAGCGTATATGTGACGTGGCGTGCGGTGGATAACAAGACGCGTTGTGCCTTGTTCGATAATATTTCTACGAGTGCGCTTAGCACGACGTAGACGAGCTGTTTTCTTATCCATCGTCTTACCTTACTTCTTCTTAGCCTCTTTACGACGCACGTGCTCATCAGCGTAACGTACACCTTTACCTTTATAAGGCTCTGGTTCACGGTATGAGCGGATGTTTGCAGCAGTTTGACCAACTAGCTGCTTGTCTGCGCCTTTAACAACGATTTCAGTCTGGCTTGGAGCTTCGATAGTGATACCCGCTGGGATCTCGAAGTTCACTGGGTGTGAGAAGCCAAGAGTTAAGTCTAAAACTTTACCCTTAACTGCAGCACGGTAACCAACACCGACTAGTTGTAGTTTCTTTTCAAAACCTTCGTTAACGCCGATGATCATGTTGTTGATCAGAGCGCGTGCAGTACCAGCTTGAGCCCAAGCATTTGCTACTTCACGAGGTGCTGTAGTGATAACGTTGTCGTTAAGAACAACTTCAACTGCGTCGTTAAGAACGCGAGTCAATTCACCGTTTTTACCTTTAACTTTGATTTCCTGGCCGTTAATTGCAACTTCAACACCGGCAGGAACAGCAATAGGAGCCTTCGCAATACGAGACATAGTTCCCCTCCGATTAAGCTACAAAGCCAATGATTTCACCACCAACACCAGCGGTACGCGCAGCGCGGTCTGTCATCAGGCCTTTAGAAGTTGATACGATAGCGATACCTAGACCACCCATTACCTTCGGTAATTCGTCACGTTTCTTGTAGATACGTAGACCAGGGCGGCTAACACGCTGGATGCTTTCGATAACAGCTTTGCCTTCGAAGTACTTAAGTTCGATAGTCAATTCTGCTTTTACGTCGCCTGATACTGAATAACCAGTGATGAAACCTTCGTTTTTCAGTACGTCAGCAACAGCTACTTTCAGCTTTGAAGTTGGCATTGTTACTTCTACCTTCTTCGCAGACTGACCGTTACGGATGCGTGTAAACAAATCCGCGATTGGATCTTGCAAGCTCATGTCTTACTCCCGTGATTCTATTACCAAGAAGCCTTTTTAAGGCCAGGAATTTCACCGCGCATAGCTGCTTCGCGAACTTTGATACGGCTTAGGCCGAACTTGCGAAGGTAACCATGTGGGCGGCCCGTAATGTTACAACGATTACGTTGACGTGAAGGGCTAGAATCACGCGGTAAAGACTGAAGCTTTAATACCGCGTCCCAACGCTCATCATCAGATGTTTTAACATCGCTGATGATAGCTTTAAGTGCAGCACGCTTTTCTGCGTACTGTGCAACTAATTTAGCACGTTTTACGTCACGCGCTTTCATTGAATTCTTTGCCATAACCCTACCCTTACTTTTTGAATGGGAAGTTGAACGCTTCTAATAACGCACGGCCTTCATCATCTGTTTTCGCAGAAGTAGTGATTGTGATATCCATACCGCGAACACGGTCTACTTTATCATAATCAATTTCTGGGAAGATGATTTGCTCACGTACGCCCATAGAGTAGTTACCGCGACCGTCAAAAGACTTTGCGCTAACACCGCGGAAGTCACGAATACGTGGCATCGCGATTGAGACTAAACGCTCAAGGAAATCCCACATACGCTCGCCGCGTAGGGTTACTTTACAGCCAATTGGGTAACCTTCACGGATCTTAAAGCCAGCAACTGATTTGCGTGCTTTAGTCACTAGAGGCTTCTGACCAGAGATTGCTTCTAGATCTGCAACAGCATTTTCTAGAATTTTCTTGTCAGCTAGGGCTTCGCCCACACCCATGTTAAGTGTGATCTTCTCGATCTGAGGGACTTGCATGACAGAGCTGTAACCGAACTTTTCAAAAAGCTCTTTTACTACTTTGTCTTTGTACACTTCATGCAGTTTCGCCATCGTCTACTCCAACTATTAAATAGTTTTGCCAGTAGACTTGAAGAAACGGACTTTTTTACCGTCTTCAAATCTAAAACCAACACGATCTGCTTTGCCAGTTTCGGCATTGAAAATCGCTACATTTGATACGTCGACAGACGCTTCTTTCTCAACAATACCGCCAGCTTGCTGTAGTTGTGGTACAGGCTTCTGGTGTTTCTTGATGATATTTACGCCTTCAACAAATACACGACCAGTCTCAGTTACAACTGAAAGCACTTTACCGCGCTTACCTTTGTCTTTACCGGCTAGTACGATTACTTCGTCATCACGACGGATTTTTGCTGCCATGATCGACTCCTTATAGTACTTCTGGTGCTAGTGAAACGATTTTCATGAACTTTTCGTTACGTAGTTCACGCGTCACAGGGCCGAAGATACGAGTACCAATTGGCTGATGGCTATCATTTAAGATAACAGCCGCATTGCTATCGAAACGGATTAAAGAGCCGTCTGGACGACGAACGCCTTTTTTAGTACGCACTACTACTGCGTTTTTAACATCACCTTTCTTCACTTTGCCGCGAGGAATAGCTTCTTTAACAGAAACTTTAATGATGTCACCAACACGCGCGTAGCGACGGTGCGAACCACCAAGGACTTTAATACACTGCACTTTGCGAGCGCCGCTGTTATCAGCAACGTCCAGCTGAGTTTGCATTTGGATCATTGTCTATGCTCCGGTGTAGTTAACATTTACTTAGATTTTGTATAAAACCTAAGCATTTAGATTAAATTCCACTCAAAAAACGAAGCTTTCGTCTTTCAAGGGCGGGGAATTGTAACAGCAAAGTTCAGCCAAAGATAGTTCAATTTTTAATTAATTTATCAATTTGCCATATCTGCTATCACCGTCTTCTTTCATATGAGGGCGGTGAAGCGGAAAACAAGTCTAATGAATAAATTTTAAACCTTTGTTACAGTTTAAAAAATAGCCACACATTGATTTATCTATGCTTTTCAATGTAGGTTGCAATCTCATCGACCGTTGCCAACCAATATCCATTTTTGGGGTCTTTTAAGTAGACAATCAGCGCATCTAAGGCTGCTTTATCCGTGGTATAAAGGCCTTTTTTCCCGACTTCATGCCCAGCTAAAATAATCCATTTATTATTTTCTTTAAGCATATCTAGCAGCGCTTTAATTTCTACAAAGCTCATCCCGTCCATTCGATTGCCAGCCAGCTGTGCAAAATCGGTATAAGTTGGATTATTCCCCGTCTCATCTAGCCAAGTACGTCCAGTTTTAAATAGCTCGGCAATGAGCGGCACATAGCTTTTTACTTCTTTGCCCCGACCAACAAAAGTGTTTCCGCAAGGGTATGCAAATGAGCGCGGTTCGACATCGAGTTTCTCTTTCATGTAGGTCGTTGTGGCTTCAATATCTTGTCTTAACCAGGCTAAGTCAACCTGCTCAAGCCCCAGATCATCTTTTCTTAGCCATGCGAAGTTGCCTGTGCACAAATGAGAACTCGTATGATTACCTAATTCATGCCCATTTTTTGCGGCTTTTTTCCAGCCATCCAATCGCTCATCAACAAATTTTGGATTTACATAAAAAGTCCCTTTCACATTATGCTTATCTAAAATGGGAATACCGACATCGACTTGACTATTTCGTGCATCATCAAAGGTCAATGACACAGCATATCGTGCACCATTTGGATATGTAAAATCAGACGTTACTACATTTGTTTGTTGGGTTGCTGCACAGCTGCTCACTGACAAAGTCAATAAAGTCAAAGTGGTAAGTTTTTTAATGGCATTCATAGTACACATATCCTTTTCCATTTCTGGTTAATTTAAGTCACTCGCTACGCAGTGTGCGTAGTGGCCATGTTATCTACCATGAAGAAACAGTGAAGGTATTCTTATTTTCTATTTAACAAACATAAGTCAATGATATTATTTGTTTTATAAAAACACCCTATCTAAAAGTTGTACCATACTGACAAGCGATAGTCCGCTTTATGCGTACGGTCAGCTACTTCATAACCAGATATTATTGCTTGTTCATAAAAAGTACGTTCACGTCTAAATCGACCGGTATTCATATGCGTTACTTCAAAACGTACTTTAAAACGATGAATCCAAGACGATTCAATAAACCCTTTCAATCGTTTATTGCCATGCACAATCAGCGTTTCATATGGATAGTAAACCGGTTCTGTATAATCCCCCCAATACTCGAGCCCCCATGAACTTTTGAGGTGCGGGATATCATGACGGAACTGCATCCACAGCCAATCATCTAAGTAGTTGCTTAACCGTTCACTGCGCCCATGTGGATTGCTGTAATGTGAATTAGTATGCTCATAGGACACCTCAAAGAGCGCATTATCTAGAATGGGGGCTAAGTCAATCGCTAAGCCTATCGTACTGCCCCAATACTCTCCATCCCCTGCATTGCCTATCGCACTGCTGGTGTCCGTAATCGCGATGTGCTCCAACACATCTTTTCGCCATTGATACAGTAACTCTACTTTCAAATTGCTGCGTTTTGAAAAATACCACTGATACTGCGCTGAGACTTCGGTGGTCTGTTGCGGGCGTAACTGCGTGTTCCCAGCTTGACCTCTTTCATCTAACGGGTCAACGCTACGTGCAAAATCCGAAAAATCAAGCTGGCCCACGCGATGTTCAGCCGCAGTACTTAGGCTTTGGTTTTCTGCAAGCTGCCAGTCTGCCTTGAGTCTTGGCTTCAAAAAAGAGAGGGATTGCTCACTGTTTTCTTGTGCAGATACATCAATACGTGAGCTTTCATAAGTTATCCCCACTTCACTGGTGAGGCTCTCATTCACTTGATAACTGACACTGCCAAATAGCTCAGCTCTGAGCTCACTGACATCAGTACGGTCCATATTATGCTCGCCAGATTGTAATACCGATGATTGCATTCTGTTCTCTACTAACTCAATACCAAATTGAGGTGTGAAGTGACCTATTGGAGATAGTTCAATGCTGCTTCTCAATATGAGTTCTGTTTTCAACTCATTTTGATGCCATGTAGAGTGAGCAAGCGCAGTCGGAAAAAAGGCATCTTTGTTGGCAAATGTTTTGTCTTCAATGACCCAAATAACCATATTTTGCCACCGATGACTCGCCCGTTTAATGAGCCAATCTATACCTAGCTCTACAATATCCGTTGTATTTTCTACTTCAAGTTCTCGAATTAAATGCAGCGCTTCAGTACTTGACTGCATATCATCATATCTAGCAGTTTCACCCAGATACTTTTCACGGCTCACTTTGCTTGTCAGCATAGTTTCAGTGTCTGTATCTATTTGGCTCAATTGAGCCGTCAATTTAAACTCTTTCGTGGATTCATCGAGCACTTCCGAAGCTTTTGCGATGACTTTTTTTTGCTCATCTCGCTGTGTGATTAGTGCAGTGCGATAACCAGGGGTATTATTTGCTTGAATACCCAGTGATGCCTCCCACCCCAACAATGGCGTTGTTAATTGCAATGCGACTTTTGGCTTTATACTGCCGTCATGAAACTGCACTAGCTCCCCTTGCACATTTCCGATGTTTCTAAATCAAGCGAAATCACATCAGCAACCACTGCGTTACCGGCCGCAACTGACGGAATTTGACTCCCCCGATAAATTCGGATCTGTTGTACAGAAGCAGCTGGCAGACGATTTAACACGTTGCTGAGTTTTTCAGATTTAACAACTGGGCGAGCGCCATTAATTAAAACATTCCCAACATTCGCGCCAAAGCCACGCGCAGAACTCGTATTCTGAAATGAAAAACCAGGCAAGCGATAAATCATATCCAAGGCTGTTTGTGGGTGGTACTGCTCAAAGAAAGCACGGTCAAATACCTGACTTTCAAGTGCAGGTACTTCCTCAGCTCTTATTTCTGGGACTAAAAACATCATGCTTAACATAGACATGAACAGTGAAAGTATATTTCTTGTTCGGTACATTCTCTTTTCTGTCGCTCGATATGCGGTTGTATCACGTTCTAACAATGTATTTCCTGTATTGAGTCAATCTGATGATATGTGCGCCTGCACCGCTTGGGACTGGATGCTGTGTTCACTGTATTGGTTCGGCTTCACCTCAAAGCCAAGCTGCTTATCTTGTGCATGATGTTTTGCTAAAAAGAACTCTTTTGTGCAGAAAAAAGTGTTACTTTGCATATAAGAACAGGATTCTGCTGACACAAAGGCACCGCCTTGGACCCCCCCTATCGCGTCTAATTTATTATTTTTTAAATAATAGAGTTGCAAACTAAGCCACTCATTCGATATCCAAGCACACGCTTCTGAGCAGACAACGACATAGTCACAATTAATTGCTAATGCCAACCGTTCTGGCGTCTGAGTACTCAAATTCATCGGAAAATCAAAAGGTAATAGACGCACTGTAAAACTTGCTTGTTGAGATACATCACACTGTAGTGAGGGTGGGTGGCATATCACAACTTCCATAGGGCATAGAGACTGATTTTCTAACATACTTAAAACCTTCTTGAGCTCTGAGCACTGCTCAATTACACAAATACAGGTGATGTCCATCTCATCATGATATGTAGTTAGCTCTTTATCTATGCCAAATAGCGCATTATCTTCCGGCTCAGTTTGTCCCTGTATAACTCGACTGATCATACAAAATGCTCTTGATGGTTATGGGCTACCGCAATAACAGATAGACGCCAAAATATGAAGGGATGCCATTGGGCAATTTTAATTGTTATCTATGTATATGATGACCACAGCCACTTATTGCGCTAGAAAGAATTGGGAAGCACCATAGGAACTCGGAGCCTCCCAGCAACTTAAAATCGGGCAGTGCCAGTTATGTCGGCAAACTCGATTCTACCAGGGCGTCGCCTATCGGGAGAAAGTGCTCGTAGCTCAACCTCTGCTCCGGCTTTCAACGTCAATGGCTGATCATACTCTCGCCACTCTCCTTGATTGACTCTGTACTGAATTGGTAACCCAGGAATAATCGTAGAGGCATGCAACCTATTGTCTATCACCTTGCTCACCACATTCGGGATCCGATAAAAAACACCCAATCGATCAAACTTTTCAAGTTCTTTATGTCCAACGGCATGAATGAAGTCTTGCCACTGTTGATCTCGCTGTGCACGCATATGGGCAGTTAGGAACCCTGTTGTGTGGTCATATTTTTCACCCGCATAGTTATAAGGTACTTCCCACTGTGCTCGGTGCCATGCTTTCTCTGCCAGCGCTAACAACCGAGGAAATAGCATGTACTCAGCTAGGTGGTCTTTTCGCACAACCTCAGACCACAGGTGACCTTGGATCCCCGTAACACGGAAACCTTCAGGAAGTGGTTGATGAGTAAACTGACCATTTTCATCTACTTGCGTGCGATCATCAGCCACATAGTTTCTGCCTATGGTGTCTTTTTTAACTTCTGCATTAGCTGGTAAGTTATCAGGCATAAACTCAAAAATTGTTTTGCTATTTGTTCTTCTCGCCCCCCATTTATAGCCACTCTCTTTTGGGTCTAACTCATAGGGAAAATCTAAGTAAGTGACATCCGGTGTTGATAAAATAATGTCCCAACCCCGTCTGGCATGAGCACTCACAACCTTGTGGGCATTTTGCGGTAATGTTGCCCAGACATACGACGCCACTTTACGTGGCATCTTGTCCTGTCTCGTTTCAGAAAGGCCATCATTCCAACCAGCAACCTCAATACCTTTTTTAGCAATCATTGCCGACACTCGCTCAATAAAGTAGCCCGTCAACTCTTCCACTTCATGTACATCATTGGACTTATCAGCAATGAACTTTTTACAGGCTGGCGACTCGACCCATGCCCCAGCAGTTTCATCTGCACCAATATGATAGATATTTAACGGTGAGCCCGCTTTTTTATGTTGCGCAGCCACTTCTGAAATCACCTTATCAACAAATGCATAAGTTGACTCCATACAAACATTTAATGTGTTGTCGTTGTAGTGCTGAATTGAGCGGTATTCGGTCACATCTTGCGGATCACTGACTAAGTACTGGCGCGCAGCGTCATGTTTACCTTTTTTGGTGAGCGTGTAAAAGCGTTTCTCCATGGCTTTGACTGCTGCACGCGAATGGCCTGGCATGTCTAACGAAGGAATAATTTCAATATGATGTTGCTTTGCAAAATTCAAGATCTCTTGATAATCAGCAATAGAATAATAACCGTCTCTATCGGTATTAATTGCCGACCCCAATTGAGGCTGTAAACAATGCTTATCATCCAAATCGATACATCGATGTGATGATAACGCTGTCAATTCAGGTAAACCCGGGATCTCAATGCGCCACCCTTCATCATCTGCGAGATGAAAATGCAGCTTATTAAGCTTATAAGCAGACATTTTACTGAGTAACCGCAATACAAACCCTTTAGAACGGAAGTTACGCGCCACATCCAAGTGCAAGCCCCGATAATCATAGCGTGGTTTATCAACCACGCTTACCGCAGGCACCTGCATAGAGTCCAGTGACAGCAAACTCGCCACCGACTGTAATCCATAAAATGCGCCGGTACTATCTTGCGCTTCAATCTGTATTTTCCCTCCTTGAGTGCTGAGCTGATACGCCCCGCTATGACCTTGTTGCTTGCCACGCACAATGATATTTACTGCAACGCCATTGTACGTTTGCTTAACCCCTAACGCATCTAGGCGCTTTAGGGCAGCTGCCACATCACCATACTCCAACCCAGATAGCTGTAATTTAATACCGCGACTCAAATTAAGTGGCGCCTCACCGCTAAACACCTTCATTGCATCAGGCGTTGGCACAATTGCATGCGCAACAGCATCAACTAAATAATCGTCGATTTTATAATTTTCAAATAAGGCAGCTGAGGTAAAGTTTGCATATTGATCATCAGGATGAGATTGCATCACACTGGTTTTGGCACTGACCGCTGCATAAGGCTTTATTTCTAATCTTGTATCCTGCTCAATGTATGATTGGGTGCTTTTTATCACTTTTGGCTCAAGACCCTGTGCGGTGAGTATATAGTTGGGCATCAACTCACCTTCATTAAGCAGTGAACTGGCGACCCAAAATTCAATAACTTGGCTCTTCCCTGCTTCGAATCCAGTAAATGCGTTACTTGGTGCGATGTGGTTTAGGTCACCATTGAAGTGACGTAATGTCAGCTGCTCGCTTTTACTTTGCGTCGCTGGATACACTTGGCTATACAGGATTTTCCAACCATCTACCTTTGCAGTAAACGGACTCGTGATTTCAATTTGTGCGTGATAACAAAATTCAGCCGTAGAACCTGGACATTGCTCAGGCATATTACTGAGTAAGCGATACTTCACATCGAGGGTATCAGCAAGCTGATTCAGTTGCTGCTGATTTATTTGTACTAGGCTGGTGCTGGCCCAAGTTTGGCCAGCTATTACCATGGCCGGTAATAACGCAACCAAAGTGCGCGCCGTTAATGCTTTTTTGTTCTCATGCATAAGTCCTATCCTGCTGTTCATTATAATTAAAACATTAAGTTGGTTAAAAATTAGCTAAAACATCTCAATTTAGAACTTTTATAAACCTGTTTCAATTTCGAAACATTCATATAGACAGAAATAATTTACCTAAACACAATAGCTGAATATTCAATGTTTAAGAGGCGTAGTACAACAAAGAAGATTGAGTGATTAACTATCATAAGCCTCTCCTATCGCCTAACACATGAATAGAAAATAAAAAGTGAGTCGATTAAAACAGACCAAGCATGACACCTTACAGAAAGAAAAATGACATAAATGTAAACCTGCGCTTTCTTATTCTAAAAATTAGTGAGCAATTGGAAAGACTGGACTTTTATTATCCAGTTTATAGGTCAGTATAATATTTTTACTACAAGCCAGTCATACTGTGGCATACAGAATTACATTCGCTTTTTCATGAATGGCCTACACTGCCAAGAGTAAGCTGTGATTACCATGCGTATCTCATTCCAACATGACATTTATTCATTTTTACCTGTCACCTAATCGTTTAAATCGTCTCTGCGTAACACTGTAATGATTGTTCAGCCAAGTGCATGTCATTATCAAGTACCAATCTTCCTCCTTCCATCACCAATGCCCTTTCACAATAGAGCGAAAGATCTGTAATTGAATGACTTGATAACAAAACGGTCAATTTATCCTCTGCTGCTAAATGCTGTATTGCACGCATAATTGCTCGCTGTGATAAATAATCCAACCCTGCAATCGGTTCATCTAAAAACAACACTTCTGGACTATGTAGCAGTGCAGCGATCAGCTCCATTTTTATGCGCTCACACATAGAAAGGCGTCGTACTTGAATGCCCAATAAATGCGTCACTTGCAAAAATTCAGACAAATAAGACAGCCGCCGTTTATAAACAGGAATGGGGATCTCATAAATGCTTTGGCATAAATTGAAACTATCCATCGCAGGTAAATCCGGCCAAACCTGAAAGCTCTGCCCCATAAAATATGAACATCGTTTTTTAAACGCTGCTTTGTGTATACAGGGAGACTGGCCAAAAACAGTGATATGCCCTTGAGTCGGGTTGATCATCCCAGATAGCATCTTCATCGTTGTGGTTTTTCCTGCCCCATTTTGGCCAACCACTGCCACGGTCTGACCGCGAGCAATATCAAAAGAAACCCCTTTAACGGCTTCTGTGTATTCAATTTCTCGGTGAAAAAGATTTTTTAAGGAGGCTGATAGCCCAAGAGGCTTGCGATAGCCTTGGTAAGTTTTACTCACGCTCTTCACTTGGATCACCGCCCTATCACTCTTTAGTCGCATCATCTCGCCCCTAAACAGTATCGAGTGGCCGTGTAGCGCATGTAATAAAGAACACAGATTAAATTGATAACACCTAACAAATCATGAGTAATAAGCATGGTCTACATGTTTATCTATTTTGGGAATATGCCTAATAGCATTAAACAATAGCTGTATACTTTTCAATCAAAAATATTACATGTACACAGTACTATTCGCAATTATCAAATTCCCGATGACTTATCGTTTTAGATAACTGAGACTTAGGGATAATAACGCCTAAAATATATGTAAAAAAAGCAATAATTAATGTATACCAATGGCGGGTTTACATTATGTGCTAGAGGTGCATTGGGGAAAATAACGCCGAAGTGAAATAGCAGCGATGCATATTATTGGCGTTGAATAATATGCATCGCCTAGGCTTAACCGCCAAATAAGCCTTTGAATTTGTCTTTAAGTTTATCTTTAATTGTATCTTTGGCTTTGTCTTTAGCCGCACTGCTTAAGTCTAAATTCGTTTCCACTTTGTGGAATGGGCCTTTGATCCGTACAGGGACTTTAAAGCCTGTACTTTTATCACGGCTACTTTGCCCTTCAATGGTATCGACTATGCCTGTTACCAAACGATAATCGACAAACGTCTTAGGCAAATCAACATCTCCAGAGCCAGTCACGCGAATAAGTGGGCTTGCCAGCAATAAATCGGTATTCGTTCCAACACCTTTATTAAACTTAAAGCTCCCCGTGAGTGCTGAAAAGTCGGTTTTCTGCTGAGGATCAAAATCTGCATTAATGCCTTCAGACAGCCCAGAGAAATTGCCTTTGAGCATTTCTTGGCCTTTTCTTACCATCTCAGCCAAATTGGCTCCTTTTACGCCTCCATCCTTAAACTCAAATGCCAATTGTCCACCTAGCTGCGAAACAAATTGCTTTTGGCTCACCCCTTGAGTAGTTAACTGCCAATTAATACTGCCTTTGCCCAGTACCTTATCAAAGTCGATGGCATCAGTGAGTAATGGCTCGGCATTAATGCCATTGAGCGCAAAATTTGTCTTGATCTGGTATGGTTTTTTAGCTCCATTGATTTCTATTTTCCCTTTACCGGCTCCCTCATAAGCATTAAAACTATCCAATGACACTATGGCTTTGCCGCCATTTAACTTCACTGATAACTGGTTTTTGCCTAAAGTAACTTTGCGCGCTTTTAATCCCGTTGAGCGCACCACGATATCCGCATCTAATGTATTTAAAGCGGACAAGTCAATTTCAGTATCATCCCATACGATTGGCTGCGCAGGCGTGTCTTCTTTTGACTCTGACGTTTGCTCAGGCGCTGCAGCAGGCTCTGGTAAATACGGGTTTAAGTCAAGCATCCCCAAATCGACATCTGCAGTGACCGATAACCTCTGGGCTAAGTTCACTTGTGCACGACCCTTTATGGCCAACTCATCTAGCGCAGCAGTGAACTGCTTGAGACTAAACACATTGTCCGCAAATGACATGTCTCCTGTGACTTCAAACTGGTTAAAGGCATTGTCTTTGGCATTCAAGTCGACCTTTTGCCATGCAGCTAACGATTTCACTGAACTGCCCGACAGCGAAAGCGCGCCTTCAAACAGCTGACCTTGCTTGAGTACGCTGCCATTAAAATCGATATTTACCAACTCATTGCGAAGCTTTTTAGTAAATTTGAAGTCTTCACTTTGAATTGCCTTAGCTGGCGTATCTGCACTTAATTCAAGGTCAAAGCGCTGACCTTGAAAAGTAACTTGGCCTTGCACTGAAAGTGATTGATATAATGAAGGAAGGGCTACACTCAATGATAAATCATTCAGTTCTTCTTTAGTTCCACCTTGGTTATCAACATAAGTGAGTGAGCCGCCATAAATTGCCACTTCCCCTAAAGCAATATCAAATCCATCAGGTAAGGTGACAGGACCTGAGCTTGTTTCATTCGTTGATGTACTTGCTGATGTCGATGTTGCGCCAAATAACTGCCAATTTGGCTTGCCTGTTGAGTCCACTTCCAACAAAATTTTGGGGTTTTGAATGACAAAACGCTCCAGCTTAAAATCACCAGATAGCAAAGATCCCCATGGAATATGTACAGCTAACTGCTCCATTTCCAGCATATGTGGTGCACTGCCCGTTGGCATGTTATCAAAGGCCACTTGGTTAAGCTTAATGTTCAACTCTGGCAAAATGGATAATTCACTATCACCTGCAATCGTCAACTTTCGGCCTGTGGTCTTCTCCACTTGAGTCGTGATCTGTGACACAATCGTTTCCGTTGGGATCAACATGGGTGCCACAACTATCAACACCACAATAAATATCAGTAACCCTACTACACCTTTTAATATCGCCTTCATCATCCATCCTTCCAGAGAAATAATTATCTATGCATTATGATAGCGAGGCTGATAAAAAACCACAAAGCAGCACTGAGGCTAAATGCTATCTTGCATAAATATAAATCAATTTAACGTTTTATAGAATCATTTTACAGATTACCATAAAATCCTAAACCTATGTTTTTATAGCTTAAAAAGTACATTTAACGATCAATCACCGATAATTACATGCTCACCTAAGGGCGGCAAGAGGCAGAAAATACCAAATCGCAGAATTCCCTATTTTTCGCAAAATATGCGCAATAAAAAAATCAGCTTAAATCAAAGAATAAAAAAGACGCAAAAACCACATTGCAACTGTGCTAGAACTCGGTATGATCCTCGCCCTTGCCAGTTTAACGATACGTTCGCTAAACTGAATAGTCTAGATTTCAACCTAACCTTGGAGTACTCACGCAGCATGAAAAAGTTGCTCATTTCACCGTCAAATATGGCTTTGGGCGAACAAGAAAGTCAGATTTACCAAAACATCTTAAAGCAATCTACTGAGATCAGCCTGAACCTGATGGCAGTTAAAGTAGAAAATCACCCGGAGGACTTCCTGGGTTGGTGTTATGAGTTACTCGATGTGGCTAAAAACCGAATCAATTTTGACCTGCTGGATGACCACCAGCTACCCACTGTTAAAAAACTCCAAGACATGCTGATCTCAGCTATCAGCTTTTTACAGGTCAAAACCCTGAGAATTGCACCTTGGCCTGTGGTCGGTGAGTTCATCGCTCAGCGCAGTGACGTATTAGTACTAGATGAGCAGTTAAAACTATTGGATTACATTGCCACACTACGCGATAGCAGACTACAAGATATGATTGTAGAGGACCGTCTAGCTTTTGCCGGCAAACATACAGCAAAGCATGATACCAGTGTTTATCAGTTTGATGTCGAGTGGTTTGCGTCGACAAAAAGTGCCAAAGGGTTCCACCAACAGCTGGCTGACCTACCGGGTGCTTTCGATGATGCCTTAGCGCATATTCCACTTGAAGGCCCAGTCACGTTAGAGCACTACCAAGGCTTTACCATCGCATTTCTCAGCGCTTTCAACGGCAGCGATGAAAAGCCAACGCTTGCACCAGCTACGCGCTTACTTGCTATGCGCCGTCCTGATGTATTTACGCCTATCAGTAACAATCGCCTTGATGCCCTTTGCCAAGCGTTGGGGATCACACGCTTAAACAACCGTGACTTTGAGCGGTACTGGCAAGATATAGTGCAAACAATCGCTAAAATGCCTTGGTTTGCAATGG
The DNA here is from genome assembly GCF_021654285.1 of Pseudoalteromonas luteoviolacea. Classification (GTDB taxonomy): domain Bacteria; phylum Pseudomonadota; class Gammaproteobacteria; order Enterobacterales; family Alteromonadaceae; genus Pseudoalteromonas; species Pseudoalteromonas luteoviolacea_J. The sequence continues at coordinate 47,947 of NZ_JAKFZS010000032.1, read as the reverse complement.
CCAGTGGCAGCAATGAACTTGAAACCAAATTGGCTGATATCAAGGCGCTTCTACCTGTACTGTTTTATTATGCCGACGAAGACATGGCGACCTCGTCGAACTATTACAAGCTACTGCATAAGCCAAAACGCACAGCTAGCGGCTCTGGTACTAAATCTGTGCGCCGAAGCAAAGAATCAGCTGAAACGCTGGTTGATAGAGCACTCAGTGATGAATCTATGCCTGAACATATTCGTGCCAAACGCGATTCAATCATCGCGGAAGTCGAAAAAGGCCGAAGCGTTGATGAAACCATTCAATTAATGCGTACCATATTTGGCTAATCACCTAGCTCACAGCCTGCATACTATCAGTGCAGGCTGAAACAATCCGCACCATAGATGTGCACCCTGATAAAATACACCTCTTCACACATTTAGTCTGACAAAAACTTATTACATTTTATTTCAATCACCTAAACTAAATTCTAGCCAATGCGCCTAAAGTGGCGTGCAGTTTGCGATTGCTGATATACCTCTGCGGCTTGGTCTATCGCTGACCACCCCAGAGCCACTCGTTTAAAATTCGATTTACTCTGTGCCATATAGGAACCACTATGACAAATAAAGCAACTCTCTTATTGTGTACGTGTGCAGCGCTCTTTTCTACTCAGGCTATTTCAGCCAGCGAACACTCGGTCTCCGCCAATGCAGCTGCCAGTTCAAATTACTTTTGGCGTGGCATTACTCAATCTGATGATGGCGCAGCCGTATCAGGGGGGATTGACTATAGCCATGACTCTGGCTTTTATATCGGTACTTGGGCCTCCAATGTCGACTTTGGTGACACATCCAGTACCAGCTATGAATTAGACTTCTACTTAGGGTTTAGTGGCGAGGTAAAGGCGCTGAGCTATGACGTTGGCTATATTCACTACGCTTATCCTGATGCAGCTGGCGATATCGATTTTGGTGAAGTCTATGGTGCACTCGGTTGGCGTAACGTCAGTTTAAAAGTGAGTTATATGACACATGCGCAATCTGATAGCAGCACAGAAGAAGATATGCTCTATGTTGAACTGAGTGCTGCTTTCCCTGTCTTCACAGACGCCGAGCTGGGCTTGCATATTGGTAATTCCAGTGGTGATACTGTCATGGAATGGACAGGAGAAGATGACAGCTATATGGATTATGGCGTCAGCCTGAGTAAAGATGCCTATACTTTTGGCTTAGTAAAGACCGACCTTGATGCCGATGACGACCTCAAAGTCTATGTGAGCTACGCCATCGATTTTGATTTATAGGTTTAATTTGCTGCAAACCTTGGGGCCGTAAGGCCCTATTTCAGGCAATTAAACGGTATATTCAACTGCACCGCTGACACGCTTTGCTTTTTCTATCGCTTTATACACACTATTATCTCGTGCCAATGCAACGCCCATGCGCCTGATACCTTGAACCTGTGGTTTACCAAACAAGCGGATATCGGTATTGGCTTCTGCCAATGCTTGCCCTAAATTGCCAAATTGCACTTGATCAGACTCACCTTCAACAAGAATAACACTGGATGCAGAAGGGCCATGAAAGTGAATCGCAGGAATTGGCAAACCAAGCACAGCACGCGCATGCAACGCAAACTCACTCAAATCTTGGGAAATCAAGGTCACCATGCCAGTGTCATGCGGACGTGGAGATACCTCACTAAAATAAACCTCGTCCCCTTTGATAAATAGCTCAACGCCAAACAAACCGCGACCACCGAGTGCCTCAGTAATTTTGCTAGCAATATCTTTGCTGCGTGCCAATGCAAGTTCGCTCATTGCCTGTGGCTGCCAGCTTTGCTGATAATCTCCACCGGCTTGTACATGCCCAATTGGGGCACAAAAGCTAGTACCCTGACTGTGGCGTATGGTCAGTAAAGTGATTTCATAATCAAAATCGACAAAGCCCTCTACAATAACACGCCCTTGCCCCGCTCTTCCGCCTTGCTGTGCATATTCCCACGCAGACTCAATATCCTCATGCGTTTTTACCACACTTTGCCCTTTACCCGACGAGCTCATGATCGGCTTCACTACACAGGGCATGCCAATGTGTTCTATGGCCGCACGAAAGTCGTCGATACTATCAACAAATTGATAAGGTGAAGTGGCTAACTTTAATTCTTCAGCTGCTAATCGGCGGATCCCCTCTCTATTCATGGTGAGCTGTGTTGCTTTTGCCGTTGGTACAACCGTAAAGCCTTCAGCCTCTAACGCAACCAATGTATCTGTGGCGATCGCCTCAATTTCTGGCACGATGTAATCAGGCTGCTCTGCACGAATAATTTCTGCCAGTCGTTCACCATCCAACATAGAGAGCGTATAGCTTCTGTCTGCAACCTGCATGGCTGGCGCGTTGTCATAGCGGTCTAACACAATGACTTCTGCCCCTAATCGCTTAAATTCAATCACAGTTTCCTTGCCCAGCTCTCCGCCACCACAAAACAATACTTTGCATGCTGTTGGGCTAAAAGGGGTGCCTAATAGCTTAGTTTTCATAATTTTTCCTGATATACGTAAATTCACCCCTGTAGCCTAAGCCCAGTGAGCACAGTGAGTCCAGTCAAATTATCTAAGTAGGTTCAGTCCAACTAATTAAAAACTATTGCAGTATTGCTTGAACCTGAGATTTTAGTTGCTCAAAGTCGCCAAGTTGTAGTGCGAGTGAGTCTCCCACATTCAGTTTACCCACCCCCTGTGGTGTGCCTGTCATCACAATATCGCCCGGCTGCAAGGTAAAGTATCGGGTTACCTCTTGGAGTAGGTGGTCTAGTTTAAAAATCATCTTATCGGTTTCACCATATTGCCTAAGCTGACCGTTTTGCCAGAACCTAAACTCTAAAGGCTGTGTCAGTTCTAACTCTTTCGCAGGTATAAATGCAGATAGACAAGCGCTGCCATCAAATGCTTTTGCGCGCTCCCAAGGATGTCCTTGTGCTTTAAGCTGAGACTGTAGATGACGTAAAGTCAGGTCGAGACCAAGACCAATACCACAAATATGTGATAACGGCTCTAGTGTGTCAGCGGTTATCGTCTCGCCAACTAACAACACTAACTCCGCCTCATAATGGTGCTCACCAAGCTGTTCATTAATCGTGAATGCTGGGGAAAAATCACAGAACGCACTGGCAGGTTTGATAAACAATAAAGGAGACTCGGGTATGGGATTATTTAACTCTTGCGCATGAGCCACATAGTTGCGGCCAATACAGACTGCTTTACCGGCTGGAAACGATATCGCCTCTCCTGATACCCATTTATGCTGATACATTACTTTCTCCATTACTATCCTGTGATTCTCCTAGAATTGTATCTAACTTCAAGACAAACATTGAGCAGATTATCCTTATACTCAATATACATAGATATTATTTTGCGCATCTCACTGCACGCGACAGTAAACTTATTTTGCCACTGTTATGGAAACTTTATGTTAATAAAAACGCACGATAAGTTGAAACCTTTATAATCACAAGTTATAAAAACCACACAGCAAGTAACTAGGAATCACATCCATGAAAGCCCATGACAATATCCCACTCACCGACTTTATAGAATATTCGCCGCAAGAGATGCAACAACGCGCCGATGATAACTTCTCGCTCATGCAACGTAGACATACCATTCGTAGCTTCAGTGACCGCCCAGTACCCAAGGAAGTTATCGAAACCTGTATCAAAACCGCAGGACTGGCGCCAAGTGGTGCAAACCACCAGCCATGGCACTTTGTGGCGATCCACAGCAGTGATGTGAAAAAGCAAATTAGAGACGCTGCCGAGCAACTTGAGCGCTCCTTTTATGAAGGCCGTGCAGGTGACGAATGGCTGGATGCATTAAAGCCTTTGGGTACAGATGCGCAAAAGCCGTATTTGGAGCATGCGCCTTGGCTCATTGCTATTTTTACCCAAAAGAAAGGCGGGATCCATGCAGAGGATAAAAATACCAACTATTACGTACATGAGTCCGTCGGTATCGCGACTGGATTTTTGATCCAATCACTACACAACGCAGGATTGGCAACATTGACTCATACTCCGAAGCCAATGAGCTTTTTAACAGAGATCTGCCAACGAGATAAAGACAATGAGCGGCCATACATGCTGCTGATAGCAGGCTATCCAGCTGAGGATGCCACGGTACCAGAGCATGCATTAGTTAAAAAGCCATTGGATGAGATTGCGTCATTTATTTAACTGATTAAGAGGGTGTACTGGCTATCGCCAGTACTTCCCCTGCTGCCAGCCCAGAGACCACCACCACATCCTCTCCCAATGATTGGCCTAAGCGGACCAGTCTGCGCTGTTTTATTCCCTGCTCAACAACATACACCATGGTTAACTGCCCTGTGCGCTTTACATATTGCTGTGGGATCACCACCCTTTTGATCGGCGTGGACGGTAAACTAATCTGTGCATACATACCCGGCTTACTGCCTTTTGGTGGCACAATATCTAGCTTTATTTCAAATTGTCGGGCTAAGCTATCAGCTACAGGTACAATTTCACTGATTGTGCCCATAACGGATGTACTCAACGCCTTCAATTCCACCTGCAATGCATCACCCACTTTGAGCTGCCCCGCTAAGCTAGAGCGCACAGCCCCCCTGACTTGCAAACTCGCAGGATTAAAAATCTCAACAATCGGCACACCTGGGCTAAGCATGCTACCCGGTTCTTGCAGTCGTTCCACCACCACACCAGATAATGGCGCATGCAAGCGCGTATAACTTAGTGCCGCTTGTGCGCCACTTAACTGCTCAGTCAGTGCAGCGCGACGCGCCTTAAGCTCTTCAACTTTACTCTGCCATTCATCCATTTGATTGTTGGCAACGAGCCCTTTACTCAACAAAGCTTCGCTGCGAGACAGCTGTTTTTGTGCCTGAGATAATTGCGCTTCATTGGCCCGACTTTGCGCGCGAATTTCCTCCATAGAAGCACGTAGTTGGGTATCTTCTAAAGTCGCCAGTAATTGACCCTTTTTCACCAGTTGACCTGCTCGCACCTCGAGCGTGTGTAATTGTGCCAACACACGACTAGATACGTGCGTATTCTCTTTAGCAACCAAACTGGCGCTGACAAAGTCTTCAGGAATCACCTTTGCCGTGGTAACAAGGTATTGCTCGCCACTGTATACAGCAGGCTTAGTGCGAAATTGCGGCTCAACTTGTGGATTAAATAGCCCGGAAAAAGCACCTAATAAAACCCCTAAAGCAATGAATGCGCCCATCGCTCCCCAATGTCTAGTTGTTAAGCGCATTGTCCATTTCCTCATATTGTGTGTCTTTAAACACCAAAAAATACACCACAGGCACCACAAACAATGACAATACTGTGGATGCCAAAGTGCCAAAAATAATCGCCAGTGCAAGACCGCTAAATACAGGGTCTAAAATAATCACTAAATTACCTAACATGGTTGTTCCAGCTGCGAGCAATACTGGCCGCATGCGCACTTCTCCAGCTTGATACAGTGCCTCTTTTATTGTCACCCCACGGGCACGTTGCTGATTAACAAACTCGACTAGAATAAGGCTATTTCGCACCACAATACCTGCCAGCGCTATCATGCCAATCATGGCAGTGGCGGTGAATAGCACAGGCTCAGGTGCGCCAGCTATGGTGCGCTCACCAAACTGATTTAATAACCAAAACCCCGGCATGATCCCTATCATGGTCAACGGAATAGCCGACATAATGATGCCAGCCAGTGCACTCGATGCTGTTTGCCAGCGTAAAATGATGAAAATCGCCGTCAGCGCAAAGGCAAAGCCAATCCCCATATCGCGAAATACATCCACAGTAATACGCCACTCTCCTTCACCAGAGAAACGGTATTCTGTCCCTGCTGGCAACTGCCAACCAAGCCCAGCGCCACTGGATAAAAATGTTCGTGACTGCCAAGGCCACTGAATGTGCTGTGTTGTTTTACCCTCATCACTGACAATATCTGCAATGACCGCTGCCGGTGTTCTTCCATTAAGCTCAGCCGTCACATAAATCACCTCTTTGAGATCTTTGCGATAGATAGGCTGCTCCACTAAACTTTGCTGCCACTGTCCAAGCTCCCCCAAAGGCACCAGAGGTGAAGTGGCACTTTCAAGTGCGTTCCCCGCCGTCATTTTTGCCAATGTATGCGTACCTCTTAACTGCAGTGCATTGATCACAGGCCATTGATTGCGCTCTGCAAAGGGCAACTGTAATTCAATATCAAGCGGGGTGACTTCATGGGGCATTTGCAACACACCTGCAACGAAACCACCACTGGCAATCTGCAATGTCTGGTTCACATCCTGAGTGACAATACCTGATAAGGCGGCTTTGCGTTTATCCAAAATGAAGCGTTGGCGCATCGCTTGAGGGGCCAAAGACATATCGACCTCAGTCACATGTGCTTCTTGCTCAAGTCGTGCTTTGAGCACATGGGCGGCTGCCACATGCGTGGCTTTATCTGTAAATAAGTCACTGGCATACACTTCAGCGACTAATGTCGACATCACAGGGGGCCCGGGTGGTACCTCAACCACTTTGATGCGAATGCCATTTTTTATCAGTGGCGCCAATGCGTCACGCATTCTCAGCACCACAGCATGAGACTGATGAACGCGGTGCTGCTTATCAACTAATAAGACTCTTAATTCTGAAAAGTGACTGCTAAGGCGTTGATAATACCCGCGCACCATGCCATTAAAATCAACACTGGATGGCCGACCAACATAGGCAGCCATTGCTGTCACTTCCTGTAACTGCCAAACAACCTCTTGTACTCGCTGCGTCATTGCTGCCGTGGCCTCTAAACTCGTACCTCGTGGCATATCAATGAGCACTTGCACTTCATTTTTGTTATCAAATGGTAGGAGTTTGAGTGGCACCGCCCGCAGCAATGGCAAGCTTACACTGACAATAAATAAGCCAAGTACAGACCAAAGCAGCCATTTTGCTCTGATTGGGTTAGCAAGCAACGAACTCAGCCACCCTCTATACCATTGATTATGTTGCGCAGTCTCCGTGATTGTCGTGCTGCTCAGTAGTTTACTGCCCAACCAAGGCGTGACAAACAAAGCAACTAAGGTTGATACAATCACCGCCACTGGAATGTTAAACGCCATGGGTGCCATATAAGGGCCCATCATGCCAGTAATAAATGCCAATGGAATGAATGCCACGATGATGGTCAATGTGGATGTTAATAGCGGTACTTTTACTTCAAGCATCGCATCCACAATGGTATTGGCACGTTTTGATGGGCTCAACCTATCTGTGTGGCGACGTAAAAAACGCGTCATATTGTCGACCCCTGTAATGGGGTCGTCAACCAATAACCCCAAGGCAAGGATCAATGCAAACAAGGTTACCCGGTTAATGGTGTAACCAAATAGATAGCCCAAACTGAGTGTGATCCCATAACACACAGGAATAGCCAAGCCAATGATCAGTGCCTGCCGCCAACCTAAAAAGAGGCCAATAAAAACCACCACAGTCACAATCGCAAAAGCCAGACTCGCAGTGAGATTGTTTACCTTCTCATCCGCTGTTAGCCCATAATTTCGCAATACCTGATATCGTACACCGGCTGGCAATAATTCAGACTCCAGCTTATCCATCATGGCCAGGCTTTGCTCAGCGACCTGAACGGCATTGCTGCCGCGCTGCTTAGCAACGCTCAAGGTCACCATAGGTAAATTGCGTCGCTGATCATCCAGTGTGATCCACTGATAGTGATGTGGCTCACTGGGTCCATCATGCAAGGTGGCAATATCCGAGAGATAAATCTGTTTGCCATTAACGACATTCACAACCAATTGGTTTAATTGTTCGGTCGTACGCAGCACATCTCCAGCTTGCAACTGCCAGTGCTTATCGCCAACAACAAAGTCCCCCACCGTATCTAGTTGGTTGGCATATTCAATTGCCTTTAATACATCAAGTGGCGTGGTGTGATACGCAGCCAGTGCACTGGCGTTGAGTGCGACCTGTATTTGCCGTGTACGGCCCGATAGCACCGACACTTCGCTGGTGTCATTAATGGTCTGCAATTGTGCCGAGACTTCTTGCGCAATGCGCGTTAACTCAAAGTCGCTATAGCGTTCAGGGTCTTCACTGTATAAACCCAACATCAGTATCGCCACATCATCCACTTCAACCGGTTTTATTTGCCAGTGCTTTACCACGCTCGGCATCGTATCTTCATTGGCATATAACTTGGTATAAGTGTTGAGGATAGCACGCTCACGGTCCTGACCAACCTCAAAGCGCAGAGTGACAGCAACACTACCAGATGCACTGGTCGAATAGACATGCTCGACACCCGGGATTTGCCTGAGTATTTTTTCAAGGGGTTCGGTCACCAAACGCGCCACTTCAGAGGCCGCAATATTTGGCACCTCAACATGGATATCCAAAATTGGCACCACAATTTGCGGCTCTTCTTCACGTGCAGTCTGATGCAGCGCCAGTATCCCGAATAGGATACTGATCAGTAAGATAAAGAGAGGAATGCGACTATGCAGTAGCTGTCTCATAACGCGTGTAAACATTAACTGTCGTCCTCGTCGATAGCTGGCTGACAAAATAGTTGATACAACTGGGCCAAAATCGCCGTGACCTTATCATCAATGATCCGATAGTAAATTGTCTGTCCATCACGACGCGTTGCCACCACATTGGCTTTACGAAGCCCAGCCAGATGCTGCGATAGTGCAGACTGTGCCAGTGGTACCTGCGCATTTAACTCACTGACACTCATTTCTTGCTGTAGCAAACTACATAAAATCATTAAACGGTTTTTATTTGCCATCAGTTTAAGTAGCGCCTCTGCGTGCTCTGCACTTTGCGCCATATCTTGTGCTTTCAATATTATGTCCATGTCACCTGTCTTTGACGGCATTATAGACAAGTATATTAGAAAGATCTAATATTAGTAAATCCTAATGTAATGAGTTCACAATTATGCTCAAATCTGTGCAAGCACTACTCACCACCCTCAAAGACCAACAAAGGTGTATTGATGGTATGCAAGCAAAACAAGAAATACAGTCCGATCACGGTTTATTGATTGATGTGCGGGAAGTGTCGGAGCACCAAGCCGGCGCCCCCATGGGTGCAGTCAATATCCCAAGAGGTTTACTCGAGTTTAAACTGCCTACATTAGAGCCGGATCAAAATCGCGCCATCTATCTGCATTGTGCGGCGGGTAGTCGCGCTTTATTTGCCGCCGAGCAACTTAAACGTATAGGTTATCAGCGGGTGACTGTCGTAACGTGTCGCGCAGACGAGTTGTGTAGGATGTTTGCTAATTAATGACCTCATCACGACCATGCACCTCATGATAGAGCCACACCATGCGATCGAGAAACCATGTTTTTGCGAGGATGAGGCCAGCTGTACCGGTGCACGTACTGATCGGCTCATGAAAAAACAGCCCCGCGACAGACATCGCGGTAAATACACATAATAACGCTGAAATCACATCGAGTGTTTTGAAGTGGTGCAAGGGTACTTGCGCACGCTGGTAAATTAAAATGCGCTCTCCAAGCACACTTTGTGACGCCCAGCTGTCTGTATGGGCAGGCTTTTTAAAGCATCTAGGGTTTATCCAAATCCACACACTCAGTGCAACTAATATTGGCCAAAACCATACTCCAAATAGCTCACGCCACCAAATACACGCAATCAACATCGGTAAACAGCTATAGCGCGTCCAAACACTCCAAGGATTTGTGTGTCTTTGCCACACGTCCTCACTCATAGAAAAGTACTTCGCTGCCAAATTTTCAAACCGCATCTATTTATCCTTAAACACACCATGTTCAACAGACTAACCGCAAACATAGCGGCGAACTGTTTAAAAATGTAGCATCGATTACACATTTACTGACGTTTTTAGTCAACTAGCTTACAGCACATCCACTTACTGACTTGTAGACTCGATGTCACTTTATTTAGACACCAACATACAAAGGATTGCTGATTATGACACTGGCTTTGAAATACACTTCCTGTTTAATGGCCACTTGTTTAATGCTCACTGGTTGTCAGGATAATCAAGATCATCGCACTGATTTACAGCGCTCAGCGGGGAATTGGCAAAAGACAGGCTACGGACAGGTCCTTCATATCACCATGAATCGCATACTCAGCTATCAATACAATAGCTATGGCTGCATTCAAGTGTCAGCACAACCACATCATGAAGCAAACGCTGCGTTGTCATCCATTGACATACTCGACTCAAATCGATTGCGAATACAACGTCAAGGGGATGTGTACCCAAGTCAGTATACACACAATGATGCATTGCCAAGTCAGTGTGCCACACCCATAAAAATATCTAAGAGCGCCTCGCCTCATGCTGTCTTTGACTACTTCTGGCATACTTTTAACGACTACTATGCGTTTTTCGCAGTCAAAGACCTTGATTGGCAGGCACAGTATCAGCAATACCGTGCCCAAGTGACTGAGACAATGACTGATGAAGCACTTTTTACACTGCTTTCAGACATGGTTGCCCCCCTGCAAGATATGCATGTCACCATCTCCTCAGCACAACAGGAGTATTTTTCTCACAAGCCAACGCCTATTCTAAGCGCCATACAGCAAGATGCGGCCTTACAGCGCTTGCAAGGCAAGCCCGGTGACGTAAATGCACTCTTCGAAGATTATCAAATTCAATCACAGCAAGTGAGTAAACAATACCTCTTAACAGAAAGCATCAAGATACACCCACAAAAGAGTGACAATGCCACTGCACTTTGGGGTAAGACAGCAAGTAATGTTGGGGTGCTGGTTCTAAACAACCTAGACAGCTACGCCACACACGATGATGCAGATGAAGTTCAAAACCTAAAGGCCGCGCGTACTGTAATGGACAATGTTATGGCCGACCTCCAAGATACTGACGCTATCATCATTGATATCCGCCATAACACCGGCGGGGATGATGCCATCGCTTTGGCCGTTGCCAATTACTTTTCTGACCAAGATGTGTTGGCATTTAACAAGCGAGCCATCAACACCGCAGGGCGCGGTATTCCTGTGCGTCAACAGTTGAAAGCCAAGCAAACGGCTTACACACGACCTGTATACCTACTCACTAGCCAGTTAACCGTCAGTGCCGCAGAGGTATTCACTATGGCCATGGATCAACTCCCCCATGTAGCCTTAGTCGGTGAGGAAACCGCAGGGTCACTGTCTGATGCCCTGCGTTTTACCCTACCAAACGGCTGGCAAATAAGTTTATCCAATGAAGTATATCGCAATGCCCAAGGCGACATGTTTGAACACACAGGCTTAACACCAGATCACCTTGTCCCTGCATTCAGTAAATATGACCTCAAAATGCGCAGATTTGAAACCTACGACTTTGTGCTGAATAAGCTCGATAAAACGCCTTTCCCCACAATGGATATCGACGACTTTGAGCGTCAAGTCACGGCGCTTCAAACACAAGGTAACATCCCAAGTATCGCCATTGCGGTTCTAGCAAAAGGTAAACCCATATATAGCCAAGGGTTTTCAATAGAGCCCGAACGTACCGTCAATACCAACAGTCCGTTTGATGTCACGGGTTTAGACAGCGTGTTAATTGGGGATGCGATGCACAATGCGAGCATTGACGGCATGTTACAGCTCGGCCAGCCTTTGGCGCATATATTGCCTTTTGAGCTCGACAGCCCCATTGAGCATATCACAGCAGCACAGTTATTAACGGGCAAAAGCGGTATTGTTGATGATCAATCCCTCTTGCCCTGTATCAACGAGCCCGCGCACCCCCTCTGCCCTGACATGTTTACTAGCCCAGACGCTTTGCTAGAAGCATATTTACATAAAGAAGGGGCACTTTATCACGAAGGCAACTTTTCGAGTCATTATGGGATTGATGCAGGCAATACTGAGATTTTCTCTCGCTTAGGTATCACACTTGCCGGCTCGCTTTTTTCACAAACACATCAAGCCCCCTTGTCTCAGTTAACCCAGCGCTATGTTTTTGAACCACTCAATATGCACAGTACACACTGGTCTGACGCATCAGGTCAAACGCATCACAGACTCATATCTACCGCCAATGATATCAGCAACTTATTGAGCAAACAGTCGTCTGAGATATCCAGCGAGCATGTACCCCACCCTCATTATTTTTGGCATCATGATAATCACAAGTTTTACCATCTTAGCCATGGCACAGGCCCAACTTCGCTGCTCTTTACTGATAGATTTAATCAAGTTGGCTATGTTTTACTGACAGATACTTACGCAAAAACAGACGAGGTTAAAGCCGTGTACAATCAACTGGAAACCTTGCTATTCAGACTTACTCTTCAACTGCCAAAACAGCAGCACTAACATAGTTAGTGCTGCGTAAATGAGGCCAAAGGTTCAATAAGCTGGGTAGGAATTTTAGGTAAATGATAAGGCGCGACTAATTTGTCCAGCGTCTTATTTTTTGCCATGGTGTGCATTTGCTGAGAGATATGGCCACCCAATCCCGAATTGGCAAACGATTCACTCATCGCCATATAGCCATAAATTGGCTGTGTATGGCGATACTGCATTTTCTTTAATTTGTGCATCGGCTGGTCAAGCACATCCATCGCAATATCAGCCGTGTCTTCAACCGCAATCACCAAATCAACGCGCCCCTTCAAGACAAGGTCTACCGCAACACGCTCAGACGGCACTGCGACTTTATTTAAACTATTGTCTTTATCAAACTGTGGGAAAAAAGCGCCACCGCGCATCACAGCAATACGCTTACCTTGCAAGTCTTCATAGCGGTTGACTTCAATATCGCTATTTTGTTGACCATAAAAGACAAACGATGAAGACAACACCATATAAGGGGGTTCGACAAAAGACATGATTTTTTCACGTTCAGGGGTTCGAATTAAGCCGCCCATAACATCCACTTTGCCTTTGCTGAGCAAACGCACACAACGTGAAAAAGGACAGGGTACGGCTTTGATTTTATATTTTTTTCCGCTGGTTAATTCAGCATATTTGAGGATGTCTAAGATAAGACCTTGCGGATGGTTATTCTCGTTTAAGCGACTATAAGGCGGAGCATGATCAACAGCAACATGGACAATTTGGTCAACCGCAAGGCTATACGCACTAAATGTCAAAGCGAACATACTCTGTATTAGCACGTTTATTAACTTCATTCGATCACCTACCTAATAACACGCATTTTGACATCAAGACACTCAGCGTACTCGCCACTACCTTTACCTGCTTTCCCTCTTTATAACATATCTGATTGTCACAAAAATACCACAATAAAATCGTGACTGTGTCATCACCTTAACATACTAAGTGTACTCAGCTCAGTGATTTTTATACGCGTTGTGCATATTGCTTTAGCTAACCGTGATAATGCGATTACAGCACTTGGTATGGTCGCAGCTCAAACTCATTGAGTAACAACAACATTTGGTCGAGAATATTCGCCTGAATATGCTCATAGTTCACCCAGCTTTTGTCTTTACTGAAGCAGTAAAATTCCACTGGAATACCGTGGTATGATGGTGATAGCTCACGCACCATGCAGGTACACTCTGTATTTATCTCGGGCCTTTGCTTTAACAAATACTCAGCATACATTCTAAATGCAGTGAGGTTGCTGCACATCTCGGGTAGCTTGATCGCATTCAGTGCAGGGAACTTCGCTTTTAACTCGCCGATTTGTGCTTCCGTCAGCAAACAGACACTATTCATATCAATGGGGATATTACGTTTGATGCGTCTGCCAGCAGATTCTTGCATCGCGCGCCAGTTTTTAAAAGAATCTGATATCAAAGCGTATGTTGGAATGGTCGTCACCGTATTATCCCAATTGCGCACTCGGACCGTGTTCAGCCCTAAATCAATGACTTCTCCATCGGCACCAAATGTATCTACTTGGATCCAATCACCTGTGGCAACCAGCTTATTAGCCGCAATTTGAATACTGGCAACCAAACCCAAAATGGTGTCTTTGAAAACCAATAAAGTAACCGCTGCAATGGCGCCAAAACCTGAGAGTATATATGTCGGCGACTTATCGACAATGGTGCTCACTACTAACACAGTCGTGACAATAAACACCATTAGCTTTACCAACTGAACGATGCCCTTGATAGGCACGTCTTTAGCAAACTTTTGTTGTTGATAAATAGTATGAGCAATGTTTAATAATGAACTCACCAAGAAGCCAAACGCCACTATCAAAATCACTTGGGCCAGCAATTGCAGCTGACTCATGACCCACGCCGGTGCAACAAACATGTACTTGTTGATCATCACAAACAAAATACTGCTGATCAGCAGTGCGACACGGCCACTGAGTTTACTTAACTGAGGGGCAAGATATGCAATCTTAGCTCGTAAGAATTGAGACAACATGTTTTTGACTTTGGGCACGAGCGCAAGCTTTATCAAAGCAAAAATAACCACTAACCCGATCAGTGACACACTGTTTGTCAGCGACGCCAAGATAAATGGGTGCATGCTCTGACCGCCAACAAAAGGCGAAATCACATCTTGCAAATGGGCCATACTCATAATGAGTTTACCTCTGAAGGCAAGTTATCTGCTTCCCCTTCAGGGCGCTGCTCTAGTCTTGCTATCTGTGCAGATTTTTGCTGCCAAAGTGTATTCATATAAGCCTGAAATTGTACTCGATATGCTTTATCACCTTGATAATCTCCTAAAGGCAATTCACTCATAGGAATATAGTCAACTTGCAAAGAAACCGCATCAAGACGCCCAAATACAAAAGCGCGACAAATATGCAAATCCTCGCTGTGATACACCAAAGCGGTATTTAATAAGCCATCAACCTGCTCGCTTAATACATCCAGTGCAAATGCAGTTCCCCCCGCTTTTGGTTTAAGAAGGTTATCAAAAGGACTGGCTTGGCGACGATGTTTTTGCACTGTAAAACGCGTCCCTTCAGCAAAGTTAATCACCGTCGTTGGGTGATGCTTAAAATTTTTGCAGCTTTGCTTTGTTCGCTCGACATCCATACGCTTTAGCTTCGGATTTTTAGCAATTTGCGCTTTACTGGCACGCTTCATAAACGGCATATCCAAAGCCCATGCCCCAGTGCCAATCAATGGCACATATTTCAATTCATCTTTAAGAAAAAACTTCGGGGCAGGCAGCTGGGATTGGGCACTCAGTACAACAATGTCCAACCAACTAATGTGGTTTGATACCAGTAAATACCAACCATTTACTGAGATAGCTTGCGGCATTTTGACATGCATAGACACACCGCCAAGCTTTAGACCAATACGATTACCCACACACCATTTATGATAAGCCCAGTGTAAGAGCACCGAGAGTAAGCGAACGCGTAGGCACCATTTTACGATACCCAAACCCAGTATGATCAAGCCCCAAAATGCAGTGTTGAGTAACAAAAATAAAGCACCAGTCGCACCGTGAAACCACTTCGGTAATATACTCTTCATAGTTTGTTCCTTTACTAGCTTATTATTCTGAGTTGTACTAAACGACTATTCGCCTGGAGTTGCTAACTGTTCAATGCATTTGTCTTTTTCAGACCAAAGGCGGTTGAGCTCACCCTGAAACTGAACACGAAACTCATTATCTCCCGTGTAGTCACCCACTAACTTGTCACTTACTGGCATTAATTCAACTTCAACGTTAATTTGCCCGGCTTTACCTGCTACGAAATCCATAAATGTCGGTACACCATTGGGGTAATGAATGGTCACATTCACCACTTGATTTATTTGCTCTCCCATCGCCTGCATCACAAACGCAATACCACCCGCTTTAGGTTTAAGTAAATGTTTAAATGGGCTGTTTTGTCTTTGATGCTTTTCATCTGTAAAGCGCGTGCCTTCAACAAAATTCACAATGCTCACTGGCATCGTTTTGAATTTTTCACAGGCTTTGCGTGTCGTCTCGATGTCTTTGCCTTTTAATTTAGGATTTTTCCTAATTTGGCTTTTACTCGTGCGGGTCATAAATGGAAAATCTAATGCCCACCAAGCTAGCCCCAAAAAAGGTACATATAGTAACTCTTTTTTCAAAAAGAAGTTTAGAAATGGAATTTTGCGATGCAGCACCCGCTGTAGCACTAAAATATCTACCCAGCTTTGATGGTTCGCAATCACCAAGTACCAATCTTTTCTGTTGATCTCATCAGCACCATTTATTTGCAGCTCATACGGAGAGATACAGCGCTGATTTACGTTATTACCAGCCACCCACATACTTGCACATGATTTAGCAAGTTTGCTTAATAAGCGCTGCAACGGAGGAATGGGGATCAGTTTGAGCACACCGCATATAAATATCGGCACAAACCAAATTAATGTATTTAGGACGTATAAAATCAGCCCCACAATTTGACGGACTAGCGACATGCAAAGTTCCTTTACTACTTTTATTTTACTCGACTATACCTCATCACAATTTAGAATTGTGATGAGGGCATCATACGCAATTTCAAGGGAATAAAAAATCTGAGCAGTTAGAGTTAATCTACAAAATAGGTATAACCAGTTAACCCCATCTTTAATTCCTTTAAGAAGGTTTCTTTTGTTTTTGGCGCCACGGCCACTGCATTGACCTGACGAGTGAAGTTATCGATAAGTTGTTGCTTATCGTAATGCACAAAACGTAACACGTCTTCCACACAGTCGCCTTTGAGCGCATTTGTCAGCTGATAGCCTGTCTCATTTAATTCGACATGCACTGAGTCTGTATCACCAAATAAATTGTGTAAATCACCCAAAATCTCTTGATACGCGCCAACCATAAACATCGCTAAATGATACTGCTCAGATGGGTGGTATTGCGGCATAGGTAAGCTAGACTCAATCCCAGCGCCTTCTACATACTCACGAATTTGCCCATCAGAATCACATGTAATGTCTTGAATAATCGACCTTTGCGTCAACGGCTGGTCTAGATTTGAAATCGGCACCACAGGGAACAACTGCTGAATACCCCATACATCCGGCAAGGACTGAAACAATGAGAAATTAACAAACAGCTTATCTGCCAGCTTTTCGTTTAAATCATCCAAGACTTCACGATGTGCCCTTGACTGCGCACTTAAACTGTCGCGCACTTGTCTCAGTATCGTAAAATACAGACGTTCAATTTTCGACCACTGCGCCATAGAAATGAGACCATGAACATATTGATCATGTGCATCACCAAATAAGTGGATTGCATCATGATACGTTTCCAGCGCAAGCCTTGGCGTAAGGCGAGATAACGCCTGTCGCAACTCTTGTATTAAATTGTGTTCATCACCACTGATCTTCTCAGGCACATCTTCATTCGGCGCGGTTTCAATATCTATCACATCGGTGATCAACACGGCATGATGCGCTGTTAAGGCACGACCAGATTCCGTAATAATATCAGGATGTGGTAAATCATGTTGTTCAGCAACCTCAGCAAAGGCATTAACCACATTGCGCGCATACTCGCCTACCGTGTAATTCATAGAGCAAGCACTGCGAGAACCCGAACCTTCATAGTCCACGCCTAAGCCACCGCCTACATCTACGGTTTTTAGTGGCACACCCAACTGTGATAACTCCGCATAGTGCCTCGCACACTCTCTCAGTGCGCGTTGGATATCGCGAATATTCGCGATTTGTGAGCCAATATGGAAGTGGACTAACTGCATCAAATGCAGCTTGTTATGACGACGCAAAGTGTCAACGGCATTAAGTACTTGACCTGCTGTGAGACCAAATTTGCCCTTTTCCCCTCCGGTATTTTGCCATTTACCTTTACCGATCGAGTTAAGACGGATGCGAATACCAATAGCTGGCTCAATTTGCATATCATCCACTTCTTTGATTAATGCATCGAGCTCAGACAGTTTTTCTACCACAATTTGTACTTTATGGCCCATCGCTTGACCAATCAGCGCCAAACGTAAAAACTCTCTGTCCTTATAGCCATTGCAAACAATCGTGATTGGCGACGTGGCCAAACCTAAAATAGCCATCAACTCAGGCTTAGAGCCGGCTTCTAGACCAACCAAGCCGCTTGGGTGACTCAACAGTTTGCTCACCACCGAGCGTTGCTGATTCACTTTAATAGGGTAAACACAGGTATACTCACCTTGATACTCTCTTTGCGCTTTTGCCTGTGCAAACGCACCTGTTAACGTATCAACACGATTCTGAAGAATATCAGTGAACCTCACCAATACCGGTAAGGTCAATCCTTGCTCTTTAAATCGCTCAGTGAGATCTGATAATACGATTGGCGCTTTACTATGGTCACCATCAGGGTAAGCAATCAGCTCACCACTGTCATTGATATCAAAGTAGCCATCACTCCAATGCTGTACATTGTATGTGTTGCGTGCGGTATCGACTCCCCACTCCATTATTTACCCTACTAAAAAATTCTCATACTGTGCTCATTTTAATACGCCTTATCGTGATTAGCGACCGTTAAATACGCCTTGAGATACACAGACTGTGACCTACTGATGACAAACAGACAAACTGCGTGCTATCGACTAAAATAGATTGAGCAAATTCCTCGGCGCTGGTAAATTTGCGCCAAATTTAAATTCAATGTGAAAGCAAACATGTCTAATTTAGAAGCAAACCGCTGGTTTACAGAGATAAGTGACCGAGATGGAAGCGCTTTTTCTCTGCGTATCAATAAAAAGCTGGATGAGGTTCAGTCGCCGTTTCAAAAAGTTGAAATGTACGAGACAACCGACTTTGGCAATCTGATGATCATTGATGGCTGTACTATGGTCAGTACACGTGAGAACTTTTTCTATCATGAAATGATGAGCCATCCAGCGCTTTTTGCACACCCTGCACCAAAAAACGTGGTAATTATCGGCGGTGGTGACTGCGGTACATTGCGTGAAGTGCTTAAGCACCCAGATGTTGAATCAGTCACGCAAATCGACATTGACGAAGTAGTGACACAAATGTCACTTAAATACTTCCCAGAGCTTTGCGCATCCAATGACGACCCACGTGCAACCGTGATGTTTGATGATGGCATCAAATACATGCGTGAAGCAGCGGCAAACTCTATCGACGTGATCATCGTTGACGGTACTGATCCAGTTGGTCCTGGTGAAGGCCTATTCAACCATGCGTTTTACACCAGTTGTTTAGCAGCACTGAGTGATGGCGGGATTTTAATCCAGCAAAGTGAGTCGCCGCTGATGCACATGCCGCTGTTAAAAGAGATGCGCCAAGCAATGAAAGATGTTGGCTTTGCGGATTTACAAACTTTACCGTTCCCACAGCCAATTTACCCAAGCGGTTTATGGTCTGCCACTTTGGCGCGTAAAGGTGAGCAGTTTAATGGCTTCAGAGAGCAAGATGTGGATGCTGCCGAGTTTGATACTGAGTATTACAACACAGGTATTCACAAAGGAGCACTCGCAACGCCAAACTTTATGCGCCGCGCATTTGACAAATAAAGCGCGCCACATAAAAACAAAAAACCCAAGCAAAGCTTGGGTTTTTTTGTTTTTATCCAGTATTACTTTTGATGATACTGGCGGCTAAACTCGTGGACAGAGTTGATGAATATACCCGCATTTTCAGGGTCTACATCTGGCGTGATCCCATGCCCTAAGTTGAATACATGGCCGCTGCCTTCACCAAAACCAGCTAAGATAGACTGCACTTCTTCACGAATACGCTCAGGCGTGCCATGGAGCATCGCAGGATCCATATTGCCTTGTAGCGCAACCTTATCACCAACGCGTCGTTTCGCATCCGCAATATCAATGGTCCAATCTAAACCAATCGCGTCACACCCTGTCGCAGCAATAGACTCAATCCACTGACCACCATTTTTAGTAAATAACGTCACTGGCACTTTGCGTCCATCGTTTTCACGAATAAGTCCATCAACAATTTTATGCATATATTGCAACGAAAACTCTTTGTAATCACGTGGGCTGAGTACGCCGCCCCAAGAGTCAAAGATCATCAGCGACTGAGCACCCGCTTTCACTTGCGCATTTAAATAGTCAATCACTGAATCCGCTACTTTATCGAGCAACAAGTGCAGCGTCTGTGGCTCTGCAAAAGCCATCTTTTTAATCTTGCCAAAAGTTTTGCTACTGCCGCCTTCAATCATGTAGGTCGCCAAAGTCCACGGTGAACCTGAAAAACCAATTAACGGCACTTCACCTTTTAACTCTCGACGAATTGTGCTCACTGCATTCATGACATAGCCCAGCTCATCAGTTGGATCTAATTTAGGCAGTTTTTGCACATCAGCCAGAGAAGAAATTGGACGCTCAAATTTAGGGCCTTCACCCGTTTCAAAGTATAAACCTAGGCCCATCGCATCTGGGATAGTTAAAATATCACTAAATAGAATCGCAGCATCCAGTGGATAACGACGTAACGGCTGCAATGTCACTTCACATGCAAGCTCCGCATTTTTGCACAAACTCATAAAGTCGCCAGCTTGCGCTCGCGTCGCTCTGTATTCAGGTAGATATCGCCCCGCTTGGCGCATCATCCATACAGGTGTCACATCAACCGGCTGCTTCTGCAACGCGCGTAAATAACGATCATTTTTCAACTCGCTCATAGCGTGATTCAATTCCAGTGCTGTAAAAATTGTTCGAATTGTATCACTTTATCCCTACTCGCCCTAGCTGTTCAAACGTTTAAATCACTTCTCTATGATCCAGATTAATGAGCTGTACTGCCAGGTATGCCTAATATGATGAATCGCAATGCTAAACCCAACGCTTGGCAACCGCGTTTCATAAACTTGAGATATTAAATTCACAAAAAAGTAGCGCAGAACATTTGCACCACAAAAAAAACCTTGCTATAAAAATGCTGCGCAAAACAACAATAACAAAACACCTTCTAACAAGAATAAACTCAAATCGCTAAACTGATTTCAACCACCTTCGGGTGGTTTTTTGTTTTTAATACACACTACCCGTATACAAGCTAACTGAATACGGAATAAAAATGATTAACACCAAGAGTAAAAAACCCAGCTAGGGTACAAATCAAAGAAAATATGTGCTTTTTGCAAAAAGTGGTTGATCTTTTCATCAGTTTTCATTTTTATAGGAGGCAAGATTAAGTATTCAGTATTACCAAATTGCTGTCTGTTTTTGGGTCCAAACCATCCTATTTTGATGTACCCATGAAAATAATACCCGTTACATATACACAATTTGGTCAGTGCAGGGCCTAAATAACGACCCGCTAAGGAGATAACTATGCTTTCACGGTTAGAACAAGCCCAACAAAAATGGGGAGGGAGTCATAGTGTTATCGATAACTGGCTCATGGAACGTCAAGAGCTACTGTTGCTGTATTATAAAGTCGCTGGATTATCGCCTTTTGAAAGCAGTGACAAAGCTTTGCCAGAGCAAGTGCAAATCCAATCATTTTGCCAGATCCTAATGGATTACTTGTCGGCAGGCCACTTTGAGGTGTATGACAATATTGTCGCTGCATGCAAAGAAAAAGGACCGGAAAGCTTAAAACTGGCACAGTCAATTTATCCAAAAATTACTGCGTCTACAGACTTGGCTTTGGATTTTAACGACAAATATGCTGAGGCGAGCAGTGAAAACCCACTGGCGGATTTTGATAAAGATTTATCTACGCTGGGCGAAGCATTAGAACAACGCTTCGGATTGGAAGATGAGTTAATCGATAACCTCTTCGCAAATCATACTGACTAAAATAATAGACATTAAAAAGGGCTACTTCACAGTGGCCCTTTTTTATTCGCGCTGTGCAAATTATGCTGCAGGCTTTTCTTGGTCTTCTTGGATCTCAAGTAGTTCAACTTCAAATACAAGCGTAGAGTTCGCTGGGATCTTACCTAGGTTACGCTCACCGTAGCCAAGCTCTGCAGGAATAGTGAACTTATACTTTGAACCAACTGGCATTAATTGTAGACCTTCAGTCCAACCCGCAATTACTTGGTTAAGTGGGAAAGTCGCAGGTTGGTTACGAGAGTATGAGCTATCAAACTCAGAACCGTCTAGTAGAGTACCTTTGTAGTGTACTTTAACTACGTCAGTCGCAACTGGCTTCTTACCTTCACCTGTTGAAATAACTTCGTACTGAAGACCAGACTCAGTGACTGTTACGCCGTCTTTCTTCGCGTTTTCAGCTAAGTACTTTGCGCCTTTTTCTTTGTTTTCTTTTGCGTCTGCTTCCGCTTTAGCAGTTTGTTTTTCACGTACAGACGTATCTAGTGCCGTTAGCACTTCACGAATCTTTTCGTCATCTAGCTTAGAGTTACCAGCAAGTGCATCTTTAAAGCCTCTCATCAGAAGCTCTTGATCAAGCTCAATGCCTAGGCCTTGCTTGTCAGCTAGATCTTTCTGTAGGAAGTTACCAACTGATGCACCGATACCGTATGCTTGCTGTTGTACTTCAGTTTCTAGTTTTACTTCTTCTACTTTTGCAGTTTCTTGTGCTTTTTGATTACACGCAGTTAGTGCAAGTACTGAGGCTGCAATTAAAGACAGCTTAATAGTTTGTTTCATTTTATTTTCTCCGACATCCGAGCAGCCAGCAACATCGCGTTGCCCTCTAACTTCATTGTCATGTTAAATAATTATTAATTTAAAAAGGTGATGTCACATTATCACTCATTGCCACCAAAGCCAAGATTCACACCCAGAGAACCTTGCCACGGGAAATATCTGTACGACTGACGACATACTTTAGCGAATACGCTAATATCTGTTTGTGGCCCAATCAATTTTACCACTAGTCTACTCGGTGCAAATCATAGAGTTAAGAGGAAATACCGAATTTATGGCCAAATTTTTTAAATTGCACACTTCACTCTGTGTTTGCCTGCTCATACTGATGTTGCCCGGCTGTGTACCTGATAGCTCCAAAGCGCAACTTACCGTTGAACATGCATCTCGCGGGGCATTTGCAGCCGCTATTTCACACGATGGCCGTTACAGTTTAGTGTCATCTGTCGAACATGGTGCGGTTTTATGGGATAACACTACACACGGCCTGAAATATCAGTGGTCTCACTCGGACCAACCTGATGACCTGATCCACTCCCTTGCCATCGCACACGACAACTCAACGGCCATCACAGCAGCCAACGACCGCTTTGCCATATGGCAAATTGCAGATGGAAAAAACATCGGCTACTACCAAATAGACACCGGTTCCATTCGCGACATCGCCATCAGTAATAATGGTCGATATGTTTTATATGGTCGCAGCGATAATGTCGTTGTGCATCTCGACTTAGATAGCGGAAGGCGCATAGAGTTCCTTGGTCACCAAGAAAAAATTAATAGTATTGCGCTTTCACCCAATGGCCACTTCGCTCTAACCGGTGCAAACGACTACAGTGCCTACTTTTGGGATACCCGAACAGGTCAAGTCATACACCGCTTTAACCACCCGAGTCGAGTAACCAAAGTCGCCTTAGATCCACAAGGGCGCTACGCATTTACTGCTGACAGCATGAAAAAAGCCAGTATTTGGCAGCTGACTTCAGGTGATCTTGTGGCACAATTACAGTATATTGCGAGGCAGAAAATATTCAGTGCTGTCCGCTTCAACCAACAAGGCAACCTGCTCGCAACAGGCTCTCCTAACCGCCAGCTTACCCTGTGGCGGATAAGCGATGGTACAAAGCTAAAAACTTGGCGAGTCAAGCCACGAGAAGGTAGCAGACCTAAGTCAGCCGTTGTCTTTGATGTTGCATTTGCAAAACGAGACGGCATCTTGGTTACTGAGAGCTCGAGTGGTTTGATGGAGCAGTTCGAAAGAGTAATAGAGTAATGACAGAGTTAGAAAGTCGCGTAAATGAACTTGAAGCAAAGATTGCTTTTCAAGAAGATACCATCGAGACATTAAATGATGAGCTGAAAATCCATCAAGCAAGGTTATCAACCATGCAACATCAGATCAGGTTGCTGGCAGAAAAGATAAAAGAAGGGAAAGACGACGGCATGATGCCGATTGAGCAAGAGCCACCTCCACCACACTACTAAGCACGACCCTAATGATGCGCTAGGGCGCATCATTTACTGTGGTTTAAATACGCCAATCACTTGCTCAAACTGACGCGTTGACGCTTGTACCGCTTCTTCTGGTTGCGTCATTGAATGGCCACATGCCACGCACTCGACCTTTTCCACATCATGCTCTTTGTATAGCATCATCACATCCATTTTGTTACAAGCTGGACAAGACGCGCCGGCAATAAACCGTTTTTTTGTTCTCACAATACAACCCCACTGACTCTGTGAAAGGCTATTTTAACTTAAGTTTGGATGCTTTTATACGCTTGTTCTCTAGTTATAGATCCATGTTATCATTCAGACAGTGATTTTGAATTGAGCTTATTATGATCCAACTTTCTGATATTGAACTGTTACGTGGCGGAAAAACGCTTTTAAAAAATGCCAGCGCGACCTTGTTTGCACAGCATAAAGTCGGTTTAGTCGGGGCCAACGGCTGCGGTAAATCGTCTCTATTTGCCTTACTCAAGTCCCAGCTGCATGCCGATGCCGGTAACTTTCAAATACCAAAAGACTGGTCAATAGCCTCTGTAAAACAAGAAACACCTGCCCTTTCTATTTCAGCGATGGAATATGTGCTGCAAGGTCATCAGCAATATTATGAGCTACGCACGGCATTGCAACAGGCAGAGGCGCAAGGCGATGGAGAGAAGCAAGCCCAAGTGCATCAGCAGATGGAGCTGGTTGGCGGTTATAGCATCGAAGCCAAGGCTGGAGAGTTATTGCATGGCTTAGGGTTCAGTAATGAACAGCTCGACTACGCCGTAAGCGAGTTCTCTGGTGGTTGGCGAATGCGCTTGAACTTAGCACAGGCTTTGATCCGCGACGCCGATTTACTGTTACTGGATGAGCCAACCAACCACCTAGATCTAGACGCTGTTTATTGGCTAGAGCGTTTTTTAAAAGCCTACCAAGGCACGCTGGTATTGATTTCTCACGACAGAGAGTTTTTAGACGCGGTTATCGACCAAATCTGGCACATAGATCAACAGTGTATCAATGTCTATAAAGGTCACTACTCCCAGTTTGAGCGCCAAAAAGCAGAGCGCATGGCACAGCAACAAGCCATGTACGAAAAGCAACAAGAAACCATTGCGCACCTTGAGCAATTTATTACTCGATTCAAAGCCAAAGCCAGTAAAGCAAAGCAGGCACAAAGTCGTGTTAAAGCCCTTGAACGTATGGAAAAGCTGGCACCAGCGCATGCCGACTCTCCATTTAGTTTTGAATTCTCTAACCCAGATAACATCCCTAACCCGCTGATGACGCTCGATCAAGCACAAGCAGGTTACGGAGATATCACCATACTGCACCAAATTAAGCTCAACCTTGTGCCTGGTAGCCGCATCGCATTATTGGGTAGAAACGGTGCAGGTAAATCAACCTTAATCAAATTACTGGCTGGCGATATTAGCCCTCAAGCGGGCGAGGTATTCCAACACCAAGGCTTAAAAGTCGGTTACTTTGCTCAGCACCAACTAGAGTCCCTGGACTTAAATGCCAGTGCAGTCACTCATTTGCAGCGCTTAGACCCACAGGCCACTGAGCAATCACTACGAGATTTCCTCGGTGGTTTTGCGTTTCATGGAGACAAGGCACTCGACCCTGTTGCACCGTTTTCAGGTGGAGAAAAGGCCAGACTGGTATTGGCCATGTTAGTGTATCAATCACCTAACCTACTGCTACTCGATGAACCTACCAACCACTTAGATTTAGAAATGCGTCACGCCTTGGTCATGGCATTACAAGGCTTTGAAGGGGCGATGGTCACCGTTTCTCACGATCGTCATATGCTGAAAAACACAGCGGATGAATACTATCTTGTTGATAATGGCACCGTCTCTGCGTTTGGCTACGACCTAGATGAATATTATCAATGGTTACTCAATGCCAATAAAGAAGCGAAGCAAAAGCCACAAGTAGAAGAAAAAGCACACTCAAGTGTAAATCGCAAAGAGCAAAAACGTCTTGAAGCCGAATTTAGAAAATCTGTACAACCGCTAAAAAAGTCCATTGATAAACTGGAAAAACAGCTTGATAAGCTCACCAGTGCCCTCGCAGAGGTTGAATCACAATTGGCTGATAACAGCCTTTACGAAGCGGAAAACAAGGCCAAGCTAAGCGAATTATTAGCCAAGCAAGCAGACATGACCCCTAAACTCAACGATACGGAAGAATCGCTTCTTTTAGCCCTTGAAGAGTTAGAGGAAAAAGAAGCCCACTTCGCGAGCACCGGCGAAATATGCTAAGCCCCGACAGTTTTTGGCGCTATGCCTGCGATGTTTATCGCAACACGCAGGTCCAACAGGTACTCTTAGAGTGCCAGGACCTGCATAGTAAAAACGTCAACCTTTGCCTCTTGCTAGATTATCTGACTACGCACTCTATCCAACTTACCGAACAGCAAGTTCAGGCCTTAGCAGCCTGTGCTGCTGATACAGATAAAACATTACTACATCCATATCGCGCCACTCGACAGCAAGTGAAAAAGCGATTTGATGATTACCCTGAGTATGCAGCCCTAAGAACAAGTCTATTAAGTACAGAGCTTGAGCTTGAAAAGCTACAACAGCACTGTCTCATTGAGTTGGTCACTGGATTTGATTTAAAACCCAGTGTTCAGCAATTCAGCAACCTAGAACTGTACTTGCCAAAGCAGCTCGTCACACGCTTTGAGCACGCGAAAACATGATCAAGATCAAGCGCTATCCCGAGTAAATATCGGCTAAATAATAAACTTGATCTCGATCATAACCCTATCCGCAAGGCTCCTCTACTATTTACTCATCGACAAATTGAGGAGTCACAGCCATGAACGTATTCTTTAGAGATTTCTTTTCCGACCCAGTATTGTATTTATCATTCGGTCTGCTTGGCGTCGTCATTGCGCTGTGTATCTACTATGTCTATTACTTTGTGAAAAAGGTCAACGAGGCTGAAGTACCTGAGTAAAAGCAAGTCACCTGACTATTGTTAAGTAAATTTAGTTCCCGTTTCAGAATTAAGCACGACGCACAAAGCACCTTATCAGCTTCGCTGGTCGGGTGCTTTTTATATCTCATCGACACACATACTCATTTGGTTGCAGCTTTGGTACACTGTTTAAGTTAACCGTCACAAGAGAATGTCACCGTCCTATGTCAAAGCAGCTTGATCTAAATTTTCGGCCCGCTTGGTGGATGCGCAACCGACACGTTCAAACCATACTTCCTCGCGCATTTCGACCAAATTTAAAAGCCAATGTCAATTTTGAACACCTCTCTACGCCAGATGACGACTTTTTAGAATTAGCTTGGGCTAATAATGGCAACCCAAATGCGCCTTTAGTTGTTGTTCTGCATGGCTTAGAAGGCAATATCAACAGCTTTTATGCCAAGGGGATGTTGCGGGCGCTAACACGCTCTGGGTTAGATGCCGTACTGATGCACTTTCGCAATTGCTCTCGAGAAGTAAACAAGCAACCTCGCGCTTATCACAGTGGTGAAACGCAGGATTTAAGCTTTTTACTTCAAACACTGAGCAAACGCTTTCCAGGTAGAGCGCTGTTCGCTGTTGGTTTTTCTTTAGGTGGCAATGTACTTGCCAAATATCTCGGTGAAAAAGGTCAAGCAAGCCGCTTAGCTGGCGCGGCAGTCGTTTCTGCCCCCTACCACCTCTCTTCATCATGTCAGGTGATCAGGAAAAGTTGCTATAAGCTCTATCAAAAATATTTATTAGATAGGATGAAACACTCTTTTTCACGCAAGCTCAGCCAAATACAAAGCTCGATTAATCTGACTGCCAATGAGCTAGCCAAGATAAACGATTTATGGCAATTTGACGACCGCGTCACCGCGCCACTACATGGCTTTAAAGGTGCTGAAGATTATTACGCTCAGGCCAGTTCACAGCCATACCTTGGCCTAATAGAAACCCCTACCTTACTGATCCATGCAGAGGATGACCCCATGCTTTCAAAGCAAGCGATCCCCTTAGCAGAGCAGGTCAGTAAACAGGTTAAGTTGGCGGTCTCTTCAAAAGGCGGACATGTTGGCTTTATTGCGGGTAACAACCCATTCAAACCTGTTTACTGGCTCGAAAAGGTCGTGCCTGACTATATTCATTCACTTATTAAATAGCGGTATCTGTATGCTTATTCCTTATCAACAAATAGCCACTGAAACACTCGATAGTTTAATTGAGCATTATGTTTTGCGTGAAGGCACAGACTATGGCGATAGCGAAATCACCACAGAGCAAAAAGTGGCGCAAGTAAAAGCACAGCTACAAAGTGGAGAAGCATTAATTGTCTTCTCAGAGCTCCATGAGTCCGTGAATATTGTCAGTAAAGCTGAGTTTCATGCGATGCAAAGCCAAGATTATACTTCTGAGCCCGTTTATTAATAATTCAGCGATTAAAATAACACCGCATATTGAGCCTTTATAATTAGTTGTTACAATCAAACTTCACAATCATAATAAAGGCGCAAACATGAAGTTAAGCTTAGCTCTTTGTGTTCTGGCATTGGCAAGCACCTCTGTCCATGCAAAAGAATACACCGCATCCGAACGTGCCATTCGTTTGGCACAAGAAAACCTGCTCATCGACACCCATATTGATGTTCCTTATAGAATTAACATGAAGTGGGACGATGTCTCAAAAGCCACCGAAGGTGGGGATTTTGATTACCCGCGCGCTATGCAGGGCGGACTCAATGCGCCTTTTATGTCAATTTACATTCCTGCCAGTCTTGAGTTTGAGGGGAAAGGGAAAAGCTATCAGCTAGCCAACCAGCTCATTGATGGGATGGAAGCGCTGGTTCATCGTGCGCCACATAAGTTTGCCATTGCCCACAGTACTAAAGATATTGAGTCACAGTTTGACAAAGGCTTGATGTCAATTGCGATGGGTATGGAAAACGGCTCGCCTATTGAGGGAGAGATGAAGAACTTACAGCACTTCTTCGACAGAGGCGTACGCTACATCACACTAGCACACTCTCAAAGTAACCATATTTCTGACTCGTCTTATGATTTACGTCGAAAATGGAAAGGCCTCAGTCCCTTTGGTAAAGATCTGGTTGTCGAAATGAACAAAGTGGGCATGTTGATAGATGTCTCACACATTTCTGATAAAGCGTTTTATCAGGTCATGGAGATCTCAAAAGTACCCGTGATTGCATCACATTCATCGCTGCGAAAATATACACCGGGATTTGAGCGCAACATGGATGATGACATGTTATTAGCGTTGAAAAAAAATGGCGGTGTTATCCAGATCAACTTTGGCTCGAGCTTTGTCACCTCAGCATCACGAAAATGGTATGACAAGCGCAGCGAGGCAGAACAAGAAGCGACAAGTCGCGGTGCCACAAAAACAGACTTTCGTGCTGCATATTTAGCACGTAACCCATTTCCATTCGCCTCTTTAGAGCAGGTACTAGACCACATTGATCATGTGGTTAAACTGATTGGCATCGAGCACGTCGGTATTGGCTCTGATTACGATGGCGTAGGCGACTCACTGCCAATCGGGCTTAAGGATGTTTCTACCTACCCGAATCTTGTGCAAGGCCTGCTTGATCGCGGCTACAGCGATAAAGACATTAAACTGATTTTAGGTGGGAATACCCTTAGAGTCTGGAAACAAGCTGAAGCGTTTTCTGCTCAATTTTAATTTAGATCAGGTGGGCTATTCAGCCTGCCTGCGCTTTTATCCGCAACTAAATAAAACACGGCTTTTTGCAAAAAAAAATTCCCAATTTAGACACTTCTAAATAACGACTTCCAATTAATTAATGCGTGTTGGCATGCCCTATACAGCCTCACTATAATGACAGCTAATCCAATCTGAGGCATACGTGTGAGGAAATGATATTGATTTACAAAAGCAGCGAAAGCCCACGCCCCCACTGCAACATATTATGGTATTAGCACAGACAACTGTGGCCAATTAAGCAACTGATTTCTCTTGAAATAGTTTTGCAAGTATCAGGCCTATCTCTAGATGGGCAAGCTGTTGTATTTTGACATGTAGAACCCGGTCTTGTGGTATTAAATGCCGCACCACCGGCGACGTTTGGTGTTTGCTCTGTCATGACACTTTGGCTTTTAGACAAGGTTTTTAGTTTTTTCTTTTGAAGAGATAATTTCATTTTAATTTCCTTTTTAATTTTAAGTTAGAAGCAGCGCCGCTTTCCATTATTAATCTAATTTATAAGCCAAAATCTTCAAAGTAATCCCGCGTAAAGTTTTGTAAACTTGTTATTTATATTTATTTCTCACATGACATGTATTAAGTTATTTTTTGAGGTGACGTCTAAACGGTCACTTTTATTTTGAATCAGTTAAAAAGGAAAATTTAATGAAATTAAAAATAGAGAAAAAAAGCTTAAATCGCTAACACATGAAAAAGTAATAGATCCTGCACAGACACCAAATATCGCAGGGGCAAGAACCGCTAATACAGCATGCTGCCAAGCTTCAATTGCACATAGCTGCATTGGTAACCGCTCATCTTGCCGTTGTTAAGCGAAAAGAAATAACCAGCGTACTGAATAGTGCGCTCATTTAAAAAGCAGCAAAAGACTATGTGAATAAATAAGTGATATAAATCTAAAGGAGAAATTGATTAGGAATATTAATTTTGATTAATACAGGGAGTTGGTTGCGGGAGCCGGATTTGAACCGACGACCTTCGGGTTATGAGCCCGACGAGCTACCAGGCTGCTCCATCCCGCGCCTGTATTGTTAAGTTTGTTTTGCTTCTTTCTTAACTTAAGAAGTTGGTTGCGGGAGCCGGATTTGAACCGACGACCTTCGGGTTATGAGCCCGACGAGCTACCAGGCTGCTCCATCCCGCGCCTGTAATGTTAAGTTTGTTTTGCTTCTTCCTTAACTAAGAAGTTGGTTGCGGGAGCCGGATTTGAACCGACGACCTTCGGGTTATGAGCCCGACGAGCTACCAGGCTGCTCCATCCCGCGCCTGTATGCATCAATAAATCGATGCCTCTTTAAATAAGTGCTTTGCAGCTCTTCCTTAAAGAGGTCGCTATAATATCTAAATTTATTTTTATTGCAAGGATTTGACAAAAAATAATTGCTCAAATGAACAAAAATACGGCAAAACTGTGTTTTTCTTTATAAAATCGCGTATTTGAGTAGAAAGCTTAACGTACCAACCACGTATTTTACCCACGTAACATGACAAAATACGCAGCTAGAACCTTACTCATTACCTTTGATGAGGACTGATCAACTTCTGAAACTGCCAATCAGGGTGACCCATAACAATAAAGTCAGGATTTTCGGTCGTCTCTCGCTGGTTGTATGTCAACGGATTGAATTGTGCATCGGTAATACATCCACCTGCTTCTTCTACAATCACTTGAGATGCTCCCGTGTCCCACTCGCCTGTTGGGCCGACACGTAAAAAGCAATCCGCTTTGCCTTCAGCGATAATACACGCTTTTAATGAGCAAGAGCCCAGTGCAATCGTGTCAAACTGACTATTTAAATACTGACTCACTACTTCAATTTTTTGTCGTCGGCTCACAGCAAGCGTTAGCGTATCAGGTGGCGCCACGAATATTTGCTCATCAGTCTCACCTGAGCGCTTATACGCTCCAGCCCCTTTAGCCGCAAAATAAGTGACATTTTTTGCTGGCCAATGGATCACACCCAATACGGGCTGATTCCCCTCAATCAAAGCAATGTTGACCGCAAAGTCGCCACTTTGCAAAATAAACTCGCCGGTTCCATCCATTGGGTCTAAAAGCCAATAACGTTGCCAACCTTGTCGCTGCTCAAGCGGGGGAATAGGCGTTTCTTCAGACATCACGGGAATATCCGGTGCGAGCGCTTTTAAGCCATTGAGCAATACCTCATTGGCAGCCAAATCAGCGGCAGTGACAGGGGTATGATCAGACTTTTCCTGCTGACCAATATCATCTTGCTGATAAATGGCCATAATGGCCTTACCTGCCAATTGCGCAAGTTCAATACATGGCTCTAAGTAGGTTTGCAATTTAAACCTCCTTTAATAAATGCTGCTGTAATAACAACAGTGCAGCCACACTTCGCGCTTCAGTAAAGTCACTTTGATCCAGTAGAGATTGCCAGTCATCAAGGGGCCATTTCACCACCACCAACGGTTCCGGCTCATCTCCTTCTAAACGTTCAGGGTACAAATCTTTTGCAAATAAAATATGCATATGTGCTTTGAAATAGCTGGGCGCAAGAGAAACCGTTTTTAAGTCGACAAATTCATTGGCGCCAAATCCGACTTCCTCTTTTAATTCTCGATTACCGGCTTCTATTGGTGTCTCACCTGGATCAATCAGCCCTTTGGGGAAGCCCAGTTGATAGTCATGTGTGCCTGCACAGTATTCTCTTACTAATAATAGTTCATTTTCAGCCGTTATTGGCACAATCATGACCGCCCCGCGACCACCACCTTTAACCCGCTCATATTGCCTTCGCTCACCATTTGAAAACTCTAAAGATAAAGCTTCAACGGTAAACAACCGACTCGAGGCAACGACATCAGATGACAAAATTTCCGGCGGACAAGGATGCTTTTTCTGTGACATAAACTTTTATTTGCTATGATGTGAATAACCTAATCATAAAGCCTTTGCAGTTAAAAGCCTATGCTAAATTGGTCAAAAATCGATACCGTCTTACTCGATATGGACGGCACCCTTTTAGATCTCCATTTTGATAACCACTTTTGGTTGGAGATCATCCCCAAAGCCCATGCACTCAGACAGGGCCTTACGCTCGAACAAGCTCGCGCAGATATTCTTGCCAGATATGAAGCCGTAACAGGACAAATTGAATGGTATTGCCTTGATTACTGGCAAGCAGAACTTCAGCTACCTATTATGGAACTCAAACGCGAAGTGGAACATCTCATTTCGCTCAGAGAGGATGTGCCAGAATTTTTACAGGCGCTCAAAGATGCAGGTAAAGAATTGGTGCTACTTACCAATGCCCATCCAGATAGCTTAAGTCTTAAAATAGAGCGCACCCAGCTCATTGGCACGCAATTCGATGGCTACTTGGACAAGATCATTTCGACCCATGAATATGGTGTCAGTAAAGAAAGTCAGTCTCTTTGGCAGCAAGTGCAAGCAGACCTTGGTTTTGATAAGTCGAGGACTTTATTTGTAGATGACAGCTTAAGCGTATTAGCTGCTGCAAAAGAATATGGCATTGGCCACTTATTGGCGATCAATAACCCTGACAGTCAGCAACCTCCAAAGGAGATCACTGACTACATGGCCATCAGTGACTATCGTACACTCTTACCCATTACGTAAATTACGCAGGATAACGTGACTGTAAGCCACTATATACTTGCTTAGCAAAGTCTGGATGCTCAGTGTCTAGACTTTTGACTATCTCCACCAAGTGCTCATTATCCTCTTTACCATCCCACTCTTTGATGTAGGTCCCCTCTTTGTAACCGTGATCTTGACGGAAGAAGTTCAACGTATTTTTACCCACATACCCTCGGTATAAATCATCGATACTCATACCAATTTGCGCCATGCATCCTGCAAATACTGCTGCATTGAACGCTTTGTCGGCCACAGCACTGGCTGCTAACAACTCAAGCGTTTGTTTGAAGTCATCAGCTTGGCTCGGAGCAGCAAGCTCTTTATCTAACTGCTGTGCCAACTCGTCAAATGAGGTTTCGCCATCAATACGCAGTGATAAACCAAAGTGAAAAATGTCTACCAGCTCTAAAATCACCTGCTCTGTGTCTGGCGTTTGTTTTTTCCACCACTTCCAACCGTAGTGGTCTAGCATTTCTGCACACTCGACCCAAATAGCTCGATACCATTCAAAACCCTGACTAAACCATTGCTCATGCACCTTGGTATTCATCGCATTTTGCATTTCCAGCATTACCACCAGCTTTGTGATATTTGCAGACATATTCGCTCTCTTTGACCTGATAAATTATAAAAGTTACACACAATATCATACCCGAGCGAAAGCCTTTCGTCACTTTGCCTGTCTTATATCACTGACCAATCATTTTTATCGAGGAACTTATGCAAGTATTACTCTTTGCTTTACTGTTAGCTGTGCTACCAAGCGCATCTGCGGCCACTGTCACCAACATCAGTAACTCTCAAGAAACGGTGGCACCGCTGCTACCGGGGTTAGACGCCCCAGCGATGACATTAACAAATAGTCAGGGTAAAGCGGTCGATTTAGCCAAGCTATATCAAAACAAAACGACCCTCGTGGTCGTTTATCGTGGCGGATGGTGCCCATACTGTGTGCGCCAACTGAACGGGATCCAAAAAATTGAGCCGCAACTGAAAAAATTAGGTGTGCAAATCGTGGCTATCTCACCAGACTCTCCACAGTCTCTTGCTAAAAGCACCATAGAGTCACCCAATTATATGCTGCTGTCTGATGCTGAGCTGGCTTATTCTCAAGCACTCGGGTTGGCTTACTACTTGGATGACAAAACCGCCAAAGCATATCGTAACAAGTTAGGCGTGAGCTTTGTTGACCTCGATGGGAAGGACCGTGTTGCACTCCCTGTGCCTGCAGTCTTTGTTATCGATAAAAAGGGCTTAATTCAGTTCCAATACGCAAACCCCAATTACAAAGTGCGTTTGGATGAAAATGTGTTACTCGCTGCAGCGACAGCAGCCAGTAAACTTTAAACGAGGCGATAAGTGGTGTTAGCTGAGCTGCTGTCACCACTTTTTTATTTATCGATTCTCTAATCGGTTGTAATCAAATAGACCAAACTCTACACCTCGCGCCTGCTGTGCAATCTGATGCAGTAAGTCACTATATTGCCAAAACTGAGGATGGGTGCGTCTGATCCCAAACTGCGCTTTTAACGCCTGATAACTTGCTTCATCCGAGACCTGCTTTAAGCCATCGCTAAACGCGGTGATATGCGCTTGATTTGGCAAGTACCATATGGCTTCAGGATAATCTCCAACAAAACCTGGTAACAGGGTTACATAATCCTCTTTATACGCTCGCTGACCTGCTTCATTCAGTAAAGATGAGATATTAAAGTGGGCATTGTGGCGCAGCAAAGTATAACCTTTGAGTTCGCCCAGCTCGTCGTTTGCCAAAATAAACGTCACTTGCGGCAATGTACTGATGGCTTCGATGGGTAAATGATTCAGTGTTTTTAGCGTATCAGGGACTGACGTATAGTCATATTCTGTATACAGTACAGGCGCTAAGTAGGCTGTCAATTTGTCATAGAGCTCGCGTTGTGGGTCGTGACTGTGATACTGAATATGGCTCGGTGCGCCCAACAAGCTCTTGCGATTAATAAACTCGCTTAAACTCAAATGAGAGTTGCGGTACCAGTGCTGTTTAATGACTTGACGGTGACTTTGCGGCAGTAAGTTCAAAAAGTTCTGCTCGCCTTCAAGGCGCAAAAAGTCCATATATAATCGCGTTATTAATTGATGACCTATATTGCCATAGACGTCAAACCCGGCCACCAGCAAATAATGAATGCGTTCAAACAGCGCATAGTCTAATACCCAAGCGGTTTTTGGCTGCTGCCCCACAAGCCCTTTGACAACGGTTGCACTGTTAAAATGACGGAAAATAGTCAAGGCTGCATTGGGGTTATGACCATCTCCTTGCCAGATCAAGTTTAAGTCTAACTTACCACCTTGGTTAAATATCTCTTCCGACAAGCGCGTTTTTGCTTCTAGGTAATCGCTTTGATGTTTGGCGTATTTTGCCCAGCTCGATAGCGGCAAGGCATTGCTTTGCTCAGCTGCAGGCAACAACAAATCATCATTATGGGCTATCAACAGTGCTTCTACCGCTGGGGACGCATTTTTATCAGGGTCGACAAAGGTTACCCAGAAATGGTCATTAATCACATTCAGGGCGATTTGCCCACGACATACAGGGCCTTTAATGAAACCTTTTACGATCAGCTCAGCTTCGTCCAACATAAATTGATAGCGCGATTTAACCGGTATGGCTGCAAATGTCTTAAATGGGTTTGCGGCCAATTTAGGCGCATAACCGGGCAACTCAGATACTTGATAATCACTGCCAATAAATTGCGCATACAAGCGGGCCATTTTTTTATCACTGAGCGCTAGCGGCAGATGGGTTTTAGACAAAATGGTGCTGCGCTCATGCATCAGGCGATAATAAACTCGTGAGACTTTCGGGTCGTCAAATGGCCGAACAGTCGCGATCAACTCAATCGGCTCTCCCGGTGGGGTTTTTGATCTCACTAATTTAAAAAAGTCTGAATGGCGATGGTCACTAAAGTAGATATTGGCCAAATACCAATGTTCATAAATATAGCGTGCAGCCAACTGATGTTTATTGCCTGATTGATTTAAAAACGCTTCCCATTTATTGACCTGTGCAATCACAGAGGTCTTTGGCGCGGGGACTTCCCCCATCCGTGCACCTTGCTCTAGCCAACTCTGCAGCTGAGCATATTCTTGAGAGGTCAGTGCCGGTAAACCATAGGGCATGCCGGCATGTGGATTGGTCTTAGCGTATTGCTCATACTCATCCATCGTTGGACAAGTCTGTTGTCTATCTAATGAAAAGTCGTACTCTTCACCTAAGACTGATTGCACAGGAAACGCCGTGCGCTGTTTGAACAGTAGACTGTGATACATCACACTGCCTTGCAAATTGGCATAAGGGGTTTGCACACGTTCATTTAATACTGGCGTAAACCCCTTATCTCGCCACTGGGCAGTCGTGGTTGCATCAAATAAGAGGCGCGTTGGTGGTGTCGCTAAGATTCGCGTACCGTCATACACTAACGCTTTACTCAATCCGCGTTCAATGCCTTGTGGCGAACTCAGCTTCAACTGACAAGGCGCATCATAGCAGCCGTGACACACCACACAGCGATTATCCAAAATGGGCTTTACTTGCTGCAAATACTGCGCGCCACCTTGACGGTAATCAACCACACGTTGACGTGGTTGCTCTGGTCCAAATAAATCGTCATAGTGACTCACTCCCAGTATGGCACAGCCACTGAGTGCTAACAGGGCACTGGCCAGCCAAATCACGCGCTTTTGCAACATGTACTACCCTCTTTGCTTAACTATTTTTTGCAGTCTCTTCGTCTTCCCCTTCGTCTTCA
Organism: Pseudoalteromonas luteoviolacea; assembly: GCF_021654285.1. Taxonomy (GTDB): domain Bacteria; phylum Pseudomonadota; class Gammaproteobacteria; order Enterobacterales; family Alteromonadaceae; genus Pseudoalteromonas; species Pseudoalteromonas luteoviolacea_J. Next base: position 10,796 of record NZ_JAKFZS010000032.1, on the reverse strand, counting down.
TCATCTTCGTCATCTAGACCAAGATCGAAGGTTGGCATCATGTCGACAGGTGGAGAAACAAATAGCATCTCTTCGCCTACTGGGCTTAAAACCGCACTGAGCACAGGACCATGATTTAAAATAAGCTGCGCTTGATGTCCATCATTCAAAGCGGCTGTAAAGCTGGCTTCAATGTCAGTCACCGCATAGTCTTCTAGTGGAATGCTCATGCTTTGCTCTGGCGCTGGGTTTTGGCATAAGTTCGCGAGTAAATCAGCGGTTAAGTTAACCGACAATTGCATGTCGGGTGACTCAATATCGCGATTTTCTAGTTGCTCATTTAATTGAAAAAGAGGAAGTGTTAATGGCGTATTTTCTTGCAGTTCCATACGGGTCTCTGAGGTGATTTTTTTGCAAGTGTAGCATAGTTCACCAGCGCAGCCCCGAACAACAATGCGTGGGCCGCTGTACTCGACCCATCGCCGTCATTTAATTACCAAGGTAATAACTCACCGTTTGAATGCCAAAATGATCCTGTGTTTGTCAGATTGAGTTCTTCTATACGTAAGATCAGTCGCTCTGCTGACGCCTGTGCAGAAATATCGCCGGCAAAATTGACCATTTGCGTTTGTACAAACCCAGGGTGTAACAATGCCACAGCAACGCCTTTAGGTTTAAGCTCATGGGCCAAACTCACTCCTGCCGCATTGAGCGCGGCTTTTGACATACGATAGCCAATATAAGCACCAGAGCCATTGTCTTCAATTGAACCCATGCGGCTAGTGATCATCGCCACTTTAGCGCCGCTTGTAAGCTGAGACTGTAGTGCATGTGTCACGCGTACTGGGGCCACCGCATTGACGGCTAATTGGGCTTCTAGCTGGGAAAAATCCATATCAGCAAGACTTTCATTACTAAAAATACCGGCATTATTTATCAGTATATCAATGGTCTTCGTTGCCATTAATTCAGCTAGACGCGCAACATTCTGCTCAATACTTACATCAATATTATCAATCACGTCTACGTTTAATGCATCAAGTTCTGCAGATGAGCGTCTCACCACAGCCGTCACTTGATGGCCCTGCGCCTTATATTGACGACAAAACTCCAGTCCAATGCCCCTATTTGCTCCAGTGATCACTACTTGTTTGGTCATGTTTCCCTCTTAGTTTAGGTCACGATTTATCTTAGTTGTTGGGGCAAACACAGCGGGATTCAAGAGAATAATTACACGCAAACTGCCTGCAATTGAAGACTTCTGCTAGGCTTAAACCAAGCAGCAAAGATTAGGAAGAACTGTGTATCGCTTAATTGCATTGATGTTACTGTGGGTATGCAATCAGTCATTAGCCAAAGAGTTCAACATCAATATCAGTGAAGGGTTGTCATTCCATTTAGCCAAAGAGCAAATCGAGGATATCTTCACACGTATTTATGGCCCACTGGATATCCAACCGAGCTTTCACTACTTGCCAACACAGCGTGGATTGCAATGGGTCGACAGTGGCCGCTTTGATGCGGAGGCTGGACGTGCCGCAAATGAAATGAGCGCATACACTCAACTGATTGCTATTCCGACCCCCTTAGCCACTGTTCGGCTTGCGGTGTTTTGCTTAAAGCCAGAGCTGTGTCACATCAACAATGACAGTGACATCATCACCATTGAAGGAAGCTTGATCACCACCAGCTTTTGTCGTCGTACCAAACTCACTTGCCATGGTGTTAAAAACAATGTTTCGGCATTTCAGGCATTAACACGGCATCACAGTGACCAATTGCTTGCAACCGATCACTTTAGTATTGGCTCTTTATGCAGCTCCGGACTGAATAAAATTTACATGCGTATTTTACCCACCAAGGGCATTGTGATACGCCACTATATCCACAAAAAACATCAAGCATTGGTACCAAAGCTAGATAGCATCATTCAAGGTATGATGAAAAGCGGCGAATTTGCCGCTTTTATTGATCGCATCAATAATGGGTTTGCCGATTGCGATGGTGAAATTATCAAGCTTTCAAACCATGTCCCGGCTAGCTTGTGATTTCATCCATAGCAGAGGTCATAATGGAAAATACCGCTCCTTGAGGGTCGGTTATCACCGCAAAGCGCCCAACCTGTGGGATATCTGTTGGTGGGACACAGACCTCGCCGCCCAATGAGGTTGCTTTTTCAGCAAACTTGTCACAGTCCAGCACCGCAAAGTACAACATCCAATGTGGTGGCAGACCTTGCCATTCTTCCGTCATTTCGAGCATACCTGCGACGGGTTTACCCTGATGACTGAACACCACATAATCCATATTTTCCATGGCCTGATGATCAGCTTGCCAACCCAGTAAATTGCAGTAAAAGGCTTCACTTTTGGCACTGTTTTGACTGGCCAATTCATACCAATAAGGGACATTAGCTTCGAGTTCTCGCTGAGTGCCTGTGTGCGCACCGGCTTGCCACAGAGCAAAATGCGCCCCTCCTGGTTCATGCAGCATCACCATGCGTCCAGCTTCTGGTACATCATGGGGACCAGCAATGATCTCAGCCCCTAATGCCGTGGCCCGCTCGGCCAGCTCATCCACATTATTAACCGCAATATATCCAAGCCAATGACTTGGAATTTTTGCCGCTTTCTGCTCTGGCATCATTTCATACATGGCAGCAATATCAACGCCATGCTTTTGCAGCATGGTGTAATAGCAATCCTCACCAATGGGCTGATCAACACTTTGCCAATCAAACAACTGAGTATAAAAACTTTTGCCTGCCGCCCAATCTGCGCTGCAAAGCTCAGACCAACAAAACTCGCCTACCTGACTTCGTTCAATCAATGCCATATGCTCAATTCCTATCTTGCTGTTTACTCTGTACAGTTAAGCAGATTTTAGGTCATTCGCAATAATGACATGAGAGTCAGTAAGTTCACGCTAAACACCGATTTACATGTCTGACGCGGAAATAAACTGGGTAGCATCTTTGGGCTGAAATACTTTTATTTGCGCCGCAGCCACAGTATCTCCATCACAGAGAATTTGCCCATCAAACAGACCGAGTCCCGACTCGTCCTGATGAACTTGTGTCACATGAATTCGCAGCGTTTTCCCTGCTTGAAAATACGCGTACTGAGCTTGGTATTGACGTGTGCCCAGTAAAAACCCGATGTCTACTTCTTGCCCTGCATCCAACGCATTCGCGCCGGCAAGGGCTGCGATAGTTTGCGCGATATACTCAATGCCCACATAGCTCGCGACCCCTTGCTCTGTCATAAAAGTCGACTGCGCATCTAGGGTGACTTCACCAATGGCTTGCTGCTTATCGTATTCGACAAGCCGGCTCAGCAATGCCATTGGTGCTCGATGTGCTATCAACTGATCGATGTCATAGCGATTTTGCTGCATCGGCCTGACCAATCAACACACTGATATTGTTGCCACCAAATGCAAAGGAATTGCTCAAGCAAATACGCGAAGCCTGTTGAGTCACTGATTGCACCAATTGGATCGGATCTAGAGATTCATCACGTGGTTTTGTCATTTTGTGCGGCGGAAGCGGCGTCTCTGCATCAGTCAAATGCAGCCAGCATAAACCCAACTCGAGCGCACCCGCTGCACCGAGCGTATGGCCTGTTAAACGCTTAGTAGAACTACAAGGAACCTTATCCGAGAACAAGGTATACACTGCCCTTGACTCCATTTCATCATTTTTAAGTGTCCCTGTACCATGGAGGTTTATGTAATCCACATCTTCTGGGGTACGATTGGCCATCTCTAGAGCAATATTAATGGCACGGATAGCACCATCCCCGCTGGGATCAGGCGCTGAAATATGATACGCATCTGATGTCTCCCCAACGCCCAATAATGCCACTGGACCGGGCTGTTTGGACATCACAAAAAATGCAGCGGCTTCACCGAGGTTAATCCCGTCGCGACTTTCACTAAATGGCTCGCACAAGCTTTGTGAGGTTGAGTCCAGTGCTTCAAAGCCATTCACAGTTAATTGGCACAGCGAGTCAACACCACCGCATAGCACCACATCTGCCATATCGGTATCGAGCAACATATGCGCAGTCGTCATCACTTTGGTGCTCGAGCTGCAAGCTGTTGAAATAGTGTAAGTTGGCCCATTTACGCCCAAATATTCAGCGAGGAACTGTGCCGGTGCAATCAGTTCCTGACATTGATGCCCATACTCTACAGGAAAAGCATCTGTCGCCATGTAATGCGCGACCGCTTCTTCAGCCGTGCGCACCCCTGCCGTCGTCGTGCCAATGATCACCGCGATGCGTTGACTATCAAACTTAGCTAGCAAGGGAGATAATGTTGGTTCAAGCTGTTGTACGGCCATTAATGCCAGCGCATTGTTACGAGTCCGCTGATATGAGGGAAAAGCAGACATATCCGGTAATGCCCCTTTAACTTTACCCACATAGACAGGATCACCATCCAAATGCAATTCATGGTCTAAGCTCTGATACTCCAGCTCTGGGTGATGTAGCGCCTGTTTGACTTCGCTTTTATTATTTCCAAGCGCGCACACAACCCCAAAATCATTTAAAAATGTCGTCATAATTTAACTCAATCCTACGCTTCTTTGAGTGTGTTTTGATAGCGCACACATTTGCCAACACTGTGTGCTACCAGTTTCAAAATATCCTTTCTTTTGCACCTGAGTTCATCAGTATTCACTGAGATATTACTCGCGGTTTTTACTGTCGTGCCACAATGAAACCTGATTACATAGCTGAGGCGGCAATGGCCTCTCGCAACCTTTTAGCAAGCGGTTGTGGGGTTGTAAATTGCATGGCTTTACTGGCCATTTCCACAGCCACTTGCGTGGTCACACCCGTTGTAAGCTTTTTACCGGTCTCAACATCCGTGATCAAATATGCGATTTTTAGCCGGTCTTCATACTCCAATAGTTGGGCTGACACATTAATTTTTTGCCCGAATACACACGACCCCACAAACCGCGTTTGCATATCGATAATTGGCCACACATAGCCAATTTTCTCCATATTGTCATAGCCGCATTCATAGGCGCTCAATAACTTGCAACGCGCTACTTCAAAATAACGCGCATAGTTACCATGCCAAACCACATTCATGGGATCGCAATCATGAAACGGAATTTCAATTTCTACACTGGCCTCAAGCAACGACTTAAGCTTTTTCATATAATGCCCACTTCTGAGTTTGAATCGCCGCGATGGTCTCTCTTAATACTGACTCAAGCGGTCTATCTTCTTCTAACATTGGAAAAAGCGTATCAATATCATCAAACATGGCACCCACACTTGGGGCCAGATCATCACGGCTCAGTTGATTTTGACGAATGCGTAAACGCACTCCTTGCACAGCCGCCAGTAACGTACTGGCCAACACTTGCTCTGTTAGCTGTAATACACGAAGCGCATCTCTTGACGCAATCGTGCCCATGCTCACCTTATCTTGGTTGTGACACTCTGTAGAGCGAGAAAAAACACTGGCAGGCATGGTCAGCTTTAGTGCTTCTGCGGTGTACGCTGATGCACCAATCTGAACGGCTTTGAAGCCATGGTTAATGTATTTACGCGCTTCGCTGCTGGCCGATAAATTAGAAGGCAGCCCATTGTTGTAACGGGTATCCACCAAAGATGCCAACTGGCGATCCGCTAAATCTGCAAGGTTAGCAACGGCTGTTTTCATCGAGTCCATCACCATCGCAATATGCCCCCCATAAAAGTGCCCGCCATGCAACACGTGCTCCCCAACGCCATCGATTATTGGATTGTCATTGGCCGAGTTAAGCTCATTCTCAATGGTCGACTCGAAAAAAGGTAAGCTATCTTCTAACACCCCAATCACATGAGGCGCACAGCGAATAGAATAGCGGTCTTGCAATCTAGGTGAGTTGCGCGGATGTTCCACATGTCTTAAGTCCGAACGGATCCTTGCTGCAACTTGCTGCTGACCCAAATGCGGCTTAACACTAAATAAAATTTCATCAAAATGGTGTGAGTTGCCTTGTAATGCAATACTTGCCAATGAGGTGATACGCGTTGCAAGTCGACTTAAATAGCGTGCTCGCTCATAAGCCAAGCAAGATAATGCGGTCATCACAGCCGTGCCATTCATAATCGCCAGACCTTCTTTTGGGCGAAGTGTGATGGGCATTAATCCCAAAGTTTCCATGACTTCTTTCGCAGCACGCACTTCCCCTTGATACATCACGTTGCGCTCTCCAACTAAGGCGCCAGCGACATAGGATAGAGGCGTTAAGTCTCCGCTGGCCCCTACAGAGCCCTCCTGTGGGATCTGTGGAATAACATCATGGTTAATGAAATCTCGCAGCAGTTCTAACATCGGCCAATCAACCCCAGAATACCCTTGGCATAATGAAGCTAGGCGCGTTGCTAAGATTGCCTTGCCTTGCACTTCATCAAAATACGCCCCAAGCCCACAACCATGAAAACGCGTCAGATGCAGTGGCAATTCATTGACAAGATCTAGTGGTATATCCACGGTGACAGAGTCACCATACCCGGTTGTTACGCCATAAATAACGCCTTCTTCTTGCAATAACCCATCTAAAAAAGCCACCGCTGAATTTATTTTTTGTTCAAACTGGGGGTTGCAACTGATCGATGCTGTGGCGCGGCTCATCGCAATATCAACCACATCTTTAATCGTCAGCCTTCCTTCGCCAAACGTGATAAAACTGTTACTCACTCACCTACCCTCTTCACATTAAAATGCGTTGAACCACATGATCACTTTGCCAATGGTTGTGCTTGGTTTGTGACTATCACATCACGACATTCATACCTTGCAAGCACACAACTTTAACAAGCTCATTCAACGTTTCCTTACGTCATTCAAATTGCCCACCCATACGAGACACTTTGAATCCTCAAACTAATCATAAATTAAAACAACAACCTGCCAGTGCCATACTGCCCCTCACGAGAGTGATATTTAAACACCACCTTGTTGCCCCCTGACTTATTCAGATTTAATATCACCTGACTATTTGGGTGGACAACTTTTTGAAATTTCAGCGCTTGCACTTCCATCACAGGAGCTGAGAAAAATGGAAAGTAGCGCTGTGCGAATTGCACTGCCCAATCGAGCAACACAACACCAGGCAAAACGGGGGCATTGGGAAAATGACCTTGGAAGTACATCGCGTTAGCTGTAATACTAAGCTGTAGCACCACCTCTTGCTGGTTTTCAGTGACGACCTGACACTCGGGTATTTTTATCTCTTTATTCAAACAAGCCCTCCAAATTTGCAATCATCACTTTGCCTTGATCATTGACTGGCAGAGTCTCAACATAACGCCACTTTTTAGGCACACAGATCAGCTCAAATTTATTTGCTAAATGTTTTCTTAACTCTTGGCTTAACTTAAACCCTGGCCTTTCGCCAACAGACTCATTAAGTACCACAACAGCCGCCAACTGTGGCCTTTGACGCTTAATAACCAGCAACCGACACGTGTCTACCCCATCATGTTCACAGAGGTAGCGCTCCAAATCTGATAAGTTGACCCGCTTTTCTTCGATTTTGACCGTCCTATCAATACGCCCCAATAACTTAAACTGACCATTTGGATATATCTCAACTTTGTCATCCATCTTGAATTCAACGTCGTCTAAATAGCCAGAGTCCAATATCAAACGCTGCGTATTCGCCTGCGCACGCACCTTGATGAGATCAAACGGCGTCCAAAGCGGTTGGAACGCTTGGCCGTGAATACGCGAAGCAATGCCACCTGACTCTGTGCTGCCATACACTTCATAAAACATGGTGCGAAGGTGTTCATAGAGACTGACCACCGCATGCTCGCTCAGTGCGCCGCCAGAAGATACGAAACAACACAGCTTATCTGCGTAATCATCAAGCACCGCATCTTCACTTAAGCGTTCAAGAAATGCAGGGCTCGAAACCACCACCACTCGACGAGTTTGTGACTGAGCTAAAATAGGTAAAAAATGTTCGGGGTATGCCTTTGTCGCATAGGTCGTTGCACCCAGCTGCATAGGTAAAAGTACTCTAAATAACAAACCATAAATATGATAATGGGGCACTGTTGGAATAAAAGTGGTCGCACCTTGGTGAGGAAACTGACCCATTAACTGATTAAGCTCCCTGAGCAAAGCAGCCCAAGACTTAATGATCAATTTACTTTTGCCCGTCGAGCCTGAGGTTGAGAATACGAGCTGTCCAGTACTAGGCCAGATTGCCCGTTGGGCAAACTCATTCTCGCCACTCACAGCCATTTTATCTATATGATGAGACTTAGCTTGCCAAGGGGCATTGCCGCACACCAAATCGCAAGTTTGCTGCGCTTCAGACAAGGTCTCGGGCTGCATATTGGCGGGTAAAACGACCTCAACGCCTTGGTTGAGTAATGCAAATAACTTGTAGCAAAACGCCCCTGGTTCAGTATCGAATAAGGCAGCCCTTATCGCCGTTGCTTCAATATTATTGGCCTGTATATGTCTTATTTTTTGCTGGTACTCGGCACAATAACGCCAGAAAGTATCAGCATTCATTTCATTATGTTCGTGATCCACAAACGAAAAGGCCTGTGGTGCACAGTCGATTGATGCAAGCATAAGTTACTTTGCGTATATCCTTATTTTCAGCCATTTGAATAGCCGGTTTTACCAATGCCTGGTGTCATTTGTTATAGCTCGAGCAGACTTTGCGGTTGACAGAGTTTTGCATACCAACAAAGAACAATGCATAGACTAAAGGTCATCAGCTTTGAGAACTAAACCCCGCTTTACAGCCAATAATCAGACAGGATGCACATCCGCACCACCCAAACTCAGCGCGGTTACAGCTCAATATCTGGCATGATTTCCTTTTTCAGTCCCTAACAAGGTACTTGGCGCTTTTGAAAGACGATCAACGCATTTGTGTCAAACGAGTAGGCTCGTCTTTCGTGTAAAGCGCTTCAACAGCCAACCTTGATGAAGATTGACCGTTGAGGAATACAACTTTATGCTGGCTCATGGCTGGCAATAAAAGCACATAGACTCGCAACAGAAGCAAAGTGCTGCTTCGTGCCTTCGCTGTTTGCGTCAATTTTTACGCCATATTGCTTTTTAATTGCTAATCCCAGCTCAAGTGCATCAATACTGTCCAAGCCAAGTCCATCAATGAATAGAGGCTCATCATCAATGATCTCCTCTGGTGAAATATCCTCAAGATCGAGGCTTTCAATAATCAATTTTTTAACTGCTAAATTCAGTTCAGCGTGTGCCATTTTGTTCAACTCCTTTTTTCGACTCTCGGCAAATTATGCATAACCTAATGCTCTAGAGAGTTTGACCATATGTAGTAAATAGAAGCCTGACCAAACTTTAACAAAAGGTTAATCAAAGGTTCCTAATTGGGATACTATCACTGTTTTTTTGTTAAAACACTTTAATTTTATTAAATTTGAAATGGGCATAAATCTATTAGCTTATGCCTGTATCTGCGCTAATTTAGTCGCTCAATAGCCCAACTTTGCTTGCTACCCGATAAGTTTAGCTGCGCTTGATTTGCATCTAACCACTTTGCAAACTCACACACAGGCGGCTCAGCGGTATCATCAGCATGAGATACATGTTGATCGCGAACAAAACGGAGCGCATGAGGTTGTGAACCTAGTCGCTCATCTACTTTGGATACAACCATCGCGAGTGCATAATCTTTCTGCTGCTCATCACTGTATTGTGCAAACTGCTCTGGCAAACTTTGGTCGACTAATACCACCACAACCTTGCTTATCTGCTTACTTTCTAAGCGTATATATGCATCCGTTAACGCTGCAAATAAGCCATCTTTGCCCGCAGCAATAGCGGTGATGGGCACTTTCTTTTGCATAAATATTGAGTACATGCCTGCTACGGCGTTATGAACGGATAAACTAAACCCTGAAGGAGAAACACTTTCTTTTAGCGCTAAGCTGGTAAGTAATTCGCTGGTTTTATGAAAATCACCATGGCGGCTGGCAAACACCAACTCCCAATCTTCATCTTCTAACAGCTGCCCATCTAGGTTCAATAAAGCACCTATCGCAAGCTTTGAAAAGTTGCTTAAACGCCTTTTTTGCATTGGCTTTAATTTGCTGATCAGATCTTTTAATTCAATTTTCCCTATTTGGGTAGAACTAATAAAAAAACTGTCACCTATTGCGAGTTCAAATCTCATATGACGCTTCCCATATACATGTTCAGTAAGTTTAAATATTTCTAAACGAGGTATCCTTAACCAATTTATGTTACCTCAATCGATCTGTGCTCGCTATGGGTAATTGGATAAAAAGGTTAAAAAACGCACCAAAAAAGGAATTTATTAATCCAAAAAAATAAAAATAAACATATATTTTATCTATTTAACGGTCATTTTTTTGTCATCAAAGTTAGTGCAAAGTATTAACGACAACGAGCGAAGCGAGCGCGTTTACTTTGCGCAAGGTGAATATCGTGCGAAAGGTTTGTGACACAGCGCGAAGCGCTGACACTCTTTTCGCGCAAGGTGAAATGAGCCGTTTTAACAGAACAAAATCAATACACCTCTCTGAGCACAGCAACCAACTCAAAACAAGCACAGCATGGATCCTGAAACGAGTTCAGGATGACGTAGTGGACAACGAACACAGTAAGTACATTTCTTTCACGCAAGAGGAGTGTAAAAGATTAGCGACAGTGAACGAAGTGAATTCGCTCTTTTTACGCAAGGTGAATCACGTGCAAAATGCAACGACAATGAGCGAAGCGAGTCCGTTCAATTTGCGCAAGGTGAAATAAGCCGTTTTAACCACAGCTCAGACAGAAAG
>NZ_JAKFZS010000031.1 GCF_021654285.1 Pseudoalteromonas luteoviolacea | reverse complement strand
CTAGCGTCACAAATCCGTCAGGAGTTGCAAGCTGAAATTAGTATCAAAACTTTGTTTGAATCGCCTGATATTAGAACTCTAGCGAAAATGATTTCAGATAGTCATGAGGCGGTCCGTCCACCTATTGAACCCATAGAACGTAGTCCGGAAGGTAATGCCTTATCTTTTGCCCAACAGAGATTGTGGTTTATAGATCAACTTCAAGAGGGAAGCCCTGAATATAACATGCCCACTGCTTTTGAGGTGAAAGGCTTGTTTGACATTAATGCTGCACAGCGAAGTTTAATGACCATTCTTGAACGGCATGAAGTTCTCAGAACGACTTATTATGAGCTTAACGGTGAGTGTTTCCAGCGTATCAATAGCGCTGAAGGCTTTGATATTCAAGTAGTTGATTTAACGCATTTGTCGGAAGCAGATGCAGAGCTTAGTATCGCTGAGTTAATTAAACTAGAAGAAAACCACTGCTTTGATTTAACACAGGATTGCATGCTGCGCTGCAGTTATGTTGTGATATCAAGAGATCGAGGGGTTTTACTGTTCAACATACACCATATCGCGTCAGATGGTTGGTCAATGGAGTTATTGGTCAAAGAGTTTACAGCCTTGTATAGAGCTAATAATACAGGGAAGCCTGCATCACTTGCTTCTCCTGTGGTTCAATATGCGGATTATGCTCATTGGCAGCGCAACTGGTTGCAGGGAGAAGTGTTAACCTCAAAGCTGGAATATTGGAAACAACAACTGGCAGGTGCCCCTACAGAGCATGGGTTGCGGCTTGATCATGTTCGACCACCGGTTAAAGGGTATAAAGGCGCGCGCGTAACGGGGCAGCTTTCAAGTTCTATTTCTCAAGGGTTGCAACAACTGGCGTCAGCACATCAAATCACACCATTTATGCTGATACATGCGGCATTTTCTTTATTGCTTGCTCGTCATAGTAATCGTGACGATATTGTTGTTGGTACGCCTGTAGCGAACCGTATGCAATTTGAAGTGGAACCGTTGATAGGCTTTTTTGTGAACACTTTGGTATTGAGGGTGGATACTTCACCACGTACTATTAAAGAATATCTGAGCCATGTACGCAAAGTTCATCTTGGAGCACAGTCTCATCAAGACGTGCCTTTTGAGCAATTAGTTGAACTGTTAAACATACCACGAAATACAGCCCATACCCCGTTATTTCAAATCATGTTGAACATGGAAGTCGCAGACTACGGTACAGCTAAGGGGAGCGAAGCACTGACTCTGCCAGGTCTGACGTTAAAAAACCTTTCCGGTACTCAGGTAGCTTCTTTATTCGATATTGAGCTAGGTGTACAACTTGGCCACGGTGGTGCGCAACTGACTTGGATTTATGACACTGAGTTATTCGAAGAGAGTCATATTATCCAGCTTAATGATCACATGAGTCGATTGCTGACTCAGCTATCGCAATTAAACGAGGATATAAACCTTAGTGACCTGGAGGTACTTTCACAACAAGAGCGTCACTATTTAACAACTACGCTCAATGACACAGTTACTGACTATCCAGAAAATTACTGTGTTCATGAGTTGTTCGAACAGTGTGTTGTTGCAGATCCTCAGGCCGTTGCCATCATGTGCGAAGGAGAGACACTAACCTACGGTGAGTTGGATAAACAGGCTAACCAGCTGGCTAGATACTTACGAGCTAACTACTCAGTAGGGCCTGATATGTTGGTTGGACTTTGTTTAGAGCGTAGTTTTGAAATGGTAGTTGGCATAATGGCGATACTTAAAGCGGGCGGAGCCTATGTGCCACTAGACCCTAGCTACCCTGACAGCCGCCTGACGTATATGATACAAGATACCGCAATGGATGTAGTATTAAGTTCGGTTTCTGCTGTATCTCGTTTGCCAAAAGCAGATTTTGCAAAAATATTGTTGGATGATACACAAACAATATTGTCTATTAGAGAGTTTACAAGTGAGCCACTCTCTTCAACTGAGACAGGAGTATCTCCGGATAACTTAGCTTATGTGATTTATACCTCTGGCTCTACCGGACAACCTAAAGGGGTTATGATCGAACATAAAGGTTGTGTCAATCATTGTGACGCTATGATCAAAACACTCAATCTGAGTGCTAAAGACATAGTAGCGCAAACCGCCCCCATAAGCTTTGATATCTCTGTCTGGCAAGTGCTCACGCCTTTAATCCTTAATGCTAAATTATGTTTGTTAAAAGATGAGATAGTCAAAGATCCTGCTGAGCTTTTTAATGTCATTTCGAGTTACCAAATTTCTATTTTGCAAGTAGTACCTTCATTACTCACATATTTGATAGATGAAGCCTCTAAATTAAAACGTGATTTAAGATCAATAAAATGGCTCCTCATCACCGGCGAAGCTTTTCCTAGATTTTTAATGGAAAAATGGATGTCTATTTATCCAGATATCCCCCTAGTTAATGCTTACGGTCCTGCCGAGTGTTCAGATGATGTAACTCTTTACTTGATCAATAACAACAACCATTCCTCAGAAAACGTGTCTTCGACAATAAGCAAGCACGAATCAAACGTAAGTTATTATTCAAAGCGTTTTCCAAAGGCCTTTAAGTCTGCAAAAGGAGCGTACATCTATACTGCAGATAACGAGCAAATTTTAGACTTTTTTAGTGGTGCAGGAGCGTTAAATTATGGTCACAACGATGATGATATTAAGCACTCATTATTGGAGTATCTGAACAACGATGGTGTTACTCATTCATTGGACTTGTTTACGATTGCCAAATCAAACTTGATAGATACTTTTACTGCGAATATTTTGCGCCCCCGAGGTCTGGAATATAAATTAATGTTTCCAGGGCCGACAGGTGCAAATGCAGTTGAGTCTGCCATCAAATTGGCACGAAAAGTAACTAAACGAAAAACAATTTTTTACTGTAAGAAAAGCTTCCATGGCATGACATCAGGAGCACTATCTGTAAGCAGTGGTAAGAGTTATCAAAAGAGGTTAGGCGTACCAGTTAGCTTCACCAAAGAAGTTGATTTTGTCGAGCACTCAGAAAATACCGCGACAGCAATCGCAGCTTTGATTGAGCAAATCAATTCAATGGATGAGGCTCCAGCTGCCATTATTTTAGAACTTATCCAAGCGGAAGGTGGAATTAATGTAGCATCTACTCATTGGGTAACAGAATTGTTTAATTTGGCCAAAGCGAGAGGTATCCTCATGATTGTTGATGATATCCAGGCTGGTTGCGGCCGCTCAGGCAAATTTTTTAGTCACGAAAACTATGAGGTCATACCTGATATCATTTGCCTTTCTAAGTCAATCAGTGGCTATGGCTTACCTATGTCTTTAGTATTGATAAAACCTGAATACGATATTTGGGAGCCAGGTGAGCATAACGGTACCTTCAGGGGCAATAATTTAGCCTTTGTTGCTTCTGCAGTGATGCTGAATAAGTATTGGTCAAACATTCTTTTTCAGGAAGAGTTAAGGGCTAAAAGTGAGTTATTGCATTGTAGATTAGTGTTCCTTCAAAATAAGTATGCAGCGTTAAACTTAAAAATAAAAGGCATGGGGTTCATAAAGGGGATTGAGTTAGGGAAAGCCGAGCATGTTAATGAAATTATTGACTATTGTTTTAGTAACGGCTTGATGTTAGAGTCAGCCGGTAAGGATGATGAAGTAGTTAAATTATTACCGCCGTTGATTGTCTCACTTGCACAAATAGATCATGCGATTGATATCATTGACAATGCGTTTAATTACCTTGTAACACGCATATTAGCTAACCAGAAACACAATGACCAACATACAAAGAGCAAAGAATCGAGCAATGTTCATTTATCTTTAGGGACATTATCGAACAATAGTTCAAATGCTACTTCCGTGCCTATTGGAACTCCTGTCCAAAACCTTGATGTTTATGTCCTTGATAAAAATCATAAACTCATGCCCTTTGGTTACACTGGAGAGCTTTTTGTGGGAGGTATAGGCCTTGCGAGAGGTTACCTGAATAGGCCTGAATTAACCGCAGAGAAATTTATCACAGTCAATATTGAAGGAGTTAAAAAGCGCCTATACAAAACTGGCGATATGGTTCGGTGGTTAACTGACAGAAATTTGGAATTCGTATCTCGTGTTGATGATCAGATTAAGATCAGGGGGCACAGGGTAGAGCAAGGAGAAGTCGTGAATAAACTCACAGAAATAGATTGTGTAAAAGAAGCTTTTGTATGCACTATCAAAAATGCTTTTGATGAACACTCGCTCCTCGCATTTGTAACTTGTATTGGTACAAATAATTTAAACCAAAACGTTAAAGCTACTGAAAAATATATCAGAGACCAGGTGAGAATTGATTTACCCCGATTCATGATGCCATCTTTCATTAAAGTAATAGATAAATTTCCTACAACGCCTAATGGTAAAATCGATAAAAATTTACTAATCAAGCAATACCAGAATAGAGAAAAAACAGCATCCTTCGAAATGGAAAATAAATATCAAAAGTTGCTGTGTGAAATTTGGTGTACCACATTATCGATTCGAAGTGGGGACATGAATTTGGACTCTGATTTCTTTGATTTAGGGGGTACATCTTTGATGGTATTGAGGCTGCGAAGCACAATTCAAAATCGTCTAAAGGTAAATGTTTCTTTGAAAGATTTGTACGAGCAGTCGGTGTTTCTAAATCAAAGCTTGTTACTTGAAAAACTTATATCTCTAAAACAAAATTTACCGCATTTTAGTGCCTTGAGAACCAGTAATAAGCTATTTGCATTTCATGAAATAAGCGGTTCAACCGCTGGATATTTAAATCTGAAAAAAGCAATAGCACCTAGTTATGAGCTGATAACTATCGAATCGTTTTGGAGTAAAAACCAGCAATGCAATAGCTTTAAAGAAGCAGCAAAATACTATGTAAATGAGCTTAAAAGCCAACAACCCGCAGGTCCTTATCGACTAGTAGGCTATTCAGATGGCGGAATTTATGCTTACTATGTTGCGGCTGAATTAGAGGCTGCAGGCGATACGGTTGAGTCTATTGTGTTAATAGATGCAAACCCACCTCAATTTGATTCGGAAATTAAATTCAAGGACAAGTTAGAGCAAACCGTAGCAGCAGTTTTGCCTTATTACAGACCCAGTGACTTACATCAATTGATGTTAAAGCTCGATCTTGAACAGGAAACAAACTTTGAAAAGCTATTGACGCAATTAAGAGCTGGAATAGAACTAAACGACTTTGAGGTAGAATCTTTACGCGCAGTGTTTAGCGTCCTCAACTTTCAAAGACCAGTAATTAAATTAAACCGTGTTGAAAAGGTAGTTTATTTCACTTCCCAAGATCGTCAACAAGAAACTGGCGTACTAGGACTAGAAGAAACGCTTCAAAGATGGTGTGAATGCTTTGCCATGGGTATTAATGTGATACATACAGAAACCCCTCATCAACAATTAATGGAAGGAAGATCCCTTCAGACCATAGAGCAATTTTACAGGGACAGTTTATGACACATATAGACACACATGTGATTCAAAAACCGAAGATTTTGGAAGACAAATTAGTCATTTTGCATGATTATACTCTCAGCAAATACTTGATTGATATAGTGGATAGTCTTAAGCAAGACAAGGCTATACTCATCAATGATGTGAGCTTTAAAGACGCCAATAAGTTAATGTTGGAACTTGCAAAAATATTCAACCTGCAAGATTCACTTGAGCTCAATTCCAACTTTTCTTCCACTCTTGAGTATCGGCAGAAAGTTGGCAAATACTTTATGACCGTCAATAAACGAAAAGATTATCAATTTGTGGCGCCACATTCTGAAGGCTCTAGCAAATTAGGCATTCAGCTTGCTGCATTTTACAGCGTAGATAATACCACTGATGGTGGGGAAACTGTGCTGTTCAAAACCAATCACAGCTCTGACTGTATAAAAGGACTAAAGGAAAATTTGGCTAAAGGAAAAATATTAAAAAAGCTGTCATCAGCTGACTTAACTAAGATCAAAATTCTCTCAAGGCTTAGTTTTCCAGAAGACGCCTTGACCGATGGTGATGAAGTACTTTCTGAAAAAGAGTACAAAGAAGGTTTTGTTTATTGTGAAACATTAGTCAAAACGAGGGCTGTTAAGTCTGTCATCTTAAACAAAGAGGTTTACCCTTACTTTGACAGTATTGAGCGTATCGATTCTGACTCTCCTCAAGAATATCTTACATTCTTAAAAAATGTCTCTTTGTTTAAAGAGCCTGAAAGCGACTTTGATTTCAGTCTTATTGATGATAGCCATCACAATAGGATTGGATCTTTCGGATCTAAATACAATGAGCTCTTCGAAGGTGTGTTGATTAAAAAGCTGACTAAAAGGCAAATGCTCATATGTAATAATCTGACTTGGTGTCATTCAGTCGCCAATTGGACGCCAGGCAGTGGTGTACGAAAAGTAGTAGCAGCGTTTGCTTAATAGAAGGTGATTAAATTGGACGTTTTAAAAGAAAAAAAAACAGGTAATTGGATATTAAGAAACAAGTTAGTTATGTCTGGTATTCTACTTACCCTAGCTGTGTTTTTTTTATTCAAAATAAATGCAGATACTGTTCCTTTAGATGAGTTTGTTATTGCCGAAGTAAAAAGAGGGGATTTAAATCAAGTTGTAAAAGGATATGGTAAGTTGCAATCCAGTTCGTTACAACAGATCACCGCAAGCGCACAAGCTACTGTCAAAGAGATTCGACTGCGACCGGGAGATAAGGTTACAGCAGGATCAGTGATCGTTGTATTAGAAAACTTAGAGTTAAAACAGAATGTAGAAGCTGCGCAACGGAACGTTGATCTAGAGCTGGCAGAGTTACAGCAAGAAGAAGTGTTTAATGCTAGAGAATTGCTGGACGAGGAGGATTTGTTGGCTCAGTTAATGTCTGAATACAAAGCGATTAAATTACGCAGTACCGCGGAAAAAGAACTCTTTGATAAAGGCATTGTATCAGGCCTGGTGTATAAACAAACCAAATTACAAGAAACACTTATTAAAGAGCGTTTAGAGATACGAGAGCAGCGTAAAGCACAGCTAATTGAAATCCACAAAAAGCGCATTAGTGTTAAGAATCAAAAGATCATGGAGCGTAAATCCAGATTGTCGATTTTGCAACGTCAACTGGAAGACTTGACGGTGAGAGCTGAGTTCAATGGTCTGCTACAAAAGCTTCCATTGGAGGTGGGGCAAAGTGTGGAAAGAGGTAGTCTAGTAGCACTGATTGGTAGCGCCGATGATTTGAAAGCTACCATAAAAATTCCACAAAATTCCGTTCAACTGTTAGAAAATGGCCAAGCCGCTGTTATTGATACTAGGCAATCAATCATTCATGGACGAGTGTTCAGGATAAGCCCTGTTATTGAAGATAATACGGTGGATGTAGAAATCGAGTTACTCGGTGACTTACCCGAAAATGCAAGAGCCCAATTGAATGTGGATGGTTCTATCAACATTGCAACTAAGCGAAATGTTTTATATCTGGAAAAGCCCCCTAGCTCAAGACAAGGTAGTTCGATGTACTTATACAAAATTGATCGTGAGGATGGTACCTTATTTAGGATCAAGGTGGATTTTGGTATCGAATCAGGGAATTTAATAGAGCTACTTTCTAATCATAAACTTGGCGATGAGTTTATCTTGTCGAAGCTCAATACGTCAGAAAATACAATAAAATATAACGATTAAATGGAGAAATTAAATGACAACAATTAGTCTGAGTTTAAAAGGATTGGGCAAAGTTTTTGAAACAGATGCAATGGAAACGCATGCGTTAAAGAATGTCGACCTTGAAATTGAAAAAGGGGAGTATGTAGCAGTTTCTGGTCCTTCTGGCTGCGGTAAGTCTACGTTGTTAACTATACTAGGGTTGCTTGATAATCCAAGCAGGGGGGAATATGTTTTAGATGGAGAAAATGTCGCTAGTCTTTGCCGAGATAGAGCAGCAGAAATTCGCAACTCTAAAATTGGTTTTGTATTTCAGTCTTTTAACCTCATTGATGAACTCTCAGTAAAAGACAATATTCTATTGCCATTTAAGTATAGCGCTAGTAAACCGTCTAACGAAAAGTTAAATGAAAAAGTTGATGAGATATTAGCTAAAGTAGGCCTTGAACACAGAAAAGATCACAAGTCGAATTTGCTTTCAGGTGGACAGCAGCAGCGTGTCGCAATTGCTAGGGCTATTGTTAACGACCCCTCTCTTTTGCTAATAGATGAAGCTACAGGTAACTTGGATAGCGAAAATAGTCAGCAAATCATGGATTTAATTGAATCTCTAAACGAAGCGGGTACTACGATACTAATGGTAACTCACGATCCTGTTTGTGCAGCTCGGGCAAAAAGAACGCTTAAAATGAAAGATGGTATGTTGATATCCTGAATACAAGACAAGTGAAAATATGAGCTTTTGACGCTCATATTTTCACTAACAACAGGTGGAATTAAAATAAACGTCCCCTAAGTCCCACCTAGCCGCTGAAGCTTAACGGTAACACTATCACCAATTGAACACGATTTTTGGGTAACTCATTATCTACCAAATGGTTGGAACTGTAGGTGTAAAGTCGTGCTTAAGCGATGCTGACATCAAACGCATGGGTTTAACTGTTACGCCAAATTCAGTGCTTAAAAATTATCAAAAACCATTTACCGATGTTGATCCAACAACGGGTGAAAAACTAGAACGTTTGCCAGGCATTGACCTCGGTTGGGATTACAATCCTGGTCTTGCATGGTTAGGCGCAGACAAGGCAACAGGCCAAATGCTAGCGAATAACGAAGGCCAAAACCATTTTAAATCTCAAGTTGCAAAGGTCGCAGCCAAACAAGCCTTAGGAAAACCTGACTCTGGAGCAAAATTAACGATAGGGCACTTGCATCCGAAATTATTCAAATCAGTTTTAGATGTTGCGCCTGAAACAAAAAGCACGCCGGTTGTTATTGATGAGCCGATGCTAAAAACTACGATTCAAGTTATCGGGTTTGAGCAAACGACTGAATTAATGAAGTTAGTCCAAGCTCAAACAAATTCCACATTTAACCAGAGTGTTTTGCAGTTCGTAACCAACGGAGTTCAGATCACAATTCAAATCGACCCAGACATGAAGCGAGTTGTTGAAGTTAAGCTTGTTGATGTTTAAACCATATTTAAAGCGGCTTTAAAGTCTGTTTAAAGGGCGTTTAAACGTTTTTAAAAACGACGGTTTTTAGTCTAATTCTAAACGTATTGTGAGCAGGAATGAGCGCAAAATGATATGGAGTGAGCGGGTTTTGTCTAAAAACAAATGTATTTTTAATATTTGATATTTTGACTCGAAAATTTTAAAGGTCCAGTAATTACGGGGCTTACAGAGGAATCAAAAGTTGAATTTCATGGTTTGGCTAAATCTAGAAATGAACGACCCCTTACAAAATCCCACTAAGTCCGATACTGGTTAGTATTGGACATTAACTAAAAATACATTTACTTTTGTAAAGAAAGTGAAGGTGTATCTACCTCCAACCAGATATTTTATCTAATTTAACATAACGTAAATTATGGGATATTTAATGATATGTCACTGCTATCAATTATGGTGCTAATAATGACTAATTAAAAAGCTATTAAAACAAATATGCACGCAATACTTTTTTTCAATATCTGATAATAACTTTCACCTCTTAAAAATCAAGGCTGCTAAACTCGTTGTGGCCAGCACTCTCTGTGCAGGCCAAAACGAACAACTTAATTAATGCGGTATATCTCTAAATCATCAAAATGGATTTCACTGTCAACTTGCCAATTTGTTGAATACAGATAAATTTGCAATTGATGCCCTGTGGTTTCTGGCACCGTAAACTCCATATTTAATGGCGACCAAGTTCGACTCGTGGAGATCGTCTGAGCGATTGATTTTTTACTCGTTGCATCGTAAATCATAATGCGAGCGTTTGCGTCTCCAGAAAATACGCGCGCCATAGATTCTAGCCTATACGTCGCACCAGGCTCATAATTAAATACCTTTTGCGCAACTTGCCAACCATAAGTTGGTTTGTTCTTTACAGTTAACCCTTGTGCACCACTAAATGCACTATTCGCGCTCAAAAATACAGTCTTTGACGTTGACTGCCAATGGCGCCATTCTGCGGGTAAAGCATTTTCATAAGTAACATCAAATGATTGGTCATAAACTCTATACCCTTTAACCAGTTGTGCAATCGCGCCCATGTAATAACGTTGGTTTACCCCTTGAATTGCATCAAACACCGAGGTTAATTTAGCTTCCGAATCGTGATAAATACTTGGTTTAAATTCAGCTAGTTGCACCCACCACCTTAAAGACGTTAAAGATTCGGAGTCGTAGCATTTATTCACATGTCTACTAAAATTTGTACAATGTGAAATCATAAAATCAGCAGTATTAGCAAAGTAGCTCATTTCCTCTTTGCTAAACCCAAGTCCTGCATGATAGCTACTTACAACCGATGCAATATCTAAATTTCCGTGACTGGTATCTTCCGTTCCTGTCCAGTTAAAACCATCACTTATTGTGTCCCTCTCAGTAAGTAAGCTCCAATAACTCCACTCGTATTTATTAACTGGCAAGCCTGAATTTGGCTGATATTGCCCAAGCGTTAGACTGCTTTTAAAAGCATCAATCAACTGTTTTGCCATCAATTGATGATTAGGGTCACTTCCCTCAATCTGAGCAAGTTCAGCGTAGGTGCGCTGTAATGCAAGATACTGATTATGAGGTAAGGATTGACCAGGCTTTCTGCTAGAAGAGTCATTGGCAAACAAATAAACTAGATTGCCATTTAATGTACTGTGTAGGTCTTTTTCCCACTTAGGGAATGTATGATTTATTAGAAAGTCATAATAGCCATCAGCCAAGGTGTTAAAGCGTGCATCAAGTCGCCCTGCCCTTGCCAACTTAATAAACTTAGCCATCGGTGCCGTTATCATGCCGTCATGAACAAGATATTCGCGCCAAGATCTTACTCTAATATTGTCAAAATGCACTGTACAGTTCTTTTTATAATCTGTTGCGTATAGCCTGATATGAACGTCATTAGATGGATTGGAAGGCGCAATAAATTCCGCGATATGGTTAGTGTAACTATGAGATTCAACGTATGTGTTTAAAAGCAGCTTTCTTTCAGTAAAATCGTAAACCTGTAATAGGCCTTTAACGCCACTATCACAATTTTCAATTTTTGCATGAAAATTAATTTGATATTTACCATTGGGGTCAAAATGCTCATTTGATTTATGTGGATTCCTTAACGGTGTTTGCAAAACATGCCAACGATTAGTTTCAGGAGCAGTTTTCACCGTGAACCCAGCGCGGCTTTTGCCATCAGCAACCTTGTCAGTCGTATTTCTAAAAGCAGTTTCAGCTGTCGATTGCCAGCGATGCCAGTTTGCAGGTAACGAACTGTCTTGAGGATCAACATCTTCAGCACCAAAATTATCAATTGCGTCAATAGAATATACCCACTCTCCCCAACCTTTATAGCCATCTATGCCCATTCCTGTATCATCTTTAGCAAGGGCAATCGCCATATCCGCACGTAAAGTGAATATATCTAAGTATTCTGGATTGTTTGTACCCAGATACATTTCTATCAAGGCGTCTAAATAGTACGCTTCTGCCCAAGCTAGATTGCTAGAGCGGCTGAAACTGTTTGGATATTGAGCTTGATATTGCGCGCTTATTAGGTCGAACTTATCAATCCACTCATTTCGAGTGTATTCTGCATTAGCACTATATGCGCCAAGCAATAAAAAAGACAAAGAAGCATTTTTAATTGCTTTTTTCATAAATCATCCTTTTAAAATTGAGCGTAAATCGCACAGGTATATTACCCGACAATCATTATTTTATAAATATCAATAAGTGTGCACTTTGTACAAACACTAAATACTTGAGTGATAATATTGAGTTTGCGAGCTAACTTAGATGGAAAAGGATGGGGTATCAGTCACTCTATTTAGTATAAATTTCGTTACATCTATAAGAATAAGGCTGGTATTCATCTACTTTAATTGTTTAGTTTTTCCTATATACGATAGCGATGGATTACGACATTAAAACCCAATCTTTTTAGGTACACATTTATTTTGTCCCTTTTTATAAGTATATTGTCGTTAGTTCACTTCATTTATCATAGCTTTTGCAATCAATTAAATTATGAAACTCAACCCAAGTGTTAAATTAAAGTGAACTTTAGAGTTCAGCGTGTTTGGGAGTTTTTCCTTTTCCGAGGTATGAAAAAGTAGTTGGTCTCAGGGCTGAGTGCATTGGTCAAATGTGCATTTCATTTTGATGCTATCGTTAAATGTTCATTCAGAATGGGTAAGTGGATACTGCCAATTTTTGACCCATGCTTAGGTGAATATTTTCTTAGGTATTGAAGTTGTATTTTTATAACTACTTTGTACATTTCATCTTAATAACGATACAGAATAAAAAAATGAGCGCAATATGGCCCTCCATATTATAAAAACACGTAGATATGTTTTGAAGCCATCCTATGAAGGTTTATTGCAAGCTTGCATCTGACATTACCCGCATTTAGAAGTATGTCGATACAAGAATAAATATGTAGGTGTATCAGCAAGTTAAAGAATTGCTTGTACAGAGGGTGTACATGTCAGGATGGTTCAATGGTGTAGGCTAAGTGGTTCTTAGATAGTAGCTTGCGACCTACAACTGCGACAGATCGTAATGGCGTAGATCACACTTACAGTGTTTATGAATTCCACTTTTAAAAAATTGCAGTGCCTAGTTTAATTACTAGGCACTTTTAACAGTTAACCTGTGATGATTCGAAGCATTCTACGAAGTGGCTCCGCAGCCCCCCATAATAGCTGATCGCCCACTGTAAAGGCGCTGATATATTTTTCACCCATCGACAGCTTTCTGATCCTGCCAATTGGGATATGTAAAGAACCAGTCACTTTAACCGGAGTTAATTCTTGTTCCGTAACACTTCTCTCATTTGGAATAACTTGAACCCACTCATTATGCTCATCGAGGATACGCTCTATTTCACTGACTTCGATGTCTTCACGCAATTTAATGGTCATTGCCTGTGAGTGACAGCGCATTGCGCCGATGCGCACACATAGACCATCTACTGGAATTGGTTGCTTAACTGAACCTAAAATCTTATTGGCTTCAACTTCAGCCTTCCATTCTTCTTTACTCTGGCCTGACTCCATAGGGACATCAATCCAGGGGATCAAACTACCAGCAAGCGGAACACCAAACTGATCTTTTGGCAATGCATCGTTTTTGAGTTTATCAGCAACAATTTTATCAATTTCCAAAATAGCAGAAGATGGATTCTCAAGCTGCGCACTTACGCTGCTATGAATTTCACCCATTTGTGTAATAAGCTCTCTCATATTTCGAGCACCAGCGCCTGAAGCCGCCTGATATGTCATAGGGCTAACCCACTCAATCAAATCTTTCTCAAACAGGCCACCAAGCGCCAGCAGCATTAGAGAAACTGTACAGTTACCGCCAACAAACGTCTTAACGCCCTGCTCTAGCCCCTGCTGAATAACATCATTGTTTACCGGGTCAAGTACAATGATACTATCACTAGACATTCTTAATGCTGATGCAGCATCAATCCAATAACCTTCCCACCCAGCATCTCTCAGGGGTTGATACACTTCTTTTGTATAGTCACCACCTTGGCAAGACACAATAATGTCCATTTCTTTTAAAGCAGGTATGTCATATGCGTTATTGAGCGGCTTGGCTTCACCCGCAAAGTCTGGGCCTAATTGGCCTGACTGGGAGGTAGTAAAAAAATGCGCATCAAGGTGAGCAAAATCACCTTCTTGTTGCATACGCTCCATCAACACTGAGCCAACCATGCCGCGCCAGCCGATAAATCCTACACTATTCATTACATTACCCTTTATTTATTTAAAATTACTCATTGCGTGAGGGGTACGTCTAGACGTCTAACCTATCAAAATTAATCAATCAGCTCTAGTACTTTTTAAGCCAACTAAAAAATAACTCATATCAAAGCATTTGAAATAAAATGACAGTCGCCCAAATAGGCTGGTGATTAGACGATTAATACGCTGGAAGTAAAGATAAGCTTACCTTCAGATATAAAAAAACCCCGCAATGCGGGGTTTGGATACAACATGTAAAGGTTGCGTCCAAGCTTGATGCTGCGCATCAAACTAGAACTCTGTTTTGGTAATATGTTTATTTTATGTAAACAAAATACCTGAATATGGTAAGGATATGCGATAACCCTTTTGTGTTAGCTATTATGAGTCAAATTAGTACTATTATCAAGTAAAAATCAGTCTTAATATTGATCTAGATTATAAAAAAAATCCAAATCTAATATATGTTTACGCTTACGTAAATGTAATATTTCTCACGTGAAAGTTATTAATTACAAACAACAATCTCTAATTACGATATCAAGACGATAAAAAGCGGTACACATTTAATAGAAATTAAAATAAATATACTACTCTTAATCTATAATTATTTTAATATTATCAAATATAAAAAAGGGCCACTCTTTGAGTGACCCTTAATCTTAATAAGTTGACTTAAAATTCGATTGCGAAATCTAAGCTTACTTGTTGCGCTGTTTCTTTAGAGCGGATCAACGCACCATTTTGTTCAACCTCAAAGTCTTGACCAAGCAAGTTCTTCACTTTAAAGGTAACTGTCGTGCTGAAGGTCGGGTAATAGCTATACACGACATCCAAAGAGTTAATTGGTTGCTCGTAAGCATCATCAAAACCGTTTACACCAGCTGCTAAGATACGATCTCCGAAGACGTTATAAATAACCGAGCCCTGATGATTACCATCGTGAGAATCATAGTTCAACTGTAAGTTTGCAACATACTTAGAGTGACCAGTCATGCGACGTTGAAGGTTCGTTAAGTCCCCTCTTGCACTCTCTAGAATTTCAACTTCTGAATCACTTACTGTTAAGTTTCCAGAAGTAAAGAACGCGCCACCTAAGAAATCAGATGATAATTCCACCAGCCATTCAGCTTCAAGACCGTATACGTATGCCGTATCAGCGTTTTCAAACTCTAAAGTAAAACGCCCATCTCGCTCGTTAAGCTGGGCTTCGATAGGTTTTTCGATATCTTTATAGAAGGCACCAACTGAGAAGTTATCACCGCTTTCAAAGTAAAACTCCACACGCACATCAAAGTTATCTAAATTACTTGATTGTAACGTTGGGTTACCCAGTGTTCTGTAATCTGTGAGTGGGTCTTGATACTGAACAGGTGTTAATTCACGTAGGTCCGGTCTTACAATCGTTTGACCCCAACCAGCTCTTATCTGATATGTAGGCTGGCTATATGTCATAGATAATGAAGCAAAAGTCTCATCTTCCATTACTGAGGCTTGCTGGATTGCTTCACCACTTAATTGTTCGCTTAATAAGGCCGAATCAAATACAGAGCGTGAGAATGCAAGTGCAACCTGCCTGAAGTCTTCATATCTTAAACCGCCAGAAAAGCGCCAATCATTCGCATACACATAGTCAAAACTACCATAATACGCATCAGTTTTTTGTGCTGCTATGTAATCATCGGCAGTTGGCTCCTGGAAAAGAAGCTCTACTTCTGTATTATCAACTCGCTCGTCATCACGGAAAATACTGCCTATACCCAATGCCTCATTTGCATTAGTCGCTAGAACGATATTTTCTGTTGGACCAAAGCGATATTTAAAGAAGTCTGTTTTATATTCACGTGTTTTATCTACGTAATATGCACCGCCTTTGAGCTCAACTTCAGAAGAGTCAAAATAGAATGCTTTTGACAAATTCCACCCGTAGTTTTCAACCTTGTCTTCCATATCTACAAAACGATATAGGAAGGGATCACCACCTAAAGGACCGCTCGTATACGTGTCTGTGTAAACGCCATCTGTATAACGATCTCTGGCAGTGATTTCAAGTTCACTTGGAATATCAGTCGTTGCAGTTGAGTCCGTATACTGCCAATCGAACCCGACGCCTTTGATGAAGTCATATTCGATATTATGCGTACCACGGAATTGAATCACTTCTAATTCACGTTGCTCGAACGAGGTTAGGTTTTTACGTTGTATTTCACCACTTTCGATACTTAACGACTTTGAAGGCTCTTGATAAAGGGAAACTGACGCCTCATCTTCTGTATCTCTGAGCATCATATAAGACGCATTTAAGTCATGGCCATCAAGTTTATAACCCAGGTTAAGGGATGTATTTAACTTAACGTTTTTCTTAGTTGATTCTTTGTCTGTTCTCGCAGAGTAACACTCTAATTCAGACTTACCACAATCTTCCGGTTTTACATCAACAGACGACAGAACCGCTGAATATCCTTTGCTATGAGACCACTCATGATCATAAGCCGCTGAGAATAAGAACCCAAATGCGCCACCCAAGCCAAAAACGTCATCAAACTTATCACCATAAACGAGCTTTGCGCCAAAGTCCGGGTCCAAGTCTTTTTCAACCATACCAAAATCGCGGTGCAGTGATTTAGTCAAAGACTTGTTGATTGCGATCGCTTCATCTTGAGAAACAGCCTCGCCACGCTCTTTAGATTCAATATCACGAATATTTAAAACTGAAATGTCAGAAATGCCGTTGATATATTTGTTAAGCGCCGCATTCATTGTACTTGGCATTGCGCGTAGTCCGTCGTCTTCGCCTAACCAATCGTCGTCGCTGCCGTTATATACAAAACCAGTACTGTTCGTATCTTTGTGCGTTAAACCAACTTCTAGCTTTATTATGCGATCGTTCGGGATGCTCTTGGTACGAATATTTACATCACCACCACCAAACGCTGCTGGCATATTCGGTGAATACGCCTTTTGAACAGCCAATGACTCAATGATGCTGGATGGGAAGATATCCAATGGGATAACATTACGTGTTAAATCTGGACTTGGTACCTGCGCACCGTTTAGACGAACACTTGAGTAACGTTCACCAAGGCCTCGTACATAAATAAATTTGTCATTTACTAGACTCAGACCTGTAACACGGCGTAGTGCTGATGCTGCGTCACTGTCACCTGTACGAGAAATTTGCTCAGCGCCCATGATATCAGCAACAAAGGCTTGGTTCTTACGCTCTTCAATGACAGCACTTGCACTGCCCTTTAAGCGGCTTCCTACCGCGACAACTTCTTCAATTTCTTGTGCAGTCTCTTGCGCCATAACCTGTGCAGACAAAGGACTTAAAAGAGAAAGCAAAGAAATCGTTATCAAATTTGTTTTAAACACTTTGATTGGTTTCATTTGTAATTCCTCTAAACCAAAATTTCGATTCACAAAGGGCGCATTAAAGCGCCCTTCAAGTTTTTCTTTTATGGCTTAGATTATTTTGTACGTTCGATTGACTGTGCTACGAATTTTGCCCAGTTTGTGTCCGTCTCATCTTCACCTAATGCACCAACATATGTTACGTCAGTAAAGAATGAATTCTCGTCGCTAAGCTTTGATGACTCAACGCTTACATTGTTACCATCTTTATCTTTGATAGTACCGTTAGTAGTCGCTAAATCTGCACCAAGTACGTTTTCAAACGCGCTGAAACCAACTAGTTGGTTACCATCTTCTGTGAACCACTGTGCGATATCAAAATCAGCCAAATCACCGTCTAACACGATATTTTCTGGTTCAAAGTTATATGCACAAGCAAAAATTGAGTTGTGGAACTTAATGTCACCAGCTTTTGCATTTGCGTGAACGCCTACCGGACCAGAACCTTCATTTTTGTCATACAGGTCAAAACATGCAGAACCTGCTTCAGTACCTTTACTTACGAACAGCATATTATGAAGTTGAGCTTTACCCCACTCTTTCATTTCCATACCCGCACCGTGACCGCGAGGACCTTTAATACCGTTGCTCACTACTGTCGCATTCGCAATTGTTGGGTTAGAAACCGTTGTCGCTCTGTCTGCGCCAGCATCAGTCGTCGGGTCTTTTTTGCCACCATCGGTTTCAAAACCATGGTTACCTTGGTTAAGCGTTTGAACTAGGATGAACTGACCGTTACCTTTCCAACCTGTATCCCAGTCAATACCGTCATCAGCAGTGTCTGTTACAACAATATGCTTGATGTTAACTTGGCCACCAAATAGCTCAATACCATCGTCGTAACCTTGGTGGATGTGGATATATTCAACTGTAGTACCTGAACCAACCGCATTTAATGTAATAGAGTTAAGCTCATCACCTTCTACACCGTTGCCTGCAAATTTAACAACAACATGCTCTAATGAGCCACTGTTGTCAGCATCGTTGTTACCACCGTAATAAGACACTACGCCTTCAGCAGGTACATTACACATGCCTGATTCAGCTTCAGTTTTAGTACACTCTACGGTTGTCGCTAAACCATTAATCTGGATACCACCCCAGTCCTGCATGGCAGGTACTGTTGATGCATCACCGTCGATTTCTTTGATAGAGGTGAATGTAATTGGCTTGTCAAGCTCACCAACCGCATGGATTTTAGAACCACGGCCGATACGCACAAAGCTATCAGCTTTAGTAAATGCAATCGTCGCACCGGCTTCAATTGTTAAAATTGGACCATCAAGGTCAATTGTGCCGCCTTTAGAAGTATCAACATCATCACCGATGAAAAGTGCACCTTCAAAAATGTGCGAGCCGCCATTTGGTAATGCTTCTAGTAAGAATGAAGATGAGATGCTCTTGCCACGGCTAGCAAATGATTGAGGGTACTTACAATTAATACCTTCTACGTCACCTTCAAATGTAGAACCGCCAATTGTGTAACTTGCACATGTAGGTCCTACAACTTTATCACCGTCGTTATCATCACCACCGCCATTGTTATCACCACCAGTGCCTGTATCTGGAATAACGACCGGATTTTCAACTGAGTTGTCTACGTGATTGTCATTATTTGTAGGAGTGATATTGATGTCGCCGCCACCGCAACCAGCTAGTACAAGAGCAGAAGAAATTAAGCTTACTTTAAATAAACCAGAAAGGTTCATGTTGGTCTCCAAAGATATAATTGTTATAACCGTATTTATTTAATGGAGTTAGAATAGGTATTCCGTGTTACAAATGGGTGACAGATTTTATAACTTAAGATGACAAGGATAATTTTATTTAAAATAAAAAAGCCACCCGAAGGCGGCTTTGGTGTTGCGAATAATTATTATACTTTACATTAACGTTTCTTTTAAACTCTGTTTATGAAGCTTTTCATTTTTTACGTACTTAATCCATTGACGCGCTAACGCTGCTGACTTTTTATGCTTTTCAGCTTGTTCAAATGCCAGTATAGATGCGTCGAAATTTTCTAAATTATACTGCGCCATACCAAGCGCAACATACGCATTTGACTCAAAAGTCAACCCACCTTTTTCAAGCGCAGCCCTTGCAGCGTCTGCTGCTTCGTCAAAGTGCTCTAGATTAATATATACTTCCGCTAGTCGCTGCTGAAATTTACCATGAGACACCAGATTATCAGCAGATTTGAAAAACTCGATTGATTTTTTCTCATCACGCGCTTGTACGTAGGCCTCTGCAATAAATGATAAATTCTTTTCGGTATTTTCGATTACCTTATTCTTTATACCTTCTTGCAAAGTCTGCGCAGCTTTAAATGGCAAGCCATTGTATAAATAAACTTGAGAAAGTTGGAGTACTTCAGATTTTGTTTTAATAAATCCACGCTGTTTGGCAGTTTCTAAAATGGCAAGCTGCTTTTCTTCAGCTCCAACTTCACCATACATTCCTCCAAGTTGGATCCAATACTGCGGCTTATCAAAAAGCTTAACCATCTTTTCTAAGGTATTTACCACATCCGTAGGTTGATTTAACGAATAGTATAAAGCACGTTGAAGTACTAACCAGTTCTCTTTTGGTACTTCATTTTTAGACTCAGCAAGTGCAATTGCAATATTAATATTTTCAAGTGCCGCTTTATACGATTTATTCTGATATAAAGCTTGGGCCTTCAATGTATAATAATTTTCTTTTACTGGCTGAGTATTTAATGCTTTCCAATCATCTAAATACGAGACTGTTTTAGCATAATCGCCATTGGCCATGGCAAGTTGCGCTAAACTGAATGTCGTTGATAGTTTTAATGACTCTGGAATTGCCTCTTCAGCCACTACGAGCTCAAAAGATTCAATCGCTTTATCTAGCTGGTTTTCGTTGTAATAAATAAAACCATAAAAGTTATGCATCATAGCAACTTCATAGGAGTTCATACTCGATGAGCGCGCTTTAATTGAATCTAAAACCTCAAGACCTTCTTGAACATTACCATCATCTGCAAGCTTCTGTGCCCTGGCAAGTTGGCTATATACCTTTTCTCTGAGCGCCGGAACACGTTTTGTTTTAGTCGCAGCATACGCACTTGAAAGTGACACTTCAGGCACTAAAGACACAAAGCTAATAGCCGCGTTAATGGCTAGAGCCGTCGCACTAAGAACCAGTATATTTTTGATTAATGTCATAATACAAACTCCTAACTCTACCCATTAATTTGGAAGGTGATTTTGTTTTGTACGCCGCCAACTTCAACTGCTTCACCGTTAACTACACGCGGTTTGTACTTAAACTTGAGGGCAGCATCCATTGCGGCACGGTTGAAAATATTTTCAGGCTCAGCTTGCACAACCACAGGATCTCGCACTGTGCCTTGTTTAGTAACCACAAACTCAACAATGACAAACCCTTCAATTCCTCTTGAAAGTGCACGCCTTGGATATACTGGTGCAACTTTTACAATTGGTAAGTACTCTCCATCACTGGACTCAAGTGCTAAGCCACCTGCTAAATCTACATCAGCATCTACATTTGCAGAGAAATCAAAATTTGCACCCGCTGCATCTAGATTATTCGCCTGCATTTGTGGCGCATCCATGGGGGGAGGCGGCTCTTTAGGCGTTGGAGGCTTTTCAGGCTTGCGCTCTTTCTTTTCAATCGTTTCTTCTTTTTTCAATCTAACAAAGTCAAGGACATTGCCTTTAACAGGCTCAGTAGCAGTACCTTGACCGCCGTTAATCAAAGCCTGCATACCTAGAAATAAGAAGAATGTAACGACACCCGCAACTAATAATGCAATTATGTAACGCATTTTCTTCCCTTAGGACTCTTGTGCAGCAATAGATACATCAAACGCACCTGCCGCTCTTGACGCGTCCATTACCTTAATTAGTATTTCAGTCGTTGCCTTTTTATCAGCTTGAATGACAACACTGCCCTGCGGGTTTTCTGCTTTTAAACGCTCGATATTTGCTTGAACAGCTCGAATATCGATTTGACGTTTATTAATCCAGATTTCCCCTTTGTCTGAAATCGCAACCAGAATATTGGCTCGTTGCTTTTTCACGGCTGTTGCAGCTTCTGGTCGGTTAACATCTATCCCTGCTTCCTTAACGAATGAAGCGGTCACAATGAAGAAGATAAGCATGATGAATACAACGTCCAACATCGGCGTCATGTTAATTTCTTCGGTTTCTTCTTCTTGGAAAACTTTTGCTAGAGGGGCTCTCATTTTTATACCTCAAATTCTTTAGTGATCTAACAGCAATTTATCTTCTAAAAGCTCAACTTCTCGTTTCGCTTTACGCTGTAAATATGTAGACGCGAATACTCCTGACAAAGCAGCTACCATTCCGGCCATTGTCGGTATGGTGGCTTTTGATACACCCGCAGCCATTGAACGTGCGCTGCCTGAACCTGTAATTGCCATGACGTTAAATACTTCAATCATGCCTGTAACTGTACCGAGTAGGCCAAGTAAAGGACAAAGCGCTACCATCACATTGATGAATGGCAAGTTACTGTTTAGTGAAATACCTGCTTTAGAGATCATGGCTTGGCGGATTTGCTCTGCATTCCAGCTATTTCTTTCAGCTCTATCTTGCCAAGTTTTTACCGTCTGCTTTTTATAGCCTCTGTACTTTCCAAAAAAGTACATAAAACGCTCCAGGATAAGTAACCACATAGCAAAGGTGACTACTGCGATGACCAGGAGAACCTGGCCACCCGTATCAAGGAACTCTTGTAGTGCGGTAATTGCATCTACTAGTAGCACCATGATTACGCTCCCTTTTCACTTCGCTCTGCGATAATGCCTGCGCTTTGCTCTTGAAGGATAAGAAGCAGGTTGCGTGAACGTGTATTCAATACTGTGTACAAGAATACCGTCGGGATAGCGACGACAAGACCAAGTACCGTTGTTACAAGTGCTGTCGAAATACCACCAGCCATAAGCTTAGGGTCACCTGTACCAAACAAAGTAATTGCTTGGAAGGTATTGATCATACCGGTCACCGTACCAAGTAGACCAAGTAAAGGCGCAACCACTGAGATGATCTTAATTAACGTTAAGTTACGTGTAATTTTTGGCATTTCACGTAATATTGCTTCGCTTAATTTAAGCTCTAATGTGTCATAGGCAACATCAGGATATTGATCTTTGACTTTCATTACACGACCAAGCGGATTGTCGTCTTTTGCAACATCGGATTTAAGCTGGCGTTTGATCTTAGCGCCAATCAACATAAGCGATACAAAACGCTCAAGTGCGATTAATAAAGCAAGTGCGCCGACAGCCAAAATAACGTAGCCAACAACACCCCCTTGCTCTACTTGTTCTTTTCTATTTGGTGCTTGAACTAATAACCCTAATATTGAACCGCCCGTTGGGTCTAACGCAAAGTCGGCACTACCTGAGCTAATACCTTGCAAGTCTGCTGCACTTTGTTGGAAGCGAGATACAGGCTGACGAGTTAATTCTGAAATTGTGTTTGTTTCATGCGTAAAAGTTAGGTATTTACCATCTGCGATTAGGTTAAACGCACCAACACGCATAACCTCTTTATTAACCTTTTGGCCACCGGCAACAATGACATCGGTATTATAACGAGTCACCTTGCCCTGCTCGGTCATTTCACGCTGAAGCTCAAACCATACTTTTTCGATGTCTTCTATCGATGCAAGCTTAGATGTAGAGCCCATTTTTTTAGCCATCTCATCCATCACATCACTGCGATTTTGAATTTCGGCAGAGACAACAGAGGTTCTGAATTTTGAGCTTGCATCACCTGACGCTTGCTGTAAAACACCAAATAACTCTTTTAAAGAACCCATACGCTTAGATAGCGTATCGCTTAGGTTGCCTAGTTTAATTTCATTTTCTTCAAACTGGGTTTCCATGCGCTCAGAGCGATTTAACTGATTGTTACGATCTGATACAAGTGCGTTCAACATTCTCACTTGCTGATCTTCACGCGATTTGAACTCAGCTTCACGCTGTTTATTTTGTTGAGATTGCGCAACTTGTCCTGATTCTAACGTTTTAAGTAGCGCATCTAAATCCATCGCTTCATTTGCAAATGCAGATGCACTTAGTGCCATTGAGGATACAAGTAATGCTTTGCGGCTGAATGATTTTAAAAAGCTCATTAGTTATACCTCTTATTGAGCAGCTTGGACTGGCAGTGTTAACATATCAGGGGCTAATTGCTTGCGAGCAATGCGAACACCCTTATTGATTTGGCTAATGTTGGTGTTAGGCAAAGCGACAAATTGCTTTGACTCTTTATTCCAACTACCAGCTTTTGCTGCGTCTTTAGTGACATACAACAGCTCTAGACGACCAATGCGCAGCATGTCTACTTCGCGCTCTTGTCCATCAATGGTAATAAGTGTTGAATAAGCTTCAATTGTGCGACCGTATTCAACTTCTACTTGATACGCTTCTAACACACGGCGGAATTTTTCACTTGAAGTGATGTCGGCTCTATCCATCATTGTTTTAAGCGTCGCTATACGATTTGCACGCTCTTCTGACAAGAAAGGCACATCTAACGCGACAAACTGTTCAAGACCTGCAATCATTCGCAGCATCAATGGCGTGATCTGACGCTCAATAACAGAGACCTGATCCATCGACGCATTAATGGCTGCCATTTCCTCAAGCTGGTTATTAATTTGCTTTTCTAGTTGGCTGTTATAAACAACAAGACCTTCAATTTCCTTATTAAGCGTTCTAAATTGCTGCAGACGAGACTGCATATTATCTGAAATCGC
The DNA here is from genome assembly GCF_021654285.1 of Pseudoalteromonas luteoviolacea. Lineage (GTDB taxonomy): Bacteria > Pseudomonadota > Gammaproteobacteria > Enterobacterales > Alteromonadaceae > Pseudoalteromonas > Pseudoalteromonas luteoviolacea_J. Next base: position 47,055 of record NZ_JAKFZS010000031.1, on the reverse strand, counting down.
ATCGATTTTATTTTGAGAAGTTAGCGCTGATTTATTAATGACAGAGCTAGAGTCTATTACTTGATTGAGATCATTTGCCTGCGCACTGCTTGCTACTGCAAACGCGCCCGCTAAAAGCAATTGGTTAACGCACTTCATCTCACACACCTTTTATAATATTTGCTTGTTCCAATTTTGAAGTGTGTGCAGTTTAAATATGAAAAATGACAACCGTGTTGCGCAATTAATACATTACTGTGACAGGTGTAATATAAGTTTAAAGAATGGATTTATACTAATTAATTCAATATTAAAAAGGGCTGCATTATGCAGCCCTATAATTGTTATACCTTAAATTTATTCATCATGTGTTCTAATTCATCAAATTGCAATTTTAAGGTTTTGCATTCATCCAACGTTTGTTGCAAGCTTGCGCTCCCTTGAACACATAAGTCGCTAATGCCGTGAATGTCCCCATCTAAGGACTGTATTACGGTGTTTTGCTCTTGTGTTGCATTAGCAACCGCATGGTTCATACCATCGATTGATTCTATAGCGTGAGAGACTTCTTGCATTTTAGTTCCCGCTGACTGTGCCTGCTCTGCACTTGCACTAGAGTCTTCAATACTCAGTTTCATCACCGCTACCGCCGAGGCAGAGCCTTGCTGCAATTCACCAATGGTATTTTCAATCTCTTGTGTAGACTCCTGAGTACGCTGTGCAAGTTGTCTTACTTCGTCTGCAACAACCGCAAAACCACGACCCGCTTCGCCGGCACGTGCAGCTTCTATCGCCGCGTTTAGTGCTAGTAAGTTTGTCTGCTCACTCACCCCTTTAATCACTTCCAATACCTGACCGATACTTGCGGTCAATCTATCAAGTCCGTCAATAGTTGACTGAGCTTCTTGCATTTTAGAGCTCAGAGCACCGATTTCTTCAATATTTGAATTTAATGCAGATTGACTTTGATCAGATAAATTATTGGCACCCGTTGCTAATTCCGATGCATGCTTGGCATTATTCGAAATTTCAATCGCACTTGAAGACAGCTCGTTAATAGCTGTAGCAACATTGTCCGTACGCTTTGTTTGCTCAGTATAAATATCAAGCGCTTCTTGGGTTTGCTTTTGCAACCCTTCCATCACATTTTCAAGTGCATCTGTGGTGCTTTTTACTTTAGAAATACTTTGGTGAATTTTCTCTACAAACAAGTTGAAGTAATTAGAAAGCTCTCCAAACTCATCGTTGTTTTCAACAACAAGCCGTCTGGTTAAGTCACCTTCACCTTGTGCAATGTCCTTTATCGCTTCGTTTAGATGTGTCATTGGCCTCATTAGATACTTAAGTAGCAATTGCATCATCACAACAATAACCACTACACCTAACAACATATAGATCAACGCCATATTTCTAAACGAAGAAATAGAGGAGTACGCTATCTCTTTGTCGATCACTACGCCTAAAAACCAATCAACGTTTTTAATGCCATGCATTTTGACAAAAGACACTAGCTTTTCTTTGCCATCAATCTCAAGCTCTACAAACTCTTGTTGTAAATTAAGTTGCTGACCGAATAGTTGACGCATGTTTTTGTCATTCATCTGCGTATTAGGATGGCTTAATATACGCCCTTCACCGTCGAGCAAAAAGCCATAACCAAAACCAAGAAAATCTATTTCATTGATGATTTCTGTGATGGTTGCCATATCAATGTCACCGCCCGCAGCACCAGACAGCACCCCATTGCTGTAGACGGGCACAACCGCTGTAATTGTCAGCTCATTGGTTGTTGCATCTGTATAAGGTGTTGTAAAAGCTGTGTCACGCTTTTGCATCGCGAGTTGATACCAAGGCCGAGTCGTGGCATCAAAATCGCTTGGTAACACGATAGACGCATCATTTAACACGAATTGACCGTCGGGTGTACCAATGAAGGTATTTTTGAAATGACCCGCTGCGGCAGCTGTTTGCAATCTTCGGCGTACATCTTCTTTACCATCAGATTTTAAGTGGCCATTTGCCACGGCCTGAACAATATCTAAACGGTCATTTAACCAATTAGCAATATTTTGTGACACTGATTGAGAAATTTCTTGTAATACAAGTGTTAACTGGTCTTGTGTTTGAGAACGCATCAAGACAAAGTTATTCACTGTAAATAGACTTAAAACGATAACAAGTACGACCGAGGCCGCAAGTGTGATTTTGGTGGTAAATTTAAAGGCGCTAAACATGCAGATCCTGTTGTTGTTCTTATCTACTACTAAGTAGGTTGTATCAAATCTTTACGGGTTTGTCCCCCTGTTATCGGCAGTTTTTATCTTTATATTATAAATTTATTGAATTATTTTTAATTGGCAATAAAAAAGGCAAGTTAGACTTGCCTTTGATATAGTAAAAAAGAACTAAAATTAGAGTTTACTTTGATAATTCGACCAAGCTGTGTCGAGATTAATTTCCATCTCAGATGAAAAACTCTTCCAGCTCCATTTTTTGTTATCAGAAGGATCTAATTGGGCGTTTAGTTCTACCAACAAGTTAGGGTGGTGATTTTCTTCTAACCAATGCAAGAAAAACGCAGTGGTTTTATAGCCTGTGTCGTAATTACCACCCGCCTTACGATGTTCAAAATCGACATAACCGCCTTTCATCCGAACAACATCAGCGATACCTTCGATAATCGGGCCAATCTCTTGGTAATTATGATCATCTAGCTGATACGCATGGGCTATTTCATGATAAAGCACGCCGATTAACTCATCATACAGCGCTTGTGCACTGTTGTTTTGTGCAAATTTATTGAGATATTGTGCACTGATATGAATTTTAGCACCATCAAAGTTACCTTCTTTATAAGCAACACCATCCATATCTTTTATGATGATCTCTAATAATGGTAGCTTTGGAGCACGCTGTTTTTCACTGTAAAGAATACGTGCAACGTTATACGAGATCTGCTTTATCAAATTGACATTGACGTGCTGCCAAACGGGTACGTTTTCTTTGCTGAAGTTTCTAATTTGTACATTCGGCAGAGGAAACTGCTGCCAAGCAATGTCAGATTGAAACTGGATTGGCTTAATTGCGGTATCAATTTTATCTAACGCTGATGCGCTATGGACCATAAGGCCCATAGCCACTGCAAGCGAAGAAATTGCAGTTTTCAATTTCATGCTTAGTTATACTCCGACATTGACGGTGGACGTGCGCTAATTTCGCTACCCCATGCTTTGTTCGGCTTATCACTCATTACATACTTAAGCTCACCACCAGCCATAATATCTGCGTGCGTTAAGTAGTTACGGTTTAGTGGCTTACCATTTAAGCTCACAGATTGAATATACTTATGTGTTTTACTTAAGCCTTTAGCAGTCGTTGTGAATGTTTTACCATTTGCCAGCTTTAAGGTGACTTTAGGTGTTTGCGGCGCGCCAATTGCGTATGACAAATCACCCGGTGCTACTGGGTAGAAACCCATCGCTGAGAAAATATACCACGCAGACATCTGACCAACATCATCGTTGCCCGCAAGACCATCAGGCTTGTCAGAGCTCAGTGTATCCATGATTTGACGGATGCGCTCTTGTGTACGCCATGGCTTACCCGCATAGTTATAAAGGTAAGCAATATGGTGGCTTGGCTCATTACCGTGTGCATAGTTACCAATTAAACCTGCGATATCTTCATGCTCTTTGATCATGTCAGCAGATAAATGGGTATCGAATAAGTCATCTAAACGCTTTTCAAATGCGTCATCGCCGCCCATCAAGTCAATTAGGCCTGCAACATCGTGCGGTACGTAGAAGCTGTACTGCATCGAGTTACCTTCTGTAAATGCGCCCATATACTTCGCTTCATATGCATTGAAATCAGGGTTCCAGTTACCTTTAGTATCACGACCACGCATGAACTTAGTTTCAGGATCAAACACGTTTCTGTAACTCATTGCACGTGCATAGTAATCTTTAGCCAGCTCTGTTTTGCCCATCGCCTCAAACATACGTGCAATAGCATAATCATCGTACGCATACTCTAGCGTAATAGATACTGACTCTGGCAATACATCCATAGGTACATAGCCATACTTTTTATACTCTGGGATCGCGTCATACACCTTGTTATTTGCCGTGTTAGTTATCGCTTCAACCGCTAAATCAATGTCATAATCACGAATACCTTTAAGATAAGCGTCTGCAATGACCGATACAGCGTGATAGCCAATCATTGTCCAAGTTTCATGTGCATGGAAAGACCAAATAGGCAGCATCTTTTCATAACTTTGTTGATAGTGAACTAACATAGATTGGATCATGCCCGATACGCGATCTGGGTCGATGTACGTCAGTAACGGGTGCAGTGCGCGATAAGTATCCCAAAGAGAGAATAATGTGTAGTGTTCAAAGCCCTTACCGTCATGGATCTCACCATCAACACCTCGGTATTGACCGTTTACGTCTTGGTAAATGCTTGGAGCTTGTAATGCGTGATATAGCGCAGTGTAAAATTGACGCTTTTCAGATACGGTGCCTTCAACATCAACTTTATCTAAGTAATTAGCCCAAAGCTGCTTTGACTCAGCACGCACTTTATCAAAGTCCCAATGCGGAATTTCTGCATTTAAGTTTTCAAGTGCATTTGAACGGCTCACCGCCGACAAACCAACTTTAACGTACAGCGGTTTGTCTTTTAGGCCATCGAATGAAGCAACAAATTTAACTGCTTTACCCGCAGTCATTTTAACTGCTTTGTTTTCAATCGTTGAGTGCTTTTGCTTGGTATTCAGACAATTCATACATCTGTAACGCATGTTGTCTTCGTTGATAAACTCATAGTCATCGATAGGCTGCGAGAATTGAATTGCAAAGTACATTTGTCTATTGCGCGCCCAACCATTAGTCGCACGGTAAGCAACTAGCGTTCTGTCATCTACCTTACGAATGTCACTCCAAATAACCTTGTTCTCGAAGTTATAAATTGAACTAGTTAAATCAAATAGAACATGGCCGTCATCATGGCTATTAAAGGTATACTTGTGCATACCCACACGAGTTGTTGCTGTTAGCTCAGCAGTCACATCGTAGTCTTGTAATTCAACGCCATAATAACCCGGCTCTGACCACTCTTTATCGTGAGAAAAGCGCGAACGATAGCCAGTATCTGGCTTTTCTGCAGTACCTGCCGTTAGTTTTACATCGCCAGTGATTGGCATAACCAATAAGTCACCTAAATCAGAATGACCAGTGCCTGAGAAATGCGTATGAGAGAAACCTACTATCGTATGATCATCATAGTGATAGCCTGCACAGCGCTTGTATATTTCTGGTTGTGGTGAAACGCCGCGCATAGGGTTATCAGTATCAGGACTCAATTGGACCATACCGAATGGAACAACTGCACCGGGGAATGTGTGACCATCTCCGCCAGTACCAATGAATGTATCAACCCACTGCGTGTTTGATTCGCTTGCCACACTTACCGAAGAAATTGAGGTAAGTGACAACATAGCTGCAGCCCAAATAGAGCGATGCATGTGCCTCTCCTTTATTCTAAATTATGATTGGATCGTTCCAACTAGGTTTAATATACAACGTCTATGAATACGTATTCAATACTTATGAGATAGAAATTTATAAATTTAAGTTAAAAAAGGCAAGTGAACACTTGCCTTATTGGAAAGAAGTTTTAGCGTTACGCTATTTTGTCATGCCATTGCTTTGATAGTTTGACAACATTTAAGCCGTACCAAGCAATGAAAATATAGCAAACAAGCGGTACAATGAAACTGATTTGAATATGCATCGTGTCTGCTACAACCCCTTGTAATAAAGGGATAATAGCACCACCAACAATGGCCAAACACAACCAACCTGAACCTTTACTTGTCAGTGAACCTAGGCCTTCAATTGCAGTTGTAAAAATAGTTGGGAACATGATTGAGTTAAACAAACCTATCGCCAACACAGACACCATCGCAATATTACCTTCTGTAAACATGGTCATTGCCAACAACAACATGACAAATACTGAGTTGAATACCAATGCTTTCGAAGGCGCTACGTATTTAAGTGCTTGGGAACCAATAAAACGACCAACCATCGCCCCGCCCCAATAATAACCAAGCAGTTTTGCTGCGGTTGGCGCATCTAAGCCACCAATATGTTCTTCAGCAAAATAGTTTACGATAAAGCTACCTATTGAGACCTCCGCACCTACGTAACAAAATATAGCGACAACCCCCATCATTAAATGCGGCGCTTCTTTTAAGTTTTTGTCTTTGACTTTACAGTCTTCAGTTTCAATATGCGCTTCGATTGTTGGTAGCTTCAAAAACGCAAACACAACCGCGATTGCGAGCAAGCAACCTGCAATAACCAAGTAAGGCACTTTGACCGAATCAGCATTCGCAGCTTCGACCACCGCTGCGCTGCCTGCACCAAATAACAACATACCACCAGCGATTGGACCTAGAGTTGTGCCCAATGAGTTAAGTGCTTGCGCTAAGTTTAAACGGCTTGAAGCTGTTTTTGGCGTACCCAGTGCTGCAACATACGGGTTAGCAGAAACCTGTAAAATAACGATACCTGATGCCATCACAAATAAAGCAGTTAAGAAAACCCAGTACTGGTGCACTATCACCGCAGGATAAAATAGTAAACACCCAGCAGCAGCGACAACAAGGCCGATAATAATGCCTTTTTGATAACCTAGTCGCTTAACTAGATTACCGGCAGGTAGAGAGACAACAAAGTAGGCAATGAAGAAACAGAATTGAATTAACATCGCTTCTGTGTAGTTTAAGTCAAAAACGCTTTTTAACCTTGGAATTAAAACATCGTTAAATACAGTAATAAAACCCCATAAAAAGAACAGGGTTGTCATCGCAGCAAGCGGAAAAAAGTAGTTTTTTTCGTTGTTCTGGGTGCCTGCAGCAATGCTTTGATTCATGTTGATTTCACTCACTCGGATTACTCCATGTTAAAGGATGTAATGATTCTACACATTGTTACAAGAAAATCACAAATGTTTTATTGGATCGTTCCATTATTTTTTTTAAGATGCTACAGTAAATGAATAAATGAGAAAACACGGTCAATATACTGAATAGACCAAGTTCAGATTTTTATTGTATATATCGCAGTTTAAAATGCGCTTACATACATTGACCGCTACGCGATTTGAGAGTGGAGCACAAATAATGTCGCTAGATTTTAAGAGTAGAGATTTTTTACAGCAACATATTGATAAAACGATGGCGTTCTATCATCCGAGGTGCGTAGACAACAAGGGTGGATTTTATCAGTTTTTCAAGGATAACGGTGACATTTATGATGACAGCACGCGTCATCTAGTATCGAGTACGCGATTTGTTTTCAACTATGCCATGGCATATATCAATACAGACAACGCTGAATATTTGGAGTTAGTGCAACATGGCCTAGATTACTTAGAAAAGGTCCATAAGCAAGAAAGTGGCGGATACGCTTGGCTTATCGAAAATGGTGTGGCGAGCGACCTAACCAATCATTGTTACGGCCTTGCATTTGTATTACTTGCAAACGCCATGGCTGTAAAAGCAGGTATCACTTCAGCAAAAGATACTATCGAGCAAGTCTGGTCACTATTAGAACAAAAATACTATGACACTGAGTTCGGGTTATATCTTGATGAATTTGATGCAAACTTTACTAATGCAGACAAATATCGCGGTCAAAACGCGAACATGCATATGTGTGAAGCACTGCTTATGTGTTTTGAAGCCACCAATGATAACAAGTTTTTAGACCGCGCCTACACACTTGCACACAATATGACAGTGAAACAAGCAAGCTTAGCTGATGGTCTAGTTTGGGAGCATTACAACAGCGATTGGGAAATAGATTGGGATTACAATAAAGACAATCCTAAGCACTTATTTAGACCTTGGGGTTTCCAGCCAGGCCACCAAACAGAATGGACCAAACTACTCTTGATCCTAAATAGACATAAACCAGAATCTTGGATGGTAGACAAGGCTAAATTCTTATTCGATCAAGCCCTTGAACATGCGTGGGATGAAGAGCATGGTGGTATTTGCTACGGTTTTGCACCAGATAAAAGCATTTGTGATGGCGACAAATATTTTTGGGTTCAAGCAGAAAGCTTTGCAGCCGCTGCCCTGTTAGCAATTGAAACAAACGATGAGCAGTATTGGCAATGGTATGAAAAAATCTGGCAATACAGCTGGGATAATATGATCGATCATAAATACGGCGCTTGGTATCGAATTCTGACCCAAGACAACCGCAGTTACAGCGATGAAAAGAGCCCTGCTGGTAAAACCGATTACCACACAATGGGTGCCTGTTACGAAGTCTTGAGAGCCTACAATTTAAGTGAGAGAAGTTAATGAGCGTTATTTGCTTTGGTGAAGCGCTAATAGACTTTTTATCTGATGGTGGCACACCGGAATCCTTTACTAAATATGCTGGTGGCGCGCCAGCAAATGTCTCTGTTGCCGTAGCCAAACAAGGCATAAATAGCACATTTTGCGGTATGCTCGGTGATGATATGTTTGGTCACTTTTTAAAAGATGAACTCTCCAGTCAACAAGTAAATACCGAGTTTGTAAAATTTACCGCTCAAGCAAAAACAGCGTTGGCCTTTGTGTCTTTAGATAGTGATGGAGACAGGAGCTTTAGCTTTTATCGACCACCAGCAGCGGATTTGCTATTTCGTGAAGAAGATTTCGAAGAAAGTATGTTTGAGCAGGGAACCATTTTACATGTGTGCTCTAACAGTCTGACAGAGAAAAACATTTATCTAAGCACTGTCACAGCAATGGAAAAAGCTAAGCAATATGGCCTTATCAAAAGCTTTGATATGAATTTGCGTGAAAACCTTTGGCCTTCGATGAATCATTGCCTCGACAGAATTTGGCACATTATGTCTCAATCTGATGTGGTTAAGTTGTCTAAAGAAGAGTTGGTATTTTTAAATACACATGCCCACCCTTCTAAAGATGAGCAAAACACCATTGAGGCAATATTATCTAGTAAAGTTAAATTGCTTGTCATCACTGACGGTGCTAATGACATTCGTTATTTTACTGAGCAGTTTTCTGGATACATCACGCCGCCGAATGTAAAAGCAGTTGATACAACCGCGGGTGGAGATGCATTTGTGGGAGGCTTACTTGCTGAGCTAACACGAAAATTACCTCAAACCCCATTTGAAGAAATAGTCAGTAGTGAGGCACAAGTGCTCGACTTGGTCAATTTCTCAGCGAAATGTGGGGCGTATGCCGTCACAAGGTTTGGCTCTTTTGTTTCTCTTCCAAGCAACCATGATATTGAATAATAAAATTTCCTAAGTGTGAGACAGGCTCAAGGATGAGCCTATTTAACCACTACACATATTGCAAATATTCTCTATAAAACCAATATACAATTGGTCCGCACACAATCCAACCGATTAAAAAAGGTCGAAAAAAACCCAGTCGCTTTGCGTTTAACGTCTCTACAATAGAGTCATGCTCAGAATGTGTGTATGGAAACACTTTTCGATACACTTTAAATATTGCGAGCCCTATTAAAAAAGGTACTATTATCAACGAAAAGAATATTAAAACTGCGTACCAGGTTTCGTCTGAAACTCGTTCCATAACACTCCCATAGTGAATTAAATTGGTTAACACTCTAAATGTTAAGCAATTTTAGGATAGAGACAGACTCGGATAATTACAATAAGAAATTTTACACCCATGATAAACAAATACTTCCCTCTTCCACTTTGCATATTACTAGCAAGTTGTGCTTCACAAAATAATGTAAATCGCTTGGAACCGACCAAAGACATTAAATACAAAGTGACTGAAGGCTATACCCATCAATTTGCCAATACATACAAGATGCCCGAAGATTATCCTTATACTTGTAAAGAAAATTGCTACCCTAAAAGCCAAGATATTCAGTGCGAAAATGACATGGAACGCTGCCAGTATGTTGGTCAAAACCCTGTGCTTTCCATTACTACAGAAAACGCTTTTAATGTTAGATGGTTAGGTCACGCTAGCTTTGCCGTAACGACACCTTCGGGAGAAACCATACTGATTGACCCTGTCACAGGTCAATTTGACTGGCCTGTAGATTGGGCATTTGTTCACTTGGCAGGTGGTTTTTATCGAACCGAGCCCAGTGCATACAGTAAACAAACACTTGAAGATACTCAGGCAGTCGTCTATTCGCATATCCATTATGACCACTTCAATAAATCAGATATTGAAAACATAGGTAATCATCCAACCTACCTAACCCCTTTAAACTTTGCAGATTACTTTCCTACTGGTGGGTATAATATTGTCGAAATGCCTTGGTTCTCAAAATATGATATCGGTGACACAAAAGTCCATTTTGTCCCTGCACACCATTTTAGTAGTCGTATTGTTGTGCCCATGATCACAAGTGATGATGATGAGACACTCTGGGGGGGCTGGGTATTCGAAAGTAAAGGCAGGAAATTGTTTTTTGCCGGAGATACGGGGTACTCTGGGCACTTTAAAGATATTCACCAACAGTATGGTGATATGGATGTCTGTCTTATCCCAATTGCATCTTACCACCATGAGAAACATGGAAAGTGGTATAGAAATGTCCATTTAACGCCAGAAGATGCGCTCATTGCAGCTGATGAGCTAAATTGCGGTGTTATGATCCCTTGGGGACACGGAAATATGAGCTGGAAAATGGGCGATCATACATCACACTCAGCCCTGTTTCGTCTGTTACATATGAAGGGTGAGCTGAAAAGCCGCTCCCCACTGTATATTTTAAATGAAGGTGAGCAAGTTAAATTCTGATTAGATAGTTCGAGCGAAGTACACTACTTCGCTCGAAGAAACTAAAACAACAGTTATACTTCCCACTTTTTAAGCGCATCTCCAATGAGTTGCTTACGCCAGCCCTGGAATAAATCTGGTTTTATCATTACTTCGCGCTCTTTGGCACTGAGCTTCCAATTCCAGCTGATCACTTGATTAATTTGCTTTTTAGATGCAATGACATCAACAGGTAAGTTACTCTTCTTAGCAACATCCATAATGTCTGACTTAATTTCTTTCGCCGCTCTTTTGTACTGTGCAAAGTCAATGAGTCTTTTTACTTTTGCAGGTAAAGTATCTTCTGGTACGGCTTTACCTTTCTCGATACACGCTAATATTTCTTTACCAGATCGATTCACTTCCATGGCGTCTACTTCTGGAATATTGCGCATACTCGAAAGTGAACTAGGACGCCGCTTAGCAATCTCAACCATATTGAGCTCTTTAAGTATGAAATTCACCGAGATATTTTTCTTTTCAGCTTTATTCATACGCCAAGCCGCCAGTTCTCTCAATACAGCAAGATCACGCCCTCTTAACTGCCAAACATTTTTAATGTTTAAGTAAAGGTATTCATCCGGCGTTCTAAAAGCACGCTTTTGAGCAATCAATTCACTCTCTGATATCACGATATCAAATAACTGCTTTTCTTCTATTTTCTTTATTAGTTTTTCAAAACAAGGAAGAAGGTAGTAAACATCAGCTGCGGCATATTCCAACTGTTTATCTGATAATGGTCTTTTAAGCCAATCTGTGCGCGACATGCTCTTATCGATTTCAACATCCAAAAGGTTTTTAACCATGTTTGCAAAACCAACGCAATTCCCCTCGCCCAACAACTGCAACGCAAATTGAGTATCAAATAAAGGAGAAGGCACGATACCACCAAATTTTTGGAATACTTCAATGTCTTCAGAGGGAGAATGAATTACTTTTATCACATCTTGTGAAGTAAAAAGTGCCCACAAAGCTGAAAAGTCCATATCAATCAATGGGTCAATTAAAGCTAGATGTGTACCGTCATACACTTGGAATAAAGCACTTTCAGGATACAGCGTTCTACGACGCATAAACTCGGTATCAATTGCTAAAATTTTACTTTCACAAATGAGGTTAATAAATTTATCTAACTCCGCTTGAGTTTGAATAAACTGATACTGCACATTGACTCCTTCGCTTCTTGCGAAAAAAAAACCGGCATAAGCCGGTTTCTTGTTATTTTAACGCCCTACGTAATATCTTACCTACGTTCGTTTTTGGCAGTTCATCTCTAAACTCAACCATTTTTGGAACTTTGTAGTTTGTTAGGTTTTCACGACAATGCGCTATTATATCTTTTTCTGACAAAGATTGGTCTTTTCTGACAACAAAAACTTTAACTTGCTCACCACTGACCTCGTGAGGGACACCAATAGCAGCAACTTCAAGCACGCCATCGTGGCTTGCAACAACCTCTTCAATCTCATTAGGGAACACGTTGAAACCAGATACTAAGATCATATCTTTTTTACGGTCAACAATGTAAAAGAAGCCTTCATCGTCATAAGTTGCAATATCACCTGTTGCAAACCAGCCATCTTGCAGACACTCAGCTGTTGCATCTGGACGGTTATAATATCCAGCCATTACTTGAGGGCCTTTGACTAATAACTCACCTGGTTCACCTTTAGGCGCTTCTTCACCATTTTCTAGCACTATTTTTAAATCTGTGCTTGGTGCTGGCAAACCAATTGACCCGTTATAGCCTTCTAGGTCTAACGGACAAATAGTCACAAGCGGCGCACACTCGGTTAAACCATAGCCTTCAAGTAAACGTGAGTTGGTGACTGACTGCCATCTTTCAGCGACAGGTCTTTGAACCGCCATACCTCCACCTAAAGACACTTTTAGGTTCGAAAAGTCTAACTGCGCAAAGCCATCAGTATTGAGTAAACCGTTGAATAGCGTGTTTACACCCGTAATCACAGTAAACGGATACTTAGCTAGGTCTTTAACAAAACCCGCCATGTCACGCGGGTTTGTGATCAAAATATTATGACCGCCATATTTCATGAAAGTCAGACAGTTCGCGGTAAGTGCAAAAATGTGATAGAGCGGCAGCGCCGTGATCACAACTTCCTTCCCTTTATTTAGTACTTTGTCTAAACACCCAGATACTTGTTCTAAATTAGCAACCATATTGCCGTGCGTTAACATCGCACCTTTTGACACGCCTGTCGTACCACCGGTGTATTGCAAAAATGCAAGATCGTTTTGATTAACATCAGGCTTTTTATAGCTATTAGGATCAGCACTCATTGCATTTGCAAAAGGAACCGCCGATGGCAAATTATAAGCTGGTACCATCTTTTTGACTTTTTTGACGACAAAGTTCACTAAATGCTTTTTCACGCCACCAAGTAAATCACCAATCTGAGTTAAAACAATATGCTTAACCGGTGTTGAAGGAAGCGCTTTTTCTAACGTACTTGCAAAGTTTGCTAGAATAAAGATAGCTTTGGCCTCAGAATCATTTAATTGATGCTCTAATTCCCTTACAGTGTAAAGCGGGTTGACATTAACAACCGTACAACCGGCTCTAAGTACACCTAAAATCGTGATTGGTGTTTGCAATAAGTTTGGCATCATTACCGCAACTTTATCACCTTTACCAAGTTTAAGCGTATTTTGAATATAACTTGCAACCGATTTAGTCGCTTCATCAATCTCTTTGTATGTCAGTGTTTTACCCATGTTTGAGTAAGCGGGTAACTGAGCATAATTGGTGAAACATTCGTCTATTAATTCTAGCAGCGAGTTGTAGTGTTCTGGATCAATCGTTGCCGGCATGCCTTCTGGATAGCGCTTTAGCCAGATTTTTTCCACTCTTAGCTCCTGTGTTCTCGTTCTTTTTTTACATTAACCTTAAAGCAAATAAGGCACTTAAACAATTGAGTAAATACTCTAACTGATGGATATTCCCATATTTAAAGCAAAGTTACAATCAGCAAAGCACCTGCTTTTCGATATGTCCAACAATCTCATTTAAGATATCTTGAGGGTGTTGCATATGGCAATGATGACCTCCAGAGACCTTAGAAACGCTAAGTTTATCAAAACACGAAAGAAATTTTTTCATGTTATCACGCATTTGAGCATATCCTTCTTCAGGTAAGATAAGCATAGTGTCTACTGAAATTTTATCTAATAAACTCAGCGCTTGTTCCTGATTTAACCTAATTGTCGAAGGCAGTTTAAGTTTCGGGTCTGAACTCAATCTGTATTTACCACACTCGGCAAGAATCGTTCTTTCCATTAAAACCTCTGCGATTTGCTCATTAAAACCGCCAACCTTAGCCCTTGCCTTAATCATTGATGACCTGTCATCAAACCAACGGTTACCTTGAGTAGTTAGCTTTTGTCTTTCTTCAAATGCCTTTACTAAGTTGGTTTTAGCGTATTGATTACCTTGATATATGAGCCCAATGCCATCAATTAAGTTCAATGACCGTACATAATCAGGAAAAGTGCTAGCAAGTAGATTAGCGATAAGCGCCCCCATAGAGTGGCCCACAAAGTGCGCGCTATTTATGTTCGCTGTTTGCATAAAGCGCATTACATCATACACATACTCAACAAAATAATACTGTGCATCATCAGATTTCCAATCTGATTTGCCATGTCCTGGTAAATCCAAAAAATACCAAGTGTATTTCTTTTTCTGATCTTCCGTGAGTAGCTCCGCTATCGGTTTAAAGCTGTTACTGTTATCTAACCACCCATGTAAACAAACAACAGCATCGGACCCATTACCAGCCTGTTGCCAAGAAAAGCCATCTTTAAAATTGTCTTTCATCTCATTTTTTTTATTAATCAGCATTTATTGATATTCTTCACAAACACATTTAGTTAAGATCATACGCGATAAAATCTATACAGCTATAGAAATAATTAATTCAGTTATTGCATCAGACCTTAAATCAAACACGGGAATTCAAAGGAAAAACTATGTCACGCAAAATTTCGGCAGTTGCAGCGGCAATTTCATTATTGGCGAGTAGCCAAGTTTACGCTGCACCAAAAAACATCATTTACATGATTGGTGACGGCATGGGTCCAGCATATACCACGGCATACAGATACTACAAAGATGACAAAACAACCAAAGTAGTTGAGCCTACAGTGTTTGACTCAATTTTAGTTGGTATGGCGCATACATATCCTGACGATAACACAGTTGTTACAGACAGTGCAGCCGGTGCAACGGCGTTAAGTACGGCAAACAAGAGTTACAATGGCGCAATCGCTGTAGACACAGCTAAAAAGCCACTTAAAACAATGCTGCAAATGGCAAAAGAAAAAGGCATGACTACGGCGTTGGTTGCAACATCACAAATTAACCACGCAACACCAGCAAGCTTTGCTGCGCATAATGAGTCGAGACGCAATTACGATGAAATCGCCAACGATTATGTAGACGTTAAAATAGCAGGAAAATTACCTGTCGATTTAATGCTAGGCGGTGGTACACAATACTTCATCCGAGAAGATAGAAATATTGTGTCTGAGTTCAAGCAAGCAGGATATCAATACATTGACGATTTAAATGACCTAAACTCGCTTAAATCAGTGCCTGCAATCGGACTTTTTGCCAAAAAAGGCATGCCACATGCTATTGATGAAAGCCCTCTTCGCCTTACGGATATGACCAATAAAGCACTCGATCTACTTGATAAAGACAAAAACAAAGAAGGCTTTTTTGTCATGATCGAAGGCAGTCAAATTGATTGGTGTGGACATGCTAACGACATTGCGTGTGCCATGAAGGAAATGGATGACTTTGCTAAGTCGATTGAACTAGCCAAGGCCTATGTCGACAGAAACCCTGATACACTTTTAGTTATTACAGCGGATCACTCTACCGGTGGACTAACGCTGGGGGCAGACGGCGACTACAAATGGGAACGTGACGTCGTTGCAAATGTTAAAGCCTCAGTCAAAACCATTACCCAAAAACTGAAAGACAGTAAAAGCCTAGAAAAGGACTGGGTTGCACTTACCGGTCTAGAATATACGTCTGAAGTCGCTGAAGAACTTAAAGAAGCAAAATCCGAAGGTGATAGAGCACTTTTTAAAGCGATAAACGAGCAAATAAATGAAGCCAGTTACACCGGTTGGACAACTGGGGGTCACACTGCCATCGATGTCCAGGTATTTGCACATGGTAAAGGCCGTGAAGATTTCATTGGCTCGCAAAACAATACTCAAATTGCTGAGAAATTAATTTCATTTATTGAACGCTAGATGCTCATTTAGCATTGGTTGGTTGTGGCTTGAAACAACCAACCTATCAATGTACAACCTATTCACCTTTGTTCATTAAGCTTGCGAAGTCGCTGTAAAAGCGTTGGCACTATCAACTTATGGACTGGTTTAATAAAAAACATATACCATTTTCCAAATGTATTATTCAAATGGACAATTGTCGTTGCATGGAGTTTGGCTCCAGAGTCATTTGGTGTCACAAAAAATGATACTTTAACGTTTAAGTGTTTATCTTTATCCTCTAATATGACTTCGTGTTGAGTATTTTTATAAAGAGTAAAAATCCCGACCCTGTCGCCAACTTTTATGCTTTCTAAATTTTTCTGATGATTAACATCATCAATCGCTCCAAGATCTTTCAAACCAAAGCTTGAGACGATCTTATTACGCAAACTCATCAAAAAGTTGAACCACACAGGTGAGCGTGCCACTAACTCTATAAATAGCTCAAGTGCTGCTTCACCTTGGTAACAATCGATATCAGACGAAAAGCAATCATAAAAATCTGCATCACCTACATATGACTTAATAAGAGATGAGCTTGGAATTTCATTCATAAAAGGGCCATTGTATTTAGGTGTTTAAATAGAAATTATCAATGTCACCTTTCATATTCAAGCGCCAATAACTTTATATAATTAATCTCATAAAATTATAAGCCGTTTGTTCTTATCGTCCTCGGGAACCGTCATCACTAAGTGACTATAACCTAAATACAAACCCAAATAAAAAAACACTAACGAAACATAACATTTACATTTGTTTGTTATTGATATACGTTAATTAGAACCAAGTATCACTTAAGGAAAAAGAAGAATGAAAAAACTAAATAAAAAAACATTAAAAAGTTTGTCTAAAGACAAGATGAAGCTGCCATTAGATATGACACCTCACATTGCTGGGGGTGATCACACTGATCAATATTCAGATAATTGCGGCCCATCAGTGCCTCGTAATCCGACTTGGTACTCTGAATGCGGTTGTCCAACATCACCCTGCTGATGCGAGTAAACGGGCTAGCAAAGACATAATGCTAGCCCATTGAAATTATTCTCTAAAGACTCACAACAAAATCAGCATAGGCACGGCGCACTTTTTCATTTTCAAACATTTGATAGTGGTCAGCTTCTTCAGAAATTACAATTCGCTTATTCTGACTTTTACTCGACTTATACAGTGCATGTGAGAGTGAAACAGGAGTTTGCTTATCTTCCCCACCACCTATAACCAATAATGGACCTGTATACACCTTCCCTAACACTTGCTTGTTATCTACAGAATAAAAGACGTCATCGACTTGTACATCAACTATCATTTTTTTGTACCAAGGAATTGCTTCATCTATCCACTCTTGAACATTAGTGGCTGATCCTTCCATTACCAAACCATCAATTGGCTTTTCGCTGGCTACTTGAGCTGCCAAGAAACTACCTAGAGAAAAGCCATGTACTAGCACCTTATCAGCATTAAGTTGGTTTTTAACATATTCAAAGCTCATTTTCGCATCTTCAACCAAGTTCGAGATTGTGGCTTTGCCATTGCTTGCGCCTAAGCCCCTGCGGTCAAACACAACAATATCAAATTTATAGTTAGCTAAGTGCAACAATGCTTTTTTAGTTTCCGGGCTTTCAACTGTCATTCCGTTACCCGGTATAAATAATATTGTGTTATCTGTATCCAAAGAATCTAAATGCAGGCCATGTAATTGAACTGCGCCTTCACCTGTGGATATTTTAAGTTCTTTGACAACATGCTGCTTCGTCGCCCGATCAAGACTTTTAATAAATTGAGATTCATATGGTTTTACCGACTCTGATTGGCTAATAAAGTTAGACTCATCTATCGCTACAGAGCAACCATTAAGCACGAAACAAGCTAACACAATCACGTACTTCTTCATTGTGATTTCCTTATTGTTAAATAAATTGTACCTTCCAATGTATCAGAGAACATTTGTTAAATGTGAAATAAACATATTTTGTAACCACAAAGTTCAACTAAAGGGCAATGCGATTATGGTGGTTGACACTTAAAAACTCAGCGCTCGATCATAGAAATGGAACCATATAAAAACCAATAACAACTCATTACTCCATACCTGATACGCACGCAATAAAATCAACTAGTTACAATCCATTCATCACAATTAGAAACCAAATTAAAATAACACTTTGACGATTATATGATTCAAAAAACACGTATTAATAAAATATAAAAAACTAAATAACAACTTAATCTGGTCGTTAATTTCAAATACTCATTAATGTGACCTCGCATATCAAATCTTTTCTAACCGTTTGATCAGAGGATTTTTAGCCTAATTAAATAAAAAATTGTAATAGCTAACCTTTAACTTTGTTCTGTGAGTGTATTAGTGAAAATGAATAGACCCCAAACACATCAAGCTTGCCCTTTAAAGATCAAAACCGAAATTTAACAAAGACAAATAAATAATTTGAACTGCTTGGGCATAGAATAAGTACATCCTTCATCAAAAAATAGAAAAACTGAAGAGTAACTGTTCAAAACTCGTTCGAAAAACATCAAGAGAAAAAGGTAATTAACATAAAAATCACTTAGTTGTTAAATAAAAAATATCCAATAAAAACATAGACATTAAAAACACCACAAAAACAACATGAAATTCTTTATTTTATATTTCAATTATTTATAGAAATAACCCACAAGCCACCTATTCACACCTATAGTTTGATTTTTAAAAAACACTGTTGACGAAACCTTAAATATTTTATTATCTTGTTAATGCGAAATCGCGTTCAATAATAAAACATCAATAAACAGGAATTTAAAAATGAAAACTACTTTAAAAGCTCTCACACTTGTAGCAGGTACCCTTTTTGCTGGTTCTGCATTCTCAGCAGACCTTGTGTGTGATGTATACCCAAAAGGGAATGGTAATGCTTGGGGCAATGGCACCAAGAGCTGCTTCGGCTTTGATTTTTCATTCGGCAGCTCAACTTCAGGTCGTTTTTATCTTAAAAACGTAACAAAGCCTATCCAAGAAGTTCGTTGGAGCGGTGCAGCACGATGTGGCAAATCTAGCACAAGCTGCGGCGTAACAGTAAGAGCTTACTCTTCTACAACAGCTTCTGCATTGATCCTATACAAAGACGGTACTTGGGAGCAAACAAACACAGCTAGAGCATCATACGAAACTGGTCACTAATAGTTACCAGCTATAATTTAAAAACGCCTAAATAAATCTTAGGCGTTTTATAAATTACACACAGATTTTTATTTAAAGGCTCATGATATAAATCGCTCAATTTATCTAGATTTATTGTTACTACTATTTTCATGATTAAAAACATCAAGCTGTGTGGCTAACTGCCGAATTTTTTCCACTCTTTCTTTCATTAAGTAAGGGTTAGAACTTTTATCAGCTAGATCCTGCAATGCCAGCAAATGGGCTTTTGACTTTGCAATTTCAACCTCAGCTTTGATTTCTGGTATTACGCCTTTCCCTTCCCAGTTTTCCCCAGTTATAGGGCTGACACTCGTTCCGATTGCTACAAATGCAATAAAATCATGTGATAATTTAAATTGATTGATGGGGTTTGCACCACCCTTTGATGGCTCACCAATCAAAGTCGCTCGTCCTAGGTGCTTCATCGCGTATGCAAATGCCTCTCCAGCAGAGAACGTATCTGGACCAATTAATATATACAAAGGCATATCACGAAATTGGCTAGCGCCCATAGGTTGGCCGCTTCTAAAAGGATAACGACTGCCATTTCGAAATAGGTAAGTATGCAATAAAGTGGGCTTTTTTAAGAAATAACTAGCAAGGTGAGAAACCATAAAACCATCGCCACCACCATTTTGACTAAAATCTAGAATAAGTGCGTCGGTCCTCTGCAATAAAGTCATCGACGCGGCAATCGCCTCATTGGCTTGTTGAGAGACAGTATCAAAACCCCACATCTCCAAATAACCAATATTTCCTGCAAGTACTTCTACTTGGCGTACTCCAGAGTTCTTGCGTTTTAATTCGGTAAACCAAGGCTCTCGCGCACCATTACTGTGTTTGCCATTATTATCAACACGGGTAACTAATGCTAAATGTTTATCGTATTGGCTCACTAAGTCTGTAATTTGTTTGGACAAGCCATGTCGAGATTGCACACCTTGAAAAGTTAGCCCACGTAGCTGAGCTGCTATTTTTTTTGCTATATCGGTAAAAACATAATTTTGCTCAATAGATTGAGCAAACTCTTCGACTATTTTCTTTGCCTGTGTTGGTTGTAATTGCTGAGCAGGGCTAATTACCTCAGCCCTAGCCTGTAGTGTGTTTACACCCAAAACACACAAACTCAAACACAATAAAAATCTCGCAATCATAAAATCTAACTATCCCTTTAACCGCATGAACCTAATTGCACAAAGCAAAGGCTCACATTAATGTCTGTCGCATAGCTTGCGACCTTCCATTTATATCGTACCTAAAAACTTACACCTACAATGAGTCGTAATGGCTTCAACTGCTTACCTGCTCAATAAAAGAGAAGTCGCAAAAGAAGCCACATTGTCGTTAACTTTCTAACACAGGCTCATTTTCAGGGTTATCTTTCAACTGAGGCTGCATATTAAATATCGGCAGTGACAGTAAAGCCGACATAAAGCCCAAACTAAACAAAGCACTGAACGTCATACCTCCAACAATAACAGCAGCTAAACCACGATATATTTCTGAACCATCCCCAGGGCTGAGCATTAACGGTAACATGCCAAAAATACTTGTGCCTGTGCTCATATAAATGGCGCGCATACGATAACCCGTCGACTGTATAATCGCTTGCTGCTGTGTTTGGCCAGCCGCCATCGCCGAACGATATTGGCTTGCAAGCAAAATGGCATTATTTATCACTAACCCCATTAAAATGATAAAGCCGATCATCGTAACAATGTCTAAATTTTGCGGAGCAAAGTAATCAACTAGCTTCAAGCAGAGCATGCCACCTAGTAGTGCCAACGGCATCGATAACATAACAGCAATAGCTAACGACCAAGAGCTAAGTGCAACCCGTATCAATAAAAATAAGATTAATAAAGATACAAGAAACATCTGGAAGAACTCAGTTAAAAACCCACTTAATTGATCTGCGCTACCACGGTAATTGATATATAGCCCCTGCTCTTGTCTCTTCGCTAAAAAAGCATCAACTTCAGCTTTTACTTGCGAAATAAACGGACCCACAGGCTGACCACTGGCAGGTACTAAATTAATTGACATACTGACTTCTCGATCAGTGCGATATATAGCACTTGGTGCCAAGTTTAACTGTGTGTCGACCAAAGAGCGTATTGGATGCAGTCCATGATTGGGTATCATCACTTCTGTTTGCAATAATTGCTCAAGGTGCTCAGGCGTTTTCCCTTTTAAGTAGAAAGGCAAAGTATCACTATCTGCATAAAACTGACCAAGATAGGCGCCATCGGTTAATGTCACCAAGATCTGATTTAATTCAGATTGAGACATCCCCATAAAAGCAAGCGTGTCGACTTTAGGCGTAAACTCAATTCTTGCCACTGTATCCCTCATTGGAATGACTTCGGTGATCCGAGCGTCAGGAAAAGTTTCGACTAAATGGTTAAGTAATGCTTGCCCAGCTTTTTGTAGCTCTGGCATCCTTAAGCCTTTTAAATCCAATTGGCTGGTACGCGCATCAGGCAGTGCTAATCTAAGTAAGGTCCCCTGGTAAACGTAAGTTCTGGCATCAGGTAAATCCTTGACTATTTCAGATTCCACCCACTTTTTGAATGCAGGAAAGTCCCAATCCCCTTCGGGATAAAAATACAACAGGCAATTAGCAGGTCGGCAAAAAGCACCATGAATGTCAAAAGTAGGATTGTTACCAAGCTCTTTTTGCGCTGCAATGCGCTGCTCCATAACATCCCCTATCTGTAATTTTGCAGCATTAACTGAAAGCGGTTCATCAAAAGCCGTGTACACCAACACAATGTTTTCTTTCGGGTTCGGCAGTAAATCTAACTCAGGTTTCATCCACCAGCTAATTAACAAAGCTCCGGGAATTGCTATTATCAACCATACTGCGCCTTGAAGCTTAGAACGAGAAGGCGCGGTAACAAACGTAGTCCACTTTTTTGATAGCTGCTTACCTGATGAAACTTGCTTATTAGGCAAAAGCTGCCGTGATAACGCTGGTAATAAGAACAGCGCGACCAAAATCGAAGCAACTAACGCACTGGAAATCGTAAATGCGAGATCACCAAATAACTGGCTAACTTCAGAATGCATTAAAACAATAGGTACAAAAATAACAATACTGGAAAGAGTAGAAGAAATGAGCGCTGCTCGTACTTGTAATACTCCCTGTCGGCAGCTTTGCAAAAGCGATAGCCCAGTACTTCTCAAGCGCTGGATGTTTTCAACAATGATGATGGATGCATCAAGTAAGAGTCCAACAGACAACGCCATCCCCGCCAAAGAAATTAAATTCAAGCTCCGCCCACCAAGTTGCATCCCTAGCAGAACTAAAGACAAACACACAGGAATACTGACAAAAATCAAAAACACAACGCGCAGATTACGTATAAAATAATACAAGAACCCGCAAGCAAGCAGTACACCTAACAACAAGTTGCCATAAACCAGTAATAGTGCTTGTTTGATAGGTATTGAATTGTCTCGGCTCATGACAACTTTTAAATCAAGCGACGACAAAGGCCCCTCATTTAACTCTGCTAAAGTCGCTTTAATGAGATCTATTGTTTCTAATACATTAATATCCTTATCTGGCTGTAGGAAAAAATATATTGATTGATTGCCTTTAAATGATGAGTATGACCAATCATATACAAATCGTTTGTGTACAGTGGCAACCTCTCCTAAGCGCACAACACGAATGCCAGTAACTGCAACTGGTAAACTCCGTAATTCATTCAATGCCATTTGACCTTTAAAGTGCAAATCATACTCTTTTGAGCCCAACATTAAGCTGTCACCAGAACGGTCAATCAAGCCTTGAAGCTTACGAGTGACTTGATCAATGGTCAGTGAAAATTGCGTCAATTTTTGCGGGTCAAACTCAATATCTACTCTTTGCGCCAGTCGATTATTATCCATGTTAATGTTGGTAATACCTGGAATATCTGTCATTGCAGGTTCAACATAAGCACGATAAGCATGCATAAAATCTTCTTGTGACTTCTCTGTCTCAGAGTACAAAAACAAAGAAGCCAAAGTTGAGCCCGCACCATTGCTAAAGTCAATCACTCGGGGTTTAGCAACTTGAGAAGGCCAATCTGGTACTTGATTTATGCGTGCCAGAACCTCCATATATACTTTTTCCATGTCAGCTTGATAATGAAAGTTTAAAGTTGTCCAGGCTTGACCGTTTGAAATATTGGTTTGCATGTTTTTTAACTGACCTAAGCCAGCCAATTGACGTTCAAGCGGTGAAATTAAGCTTTGCTCAATTTCTGCCGCCGTTTTACCGGGCCATGATGTGACCACAGCAATCTGTGCTCTATCAATTTTAGGTAAAAGCGCATTAGGCAGTTTTAAACCAGCAAAAACGCCTAATAGAACAAGTAAAAAAGAGAAAGCGATAATAATAGAGCCATACTTTTCAACTAATCTCATAATTTACCCTGATCATTAATGGTGACTATTGTATCTTCTTTGAGTGCAACTTTCCCTTTAACCACTAGTTTGTCACCAACTTGTATACCTCCCTGAATTACTGAGTAATTTTTTTCAGAATCAATTATTTCTACAACCACTTTACTGACTTGGTTGCCTGAACTTACACGCCAAACGTAATATTCACTGTTGTTTATGGTCAACGCATCATACGGCACCTTAGTCAAATTGCTGGCAGCCATCGATGCATAAACCACGTAACGTTGGCCGATTAAAAACTTTTCTGGGGGAGTATTTTTAAACTTTAAATGTAAATTGATTGTCTGGTCTTCACTACTAACCAAACCAGCATGGCGGTCTAAAACGAGCTCTGTACCATCTGACACAGCCAACTCAACATCTTTGAAGTGATTGAACTCCTGATACAAATCTAATGCAACTCGACATGTCATTTCATGATGTTCAGCAGGCAAAAACTCTAAGATACTTTCACCTTCTCCAACCCACTGTCCCGGCTGGCCTGATAAAGACAGAACAACGCCATCAGCAGGCGCCCAATGTGTTAGATTATTTAGCTGGTGTTCAACTACACGAAATTGCTCAGCATATATTTTATTTTGTTCTAGTGCGGTTTGATAATCCCTTTTATGTTGCTGTAATTCAGAGCTAGAAACAACCCCGCCTTCATCAAGCTTACTTAGCCGTTCATACTCATTGAATGAGTAGATGTAATTTGCATGCGCAGCTTTTGCGTTTGCATCTAATTGCGCAAGTTGACGTTTCAGATAAAAGTCATTTTGTTTTGCTAATAATTCACCTTTTTTAACCTGACTCCCCGCAGGCAATAACCAAGTTAACTCAGCGGATACATGACTTGAAATTTGCTGACGAAATGGTACATCAGCATGACAGTACAATGGTTGTTGTATACCTTTTTGCCATGGCTGAGCTTCGCCAACTCTAACAGCTGGTGTTGAATTTGCGTTAATTGATAAGAATGAAGAGCCAATGACAATATTAGCTAAAATAAAATGTCTTATAGAATTAGGCACTAAAATAAACTCCCTTATTATTTTTATACATTCAAAGCCGGTCTCATTTTGCATTTGCAAAAATTGCCCTGCCAACCTTGATACTACTTCCTATTTATTTTGAGTGAGTGAACAAATTAGCAAATTTCAGTGCTAAATTTAAAGCATTGTTTTATTAAACATTTTTAATTTATTAGATTTATTCGATAAAAATCAGTCCGTTCCCGGACTCATTTTTATCAAATTCGGATCTTTGATGAAGATAGAGCAGAAATCGGGCCATAATGTTCAACAGCCCTGTATAATTTAAAATTTAAGTCCATACTTTAATCTTAAATAAGAATGAACAGACGCTAACAATCATATAAAACTTTATTTTTATTTGTTTATTTTACGAGTTATACCAAACTGCATTTTATTACTTTTTAACAGTGAATAAACCGCTATAAATATACGCTAACTGCATATGGTTCGATATTCTAGTGAGAATAGCAAAGTTAAAAATTAAACATCTGCTTTGTAGTCCACTGTCATAATGCACTGATAAATATGGAGATAGCTGTAACTCCCTTTCGTTCTCATATCATAGCTCAGCTGAGTTCATTGACACACGCTTTTGGTAATAGACCAAACATAGCTTCCTATAAATTGAAATTTTATTTTTAAGGAGTTGCCTAATCAAATGAAGATATATGCCGATTTATAAAGGCTCAAGCGATATTGAAATGGTGAGATGCAATGTTGCTTATTCTTGTAGTAGGGGTAGAGATCACCAATTTCATAAATTGGGTTTAAAAATAAAAATAAGGAATAAATTCTGCTTATTACACCTGTATAAATACACAAATAAGCCAGAAAGTTACAATTTTAGGGCGTAGCTGTTTGCTACACCCATTACATTGGTTTATTTGCCACCTGGTTCAGCAAATTTTGTCATCCACTTCTCAACTTCGTTGTACCAATAAATTGAATTATTGGGCTTCATGATCCAATGATTTTCATCTGGGAAGTAGATCATACGTGACTCTACCCCTTTGGTCTGCAAAGTACGGAATAACTCAAAGCCCTGACCTACAGGCACACGGTAGTCCAACTGACCATGAACTATCAATGTCGGTGTATCAAAGTTTTCAGCATAAAAATGAGGGGAAATTGTTTTATAAATTTCCGGCTGTTCCCAATAGCTGCCAAAGCGAGGCGAGTGCACAGCAAAGTCAGCTGACATTTGAGAATACATATTATATACAGCAGCATGAATTAGAAATGCTTTAAACGAATGCTTATCGCCAAGTAAAGTCGAGCTTAAAAACCCGCCATAACTTGCGCCTGCCGCGACCATACGTTCAGCATCGATCCATGATTTTTGCTCAAACCATTCTGTTGCCAATTGAACATCTTTAAGCGGCTTGGTACGCCAATCGGGGTTAATAGCATCAGCAAAATCTTGTCCAAAGCCACTTGAACCATGGAAGTTAGGCCAAGCAGTTACATAACCCCAAGAAGCAAAAGTTTGTGCGTTCCAACGATAGTGAAATCCATCAGTAATAGCATTATGCGGACCACCATGGATCAGCATCATCAATGGATATTTTTTGGATTTATCAAACCCTGGCGGATAATGAACCCACATCTGTATGTCCTGCCCATCAGCGCCTTTGTATGTGACAGACTCATAAGTACCTAACTCAACTTCAGACATGACAGTTTCATTCAAGCTATCTATGCGACTTATTTTACCATTACGCGTATTGACTACGACTAAACGTTTTGGATATAAAAAGCTCTCGTTGGTTGTTACTAGCTTACGTGAGCCAAGTAATGTAGGCGCACCAAAATTAGTATTTTTTGTAATGGCACGTGTTTTACCGCTTTTCCCATTTATATGGTAAATACGCCTTGTTCCAGCATCATCAATCGAACTGTAAAAATCACGGCCATTATCAGCCCATGTAATATTTGTAACTGAACGATCTTTATCTAGTTTAATTACTTTTGTTTTTTTAGCTCTTACGTCGTATAGCTTTATGACTGCAGTGTCAGCGTAAAAACCGAGAATGCTGCGGCTTAAATACGCTAAGGTTTTACCGTTTTGATTAAACTTTGGCGAAAAATCTGGCGCATTATTATCTGGCGTAATGTTGACAGCTTTCTTAGAACCGATTTTACCAACAAAAATATCTGTCTTAGTGTCAACTTGGTTTTCCCAGCCATTAGAATTAAACGCAATGTATGTCTCCGTTGAATCAATGTCATAGCTCAGTCCTGATTGACTTGAACGGACCAACTGTTTTCCCATTGGCTCTGTAATAGGCTCAACCTGACCGCCATTTGCAGAAATACGAAAAACATGTGCTTGTCTATCTTCATTGATGAAATGGTCAAAAGAAGAATATGGCAAAGCGTTCCATTGACGAGCAGATACTTTGGTATCTTTCTGTTCTTTTAGAAGGCCTTCCATTTCAGTCCAAGTTTTTTGCGGCCAAACCGAACTAATAAAGTAAAGATGCTTACCTACCCACTTAATACCTTTCACACCAGTTGGGACATTCGTCAATCTTTTTGCTTCACCTGGTTCAGTTAAAGGCAAAATATAGATTTGGCCAGCCTTATCCCCCGCACGCTTACTAATAAACGCAAGTTGACTGGAATCAGGAGAAAATACAGGACCACTCGCCCTTAACTTAGCAGATGTTAACGCTCTCGCAGGTTTCCCTTTGGCATCGAACAGCCATAGTTGCGTGTCGCCTTTATCTTTTGCAACATCAAACTTAGTCACTGGGGCAACGATAAAATTTCCATCTGAAGAAACAACTGGAGAACCTAATCGCTCGAGCTGCCATAAACGCTCTATGTTTAGAGCTGTGTCGGATTGTGAAGATATTGCATGTACATTAAACGTCCATCCAACCAACAACACAACCAATAAAAATATTCGATTTCTCATCGGCTTGTAATACCTTTATCTATTAATATAAAGATGCAAAATACCACTAAGCATCAAATGATTCATACAATTTGGGATAAACCCCCTTATAAGAATGTTTACTTAACATGAATAGGTTGAGTCTGAACTCTTTGCCAACTCTCTTAAATAAACGAGCCTTTGTTAAAAGGCTATTGAATACTAGCCGCAACTTTCCAAACTTTACATTGAATAGACAAAGATCAAACGACAGATACAGCGTTTCTAGGTCGAAATATTTGCTGTCCGCGACGCACTTTGTACCCATTATTCAAGCCACAAACTCATTATTAATATTTTTCAAGTTGTTTTATATATTTATATATAACAACAATTTCTGCTCAATAAATAACCCAAAAAGTAATGGTTTGTAATTTAAATTCTCAAATAATATTGCCATTAGACCGTTCCAAGTATTATGTTATTTAAAAGAACACAACGTGTTGCTGAGATGTTTACAGCTTATGACGGACACACCCTAATGCTTATGGATAGTAACATTCTAATGCATATGGCTGAATAAGTGATGTTTTGTCACAGGCAACATAAAACCTAAACAACAAGGAACAAACATGAGTATCAAGCGATTTAAACTTTCTGCACTTACAACCCTAATGGCAGCCGCAGTGAGCTTACCCACTTTAGCGAGTGAGCCAGTCTTCGAAGGCCATAGCTCAGACCATAAGCTAAATGCAAAAACGGTTGAGAGTAACCGATACATTGTAAAATTTAAGAAAGAAAAACTAGGTGAAAAAAGAGCATTCAACGATTTTATTGCACTAAATTACTTGTTCACAGCGGGTGCTGAACCATTATTTGCACTGAATGATGAGCAAGCCATGATCGCTGAACTAGATGATTT
Organism: Pseudoalteromonas luteoviolacea; assembly: GCF_021654285.1. Classification (GTDB taxonomy): domain Bacteria; phylum Pseudomonadota; class Gammaproteobacteria; order Enterobacterales; family Alteromonadaceae; genus Pseudoalteromonas; species Pseudoalteromonas luteoviolacea_J. The sequence continues at coordinate 18,435 of NZ_JAKFZS010000031.1, read as the reverse complement.
TAGCCTTAGAACATTGCGTAAGATGTCATCTGTTGAATCAATTGAAATTGACCCTAAGCGTTACTTGTCAAAACCAGCCTCTCAGGACTCTATTGCACCCTATGCGCAAAGTACACCTTATGGCATAAACATGGTACAGGGAAACCAACTGTCACAAACTAACACCTCAGCGAGAAAAGTGTGTGTCATTGACACAGGTTACAATTTAGGCCACCCAGATTTACCTTATGGTAATGTGACTGGCGTTGCTAACAACAATGCGGTTGGTAGATGGAACAATGATGGAAACGGACACGGTACACACGTAGCTGGCACAATTGCTGCTGAGAATAACAATCAAGGTGTTGTCGGTGTTTATCCAGGTGTAGATCTGCATATTGTAAAGATTTTCGATGACAATGGTCAGTGGACTTACGCATCAAACCTCATTAACGCGATACAACAATGTAAAGATGCAGGCTCAGATGTCGTAAATATGAGTCTGGGTGGCGGAAACTACTCAAATACAGAAAACACCGCAATGCAGAACTTTGTTAACGGCGGCATGATGTTGGTTGCAGCAGCGGGTAATGATGGTAACGGCACAAAGTCATATCCAGCTTCTTATGACTCAGTGATTTCCGTTGCTTCGGTTACATCAAATGAATCACGCTCTTCGTTCTCTCAATACAATGATCAAATTGAAATATCTGGCCCAGGTTCAAATGTTAACTCCACCTACCCAACCAACACATACAGGAGTTTAAGCGGTACTTCTATGGCATCACCTCACGTTGCCGGTGTTGCAGCGTTAGTTTGGAGCCACCATACGCAGTGTACAAACCAAGAAATACGCGCAGCAATAAATGCAACGGCTAAAGACAAAGGTGCAGCAGGATATGATATCTACTATGGTCATGGAATTGCACAAGCGAAAAGCGCATCTGACTACTTATCAGCAAACGGTTGTCAAGGCGGTGGTGATCCAGGCAATCCTGGTGGTGTTAAGCCGGTCAATGGTTCTTTACCAAATTTACAAGGGACGCAAAACGGATGGACACATTACACTTGGAGTATTCCTCAAGGGGTAAAAGAAATGAGCTTGAACATTACAGGCGGCACTGGTGATGCTGATCTGTATGTACGTTACAACGCGCAACCTGATTCAAACAACTATACCTGCCGCCCATGGAAAGACGGAAACGAAGAGCAATGTACATTTACCAACCCGAACTCTGGTACATGGCACATTAGCTTATTTGGCTATACTAACTACAGTGGCGTAACACTCAATTATGCTTACAAATAAATAACTGGAATATACCTAAAATCTACGTTCAAGGTTAATTAAACAACTCCGATTAGCCTTGAACTCACACCTTCCATAAAGTGACAAAAACACAACAATATAAAAATAACAAAAACAAAAATTAACTTTTATAAAATCCAGAACCTCAACAAATAGACACTAAATTATTCCTTTATTAAATTTGTATAGATAAGCTAGTAATTTTGAGTCCATAACCAAGCTTATCATGTTCAATCTTAGAACACTTATAAATACAATTATCATAATATACAAACATATAAGAAAATATTATTAACATCTATCAGGTTGAACACACTTCAAACAAATTACTGTGCATTTAGACAGTAACCCACAAAAATATCAAATTAACAACTAAAAAATATAAGTAAAACATGTGTATTTTTTATTCTTTTTTGCAATAAGTTCTTTGATAACTTAATCAACCTTGAGGTATAATGCGCGCCCATAATTGCACAAAACCAAAGGGTGTAAGGTTTTCTCTTGTGTTTAAGTAAACGAAAACTGCCGTTTTACGAGTTGACTTAAATGAAGGGAGGCGGACTTTAAAGTACATTGAATTGAATACACAGGATGAATGTCCGGTAAATCAAAATTTATTGATTCAATAACAATGGCAAGACCTTTATAGATGACTAGAAAGAGTAGAACGTGTTAACTCGAAACATTTTGTTATTACAAACTAAAACAGCGACTGTTTTCAAAGTGCCTCGCGCATTTTGGATGACTGCTCAGTTTCGTATTCTTATTTGTAATCTTCGTGGTCAAACACTCTTTGGTAATAATTATAAATAATAAGCAGTAATTCCTATCTATTAATTCTCATACCAACTTCATTACTGAGTAAGCCTCCTTTTGGAAGCTCACTTGATTATGGTTTGAAAAAATAGCGCGGATGAAACAGTTTTTGACTAATTACTGAACTTAACTTTTAAAGTCAGATAGTTAGATATTTTAATTTAAGATTGAAACAACCTAAACACACGGGAAACAACACAATGAGAAACGTTCGCTTATCAAAAGTGGCCGGCGCCTTAGCACTTGCTATTGGTGTGTCAGCAAGTGCATTTGCATCTGACACTTCATCAGCAATGCGTGGTAAAATCACGACTCCGGCTGGCGATGCTGCCGCTAACGTTAAAGTTACGGTTATTCACGAGCCAACAGGCACAGTAAATACATTTACGACTAATGACTCTGGTGCATTCATCGCAAAAGGTCTTCGCGTTGGCGGTCCTTACCGCGTTGTGATTGACTCTGATAAATACTCTGACGCAGAGCTAAACAACATTTCACTTCAGCTAGGTGACACACACCGTATTACAAAACAGCTAGAGCCATTACAAGCAATTGAAAAAATTCAAGTAAGCGGTTATAAACTAGTACAACAAGCTGGAGGTTCAAGCAGCGTATTTGGTGAAGACACCATTAACAATGTACCTAGCTTTAACAACGATATCAAAGACGTTGCACGTCTTAACCCACTTGCAAGCATTAACGGTAACGGTGAATTAACCATTGCTGGTAATAATCCAAGAACAAACGGTTTAACTGTAGACGGTATCGGCCAAAACGATGACTTCGGTCTTAACTTTGGTGGTTACCCAACAGCTCAACCACCAGTAGCACTAGATGCAATTGAGCAAATCTCTGTAGACAGCTCACCATTCTCTGCGAAAAAAGGTAACTTTGGCGGCGGTACTATCAATGCCGTAACTAAGTCAGGTTCTAACGAGTTTACGTTCTCAGGTTTTTACGAGACAAGTACACCTAGCCTTGCTGGTAAAGTAGATAACATTTCAGAAGCTAAACACACAAAAGATGGCGTTGATCCGGAGACTGGCGAAGAGTACAGAGCAGGCGACCACGTTCTCGATAAAGATGGCCACAAAACGTTTGAAGTTGCAAGCACAGATCCAATTGAAACTGAAGCAAGAATGGGCTTTAGCACCGGTGGCGCTATCATCAAAGATGAACTATTTTTCTTCGTGAACTACAACTCTTGGAAACAAGAGAGAGAAATGGATTATGGCTTTGATGGCTCTGGCACATCACACGAATTTGATATTTCTAAGCAGGATTACGACCGATTCAATAGCATCCTAAGTAATACATACGGTTTACAAGATGAGCTTGGTGGCAATCCAGAAAATACTAGTGACAGCCTGCTAGTAAAACTGAGCTGGAACATCAGTGACCTTCACCGCGCAGACTTTACTTACCAGTGGCAAGATGAAGAGAGCGATAAAGGCTTCGCAACCGGTGGCAACACCATCACGATGGCATCTAGCCGTTACCAATACGTGACTAAATTCAACAACTTTGCGACAAAACTATACTCTGATTGGTCTGATGACTTCTCCACTGAAATTGGCTTTGCTTACAAAGATGTTTCAAATGACAGCTTAACAAATTCTGATTTAGGTCAAATTCAAGTCTATCTAAATAATAGCGACCGTGGTGAGTCTATTCAGTTCGGTCGTGACGATGTACGTCACAGCAACGTTTCTGAAACAGAGACTTACGCATTCACTTTCGATGCAACTTACCTAATGGGTGACCATGAGATCAATTTTGGTGCGCAACTAGAAAGTAAGCGTCTATACAACCTATTTGCCCAAAATTCGATGGGAACATGGAAGTTTGGTAGCCTAGATGATTTTGAAAGCAAAAAGCTATACCAAAATAGATGGGATGACTACCAATTCTCATACATGAATGCAAATTCAAACAATGTGAATGACTTAGCGTATGACGCAACACGTGAGCAACTTGCACTTTATGTGGAAGATAAGTTCTACCTGACTGATGATTTAGAAATTACTGCTGGTGTTCGTTATGAACGTCTATCATCAGATGATAAACCTAATCTTAACGAGAATTTCCAGCAAAAATACGGTTACACAAACCAAGAAAACCTAGATGGCGCAGACATCATCCTTCCGCGTATTGGCTTTAAGTTCTACGCAACGGATGCATTAACCATTAACGGTGGTATTGGTCGCTTCCAAGGCGGTATTCCTAACGTTTGGTTCAACAACCCATTCCAAAAAGACGGCATAACACAAGTTGAAGCATCGCAAGATGATATCAACGCTTATTTTGCGAATATTGAGCAAGTTGATATCACACGTGTGCCTGAAGGCATTAAGTCTACTTTGGAAGAAGGTGCAGGTCATACAGCTTACACTGATCCAAACTTTAAACTGCCTTCAAGCATCCGTGCACAAGTTGGTTTTGAGTATGAATTTGATTCTGAGCTATTAGGTGACGGCTTCAAATGGTCTGCTGAAATTGCATACCAAAACAAGCAAGACGAAGCGGTTTGGCACAATACGGCTATTAAACAGAAGGAAGATGCTCCAAACCTTTCGGCGACAGGGCGTGTAATTTATGAAAGTATTTACACAGAAGAATCTGGTCTTACAGATAATCATGACATCATGATGACGAATTCTGACTTAGACGCACGTTCAATTATCATTTCGACAGCAATCGCAAAAGAATTCGATAACGGCCTATACGTGTCTGCAAGCTATACACATCAAGATGTTGAAGACATCTCGCCAGGCAGTGCATCACAAGCTGACGGTAACTACAAACATGCAACAACACACAGCCGTAATGTTGACTTAGTTGGTCGTGGTCACTACGAAGTTGAGCACAGCTTTAAGCTTAACTTACGTTACCAGACTGAGTTCTTCGAAGGTTATGCATCTAAGTTCAACATGTTCTTCGAACGCCGTTCTGGTCGTCCATTTAGCTATACGATGGGCTCATACAACGATGGTGACTTTGGTGATACACGTGGTCTAGACAGAACATCAGCTTACCTTGCTTACATTCCGACTGGTGAAAACGATAATAAAGTTGATTGGGAAAAATCGACGTTAAAATGGAAAGACTTAGAAAAGCTTCTAAACAGAGCGGGGATTTCCGAGCGCGGCCAATTACTTGACCGTAATACAGGCACTCAGCCTTGGGTTACAACGATGGATGTGAGCTTTACTCAAGAAATTCCTGGTATCTACAAAGAGCACAAAGGTGAAGTTTACTTCATGATTGAAAACTTCGCTAATCTACTTAACAGCGACTGGGGTGTTGAGAAGAGACTTGGTTACAGCGACCAAAAACTATATGATTTTGGTGGTTTAGAGGATGGTAAACTCGTTATCGAGCCGCGTTACCAAGGTGCCGATGTTCGTAACTACTCTCAGATCACCAAAGGTGCATCTGCATGGCAGGCTAAAATTGGTATCCGCTACTCTTTCTAATAGCGTGACTATTTAGTAATTCTAAGGCCAACTTATGTTGGCCTTTTTTAACTGAGCAGAAAGTGTAATTGGCCGAGAAACATACAAGATAAACGAGTACATAAACTAAGCGCCTTTCTCAATGTGCTTAAAACACATAGATCAACTTTAAACCCTGACTACCCTCTAAATACCCCTGTCACGATACAGAAAAAAGCGAACCAGCTTATACATTATGTTAAATTAACATAAATTCAATTTAACAGCACACATTACACTACTTTATTTCGAACTGAGTACAGCCAGCACGCTTTTGTTTAAAAGCGATATACTCACTGAAGTATTTAACATTTACAGAGAAATGCTCTATGGGCTCATCCCCATCTGGATAAGCTTTAGCTTGAAATGACAACGCATTTTGCAATGCCTCACACTCTTTTTCCTGCTCACCAGTAGTACGATAACCTAATGAAAGTCTCTCATATAAACTCGCTATAAATGCTTCATCATTATCTGGGTCGACAAAGCTGATCGCCTTTAAATAGTGCGCAACCCCTTGCTGGTGCCTGTTTTCATATGTCACACCTGCTTCTGCAAACCCAAAAACGTTAAACGTACCTTTATGATTAGTCAGCATAGATGAAAGATAAAAGTCACCATAATACAAATGAGTGTACACCAAACATTTTGGGTTTTTAGTTTCATTACAAAACTCCAGCACATTACTCAGCAGATTATCTACCCCTTTAGGCGCTTTATTTTGCTTTAAAAATCTGACTGCTTTATTAAAGTCCCTATCTGCATCTTCTTGCTTATATGTCACTTCACACCCGGTTAAAACAAAGGTCGCACCAACCGCCAACATAGTACTTTTTATATTCATAAACTCACTGAAACTGATCTTAAAAATCGACATTACTATCGGATAGTAAAAAATGAAAAGCCGCCCATCAAGGTATACTTAATCGAGTGATTAAGCACTATGAGGATATTTTATTCTGGTTTACTTGCACACCCTGCTTGACTCTGGAGCTGCAAAATATAGTCACTGAAACGTTCAAAATTCATTGGAATTTCATCAGCAGGCATGTTGTCTTCTGGGTACGCTTGAAAGTGATACTCTAAACTTTTCTCTAAAGCTAGACACTCTTTTTCTGTATCGTCTATTAAGTGATGACTCAATGATAGCTGGATATAAAGAGCTGATATTTCTTTGTGATCTTTAGCATGGTCCCAAAAGCTAATGGCTTTTTCAAAATGTTTAGCAGAATGCTCAAACCTATTTTCAAACGTAACATTCGGCTCTACGAATCCTTTTTCTTCGTAGTGCTTCTGTTCAGCCCTGATTATATTGGAGCGATATAAATGGCCATAAAGTTCATACGCAAGAGCTAAACACTGCTTATCATTTTCTCTTAAACAAATTTCTGCAGAGTTTTTAAGGCGGTGTTCATTAAGGGCAGGATGGTCGCCAGCCACTTGTACTGAGTGACGGGCCTTATTAAGCGTGTATCGCGCTTTCATTAAATCTTCGGTCATGCCACAGCCACTAAGGAATAAAAATGCGATTAAAATAATTGTAAATTGTTTGACTTTCATTGCGCTCTATTTCTGTCATAAGTCGTTACATTTAATTAGCGATGTAAGGCGATTTAAAAGTAGATATTATAAGTGTTTAGATAGAGGTTTAATATCAAATCACAGCCAAACCAACCTCAAACGTCCAAAAATCAACCAAACTACTTTTACATTCGCGTTCAATCTACGAAGTTAGACATTTTAAATATGTAAATTTATGAGTTATTTAAATGAAGGTTTAATACTTAATCGCCAAAATAAAAACTGAATATAAAAACTCAACTTAAAACTTGGTAAATAAGCGGTCAAGTTTAGAACTGACCGCCAAACTTAATTACAAAGCTTTACTGTAAGTCGCCAAAATACTCTTCGTATTCAGCAAATGCTGATTTTGCTTCTTTAGACTGACTCAACTCATTTAAAAATGCGGGAATTGTATCTGCTAAAAACTGAACTTCCGAGGGTTTTGTCTCTCTTTTGTTATATGCTTGAGTCCACATATTTCCGACATCCGTTGAGTCCATAGAGTATTCAAAGTGTGCAATTGACTTGCCTTGAACAAAGATATCATAACGAACTTTAAACTCTGTATTTGATACAACAGGAATAATCCCAAGAGTAGATGCAGACAGCATTAGAGATGAAAACTGAGTGGCGTCTTGCTTTGTTCTGTGAAGTTTTAATACCCTAAGGCCAATTGGCAAACCTACCGCTTCTTTGTCTAGTTTAGAAAAAGCTTTGTATCCATCTAAATTTTCAGTAAAGCTGCGATCTTCAATATTCGTAACAAATAACACAGGAGGGTAAACTACACCTTCATGTTTATATCCAGTAAAAACAGACTCTGCAACTGCTTGCGGATTGCTTTTGTTACCATCTGAGTTAGCAAGTAGGCTTTCACTGAAAAACAGGATTATCGAGCTAAAAAGCACATATGAATAATTAAAAGTTTTCATTTTACTACCTACTTATAGCATAACAGTTGAATAGTCGACTCAACGGCATTCGCCGAAGATTGCTCAAAAGGAGTTTCGCTTTTACCTTGATTGTACGTAACGCCTTGCTTTGTTAAAAACTTTTTGAGTAGCTCAACATCAACACCAAAGTTAACATTCTGCGCAACAGTGCCGCTTTTTTTAAGCATAATGCTTTGGTTAAGGCTACTTGATACAACGCCGACCAAATTTCCTTTATAGTCTAAGATTGCACCGCCACTATTACCGGGCTGTATAGGTGCTGAGAATTGAAAGAAGCCCTTAGCGCCCTTCAACCCACCTAAAGAACTAATATTACCCATAGTCATAGATGGATATTCAGACAAAATTCCTGACAGTGGAAAGCCTGTTGTGAACACTTGCTTGCCCAATGTCACATTCGGCTCTTCCAAAATTGTTACTGACGCAGAATCAATGCCTTTAACTTGTATAACAGCAAGATCTAACAAATTACTTTGTGCAATCAGTTCAACCTCTCGCTTTACTCCCTTTTCTTGTGTTTCATAAAAGATACATTCATCAATAACATGTGCTGCAGTAACGGCGACACCTCTATTATTAATAAAAAAACCAGTACCTGACATAACAGGCTCTGCATCTTTGAAAAAATACTTTACTGGCTTGCTCTGCGCACTAACCCTTTTAGGGTTAATCAAAAGAGCTTCATTTGTATTAACAAAGTTAATCAAGGCTGTTTTTGTTTCTTTAGCAAATGAGTTGAACACAGCGTTAAAATCATAAACACCACCGCTTCCACTTGCTTTCGCAATAGATGCTTTATCAAAGATAAGTTCGCCATCTGCACTAAAAATTTGTATTGTAAAATCTGAGTCCCAACCACCCCAGACGATATCCCAATCACTTGTTGCTTTTAATTTAATTAAGTAATCAAACTTTACATCACTATCTAGCTTTTTTGATGAACTGAACATTTCTTGTGTAACCAGTTCAGCGGCACTCTCTAACTGCCCAATAAAATTGACCTTATCTTCTGGTACAGAGCGATCTACATGAAAAGCGACATCTGCGTTAATAGGTAATGATAGTGTATTGTTAAGCTTAACTTTTGTTTTTATTGAATTTACGTTGTTGACACGCGTAGCTTCACAGCCACTAAGTGCAACAAACACTATCATTAATGCCAATATTCTCATTTATGGTGCTTCTCCATTAGTTAAGAGCTAAATAGTCAGTGCTCGAACTGATTAGTGCGTTATAGAACACTGTGAAAGTAAACTACCAATTAGCCTTATACTTTAGATAGTTAGATATGCTATGAGTGGTTTGGATGAACTTATTCACTACAAGTGACAATAAAGCCCCACTCAACCGGTGCGAAATTATACAGGAAAATTTGAAAATTAAAAACGTACATATAGTGAGGCTAGAATTCTAAAATTACTGCCTAGTTTAAAACTAAAGCTAAGTTATCAAAAAACATATTTAAAGTTATATAAAACAAATTTAAATACAAGTTAAAGTATATTGTATTTCATCTCATACTAACTCTACTTCCAAACAATTCAGTAGCCTCGTTGCCTCAAAGCGATCAAACTTCGCTTTATTAATAGTATTGCTAAATATATCAATATCAAACCCCGTCGCGTTGGAAAAATCAGCAGCCGACAGGTTAGTGCTCGAAAACATAGACCCAGATAGCTCACTATCTCTAAAGCTAGCTCTGGCAAAGTCACCATCTCTAAAATCGACACCACGCACGATACATCGCTCTAGTGCAAAACCTTGTAAGTGTAAGCCGTAAAAAGAGCTGTCGTTTAACATGCAATCGTAAAACTTGATAGGTGCACTAAGCATTAATCTTGGCCAAGCGGCTTTGGTCCAATCAATGCCAATCACTTTAGAATCACGAAAGATGACGTCCGAAAATTCGCTGTAGTGAATTTTAGTCAAACTTAAATTGCACTTTATAAACTCGCAATCTACAAATTTACAGCTGCGAAAGCTGGCTTCTGAAAAGTTACAGCCGATAAAAGTACAGCTTTCAAAACTTTTGGATATGAACTCATCTGAAGAGTGATCTTCACCTTCAAACGTCACTGACCACAATTCACTTTGCTCATGAATACTCAATTTACTTCCTTATTAACTTATGCGTGTTTAAACTTTCCACTTTATAACACAATAGTGTTTACGTTTTATATGTATATGACATCGGTGAAAGCCCCAAAGAGAGGCTTTGAATTAGAGATAAGCCTTGCTAATTAGTATAAATTTTTTGGATCCTAAAATCTCCACCTTGCGAGGTGCAACGCTGGATTATACTTCTGATCTGTGCACTAGACTCTGCGATTTCGTACCACAACATTGTATTTGTTCCAGATCCATAACAACCAATATGGTAATACGCAAAATCTCCAACTGATTTCGCTGAAACAGTCATTGAGGTGGCAGTACTAAGCGCAATTATTGCGCCAGCGATCATGGATGCTAATTTCATTAATTATTCTCCTTTTTTTTAATAGCCAGTATTTTTTATACTTAACACGTCCAAATGTAAAGTTAAATGTTGCAAATCAGTAAACTAAACTGTTTTTATTCTGACTTTATTTAATTAGCATCTACCTTATCTGTTAAAATGCGCTGCATTTTCTTGCCAAGGTCTACATGATTATAAAATCCACTGAACTGTTTAGTCACATGCTTTGGACCTAAAGCAAAAACCCCAACGGGGGTGTGTGTATGCGTGCCTGTTGACCAAACAATATTTTGTTTTGTTGATAGCGCCCTACCAATAAGATTGAGCGGTCGTTCATTTAGGTAAACATAAAAAGGAGAAAAATCATGGATCTTACTGCTAGTCTTGAGACCTAAACTTTTGTGCCCACGTTGAAAAAAGGCATTTTTCTGCTCTGCCAAAATAGCATTAGCATCTGTAGCATTTATTTTAAATTCACTGTTTAAATTGACTGTTTGAACTAATTTCGCGGCACTGGGGTTATTATGATCATGCTTAGCTGCTTTCCACATCGCACTATAACTTCGTTTTTGCAAAAAAAGTTTGTCTAAAATCTCAAGCTCACCAAAATTATAATTAGGTTTATATGTATCATTATTAAAATTGTTGAGCTGCTCTGCTTGAGGCAAATCCGCACCGCTATAGCTAAAACCAAAGCCGCCTGTTTCATGATCGGCTGTCAAAACAACTAGGGTGTCATCTCTGTCCTTAGCCCAATGTAAAACAAAATCCACTGCACTATCGAACTTGATCATCTCATGCAATAAAGTGCCAGCGTCATTATTGTGCCCAGCCCAATCAATTTGCCCACCTTCGACCATCAAAAAGAAGCCTTCTGGGTTTTGTGATAATTTACTGATAGCAACTTGCGTCATGTCCCGTAAACTTGGCTGACCCACATAACGTAGATTTGAGGCTTCAATGCCATCTACCATAGCGCTGTTTGCAAACAAGCCTAAAATACGCGCTTTTTGCGTCTCTTGCAGTTGACCCTTATTAAACACCAACTCATAACCTTGATTTTCAGCTTGTCTCAATAGGTTTTTGCTATCACGGCGTTTTGACTTAAATGATAAGCGGCTCTCAGCGAGTTTTTTCTCAAATCCCGCTTGTTCGCCCGATACCACATAGGCTTTAGGTATAAAGTGGCGCAGTCCACCGGATAACATAACGTCAACAGCGTTACTTAACACCATTTGCTCCGCAATGGCGTTTTCCATCGAACGATGGATTTGGTGCGTTGCAAAAGCAGCTGGTGTCGCATGCGTTAAACGAGTATCAGATACTAATCCCGTCGACTTACCCAACGCTTTGGCTTTTTGCAAAATGGTGGGCACTTTATGCCCTGCACGGCTTAACCCTATCATCTCATTGCCAGACGCAACCCCTGTCGCTAATTGCGTTGCTGAGCAAGCGGAGTCCACTACCAGCTTATCAGCTGGCCCATGTAGAGATAGCCCTGTCACGCCTAAATTGGCCAGTTTAGATATCGCGCTATTGTCACCTCGATAAATTGATTGGGGTGAACGCGTCGCATACTCCTCCAATAAACCAACTTGCTGGGGACCCATACCATCCCCAATCAACAAGATTATATTTTTAATCCGTGATGGTTTAGCCGTTTTATCATCAACATTGCTTTCAAGCATTTTGCATCCCGATAGACTTAAAAGTAAAACAGCGAAAATTGGCAAGTGTTTTTTAAATTTTAACAACATGCTAAATACCCTCCACGACTATTTAAATTGCAGTGAAGAAAGCGTCATACTTTGCTGGTGCGTGATATCTCCATGGATATCTTTGAGGCCAAATTGAATTTTCGGATCAGCTTGCTCCCAATCAATTTCAACAAAGCCATAATTCACTTGCGCAGTGTAATCACCGATACGATGGCGGTTCGGACTCACGTCTTTCCACTTTTGCGTTAACCCTGAACTTGTTACCTCCCAAAGTGGATAACCATGTTGAGTATCATACCTAGATAACTCACCCCAATGCGTGTCGCCACTGATCATTATCACACCGCCAATCTTGTGCTTTTCGATAAAGTCCAATAGCCTTTGCCTGTCAGCTGGAAAGTTAGCCCAACTTTCCCATCCAGTAAAATCTGGGATCAGTTGCAAGCTTGACGCAATTATTTTCACTTTTGCTGGTTTTAAAAGCTCTTTCTCAAGCCACTGCCACTGTGCTTCTCCCAGCATAGAGCTATCGTTATCAACTGGTCGATACGGGCCTTTATTATTGAAGAAACTGCCAACCCAATAGCTCAATGCACCAACTGAGTTCAGTTCAGGACGATTCCAACGTAAGTCAGGCAAGATCACTTGCACATTTTGATGCTGCTCCCCATACATGTAAGATGTATAAATACCCGACGGACGCGTGCGTCTCGGACTATTTTTCGGCTCTTGCCAAAAATCAAGCATGATTTGACGAGACTGCTCTTTGAATGGGTACTCTTTCCCCGCGTCATTTTCACCATAATCATGGTCATCCCAAATAGCGATGGTTGGTGTCGTTGAGCGCAGCGTTTTAAACCCTTCTTTGCTACCCAATTTTTGATACTTAGCCGCTAGCTCAGTCATATTCTCAGTGTCGCCATAGACATTATCGCCAAGGAATACAAAAAGATCTGACTGCTCTTTGTTAATTGCATCAAAAATTGGAATATCCTTATCTTGGTGACTGCATGAGCCAAATAAGATTTTATCAATAGAACCTGTCGCTTGCACATTGGCTGCTACACAACCTAGAACAAATAAAGTAGCTAGTATGGGGCGTTTAACATTCATGATTTGATGTTCTCTTTTTGGACCACCTACCTGTAAAACAGACTTATATTGACTAAGCAAACGCTCATTAGAACCGAGTTTGTTTTTATTAAACACAGGTCGTGTAAAAGGCAGATAGTAAAAATTATTTAGTAGATTTCTTGCATTTACTTTTTGCCAGAAAAAAGAGCTAAGTAATCAGGGGAAAGGGATCTCTCAGCTCTTACGGCATAGTGCTTTAGAGTGTATTATGCTTATTGTTCCATGCTTGCGCGCAACGCATAATCAACCCCTCTATAAACCACTATCAATATCCATTTTTACCGCAATACTTGGCAAAAGTTGATGGCGAACGCAGTTCATCGCTCGCCAAAGATAAGATTAAAAACGTGTTTGGAAGTTGATTGCTGCAGTTCGCGGTGCGCCGATCCAGCCACCCCAACCACCTGCAACACTGCCGATATAACTCTTATCAAATAGGTTGTTCACTGTTAGGCGAATTGAGGCACCTTTTAGTGCACCAACTTCTTCTAAATCGACAGCAACATACAAATCGCTGACTGCATAAGCGTCAATACGCTGAGAATTGTCTGAGTCCATCCAACGCTCGCCAATCCACTTAGTCGATAGACCCGCTGAGTAAATTTCTGATTGCCAATCAAGCGACAGCACAGCCATGTCTTCAACTGAGCCAAATACAGTATTGCCCGCTTTGATATCAACAGTACCATCTGTGTACTCTGAGTCATTGCTTGTATATGACATATACACAGACAGTGATTGAGTTGGATAGTAAGTCAATGACGCTTCAACACCTGATGATTCAATACCACCCGTATTGATGTACTGGCCACTCGTACCAACCAAGTAATCATTACCAGACGCAGACTCAGGTGCAACAAACGTTAGGCGGTTTTGAAAGTCAATACTATATAAAGTAACACTCGCATCAAAATCGTTGTTGTCATAACGAATACCAAAGTCCATGTTTTCTGCAGTTTCAGGCTCAATGTTACCCAGTGCCGATGCATCTGCTTCAAGTACTTGGTCTTTAATTGCCGCAAAGTTTTCAGCGTAACCTGCAAATACTTCTAAGCCTTCAACTGGCGTGTACCATACAGCACCCGCTGATAGCAGCGTATCTGAATCTGAATTAACTGATTTATTCGTGCTTGTGAACTTGTCATGGCTGTCTAAATCGACCAAATACTTTTTCACACCTGCACGCAATGTTACCGTATCCATCTCAATTGAGTCTTCAAGATATAACATGGTTGTTTCTACTGGATATGTGCGGTCGTACTGGATCCAATATGGGTTGTGGTCAAAGTCAAAGCTGCTTTTCGAATCGATAATTTTGTGCCAGTCACGGTACTCAGAACGCTCGTAATCTTCATACCAAATACCACCACGTAAGATGTTGTTGTAATCACCAATCTTGGTTTCCCATGTCAGGTCTGCATTGATACCAAAGCGGTCTTTTTCATAGTGGCTGTTACGATAGGAACCAACTGGGCGTGCTGTTGACTCATAGCAATTTGGATCATACTCCGCATCTGCACCGCCGTATGGGAAAGTAATTGAGCTTTCGCAGCCTTTCATTGGCTGAAGTGATTTACCATCTGCATCAACAAAATAAATCTTACCTAGAGAGCTACCACCTTGATACGTCGTGCCAGACACAAGTTCAGAATGGCCTTTAGCGCCATCGTGATTCACATCGACGATATAAGGCGGTACCCAGTCACCACGGCCTTGGTTTTTATGGAAGTAGGCATTTGCAGTTACTTCCACTTCGCCAACCATCGTATCCACTTCAATGTAGCCAAATAAGTTTTCACGCAGTGTTGACCAACCGCGACGATAAACTTGGTCAATATAAGGAATACCTGTCCACTCACCGGTTAGGCCATCTGATTCAGGGTTTTGCTTAAAACTTTCTAATGAAACACGCTGGTAGTTGTCTTCGTGTACATCGTCATATGATAAGTACGCAGTGATCTCTAAATCACTATCCATACCTTTAACAAACTTAGCAGCAAAATGGTCACGGGTATTTTCTGCTGTACCGGTGATCCAATCGCTGTTACTTGAGTTTGAATAGCTCAACCAGCCAAAGGTGTCATCCATCACCTCGCCAGTTTCAATACGCATATAGTATTTCTGCGCATCAAAATTCGCTAACGATAGACTTGCGACAATGCCTTGTTCAGTGCTTGGGTCAATGGTCGTAAAATTTAACGTGCCGCCAAGTGCTTCGTTAGAACGAGAGCCAATATCGGCTGTACCTTGAGATACCTCGACCGCCATTAAGTTTTCTGTATCAATATAACGGTTTGCTTTAGCGCCACCACCGTAGTTTGAGTTACCGTTTGAGATCCCATCAATGGTAATACCAACTTGCTGCTCATCTAAACTCAGTTGAAAGCCGCGTATTGACACTGTTGTTGACCAATCGTCAGAGCCAAATGTATCACCCTCGTTGATAAGCACACCCGGTAAGTTGTCAATCATCGCCATCGCGCTGGTCATTGATGACTGTTGCTTAAACATTTCTTCAGACGTTGCATTATTTGCGTAAGAAACACTTTTACCAACAACCATGATCTCTTCGATTTGCTGGTCCGCTTTTGCTTGATCATCCTCTGCAAAAGCTGGTGCCGATAAAGCCGCAGCGACCGCCATTGCCAGCATAGATATTTTTGTAGAGCCTGTAGAGTATAAAGTTTTCATTATAATTCCCGAAAGTGATTGGTACATACCAAAATTACGAACGGGGCAAATCTTAGTTACGTATCATTACAGGGACTTTACAGAAATATTTAAGTTTTAATTTGATTGGTATGGACCAAAATTTAGTAAGGTAAGTTTTCATTTTGTGAAGTTTGTTGTAATGTGATAACAATAAATAACATCAACATATTGCCAAGAATAAGTCCCCTATGAGCGACACGAGTTATGCCTATGCCCAAGTTCGGGAAACCATCAGCCAACAAATTGCTGAGCAAAAATTAACAGGCAACCTGCCTTCTGAACGCGAATTATGTGCCACGTACGACGTGGCACGTTCGACTTTAAGGCAAGCGCTGGGCCAGCTTGAGCATATGGGTCTGATCTACAGAAAAAACCGCAGCGGCTGGTATGTTTGCCCTCGCAAGCTCAAATATGACCCAATGCAACACACTTCTTTCTTGCAGTACACAACTGCTCAAGGCTTTCAACCAAGTACAAAGTTAGTTGAGCAAAAAAAGCAAAAGCCGTGCAAAGAAATAGCCAACGCACTCGAGTTAGATGGTAGAACTAGCCTGACAAGCATATTGCGCGTCCGTTCTGTTGACGGTCGAACCGTTGTCGTCGAAGAGCTCAATTTTAGTAACAAACACCTGCCCAACATTGATAAACATGACCTGTCTTTATCTATTAGCGTGTTACTTAAAAATACGTATCACCATCACAATGTTCTATATGATATTGCCGTTGAATCATGCTGTTTATTCAATCCTATTGCTCAATATTTAAATACATATGACGGCGCTTTGGGGCTTAAAGTAACCCGTATAGTGAGAGATTTAGAGGGAACAGCCTTCGAGTTTGACCGCGAATATTGGCGCCATGACGCATTGATGATAGAAAACAAAGCTAAGCTCCATTTTTAAACTGAAACACATTGTAAAATAACTGCAATATAGCCCAATTAAACTGTAAACAAATTCAAGACAGCCGTCATTTGGTCCATACCAAATATGCGCGTTCCACTATGAGTGTCAAATGTTTTACCGATTGGGCAAGCAAATCCAAAACCGACTTAGTACAAATACCCTTCTTTTTTGTATATACGCCATTGTTGCCGCATGTAGTACCTATGCATTGATGTATGGCTTTAGAAAGCCTGTTGCAGTTGGTCTTTATCAAGACATTACTTGGTTAGGCCTATCTTTAAAGACCGTGTATTTAACCGCACAAATTTTAGGTTATGCGCTCTCTAAATTTATCGGAATTAAAGTTATATCAGAGCTACAAAGTCATGGCCGTGCCAAAGCAACCCTCGCTTTGGTATTGTTTGCATGGTTCGCACTTTTAGGGTTTGCCGTTACCCCTTCTCCATGGAACGCCGTGTTTATGTTATTAAATGGTCTTCCCTTGGGTATGGTTTGGGGCATAGTGTTCAACTATTTAGAAGGGCGCCGTGTTACAGAAATACTCGCCGCAGGCCTTTGTACCAGCTTTATTCTTGCATCAGGCCTAGTTAAAACAGTGGCCAGCATCTTACTGCTTGACTTTAACGTGAGTGAAATATGGATGCCATTTGTTACTGCATCCATGTTCTTACCCTTTTTGTGTGTGTCAGTATGGATGCTGGACCAGCTGCCGCCACCAAATCAAGACGATATTAAACAACGCTGTAAACGTGTGCCAATGAATAAAGCTAGTCGTAAAGAGCTGCTCAAGTTACTCGGCTTTGGGATCACTATGCTCATTTTAGGCTATATCCTATTGACTATTCTACGCGATTTACGCGACAGCTTTGCAGCCGATGTCTGGCAAGCGACAGGACTTAGCGGCGAACCTGCACTATTCACGCTAACAGAATTACCAATCGCGGTGGTTGTGTTAGTCATAATAGCACTACTAAAGCTTGTAAAAAATAACCATACGGCCATGATAATTAATCACTTTTTGATATGCCTTGGTTTTGTTATCACGCTGCTAAGCTCAACTGCGTACGAACACCATCAAATCGGCCCTATCAGTTGGATAGTATTTAACGGCATAGGTCTTTATCTAGCTTACGTACCATTCACAACGTCGTTATTTGAACGACTCATCGCCACATTTAATCGACCTGCTAATGTAGGGTTTTTAACCTATTTGGCTGATTCATTTGGTTATTTAGGTACGGTCGGTGTCATGGTTTATCAAAGCACTTATAACCACACTATTAATTGGAATGTCTTTTTGCGAGATTTAGGATATTTTACTGGCATGGTAGGTACTGTTTTAACGCTCCTCTCACTCGGCTTTTTTCTACATAAAGAGCGAAAAAACAATCAAAGTC
>NZ_JAKFZS010000030.1 GCF_021654285.1 Pseudoalteromonas luteoviolacea | reverse complement strand
TTCAAGCAATTTTGCTTTGTCGGTTTCAGTTAATTGGGTGCTTTTTGCATGTATACTTAAAGGAATAAAAATAAATATTAAGATCAGAGTTTTTACCATATTAATATATTCTTTGAGCGCCATAATAACAGCTGTTTGTCATTCCTTTTTAGATATTATACACACTTATAACATTTTTTTGTCGTTACTCATTTCTTACCTTGCGCGAGTATTTACGAAACCACTCAAAAATGAACTGGCCAGTTTACAAGGGCTTAATGCTTTTAGGTAAGCTGGATTTCACAAAGCTATACTTACAACCTTACTCAAATCGCAGTGGTTTGATTTCGGCCATTTTTCTTTGATTGATACAGGGCTTTGTCAGCTCGGTTGTAAAGGCACTCTAAAGAACTGTCTTGGTTTTGCACTGAGGTTACACCACAGCTAACTGTTATGATGAGGCTGTCGTCGTCATGTTTGAGCGCCATATCTTTAATAGCCTTTCTGATACGTTCAGCCAGTTTAGTTGCAAGGTCGACGTTTCCTTCCAACAAAATAACAAACTCATCTCCGCCAATCCGCATAAAGTGCTCTGATTTGCGGATCACTTGATTAATCACTTGGCTAAAAGTAACCAGTACTTGGTCACCAACATGATGACCATAATTATCATTAAATTGCTTAAAATGGTCGATATCTATCATGATCATAGAAAACGGTTGCTGATCTGTTTCCCACAGTTTAAGCAGTTCATTACCGACCGTATTTAGGCAGTGCCGGTTGTTTGCTTTGGTGAGTGGATCTGTTTCTGCTCGTTTTTTGTGTTCGGTGATCTCCATTTGAGCATGAATGTAATTGGCTAACCAATTAGCAATGCACTCTAATTGGGCACCATCTTCCGGCTTATAAGTGTCTGGCTCTAAACTACCTAAATTCAGTGTGCCAAAGCATGTGCCTGAGTGCTGTAATGGGGCATCAACACAGGACCCAAGGCCGCCCTTGTGTAGGATTTGGCAATCTAGGTCTTTACTTTGTGCTAGGTTATTGTTTATTTCCAATTGCTTATTGGAATAAACTCGGCCAACCATGGTGCTGCTGATGGGTAGAATGGTATTTGCCTCAATGGCGTTGTTGCCAAACAATGCGAACACTTCTAATGTTTCGTCTGAGCCATTATTCAAGCAAACACTTGCTCTATCTGACCCAATAATTTGCGGAAGCCAATTTGAAATTAAAGTTAATGTCTCATGCAAATCATTCGACTGCGACAACTCGTTTATAAATGTTATCGGTAGACAAATTGTGTCATGACTGGGTGAAGAAGACATACACATCGGCTAAAGGTGGTTGGTCACAGGCTTAGAGTATAGTTCAAGTACCAAAATCAACTAAGTTGGTGGGAGATAAAAAGCATCAACTTAAAAAGTCGATGCTTTTGGTGTAAAGGTTGAAATAGTTAGCCTATGGCTGCCTACATTGCTCACTATCAAAGTCGACAATGATACTGGTGTCTTTTGCATCACCAGAAACTTTTAAATATGACCAATACTGATTGCCAGCTGGGACCGTGATACACTCAGAAGTGGTACCAGAGTTAGACTCTGCATCTTTATCCCCATCACTTGGCCAGCCGCCATTTTTGTACAAGATATGTAAGTTGCTTTTGCCATGTGCAGTGGTGATGGCGATGTGATTTGCTGAGTCTACGCCGCCAATACTCAGCCAAAGTGTGCCATCATCACCAAGGCATGCGGCTTTTCCAACTTCTAACCGACCGCTAGAAATCGGTGATTGGGCTGCGCAGGCATTAGGCACAGGTTGTATTGCATCGTTTGGTTTGATGGTTACTGTATAGTCTTCAACCTCACCGTCGCCAATATCGCCGCAAGCCGAGACAGCTTCACCATTGTATTTCATTGCGATACGCATACGCGCTGATTTACCCACATTACCAGCTGGGATAGCGAGAGTGCCAGTGACAGGGCCTTTGTCAGATAGATTATTCAGTACTTGCTCGAATTGTTCAAATTTACCGTTGTTATTAAAGTCAATCCATGCAGCCCAGTGCTCTGTGTAATTACCACCTGGCGTTAAGGTAAATTGATTATCACCTTCGGTTAGCTCAATCACTTTTGAGGTAAAATCACTGTAACCGTTTGCTTGTGACGGATTACTGAATGCACCTGATTGCACATTGGCTATCCATTCATACTTGGTGTTACCTATTGCCTCGCAATAGCTCATGCTGTTTACGCTAACGCTCGCTTGGGCGCTATGGTTTAGACCATCGTTATCAGTGACGGTTAAGGTAGCGGTGTAGTCACCAGCCTCTGTATAGTTGTGGGTAGGATTTGCTGAACTACTGGATTGACCATCACCAAATTGCCACAGGTAACTGACAATGTTGCCATCTGGATCAGCCGAGTTATTGCTACTAAATTGAATTGGCTGTCCGGCTTCACCACTATAAGGGCCGTTTGCAATGGCTACAGGTGCAAGGTTCTGCGCTTTGATTTGACTTGTTGCAGTATCTGAGGCGGTGTTCCCGTCGTTGTCAGTGACGGTTAACTTCACCGAAAAAGTGTCAGCTCGGCTATAAGAGTATGATGGATTGGCCTCTGTTGATGTATTGCCATCTCCAAATTCCCACAAATAAGCTGTAATGCTGCCATTTGCATCAAATGAGCCTGCGCTACTAAAGCTGATTGGACTGTCAATCAAACCAGAGTAGGGGCCATTTGCTTGTGCGACTGGCAGCTCAGAATCGATAGCTCTTTCATAGTAAACAACAAGTGTTGCATCACTGTATTCTAAAAACGGGTCAATCAAAAGATTGAGTGTGCCACCGCCGGCGGATAATTCGCAGTATTCACTTAGTCTCGGTGCACTGAATGGCCCGCAATCAAATGTCTCTTTAGTGGGGATTGCGTTCATGCTGGCGTATAAATCAGGGTCGCCTTGATACCCGCCTGTCATTACCGCAACTGTGCGCAGTGCATCAGTTGGGATCTCGTATTGGTAGGTTTTAGGATCAGCGCCTTTTGCAGATTGTAAGTCTTTTACTTCGGCGAGAAAAACACGTTCGCAACCGGCGCAAAGCGTGTTGTCACTTCCTGATATGACACTGAGTGTTGCATTAGAATAAGCGCTATAAGCATCAATGGCGGCGTGATAGCGCTCGACACTTGATGGCGCTGACAAAGTCACTAATTC
Organism: Pseudoalteromonas luteoviolacea; assembly: GCF_021654285.1. Classification (GTDB taxonomy): domain Bacteria; phylum Pseudomonadota; class Gammaproteobacteria; order Enterobacterales; family Alteromonadaceae; genus Pseudoalteromonas; species Pseudoalteromonas luteoviolacea_J. The sequence goes on along the minus strand of NZ_JAKFZS010000030.1, from coordinate 68,752 downwards.
AGGAGAGCCTGCACTTCTAAAAGAGATGAAATCGGCATCCCAATTATCCCCTGTTTTAGTAGGAACTTTACCTTTTGAAACATACATATCCGGATCTTCATCGTATCCGTCAAGATAAAATGCGACGGCTTGCGTTCCCTCTGGGATTTGAATCTCGAAGTTATCAACTTCGCCTTTTGCACCGGATAGGTTAGTAAATGATTGGAGCACGTCGCCTTTGGGCGGTACGACTGCGCCTGAAGTGCCATCCCAAGGGTGGTCCGCGTTACTGGTATACTCGCCTAAGCCAGTGGCAATGAGATTGGCGTTTGACCAAAGTGTCGCGCGAGCAGGGCCGTGGAGGGCTGCTGTCATACGATCGACCTGATCTTTAGTGAACATGGCGTAGTTATCGGAGTAGTGCATGAAGTTTTCAGTATTGGTGGCTTGCCCTAAGCAGTTTTTGGCATTCTCTTGCAATATGCTGCTACTCATTTGTGGCGTATCACAGGCACCGTCGCCCGTGGCGTTACAAAACGCTTCTGAATGGATCGTACATCCACCATCAAACGTGTGAGGTAAATTTAACCAATGGCCAAATTCATGAGTTAATACAGAACGAAAGTTCTCATTGGTATTTGCGCCAATGTAATCGCCATTATAGACAACGCGTGAAAGTCCATTTTGCGACATGCTCAGCTGTGGGTACCAAGCAACGCCTGAATTATTGGTTTTACCATCATCATACAAGTCTTGTTGAACATAAATATTCATATACTTGAAATTGTCCCAAGCATCAGCGGCGATTTGCTCATCAACCCCGCTGCCTTTGCCATACCCAGCTTTTTCTGGGTAGCGAACGATCCCTGTTGTTGGTTGTCCATTTGGGTCGGTTTTGGCTAAAACAAACTCAATGTTGAGGTTTTCGCGGATTGCTTGGAATTCAGGGGAGATCGGGCCATCATCTATGATAAGCCCTAAAAAGTCTTGATTAGATTTATTCAGTCCATCGATGACTTTTTGCTCTGTCAGACAATAATTCCCTGACTCACAGTTATACCTATCCCCATAAATATGTACTACGACGGGAATATAATACCTTCCTGGTACACCATTGCCATTTTCCGCTGCTAAATCATCTTGGGTAGCAAGGGTATTCATGATGTGTGATGAGAAGCTTGAACTTATCTTTGCTTGTCGGGCGTTTTCTTTTTGAATTGCAGACCAGCTTTGGCTGTTATGGTCAGTGCCGCAGATTTGCCCCTCGTGTTTATGCGTGCTTAATTCAGCCATGCTAGTTTGTAATTGTTGGTGTTGTATACTTTCTCCAGCATAGGAATTAACCGATGCACAAAGCAGTGCTGCGGTGATGCAATTGAGTTTTAGCGCTTGTTTAGGCCATAAACAAGCTGTTTTGGTTAAAGACATGTTGTTCTCCTGTAATCTATTTTTATTGTTAATGAAAGGGAGAGTTTATTGGTTTAACTTGCACCTTAGTTAACAAATGGCATAGCTGCCTTACCTCTTGATTGTGATTTAAAATTTATATTTATTAGTTACTTAACGTGTTTGTTTATTTCAAAAACAAGTATCACTTTGTAATAAACGTTTCTTAACTTACATCAATGAAAATAAATTGTATACAATATATTTTATTTTCTAGGTTTGAGGCATATGTGAAGTTGAGTGAGTAAAATGATGATGAAATATATGAGGTTAAGATCGTTTTATGGGTTACTTTTTTAATTGTGGTAGGAATGGGTGTATGACAACTGAAGAAATACGTCCGTTAAATGTAGGGGGGTCGATACACGTTCCAGTGGATTATTATGGGTATGGATAAGCCCGTAACTTTGAATAAGCATGGCGTAGTCCCAGATCACTTAACAGAAAGTTAGTATGCTTTGGAACGGTCAATAACGTTAAGTACGCGGATTGATTAATTACCTGAAACCCATTCAACTATTTACTGCCGAGCTTTAGCTTTCAATACAGCGTGTTAGGAATTGAATAGATCTTCAGTGAATTACACTTAACTATCAAAAGCTACATGTAAATCAAGATAGTAAACATAAAACATAAATAAAAAACTTATATTAGAGTTTTTACTTCAACCCACCTTTAAAAAAACAACGATAGAATTAAATATTACTACCCATTTTAGGTAAGTCGTATTAATATTCGCCGCCTTTCTAGGAACGATTGAAAAATTGAACAGGATTTTGATTACTTTTTGTAGAAAAAGTTCACTGTAATTGACACTTCACAATGTGCGTTGTGCTGTCTATCAAGGTGCTCAAACTCTACCTAGTGATATCAAATTTGATTTGAATAGAGTAGTAATAGATCAATGACAACAAATCCTCGTTACAAAGAAGAAAAGCCGGCATTTCTTCGCTCGATACGTGTAAAATATTCGGCGCTATTTATCGCAATCTCTGTGTTCTTTATAGCAGTGGTTTCGATTAACTTTTTTCTTATATCTAAAACAGAAAAAAGCCTCAATGAAGTAGGTAATAAATTTAATCCTGCTATTTCTGCTGTGATCAATGCTGACAGAGACTTATATCAAGCCCACTCTGCGGAACAACACGTGTTGTACAGCGACAACCTATCGCAAAACTACGATATTATTTATAGAGACTATAAAGAAAATGCCAAACAAGCATTGGAACGAATGAATAAATATCGTGAACTGATGCGCGATTATCCAAGTGCACTGTCTCCGCTTTCTGGTTTTGATAGGCAGTATCAGACTTGGCTGGCGGAATCTCAAAAAGTGTTTGATTTGATGAACCAAGGGAATAAGACTGCGGCAATCAGACAAAGCGAAGGGGCAGCAACAAGAAGCTTTGATGCACTGAGAGATTATTTTAATGCAGCAGGTGAAAAGGCAGATACCATTAGTGAGCGTGTCAGCACACAATCTATAGCTGAAGTACAAAGTACTTTGACTGTGATTTTAGTCTTCAGCGCATTGGTTATTGCCTTGATTGTTGCGATTGGTTTGGTTGCACCGAAGCGAATGACCATTGCACTGAATGACTTAGTAGCTCAGCTGAGAGAAATGAGCCAAGGCGATGGTGACCTTACTAAACGTATAAACTCTACAAGGCAAGATGAAATTGGTGATGTTGCCAATGAGTTTGATAAATTTATTTCAGGCTTGTCTGAACTCATTCGCACCATAGTAGATGAATCTATGACCGTTGCACAGGGCGTAGAGTCACTTGAAAAAGGCGCTAAGCACATTCATGACACCTGCTCGGATCAACTACAGTCAATTGAAGTCATTGTAACGGCGGTGAATGAAATGTCGTATGCAATCAGAGAAGTAGCTGAAAATGCCAGCTCCACAGCGGAAGATTTAGCCGGTGTAAATAGGCTAACAGAAGAAGGCGCTAACATTACCAATAATACCGTAACAGAAATAAACCAACTGTCGGAAATTATTGAGCATGCAGCAGGTACTATCTCAACAGTATCTGAAGATTCAACGAACATTACTTCTGTGTTGGATGTGATCCGCGGAATTGCAGAGCAAACTAATTTACTGGCGCTCAATGCAGCCATTGAAGCAGCTCGCGCAGGAGAGCAGGGTAAGGGGTTTGCGGTAGTCGCAGATGAAGTCAGAACCCTAGCAAGCAAAACACAGCAATCGACAGAGAATATTCAGCAAATGATCGCAAACTTACAAAGCGGTGTAGAGCAAGCTGTAACCTCTATTGAACAAGGGAATGAGACAACGCACTCAACGGTGACGTGTTCAAACCAAACTTTAGCGTCTCTTGGTAAAATTGCTTCAGCGTCACAGCGTGTCTCTGATATGGCAATACAGACAGCGACGGCGACAGAAGAGCAAAGCAAAGTAACAGATGATATCAGCAGCAATTTAACGCAAATGTCGGAAGGTACGAGGTTAAATTTTGATACCGCAGTAGAAAATGGAGAAATTGCCGATCAAACTTTGTTAAGCGCACAGCGACTGCGTGAGGCCGTGGGTGGGTTTAAGCTGAGTTAATAATACTTGTTATATGAAAGGCTTTAGTGCAAGCCTTTCAATTTATCAATTCGTTTAAAAACAAGCATGAACACTGAACAGGTGTGGAGTAAATTGAACCTGCTCTATTTTGTACTTTGACAAACACCATGTTTACGGCATAAGGTTCAGCTTCTTTGATCATGCCGACTATCTGTGTTTCGGTGAACTTACTTTTTCGCATCGTAAAATTTCCCTCTTATATTGATAGAAATTCTACTTATGAACTGTTTCAGTTTTTGGGGTGTTACACTGAAGAGCTGTATTAAATCTAGGGCTGTTACAAAGGCACTGGAACCACTTCACTAGTAATCTTGCAGCGAACTACATTGTAGTCGATAGTACCGGCTTGCAAGGTAAACGTCGCCCGAACCACACCTAGCTATTGAATACGCTCTGCTTATAAAGCACGGCTCTGATCTCAATTCGGAGCTGAACATGTCTCACTGAGAAGCACACAATAAAAAATCAGGTTGGACTGGAACATAGTATTTTTGCTTCATATGTTTACAGCGATATACGATCTTACAACGCTACCTACCGGACACGATTGACTTATTTCATCGCAACAAAAAGTGTAAGTTAAAGCTTAATGTTTGAGTTGCTAGTAAATGATACCACTTACCAAAAGAAAACATATTTACGCTGTATTACCCGTACAAAACCGGCTTGGCCATTTATGGCACAGGCTAGAGGGTAAGCAGATTGGCATTATATTGGTATTATCCACTTCCTTTATTTTCACAGTTCATCAGTGCCTACGTCTTTCAAAGCAAATATATCTCCATGTCATCGCCTGTGATTGACATGGCGGAGCATGCCTAAAATCTACTTTTGAGATTCTCAGCACAAATAGTACCCAATATTCATTGAGGCCATAAACAAACTTTGCACCCAACTGCAAGTGCCTCTTTAACGGCGCATCTGCTCTTTCTCACCAGAAAAAGTTAACAGCATCATCCATTGCCTATGACTGGTGGTGGTGAAATTCATATTCAAAAAATACTCACTAAGGACAAACAATGTCTTCAACTCGTAACCTAACTAGTCTCAATAAATTTCTGAGAAAAAACAAGAAAATTGATTTTAGAAATACCAATTTAGCAAATGAAAAAAACATTAATGAATTTAATTGGCAAAGTCTGTTCGATGAAAAAAAGTCAATTCTCGAACAATTAAAATCATACCAGAGATTATTACGAATTCTCCCCTATAAGGATGAGACTTTTGAACCAGAAAAAATCGCCAAAAAACTATTAAAAAACGATTTTAAATCAGCACTTCAAATCGCTGAAATGCCAAAAAAAACATTCTTAAGTAAGACAACAAACATATTTAAAGATGATGATGTACTGGCAAACCAAGTATATCAAAACGCACTCTTCAAACGAAAAATCATTGCCCTTCAATATCTCAATAGAACACAACTATCAGAGCCTCATACACGTAGCTCAGGCCTTCATATATAACCGATTAACTTATTAGGATAAAAACAAAATGACAATTAAAAATGACTTTCCCGACTACTCAGGTTTATTTGGAGGTGTTAATTTCAAAACAGGTGATGACGCTCGCTCTGTATACTCTCCCGCGGCCTACCTGACTGATCTACTGCAGATACTGGACGATGAATTTGTTGATGACGGCAGTGCAAAAAGCGTAGATTTGGATCAACGTCGTAAAGACATTAAATCAATCCTGCTTGATGATAAAAATACAAACACCCTAATTCCCTACTTAGAAATAGTAAATGAGGTACTCGAAAGTAAAATACCAGGGGATGCTTATCAAGCGATGAAAGGTGCCAATTACCCATTTAATATGCCATTCTCGCTAGATAACGAAAAAATTAAAAATAGCTTAAAACACTTAGGTATTTCTTATGGCGAGTTGTATAAGCTATTTGCGACCACTCGAGATTATCATCAAGTTGCGCAAGATTATTTAGGTTTATCACCGGAGGAGTATGTCACACTAATAGAAAACGACTCTCCAGCGTCGTTAGAGCACATTAAGGCATGTTTTGGCTATAATGGTGATGATTTCATCCATCATATGTCAAAACTCGAAAATCTGCTGGATAGCACCGAATTAGCGGCACCTTCTGTCAGAGAAGTACTATACCAATTACTTTATATAGATCCTGAAAATCATGTTTTGGTCGAAAGTGGACGAAAGGGTTTTTATATCAACCAAAATTTACAAGATGCAGGTCTCGTATACCATTCCGGCTATGCTACTTTGAGTGAAGATGAAACCACTTTGCATTGGTACAGTCTGATTGATTCACAACATCATGCACTACCAGTGCAATGGTTTGAGCGATTCAATCGATTTGTTCGATTGGCGCAAAAATCAAATATTACTTTCACTGAACTAGATCGCATCCTGACGACTTGCTGTCGTATTAACAATACAGCGACTTTAAATAAAGAAACTCTGACTCGCATTTCGCAAGTAGTTCAGTTGCATAAAGTGAATGAACAACCAATTGACACTGTCCTTGCCATCATTTCGGCAATCAATTATCAAGGTCAGGGAAATGAGGCACTTCCGAATGATCAGTTCAACCAAATTTTCAACCACCCTTGTATCGAAGTAGACAATCGTTATATTCATATCAGTGATGTCATGGGGTCAATTCCCGCACAGTACACAGACACCACCTATAACGAATATACCCTCCTAGAGTATCATACTGACTTATTTTCAGAAGAAAACGCTGAATATAGAAAACGCTTGTATCACACGCTTAATTTCTCTGAAACGGATCTCGTCAATATTACTCAATATTTAGAGTACAAGGGAGCCGTGGAAAGTTCATTGTGGAACAAAGTGGATAAGGAGTGGGAGCTGCTTAACACACTTTATCGGGTTCATGCGCTGTCTAATTGTTTAGATGTGCATTTCCTTGAACTTTTCAAAATGTTTGAATTGTTGGAGAGAGACCCATTTATCGGTCGTTATGACCCACATGATTACTTTATTTATCAGATGCCTAGTACGCAAAAGTGCTTTGATATTTTTGTAAGTGACGATATCAACAACCGACTTTGGCTAGTGGAGTCGTTGTGTGTGCTAAAAAAATGGATGTCTGAACTTGGCTATTCAACAGATCTACTGTGGCAGATCGTCAATAACTCCCCTTTAAATGATAGCGAAAAAGATGCACAAAAAGCGATTGATTTAAACTTATTCAACACCTTGTTACAAACTATAGAATCGCTAAAATTAACGCCTGACGTATTAGAATTAGCACTCAATGATACGCGTGCAGCACGCTTTTCCTATGAACTAATCACGACGAATAAGAATACACATTGTGATCTTGATGAGCATATGAATGGTGTAAGTAATTCACACAAAAAATTGCTAAAACAACAATTAATTGAGTACACCCCAAATGCCAGTGAAGACTTAGCGAATGCTTTTATTCAACAATTAGAGCAGATCACAAACCGTGAATTTATGGGATTACCGCTATATGAAAAGTTGCTTGAAAAGGTTTATCGAAACTTGATCAATCATCAAGTAATCGATGGCAATGGCGCTATTCTTATTAGTGGAAAAGATACTGATGATATCATTGATGAGGATGACTTTAGCCTTGAGTATGACTTCAGTCACTATAGTGACCAGCTGTACGCTTTACTACATGAAGTTTATCAAGAGCAAGCACAGAACAATCCGGATGAGGTTGAAATTCAGATATTTGTCTCTGATTTGAGAAAGTTAGACCTGACAACAGCAGAAGCCAAAGAGCTTTATGATAACTTAATCTTTAATGGCTATATTGATGAAGAAGGCCATGTAAGAAACGCGTCATTGTTTAGTCAGACGCAATCAGAAGCACCGATAATACTTCAAGCAGGATTAAATGAATTAAGCGCATATATATATGAGCACATCACCACACAAGTCAACAAGTTTAAGGCCTGCCAAATTCATATTAGCGAGCAAATATTTTCTCATATTTCGCTTAAACCTGTTGCCCTGCAAGATTTAATGACCAATTTACAGGTTAATGGTTATATCGATTCAGAGCAACAACTCATAGATCCTTTACGTTTGATTGATGCAACAGCCGAAACACTCAATTTAGACCTACAGTTTTACCCCTACCGTCAAAAAATTTATGAGGCATTGCAGGAGGCCATTGCTCAGCACAAAGAGGCATTCTTATCAGTTGAACGTGCTTATTTGTCTGAAGTGTCAGCAAAAACAGTTTCGCGCTGGATCCATGAAGACTTGCAGCAAAACTACTTACACGGTGATCATATCCGCCTTCGAGCAATTGCGAGCTCATTCTTTCTTGCCCCTGAAAATAAGTCTGATTTTAATTTACGGCACTATTTTGATGAAACAAGCACAGAGATTATTTTCGAGCATATTGCAGGTATCGTCGAGTATGCAGATAAATATAGGCTCAGCGAGCAACCTCTCGTGACATTGGGATTTAGTGACGCTGAAATAGAAGGTGTTAAAATTGCGCTGCAAAACATGGATGTCCTCACATCAAGCGGCATGCTTACTCCTGAGCAGTTTTCATTCTTTTTGGTTGCAGAAAATGCTGCGAATTTTAGCGTGGCTGGATTTGAAGATTTTGATAAAGAAATATTCTTTTTACTTTATGAAATTGCAAACAACATCGAAAACACTCTTATAGCAATCGATAGTGCCTTAGAGCAACAACGAGACAATCAAGAGAGTTCAGTTTTAGCAATACTCAAGAATGTATTAGGCATAGACGAGCCGGCCTTAAAAAATCTGACACAAGCGTTTTTTCAAACCGATGAGAATCTACATATCGCTTGGCTGCGTCCTTTGATTGAGTCTGCCGATGCGCTCAACACTATGCATGACCTACCCAAGGATAAACACTATTGTCAAACGGTAAGCCGTATTCGTCAGCTTGCTCTATTAATCAAAAAACTACAACTGACGGCGGAAGAAATAGATCTTTTTTTAAAGGATCAAAGCATCTTAACTAAATTCCCAGAAGCGCTTAAATTGCCAGAAGGTATCACATCAATCGACGCAGTCCTAGAATCTGAAGATTTTCTCTATTTATTTAAAAATGATGAGTTTTGGCTATATCAGTCCCATGACCACAGCATGATTGACAAGAAAAATCTGCAAGCGGGTATCAGCGACTATGATGATGAACTTATTGAAAAACAACAAGACAATGAAGCATTACAAAAACGACTAAAAGAAGACCCTATCCGACAGCTATTTGCAAAAGAGAATATCTCTCAAGTTGATGCCAGCTTTATCGACTCACAGGGAACCTGGTGTGTGATATCGGGTGAATACCATTACGTAAAGTACGCTGATTCAGATACATGGGATAAGCGCGATAACCGTTTTGGTGAAGTCGAAAGTGAATTCGATAATCTTGAGTGGATAGATAGTACTTATGTCGATACGCAAGGAAAGTTATATATCTTTTCTAAAGATAAATACGTTCGTTACTCAAATACTCAAGCGCAGCAACTGGTGATGGACCCAGGTTACCCTAAGCATATTGCACAGCACTGGAATGACGAAAATCAACCGATCCAATTACCCGGTTCACTCATTCAGCATTTAGGTCCACTTATTGATGGGACAGATAGGATGAGTTATGCGTTTTCTGGTAATCAATTTGTTTCCTCTGAGGATGGGCAATTACACCATGTAAGTGAAAAATGGGGACATAAAGAGCATAACTTTGGCCCATTAAGGAATATTGATGCGGCCATGACAATGGATGGCGACTATATGCTCTTTTCCGGTAATAAAGTGGTTAAATATAGTGGCAGTATAGAGCTGGCAAACCTTCAGCCAGATACAGGTTACCCAAAAGCACTCTATCAGGAGTTTGATGCACTACCGAATAAGTTTGGCGACGGAATAGATGCAGCCTTGCAAGGTGTGGATGCCCGCACATACCTTTTCCATGACAATGAGTTTGTTACGATAGAAGGCAGCACCACGAGCCCAATAGCAAAAACTGCGCAGCAATGGGGAAAGGTGGCAAACGAAATTGAAACGTCAGGAATCATAGACGCAGCGCTAGTCGGTTTAGATGGTAGAACTTACCTGTTTTCAGGTGATCTATATGTGCGTTACTCAGGTGAGGCATATGATGAAGTTGATGATGGTTTTCCTCGTAATATTGCTCAGGACTGGGAAGGTTTAACGCAAGTGACTGCGGCATTTGTGCTTGGTAATAAAACTTACCTGTTTGGACGGAATGAAGATAACCAGCCTACCTATGTACGCTATTCAACCATACATTTGGAAGAGGACGATTTTCTGAAAGCAGACCAACGTGATCCCCACGCAAGAAATTTAGAAACTGTGCTCAAATACAGAGCGGATGTGGATGAGATTGAAGTCTTTCCCGCAGCAATGGATGATAAATTTTGGTCTTTACCGGCCAGTGTCACACAAGGGGAGGATGATTTTCAAATTGATGCTGTGATGAACGGACCAGACGGCAAAGTTTATCTATTTTTTGGTAACCATTATATCGAACATCATCATGCTAATCGATGGTGGTCTGAACCCAAGTTATTAACCGAGAAATGGCAACATTTGCCGCAAGAGTTGAATAAGGTCGCTGCCGCTTTTAGTGGAAAAGATGGGAAAACTTACCTGTTTTTTGACAATAAGTTTATTCGTTTTAGCAACAAAAGTTTGGAAAAAGTAGACAATGGCTATCCCAAACTAACAAATAAGTATTGGGGTAAGGTGCGCAATACGATTCAAGAAACAGGTCAAGTTGATGCCACACTGGTTGTTGAGTCTCGTTGGCAAGAGCTTAATAAACAAGGAACCTTAACCGACTTTGTTGAAATGCATACTTATCTGTTCTCAGGCGATCAAATATATCGTTATAAAGGTAGCGATTATTCAAGTGTTGAACCAGGCTACCCGAGATCTATCCATCGCCTTAAAGATGAACCTCGTTTTAAAGGGTTAGAAACTGAGTTTCCTAACGGACTGGACGCAGCTTTTGCAGATCAACGTCAAATATACCTATTTAAAGATGATAGTTTTCATGTCGTGATTGGCGATGAAGAAAGCTATAAAAAGTATGAACACGAAAAATTAACCAATATTCAAGCCATAACTCAGGAAAAGGGCGATGTTTATGTGCTGGGCAAAGAAGACAATGCTCGTTGGCATAAATTTAACCACTTGGAATCCAGTGCGCTTAAAACGGTGCCGGCCTTACCGCGAATGGCCGAAAAAGCACAAACAGCGTTGAGTGATGCGATTTCTACAATTTTAAATACGCCAGATGGCAACAGTTATGTTTTTGCTGGGGATAAATATTTTGATACTTCACTTGGTTTGAGTTTTAAAACAAGCGAGGTGTGGGGGCGCTCGCTTAATCCAATTTATGATCAGGATAGTTTGGATGCGGCTTTTGTTGGCCGTGACGGGGTGACCTATGTTTTCTCAGGCGAATGGTTTGTCCAGTACGATACATCAGATTATACCAATAGTACGGTTATGTATCCGCCAAGAAAAATAAGTGATAAATGGCATGGGCTGAAAAATGTCGCATTAGCTTATGTATGGAAAGACACAACCTATTTATGTGAACACCCTGATAACGAAGGAAACTTCCGCTTGCTTCGTTATACAGATGAAGATTACAGCAGACCAGATCCAGGTTATCCACAAATCGGCGGCCCAGATTTTTGGCAGATCCCAGAGGCCTATGCTCAAGAAGGGTTTGATACACTAGATACTATTTTTGTACTCGAAGATAACTTGATATTTATCAGCGACCAAGAATTTATCCGTTTTAATCTAAAGCATGAAACTTGGAGTTATCCGCAGCCACTATCGCTCATTTATCCCGGTATTCCCTTTAATAAAACTGATTTTCAGGACCTGAAATCTGGCTTTGTTGGGGCTGATGGTAAAGCGTACTTCTTCAATGAGCACAGCTTTATAAGTTGTATAGGCGACGCCTGGACACAGCCCAAAAATATTAAAGACTACTGGGGTAAACAAACCAATATATTTGAAAACGGGGTAGATGCAAGCTACGTCGCCTCGGATGGAACGAGTTATCTTTTTGCTGGTAATCAGTACGTTCGTTATAGCATTTCTCTCGATATGCCTAATGACTACCGCTATGTAGATGAAGGTTACCCTAAACACATAGCCACTTATTTGCACGAAGAACCTGCGTTTTCAGCGCTACCTAAAATGTTTCAACAACACTTGGATACGCTAGAAGCTAACAATGAAAGCCATTACTTTTCAGGTTTTTGTGATACAGGGCGCAGTTTGTACGTATTTAGTCAAGATAGCCTACATACTTGGTCAGAAAATAAGTATGAAGTGTACTCCATTGAAGGGTTAGGCCAAGTTGAAAACAACTTCACACAAGGAGGGGTAGTTGATGCTGCCTTTGTGAATAAAGACGATAAATTAACCTATTTATTTTCTGGTGAGCAATACATTCGCTATTCCGGTGATGAATATAGATTTATTGATGAAGGTTACCCAAAACTGATTGCACAGGACTTGGCGTCTGAATTGGGGGTCAATGATCTGCCCGAATATTTTAATGACGGGATAGATGCAGCTTGCTACTTACCAGACCAGGCTCTCTTTTTATCAAAAGATCGCCAATATTTAGCTGTTTATGCTGGTAATACTTCCTCTGGAGATATTAAAAACCTCATTGGGAAAATGGAAAATGCATTCACTTTAGACCCTAAGATAGACGGTGCTTATACCGATGCGCAAGGTGCTTTATATGTGTTTAAAGGCACTCAATGTATTCGATATAGTGATACGCAAAAGTTGCTTTCATTGAATCGATACAATGATGCCTGTTATACCGATACTGGCTTCCCACAGAATATCAATGAACACTGGTCTAGGTTAGATGATGAAATCTTGCCTTCTTCAGGCATAGACAGTGTCTTCAAATTAAATGATCAGGTTTACTTTCACACCGCTCAGAGCTTTGTAACTTATGAGGCTGATTTAAGCGATAAAGATGAAATTAAACCGTCTCAGGTATTGGCATATCGATTTGGTACTTGGTCTGATTATTTGCTTAGTGATATTCAGGCTATCAGCCAATTTAAAGCACTGAATGAGCGTTATACCGGGGGAGAACTTTCATTAACTGAGTTAGTCACAGGCATTAATGGACAGGTTAAAGAACCCTACATGCAATTTGCGGCTATTTTCGGCTTTGAAAAAGAGCAGGTTCGCTGGTTAAAGCAGCATAATGCCTTTTTACCAGGGCCGAACAACGCATTAGAAACGAAATTTGATATAGAACAAGTATTGCGTTTGTATCATATTTTGGCCACAACACAGCGCCTTAATGTAGAGGTTATACCGCTTTATAAGAACCTCTGGCAAAATTTATATGGCGCGATGCGCAATGATGCAAATGCAGCTCTGGCGGCTAAAAATCTTCTGCTACAAGTCGGTTGTGATAACAATTATCAGGTATTAGCCAAGCAAATTAATCGTGAGTTAAATGCACTTAAACGGGATGCACTGGTGCCATATGTGATCTCTCAAGATACAAGTATAGATAACACTCGGGACCTGTATCAGAAACTGCTAATTGATATTCAAATGGACTCAAGTGCTGAAACCTCACGTGTTAAAGAGGCTACAGCTGCATTGCAGTTGTATATGCATCGCTTTTTTGTCAATTTAGAAGACTTACAACTGGATGCGGTTGATCAGCATACAGCACGTGAAGATTTAAAAGAACGCTGGGAATGGTTAAAGAGCTACCGGGTCTGGGAAGCAAACCGAAAAGTTTTTCTTTACCCAGAAAACTATTTACGCCCAGAACTAAGAGATACGATATCTCCTGCATTTAAAGGTCTGCAAGAAAGTTTGACGCAAGGAGAATTAACTGAAGAGCTGGTAAAAGATGCCTACATAAAATATTTAGATGCGTCAACAGAAGCTTGTCAATTAAATATCGCAGGAGGGTATGTTTATGACGACCAACAGAGTAACGATAAAAACTTGGCCTTATTTGGCCGTACTCGTACAGCTCCTTATCGTTACTCTTATCGATTTGCTTCGTTGGTTAATGGCAGTAGCAGAGCGATAAAGTGGCAACCTTGGCAAGAACTGGATATACAAATTCCCAGTGAAAATGTGGAGCCTATCTATGCCTTTAATCGCCTATTTGTATTTTGGACAGAACTTGAAGAAACGATCCCCAATGCGGCTTCTGGTTCAGTTAATATTAGCGAAAGTGGCAGTACTTTTAGTGCGTCTTCCGGCAACAATGTGCAGTATCGCATAAATGTTTATTACTCATTTTATAACCTGAATAAGACCTGGTCTCGGCCACAATTATTAAATACGAGTGGCTATTTATATCGTTCTTTTCGTATCTATCAGAACCAAATAAAGCTTTTTGTAAAAACACTTGTCAATCACGAAGGGCTAACTGAAATACGTGCAACAGTGCGTTGCAAGAACTTGGGCAGTTACTACCATTCAGGCCATGGGCATTATCATTATCATTATTACTATTATGATGCATATCCCTCATTTAGCCTGACCTCAGAGTTAACAAGCCGTTATGTAGGAAATTGGCCAGTTGGTAATCCAGGTCAAAGTGTGTTTAGGAAATTATTCCCCAACGAAGGGAATATAAGCGAGAACAACGCGATTATGCTCAGTGGCCAAGATAGCTCGGTAGACAGCCCTTGGTTTGCCTATAATCATCATAAAGGCAGCAGTTTTCTGGTTAAGCCTGATGTTGTTTCATTGCCTGACAATGTTTGGCCTACAGCTATCACACACAGTAATATGCCTACTTCGGCTACCATTACCGCAGCGTTTCAGGTGGCAGATAACAGCGATGTTTACTTCTTTCTCGCGGATAAAACCTATCAAGTTTTATCCGAAAATGGCACGCAACTATCTGATGCTAAACCCATTAACAGCCGCTGGGGAATGCAATTTTTAACCGAAATGCAGACAACAAAAGCAGTTGATTCAGCATTTGTGATGGATAAGGATATCTATTTGACGCTTCATGAAAAGCTCTATAGATATGATGACAATGCTATAGCGTTTTTAGCCGAAGAACCTCAGCCTCTGAATACCTTGATTGCCGATATACCAGCAAACTGGCATAACGTGGATGCTGGTTTTAGCCGAAATGGAGAGGTATTTTGGTTTAATAATGAAGCCGGCGATGTGCTCAGCAGAACAGGCGGAAATATTCCTCGAAGTATTAGAAGTCAATTTGCATTACCCAGCCAAAGTAATGGTGGAATCATTGATAGACTTGATCATGCAGTTGTCTATAAAGATGTAGTTCATATCATTCGAGACAATGTATACGAAACTTACTCGAATGATGGAGCCAGTGAGGTTTCATCTGAAGCAACAATGCAAAAGATTGCCAATTCGCTTACCGGTACCACAGTAACTGGCCTGCAAGGTGCAAATGAAACTGTTACTGGAATGATGGTATTAAATGAGGGTGTTTGGTTACGAAGTGATAATCACAGTAATATTGTAGATGGACCAGCCTCCTATATTTCCACAGTTAATGACGTGGATCTGGTAGGATACTGGCCTCTCGCAGGGAATGCCAATGACTATCATGAAAATAGTTCCAGTAATAATGGCACGAATCAAGGCGGAGCTAACTGGATATCTGTTACAGATTGTCCCATTTCAAATGGAGATCCGATGTATGTTTTGGATTTGGATGGGGAAAGTGGATACATCAATATTCCCTACAGTTCGGAGCTGCAATCTCTCGAAACTGTTACTGTCGAACTATGGGCAAAGTTAACCCCACTAGAGTCGAGACAGATGCTGGTTTCCAACTCGAATCTCTCGCTACAAGTCACCGACGAAGGGAATATGTACTTTGTATATGGTGGCACGACCATAAGCCGAACGGATGCCAATGGCATAGATGTAAATGATAATGCCTGGCACCATCTGGCGGTTGTCTATGATTCTAGCGGCAACGTTAGACACTATATCGATGGCAACCTTGAGTACAGCGCCAACTACGGCTCCTACAGCCTTCAGCCTTTTACATACCCTTTAACTATTGGTATGGAAAATGTCTATGACCGCTTCTATACCAAAGGCCAAATTGCTGAAGTAAGAATTTGGAAATCAGCCCGGACTCAGCAACAGATACAGGCAAATATCAACAGGAGTCTGCTGAGTCAGGAGGCTTCCTATCCACTTCCCTTCAGTGAAGCTACCAAAGAGTGGAAGTCAGGGTTAAGCTACAACGACAGCAGCAAAACAACCACTATTGCGTTTTATGAAGGTGGGATAGCACGTGCTTGGATAGATAATACCCCCGTTACTTTTGGTGGAAATGGAACCTTTGAGCATGGGTTAAATGTCACCTCAAGTTTTGTTTCCAGTAATGGGAAAAACCTCATCGTAGTCACTGACTCAGAGATCTACCATATTTTCGACCACATTCAGTCACCGGATGAAGTTCTAATCCAACTTAAAGAGGGTAGCAATCAGGGCAAGCTGGAGCATTTACAAAAAAAAGTCTATCTGGGGGATGTAATGCAGCAAAACCCGATTTGGGCGAATAACAGTGTAGATGCGGCATTCATTGGCACAGAGTCGTTGGGTGAAAAAGATGCTCTTTACTTATTTAGCGGTAACAAATACTGTCGTTATTCACCAAATAATGAGGGACAGTTTGCGCCATATGCTGATAACGGCTATCCAAAAGGTATTGTCAATAATATCGAAGGATTTCCGGCTAACTGGCAACAAGTCGACGCCGCTTTCACAGCAACAGATGGCACGAGTTATCTGTTTAACAATGCAACCAAGCGCTACTACCGAAGTGATACTGCTCAGATAGAAGCCATCGATAGGTGGGGAACCTACCTTTCAACAGACTTGATGCGCGAACAGCACGTGAAGGCCGCATTCTGTAACGATAAGTACCTCTATTTGCTAACGGATAAAGAATACTATCGCTACACGTTAACAGCAGAAAAGCAGATCCCCGATGTCATAGACTCGGATTATCCTAAGTTATTGCCAGAACTGGCTACAGAAGATCCATCGGATAATGATGAACCGGCTTCAACCAATATGGCTGAACCAGCAGATGATGAGTCAGCAACAGGGCATGTCAGTGTTGATGCCATTTTCTCATTAAACGGCAGTACTTATGCTTTGCAGGGGACGCAGTACCAAAAACTAGCGTTAGTCGATAGTGCGCTTGAACTGGACAACCTTAAACAGGAAGACTTTCAACCACTCACAGGTACTTGGGGAAATATACCAACCGATATTAGGCAACATGGATTAAGTGCAGCCTTCAATGCCAGCTATGCGGGTTCAAAGGTACTGACCTTTATCCAGAATGAAAACTACATAGAGTATCGCCTTGAAAGTGACAGTGCCTTGCCCTACGTCAATACGGATGTTAAATACGAGTTGATCCGGCTAAGTTCCAGTACCGCAGAGCAATTAAATCAGGTGCTGTTTTCTAGCGGGGTAGAAGGCTTACTGAAAATGTCGACTCAGGAAAAAGATGAATCGCCAACAATCAGTTTTGCGCCAAGCAGCGGGAGAAACATTCAGATGAATGTATCTCAATTTTCAATTGAGCCAGTTAACTCACATCTGGATTTTAATAGTGCCAACGGGCTTTACTATTGGGAAACGTTTTTCCATGCGCCGTTTTTGATTGCCCAAACGCTCAATGCCAATCAAAAGTTTGAGCAGGCCAAACAGTGGTTTGAGTATATTTTTGACCCAACAGAGCCCGGCGATTATTGGAAGTTTCTGCCCTTCTTGGCAGCAGATCCTGACGCCATAATGGCAAGCTTGTTGAACGATTTAGAGCAATTAGCTCTGATCTCCGGTCTGAACGTTAGTCACATACTCACCTACCAGCAAAGCTTAGCGTCTAGGTTAGCCCCTTATCA
Organism: Pseudoalteromonas luteoviolacea; assembly: GCF_021654285.1. GTDB lineage: Bacteria > Pseudomonadota > Gammaproteobacteria > Enterobacterales > Alteromonadaceae > Pseudoalteromonas > Pseudoalteromonas luteoviolacea_J. The sequence goes on along the minus strand of NZ_JAKFZS010000030.1, from coordinate 50,785 downwards.
GGCGGTTTTTCTTGGCTTGAAAGACAAAGCATTGTTTGAAAGTGAACTTACTGACGATCAAAAGCTAGCCAATTTAACCCAGTGGCAGGAGTATAGCCAATTAAAAAATGCGATTGACGGCCTAACCTTGCCAAGTCAACCAAGTACTAAAGAAAAGGAAACATTTAAACGACACTTAGATGGTTTTAAAGAGGGTCTTGCCCTTGTCGCAAAGCTGGATCGCCGTATTGACCTAATGAGTAATTACACTGCTCAGTTGGCAACTTATCTGGACGACCCTTTTGACCCGCACGCTATCGCTTCATTGCGACCACTTGCTTATCGCAAGGCCATCGTCATGCGATATATCGACAATTTGTTGGATTGGGGTGACATGCTGTTTCGCCAATACACCAGAGAGAGCATTAATGAAGCCAGAATGCTTTATATATTGGCTTACGATCTGTTAGGTGAAAAGCCTCAAAACATGGGGAAAGTCGTATTAGAAGCACCTAAAGCCTATAAGGATTTCAAGCACTATAGCGGCAATATGCAAGAAAACTACGACTTTCTGATTGACATGGAAAACTTGGGTACGGTGGCAAACTATGAACCAAGCTTAAGTTTTGCTGCCACGCAGTTTGATACCATTACGCGTCCATATTTCTTCCTTAAAGAAAATGATTTGTTTACTGAATATTGGCAGCGTGTTGAAGACAGGCTCTACAAGATTCGCAGCAACTTAAATATTGATGGTGTAGCTCAGCCACTACCACTGTTCCAACCCCCCATTGATCCTATGGCGTTGGTGAATGCCGTTGCGGGCGGTGGCAGTGTTGCATCTGCCGTTGCCGCGGCTGGCGGGGCTGGTACAGTGCCAGACTACCGATTTGATGTGATGTTAAGCAAAGCGCGCGAAATTACCAGCAAACTTGCCGGTTTCAGTGATGCATTGATGTCAGCGCTTGAAAAGAAAGATGCTGAAGCTTTAAGCATACTCCAAGGCAAGCAAGAGTCGGCCATGCTCAATGTTGCGAAACAGGCTAAGCAATACCAAATTAAGGAAAGTGAGATATCGCTGGATAACTTACAAGCAAGCCTTAAGCGCGCCAAAGAGCAACTAAAGCATTATGATGAGTTGATTAATGATGGCTATTTAGACGAAGAGAAACAACAACTTCGCTTAATGAATGCAGCAACAGGCCTTACCAGTGCTGTTGCGCTTGGCCACCTTGCAAGTGGTGTTTCCTATATGTTACCGCAAGTTACGGTTGGCGCGTTCAGCTTTGGCGCAACCTCAGGTGGTACCAATTGGGGAGCCGTCGCAGGCAAGTTTAGTGAGGCGCTGCAATCCACTTCTGAGGCTGTAAGCACAGCAGGTGAAGTCGTTGGTATTAAAGCCCAATTTGAGCGGACCAAGCAAGACTGGGTATTGCAGCAAAAAATGTCAAAGTATGAAATTGAGCAACTGAGGCATGAGATACGAGCACAAAAAGAACGTATTAAAGCCTCACAACATGAATTAGTACTGCATGACCAAGAGGTTGAGCACAAAAATGCGATTAATACCTTTATGCAAGAAAAATACTCTAATGAGCAGCTTTATAGCTGGATGAGTGGCAAGCTTTCAGGGTTATTATTTCAAACGTATAAAATGGCGCACGACTATGCCAAACAAGCCGAACAGGCATTTATTTATGAAAAAGGCCTAAAAGCGGGAGAGGTGAATTATATCAATGGCATGTACTGGGATAGTTCACAAAAAGGTATGTTTTGTGGGCAATCACTGGAGCTCGATTTAGATCGTATGGATAAAGCTTATATGGAAAATAATGGCCGCAGGCTTGAGATCACCAAAAGCATATCTTTGCTGGAATTGAACCCGCTCGCTCTGTTGGATCTACAAAGCAAAGGAGAATGTACTTTCCGCTTAAGCGAAGAGCTGTTCGACTATGATTTCCCCGGGCATTATAACCGTCAGCTCAAAACCATTTCGGTGACCTTCGAGTTACCTCAGGGGCAAAAAGTGAATGCAACACTGACGCAGCTAAATTCTAAGTTAGTGATGGCACCAGACATTAAAGCGGTTAAACACTTAATGGACCCAAGTAACGAGGCGACCACTAATGTGAGAGAAAACTGGCGTGCCAATCAGCAAGTTGCTTTGTCTCATGTTGACGAATACACAGAAAACAACGGCCTGTTTGAACTGAACTTCCATGATGAACGATACCTGCCATTTGAAGGCACCGGCGCGGTATCAAACTGGCGTTTGGCGCTAAATGGTCACAAAGGCAGTTATAACCCCGATGACTTAGTGAATGTCATTATTAAAGCTCGTTACACAGCCGAGCAAGGCGGGCAACGCTTTGCTAATGAAGTCAAAGGGTTACTTAAGCCTTATCATGCCAACACTGTGTTTGATATGGCAAACCATTTCCCTCACGCTTGGCTCGGTTTAACACAAGGAGGAGAAACTGAAGTACAGATCCAGCTAACGCAAGATATGTTCCCAAATATGAGCAGCAGCAAGGTAATCGGAATGTTGGTGCGTTACCAGTATGCTGAACAATCACAAGGGGCCGTGCTAAACATTAATGATGCATTGCAGCTGAATAATGTGACATACATACAGCCGAGTAACCTCAACATAGATAAAGCAGGCAGCCAATGGACACTGTCATTAAAAGGTGATCCAACAGGACTACAAAATGCAGAAATGGTAGTGGTGTATAAAGCCAAGGTATAAGCCTAAAAAAACCTACTAGCCGTAACTTACCCGGGCGTTCTCGCCCGGTTATTTTTGCAAGCTATTACTGAGTTAGCGCCATCAATAACGCTACGCAAGGGATTTTATAGGTAAGGTTAATTATGAATCCACATTTAAAGAAAAAGCTTCAGCGTGCCAAAAAGAAACTGGATGCAAAAAATAGTATACATTCGGGCTCTGGCAGCTTAAGTGTGAGTAAAAATACAAGCGCACATAGCGCGCCTATTTTCAAAAAAATTGAAGGCAAACAGGCATTGTCGCAAGGCACGCCTAAAACTGATTTTGCCACCGGCCGTACTTTGTTTCCGGTTGATGTTGGTAATGGAAAAATCCAGTACTTACCCAGTAAAAAAGATGCCACCCCCGGTGAGCAAAGACTGGGTATTTTTGTGGCGGATAAATCCATTACCAAAGCACCAGCGAATAGCTTAGACAAACAAGGTAAAATTGTCACTGAATTCGCTACCGGGCGAACCCTATTTGCCACTCAAGACAGATATGGCAAAACCCAATATTTGCCGTCGAAAAGTGAAGCCAGTGCTAAGGAGTTGAGCAGTGGTAAATATGTTCCTGATAAGGCAGTTAAAATTAAGTCGGTCAATACGTTAAAACCCGGTGGAAAAATGGTCAAAGATGTCACGTCAGGGCGTGCACTCTTTGCCACTACCAACAGCAAAGGAGAAACCGAGTACTTACCCGCACGCAAAGATGCCACACCTAAAGAACTCGCCAGGGGCAAATTTGTAAGCAACAAAGACATAAAACAAGATCCACTCAATCCGCTCAAAATGCCCAAAAAAACGGTTACCGATGTAGCAAGTGATCGCACTTTATTTGCCACGATAAGAGAGACTGACGGAAAAGTCGAATATCTGCCCAAATACAGTGAGGCGAATGGTCTGGAGCGTGCTTCAGGTATGTACGTAATGGATCTTGATGTGGCCGAGGATGCAAAAGACAATGAACTGTTGGATCAAGCGCCTGAAGTCGATACCGACAACAATGACCGTAAAGTTTACCCGACCCGAGACGAAGAAGGTGATATTGAATACTTGCCACTGAAGAGCGAAGCGACGGATGAAGAGTTGGCGGATGGTGAGTATATTGATAACGAGGATTTTATTGCGTTTCAGGAGGCAATAAGTAAAGCCAACGTAAATGATGCTGCATCCAGCCAACCGGAGCAAGCACAGAGCGAGCAAAAAATGATCTCTATGCTCAACACTCCAGAAGACATTAATACACTCAGTAAACAAGCCGATGCTACGGCTCCAGACAGGCTGAGTAATGATAGTAAAACAGATGTTGAACTTGATACTGGAATTGAAATCAGCGGGGAAGATACATCGGAAAAACCTCCGATAAGTGGGAATACTAGTGAGGAGGAAAATAATGCCTTGAAGCAAGCACTCAAGCAGCTCTAATAGACACAGTCCAAAAATCAACCATCTCCTTCGATGACAGAAAAATTTAATGATCATATTGTCTCAAATAGCAACCGGTAAAAACTTAGAACAGGCCTAGCAGTGGTTATGTAAACGGCGAGAAGACAGCCACTTTAATAATGATATTTGGCATCTTAGGTTTCACTGGCAAACCATCAAACCCCAGCTCAAAGAGCTATTATTGACTGGAAATTATCACTTTTCCCCTTGCAAAGCCTACCGGGTTAAGGGCGAAAGTATTGGGGTCTGGTGTGCACAAGATGCCTTAGTGTTAAAAGCAATGGCGTTGGTGCTGAGCGAGTATTTATCACCAAAGCTCAGCCAGGATTGTTATCACATAAAGGGCAAAGGCGGGAGTAAAGCCTATGTGATGACAGTAAAAGCAGAGACTTCTCAATATCGGTTTGTCTGTCGTAGTGATGTGAATTCCTATTACGCCAGTATCAATCATCAGATTTTATTGAAACAGCTCAACATGTTTATTCCTGATAGCAAGGTGATGAGATTAATCGAACGCATGTTGACGCGCTTAGATGATGTAAATGGCCAGCTCTATTCGATTGATATCGGCATCAATAAAGGTAACCCCTTATCACCGCTGCTCGGTGCGGTATATCTCATGCCAATGGATACACGATTGAGTGCGTTTTGTCGAAAACAAAACATGCGGTATTACCGCTATATGGATGACTGGGTAATTTTATGCAAAACACGACACCAATTACGCCATGCCGTAAAAATCATGAACACATGCTTGGAAGCGGTAAAACAAACTAAGCATCCTTTTAAAACGTAATTTGGAAGAATTAAGGAGACAGGTTTTGATTTTCTTGGATACCGGATAACGCCAAAGATAAAAAATTCAATCGGCCTCGCCTGGAAAACCTGGGGCAACCACTTTAGCAAACTAAAGCAGCTTTATGAGCAAGGTATCTCGAAAGAATCTATCGCTGAGTATGTGAAAAGGTGGCTCACCTGGGTGAAAAGCGGGGTCAACATTAATATAGACAAAATTATTAAACAAGGGTTAAAGAGTAGCGCTGGAGTTGAGCTAAACCGTCACCATCAGGTGGCTGAGGTTTACTTCGTCTGACTTATTGTGAAGCAAGCGATTTGACCCCTTAGTTTACATACTTATCTAACCATCAAAACACTTTGAAATACCATGAAGATAATCTCATTTGAGTCCATTGTGCGGACTTTCATCTAATTACGAATTGGCTGGTTATTTCTGTGTTAATGCATCAAAAAATTCAATTTATAAATAGGAGCAAATAATGGACCATAAGAAGAAGTCAAAGATGACTAAACAAAAGCAAAAAGCCTTAGATAAAGATGAGGGGCGACAACTAGTACGAATGGCAGAAATCGATATAAAAAAAATCAAAAATGAAATCAGTGAGTTAGAGCATAAAAAGGAAACATTGTCAGGTCTTAATACCCATTATAGTGAAGATAGTGAATTGATGCAGAAACTAATGGGAAATGATGATGAAGGGTATGTCTCTCTTAAAAGAAATACCAGGGTTCAGATGAGAAACAAGTTAAGAGGAGCTGATACTCGAAATAGTTATGATTACCAGATTCAACAAAAAAATAGGCATTTGACTACTACAAGAGGCAAAATTACCACTATATACAATAAATATGGCATTGGAAATGAGCGGCCCCGAAGTGAAAGCGTTACAAGTACCCAGATTAAAATCAATGACTTTCTGAAAATGAGAGGCTGGACACAGAACTCGATAGGGTGGCGTCATCCTCGCAAGAATGATCCTGGTGGAGAAATCTATTGGAGCGCGGGGCAAACAAACACGACAGCAATTAATTATAATGAGCTTGGCTCTTTAATAAAAGGGGTTTCAAAGCAAGATCTTGCAACGGTGATAATTGGACCAAAGGACGAAGGGTATTGGGATGCCTGGAAAGCTATTGAAAACCAAGCAGGTAAAAATAAGAAAATCATAAATGGAGTAAAAATGCTCGCAACAATTGTAAATATTGCCGAACCTAAAAGAGGTGGCGGGGCGGTAAAGATGTTGGTGAATTTACTTAACAATAAAAATATCGGCGATGTACAAGTAGCACTAAGTCAATTCCCGTATATGACTGCAGTGGGTGGCAGGGCTAAAGCTGAAGAGCGACTAGAAGATCTAGAATCTGGACAGGAACATCTAGCTAAGTACTATAACGAGAATCCTTGGTTCAGTAAAGATGACAAAATCGAAGACTTTGAATCAAACTCTGAACAGCAACAGCAACAGCAACAGCAACAGCAACAGCAGCAAAAACCTAAAATCAGGAAAAGTGATTCAGAAGTCATCTCTGATGAGGACGATTTCGATGAAAGTAACGACTATCAATCAGGTCTTCAACAGCAACAAAAAACTAAAATGAGGAGAAGTGAGACAGAAGTCTACTCTGATGAAGATGATTTCGATGAAGATGACGACCATGAATCAGAGCTTCAACAGCAACAAAAACCTAAAATCAGGAGAAGTGAGTCAGAAGTCTACTCTGATGAAGATGATTTCGATGAAGATAACGACCATGAACCAGAGCTTCAACAGCAACAAAAACCTAAAATGAGTAGCAGTGACCGAGAAGGCAACATTGATGAAGAGGATTTCGATGAAAATAACGACTCTGATTCGAATATTCAACAGCAACAAAAACAAAAAACTATGACAAATGATTCAAAAGGCTACTCTGATGAAAAATTCATCTCTCAAGTTGATCAAATAAAAAAGGAGAAAGGCAAAAATTATATTTTAATAAAACCAAAAAATGTTAATAATGATAAAAAATTCGAAGGGTTCCCATTATCTCAATAACAAAATAATGATCTTACGAAAGGTTATGATTTTTTTTTGTAAATTACTCTTTGATGGGCTCTCTGGGCTTAAGTATTGGTTTGGCGCAGAAGACCAAATACCAATGAGTTAAAAATATTGGGGCAGTGATTTTAAGGCTTCAGTGATCCATTTCTATCGTCAAAAAGCATCCAAAAATAAATGTGGGAAAGGTATATTTTTGGGGGCTCGAACACAAATTACACTATTGCCATTGTCAGGTGAATACCGTCAGGATCTCATTAAATATACATGTAACATTAGGGTTAATAAAAGTTTCTAGCGCACCCATTTATCTCTATTACAATAGGCTTGTGTCGAGCTTGATATTGAGATTATCTTCGCCAGTTCACCACAAGTCAAAGGGGGAATTGAGCGAGCACTCGATACACTACAAAATAGACTTATACGTGAGTTACTTAAATCAGGAGTACAAAGAAAAAGATGCGGTTAAGACGCAAAAAAAACAACACCTCAAAGCTGGTGATAGAACATATCAATCACCAGCGTCCTCCTTTATCTTCTAAATTGCATAAACAAACCACGCTAAATCAAATCGAGCTGGTCCCCTTATCTGCCAGTCATCGAGACGACCTAATAAAATACGCCAGCGATATCCAGGTCGCCCGTACTTGTGATCTCCCTCATCCATTTCAACCCAAAGATGCAGATAATATGATTGCTGCGACAAGTAATGCCGAGCGAGCAGATTTTGTGATTTTGTATCAGGGGCAATTTGCTGGGGTAATAGGGTTAGGCCAAATAAACATAGAGAGGTCATCTGCATGGGTATCTTATTGGGTTGCACACCCTTTTTGGCGTAGGGGTATTGCCACACAAGCTTTAGAGCAGTTGAAAAACATAGCCAAGAACGAGATGGGTTTGCAGATACTAATAACGGGCGTGTGGTCGCAAAACCCAGCCTCAAAACAGATATTGGTCAAACACGGGTTTAAAACAGTTCGATGTCATTACAGGACTGAACACTACCACAATCGCTTTAATCAAGAGCATGTGAATGAAATGATATGTCATTTATAATTGTTTGAACCTTAAAGGAGTCCGAAGCAAAGTCAGTTCCAACCAGTGATCCGCACCAGAACTTTAACCCTTAGTTGAATTAGTGTGATTACCAAGGGAAACTGACGGTATAATTACAGAGCGACTTTGACGTAATCACATTATCAGCGTCAGCCCAAGTTGGCAACTCGAGTCGACTTGGGAAGTAGCTCCAACTTAGTCAGCCTTAGAGCGGCTGTATTCATATTTTCTCGTAGCCATAGATAACGCACACCCGCAGGACTGATTTGTACTAGCTCAGACTTGATCTGACAGTTACCCGTTTTTCAATCGGTGACTGTCAGCTTAGATTTGAGCTAAATTTTTTTCTGCCCAAATTCGTTTTCCATCTTCCAATGTTTCAAGTGGCGTTCTGCCACAGCACATTTTTCCTTGATGAGTTCGGTTATTATTGTAATAAACCATCCATTCGTCCAGATCCTTTTGTAATTCTTCTAGGGAGCTATATAGCTTTTTACGGAATGTAACCTGATAAAACTCATTTAGTATTGTCTTATGGAACCGCTCACAGATACCGTTTGTCTGTGGCGACATGGCCTTAGTTTTTTGTTTGGTCGATATCGTTAATCGCCAAATATAACTGGTAATCATGATGCTCGACTTTACCGCAATACTCCGTGCCTCTGTCAGTGAGTATGCGTAGCATTGGCAACTCATGCTGTTCGAAGTAAGGTAGAACCTTATCATTGAGTATGTCGGCCGCTGTAATTGGTGTTTTGGTGGTATAGAGCTTAGCGAAAGCTACTTTGCTGTACGTATCTACGAATGTTTGCTGATAGATACGTCCAACACCTTTTAGGTTGCCAACGTAAAACGTATCTTGTGAGCCTAGATAACCAGGGTGAGCTGTTTCGATTTCGCCACAAGCCTCATCGTCATTTTTCTTTTTTTCAAGCGCAGCGATTTGGCTGTCTGTTAAGATAATACCTTCGTTAGCTACTTTGTCTTCCAATGCTTTCAGGCGCTTCTTAAAGTTCTCTAAATTATGACGTAGCCATATCGACCGAACACCACTGCCTGATACAAATACACCTTGCTTTCTTAATTCATTACTCGTTCTGTGTTGGCCGTGAGCAGGGTAATCAACAGCATATTTTATAACAGCTTGTTCAGTTGCCTCATCGACTCTGTTTTTAATGTTTGGAGACTTACGACTTTTATCAACTAACGCATCGAGCCCGCCATCTTCGACCAGCTCTTGATATCGATAAAATGTATCTCTTGAAACGCCCATAACTTTACAGGCTTTAGAAACATTACCTAATTCTTCAGCAAGATTAAGCAAACCAGTTTTGTGTTTAATGATTGGGTTGTTAGTATGTAACATGAGAGTTACCACCTTTAAGTTGTTTTGATTAAAAGATTCGACACCTTTATCAAAACGGGTAACTCTCAATTTTTCAAATCGAAATGTCAGATGAAGTCGAGACTAATTCAACTGATTTCAATGTCCATTTTAGCCTTGAGCTGACGAGATATTTGAGCTTGGCCTAGGTGAGGGTTTTTAAGGCTGAAGTCTATAACGACTTTTTCTAGTTCTTCTTCGGTTCTATTTTTATATCGTAAATCAGGTGTCTCTTGCCGCCTTAGCGCGTCAATTCCGCCTTCTTTGATGAGTCGCCTGTGGCGGTAAATGGTGTCTCTTGATACACCACTGAGCATAGCAGCTTCGGATACGTTGCCAAGCTTGTCTGCTAATGCTAAGACATCTAATTTTTTCTGTATCTCGATATCTTCCATTGAGGTTTGTTCTGCACAACTAAATCAGGACACTTTTCTTAAAGAACTTAGCTCATACTCCGCTGGCGATAAATCACCATTAGCAGTATGCAATCTTTCTAAGTTGTAATAGTGTATATACGCGGCTACGTCTGTTCTCATATATTTTCGTGTTGGCTGAGGCACTTTTAACAACCAATCATACTTTAAGTACCCGAAGAAGCGTTCTGCAACCGCGTTATCCCAACAAGCACCTACATCTCCCATGCTGTCCCGAACTGGTGTATTGTGACCCCGACCTGAATGGTACACTAAACCTATTGGTGGTGGGCGCAAATTATGCGCTTTTATAATCGCTTTACTTACTAAGTCTGTCGTCATGCGCTTATCAATGTGTCAGCCGTCAATTCGTCAGGAGTATAAATCCATTACTAGGTACATTCAGCCTTCACCCGTTCTCAAGTACGTGACATCACCAGTCCAAACTTGATTTGCTGCTACAGGATTGAACTTTTGATACAATAAGTTATCAGCCACGCTATCACTGTGTTTGCGCTTCGTCGCTACCTTATAGGCAACCCATTGTATCACAATTAAGCTGAGCTTTTTCATGAACTGTTGAACTCTATAATTACTCACCTGAAAGTCTTTCTTGCATAACTGTTTCTTTAATTCTCGGTAACCCAAGCTATTTCGGCTGCTTTTAAAATCGCTTTGGCGCTTAGATATAGATTAAGCTGCTCAGGTGCGATGCACTTCACAGGCCTATTCAGCCAATCATAATAAGTGCTGCGACTCACACCAATTACTCTACAAAGCTGCGTAACAGGAAATATCGACGAGAGTTGTTTTATCGTTTTAAACGCTGTTTGGTTTCCTTTAGCAACAGGGAATAGGCATTTTTTAGGATTTCTTCTTTGTGTGCCTAATCATTGATTTTTATTAATAACCTTCAAAATCTCAGCTCGCTAATCAGCATTTAGGCTTGTTCCAGATTGCTCTGCTTCAAACTTAGCTATCCAGTTGTATGGTAACTTATCTGTGATCCCTAAGGATGCTGCTGCTTTGGCAACGCTATGAATTTGTTCTGTGACCAATGCAACAGCTTCTTGCTTAAACTCTGTTGGATAACTTCTATTTGTTCTTTTTGTCATTTTCCACTCGATATTTGGATTATACTCCATTATCAAAGTGCCCTGTATGATTAGAGCAGATCATGCCTTCTAATAAAGGAAATGCTTGAGTTTCGGAACTAGAAAGATATATCACACGTTTATATAATATATCATTGAGTTGTGAGTCGGAGGTTGGGTTTTGTAATTCCTTAACTTTCATTATATGATTCCATTTTAAATGATTATATATTTTAAAAATTAGAAGTATTATTACTAGGTCAAAAATGACCGGTTAAGATTAATAAAAATATAAACCCAACGCGTAAGGGAATGAATGAAAAGTCAATATAATGGCGGGTGCTTGTGCGGAAACATTCGATTTGTCGCAACAGGTGAAGCGCGTAATCCACATACTTGCTCGTGTAAAATGTGTCAGCGTCATAGCGGTTCATTAACTCAAGTATGGGTTGAGTTTGATAAAAAAGACGTTAACTGGGTTGGACCGGGGGGAATTCCGAAAATTTGGCGTTCTTCAGACTATTCATCACGTAGCTTTTGCGACGTGTGTGGTAGCACATTAGGGGCCATAGATGACGACCCAGTGATTGCTTTAGTGCTCGGCACTTTTGATTCGCCCAATAGAGTCGCACTTAGGCCAACCTCACATTCTTATGTATCAAAAAAGCCGAAATGGTGGCATGTTAACGCTGAGGTTTGATAAGCTCATAGACTGTATGATTTGCCACTAGAGTGTTCAAATGCGGCAGTCTGTTAAAGCATATATCTGTTCGAAGTGGTGGAGATCAACTCCCAAAAGAAAAAAGGCCGGGCACGGGTAACTAATGACACAAGTTTGTCGTAATTATCACTAAAAAAATTAGTCAAACTTGGGGGAAAACAATCATGAATCAACATGAAAAACTCAATTATGTGGAGTTTGCTGCAAATGATTTGCAAGCGACAAAAGCTTTCTTTACTCAGGTTTTTGGTTGGGAGTTCGTCGATTACGGCCCTGAATATACTGCTTTTACAAACCAAGGGTTAGATGGGGGCTTTTATAAAGCGGAAATGTCCAGCCAAGTTGCAAGTGGTGGCGCGCTATTGGTATTTTACAGTAGTGATATTAAGGCAACACAGGCAAAGGTAGTTGAAAATGGCGGTGAAGTTGTAAAACCTATCTTTGAATTTCCGGGCGGCTGTCGCTTTCACTTTGTAGAGCCAAGCGGTAATGAATTCGCTGTCTGGTCAGAAACGCAGTAGTTTGATTTAAATATCTTAGTGAATTAAAAAGCACAACTGATCCATACCGTTACTCAATTCGTTTAGTGAGAAAAGACTAACACGAGATAAAGGTATGTTTGGATTTTTAAAACCTGACCCAGTAAAAAAACTCAGAAAGATTTACGACAAAAAGCTTGAGCAAGGTATGCATGCGCAAAGAAATGGAGACATTAAGGGCTATGCCATGTTAACAGCTGAAGCTGAGGCTATTTGGAAAGAGATTGAGACATTGCAAAATAAAAGCAATTAGCTTGAAGTTGTTAAGATTAATAACGCACAAAAAACGGCCATTCTAAATTAAGGGTATGGTCGTTTTCACTATTTTATTCTTATTTATGGAATAAATAGGCACGCTTCACTTACTGTAAGATGTTATTTATTGTATCCTCCTTGTGAATATTTATTAAAAACAAGGACAACATACGGATGATGACATCGGTTTTCAAATCGGCCAGATTTGCCGCACTCTACACAATAATTGCTAGCACGACATTGTCTGCATACGCTAACTCCGTTGATGACCTAATAAAACACACCATGGAAAAACGCAATATTCCTGGGTTGCAACTTGCAGTGGTAAAGAACAATAAAATCGTAACAGCCCAAAGCTATGGTTTGGCTAACTTACAACATGACGTACCGGTTAAAAATAGCTCCATTTTTTCGATAAATTCAATGACCAAAGCCTTCACAGGGGTTGCCTTAATGCAATTGGAGGAGCAAGGCATATTGTCAATTGATGATGAAATTGGCAAGCATTTACCAGATTTACCCAATGCGTGGCAAAAGATTAAAATTAAACACCTGATGGCCCACACCTCTGGTTTACCAAGGATTTTAAGCGGACATAACATAGACTTAATTGTCAGAGGTAACCCAAAAGCGTCTTGGGATAAAGTGCAAACATTACCTATGGCGTCTGAAGTGAATAGCCAATTTTCTTATAACCAAACGGGTTATGTGATTGTCGGTAAAATTATTGATAAATACGTTGATGGTAACTTTATTGAGTTTATAACAGAGCATCAGTTAAAACGCGCCAAGATGAACTTAACCGCCGACGCTGGTTTTGAATATATGACACCAGTGATTAAGGATCAGGCGCAGCAGTACGTTTATGATGGTCAAAACAAGCGCTTTATCAATATTCAGGGTCAGTTTTCATACATGATGAGAACCGCAGCAGGTATGAATTCAACTGCGACAGAATTGGCCAATTACCTGATTGCACTGACAAACAAAAAACTGACTAAAAACCTGGATGGGCTTTGGGCACCGGTGGTGCTAAATGATGGCACCATTAGAGGCTTTGACAAGCTGCAAAATGGTTATGCCATTGGCTGGCAAGTAATAGACAGAGAAAATCACCCTGCGGTCAGTGCCAGCGGCGGTAACGCGGTAACCATGGTGTATTACCCAGAAGATAATGTATCTGTGGTTGTGCTAACAAACCTTGCTGGTGCTCTACCTATTCATTTTACCGATAAAATAGCAGCAGAATATATCGAAGGATTTGCGTTGTAATTTCCAGCATTATGAGTGGTACGGTCTGATTACAACTATCAGGCCGTTTAATACGAGTGAAATAGCATAGGCCTTTAGGAGGGGGACACCGATATAGTTCGTAAAACAGCTTCCTTATTACTCACACCATACAACGCTCCTTGTTATCAAACCAAAATAATTATTCAACAATATACCTTTAAGATATTTTCTCGATATATAAAAGCATGAGGGAAAATAATGAAAGGAGCTCTACCTAGTATTTTAGTTTTATTTCTAGAGGCTTGCATGCCAAGCAATGTCTACGATGCACCTAAAACGATGGACTTAATAGCCAAAACAGAAGCAGCCGCACCAAACTCTATTTATGGCGTTTATCGTTTTAAAGTTAAGTCTGCCGCAAGGCGAGGAAGTGTTGTATTTTTAAATACTGAAGATGATTATCGTGATAGGCGCAGTGTTGCAATCGTACTGGATTTAGAGGAAATAAAACAGCTTACTGAACTGCATGGACAAAGTCCTGAGGTGTTCTTTTTGAATAAACAAGTAGAAGTTGTTGGCGAGGCGTATAGAGCAAAAGTTAATCTTTATTGCCTACCGGGCGTTAAACCGACACAGTACTATTACCAAACACGGATATCAGTACAACATTATGATTTTATTAAAGTAATAAACGAGATAGGAGAGGTGACTTAAAGCAAGGTTCAAGTCACCAAAAAGACTATTTTCGAAGTGAAATTGAGTTCGCTTCGATATCAATCTTGCCTTGCTTAAATAAGCCACCAATGGCTTTTTTAAAGTTAGCTTTACTGGTTGAGAAAGCTTGCTTGATAAGTTGAGGGTCTGACTTGTCACCTAAAGGTAAAAAGCCGTTGTTTTCTTCTAGCTTGGCAAGGATTTGCTCACCAAGGCCTGAAATCTTCTCGATCCCCGGCTTTTCAAGTAGCACATCAATTTTGTCGCCTTCGCGTACTTGCTTAATAAAGCCTTTCATACGCTGGCCGATGTACATACGCTTAAATACCGTATTAAAGAACACCATGCCAAAGTGCGTTTCATTAATAACCACTTTGTAGCCAAGATCTGTTTTAGCAGCCACGATTAAATCGACTTCTTGGTTTTTCTCGTAATTCGCAGGTGTTTTATTAACAAACTTATTGAGGTTACTTGAAGCGCATAAACGCTTGCTGGCATTGTCCAAATAAAGCTTTACTAGGTAGCTATAGCCTTCACGCATTTTTGGCTTTTGCTCGTTGTATGGCGCTAGTACATCTTTTGCGATGCCCAAGTCCATAAATGCACCAACTTTGTTAATTTGCTTCACACGAAGTAAGGCAAACTCACCTACTTGTGCAATGGGATCTTTGGTAGTTGCACAGGCATGACCTTGGTTATCTGAGTAAATAAAGACTTCGACGTTATCGCCTTCTTCTAAATATTCAGGCTTTTCATCCAAAGGCAAAAATACATCGCCAAGCTCTTTGCCGTCGAGGTATGCGCCTTCTGCACAGATCTCTTCAATCATTAAAAATTGCTTAGTTCCTAGCATGGTTTATTCCTCAGTTGGCTTTGGTTTTCTGCGAAGTGGTGCATGACCATCCACATCAAATGGTGCTGCAATCGGTTTTTTCGGCACTTTAGGCTTTTTAGTAAACTTACGCTTTTGTTCTGGCTTATTTGCTTTTTGCGGCTTCTTACCTTTATAAGCAGGTTTTTTAGGCTTTTCTTTAAAGCCTTTAAACTTACCTTCTAAACCTTCTACTGTGTGGAAAGTCAGTTCTTCTTTTAAGTACTGTGCAATCGCTTTATAGCTCTTCCAGTCTTTTGGACCAACCAGTGACGCCGCAGTGCCTTTAAATCCTGCGCGTCCTGTACGACCGATACGGTGAACGTATTCTTCCGCTTGCTTTGGTAGGTCAAAGTTGATTACGTGCGTCACGTTTAATAGGTCAAGACCACGTGAAGCGACATCGGTAGTCACTAACACTTTATAAATGCCACGGCTGAATGCATCCATGATATCTAGGCGCTTGTTTTGCGCTAAATCACCTGCGAGGCCAATTGCTTTGATGTCCATCTCATTTAACAGCTCACTTAAACGCGTAGTGTCTTGGCGGGTCGCGGTAAAGATGATGCACTGGCCAACTTCGTCTTGTTGAACAAAGTGTTTAAGTAACGCTTCTTTGTGATCAAGGTGGTCTGCGAAATACAGCGCTTGTTGAATGTCGCCGTGTTTTTCGTTACTGCCACTTAATAAAATCTTTTTTGGAGACTGTAAAAGTGCTTTGGCAGTAATTTCAACTTGCGCGTGCTCTAAGGTCGCTGAGAACAACATAGTTTGACGCAGGCGGTGATCAGCTTGGCTGTTAATCGCATTAAGTTGCTTGTCAAAACCCAAATCAAGCATTCGGTCTGCTTCATCAAAAATAAGTAGCTCAAGGCCAGACAAACGCAGGGATTGCTGCTCTAGATGGTCAGTAATACGACCCGGTGTGCCAATCACAAAGTGCGGGTTTTTACGTAGCGCTTTAACCTGATCATTAAAGTTCTCACCACCGAGTACCTTAGTGGCTGTCATTGCAGTACCTGCAATTAATAGACGACACTGTGAAAATACTTGGTTAGCAAGTTCACGGGTAGGAGCAACAATGAGTACACGTGGGTCGCGCTTACTCAGCGCTTTTTGTTTCATTACACGCTGAACAGCAGGTAATAAAAACGCCAAGGTCTTTCCTGAACCGGTTTTTGACTGGGCAAAAACATCGTGGCCTGCAAGTGCGGTAGGGATAGCATGAGCTTGGATCTCTGTTGGCTCATTAATTCCTTGATGTTGTAATTGCTTCTCAAAGCGTAGGTCAAGGCCGAGTTCGGAAAATCTCAAAGTTACTTTCTCCAATCATTATTCTAAAAAACGCGCCATTATAGCAAAGTGCCAGACAAAGGCACTATATAAATATAGGGTTAAAACTGTTTTTGCTTTTGTTTTAATCACTTGGAACAAAAACTCAGCACTTGATTCTGCGTGTTTTGCATTTGTTTCATAAATCCGTAAAATACACGCCTCAGCGCCGGATTTACGATTCGGTTTGTGCCTACGCGTCGTGTTTAAGTGTAGGTTGTTTTAAAGCTTATAAAAGAGAATTATTATGACTAAACCTTATGTTGTTTGTGCAATGTATAAGTTCGTTTCACTGCCTAACTTTGAGCAGATCCGCCAACCTTTATTGCAAGTTATGGAAGAAAACGAAGTGCGTGGTACGCTACTTCTAGCAGAAGAAGGTATTAACGGTACCGTTGCTGCGCAGCGTGAAGGCATTGATGCATTGCTAGCATGGCTAGACAAACAACCCGGTTTAGACAACATCGTTTACAAAGAGTCTTACGACGAAACATGTCCGTTCTACCGCACTAAAGTTAAGTTGAAAAAAGAGATCGTGACCATGGGTGTACACGGTATCGACCCGAAAAAAGTGGTGGGTACTTATGTTAAGCCTGAAGATTGGAATGCACTTATCTCAGATCCAGAAGTGGTACTTGTTGATACACGTAACGATTACGAAATTGAAATCGGCACGTTCAAAAATGCAGTTGACCCAAAAACTAAAACTTTCCGCGAATTCCCTGAATGGGCTGAAAAAAACCTAGACCCTAAGAAAAACAAAAAAGTAGCTATGTTCTGTACTGGCGGTATTCGCTGCGAAAAATCAACTGCTTACATGAAAGAGCAGGGTTTTGAAGAGGTTTATCACCTAGAAGGCGGTATTCTTAAGTATTTAGAAGACGTGCCAAAAGAAGAGACAATGTGGGAAGGTGAGTGTTTCGTATTTGATAACCGCGTCGCAGTTGACCATGACCTAAACAAAGGCTCTTACGAGCAATGTCACGCATGTCGCATGCCTATCACTGAGGAAGAAATGCAATTAGAGCAGTACATGGAAGGGGTTTCTTGCCACCACTGCTTCGACAATGTGACTGAAGAGCAAAAAGCCCGTTTTGCAGAGCGCCAAAAGCAAATGGAACTGGCAAAAGAACGTGGTGAAGGCCATATTGGTCACGAAGCGCAAGAAGCACTGCGTCAACGTAAAGAGCAAAAGCAAGCGCAAAAAGAAGCGCAGCGTAAGCAATCAGCTTAATTTGCTCTAGCTTTTAAAAAGTAATATCGATTTTTAACGCCCTCGGTCATATGGCCGAGGGCGTTTTTGTTTGCTTGGTTTAATATGTATTACCACTCTTACAAAGTAAAATAAACTCAATAATTTAAAACAGATTTCCCTGTTTAAGTAATATGAGCGTACTTAACATTTGATATATCCTTAAAATCAGGTTCGATCTCAGAAGCCTATATAGGGATGAATTGTCAGAGAGAGATGAAATGCCGCTCACAAGTGAAAATACCAGATGAGAAATGGTTGGCAGCAGTTAGCCGTGCCTTTGACTTGCTTTGCATGCCTTGGCGCTGAGTTATCTCAAACAATGTCTCCATTTAAACTCTCGCTTGCTGGAAACGCTGAAGTAGGGGTGAGTAAAATAGCGCTTAGGGCATCAACATCAGAAGCTTCAATCGTTGAATGTAACTAGAGTACGCTTGACGAAGGCCCGCAAAAGCGGGCTTTATTATTTTTAAGGTTGGCTGAAATCTGTTCGTTTTGAAGTTATTTGAAGAGCTCACTGGACGCGTCTTTATTTTCAATATATGCATTATTTGAAAATAATAGGCATATACCTTGCAGTCACTGATGTAATCAAGGGAACAAGGATAAGTATAGTGATTGTTCAAGGCCAATCTTTTAGTTATAACCAATATCAGACTCAAAACCGAGATAATTTATCTACGGAAAAGCCAGGCAAAGTATTGCCGCACCATACAGATAGTGCTCAGCTCGCGATTGAGAAAGAGTATGATTTTACAAAAATGTCGATGAAAGAGCTCTCAGCGGCATCAAAGGTATTATATGACGAAGGAGTAATAAATCTTGGTCAACATGCATCACTGTCTTTGCATTATCACGCAACAAAAACAGGACTTAATCAGGCGAGTGGTGCTGTGTCACCAGCTGCGCTTGCTAAGGCTGAGAGTGAGCAGATTGATGTCATCGCAATGCAGCGTGACAAGTTAAGAGAAGCGACTAAAAATGGTGTTGAGTCAGAGATCGAATTTGCAAAAGACTTACTTAAAACATTAGAGGCATATCAATTTGGTGCTGGTGGAGCGTTTTATACTAGTGCATGATGCTGTTCTAATGTTTTAAAAGGATATATAGTGGACTATAAACAAGGATTTATTTTCCAACATTTGCCACATATCGCTTTGCTCTTATTAAGCGTTGGGGGGCGTTACAAACGATATTGGCCAGCTTAATGATAGAGCGGTTCTGTAGGTGCTCTTATGACTGTGATTTTTATCTGCCGCAACAAATTGTGTTTGTGATGGCAATAGTATACTTCCTCTCTCTTATATTTTCACTTATTTGTGCATTTATTTCAGCATTTAAGACTCAGCAGCCCATTGCACATAAAGTACTGTTTTTAAGTTATTTAGCAGTAGTTTGCCAAGTGTATTATATGGCAAGTTTATAATATTGAATGCGTCGCTAAATTAGCTTGTCACACAGTGATCTTTTTCGATTATGTGACAAAGTGGTTTGAACAGCCAATTTGATCCAAGACTTTAGTAGATCAATTCCATTTTTACATTGTAATTTCACATAGTTAGTCAATACTCAAATATCAAGGTAACTAGGCAAAGCCTAAGGAAAATTTGATGTTGAATAATTTCTCTGTACAAAGCCGTTTATTGTCGTTGTCTGGATTACCTGCAATCCTTTTTGTGATTGCGACAGTGTTTACGCTCACTACGATTTCTCACCTCGTTACGAACATGGACAAGATGTACTCTGGCCGAGTCTTACCACTTAAAGAGATTAAAGTGGTCTCAGATAACTATGCGGTGGTTATTGTTGATACATTTCATAAGTTAAGAGGCAAGCAATTAACGCCATCACAAGCGCTTGATAATATTGAAGAGGCCAAATCAATAGCCATAGCCGAGTGGGAAATTTACTTAGGAGGTAAGTTGACCAGTCAAGAGCAATCGATAGTTCAGCAAATTAAGCAGGCTGAGCGGGAAGTTAATCAGCTTATTCAAGAGTATCAGCGCTTAATAGCACAAGATAAGTTTGACTCTGTGCCTTACAACCAGTTTGTTAAAGATCTCTACGAGACGTTTGACCCACTGAGCAAAGGTTACAATGAACTGATGGTGCTGCAGCTAGATGAAGCCAGCAAACTGATTGAAGTGAGTCATGAAGAAGCGGGTGCAGCAAGGATTGGCATGATAGTCGCGTCTGTACTTGTGATTGTTGTTATGCTGAGTGTAAGTTGGTTGATCTACGGCTCTATCCATAAGCCATTAAAAGGTTTGCGACGTACCATTAAAACCATTGCACAAAATGCGGATTTAACGCAGCGGGTAAAAGTGGTTGGCGAAGACGAGCTTAGCGAAATTGGCAATGACTTTAATATGATGGTCGATTGTTTGCACAACCTTGTTCAAAGTCTTATTGAAATGATAGGTGAATTGACCTCGACATCTACCAATTTGACATCTATTAGCTCATCGATGGCAAATACGTCTCAGGATCAAGAGCAGCAAACCGCTATGATTGCGACAGCTGTGACGCAAATGAGTGCTGCTATTCAAGAAGTGGCTAACAATGCACAGTTAACAGCACAAAAAGCTGAAACATCGGGTACGCTTGCTCAGCAAGGTACGAGTACCATCACTCAAAATATCCAGTCGATTGAGCAGTTAGCCGGCTTGGTTGCAGACAATACCGAACAAATTCAAGCTTTAAATACGCAAAGTAACGAAATTAACCAAGTTGTATTGATGATCCAAGGTGTTGCCGAACAAACCAATTTATTGGCATTAAATGCTGCGATTGAAGCTGCTCGGGCTGGCGAGTCGGGCAGAGGCTTTGCGGTCGTTGCAGATGAAGTTAGGCAGCTGGCGCATAATACGCAAAAAGCAACTGAGTCAATTAAAGAGATGATCACCAAGCTACAGTCAATGGCGCAAAATGCCGTTACTGCGATGGAAAATGCGCAAACGAGTGCGACTTCGAGCGTTGAAAAAGCGAACGAGTCGGCAAAATATATGAATGAAATCAATAGCGCGGTGAACGAGATCATCGATATGAATGTACAAGTTTCGACTGCGACTGAAGAGCAAACCTCTGTGATTGCTGAGATTAGCACAAATATTAATGAATTTAACAATAGCATCATAGAAATTGCTAAAAACGCGCAGCTCAATGCTGAGGTGAGTAGTGCACTGGGGGATTACACCAGCAGCTTGAAAGAAAAGGTTGATTCATTTAAGGCATAAGGTATCGAGTGTTTGTGTTCTTGAGTTTGAATCAGGAACTATTTATTCTGCGGCTAGTTTATGGTTTCCGGAGCAAGTCCGGAATGACGTAGAGAATCTGCGATGGGTTAATAGAGGCGTATCGATTACCTTTGGTTAGAATGGTTCATTTCACCTTGCGTGAAAAGAATGCCAGCGCTTCGCGATGTGTCATTAACCTTTCACACGATATTCACCTTGCGCAAATTAAACGTACTCGCTTCGCTCGCAGTCGTTACATTTTGCACGTTAATCCTGAATTTGATTCAGGATCCATATTCAATCTGCTTTGTTCGGTTTCAGCATTAATAGATTACATGTAAGCCTCTACCATACATTTAAGCTGGGTGTCGTTTACCATGACAGTGAATATAGGGAGAAATCCACTTAAGGTATGTATCAACGGTTCTGAGTGAATATTGCTTAGTCAACATAAACTCGACGATGTGGCTTAAAAATGGTGAATGAGTTCTCATTAAGTCAGCTCTAAAAGATATCTGTATTTATACACAGAGTTACTGTGTATCTCCCATAGTCAAGAAAACGACCTATTGGGTCGTTTTGATCCTTTCCATAATGTCTATAATGATTGAAAAATATATATGTAGCAACAAGTTAGTTATTGTGATAAAACTGGTAAAAAGAGAAAAATACCCCGTGGTTCGGTAGAAAAACGACCCATTGGATCGATATTAAATTGTTAAGCCGTAAGAGGTAGTAATGGACTTATTCGAAAATCTCATAGATGAAACACTTCTGAAAGCGTGTAACCTTGATATATATACCTTTGCGATTTATTACGAACACGAATCTGGCTTTGTAAGTATTTGTATTGACACTGAAGAAAACTCGAAAGTTCGATTAGCTGAATCGAACAAGTACAGTATGAAATACTTTCGACAGTCCATCATCGAAGGAGATCTTGAGCAAGCCTTACTATGGCAAGCTAATATTGGTCGTAATCTATCACTTGGCGACTTTACTGCGATTAACATCGTTGAAAAATATATTGAAGACGAATGCGTTGATAGTCGTTTCTATCTAGATATGGTGAATGCTATCGAAAGCAAGGCTGACAAGATCCTTAAGCAAAGCAGCCATGGCGGCTCTTTACTTTTTTGCTGCTCCACAGCGGAAGAAGAGGTTGGGTTGACTTGGGTCCGAGAAAGCGCTTAACAAAACCCATCCACCCGATGCCTTCCCGCCGCGTTATGTGTTCAACTAAGTTGTACGTTTATGAATAAACCGAGTGTAAATAGCAAGAGCGAACTTTTATCATTGATAAAGTCTTTGTCCTTGGAAAATCCTGAAAGTTGGGAAAATAAAACTGCTAGTGATTTTGTTGAAGCTCTTGGAGCTTGGCTCAATGATGCTGATGGGTATTATAAAAACTTCAATCTAGCAGTTGACGCAGATACGCCAAGTTGGCAGCTATTTGCAGATGCAATTCAAGCAGCAAGACACTATGAGTAATTAAACACATCACAAACGCTTCAACCAAAGGACGCAAAACAACAGGCTTGTGCTCTTTAGTCGCTAATTCTAGCCTGCTATTTTGCGCCGGTTAAGCGAGGTGTTAGGGATACACATGAATATCGATAAAGATGATCGTTCAGAACTTCATTATGCTGCTTTAGAAGGAAATGCAGAGAAGGTTCGAGCACTTATTCAGTCAGGTGCGCTAATAAATCGTCAATGTAAACAAGGCTGGGCAGCATTGCATTGCGCCGCTCAAACAAATTGCTGTGCAACAGCTTCATTACTTTTAGAAGCCGGAGCAGACTTAGAGTTAAGGGATGTCTTTGGTAACACTCCGCTCTGGAGGGCAACCATGTCGTGCAAGGGGGATGGCAGTGTTATAGAGCTTCTTTTGTGTGCTGGAGCAAACCCAAATGCTGAAAATAAGTCGGGTGTCAGCCCTGTGTTATTGGCTAAAACTATTGGTAACGACAACGTGGCTCAGTTTTATGAAAAGTCCTAACAAAGCGCTTCTGTCTGGAAACTTTCCGCTTAGGCGAGCGTTAGTTACCACGGGCGTTTTTCCAGCCCCCAAAATTTAAGAGTCAAATAATGATATCGAGATTAGTTTTAATTTTTTTAGCAGTAATCCTGACGGGGTGTACAGCAACTTACCAACCACTTAAGGCTAAGTATGGCTACGTGGTTATTCCTAAAAACGGTACATATTACATTGAGTATCACGGTACAGATAAAGTGTTTGTTGAGGAAAGCTGGGTAAAAGCAGCTGAGGAAACTTGCCCTGATGGTTTTAAAACTCTTTCGAAATGGGATGAAACTATACACGGAAGCTTTAAGTCTCCAGTTGCGGGGCAGATGGTGAGCTTAGGTACTAGGGATTTCCTTCTTTTAGGAAGAATAAAGTGTAATTCGCCGATGAAACCGAATACGGAGCTAACAAACTCGGCTTGGACTCATCTTCACCAATCACAAAATGACTATGTCAGTAGTGCGTATGTAGCGCAGAAAATAAATATGACCCATAGGCAAGTAAGATTTATGGCTACAGCCTCAGTTGCAGAGGCTATTGACTACTTCGATTGGAAATTTGAAGAAGTTTTAAAAAGCAGTGTCAATGGTGAACTAACTTCTAAAGTTTGGCTTAAGAGAGATGGTGCTTTGCCGATTGGTTTTGTCATGACATATAAAGGAGACTGCCCTGTAGAAATGAAAGTTGTCCCACCAATGGCTATGGTGCTATTGGGTTTTAATACAAGTAAAGTCTCAAATTCCATATTATCAGCAACACATGGAGTATTTAAAGTAAAGCCTAACTGTATAAAGTTAGGGAAGTAATGCGGTAACTAACAACCGCTTAAGCGAGGCGTTAGAAATAAAATGGAGTATCTGCAATGAAGCAAGTTTTAGTGATCTTTTTCACTTTATTAATTCTCGGGTGTGATACTACACCGAAAAAACCTCTTTCGGCGGGTAGTTTTCAATTAACGTCAAATGATCCTGAGTACGGCTACACGGAGAATAAGCCAATAGAATTGGGTGGCTTTTTACGTGGTACTAAAAGTGCTGGTGCACACATAGAATATTTTGAAGGGCTAATAGGTCCGAACGGTGAAAAAGTTAAAGTTACACGGCTTGGCAGTTGCTGTGCATTTGAAGATAAATCAATGCCTTTTGGCGGTGGCATGTTAGATCGTTACCAGCTGTCATATAAAGGTCAAGAAAAGCCAGCTATTATTTACGTCAATTTATACAAATTTAATAAACCTCTAGCGCCTAAAGGTTTTGCATTGCTATAAATCATTTCTAACAAGCTGTTCAAGACGGGACTGGTAAAGTTTGGCTCGGTTTCGCTTCGCTACACATTTTAGCCAAACATTATCAGCCCCGTAACAGGGAGTTAGCAGTAGAAGGAAGCATATGAGCAATATCGATTACTCAAAATACACAATTGATGAATTATTTGATGTAAAAAAGAATATTTCCCCTGATTCACCAAACTACGCATTATTACTCTCTGAACTCGAAAACCGAAAAGAAGAAGTTAATGACGCAGTAATCAAGTCAGAAGAAGAGGCCTTTTCGTTAGCCGAACATAGAGTCAAGATAATTGGTTATTTCCAATTAGTTGCCTCAATAGTAATCTTGTATTTCTTTATAAACTCACTTCTAGGTGGCGGTGCTTCTATTGAAGGAACGGTGTACTATTTGTTCTTTATCACCTTGAATGCTATTGCAGGCTTTACTGCCGTGAAAGAGAGGTACAAGTGGTATTGGGTATCCATTTTTAACCAGATTTTACAAATACCAAGTATTGCTATCGGTTCAATTTCAGCAAATTACTCCGGATTAGGTGGCGTACATATTGGCTTAAGTTGGGGCGAGGCATATGAATTAATATTATCCGCACCATTTTCTCCTGGTTTTTTTTACCGAGAATACACGGCCACTTTGCCAACACAATCATTTGCTATAGATCTCCTTGCACTTGTTTATATAGCAGCATTGCTAACGGTTGGCGAGGTTAAAAGTACTGCTAACAAACAATTAAATCAGGACAAATAGCAGCTGGTTTTTGTTCATACACTGCTTGTTTTATATACTTGTAATTTGCCTATTAATGTGGGTGTTAGTTTACTTTAAAAATGGTGATTAAATTGAAATATGTAGTAGTCGCGTTTTTGTTATCTATATCAATTGATGTTATTGCTCAACCAATTACAGATATTGAACTTTCAAAACGCTTAGTTGGCTCATGGACAATTTCAAAAACTGATATGTATTATGGACAAGAAGGTCATGTTAGCAACTATAGAAATGATGGAATTATAGAGCATATTCAATACACTTCTGGTCAATGTAATTCAATAGACTCAATTACTTTGGGCAGTTGGTATATTGAAGACGGGCAACTTACGCTCAAGGTAACAGAAAGTAGCGGTCAAAACCCTCTTCCAGTGGGTATAATAGTCACAGACAAGGTAGTCACTATCGATAATAATTATTTTGTTTTTATTTCAAGTGAAGGGCGCAAAGTACACAGGACACGTAGCAGTAAGTGTTTATAATCAGAAACCTAACAAGCCAGAAACCGAAACTAATAGGAGAAACTAATAGGACAGACACAAATCTTTTGCTTAATTCGAGTTATTTGACTACTGTTTAAATATCCAGTTTTACGTTGAGTTGAATAGGAATGACAAGAGCAAGGAAAGCCCTGATAGATTTGTCGTCGACGTCTTATTATCACTTTATAGCACGGTGTGTACGCCGTGCTTTTTTGTGCGGAGAGGATAAGTATACAGGTAAAAACTTTGACCATAGACGAACATGGTTAGTCGATAGAGTAAAGTTGCTAAGCAGTGTATTTGCCATTGAAATAGTGGCTTATGCCATCATGAGTAATCACTATCATTTGGTCGTCAAAGTGAATAGACAGCAAGCACTTAATTGGTCAGATAATGAAGTGATATCAAGATGGTATAGGTTATACAAGGGTAGCCCAATCATTGATAGATACCTTCACGGTGATACGCTCAGTGAGGCAGAGCAGTTACTTGTATCTGAGTTAGTTGAAAAATGGCGAGTTCGGTTGTACGACATCAGCTGGTTTATGAAAAACCTCAATGAATACATAGCAAAAGAAGCAAACAAAGAAGATAATTGTACCGGTAAATACTGGGAAGGGCGGTACAAGTCTCAAGCTTTGCTAGATGAAACGGCATTGCTCAGTTGTATGGCTTACGTAGATTTAAACCCAATCAGAGCCAACACGGCAAATAATCTAGAGGATAGTGATTTTACTTCGATTCAAGAGCGCATAAGGCACTTTAAAAACTCTAAAGCAACTGCACAAAAATCTAATCAAAATAATGAAAATGCACATCAAATCAAACAGCCAAAAACACTAAAATCGTTTGGTACAAGAGAGTATGAAAACACATTGCCTTTTTCGTTTTTGGATTACCTCGGG
Organism: Pseudoalteromonas luteoviolacea; assembly: GCF_021654285.1. Taxonomy (GTDB): domain Bacteria; phylum Pseudomonadota; class Gammaproteobacteria; order Enterobacterales; family Alteromonadaceae; genus Pseudoalteromonas; species Pseudoalteromonas luteoviolacea_J. The sequence continues at coordinate 24,187 of NZ_JAKFZS010000030.1, read as the reverse complement.
TTAGTTGATTGGACGGGTCGCCATGTTCACCCAAAAAAGAAAGGGTCCACCCCAAAGAGTGTACCTGATATTCTAGTATCGCTGAATATTGAAGAAGCAACTTGGCTGGATAGGGTGCAAAATTATAGTAATCACTATAGCAACTTTGCAGGCTCAAAAACGGTATTAAGAGCGCATGCTGCTAAAAATGATGTTAATTGGTATAAGGGAGTTGGTTAGTAATAAGTTGTTTGAGCCTTGCTTATAAATCAAGTTTTTTCATGTCTAATAAAATGAAAATATTCCTATTTGAAGTTAATATCTAATGTAAGGTACTTCTCGATATTTCTATAGTGAAGAGCCTATTGTTTTGGAATGATATCTCGAAATTTGCTTCGCTTTTAAAAATGTGTCTGTCCGTTTTTGTTTCGTGTCCGTTTTTTTTTCGCCTTGGTCACTTATTTTAGCCTAATATTTTTCGTCGTTTATTAAGGCGTTATATGCCTAAGGAAGTCAATGAGTAATCAGGTAGATATTTGCGCGAAATTCGATGCAGAATATACGCCTTGTAATAGTAAGGAAAAATTGGGAATTGCCATTGAAACAATCGGTAAGCTTCCTATAAATGGCCTAAGGCATGTTGCAGAAAATGGAACTTGTGGTTGGTATATCTGGTGCGGTGAAGAATGGAGCGATGAAGCAGACTTCTTCAAACCATTATACGTCAGCCATATTGATAAATACCTTCCTCAAATAGTGCCTTATTTAGCATTACCTCCTGGGCATCGGTTTCTAATTGCTGATGGTTACGAGGATATCTGGCAAGACTTGGCTTTAATCGGCATATAACAATTTAATTAAAAAATGGACGCAAAACAGCAGGCTTGCGCTCATTCTTTGCTTAGTTTATCCTCTATTTTTCGCCGTTTATTAAGGTGTTATATGCACTCTAAGGTTTGGTGTTCTTTATGTTCCAATATTCACCAATAATTATCGGTTTCAGTTCTGTTTTATTGCAATTTTATATATTAGCTAGCTTCAGAAGACTAATCCCTAAATTGGCAACGAAGTTATATGATGGTGTTGTTTTCAGCTCAAAATGGGAGCACCAAAAAAAAGCAATCAACTTTCTATATAACCCTAAAATTTGGCGTTTTGTTAAACAAACAAATATTAAGTTCGCACTGTACTTGAACTTTACTCTAGCACTGACTTTTTTATTTCTAATTTTTGTGGATAATTAATACATATTACATGCCATTAAAGTGGGACTGCTAAAGCTAGCGCAGCTGCGATCCACAGTTTATCTAAGCTATATTAGCTCGTTAATTAGCCGTTAGCCCATAGAAACTTTTACGCGAAATTCACCTAAATACAGACGACTTAAAACGTTTCTGTCCAAAAATGAATTATAACGATCGTCCGCTTTTCGCTCATAGCTGCCTGTCAGGTGAAGTCTAACTCTATTCACTTAGGTAGTAAGTCAGATATGAGCTAGTACACATTATCTTTTCGCACGTTAATCTCTTCGTCATCCTGAGCTTGATTCAGGATCCATTTTTTCTGTGATTATTCTATGGTTTCCGGAGCAAGTCCGGAATGACGTAGAAAGAATCTGCTCTGGTTTAACAGAGGCGTATCGATAAAATTGCTCACTTCACTCGCAGTCGTTGCATTTTGCACGTAAATGACCTTGTCATCCTGAGCTTGATTCAGGAACCATTTTTTCTGTGACTAGTCTATGGTTTCCGGAGCAAGTCCGTAATGACGTAAAGAGAATAAGCGATGTGTTAATAGATGGGGTCATGATGTTGCTTTCTTATCGGTTAAACATCTAACCCAAATCCGTCATCCTGAACTCGTTTCAGGATCCATGCTTAACCCACTACTACTGGGTTGGTGCGTTTAAAGGGGTGTTGGTCATCTTTGGTTAAAATGACTCACTTCACCTTGTGAAAATTGAACGCACTCGCTTCGCTCGCAGTCATTACATTTGCACGTTAAACCTGAAATTAAATAATATCGTTTACTTAAAAACGACATGAGACGTTTAACCTCCTCGGGGGTCATAACAATTCGCAACTTAGATTGGCGCTTACCATGACAGTGCATATAGGAAGAAATCCACTTAAGGTATGTATCAACGGTTTTGAGTGAATATTGCTTAGTCAACATAAACTCGACGATGCGTTTTAACAATGGTGAATGATTTCTCATTAAGTTAGCTCTAAAAGGTAACTGTATTTATATACAGCATCGCTGCGTTTCTCCCATAGTCAAGAAAACGACCCAGTGGGTCGTTTTGAATCTTTCCATAATGTCTATAATGATTAAAAAATATAAATATAGTAACAAGTTAGTTATTGTGATAAAACTGGTACATTGAGGAAAATGCCCCATGGTTTGGTAGAAAAACGACCCATTGGGTCGATATTAAATTGTTAGGTTTCAACATGAATTTGACTACGCGTAAACTGTGGTACTTATTCTTTGGTGCTGGTGGGTATTTAGCTGGTATTCCAGCAATTTTGGGTTTAACTGCATCAGGAATATCGGTCCTACTAGGTGAAGTTGCATCGTTAGATTTGTTTGTGGTTACTCTCGGTGGCTTTATTGGTTTAAGTACGGCCACTTTCACTTGGTTAAATCTACCAATTAGCAAGCTAAAAATTAAGGCGTGGTTAACATTGGGAATTACCGTAGGATGTGGCTCTTCAATTGCTGCACTTACGATTGTATGGACTTGGCCACCAGTTTTTTTAAATGGTGATTTTTGGGATATATCCATTGGTAGCTATGTCTATTTTCTTCCGCCTATAGTAGGTTTAATTTTAATTTGTGAAATCTGGCTTGCAGAAAAATAAAGTGCTTAAACTAGGTCTGAAACCTAACAAGTGCATTATGAGCGGAACCAAAAAGCTTGACTTGGTTCGTACCTCATCAATTATAGCCAACTATTATTAGCCGTTTATTTACGGCGTTAAATTGCCTTAAGGGAGCTGTGAAACTTGAATATTAGCGAAAACGGCTTTGAGATATTAGAGAGCTTTCTATCTCAATGTGAAATGCAATCTATAAAGGCAGAAGTAAATGAATTTCCTAAAACCTACCCAAAGTACGGTATCCGTGGGGCTAATGATAAATTCCAAACTATTCAACAATTATGTTCATCTGAAAAACTAACGAAAATGGCTGAATCTATTTTAATGGATAAGGCTAATTTGGTAAGAGTAATTTTCTTTGATAAAACGCCAGAGTATAATTGGTTGGTTACTTGGCATCAAGATAAAACTATTTGTGTAAATACAAAAGCTGATATTGAAGGCTGGAAAGCTTGGAGTATCAAAGATGGTAAACACCACGTTCAACCATCTATAGATGTTTTAAATAAAATGGCTGCGTTTAGGATTCATTTGGATGATTGTGATGAGGATAATGGTTGTTTAAAAGTTATACCTAATAGTCATAAATTAGGTATTTTGACTCAAAATGAAATTGACTCAATCACTCAAAACCAACCAGCATTTTCGTGCGTGGTTAAAGCCGGCGATGCATTGATCATACGCCCACACCTTTTGCATTCATCAAGTAAATCCAATAACCCCAGTAATAGGCGTGTAGTTCATATAGAATTCAGTAGCTATCAATTGCCTTGCAATTTAGATTGGGCGTAGGGCAATATAACAAGTTAATTAAACAGTGAACGCAAAACGTATGTCTTGCGCTCCTTCGTCGCTAACTTTATCCTGCTATTTTTCTCATTTTATAAAGGCGTTATTTGTTTTAAGGAGTATGTGTGAACCTTCAAGAGTTTATCGAAGAAACATTAGTCGAAATTTCACAAGGCATCGAAGCTGCAAATAAAAAGCTTAATGTGAATGACCATTGCCTTTATGCTAAATATGTTTTAAAGGATTCAAAAGACGACCTCAAAAATAGCTTAATTAACTTTGATGTTGCCGTTACAACAAAGCTTGAAGCTAAAGGTGAAGGTAAAGGAAAGTTTAAATTATTTGTTGCTGATGCAGATTTATCTGCAAGTGGGAATATCGCAAATGAAAAAGTATCTCGCGTAAAATTTAGTGTTTCAGCAAATAAAACAGTAGGCTACACTGTAAATAAAGATTAAATCAATACATAAGAAATGCGTCATAGTGAATATTAGTCGCAGTCCGTTCCGGCCTAAACGCGCCTAAAATCACCATCCGTACGCGTTATGCATTGCAAGGAGAGGGAAGTGATTCCTAAAGGATTTAAATTAATTGACCATCTAACAGCAGAGCAGAAAGAGCAATACCTTGCTGAGAAAGAAGCAAAGAAAATTGAACAGGCTAATGGTCAAAAAGTGTTACGAAGATTTAACAAATTGGTTAGAGAGCATGATTTTACTAGACGTAGTAATTGGTTTTCAAAGGAGGCAGGACATGTTGCGCATGTGATTCACTTCCACAAATATACGTTTGGGCCAACATTTAGAATGCATGTTCTGATTCGGGCACTTAATGACTCTCGTGAACATGTTGCATTAAATGGTATGCCAGATATTGATTTACACCCTTACGAATCGAGCTTCAAGTATGAAAATACTGAAGAATCAATTCAATTATGTGCTGACGCCATGTTTCAGGCTTTCCAGGAAGTGGCAATACCTTGGTTTAAATCAAATACACTTAAAATTCTTATTTCAGAAAAAAGCCCGTTAATTGAATCAGGTCGTGAGGGCTTAATCGAGGCGTTAAATGGTAAAGGGAATCCAGAGTATGTTGAAATATCGAGAAAGTTATTGGGGTTAAAAGTATAACAAGGCGCGCAACCTGACAGCTGACGTTGTCGTTTCGCTTGGCGTTATGTCTTAGGGAGGATATTTTGAACGAAAAAAGTATCTCAATTACAGTAGCTGTAGCATTTATTGTTAGCTCATTCCCTTTCGTATTTAACTTAGGGTTTGAAATTATTCTTTTAAAAGGGATTTGGTTAACCTCGTCAGCTATTGTCGCCTCTCTTTTTTATTATGTGTTCGCCGTTTTTTCTTTGTATTATTCTTTAAATTCCCAAAGGTTTAACTATAAATTCGCAGGCTTTACTCTGGAAAACAATAAGTACATGATTCATTTTCCGCTAATTTTATGTACTATTTTTCAGTATGGATTTTTGTTTCTACCATGACAGTGAATATAGGAAGAAATCCACTTAAGATATGTATCAACGGTTCTGAGTGAATATTGCTTAGTCAAGAAACCAAAATAGTACAGGCACAAATTTTTTATGGTGAAGAGCCCATTGTTTTGGAATGTTATCTATAAAAATTACTTCGCTCTTTAAAGTGTGTTTGTCCGTTTTGGTTCTAACATACATGCTAGCGGCGTTCGCAATATCTGGCTGAAGGAAAATATGAATACTACTGCGTTACGGTTAGCAAAACTTGCCGAAACTCGACAACATTGATAGGGTGATCACGTCAAAATCGCTTGGTACTTATACCGTCAGTATCCCTTGGTAATCACACTAATTCATATAAGGAAGTGGTACACAGACAATGAGGTACTTTAAAACCCCAGAATTTCTTTTCGAAGTATTTGGTGAAAAACAATCAATTTTAGAGGTTTGCTGTACTATTGTATTTGCCTTACTTGGAAGTTGGATTGTTTATTCAGTTGCAGATATAAGCCTAGATAATTGGAAATCAATCATAGCTTTTCTATTAATCGGTGATGTGTTGGCTGGCTGCATTGCTAACTTTAGCTATGGAACTAATGAGTTTTACTCTAATCGCCCCAAAAATCGCCTTATCTTTATCGCCATTCATGTTCATATTGTAGTTATTGCATGGTTGCTTTCTGAGTCAATGAGTAGTGCAATAATTGTTTGGTGCTACACTATCGTGTCTGCATTTATAGTCAATGCTTTAAAGGGGAAGTCAATTCAATCTTTTGTTGCTGCTAATTTAATGTGTTATGGCATTTTTTTATTAATCTGCTTGTCACTTCCACTTTGGTTCCTAATGGTTAGTATGTTTTTCATGATTAAGGTGTTGTTTAGCTTTGCAGTTGACCACTTTGGAAAGCAGGATATTTGTTGAGTACAAAATGAAATTTAAGAAGTTGTTTAGCAAGGACAAAATATAGTTAGCGTTTGTTCCTTTGTAGCTAATTTTACCCAACTATATTTAGCCTATTAACAGGGTGTTTGTCCAAAAATAAATTAGAACGACCGTCCGTTTTTCGCTCATAGCTGCCTGTCACATGAAGTATAAATCTACGCACTAAAACTGTAAGTCAGATATCAGATATGAGCTAGTACACATTACCCATTCGCACTATATTCACCTTGCACAAAGCCAAATTAACAGGCTTCGCTTGCAGTCGTTACATTTTGCACTTGATTCAGGATCCATTTTTTCTTTGACTATTCTATGGTTTCCGGAGCAAGTCCGGAATGACGTAGCAGAGGATCTGCTTTGGGTTAATAGGGGTATTGTTTTTGTTTGGTTAAAATGGCTCATTTCACCTTGCGCGAAAAGAATGTCAGCGCTTCGCGCCGTGTCATTAACCTTTCACACGATATTCACCTTGCGCAAATTGAACGTACTCGCTTCGCTCGCAGTCGTTACATTTTGCACGTCAATCACCTTGTGCGAAAAGAATGTCAGCGCTTCGCGCTGTGCCATTAATTTTTCGCACAATAGCGATTTGCACCAAGGCCATACTACTTCAATCGTGCAAGGTGATGTATGGCGATTGCATCCATAGGTTTTAGTTGTATTAAAGCTGTGCCGTCTTGCTTTACAGTGATAGATCTCCCTATACACGGCCCTTGATTAGTATCTATGCTCAACTCATCACAATATGTGCCGGGTAGTAAACCGGTTTGAAGCGTGGCGTGCATTGTTTTATCTTCACGATTAATCGCGACAAAGCCCAGATCTCCGCGTGAAAACGCAATTTGGTTTTTACCATTGTCCCACCAATTTGAGATGGTTGGATTGTCGGCCGTGTAACTTCTAAAACGTATTGCGCCAGCGATCATAGGCTTTCTATGTTCACATTGCCACAAGGTGTCTTGGCAGTTGAGTTTACCAGATTGGTGAACAGGCACTTTTGGCCCGCCAGCATCGGTATCACCGTTAAATTCGTAACTGGACATCACTTTTGGATAACCATACGGATAGGCCAGCATAAATACGTTAGCAAGGTCATACAATGTTTTATCTTTGAACGTGACGATGTCGCCAGCACCACCGTGACCACGCTGGTTGTCGTGGTTGTCTGTGAATATGATGGCCTTTTCACTGGGCATTAAGCCCCAGTCTTTAACAAAGGTTTTAAGTGAGGCAAGCTTCCCTTGTTTAAAAACATGGCTCAGTTTAACGCTGTATTTAAATTCTGTGACCATGCCGTTGCTGAGATATGGCACTGATGTGATTGCTTCACCACCTTGATCTATGACTTCTTGAAAAATAAGCGGTGAGTCATTGAGTTGTTTTAAAATTGCGGCGATATCCTCAGTGGGCATGTGTTTACTGGCATCAAGTCTGAATCCTGCCACGCCTAAGCCTGTAAGTTTGTTTAGGTAACTGGCGATTTTTGCCTGAACGCTGACAGAGTCAGTATCTAAATCGTGCAGGCCAACAAGTTCACAGTTTTGCACGCGCCACGCATTATTTACGTAGTCGGTGCCTTTGATAGCACAGGGTTTGTGGAAATCTTTAGGAGAGTAAATAGGGTAGTGTTTATTGCCATAAGACTTGCCAGCAATACTTTTACCGCTACCGTGTGCCATGTGATTAATAACTGCATCGACATATATGTCCACGCCTTGCGCTTTGCATCGCTTTATCATATCGACGAATTGCGCTTTGTTGCCACCTCGACTGTTCAGCTCATAAGTGACGGGCTGATATCTTGTCCACCACTGTTCGCCTGCGATATGTTCATTAGGCGGTGATACTTGAACTGCTTTGTAACCTTGAGGTCCTAAAAACGTCTCGCATTCAGTGGCAATATCGGGCCAAGACCACTCAAACAAATGTACAAATGTGTTAGGGGTATGCCCCGATGCATTCACATTGGTAGATGCAATGAGTGCAAGTCCAGCTAGGGTAGGGAGTCGGTTATTTTTCATTCTTATATTTCTCATTTTTTTGAGAAAGACAATATATCGGTCTTATGGTAATAATCGTATTGAATACGTATGCAAAATGGCAACCAAAAACGGTTGCCATACACAAATTTTAAGGTGTTATCTTAACACTAGAGAGCCTGTATGAGGTGGGTGTTTTTACCAAACTCAAATACATTTAGCTTACCACACTGCGCGAAGTGGTTATTGCTAGCATAAGGTCGGTTTGCTTGGATAATATCACTTTCCCATCCTTGACCATTTTTGACAAATGCTTTTAGCTCGAACCAGCCTTGGTGAGTTTGACTGCAATCCATTTCTACATCAAGTTTCCAGTAGTGCGGGCCCCATTGGTTTAAATCTGACTCACCAAATCCATGAAGATCGTAGCTTTTCTTTTCACCCCAATTTGCAGGCCAAACATTGGTTGTCCAATCTAAAGCAGTCCCTTGGGCTTGATTTGATTGACCAGGTTCAGTTGCCTGCCAGTCAAGGTAGGTATCTCCTGATTTCCATGGTGCAGTGGTTTGATTTCTGAGGTTTAGGTGTCTAATTGGAATTTGGCAAAGTACAGGATTTTGGTCGCATTGCAATCCACGCTGTGACGCTGCATTGTGGTCCAAGCCGCCGCGTGCGAACATATCTTGGCCGCTTTGTGTTTGTGCTTTTATAAATACAACGGTTCTTTGCCAATCTCCGTCGCCGTCATTAGGGGTATCTGTGGCAATACTTTGGTGATGGATAGCGATTGCATCCATAGAGGACAGTGATATTTGAGCAGTTCCATCGCCATCAACCGTAATTGCTCTGCCATTGCAATATCCCGCACTTTTACCGCCAGAAAGCTCGTCACAATATGTGCCCGCAGGGAGACCGGTTGCCAACCTCACATTCATATTGTTTGATTCTCTATTGATGGCCACAAACCCTAAATTACCGCGCGAAAAAGCAATTTGGTTATTACCATTGTCCCACCAATTTTGTACTGACCAGTCATCATTGGTATGATTTCTAAAGCGCATTGCGCCTGCGATAAAGGGCTTTCTGTGCTCACATTGCCAGTGCTGTGCGTTGCAATTTAAATTCTTACCTTGATGAACGGGCACAGTTGGGCCGCCGGCATCGGTATTGCCATAAAATTCATAGCTAGACATTACCTTTGGATAGCCATAGGGGTAGGCAAGCATGAACACATTGGCCAGTTCATATAGTTTGCCGTCGTGAAAGGTGACTATAGAGCCAGCACCGCCATGCCCGCGTTGATTGTCATGGTTATCAGAAAATACAACGGCTTTATAGCTTGGCATAAAGCCCCATTGCTCACCAAAAGATTTAAGCCAAGCAAGCTGACCTGTTTTAAATGTTTCGCTGAGTTTAATGCTGTATTTGAACTCAGTGACTAAGCCATTTTGAAAGTATTCGGAAGCTTGAACAGCTTCACCACCTTGATCTATGACCTCTTGGAACACCACAGATTGCTTATTGAGTTTACCTAGAATATCGCCGATGTCGTTCGCAGGCATATGCTTGCTTGCATCTAAACGAAAGCCCGCAACGCCAATATCTAGCAAGTCATTTAAGTAATTTGCAAGCTGCGACTGCACATAAGGTGAATCGGTGTCCAAATCGTGTAATCCCACTAATTCACAATGCTGCACGCGCCATGGGTTATTGCCGTAATCTTCAGGGTTAATTGCACAGGTTTGATGGAAGTCATTTGGGCTGTAGATGGGATATTGTTTGTTACCAAACTGACTGCCTGCGACCCCGGTACCGCTTCCGTGTGCCATATGATTTATCACCGCATCGACATAAATATCGACCCCTGCAGCCTTACATCGAGATACCATGTCGATGAACGCAGCTCTATCTCCGCCGCGACTGATAAGTTGATAGCTAACAGGTTGATATCTTGTCCACCATTGACTCCCGGTGATATGTTCACTCGGCGGCGAAACCTGGACTGCCGCATAGCCTTGTGGCCCTAAAAAGGTTTCACATTCTTTTGCGACATCAGGCCAAGACCATTCAAACAGGTGAACAAATGTGGTTGGTGCACCTGTGTTACTAGGCGTAGCATAGGTGCTGTTTGATGCAAGTACCGAAACACTTGCGACGATTGGTAGTACTATATTTTTCATTATTGTGCCTCTCATTTACATGAGTTTTACAATATAAGGCGCTTTGAGGAACATTCCATTGAATACGTATGCAAAATGGGATCAAGCTTGCATGTTGTTGTTTTTTAATGCTATGAATTAGGTGGTTTAAGTTGTCCATTCTATATTTAAAGAATAAATATTTCTTTAGTGTTAAATAACTACTCTATTATAATAAGCTATGTGTACTTTTTATGGGTATATAGAAGTCAGTGCAGTATTTAAATGTGGAGTATGGATGCAAAAGGTCTTTGTGAGTGCCTGTTTAATGGGCAATAAAGTAAGGTATAACGGAAGTAACTTATCGCTGGATGAGTCAGATAAGCGTTGGTTAGATCTAAACGTCAAGCTTGTTGGCTTTTGTCCAGAAGTCTCTGCTGGTTTACCGATACCTAGAGCGCCGGCGGAAATTATCGGAGGCGAAGGGCGTGATGTCATCCACCAACAAGCGCGTGTTGTCGGGGATGATGGAGTCGATGTGACAGATGCCTTTTTAAATGGTGCCCATCAAGCGCTGCAAATTTGTTTGCAACAACAAATAAAATACGCGGTTTTGGCAGAGGGTAGCCCATCTTGCGGAAGCGAAAAAATATATGATGGCACTTTTTCTGGTAAGAAAGTAACCGGTGCTGGCGTTACTGCACAACTGCTCAGATCCAAAGGCATCAAAGTCTATAGCCAACACTCTGTTATGCAGTTAATTGAGCAGCTAGAACGTATTAGCACAACGAATAAATATAAAACAATTAGTTAGTATATTCTTGCATTAACTTGCAAACTACTTGAGTTAATTGGCTATCATTTTGCATTAATTGCTTAAGCTTGTCGCAAGGTAGCCACATAATATCACAAGGGGTGTCACTGGTGATGTCGGTTGCGCATGCACCGCTTAGCAATGCGGTTAGGGCAATTGATTCGCCGGGCCCTTTATTTGTACAAGTGTGCTTTACGTCATTACCTGATGATACGTTCCATTGTTCTTTAACGCTTCCTCTCACAATAACGCCAATTTTAGACAGCGGCTGGTTTTCGTTGCAAATTACTTGCTGCGCTTCATAAACCTGATGCTCTACAAAAGCGGATAGTTTTTCACGTGTGGCGAGCGGTAAGTTCTTAGCCCAAGGAATATCATTAGTAAATTGTTGTTGCTTGGTCGTTTTGAAGATTGACTCACTTTGGAGGTTGGCCATTTTGTCTTCAACGCATGCTAATAGCCTTTGAGCTTCGGGCTTATCTAACACAGCTTGCTTAAGCTGTGCATTGATGACAGCGCGTTCGCGATTGAGCAACAACCTAGTCGCAGCTTGTGTCTGCAGGGATTGAATAATCTCTGGAAAGCTCTCATGTAATTTGTTCATACGCTCAAGTGTGCGTGTTTTGTTATCTTTGACATCTTTTAACACTAAATTGGCAGCAGACTGGCTGGGCGCTAAGGTTTGCACATGACTTTGCAGTGCCTCTTGTGCGTGCATAAACCCCCGAGCAATATCGTAACCCAAGGCAAGTTTCTTAAAATAAAAGGTCAATAAGAGCTTGTTTAACCATGAATATTGCCTCAGTGGTTGCAACCATTTGGGGGTTTGCCATACCGTATAAATGGAGGTTCTTGGGCTAATTTGGGGTTCACCGTCTAGGGCAGATTCAACCGCTTCAACTAATTTGCTAGTAGCTTGCTTGCTCAACATCCCTTGTTCAAATTGCGTCCAATAATGTTTTCGCTCAGTCTCGAGTAGTCTCCTTTTGTATGCCGTGTTGAGCTCTTCTGTGGTTATTTTATTATTTGCTTCGGTCTCATTGAGTGCTTGTAGTTGCGATTTTTGCTTTACGGTTTCCCAGTCTGCGCCTTGCAAAAATGGGTTGGTCATCATCACAGGCAGCATCTCGTGTAGCTCATTATTGATTGTGCCTTGGGCTTTGTCTACAGTTGCTTGTTTTGCTGGCGGTAATGAGTTTAAGCCGAGTATTTTAAGTAAGCAGCCCATTGTGGAGCCGTTGACTAATATGGTTAAGACTACGATGCCTGCACATAAAAACAGCACCCGATCACCAATTTCTTTTGGTATGACATCACTGGCGACTACGGCCAGCGCCAAGGCTAATGACACCGCACCGCGCAGTCCACCCCAGCACAGCACCGCAGCTTTTGGAAAATTAATACCAATACCTAATCTCGTTAGGGCTGGCATACACACGGTGATAGAGATTGCCCTAATGATTAAAATACCCGCGTAAAGCAATGCCAGCATTTTCCATGCTTGCATATCATTTAGTGGTACACGGATAGCGACCAATATGCCAACCAGTAAAAAGATAAGTGTGTTGGCCATGTGGGCCATCATTTCCCAAAAATGATGTAAAAATCCAGCGACTTCGGGGCTGATCCGAGTTCGACCGATACTTGCAAACATTATGGCTAACGTGACAACCGCAACTACCCCCGAAACGTGAAAGTTCTCTGCAATAAAAAATACTGAATAGGCAGCTGCTATGGTTAAAGAGATTTCGATCATTGGGTCGTTAAATACATGCTCTATCCACATAATACATAGACCACCTACGGCTAAGCCTATTGCCAGACCTACTAATACAACTTGTAAAAACTCAGCAGTGACATGCAAAGGCGATGAAAGTCCAGCGTTGATATCACCGCTGTAAGTGGCGCTAACCCATACAAAAAAAAGTGAAAAGAACACGATTGCCGTGCCGTCGTTGAGCAGCGACTCGCCTTCAATGAGGGTTTCAAGGCGCTTTCTAGAACTGACTTCTTTTAACAGCGCGACGACAGCCACCGGATCTGTGGCACTGATCAAAGCACCAAACATTAGGCAAATGGCCCAGCTCCAGCCCCAGCCATCGGGCACAATGGCAAAGATGAGCTCTGCTGTTAACCAAATCGCGAGCATTAAACCTGGGACGGCCAAAATAGCGATTTGCGTAAACATGCGGCGGAATAAATGCACCTCCATGGCAAATGCGCTTTCAAAAATGAGCGTCGGCAAAAACAGATATAAAAATAGGTGAGAGTCTATTTCGGCAACCAAAGATAAACTCTGGCCAAATTCTGGGGCGTATGCATTAAACAAGTCTGCTCTTTGTAGCAACCCGATTGCAATGCCTAGTAATAAGAGCGCAACCGTGTAGGGGACTTGTGTGCCTTTTAAAATATGCCGCACAAATGCGCCAATAAAGAGTGCGAAGATAACAAACAGCAGGATCAATAGCCCTGTGCTAAATGCCATAGTACTGTGCCTATGCAGGTTGAATGCTCTAAGTTTAGAAAAGGAATGTCAGGTTCGCTAAGATTAAGCAGGGTAGAGGGTGTTTAAATTTCAAAAATGTTCATACAATAGAAACAGATAGTGTGTGATGTAATTAGGTTGAATATGGTCAAAGGTAGTTGCAATTGTAACGCAGTGCAGTTTGATATCAGTTTACCAATAACGGATATTTATGTTTGCCATTGCTCAATTTGCCGAAAAACAAGTGGCGGAAATGGTGTGTCGGTTGCTGTGGTGAATAACAAACACTTTGCTTGGCTGACAGGTACCGACAAAATCAAAACTTGGCATAAACCAGATCATGACTGGGTTTGCAGTTTTTGTACACAGTGTGGATCAAACCTGCCTGGTAAAAACGATGAGCAGCGTATGTATGTGCCGGTAGGGTTAATCGCAAACGACGATTTAGTGGGCGCTAAGGTGGTTCATCACATGTGGGTGAGTTCAAAAGCCTGCTGGGACGAAATTGGTGATCAAGGTCAGCAGCACGATGGGTTTATTGATTAATCTGCTTTGAAAAAAAGAGGTGCAAGGGGCACCTCGATGTATGGCAGGCCTAATGTGTTTTATCAGTCCTTGTTTAATCCTGTTCTGACTCATCTTCGTCTGCTTTTGGGCAAACGCTTGGGTAGCATTTAAAGACTTCTCTTAATCCTCTAAATACACCGACATGTAATACTGAACGATGGTTTTCGTCATGGGTAATGTCGTATCGAATTGTGGTCGCATCTGTATCAATCAGGCTGTTTGCGGCGTCATCGATTGCTGTAATGTGCTGCAAGTAAAGCGCTTGGTGCTCAGGAGGAATGTTTTCTTCATGTGCAGCTACGATATAGACAGAGAAGGCTTTTTCATCAAATGTGTCTTCTGCTGCTTCAACCCACTTTGCAACGATACCATCGTCCCACCACAGTGAAGGGTCAATGGCGACATAGCCTTTAAATAGAGGCTGCATGTGCTCTGATAATAAGCTAGTGATTGTGAATAGTCCGCCAAGTGAATGACCAGACAGCACTCTAAAGTCATCTGTACGGTATGTGTTATCAATAAACGGGATAACCTCATCTTTGATAAAGGCTTTTAGTTGGTGGCTTTGTCCGGTTGCGACTGGAATTGGACTATTTTTAGGTTCTGTTGGGGTTAAATCGCGCGCTCTGTGATGACGAGTATTGATAGCGACCAAAATTGCGTCTGGTAACATGTTTGAGCGTTGTAAGAACCACATATTGTGACCAGTTAAATATTGCAAGTTCTCGCCGTCAGTTGTGTAAATAACAGGGTATTGCTTGTCGCTATTTTCTGGCGCATTGTAGCCTTCAGGCAAAATTACCCACACAGTACGCTCTTCACCGAGTGTTGAAGACGAAATAGTATGTTCAGTAGGCAGGTGTTCATATTTATAGTCAAGGTAAGAGGCATTGGCCAAAAAGCTACAGGCACACATCAATAGGAAAGCGAGCTGCTTCATAAGTTTACTCCTTTGTTTAAGTTATTTTAAGGACGAAACAGTTATGAAATTGTTTAGCTCTGTAGTTAGTACATAGGTATGTATAGCTTATTTAATTAAAAAATTTATAGGCTTTAACCCTAACTATATATTTAATAGTCGAATACCTTAAACCGTGGTGGTTTTATCACAATAAGAGTAATAGTATGGACAGGGCTGCCATTGATTTTTTTAATATAAATGAGCAAGGCTTTTCCTGTCGACTTAACAACGTAAATGTAGTTACTGATGATTTATAAAGGACAAAGCCCATATTGTCCGAAAACCTATTATTTTAGTAGCCGAATTTGACTTCAGCCTTATTGTGCAGTTGTTCACCTACATTTTGCGCGTATTTTAAAACATCAAAGTTGCCCTTGAAAAAGCTAATATCTCCCATCGAGCTGTAAGATTCATCGAACACCTCTTTAAAATCTATGATGTCTTTAAAGTTTTCTGCATTGACATCAAATTTTCCCCAAGCAGGGCCTTTGCCATCAGCGCCTCTATCGTACGCTAAGCTTTGCATGAATAGGGCAGGGACTTGCTTTGCAAGTTCAAGTAGGTCTTCATTTTGATTGAGTTTTTCTTCTAGGTAGCTTTTATTCTCGTGACTGATTGCACCACTGACGACAAATTCCCCTATTTCATCAATTGAAAACCCCCAGCCTGTTGACTCGGCGAGTTTTGGGTCTGTGCTTTTTAACTCGCTCATAAATGATTGATAGTGTGTTTGCATATCCCTAAACAAGTCTGCGACACCACCAAAATATAACGTTTGGGAGACTTTGTTGAGTCGTTCAGGGTCATAGGTATGGGATTCAAGCGTCATTTCGCCAACATTTGGGTCATTGATTATATGTTGGTCGTCATGAGATGTATTTTGAACGTGTGCCACTGCTAGTGTCTCTACTTCATCAGTAATGGGTTTAGCATCCATAGATGAAGGATTTTTGTTTGATGCGTTATTGGGGGCTGGTGGCGGAAAATTACTTTGGTTCGCTATCTTCATTACATAATCCTTATATAGAAGACTTGTTATTGGTTTACATATCGACAGTTACACTAAGGTCTTTAGTTATTAATTTCTAATATGTACAAATATCTACTAGTCATCAAAACGAGTTTTAGGCTTTTTGTTGGCGTAATCCATTTTATACTGCTTTTATAAAATCACTATTTAGTCAAATTGTATCATTAATATAAATAAAATTTACTGTTCTAGTATAAACACGTATTTCGAAATGTTGCATACTAATTATACACCGTGTTAAAAAGGGTGTTTTAATGAACTGTAAAGCTGACTTCATCATGCAAAAATGCTCAATCTTGCAGCACTTACCAAAAGCCAAACTAGGCTATCTGCCAACACCAGTGATTAAACTTGAAAATCTTACTCGAGTTTTAGGTGGTCCTGATATATTAATGAAGCGGGATGATCTGACTGGCCTTGCGCTTGGCGGAAATAAGACAAGAAAGCTTGAGTACATACTCGGAGGTGCGATTAAAAAAGGCTGTGATACGGTAATAACGGCAGGCGCTCAGCAGTCCAATCATTGCAGACAAACAGCGGCAGCTGCTGCGAAATTGGGGTTAGATTGTCATCTTTTATTGGGAGGAGAAAAACCTGCCAACTTCAATGGAAATCTATTACTTGATGAGTTGTTTGGTGCACATATTCACTTCACCAAGGAAAATCGAAAAGGAGAAGACATTCCTAATCTCGTCGAAACCCTGAAAGCATCGGGGCACTCACCGTATGTGATACCGTATGGGGGATCGAATGAATTAGGGGTATGTGGGTTTATAGAAGCAGGTTTTGAGCTTTCGACACAAATAGGTGTTGATAATTTAAGTCATGTCTTTTTTGCCTCAAGCTCGGGTGGTACACATGCCGGTCTGATGATAGCCAAGTCTTTATTGAGAGATAAATATGAGCTCATTGGCATACAGATTGATAAAGCTGAAAACGAAGCCAATAGCTTTCAACAAAAAGTACTAGCGCTTGCAAATTCAACGTGCTCATTTTTAAATTTACCGCAAAGTTATCAAGTTGATGAGGTAGTGCTTGATAAAGGTTATTTAGAGACAGGTTATGGTGTTTTGACGGCACAAGAAAAAGAAGCGATCCAACTATTGGCTAAATCAGAGGGGATTTTACTCGATCCTGTTTATACGGGAAGGGCTTTTGCTGCCATGGTAGATAAAATTCAAAAAAGAGAGCTTCCAAATGATAAACAGGTACTGTTTTGGCACACAGGTGGCGCGCCTTCTTTATTCGCTTACAGTAGTGCGATTTTATAGTCGTATAGTAAGCTATACATTGCATAAAGTCTTTCAAAATCGGCACTTTGCGCTTAGATTGCATTTGTATATTGATTCCTTTAAATTTGCAAATGTTGGTTTGATCCACCAGCTTGGTTGCGTACACGTTTTTAGCAACTCTAACCCTTACATATAAAATGACTTAAAGTTATTTAAATTTTTCAATATGAATTATGGAAAGCACGTAAAATATGGCAGTTCTAGAAATTTTAACAGCCCCCGATCCAAGATTAAAAACAAAAGCAAAAAAAGTAACTGATTTCGATTCTGTTCAGACCTTGATAGATGACATGTTGGAAACCATGTACGCGACAAGTGACGGGATAGGTTTGGCTGCAACACAAGTGGGTAGAGACGAAGCGGTTGTAATTATCGATATTTCAGATGAGAGAAATGAACCTCTTATTTTGGTCAACCCTGAAATCACTGAAGGTAAAAATAAAGAAAAGGGTCAGGAAGGGTGCTTATCAGTGCCTGATTACTACGCTGAAGTTGAGCGCTTTACGTCTGTAAAGGTCACAGCGCAAGATAGAATGGGTAACCCAGTTGAAGTTGAGAGTGATGAGTTTTTAGCCATTGTAATGCAGCATGAAATCGACCATCTTCACGGCAATTTGTTTATTGATTACCTTTCACCGCTAAAACAAAAAATGGCGATGAAAAAAGTTAAAAAATATTTAAAGCGTTACGCTTAACCATATTTTTTCGAAGCAGCAACTGTCATGCTGCTTCATCATAGCCCCTACATTATAAATTATTCTTGAGTGCTTTTTCACCATCTTGTATGGTCTTTCATTAATTCATGTTTAAAACCATATAAATCTTAAGGAATGAATATGCGAACGCTTAGCTTGAGCTTTTGCCTTGCGATCTTGTTACTGTCTGGTTGCGCCAGTACTGGCGAGATAAAAAAACAAAGCACTGCAAATACAGTAACAGCCAACGTGAAAGCGCACAGTGAAGGGCTAAAAATGTATTTTGGATTATCCATTCCAAGTGGAGGACATATCACGGCAAGTCAATGGCAGCATTTTGAATCAACCCAGTTAGCGGCCACATTTTCAGGTTTTAGTATCGTCGATGCGGTAGGTTATTACAAAGGTAAGAAAGAACACACAAAAGTAGTGACTGTTTATAACGCCTCTGCTGAAGACATTGCTGCGGCTAACGTACTGGCAAAACACTATAGTCAGCTATTTAATCAAGACTCTGTACTTATTGCTCTGCTCGATATTTCACAAGTGCGCTTTGTTGGAAAGGAATAGGCGATGGGTTGTGTTAAGACTATTGCTGAATATCTTTTAGCAAAACCTTTTAGTAGCGTCAGCCAACCGTTTGGCGAGGGCGTTGATGTATATAAGGTAAAAGACAAAATGTTTGCAACGCTTGCGCCAGAAAAAATGCGTCAATCGCAAGGTGGACATTGGTGGTTAAATTTGAAGTGTGACCCTGATGAAGCCCATGCGCTGCGTGATATATTTGACGCTGTTATTCCTGGATACCATATGAATAAACAACATTGGAATACGGTAATTCTTGATGGTACTGTGCCTAAAGGAGAGATAGAACGCATGATCGACAACTCATTCTTGTTAGTTGTCAAAAAGATGCGTAAAAGTGAGCGTCAGGCAATATTACTGCATTTGTCATAATTATATTTGAACTTTTAATACAATAAGCCCTCTTACCTAAATTAATAACAAGGATGGGCTTATGTTTCCTTTCGATGTATTTACTGCATATACCACAGCATGTCTTCTACTCGTTATTTCTCCCGGGCCTGATAACATTTTGGCAATCGCGAGAGGGATAAGCCAAGGGCGATTAGCAGCCTGTATTTCTGCCAGTGCTTCTGGAGTAGGTATTTTATTTCATGTATTTGCTGCGACGGCTGGATTGACGTTATTAATTCAGACATCAAATATTGCTTTTTACATCGTTAAATTTATCGGCGCCAGTTATTTAGTTTGGTTGGGCGTTAAGGTGCTTCTTAATCGAAATTTGATTATTATCGAACCTGTAGAAGCAAAGTCATATAAAACCATTTTTGCCACAGGCTTTTTTTCCGCGGCATTAAACCCAAAGCCGGGGATTTTTGTACTTGCGTTTGTTCCTCAGTTTATCGACCCAAGCTTAGGCAGTGTTTCGATCCAAATGATGGTATATGGTGCTTGGTTTGCGTTACTGACTACGCTTGGTTTTGGATTAATGGGCGCTTTTTCGACGCAGCTAAAGATGTTTTTGGTTAATAGGCCCAAAGTGTTACAGGGGCTAAATATTTCGGCAGGCCTTACTTTTGTCAGCTCTGGCCTTGCCGTCGCTCTGATGAAGCAGCGATAACCTCTTGCATTAGTTCTGAACAGTCAAAATCGACAAAGTTAATTGACTATTTTACGACAAATAAGTTGGGTAATTTTTGTAACTTAATTCATTTTTAGTTACATTTAAATTTATCTAATATATTGGAATAAATGTGGTTTTTATTTACTGTAGCTAGAAAAATTAAAGGAGAGACTTACAGTGTACAAATCCATTATTGCAATTACTGTCGTGGCAGTGTTAGCTGGATGTCAAGCAAATAAGGCTGGCACCGGTACTAATTCAGTCAATGCTACAGCACAAACCCACAGTCAAAGTGCCGTAGAGGCAGAGACGCAAAGATTAAATGCTTGGTTTGCAGAAAAATACGAACAAGAAATGCAAATGAGCCCAATTATGATGACGATTTATGGTCGAAAAGATAAATATGACCAAATCGATGACGTATCTGAGCAAGCTGAAAAGCGCAAACTGGCGTGGTTAGCGGGCACGGTTGCTGAGCTAAGATCGCAATTTGATTACAGTAAATTAGATGATGAGGCTAAAATCTCTTATGATCTTTGGCTTTATGAGTATGAGCAAGAAAAACAGCAAGCGAAGTTTTTTGAAAATGAATATGTGTTTAATCATATGTTCGGTATTCAGTCATTTTTCGTCCAGTTTATGATTAATTACCATAAAGTAGACACGATTGAAGACATGCATGCGTACAATACTCGTCTAGTTAAAGGATCTGACGCGATTATTGAGCTACTTGGTCAGGCTCAATCTAGAGCGAAAAAAGGCATTAGGCCACCTAAATTCACTTATGAGGGGGTAATTGGCCAATCTAAAAGTATCATCAATGGTGCCCCATTTATTGAGAGTGATAAAGATTCGCCCCTTTGGTCAGATGCCAAACGCAAAGTACAAAAGTTGATTGATGATAAAACGATTAATCAAACACAAGGCGATGAGTTGCTTGCGCAAACGAAAGCTGCGTTGCAAGGTGAATTTAAAACATCTTATACAACGCTTATAAATTGGTTTGAGCAAGATATGGGCAACTTGAAACAACAAGATGGCTATGGTGTTGGCGACCTTCCAAATGGCAAGGCTTTTTATAATTATAGGCTAGCAGATCAAACCTCAACCAATTTAACAGCAGATGAAATTCATAAGATTGGACTTGATGAAGTATCCCGCATTAAAGGAGAAATGATGCAAATTATTGATCAAGTTGGCTTTGAAGGCTCTTTACAGGAGTTTTTTGAATTTTTCCGCAGTGATCCTCAGTTTTTCTATGAGAACAACGATGAAGGCAGGCAAGGGTACATTGATGATTCTATTGCCTATTTAGATGAGCTTAACAAAAAACTACCAGACTATTTTGGGATCTTACCTAAATCAAAGTTGGTGGTTAAGCGAGTTGAAGCATTTCGTGAGCAACCGGGCGCAGCGCAGCACTATATGCCTGGCACCAAAGATGGTTCTCGTCCTGGGGTTTACTATGCCCATTTGATTGATATGACATCGATGCCTAAAAATACAATGGAGTCGATTGCTTATCACGAGGGTAACCCAGGTCACCATATGCAATTGTCTATCGCGCAAGAGCTAGAAGGGATCCCGGAGTTTAGAACTAAAGCACAATTTACAGCATATTCTGAAGGATGGGGACTGTATTCTGAACTGCTAGCGAAAGAAATGGGTGCCTATAAAGACCCTTACAGTGATTTCGGTCGTTTATCGAATGAAATGTGGCGTGCAGTGAGACTAGTTGTTGATACTGGTATTCATGCAGAAGGTTGGTCTGAAGAGCAGTCTATTTCTTACTTTATGAATAATGTGCCAATAAACGAGACCGCTGCGCGTTCAGAAATTCGCCGATACATGATTTTGCCAGGACAGGCTACATCATACAAAGTGGGTATGATAAAAATTCTTGAACTGAGAGAACATGCAAAAGATGAACTCGGTGCAAAATTTGATATCAGAGGCTTCCATGACACAATTTTAGGTGGCGGCGCTATGCCATTATCGATACTGGAAAGACGAGTGAATACTTGGATTGAAGAGCAAAAGCGCTCATAAATAATTAGAATCTACTTTGTAAGTAATAAATGCACATGCTTTTTAGCCTGTGCATTTTTTGTGGCCATTAATATCAAAAATGTTCAGAGTCGTTGATTTAAAGTCATAGCCTATTAGGTTCGATCTGCACTAAAAGTGAATTATTTTGGATTGGTTATTTCATTACCTCCATGAGTTTTAGAGAAGTACACATCCAACTTTTCCATTTAAATCAGTTTATTAAGTTTTTTTGTGGAGGCCTCGATGGGTTTTTATAAGTTCTCATAATAAGTAAAAACATTGGACTAATTGTATTTGGTTGCTATGATTGAGATTCACTCTAGGTTTGAGTGAATGTTCATTAAGAGCAATTAATTTGAGTTCAATACATTAAATAAAGGAATGACCATGAAAAGAGCGATTTTATCTAAAGTTACATTAACTAGTCTTGTTGTATTATTTTCTGCCAATGTTTTTGCTGGGACTTCTACCTGGATAGGGTATGCAAAAGGGGTTGATGATGCAGCAGAACGGGCGCGAGCAGTTCACCCGAACTCTTGGGTGCATAGCTGCAAAAACGTGAGTGTCTCAGCCCCTTGGCTTTATACTTGCACAGTAGTTAGTCGTAATTAAAACTAGAACTGTTTGTGGGCTGTATTGCGTCAAAAGGATCAAAGTCGTTGACTTCACTTGAACTTGACGGTGTAAACTAACCATCACTAAAACAATTAAGGCTTTAGTACAAAAGTGCAGCTCAGTACTAGCATCGGCACAAAAACTGCTTATTTAACGCATTTGTGATTAAGGCAGCAAGGTGTATTCGAAAAGTAGTTGTTGTTGATTTAGGTGAGTAGTAACAATCCTGTCTTAGATAACAAGGTAACCTCAGCAAAAGCTGAGGTTTTTTGTGTATTTAGTCCCAATTGCTCAAAGCATATTATTAGCAGGCGATCTTAACTGCGTATGAAAAATATGTAATGGGTTAACTGCTATTAAAGACGAACCGATAGTCACGGCTTGACAAATTATTGAACACCTTAAATCTTTGATTCAAAGAGCGAGACATTATATGACTTTCAAGCATTGCAACGATGGTATATGAATGGAAAGAGTTAAGTTGATTTTGCATAGGAAAGAGAATCTTTTATTTCATAAAACTTCAAAAAATTAGCAGGAAAAGAATATTAATATATATATTAGACTTTATTATAATGATGGGGTTCTTTTTTTGAGGTTTAATGTTGTACCATTGCTGCTTATTGCCTTCATGAAATGGCAATATAATGTTAAAGAATTCATATAGGGATAGTACGACTAAGTTATAAGGTTTCCTATATTAATTGTAATGTTGTGATATTAGCTTCCCTTACCCTTGCGGATTATTTATGTATAAATACCTTGCTGTTTTTTCACTTTGGTTATTTTCGTTTGATGCTTATGCCAAAAGTGACTGTTTAAAAAGTTTGAAAGGCACTGATGTCAAAATGATTCTTGATACTTGTTTTACTTTTGAAGAAGGTAAAATGGATATGGCATTATTGTTTGGTACACACTTTACCCATAAGTTTGGTAGTAAAGACAACCCATCACCTGAAGCTATTTATTTAAAGGCACAAGTTGATAATGAAGACCCTCAAGCTATGTTTATATGGGGCCAGTTTGTATTAGGTATCGCCTACGATGAAATATCGAGTTTAGAAATGAGAGAAGAATCAAAATACTGGGTGAATAAATCAGCCGATAGTGGCTATTCCTATGCTATGTATTCAATCGCTAGTGCTTATGCAATCTCGACTGAAACTACAGCTAAAAGCGAAGCCGAGAAAGAAAGAGCAATTTATTTTGCTAAAAAACTAAGTGAGCAAAATTTTTTAGATGCAAAAGAATTATTAAATAAAATTAATAAAACTCCAAGTAAAGAAGATTTTACTCTCAATGTTAACTCACTCTATCAAGAGCATAAAAAATTAAGTGAGCAGCAATTATTAGATTTAGCAAGTGTTTTCTCTTTAGGGTGGTATGACAATTATAGACATAAGTCATTAAAACTAGGTCTGAAAAATTTAAAAATAGAAAAAGATACTGACAAAAGTGTTTTTTTATTACAGCAAGCTATGAAAATGCACAATAGTTCTGAGTCAAGTTATCAAATCGGGGTAATTTTAGAAAAAAAGAACTCTAGTGACACTTTTAAATACTATTTATGGGCCGCAGAAAATAAACATCCTGAAGCTGCTGCTTGGGTAGGGGATTTTTATGCTTGTACTGGTGAAAAAGAAGTTGGATTAAGCTGGCTCCATAAGTCTGAAACGTTTGGGTATGAGTACGCTGATTTTTCTTTTGGGGAAATTGAGGAGCTGGGAGAGCCTACTACTTGCCAACCATATTGGAATAGTTGGCCAAAGCAGAAGCTGAAAATATAGGGAAGTATGAAAATTAAAGTAATAAGAGTCGTTGATTTCACGTCGGTA
>NZ_JAKFZS010000003.1 GCF_021654285.1 Pseudoalteromonas luteoviolacea | reverse complement strand
GCCCATTTCGCCCATGTGAAAGTAGGACATTCTACTGCGTAGCGCACCAAAAGCGCCAAATAAAAGAAAGCCCGATCCGAAAGAGTCGGGCTTTTTTCGTGCTAAATCGTCTCGAATGTTGCAGAGGTCATGCACATTGATAAAGAGACGAATTAGCGCAAGGTGAAGGGAGTAACCTTCACAGGTTTTGCCTTTTACTCCTTTTAAATACATACAGTCCCTCATCAGCGGTCAAAACGGCTCATTTCACCTTGCGCGAAAAGAATGCCAGCGCTTCGCGCTGTGTCATTAACCTTTCGCACGATATTCACCTTGTCTGGCTATGTAAATCGTAACTTACCTATATCATAAATGTCCCTATATCTTGAGTGTGTTTAGTAGACACAATATGTGAGACTATTATTAATAATGATATTTGAATTAATGTGATAGTGGAGCACCATTGACTCGATTTAATGATATTTACGACAGAGCCTGTGAACGCAAAGGCGGTGAGGCCAATTTACGCGTGTTATTAAATGAACCACTTAAAAATAGTGTGCTTAGTACATACAGTGATGATTTATGGTTAGAAGAGTTTACTAGGAAAATCTTTCAGTCAGGCTTTTATTGGTCGGTAGTCAATGCCAAGTGGGATGGATTTAGGGAGGTTTTTTGGGATTTTTCCGTTGATAAATTACTTTACATGTCTCCTGAAATGTATGAACAGCGTGCTCAGGATGAGCGTATTATTCGTAACTTCAAAAAAGTACAAAGTATCGCTATCAATTGCCATATGATTTATGAGTTGCAACAAGAGCATGGCTCTTTTAGTGAGATGATAGTAAGTTGGCCTAGCGAAGATATAATTAATCTGTGGTTATTGCTTAAAAAGCGAGGTAATCGCTTAGGTGGTAATACAGGGCCATTTGCCTTACGTGCGCTTGGTAAGGACACTTTTTTAATGACAAAAGACGTGGAGACTTATTTGCGTGCAAATGGTGTCATTGATGGTGGACTCCAATCGTTGAAGTCACTAAAAGCAGCACAACAACACTTTAATGAACTTCAACAATCAAGTGGCTTGTCATTGACAGCACTTAGCCAACTTATTGCCTTTAGTGTTGGTGATAATGTAATTCAGAGTACTTAAATTATGTTTTATTCAAGATATGCCACCATTGGTGAGCAATTTGCTATTCCTGCAGCACCAAATGTTTTTGAGAATGCAAATTTAGCCCTATTTAATACCGCGCTTAACAGTCAACTCGGTTTAAATTGGGACGATGATACCGCAACACTATATTTATCTGGCCAGCAGCCTCTACCTGACTCTCATAGTGTATGCTTAGTATATTCAGGTCATCAATTTGGTCAATTTAATCCTACTTTAGGTGATGGTCGAGCCCATTTGATCGGATCGTTTACTGCGCCGAACGGCGATGTAATCGATCTGCAGTTAAAAGGTTCTGGTGCGACCGTTTTCTCTCGTGGCGGTGATGGCCTATGTGCATTGGGGCCAGCAGTGAGAGAGTATGTCATGAGTCACGCTTTAACGGCTCTTGGCGTCCCATCGACTCAGTGTCTCGCTGTACTTATAACGGGTCAAACTGTTTACCGCCAAGGGACTTTACCTGGTGCCGTCGTTGCGAGAATTGCTAAGTGCCATATTAGAGTTGGGTCCTTTCAATATCTGGCTTTACAGCAAGATGAGGATGCTATGCTCAAGTTGCTAGAGAGCACAATGAGAGACATTGGGTTAGAAGTTACTGAAAATCGGGACGATAATATTTTCACTTTTTTCCAATATGTATGTGATGCGCAATGCGACTTGATGCTTAAGTGGTTGCAGGTAGGCTTCATCCATGGCGTGATGAATACCGATAATACCCTAGTGAACGGCGAAACAATTGATTACGGCCCATGCGCTATGATGGAGGCATTTTCATTTAATCGTGTATTTAGCTCAATCGATAGACAAGGCCGCTATGCCTTTGGCCAACAGCCTAATATGGCAAGTTGGAACTGTGGTCGATTAGCTGAATCACTTCTTCTTTTATTTGCAGAAGAGCAACCTGCAATTGAGCGATTCTCAGCTATGTTAGTTGGCTTTTCTGAACGCTTTAATCAAGGCTATCAACAGCTATGGCGTAATAAATTGGGTTTACTTCAAGTTCAAAAGGGTGATCAAGACTTAGTCACTGAGTTACTTGAACTGATGACAAAACATCAGCTTGATTATACAAATACTTTTGCATCGCTTACTGCTGCTAAGTTACATAAGCAGCAAGCGCAATTTCAGATCTCCAGTGAGTTGCAAGAGTGGGTTGCTAAGTGGCAAGCAAGTACTGAACAGTTTAACGATGGTGAAGTTGCCGCACTGATGATGCGACATAACCCGGCGATCATTCCTCGTAATGATTTAGTAGAGGAAGTGATCAATGAATTTTATCAACAGGGCAAAAGCGAATTATTAACACAGTGGCTAGCGGCGTTGAGCTCTCCATATGAATACATCTCTTACCCAGATAAATGGCTGCAATCGCAAGCGAACTCAACTCATTACCAAACTTTTTGTGGTACTTAAATGCAGAATCCAGAGATGACAGGGCCATTAACTTGGAAAGAAATTCAGAGACAGGTGCTCAAACATAAAAAGCCCCTGATCTACGCTCATATCATTGCACTGTTAGCGGCGTTGGTCAGTGTACCTATCCCCTTGATGATGCCCTTATTAGTTGATGAGGTACTCCTAGCAAAGCCAGGTGTCGCTGTTGAGTTTATGAATGGTTTTTTACCTGCAGAGTGGCATGGAGCAACAGGGTACATACTGGCCATTTTGGTGGCGGTTATGCTAATGCGGATAGGTGCTTTATTATTAGGGGTCGCTCAGTCTCGTCAGTTCACCATTATTGGCAAGGATGTTTCGCTGAATATCCGCCAGCGCTTACTTGGCCACTTATCTCAGGTGAGGCTTAAAGAGTTTGAAACACAAGGTGGTGCAGCGATCAGTTCGCGATGCGTAACTGACATAGAGACGCTAGATGGCTTTATCAGTCAAACGATGTCGCGCTTTTTAATTGGCCTGCTGACGATTATTGGTACGGCGATTGTACTGTTATGGATAGACTTTACACTCGGGTTAATTATTTTGACGTTAAACCCGGCGGTGATCTATTTCTCGAGACAATTTGGCAAACAGGTTAAACATTTAACGAAAGAGAAAAACAATGCATTTGAAGCCTTTCAAACAGCATTAGTCGAAACGCTTGATGCTATTGCCCAACTTAAAGCCATGCGCCGTGAACACGGTTACTTTGACAATGTACTCACTGCGGCAAAAGATTTGCGTTATCACTCTGTCCAATCACAATGGAAAACAGATGCTGTTAATCGTTTGAGCTTTACAGTGTTTTTACTCGGGTTTGAGGTATTTCGTGCCATTGCGATGTTAATGGTGGTGTTTTCAGGCCTTTCTGTTGGTCAGATTTTTGCTGTGTTTGGTTACTTGTGGTTCATGATGGGACCTGTCCAGGAAATTCTCAGTATTCAGTACTCCTATTACAGTGCTTCTGCGGCATTACAGAGGTTAAACCAAGTGCTGGACTTTGAGACGGAAACATCGAATGACGCACGTACAGAATCAGCTCAGCAAGTATTCGAAGCAGAAAAAATTGGCATTGAATTTAAACAGGTGAGCTTTGAATACAATGAAGGTCAGCCTATTTTACACGATGTCAGCATGGATATTCCGAAAGGAAAAAAAGTGGCCTTGGTTGCTGTCTCTGGCGGCGGAAAGTCGACCCTTGTACAGCTTTTATTAGGGCTTTATGAGAAATCCGCAGGAGACATCCTGATCAATGGTATCGCAGCTGAAGACATAGGCTATGACCTCATCAGAGAAAACGCGGTGACTGTGTTACAGCAGCCTATTTTGTTCAACTCGAGTATCAGAGAAAATTTAAGTTTAGGTAAGCCATGCACTGATGAGCAGCTTTGGCATGCTTTGGAAATCGCAGAGTTGGCAGACAATGTTAAAGAAATGGACGGACAGCTGGATGCCATTGTTGGTCGTAATGGTGTCAAACTATCGGGTGGCCAAAAGCAGAGACTAGCGATTGCACGTATGGTTGCAGCAGATCCAAAAATGGTGATTTTGGATGAGGCGACTTCGGCGCTCGATGTGGAAACAGAAGCGCGTATCCATAAAAATCTCAATCAATTTTTGAGTGGCCGCACGACTTTGATCATTGCCCACCGACTTAGCGCAATCCGTCAAGCTGATATTATTTACGTGCTGGATGATGGCTACGTTACTCAGTCAGGCGATCATCGTACATTAGTTGAAGAAGATGGTTTATACCAAGTTTTATTTGGTCATCAAGGCTAGGTTCAGCTTTAATTCTTAACTAAAAATACTTATTTAGTGTTAAGTAATTATTAAGACATCGACTACTATTATCTTGCTATCAAATTTAATAAGTCTGGATTTTAGAGGGAAACAGCGATGAAACTTAAAATGCTAAGCGTAATTGTGGCAATGGCAGCAGCAACGTCTTTACATGCGAAAGAGGTTGAAGAGGGTGTATACCTTGGTGTGTTTGGTGATTACTACAACGCAGATTGGGAGAATATCAGAGGTGTTGGCAACGGTGGAGTTGGCATTGATGACTCCACGGGATGGGGTGCAGAACTTGGTTACAGGTTTAACAAATATTGGAGTGCGCGCATCGAATATGCTGATATGGATTTTGATTTAGAGGGTGCCGGTGTCGGTTCTCAAGATGGTGATCGTCTAGGTATCGATGGTCTTTACCACTTTAATGGCGGCCCTTTTTATGCATTGGCAGGTCTTAAATCGATAGATATTTTTGATAGCAACTTATTTGCTAATGCCGGTGTAGGTTATCGTCATCATTTCACTGATAACTTGGCGGCTAATTTTGAAACTGCAATTTATCAAGGCTTAGAGCGCAGCTATACCGATGTGGGTGCAAAGCTTGGTATCAATTATATGTTTGGTAAGGCGTCAAGTAGTCCGAAAAAAGTTGAGCCAGCACCGCAACCTGCACCTCAGCCTGTTGTGGTTGAAAAGCCTAAAGACAGCGATGGCGATGGCGTATTAGATAGTAAAGATAGATGTGCCAATACACCGATGAGTGATGCAGTCGATGCTGCTGGTTGTAGCTTATATGAAAATAAAGAAGTTACTGTGAGCTTGTTAGTCCGCTTCCCGAATAACAACTCTCAAGTATCTCAGCAGTATTTAGACGATATTAACTCAGTTGTAGAGTTTTTACGTGCACACCCTGAAACAACGGTTGTACTAGAAGGCCATACATCAAGTCTAGGTAAAGCAGATTACAATATGTGGCTATCTAAAAAACGCGCTGATGCCGTTGCAGCGCAGTTGGTCGAAAAAGGCATTGCGCAATCACGCATCTCAACCGTAGGTTATGGTGAAGAGCGCTTAATGGATAACCGTAATACTCAAGAAGCACATACAGCTAACCGCCGTGTTGAAGCAAAGGTTATTTCAGTGGAAAGAGTAAAAGTGAAGAGATAATCTTATTTAATGTGGCTGAATAACATTGTTGTTCAGCCATTATTGTATATATGCCAATAACCATTCATTCTGTAATTTCTCCCTTACCTCTCCATTCATCACATTGATATTGAGTATCTCTCGATGGTACAACTTGCAAGATTTTCATATTGATAAAAAGCTCTTATAATCAAGTGGCTAGATTAAAAGATAAGCAGTCATAAACAAAACTACTAAAATGCTTATTAAAACACGTCACCAAGAGGATATCACCGTGCTTCAAGAGTATCGAAATCATGTTGAAGAGCGCGCGGCAAAAGGGATAGTACCTAAGCCGTTGGACGCACAGCAAACCGCAGATTTAATTGAGTTAATAAAAGCACCACCGATAGGTGAAGAAGCCTTTCTTTTAGACTTATTGGTCAATCGCGTGCCCCCTGGAGTGGATGATGCTGCTTATATCAAAGCTGGCTTTTTGGCTGCGTTGGCAAAAGGGGGGGCAGTATCACCGCTGATATCTAAGGCTTATGCTGTTGAACTACTGGGCACTATGTTAGGTGGCTATAACATTGCACCTTTGATTGAGTTGTTAGATGAACCAGAGCTTGCCCCTATTGCTGTTAAAGGGTTGTCACATACCTTATTAATGTTTGATGCATTTTATGATGTAGAGGAAAAAGCAAAGGGCGGTAATGCGTTTGCACAGCAAGTACTTGAGTCATGGGCTCATGCGGAGTGGTTTACACAAAAAAACGCAGTTCCTGAAAAAATATCTGTCACGGTATTTAAAGTCACGGGGGAGACCAATACGGATGATCTGTCGCCTGCGCCTGATGCTTGGTCTCGTCCAGATATTCCGTTACATGCGTTAGCTATGTTGAAGCTTGCGCGAGATGGCATATCTCCAGATAAACATGGTGAAATAGGCCCTGTTGCGCAATTAGAAGCATTGAAAAGCAAAGGCCTACCCTTGGCGTATGTCGGCGATGTAGTTGGTACCGGATCTTCAAGAAAGTCAGCAACTAATTCAGTGCTTTGGTTTATGGGAGAAGACATTCCTCATGTCCCGAATAAACGGGTAGGCGGTGTGTGCTTAGGTGGAAAAATTGCCCCAATTTTCTTTAATACGATGGAAGACTCTGGTGCACTACCGATCGAGCTACCTGTTGAAAAGCTTAACATGGGCGATCAAATTGACATTTATCCTTATCAAGGAGTGGTTAAGCGCTTTGGCACTGACGAGGTGCTTTCGCATTTCACTTTAAAATCGGACGTTATTTTAGACGAGGTTCAAGCCGGTGGACGTATTCCACTGATCATTGGTCGAGGTCTAACAGACAAAGCGCGAGCGTCACTTGGCCTAGACGCTGAAACTATTTTCAAAAAACCAGCACAAGCAGATGATACTGGTAAAGGCTATACGCTAGCACAAAAAATGGTGGGTAAAGCCTGTGGCGTTACAGGTGTTAGACCTGGCCAATATTGTGAGCCGACAATGACCACGGTTGGCTCGCAAGACACCACAGGGCCGATGACCCGAGATGAGCTGAAAGATTTAGCCTGCCTTGGTTTTTCAGCGGATTTAACCATGCAATCTTTTTGTCACACCTCTGCTTATCCAAAGCCTATTGATGTAAATACGCATCATACTTTGCCGGATTTTATGATGAATCGTGGCGGGGTGTCGTTGCGACCAGGCGATGGTGTGATCCACTCTTGGATCAACCGCATGCTTTTACCTGACACGGTGGGGACTGGTGGTGATTCACATACCCGCTTCCCTTTGGGGATTTCTTTTCCGGCTGGCTCTGGTGCAGTTGCCTTTGCCGCTGCTACAGGTGTTATGCCTTTGGACATGCCTGAATCTGTACTTGTGCGTTTTAAGGGCGAGATGCAAGCTGGGATCACATTGCGAGATTTAGTACATGCAATCCCGCTCTACGCGATTAAGAAAGGGCTGCTTACTGTTGAGAAAAAAGGCAAAGTAAATGAGTTTTCAGGCCGTATTCTTGAAATTGAAGGGGTTGAGCATTTAACGGTTGAGCAAGCCTTTGAGTTGTCAGATGCGTCAGCCGAGCGGTCTGCGGCTGGGTGTACTGTTAAGCTGTCACAATCCTCTGTTGAAGAGTATTTGAATTCCAATATTGTGATGTTGAAGTGGATGATCTCAGAAGGCTATGGAGAGGTACGTACAATAGAGCGTCGGATTGCAAAAATGCAGGCATGGCTCGAACATCCGCAGCTTATGACTGCAGATAGTGATGCTGAATACGCCCATGTACTTGAGATTGACTTAAACGACATTAAAGAACCTATTTTATGTGCGCCGAATGACCCAGATGATGCCCGTTTGCTGTCTACTGTACAAAACGAGGAGATCAATGAAGTCTTTATAGGCTCTTGTATGACCAATATTGGCCACTTCCGTGCTGCCGGTAAATTACTTGATAACTTTAGCGGCCAGTTGCCTACGCGAATGTGGATAGCGCCACCGACCAAAATGGACAAAGATCAGCTCACAGATGAAGGGTATTATGGCATTTATGGTCGAGTGGGAGCGCGTATTGAAACACCGGGATGTTCTTTGTGTATGGGTAATCAGGCGAGAGTGGCAGATAAGGCAACAGTGGTCTCAACGTCAACCCGTAACTTCCCTAATCGATTAGGAACAGGGGCTAATGTATTCTTGGCCTCTGCAGAATTGGCGGCAGTTGCGGCGATTATAGGTCGATTACCAACACCGGATGAGTATCAAGAATATGCGGTAAAAATTAACGCGACAGCTGCGGACACCTATCGTTATTTGAATTTCCACAAAATGTCACATTACACAAAGAAAGCAGACAGTGTGATCATTCAGCAAGCGGTATAATTGCTTAAAAAAGTTCGTGATTTACGAGCTTTTTTTCTCTTTTTTGATAAGGCTACCCCTCCAAAACCATATTGTTAAGCTCTCCTATGTCCTTGACTATAAAGACCTCTGTACTAATGTTTATATCACTCATTGATATCTAATAGTCAGTGTAAATTTGTTTCTATAACCTGTATGCAAGGAAGAGTGATGTGGTGCCTTGTGATACAAGACAACAACATTATCGGGGAAAGTCATGAAATATACTCTTGCCTTACTGGGGATGTTTAGTAGTTATACGTTTGCAGCAGCACCTCTACCTTCTTATAGCGAAGTCCGTTTAGGATTTGAAAGCATCGACTATAGTGAATCCTTAGCGGATGTCGCTGGTTTTGGACAATTGTCTCAATCGATTTCCGTTACCAATCCAGCGGTAAGGCAGTTGTCGTATACAGGTATAGATGAATATTGGGGGTTTTATATTGGCAGTGCAGCGACCATCTCGACGGAAATCGATCAGGAAGTATGGTCTTTAAAAGACTTTGGTGCGATCCAGCAAAATGATTTTAAGGTCAAAGCCAATGAGCTGGCATTTACTGCAGCGTATAATTATCAACGTGCTATTCAGCTTACATTTGGCATGAAAATATTCACCTCGAGTTTTACCCGCTCTAACTTTAAATTTGTTAACCCGGGTGCAACGCAATTTGATGATGCGTTAAAAGCATTACCGCGTGAGGAAGGCGATCCGGTCCCACGTTTTGATTTACCGGGACAAACGAAAGATGGTGATGATGTTCTACAAGATAACCAAGCTTCGCTGCTGCCTGTTATTTCGGTTACAGAGGATCAAATGGGGTTGTTGGCTACGTTAGGTGCTCGGTACGATAGCAAGCTGGCTAACCCCAAAGAAAAGCTCAGCTGGTATATTGAAGGCGAATTGAGTACACCGATATATAGCCGTATTCAGAACACCCAGTTTGAGGCAACAACACTCACTGATAGTTTTAACGGTTGGGGGGTAATGGCCAGAACGGGGGTCAGATACCAGCTAGTAGAGCATATTGCTGTGATGTTTGGTGTCGATGCTTACTACAAAGAACGAGATACAGTAACTGAAGAAGTCAATGGTCGACGTTTGCGTGTTCCTGAAATAGAGTATACTAACGTTTCTCTGACCGCAGGATTACAATGGAGTTACTAATGCGAATGAAGTTTGGCTTAGTGTTTGGGGTTGTACTATTAAACATAACGGGGTGCAAAACGCTAGATTCAGTGCAATCACTTGGTGGGTCTTCACCCTCTCATGAACAAGTACAAGCGGCATATAGTCGTGCCGAAGCTGCTTATCAGGAAGCACAGCAGGCAATGTATTTGGCTAATACTGAATCACTGATTGACTATGACCGTGCACGCGTTCAAAAAGCGCAAAAAGAATGGCAGGAATTGGAGGAGAGTTTTGCTGACTTAAAAGCGAAGCCATTTGAAGCACTAGATAGTGCCTCATTCTTTTCTTCTCAAACTGTCAGCGGTGAGATTATTGAACTCAGCCAAGAGGTGTTGGCTTTAGTCGGTGGCGCACAGGCGGCAAAGAACTTGATCCTATCTGTTTTAGAGCCTGTCCGTTCCCACTTTGCAGTGCTAGATAAATTTGCAGCTAAAGAGCACTTTCCTATTCGATATCGCAAATTAGATGAGACTCATAAAAAATACCGTGCGATGTTAGTTGATGGCAAGCAACCCGAAGTTGAATCAGAGCTTGCTGATTTCAATGCACAGTTGACGGCATTAGAAGTCAGTGCCGTTGAGCTTTATTACTTAGGTGAAACCTTGTCACAACTGCGTACTATTTCAGCATCATCAAAGGCAAAAATATTGCCAAGCGTTGTACTTGATGCGAGTAATAGCAGTGAATATGCCAAGGTATATATTCGAAATAATGTCCGTGACTATGAGCAGATTGAAGAAAAGGTGCATCTAGCTAAATTGCAGTTACTCAGAGTGGATAATCTTTATCAAGAACATATTTTTCGCAAAGAGGCGCTGAAAAATAATAAAGTTGAGGCCCAATTGCTTGAGTTGGAAAGTCACTTATTGGCTTTAACGGAAAAAGCTGGTTTAGGCGATTTACGTCACTTGAGCTTTGCTGAGCAATTGTCTGCGGTGAAGGATAAGCTTTAATTTCATAACAATTTTGGATGAGGTGCTAGGCCGGTTTATTTTGGCTTAGTACCTTTTATATAATAAATAATCATGCACTGTGTGTGCGTGATTAAGCAAAAAAAACATCTCCCACTTTAGATGTGCTAGTTACCAAAATTAAAACATTTAGCATTTTTAATCTAACATATATTTTTATTGGGTATATTTATCCTTGTTTTTTGGTAAAAACAAGTTATTCAAAATCAAAATTTCCATCCAAATAGATTAAGATCTCTGCCAATTTTACATCTACAGGCAAAAGTAAGCATGACAGCAGTAAACAACCAGAATTTGCTTCAACTTCGTTTTATTCAACAATCACATATTGATTCAGTTAAACCGTTTTTTTCGCGTTTGCCAGATAATCCTTATGCCGATGGTGCATTTCGCAAGCGCCGTTACTCAGTATTGAAGTTTGCTGAAGACAATGTGTCTATCCAGCCGACAAAAGCATTCGTACAAGATGATTCAATTAACCACTTTCAAGGTAATGTGGAACGCGTGTATGAAAACTTAGAAGCGGAGTTATTGCAGAGCGATGGTTTTAAGCATTTGCTGTCTGAGTTTAAAGCAATGACGGGTGTTGCAGACGATGCGGATATTGAAGTACATCAGTTTAGAATGTTGGCAATAGAGAGTGATACACCACCTGCACCAGAAGGTATTCACCAAGATGGCTTTGACCATGTATGTGTATGTGGCGTGTCTCATGAAAACATTGCTGGTGGTGAGCTCCTTGTTTATGAACACAAGGAAGCGGCGCCATGTTTTAAGATGGAAATAAAAGATGGCCTATTTGCACTTGTGAATGATCGTGAAGTTTGGCATAACGCCACTCCGATGAATAAACTCAATGCCGACCAAGTTGGCTACTTAGATTGTTTTGTATTTACAGCATAAAGAGGTCCACATGAACTTAATGCCAATCCGCCGTCAGTTTCCCGCTTTAATGCAGGAAGTTTCTGGTGTTTCACCAATATTTTTAGATGGCCCGGGTGGCTCACAAGTACCGCAGTCGGTCTTAAGTGCAATGTCTGCATATCTAGGTTATTTTAATTCAAACCTAGGTGGTGCGTTTTTCTCGAGTGATAAAACCGTTGAGCTAATGAGCCGTGCAAGGCAGTCAGTTGCACAGCTGCTTAATGCACCAAGTAGTGAGCAAATTGTCTTTGGTGCGAATATGACGAGCTTAACGTTCAGTTTTAGTCGTGCAATATCAAGGCAGTGGCAAGCGGAAGATGAAGTAATTGTGACCAACGCAGATCACTATTCAAATGTATCTTCTTGGCGTCAAGCGGCAGAGGACAAAGGTGCCAAAGTACATGCTTTGCGCATCAATGAATCAGATTGCACGCTGGATCTGGATCACTATGCGTCGTTACTTAACAGCAACACTAAGCTGGTGGCTGTGACGTATGCATCAAATACCACAGGCTCTATTAACGACATTAAGCAGATCATTGCTATGGCACACGAAGTAGGTGCTCTGGTATATGTCGATGCCGTGCATTTTGCACCGCATGAACTGATTGATGTACAAGCATTAGATTGTGACTTCTTAGCGTGTTCAGCTTATAAATTCTTTGGTCCACATGTTGGTATTGTTTATGGTAAGCGTGAACATCTTGAAGGTTTTACACCTTATAAAGTGGAGCCTGCAAAAGACGTGATCCCTGGACGTTGGGAAACGGGTACGCAGAGCTTTGAAGGTTTGGCTGGTGTTATCGCTGCGATTGAATACATTGCCTCTTTGAGTGACTTGCCAGAGTCTGAGCCATTACGAGTCAGATTAGAGCAAGCATTTGCGAATTCAAAAGCACATGAAATGGCTTTGAGTCAGCACTTTTTAACACGACTTAGTGAATTTCCGCAGATCAAGCTGTTCGGAATTGACGACTTATCTCGCCTGAGCGAGCGTACTCCGACATTCGCTTTGACGTTTGAAGGTTTAGAACCACGCAAAGTGTCAGAGTTTCTAGGTCAGCACCATGTGTGCGTATGGGATGGGAACTTTTATGCGCAGGGCTTGTGTGAGCAATTAGGTGTGATGGACAAAGGCGGTGTAGTGCGCATTGGCTGTATGCATTACAACACCATTGAAGAGCTAGATAGGCTGTTCGAATTGTTCACAGAACTGCTCAATTAAATTTAACAAACAAGGATGCGTCAGCATCCTTTTTTAGTTGGATACGAACAATTTTAATATTTAAGCAAAACATTTTACTATGTCATACCTAACAGAGCGTGTGTAATGAAATAATGTACGGATTGAAATCATTGATTTTAAACTGAGTTGGTGGTTATTTATTAATCAGGGACGTGGTCGCCCTATTAAAAATAAGTACAACATAAAAAGGAAATAATGATGAAAATCACATTGAATAAACGTTCGGTTAAGAAATTATCTACTAACAATAAAGCGTTAAACCCTGAGCAAACACCTAATGTAGCGGGTGGTATGTACGCAAGCTCACCACATGTACCTGGTTGTATTTCTTACAACGGTTGGACATGTAATTCTATGTATAACTGTTAAGCAGTTATTGACTACAGGGCTTTAGTGAGCACTGTAGTCATTATGAGCAGTTTAGAGTTTTTCTTCGATAAAGTGGTTGAGCTTATGAATACGCTCACTCATGCCTGCAATGATTTTGTCTTTAATTTTCTCTCTTATCACCGCTGGTAATTTGGTGAGTGCCTCAGAAGTGATGGCTAATACGATGGTATCTGATATGGCTTGAGCACTGGTGCTGCGTTCTCGATTCGATATGAATGCGCCTTCACCGACAAACTCACCGGGCCCCACATGGCCAATATCTATATGACTTTTCTCGGCGAAAATACGTAGCTCACCAGTTAGAATAATGTACAAGCGACTATCTTGCTCAAAACGTTTAAATGCATAGCGATCTTTGCTGATCAAATATAAATGGCTAAACGATTCTAACAAAACCTGCCGCTCAGCAAGTGTGAACTCAGAAAAAAAGTCTAAGCGGTTGATGATTTCAAGTTGTTTTATCGTCGTGATGTTTTCTAGCAGCTTCATGCTCGGTCAATCATTTAGTCATTTTCTAGCATATTGCGCTCTTTGAGCTTTCTGGTCAATGTATTACGGCCCCAGCCTATTTTTAGTGCCGCATCTTGTTTGTGACCATGGCATGCTGCGAGTGCAGATTTTATCAGTCTTGTCTCTAGCTGGGCTTGCACTTGAGGCCATATATGGTCTTCTCCCAGTCTCAGTTGCTGATCTAACCAAAGTTGAAAGGCATCAAGCCAGTCCTGATTTTCTTCAAGCTTAGCTGTATTGCTAGGTTGTGCAAGCTCTGGCGGTAAGTCCTGTGGACCAACCATATCCCCCGGCGCCATGACGGTTAGCCAGCGGCAGGTATTTTCTAATTGCCTGACATTGCCTGGCCAATGAAAAGCACACATATGATCTAACGCTTTGTCTGTAAGTACTTTGCTAGGAACTTTGAGTTCTTTGGCACTTTTCGCTAGAAAGTATTCTGCTAACTTGGCAATATCAACGCTTCTTTCTCGAAGCGGTGGGATCCGTAGTCTTACCACATTAAGGCGATGAAATAAGTCTTCTCTAAATTTTCCTTCACTGACCAGCTTTTCTAAATCCTGATGCGTCGCAGCCAGTATTCTGACATCAACTTTGACACTTTGGTGGCCGCCGACACGGTAGAATTCACCGTCAGCAAGTACTCGCAGTAAACGCGTCTGCACATCGAGCGGCATGTCTCCAATTTCGTCTAAAAACAGTGTACCGCCATTGGCTTGTTCAAAGCGTCCTCGGCGGACGCTATCGGCACCCGTAAATGCGCCTTTTTCGTGCCCAAAGAGTTCAGATTCAACTAAATCTTTTGGAATAGCAGCCATGTTTAGCGCAATGAAAGTGTTATTTTTGCGAGGGCTGTGATTATGTAGGGCACCGGCAACGAGCTCTTTACCTGTGCCCGACTCGCCATTGATGAGTACGCTCATACTCGACGCAGAGAGCTTGCCTATAGCTCTAAATACTTCTTGCATGGCCGGTGCCTCGCCAATGATATCTGGTTGGTCAACGGTTGCATCCTGCGGTTTGCTCTTCGCGTTTTGTTGTGCTGCGCGATAAGCTCTATCAACAAGGGAAGTGGCTTCTTCTAAATCAAACGGCTTTGCAAGGTATTCAAACGCGCCTTTTTGAAATGCATTAACGGCAGAGTCAAGGTCAGAGTGCGCAGTCATGATGATCACTGGCAAAGATGGATATAATCGATTCACTTCCTCGAGTAAGGCCATGCCATCTATGCCTGGCATACGCACATCAGACATTAAAACGGCAGGTTGACCATATTCAAGTGCTGTTAATACGTCTTGCCCATTGGCAAAGCTTTCAGTTGCAAAGCCAGCTCTCGATAGCGCTTTTTCCAATACAAAGCGAATTGAGGCATCATCATCGACTAACCACACACTTTTCATTAATTTGCTCCCTAACTTTCTTCAAAGGGTAAGTAGATACAAAACTCGGTATGTCCCGGCCAACTGTCACATTCAATAAACCCCTTGTGTTGCTCAACCAAGGTTTGTGCGATTGATAAACCAAGTCCAGAGCCACCTTCTTTATTGGTGACCATGGGGTAAAAAAGCGTCGCTTTGATAGCTTCATCTATACCCGGGCCATTATCGGCAATTTTTATTAAGAGTGCTTTTCTCAACATTAACTTACCGCGTCGCACTCGGTGGCAAATCCGTGTGGTGACGCGTATTTTGCCTTGACCTTTGAGTGCTTGCTGAGCATTTCTGACGATATTGAGCACTACTTGCTGTATTTTCGACTCATCAACGTAAATATCTGGAATACTCGGATCATAATCCTTATGCAAAGTGATGCTATGTTCAGTATCTAGTGCACTGAGTTTCAATATAGACTCAAGCACTTTATGAATATTACACAGCGTTCGCTTTGGCAGTTCATTTGGGCCCAACAGTCTATCTACGAGCTCTCTTAAGCGGTCTGCTTGCTCTATGATCAACTGAGCACATTCATTGCGTTCTTGTTGGTCTACTTCATACTGCAATAATTGCGCCGCTCCGCGTATACCACCGAGTGGGTTTTTGATTTCATGGGCTAATCCGCGAATGAGGTTGCGGGCAGCCTGATATTGATGCGCTTGATTGAAGGCTTTATCAAAGCGCAGCTCTTCATCAATACGCCTGCATTCTAGTTGAATGTATTGACGTTTATTATGGTTGAGTTTGCGCGCGAATAAATTGATGGTACTGGCACGGTTATCAATAAAGACAACGTCTACCTTGTGTTGTTGGCAGTCGATACCGTCTTCAAGCACATAGCGTTTGAGCCGTTTTAAGTCGATTAAATGGTGGTGGAAAATACTTTCAAACGGCTGTTCAATCAGTCGTTTCTGGCCTAGACCTAAGAGCTCGCTGGCACTGTTGTTGGCATAGTGAATTTTAAAGTCTTCATCGAGTAAAATTATCGAAGTTGACAGGTTTTGCCACAGTTCCGGCAGTATTGATGAATTGAGGTGTTCCATTATGGGTCGCCTTGCACCAAATTGGTGCATATTAATCTAACACAAAAAAACCGTGTTTGCTGTTGTTATTGGTTTGAGTAATCAAATGTACTGTTTTTATAAGATTATTGATTGGCTCTGGCTTTATGTAGATAAAAAATCGTCTCATCACTTTTGGTGACGACATTTCCTTTAGAGTCAAATACCATAAGTTGTAAAGAGTGTTCACCGCGCTCAATATTTCGCAGTGCAAATGTGATCGTGTGTTGCTTTGGACCTGTTGGTTTGCCATCCAAAAATAGCTGTACGGTAAAGTCTTTCGCAAATCTTGGGGTGATCTGCCCGCTCACATAAACACTACCGGTATTATCTCGCAACGTTTGCTTGTGATTCGGGGCGATAATTGATGCTTTGTACTGTTGCTTGGATTGATCTTGAGTACCACTGCCCAGTACTGAAGTGTCAGTTGCCGGCATGGTTAAAAAGTGGGTATTGATTTTAACTTCAGCTGCGCCTTTTTTTGGCGTATCCGAATACACCCAATTCCCCTTGTCGTCTTTCCAGCGATAGACTTTTTTATCAGCGAACGCAGTATGGCTTGCTAGACATAATATTATCACTAACCACAGTCGACTCACAGCAACCTCACTTTACTCAATTCAATCGTGCCAAAGCGCATCATCATTGTCAGATTCTCAATTATGGTGTCAGTGCGAACACTCACCGTTTAACTGTAGAGGTTTTAGCGCGGTTTTGCCATTAAAAAAGCCCGCAAAAGCGGGCTTGAGAACACATATGATTTAAGCGCGCAGTTACACTATAAAATGCAGTGAATATTGCGCATAGATAGATAACTATCTCTATTCACTGCAAGTAATTTGCGAATTAAACGCTGTAGTACATTTCAAACTCAACTGGGTGAGTTGTCATGTTTAGCTTTTCAACTTCTTGAGACTTAAGTGCAATATATGCATCGATTAGGTCATCAGTGAAAACACCGCCTTGTGTCAAGAACTCACGGTCAGCGTCAAGTGAAGCCAATGCTTCTTCTAAAGATGCTGCAACAGTTGGGATTTCAGCTGCTTCTTCAGCTGGTAGATCGTAAAGATCTTTATCCATTGCATCACCAGGGTGGATTTTGTTTTTAATACCGTCAAGGCCAGCCATTAACATTGCAGAGAAAGCAAGGTAAGGGTTCGCCGTTGGGTCAGGGAAACGCACTTCGATACGACGTGCTTTCTCTGAAGGTACAACTGGAATACGGATTGAAGCTGAACGGTTACGTGCCGAGTAAGCAAGCATAACAGGTGCTTCGAAGCCAGGTACTAGGCGCTTGTATGAGTTAGTAGACGCGTTTGCAAATGCATTAATTGCTTTAGCGTGCTTGATGATACCGCCGATGTAGTAAAGTGCATCTTCAGATAGACCACCATATTTGTCACCAGCGAAGATGTTTTGACCATCTTTACCTAGAGACTGGTGACAGTGCATACCAGAACCGTTGTCGCCAACAACTGGCTTAGGCATGAAGGTTGCCGTTTTACCATAGTGGTGTGCCATGTTGTGGATAACGTACTTCATCTCTTGGATTTCGTCTGCTTTGATAACCATGGTATTGAAGCGTGTTGCGATCTCATTTTGACCTGCGGTTGCTACTTCATGGTGGTGCGCTTCTACAACTTGACCGAACTCTTCAAGTACTAGACACGTCGCACTTCTCCAGTCTTGTGAAGAATCAACAGGTGCTACTGGGAAATAGCCGCCTTTTACGCCAGGACGGTGACCCGTGTTGCCTTCCTCGTAGCTCTTGTCAGAGTTCCAAGAAGCTTCTTCAGCGTCAATAGAGTACATAGAACCTGACATGTCTGTTTTGTATTTAACGTCGTCGAATAAGAAGAACTCTGGCTCTGGGCCGAATAACACTGTGTCAGCAATACCAGTAGAGCGCATGTAGTCTTCAGCACGCTTAGCAACTGAACGTGGGTCACGCTCATAACCTTGCATGGTTGCCGGTTCTAATACGTCACAACGCACGATCATTGTTGTCTCTTCAGCAAACGGGTCAAGCTTCACTGTGCTTGCATCTGGCATTAATACCATGTCTGATTCGTTAATGCCTTTCCAACCAGCAATCGATGAACCGTCGAACATTTTACCGTCTTCAAAGAAGTCTTCATCGGCTTGATGATGAGGGATTGAAACGTGTTGCTCTTTACCTTTAGTGTCCGTGAAACGTAAATCTACAAACTTTACTTCATTCTCTTTAATAAAATCTAAAACCGATTGTGACATGTGTCCTCCGACTCGTGGGTTATTTTTTTGCTGCAATAATTTGCTTAACTGCGCTGTTATAAGCGTGATCTATGCCAATAATATAACTTATTGTAAAATATAACTTATTTTGTTTTTGATGGTCATAAATGGTGTGATTGACCTAAATGGGTGCACCATATCAGGACGGGTTGCACTATTTTGGTGCAAGCCGTAAAGAGGCCTATTGACTGGTTTATTCCAACCACTCTAGCATGTTAAGTGAGTATAAAAATGCGGGACTTGCAGCACTGGATTGGGACAGTAATACGAACTCACAGGTTAAGCATAGTCCATTTATATTACCTAGGGGTAAGATAAATAAACCAGCCGCCATGACACACCAGATACAACATCTCAGGAAGGAAATTATCATGATATTGCATGCTGATTGACGGCTGGTTTGAGACATGGC
Source organism: Pseudoalteromonas luteoviolacea (assembly GCF_021654285.1). Classification (GTDB taxonomy): domain Bacteria; phylum Pseudomonadota; class Gammaproteobacteria; order Enterobacterales; family Alteromonadaceae; genus Pseudoalteromonas; species Pseudoalteromonas luteoviolacea_J. The sequence continues at coordinate 285,404 of NZ_JAKFZS010000003.1, read as the reverse complement.
TAAGCGCCTTTTAATGCGTATTGTGCAGGCTGGCGAATAATGCTCCACGCTGACAGTAAGGTGATACCCACAACTAGACTTGCTATCAGGGTCACAGGGATCAACCAACTCCAGATATTCATCATTTGCATGATGGGCGCAGACGCGGCACTAAAGTAACCGATAAGTAATGCGCAGGTGGCCGCAGCGACTGCGATTAAAAAGGGCTGCATATTTTCTGTCAGTACCAGTTTGAAAATTGCCACAGGGGTTGCACCAATTGACATTCTAATGCCTAGCTCATAGCGTCTTAAAGCAATGGCATAGCTAAATACGCCGTAAATACCAATACCTGCTAATATCACCGCAACCACAGAAAGCACGATAGTAAAAATACTGGCAACGCGCTGTGATTTAAGGTGGGAGGACAAAATTTGCTCTGTGGTTTGCAAGTCATAAACGCGTATTTGTGAATGTACTTGTGCCAGTAAATCATTAATATTTTGTCTAGATAGTTGTGCGTTGGGTTTGGTTTCGACGACAACAATAGGGTATCCAGTATTCACACGAGGGCGATAGGTTCTAGAAATTGGCAGTTGGTTTGGTAAATTCAAATTACCGACGATACCTACTACCGTGATAGGGTCACTGGAGTTACGTCCATACAGCTTTGCACCAATCGGGTCTTGTCCAGACGCTTTTATCATGTCAGCCATAAATTCATTGATGATCACCACTGGGGCTCTATCTCTGGCCTCAGCATCGGTAAAGTGACGTCCTTGCATTAAACTTAAACCGAATGTTTCAAAATAAGCGCGTGTTCCCCAGACGCGTTTGTGTGACACGATAGGCTTATCCATACCTGGTTGTAACTGTGATTGGTATGTAGAAAACTGCTCCAACCAATAGGAGATCGGTGGATAACTACCGACACCGGCTCGCACGATGTCACTGTGTTGGTTAAGTCGCTCTGTTGCTTCAAGCACCATTGTGGCGCGCTGTTCTGGAGACATTTCAGTCAGTAAGGTGCCAACATTTAAAGCGATCTGCGAGGTATTTTCAGTATTGATATGTGTCGGGGCTGTCAGCTGTGCCCAGCTTTGCTTGAAAATACTCACACATAAGACCAGCAGAGTGATACAAAAAAATACTTGCATAGAAACCAGTACTTGGCGCGTGTGTTTAGATACTTGTACGCCAGACCCTTTACCACTGCTTTGCAATGCACCAATAATGGCATTGTAATTAAGCTGCTTGCTGACCACCCAGGCGAGTGCAAAATTAAGAGCGAGTGTTAAGACAATTGCAAATAGCACTGTGTTCAGATTGAGGCTGAGTTCATCTAACCGGGCAAGTGGGCCTGCATATCCAGCTTTTAATAAGCCCAAAATAAGGCTCACAATACCGGTGGCAACAAGGAGTGCGACAGCGAATAGCAAAGATAATTCAACCAGTACTTGCTTGAAGAGGTGGTGAGGCTGCGCGCCTAATGCAGCTTGAATAGCAAAGGCTCGTTGTTGTTCAACAGCGCGAGATAAAACGAGATTGCCGATATTGCTGAGGGCAATAAGTAGCAGGACCACACTGCCTGCAAGCATCATGACACTGGTATTGCCTGCATCGCCAATAATACGTGATTTGTAAGTGGTAAAACGCCATTTGACTTCAGTATTTGCTACCGTAGGATCATCTGCAACGGCTGCTGGATAGCGTGCCATCACCCAGTTATTGAGTGCGAGCTGAGTACGGTTGATATCCGCATCTTTGGTCAATTTACCGACCAAGTGAACCTGGTTTGAGGAAAATGTCCAAAGCGGATCTGGGGTATCGCGATAGTCGTATGGGAACCATACATCGGTGCGCCAAGTGGGGGTTGCTAATACCGGCTCAGCGAAGTGTTCAGCAGTGACACCAACGATGATAAAGCTGACACCTTTGAAAGTCACAGAGCGGTAGAGTACTTCACTGCTCCCACCAAAGTGTGTTTGCCAGACATCGTATGAGATTATGGCAACAGGTTGATTGCTGTCGAGTCCTTCCTCGTTTGTAAAGTGACGCCCTAATGCCAGAGGCGCATCGATGATCTGCATATATTCAGGTGTGATGGCGCCGGTGTTAAAGGTTGGGCTGTTTGGTAAGCTTTGCTCAACATCAATACTGATATTGTGTAGTGCAAAAGTCTCGATACCTGGGTGTTTATCTTTGTAAGCTTCAACTGCGCCTAAAAAGGGCAGGTAGTTTTCACGCTTTACTTCACCGTCAGCCAGTAGTTGGCCTTGGACTAAGAATAGCCGATCCTGATCTGGATAAGGCAGTGGCGCTGCGATGATCTGGTAATTGAGGTTATACATCGCCACCATCACACCTAGCGTGACACCCAAGGTCATGATGATGGTCAGTGCATAGCTTTTTACTCTTGCTAGGCTTTTGATTGCGATTAATAAATTGTGTTTCAACATAATGGCACCTACTTACTGTGCAAGTGGAATTTCAAATGCATGCTTGGGGTCGCTATGCTCTTCACTGTCGATGATTTTGCCATCGAGTAAGTGGAGCTGCCGAGTCGCCATATCGGCGTAGCGCGGATCGTGCGTCACCATACATAAGGTGGTGCCTTCGGCATTGAGCTGCTGCAACATGGCCATCACTGCATCGCCGTTGATTGAATCGAGGTTACCTGTGGGCTCATCGACTAGCAGCATGCTCGGCTGTCCTACCAGCGCTCGGGCAATGGCAATACGCTGTTGTTGACCACCGGAAAGTTGGTTAGGTTTGTGGCTCGCACGATGGCTCATATCGACTTTGGCAAGGCAAGCTTCCACGGCTTGCTTGATCTGCTCTTCTGGCATGGGTTCTTTGCGGTATCTAAGCGGTAGTGCGACATTGTCATAGACCGTCAGTTCATCAATTAGGTTAAACGACTGAAATATGAAACCGACTTTTTCGTTGCGAATATATGCTGACTGCGCCAACGTCAGCTGGCTGACTTCTTCTCCTTCAATTTGGTACTGACCAGAAGTGGGCATGTCTAACAGCCCTAAAATAGAGAGTAACGTCGATTTACCGCAGCCAGATGGGCCACAGATGGAGACAAAGTCGCCGCGATAAATGGTGAGATCTATGCCTCTTAATGCATGGGTTTCCATTTCTTCGGTGCTGAATACCTTGGTCACGCCCGACATTGTTAATACGCTTTCTTTCATGTCTAATTCCTTTCTTTTAATTCTTGTTATTGGGTTCAAAGTAACGTGATGGCCTTATGCTCACTGTGCTGTGTCATATCAGAGAGAATGACACGCTGGTTTTCTTGCGCACCTTGTAGAATTTGCAAGTGTCGACCCGCGTCTTCGCCGAATCGCACTGTGGTTGCAACAGCTTGATCCCCGTCGATGATGTATAGCTCGGTTGCGCTATGGGCTTGCTTATTCGCTGGTCGCTCGACATATAAAGCGTTGCTTAATTGACTTGTGAGGATCTCTGCTTCTACGCTTAATTCTGGTCTAGCCGACTCAGGCACTCCCTTAGTAAACGACAGTTCCACTTCGATAGTGCCATCTTGCACTTGTGGCGTGATCCGAGTAACGGCAGCGGGAACACGTTCACGGCGAGTATCAATCGTTGCGGATTGTCCGACTTTTATTTGCTCCGCTTTTGATTGTGGTACGCGGATCAGTGCTTGTAAGTCTGAGTTGCTGCCTACTTGCGCTAATTCTTGGCCTGCCGATACGCTTTGACCAAGCTCAACGGCGAGGCGTTGGATAGTTCCGCTGATCCCCGCTGTGACTTCGAGTTGCTGAGCGCGCTGCTCTAGTCTCGCTAAATTTGAACGCGCTTGGTTTACCTGCTGTTGAGAGATTTCGATGTCTTCTTGGTGTAATTGTGCCAGTTGCGCAATACGTTGGCGCTGTAGTTCAGTGCGTGCACTGAGCTGTTGCTCCTCTAACTCTGCAGTTTGCACGTCGATGGCAGGGATAACACCTTGATCACGCAGTACTTGCTGCGCTTTGCGGCGCAGAACCAGTGATTGATACTGGCTTTCCAATTGTGCTTGGGTGGCTTTTTCTGACAAGCGCTCTCGTTGGTTGGCAAGCTTTTGACGACGCAAATTAGCCTCTTGTTCTTCAAGTGCCATGCGTGCTGTTTCAATTGACTGTTTTAGGTCGGGATCTTGCATTCTTAAAATCACAGAGTCCGGCGTCACAACGGCACCTGGGCGCAGCAGTATTTCACTGACCGTCGCACTGCTCTGTGCAGTTAACAGTTTTTGTTGATTGGAGCGTAGGACGCCATATCCATCCACTTGGATAGCTAGATCACCTCGCTGTACTGTTGCGACAATCAAGCTGTTCTGTTGCAAGCTGGTGGAACTCGATGATGAAGTGAAGTGAAATACACCGCCCAGCACAGAGGCACAGATGACCATAGCCGTGATTTTTCTCTTGAGCGAGTGTTTTGGCGTGACTGTTTTTGATTTTGCGATGTCCATATTTATCTTTATATTTATTGATGATGTACAGGATTGAGCAAGCCATGTGCCAAAAAATAAGTTTTTGTTTTTTAAGGTTTTTGTTGTTTTTGTGTGGCTGGATTAATTAAGCAAAGTCCGAAACCGGACTTTGCTTTATTAAATTCGGACACTTAGTAAGTAGGTTGCGCTAATGTGATAACGGCACTGGCACCTCGTTGACCATCAACGCGATTAATTAATTGCAATTGGCCATTCATTTGCTCCGTCAGGTGCTGGCACAACATTAGGCCGATACCTTCACCTTGCTCCTTGGTCGAATAAAAAGGCACAAACAAGTTATCGGGGTTAATGAGGCCATGACCGTTGTCTGTTAGGCAAATTGTCGCGGTGTGATTTTTCAGTTTCAGTGATAGCGTGAGTTGCGGTGTGCCCGAGCAGGCTTCCAATGCATTTTTAGTTAAGTTGATAAGCACTTGCTTGAGTAACGTCACATCGCAGTTGAGCGTGAGATGTTGACCTTCTAACTGCCAGTTTGCCTGAGGATATAAAGCGCTCAGTTCCATACAAAGCTGTGAAAAAGGCTGAGCTGTGGCCTTTACCGTGACGCTTTGCTGTAACTGCGCATAGCGTTTTACGAATTCAGCTAGGTGCTCACAGCGTTCCACAATGATATCAAAAGCCGCGCTATCTCGCTCATTGCTTGCCCTATGCCTGAGCCTCTCTAACATGGTACTGACTGGGGTGAGAGAATTGCGGATCTCATGGCTAATAACCCGTATCAAACGTTGCCATGCCTTGAGCTCTTGCTCCCTCAACGCTATTTGGATATCCGTTATCACCAACAAATGATAGGTATGGCCGTTATGATTAAAGTTACTGTGGCGCATTTGCCAGCGTTGTTGGCGCTTTTCATCTTTGAAATGCCAATCAGGCTGATTACCTAAGCCGAGTCGTGCTGCACTGGTAAAGCGTAAGGTTTGCCAAGGTTGATCGAATAACGTCGTGCATGCTTGATTGCCGAAGCTCAGTTGCAAGCGCTCATCGAACACCAATATTGGCGTATTTAATTGCTTAACAAGTCGAAAAAGCAAGATGGATTCTTTGTCTTCATTGCTCTTTGTTGTAAGTAATTCATTACTTAATTCATTTAACTGGTGATGGAAGTCACCAATAATACCTGTGGTAAAACGGGCTTTTGCTCGCTGGCTAAAGTCTTGTTGCCGACAAGACTCAAGCTGGGTTGTACTGCGCAAATATGAAGATTTCACCTGTGTGATAACACCACTGAATATCCAAATAGTTGCCCCTAGCCAAATGATTAAACAACTGATTGTCACAGCATTGAAAATGGGGTGTGGCTGTGAAAAACCAAACTGCCAGCAAATCGTGAGCAAACCTATTTGCAAGAGGATCAGCAGCAGGCACTGTCTTTTCCAAAAGCCTTCTAAGCTATTATTCTTCCAGCGCATATTTTTCTAACCGTCGATACAGTGCCTGTTTAGTGATCCCAAGCTGCTGGGCTGCTTTGTTTTTATTGCCAGAAAATTTACTCAGCGCTTTTTCAATTAAATGTCTTTCGGCTTGTTCTAATGTCATCTCTGGGAGTGCGTTGATGGCATTGTTATTTTGTGTATTAGGTAGATGTAGGTCGGTGGCGAGAATGACGCCAGCTTGGCAAAGTAGCACGGCTCTTTCCATTAAATGACTCAGCTCGCGCGTATTACCGGGCCAGCGGTATTGCATCAATGCCTGTTTCGCGCAAGGGCTAATCGTGACACCTTGCTTGTTATACTTATTGCCATGTTTTGCTAAAAAGTGCTCGGCGAGAGGTACAATATCATCGACACGTTCCTGCAGTGCTGGAATGGTAAATGCGAATGTATTTAGGCGATAATATAAGTCTTGTCGAAATTCACCTTTGGTAATGAGTTGCTCAAATTCCGCGTTGGTTGCGCTGATAAGCCGCACATCACTGGTCAGGGTTTTGCTCGAGCCCACCATTTCAAATTCGCCTGTTTCAAGCACGCGCAACAGCTTGGCCTGCTGCGCAAGTGGCAATGTGCCTATCTCGTCTAAGAATAAGGTGCCTTTGTCAGCCAATGCAAATCGGCCTACGCGCTCAGTTTTGGCATCTGTGAATGCGCCTTTAACATGGCCGAACAGCTCGCTTTCGAATAACTGTTCAGGAATGGCAGCCATATTGAGTGAAATAAACGGCTGTGTATTTCGCAAAGACTGGTTATGAACCCAAGTGGCAATGTGGCTTTTCCCCACGCCATTTTCGCCAGTTATGAGGATATTGGCATCCGTTTGGGCCACGGCGCTGAGCTGGGCCATTAATTGCTGCATTGCCGCGCTTTGCCAAATGGGTTCATCCCCGTTTGGCGTAAGCGCTTGGCTGAGGGCTGAGTTACTTTTTTGCAGTCCTGATATTTTCAGTTGCTGCTGGATCACTTGTTCAAGGCGTTGGTTTTGCCAAGGTTTTTCAATAAAGTCGACAGCGCCCAGCTGCATGGCCTGCACTACTAAATCTGTGTTCGACCACGCTGTCATGGCGATCACTGGAATATCGATGGCGTCACGTTTGAGTCCGCGTAAAAAGCGCAGTCCTTCTTCGCCTGAGGTAGAGTCGAGATCAAAGTTCATGTCGAGCATGATTAAAGCAGGATGGGTATGGGAGAGAAATTCATGTGCTTGTACGGGGTTTTCGACTTCTTCGACTTGATAGCCGAAATCTTCCAGTACAAATCGTGCCGCGAGTCTCACCTCACGGTTATCTTCCACAATCAAAATCAGAGACTGTGACTTCATATATCGTTCCTTTGTTTTTCTTTTTGCCCATTTTGCTAAGGGCTTGTGACGCAGTTTAGTACTTTGTACAGGAACAAACAACCGGCAATAAATCAGCGGATTTGAGCAGTAAATTGCAGTAAAGAAGAAAAAAATCCTCTGGATAAACTTTCATCTGTCACATTATTAGGGGATAATACGCGACCTTTAATTGTGGAACGGTATCTTAGGTGCGCAATTTTGCGTGGATCGACTAGGATCACTGAAGGCCAACTTCTCTGAGTAACAGTAATGAGCATTGAAAAGTTAAGAAATATTGCGATTATCGCACACGTTGACCATGGTAAAACTACCCTAGTCGATAAGCTGCTAGAACAGTCTGGCACATTAGAGACACGCGGTGGCAACGAAGAGCGTGTAATGGATTCAAATGATATTGAAAAAGAGCGTGGTATCACAATCTTGGCGAAAAACACCGCCATTGAGTGGAACGACTACCATATCAATATCGTAGACACCCCGGGACACGCCGACTTTGGTGGTGAAGTAGAACGTGTACTATCAATGGTTGATTCTGTACTTCTACTAGTAGATGCACAAGAAGGTCCAATGCCTCAGACGCGTTTCGTAACGCAAAAAGCATTTGCCCTTGGCCTTAAGCCTATCGTTGTTATCAACAAAATTGACAAGCCAGGCGCGCGTCCTGACTGGGTTATGGATCAAGTATTTGACCTATTCGACAACCTAGGCGCGACAGATGAACAGCTTGATTTCCAAGTTATCTACGCATCTGCTATCAACGGTTGGGCGACACTTGATCTAGACGAGCCGTCTGACAACATGCAACCTATGTTTGAAGCGATTGTTGAGCAGGTAGAGCAGCCAGACGCAGATCCAGCTGGCGACTTCCAAATGCAGATCTCTCAGCTAGACTACAACTCTTACATCGGTGTAATCGGTGTTGGTCGTATCAAGCGCGGTACTGTTAAAGTAAACCAGCAGGTAACAATTGTTGGCGCTGATGGTAAAACACGTAACGGTAAAGTTGGCCAAGTACTGACTTATTTAGGTCTTGACCGTCACGAAGCGCAAGAAGCGCAAGCGGGCGATATCATTGCGATCACAGGTCTTGGTGAACTTAAGATCTCTGACACAGTATGTGATGTAAACGCAGTTGAAGCGCTACCTGCACTGTCTGTTGATGAGCCTACAGTAACAATGACGTTCTCTGTAAACACATCACCGTTCTCAGGCCAAGAAGGTAAATTCGTGACTTCACGTAACATCCTTGAGCGTCTTCAAGCTGAGCTTGTACACAACGTAGCACTTCGCGTTGAAGAAACAGATAACCCAGATAGCTTCCGCGTATCAGGTCGTGGTGAACTTCACCTAGGTATCCTAATCGAAAACATGCGTCGTGAAGGTTACGAGCTAGCTGTATCTCGTCCAGAAGTAATTCTTCGTGAAGTAGATGGCCAGTTAGAAGAACCGTACGAAACAGTAACGGTTGACGTTGAAGAAGAGCACCAAGGTTCTATCATGGAGCAACTTGGTCTTCGTAAAGCAGAAATGACTGACATGGCACCAGATGGTAAAGGTCGTATCCGTATGGACTTCATGATGCCTTCACGTGGTCTTATCGGTTTCCAAACTGACTTTATGACGCTGACATCTGGTTCTGGTCTAATGTACCACACGTTTGATCACTACGGCCCACACAAAGGCGGTAACATTGGTCAACGTAAGAACGGTGTACTTATCGCAAACGCGGCAGGTAAAGCACTGACTAACGCACTATTCAACCTTCAAGACCGTGGTAAGCTATTCATCGGTCACGGTGTTGAAGTGTACGAAGGTATGATCATCGGTATTCACGCACGTGATAACGACTTAACCGTTAACGCGCTTAAAGGTAAGCAGCTAACGAACGTTCGTGCATCAGGTACTGATGAAGCGCAAAACCTTGTGCCGCCAATCGTAATGACACTTGAGCAAGCTCTTGAGTTCATCGATGATGACGAGCTGGTAGAAGTAACGCCTGAAAGCATCCGTATTCGTAAGAAGCTATTGACTGAAAGTGAGCGTAAGCGCGCAAGCCGTCAAGCTAAATAAAGCTTAATTTCGAATATAAAAAACGCCGCGTACTACGCGGCGTTTTTGTTTATGTTACTTTACTAAAATAAACCGTATTCTTCCGTTTCTATTGGCGCATAGTCCTTTAAGTGCTCCGGCCTAAAAATCGCACTTGGGTCCAATACCAAGCTGTGATTATCACCTTGCTTGATCAGCCCTTTCATCATTTTTTTAGTTTGCGGGTCAATATCAAAACCGACATTGGTCATCTCGTGTAGTGGTTTAATATCTGATTCATCACAATGAATATTGTCTTCCACTTTATCCACTAATAGTCCTATGTGAGGCTGCTGACCATTTTCTGTGGTAAAGACGATAATCGGTTTGTGATCAAGAATAATTTGATCTCTGGCAGACTCAAACAGTCGTATCAATTTAGTAAAGGTTGTGAGCTTTTCTTTCTCTAGTAAGGCGATTGCTTGCTCTTTTTGGGCCTTACTGGACAAGGCGAGTATTTCATCGGCGATAGCATGTAAGCGAGTATGTGGCTCTTCAAAGCGCGCTAAAATTGCTTTTAAGTCTTCATTATCTGTTTTGAAGTTATAAAACCATTTGCCAAATTCTGATTGCTTGGGATCTCTGGCTTGAGTGAACGGGACGTCATTATGCACGCTGATCTCAAGCTCTGAGAGCCACGCTTTCTGGTCTTGCTCTCTTTGCTGTAACAGTTCAACCAAAGATTGGTTGGTGTCATATGAAGATTGGTTATTCAGGATAAGCCCCAAATCAAAGATTGGGGTTGGTGTGCCCATGTAATCTTTAACCCCCAAAAAGCTCGGGTTGTCATTGGGCAATGAAGTGAGGTTTCCTTCATAGCGTTCGGTCAATAAGATATCTAAAATTTTGAGCGATATTGTTTTTTTTCCTACTCGAAAATTGATCAGGTCCATGTTTGCCTCAAACATTAATTGCTTGAGCTAAGCATAGATCAATATTTTAAATAAGACCTAAATACCGGACGCTGTGAGGTGCTTTTTTGTTGCTGGTTTAATAGCGATTGTAGCGCTTTATCTGTGCTTAACGTATGTGGCATCGCGGTGGCGATACACGCTGATAGTTTGGTGTAGTCGCAGTGCTGAAGCGATTTCGAAAATAAGTAGGCATTTACAAACCCTTCAAAGGACTGATAAGTCATGGTTTGCTGGTGTGCTTTTGATAAGTTGCGAAATAAGTTGCAGATGTCTCCATGACACGTATTGGGGTCGGGCAAGACTTCGGTAACCATCACATGAGCGGGCACAGTGATGTCAGCAAATAGAGAGGCGGATGATACAAACGAAACGCTGGTATAGGTGCCTCTAAAACCACCTCTATGCGCTTGATTGATAAACGCAGCAAGCGGCTCGTAGGTGCCAATCATGGCAATGGCTGTTGCTTGTGTGGTTAATATCTGTGTCAGCGCTTTTGCGACATCATTGGTATTGCGACGAAAACGCGCGATGACAACGGGTTCAATGCCTTTGTCTTTAAGCGCTTGGCGGTGACTTTTTTCTAATGTGAGGCCAAATTCATCTGCCTGAATAAACAACGCAATTTTTGTGTGCCCAAGTTCATCGACAAGATAGCGAACTTGCTCTTGGGCTTCATCTAAATAGCTTGCTCGGAGTTTAAAAATAGGGAACCCCGGGTTTTGATATAAAAACTCGGCGCCAGTGTAGGGCATTAATAATGGCAGCTGGTGGCGTTTTAAAATCTCTTTGATTGCATGTGTGGTGGGCGTCCCCATGTTGCCGATCAGGGCATCGATGTGCTGATGCCTGATAAGGTACTGCGTATTATCAACCGCGCGGCTCGGCTCATAGCCATCGTCGAGTGCAATGAGTTGAATATGGGGTTGTTCAATATCGGATTGCTGATTGGCGTAATTAAAGTAGAGCTCATGGCCTTGCTTAAGTTGTTGGCCAATATGACTGGCAGGTCCGCTCAATGCGACGCTCATGCCTAATTTAATGTGTGTTTTGGGCTGTGCCGCAATCTGCGCGGATATAATGAATAACGTGCTAATAAGGGCCGTTTTTACGAGTAATTTCAGCATAAACTTCCGATAACAGTGACTGATAGGCCAGCTGTAATTGTTTTTTAGACTCTAATTTAAGTGCTTTGGCTAATTCTTTTGGCTGATGTCGCTGTAATAATAGTTGAATTACCTGCTGTTGAGCAATCCTTGAAAGCGAATTTATAATGCTGGGCTGCGCTTTTATAACTTGCTGTATTACGGGTGCAATTTGTTGCTCTGTGGCCGTTTTACTGGCCAAGTAAGCCACTTGCTTATATAGCTGTTCAGGCAGCCCTCTGTCGCGAAGTGTGCTTAGTAAGCTGCGAACAAGCGTCCATGGTAACCTATCGTATAGACTGCTCAGTGCAAAGAAAAGCTGTTCCGTAAAAGCATCTTGCTCTGCGCTGAGCGCAATTTTGCTACTATCATGTACAACCAGCACTGCAAACTCGCCGCTGGCTTTATCTTGTTTAAAACCTAACTTCATAGGTTTAAAGCCCAGCTGTTGCCAGAAATGGAGAAGCTGAGACTGCGCGCCAAAGCTGCTGCCAAAATAACTCACTTGGCTGTTTAACTGTGCCATGACAAAGCGAATTAATTCGCTACCAATGCTCAGCTTTTGGTGTGATGGTGCCACCGCAATACGTACAATGCGTGCGCCTTGTTCGGTGCAATACTGGGTGTTACCTAATAGCTGAGTAAGCTGTTGCGCCATTAAATGCCCGGCTGGTCGGCGCTCACCCAGTGCAATTTTACTGGCAAGCTCCGATGTTAAGTTACCCTCTAAGCCGACTAAACACACTGCGACGGGCTGCTGATGTTGGCTGACGACAAACAGTCGGTTGCTGGGGCTATCCAATAGCTGTCTCAAGTCATTGACTGACGTTTGATAATGCGCCAAAACCAGCAATGCAAAGATTTGCTGCAGCAAGGCTTCATTGTGGATAAGGGTATCGCGACTGACTTCGCTGTATTCAAGTATGCTCTGCGCAGGCTCTATCGCTGAATATTGACTGTCGAGTGCCAGTAGTTGGCGCATATGCTGCTCTAATGGATCACCTGCGCCATAGCGAATAGGTTCTCGGAGATGCAAGTCTAAAAAGTGTGGATGCTCGGCTTTGAGATGCGCTTTAAAACGCAGTGTATAGCCGCGGCCATTGCCTTCGTAACCCACTAAGGTACTGGCAAATATAATATTGGGATATAAAGCGAGTAATTGTTTTAAAATTGGTACCGGTATCGCAGCAGCCTCATCGATGAGCAAGATGTCACACTGTGGTTTGGTTGCAATCACAATATCCGGTGGCATGTAGGATAATTTTTGGCAGTGGTTTTGATTCACCGCAGGCACAGTTAGGTTAAGTGCCTGCGCATAGTGTTTAAAGCCATTTTGTACTGCTCGGCGCTGCTGTGCGCATAAGATAACCTGTTTGTCAGCGAATGCTGCTGCAATTAATCCGAGCGTTGCTGACTTGCCGCGTCCTCTGTCCGCACTGAGTAATATTGGCGTATTGGATGCGCGTTGAAAATGTGCTGTGATCAGTGCGACTAGGTGTGTTTGAGATTGTAGGTCTAATGTAGATTTATCTGCGCAGTACTGAGTGGGAAGATTCGTCTCGCCTGATTCATTAATTATCCAGCAGTTTTGTTGTTGGATTTGGTGTGCAAAGCGTTTTAAAAAAGGGCTTTGTGTAGCCTGTTCGCCTTCAGAGAGCCAGCGTGTCAACGCAGGGTCACACCAAGATACCAGATTTGATAATTCTGGCAGCAACAGTACTAACAGCCCACCGGTTCTGACTGTGCCAGTGCATGCTGCGAGCTTATTGGGGACTATGCCGCTGTAGCCATCGTACAGGACAAAATCGAACTCCTGACCTAAGATTTGGTGCAGGTGCTGTGGCCAAACCGCATTGTCTAAAGTGCTATCATCACTGAGAATAAGCTGCTCAGTAGATTGGGCAAGACGTTGAAAGTACGCCTGCCCCCAGCTTCTGCTGCCACAAAGTAGCAGCAGTTGGCGGTGTCTTGCGTTTTGCAACGCAAGGAGTAATGAGTCGAGATTAAATGGCTTGCAGTCTTGCATACGCTGTGACTAGCCACTTAGTACCGACGTCGTCAAAATTGACCTGGATACGAGATTGCGCACCAACACCTTCATAATTGAGTACGGTACCGGCACCAAATTTTGCGTGCAGCACACGTTGCCCAAGATTGAAGTCGCTGTCTTCAAATGCAGCATGGCTGACCGATGCGCTGAAGCGATTAGTAGTAGCTGGTCTAGATACTTGAGTTTTAATGCGGATCTCTTCAGTACAGTCTTCAGGTAGTTCACGCAAAAATCGAGATGGGCTATGGTATTTCTCTTGGCCATACAAACGACGACTTTCGGCATGACTGATATACAGCTTTTGCATTGCGCGAGTCATACCGACATAACACAGTCGGCGTTCTTCTTCTAAGCGCCCAGACTCTTCATGGCTTTGCTGTGACGGGAACATGCCTTCTTCTACACCCACCATAAAGACCAGTGGAAACTCTAGACCTTTGGCCGAGTGCAGCGTCATCATTTGCACGGCATCTTCGTGTTCATCAGCTTGACCTTCACCAGACTCGAGTGAGGTATAGGCTAAGAAGCCTTGCAGTGGCGAGCTAAACTCTTCTTCTACTGGCAGCTCAAATTGGCCACACGCATTGATCAATTCTTCTAAGTTCTCTACTCGGGCACGGCCTTTTTCACCTTTTTCAGCTTGATACATGGCTAATAAGCCCGAGTGTTCGATGGTGGTTTTGGCTTGTTCAGCAAGTGCGAGTTCAACCAGCTTTTCATCTAGCTGTTCGATTAATTCAATAAATCGTGTTACCGCTGTGGCTGCGCGTCCTGCCAAATGCTGCTGCTCGATGACTGCTTTGGCCGCATACCATAGTGGTAGAGACTCATTGCGTGCACAGTCACGAATATGGCTCAGCGTTTTGTCGCCAATACCGCGAGTCGGTGTATTGATCACACGTTCAAACGCGGCATCATCGTTACGATTGCTGATCAGGCGCAGGTAAGAGAGCGCATCTTTAATCTCTTGACGCTCGAAGAAGCGCATACCGCCGTAAATGCGATACTTTAGGCCTTCTTGTAAAAGGGCTTCTTCCAGTACACGAGATTGCGCATTGTTTCTGTACAAGATGGCGCAGTCTGTCAGTGCATTGCCATCTTGTAGCCAAGATTTAATTTTGCCAACAGTAAAGCGCGCTTCATCCAACTCATTAAAAGCGGCATAAATGGAGATGGGTTCCCCTTGTGTGCCATCTGTCCACAGGCTTTTCCCCATTCGCTCTGAGTTATTTTGAATGAGCGCATTGGAGGCTTTCAATATGGTGCCTGTCGAGCGATAGTTTTGCTCAAGGCGAATGGTATCGGCATCAAAGTCTTTTAAGAAGCGTTTGATGTTTTCAATTTTCGCACCACGCCAGCCGTAGATACTTTGGTCATCATCACCGACGATCATGATGTTGTTGTCGCCGCCGGCGAGTAGGCGCAGCCATTGGTATTGAATGCTGTTGGTATCTTGGAATTCGTCTACCAACATATGCTTGAAGCGTTGTTGATAGTGGCGCAGCAGTGTCGGTTGCTGCTGCAGCAATTCGTAGCAACGCAGCAGGATTTCCGCAAAATCGACCAAACCAGCTCTATCACAGGCATCTTGATAGGCCGTGTAAACGTTCAGCATAAGTTGCTCACTGGCGTCATAGGCTTGAATGTCTTTAGGACGCAATCCTTCATCTTTTCGGGCACTGATATACCAGCTAAGTTGCTTGGCAGGCCATTTTTTTTCGTCAATATTCATTGCTTTGAGAAGACGTCTGATCATGCGCTGCTGATCGTCTGAATCTAGGATTTGGAATGACTCAGGTAAGTTTGCTTCTCTGTGATGGGCGCGCAGAATACGATGTGATAGGCCGTGGAAGGTGCCAATCCACATTCCGCCAACTGGACTTTGCAGTGTTTCTTCAACACGGGTACGCATTTCTTTGGCGGCTTTATTGGTAAAAGTTACCGCAAAAATGCTGTATGGAGAAGCGTGCTCTACCTGCATTAACCAAGCGATACGGTGCACCAGCACTCGTGTTTTACCAGAGCCCGCGCCAGCCAGAATCAGCATATTGCTGAGCGGTGCAGCAACCGCTTCACGCTGCTTGTCATTCAAGCCGTCAAGTAATTCAGATACGTCCATCTTTGCGCCTATTTCGAAAAGTGAGGGCAAAGTATACCTAGCGTCGCATTTAAAGCCCAGTTTTCAGCGAATATTTCAATGGCTTTAAATATAACCATTTGAAAATTAGCTATATTTAATTTTTACTCCACTGTCTTTTTATACAGTTTTTAGCCTAGAATTTGCTTTAAACGTTTTTGCATTTCTTGGACTAATAAATCGGGCTGAAACTTAGATAAAAATGCATTACACCCGACCTTCTCCACCATAGCTTGGTTGAAACTGCCGCTCAACGACGTATTGAGTATGACATAAAGATCTTTGAGTCTTTCGTCATTGCGTATTTCATAGGTCAGTCGATAGCCGTCCATGACCGGCATTTCAGCATCGGTGATCACTGCCATCAGTTCTTTGTTCACGTCAATGCCTTCATCTGCCCAGTGCTTAAGTAGGTTAAGCGCTTCTTGGCCATCTGTTGCTGGGATGATCTCTATGCCTATTTGCGCCAAAGTATCAGAGACCTGACGGCGAGCAGTGGCCGAATCATCTGCGTGAAGAATTTTGCGCCCTTTAAATTGGTTCAAGATGCTCTGGTCGAGTACGCCCTCTGGGATCTCGATGTCGTAGTCAATGATTTCAGCAAGCACCTTTTCCACATCGATAATTTCCACAATGTGTTCGACCCCTTCACGTTGGACCTTGGTTAATGCCGTCAAATAATGATTTCGGCCGACCGTTTTCGGAGTTGGCATAATGTCTGACCAAGTGGTATTGACGATGTGATCCACTTTGCCGACCAAAAACGCTTGCACGGTACGATTATACTCGGTGATAACGAGGTTGCTGTCATCGTCATATTCAGTAGGGGGCATGCAAATCGCTTGTCGCAAGTCGATAACGGGAATGGACTCTCCGCGTATATTGGTGACACCTGCAACCTTAGGATGGGCGTTAGGCATTTTGTTTAAATGAGGTAGTTTAACGACTTCTTTGACTTTAAATACATTCAGTGCAAACAGATGTCGGCTGTGTAAATGAAATAGCAATAATTCAAGCCGGTTTTCACCTACCAACTGTGTGCGTTGATCAACTGAAGCTAACACACCCGCCATACTTTCACCTCATCATCTTGCTGCTTTTCAAAGTATACACATATAACAGTAAAAATTACGAGTTCTTTACCTCAGTCGACGTACAAATACAGTATTTGCTGAAAAATATAGGATAAATCAACTTTTTCCCTGTAAAGCATTGACTTGTTTATTTACTAATAGATGATGTCACACAGGGATAAAAAAATAGGATCAGGATAACCAATGCCGATTGTTATGAAGCGCATGCTGCTACAAATCCAAAGCCACATCAACCGAGCAAGCTGGCAAGTCTTAGTGCTGGCAACAGTCAGCCATATGTTATTGACATGGGGACTGTTATGGCTGGCACAAGAGCAAGCATTATTACCTTTTAGTACATTCGTTTATTACTATGTCGTGACTACCTCTACGGTGGGCTATGGGGACTTGAGCGCTGTGTCTGAGCTTGGGAGATGGGTGGTTACCTTGGTGCAGATCCCATTTGGTTTAGCACTGTTTGGTGTGTTGTTAGGGAAAGTTGGACAAGAAATTACAATATGGGTGAAAAAAGCAATGAAAGGCGATAAAGATTTCTCACATTTACATGATCACATCATTATCTTTGGATGGCATTCAACCAGAACTGAAAAAATGATTGAGTTTATCTTGGCAGATAATAAGCGTATTGAGCGACGGATCATTCTTGCCGTGCAAGAGGAAATGGAGCACCCATTACTGCGTTACCCTCAAGTAGATTTTGTGCGCTTAGCAAGCTTCACAGATGATACAGAATTATCTCGTACCGCCATTCAGGAAGCCGATAAAATCATTGTGGATGGAAAAGATGATGACCATACATTCACCACTGCGTTAAAGCTCAGCCCAATGGTAAAAGATACAGCACATATCAGTGCCCATTTTATTGATGAAACTAAAGCGCAACTGCTGCGTGTGCACTGTGCCAATGTCGAGTGTTCGACCTCTATGTCTGCTGAAATCTTGGTGCGTTCTATGCAAGATCCCGGTTCTAGTCGTATACAGGAAGAGCTGTTATCGACCTTGCGAGGTGACACGCAATTTAGTTTACAAATTCCGAGCTCGCTGGCGGCGTGTGAATTTGGTCAACTGTTTATGTTTTTTAAAGAGCATCACAATGCAACTTTGTTGGGGGTTGCCCATGACCGAAGTGGTCAGGATATGGATTTAAATCCACCGCTAAATTATGCCCTCAAAGGAGGTGACTTTATTCACTATATTGCGCCGCAGCGAGTGTTAGAAAAAGAGGTCGCTTGGGAGCAGTTATGACTGAGTTGATGTTAATGGTTGGGATGGTTTGTCTTTACTTAGCGCCTATTGCTATGGTGGCTGGTAGCAAACGCTCTAAAGGCCATGAGAAAAACGGCTGGTTGATAGGCACCTTGTTTTTCTCATGGGTTGCATTACTACTGTATGTGACAATGCTCCCAAAAACTGGGCGAGTGAAAACTCGCCGCAAAAAACACAGTTAACTTATCTTTTAGACATCGCGATGATGTGCTGCCACTCAGTGTCTGTGACTGGCATGATGGAAAGCCTACCAGCTTTTTTGAGGGCCAGTTCGGTGATGTCATCCTCTGCTTTAATGGCTTTTAGGGTCACTTGTGAGGGTAACTGTTTGATATATTGCACGGTAACACCTATCCATCTTGGGTTCTCAGGGGTAGATTTAGGGTCATAATAATCACTACTGGCATCAAATTGATACGGATCTGTTTGTGCCCCCTCGGTTACTTTAGCGATACCGACAACCGCAGGCACTTTACAACTTGAATGATAAATAAAGACTTCATCGCCCACCTGCATTTGGTCACGCATAAAGTTACGCGCTTGGTAGTTGCGGATCCCTTCCCAAAATGTGCTTTGCTCAGGTGCGTTTTTTAAATCATCGAGAGAGTATGCGTCAGGTTCTGTTTTAAATAACCAATAAGCCATTATAAGTACTCAATTAAAAGTGGATTAGTGTATTATTATCACTAATCGTAGTAACTACAATGGTGAGGTGACTTATGAGTCAGGTTTTACAGGATTTACTTGATTTATTGAGTTTGGAAGAAATTGAACAAGGGATCTATCGCGGTCAAAGCCAAGATTTAGGGTTTCCACAGGTTTTTGGTGGGCAAGTGATGGGACAAGCGCTGTCTGCAGCGAAATACACGCTACCTGAGGGCCGTTATGTTAACTCTCTGCATTCTTATTTCTTGCGCCCAGGCGATGCCAGCAAACCCATTGTATATGATGTAGAAAATATTAGGGATGGGCGCAGCTTCAGCACAAGACGTGTGAGTGCCATCCAATACGGGAAACCGATTTTTTATATGACAGCGTCGTTTCAAGGGGACGAACCGGGTTTATCTCATCAGTCTGAAATGCCATCGGTACCAGAGCCAGAAACACTGAAGTCTGCGCTGCAATTTTACCAAGATAATGCTGAGTTGATCCCAGAGGCGCTGAGGCCTAAGTTTACCCAAGAGATGCCGTTGGATATGCGCCCAGTTAATTTTCAAAATCCGTTTCAGCCGCAAAAGGCGGCAGCTAAACGCCACGTGTGGTTTAAGGCTAATGGCACCATGCCAGATGAAAGACGTATTCATAATTATTTACTGGCATACGCATCTGACTTTGAGTTTTTACCAACTGCTTTGCAACCTCATGGCTTATCATTTATGCAGCCAAACATGCAAGTTGCGACAATTGATCATGCGATGTGGTTTCACCGTCCATTTAGATTAGACGATTGGATGCTTTACAGTGTCGATAGTCCAAGCGCGAGCAATGGTCGTGGTCTGGTACGTGGTCAGTTTTTTAATCGCCAGGGCGAACTCGTGGCATCCACGATACAAGAAGGGGTGATGCGCCAACGTTAAATCGGCGCATCGGTTACGAATTTAAACGGTATCGTTAATAGACTGCCAGATCCGCGCCGGCAATAACTCAGTGAGAAATGCTTGCAGTTCTTCAAGCTGAGACTCCGCATTGATGGTCTGCTGCTCAGAAATACTGATAAAGCCTTGCTCTCGCAATGCATTGATGAAGTTGCTCAGTACTTTTTTGTCAAAAAACTCAGGGCTCTTGATCCCATGCAGAGTGCCTAAGCGGTTAGCTAAGATGTCACTTTCCATCTCTAAATCAGGACGTTTGATGCCTTGATTATTAATCACTAGACTGCTGGTGATGGCATAGCGCTCAAGGGTTAAGTGACACACCTTACCTAACATTTCTAGCTTAGCGAGCGCGCGATTGTCTTTACTTGCAACCGCCTGAACACCGTCAAAAGTAATTAAATCATGTTGTGCAAAGCTTGTTAGGATATCCTTGACATAGCTACTTGGCATAGGGGTCAAAAACCACTCTTTTGCAAACAGCGGATAAAGCCTTGCAAGTTTTTGCTCACACTCTTGCGTGGTCATACTAAAGCGATTGAATAGCATTTGTGCCAGTACACTAGGTACCGCAAATAGGTGCAAAATATTATTACGATAATAATTGAACAGTGTACGCTCTTTCTCTTTGATGGTGATGATGTCACCCAACCCATCTTGCAGTACTTCAAATTTATCGAGCTTAAGTGCATGGGCCAGTAGCGCCTCAGCATCTTCATCTGGTTGAGTAACATGTGCGTTGTATTTGGCATGCTTTTGCAGTGCTAAATAAAAGCGCAGTTGCTCCAACAGCTTTTGCTTGCTCAAGGCAAATTGCTCATTACTGAGTAAGATGGTCGCAAGTACATTAATCACGTTCAAAGCAGCACTGGCATTGATGTTCGTCATGATTTGGTCGGCGACATTAGCGACTTGGTTGTTAAGCCATTGTGGTTTTGGCGCGTCCTCAGCATTGATTGCTTGGCGCCAATCAGGTTGGTGTTCATTTAAATACTGGTTTAGGTTGATAGGTTGACCAAAATTTAAATAACCGCGCCCGTAGTTACGCAGATTCTTAATGGCTTTGAATACGCCTAACACAGATTCATTTTTCTTATTATTACCAGCGAGCTCTTTGAGGTAGGTATTGATCTCCATAACGTGCTCATAACCGATATAAACAGGCACAATCGAAATAGGCCTATCTATGCCTTTAAGCATAGATTGCATGGTCATGGCTAACATACCGGTTTTGGGAGGTAGCAATCGACCTGTGCGGCTGCGGCCGCCTTCAGTGTAGAACTTTACTGAGTAGCCTTTAATAAATAACTGACTTAAATACTCTTTGAAAACCGCAGAATAGAGCTTATTACCGGCAAACGAGCGGCGAATAAAAAACGCGCCTGAACGACGGAAAATACCGCCTGCTGGGAAAAAGTTCAGATTGACACCTGCGGCAATATGCGGCGGTACCAAGCCTTGATGATAAATGACATAAGTCAGCAATAAGTAATCCATATGAGAGCGATGACATGGCACGTATATGATTTCGTGTCCTTTATCTGCCAGCGCTCTGACCTCATCGGCATTTTTGACTTCAATCCCATTGTATAACTTGTTCCAAAGCCAAGTCAGTACACGGTCGGCCACGCGCACCATGGCATCAGAGTAGTTTGCTGCGATCTCGTCAAGTAACTCTTGCGCGTTGAGTCTTGCTTCATGATGACTCAAGCCTTTTGTTTTGGCTTCTTCAGCAATGGCCTTTTTGATATTGGGCGCGGCGAGAATCGAGTTGAATAGAGCTTCTCGGGACGGGAGCTTAGGTCCTGTTGCGGCAAGTTGCTGGCGGCGGAAGTGGACACGGGCTACACGAAGTAGCTTTTGTGGTAGCTCTTCTACATCCGCTTTGTCATTCATTAATTGTTCAACGGCAATGGGTGCTGAAAAGCGGACAAGGCTATCACGCCCTGAAAACAAAACGACCAAGCCTTTACGAAGCCAGCTTGGCGTCAGTGAATGGCTCAATAGCGTTCCGAGTCCTGGCTTTTCTTTGCCCGGATCTCGACCCCAAAATACAGAGACAGGCAAGATTTGCGCTTTGATTCCGGGGTTGGTTTTAAGTGCGTGAAATATGTCTTTGCTTAGTTGTAATGCATTACTAGGCTTGGCTGATTTAGAAAACAACGGCGTTGGGTTTTGCATCGCAATAAAGCGCGGCACCTCGGTGTTGCCTATCTTTTGCGATTGCATCGGGCTTGGCAGACCAAGCTGTTGGCACATGCGATCAATGGCTGCGAGATCGGAATGGGAGTTCAATCTCGTCACATAAAAAGTTGGCAGGTTTGGATCAAGGCCAAATTGCTCGATTGGGTTGTCTGGCAACAGTTTACTTTTAACTAAAAGCCAATTAGTCCAGCGTGCAAGCACGTTGAGACTTTGGGATATAAAGCGCATATACAGTACCAAATAATAATTTTTGCAATAGAATATCAAGGATTCACTGGACTGACCATGGTCCAGTATTGCCTTGCGTTGTGTCGCCTGTAGCCGAGCTACGATGTTTGAGACTCCATCAATATGAAACCAAGGTCCGCTAAACGTTGTTAAGTATAGCCAAGGCTAGTTTAAACATAGTTATTTATTAGGACGTTAGCCTTTCAATGAACTTTAATTAGGCACTTGATTAAGGGGTTGTCGTCGCACTGAGTTTGGCGAAAAAACAGGATAGCGCGATGCGACAAATTTATTGCATTTAATTGTTGCATTTATCACCAGTGTCATTATAATGTGCAAACTTTCTCGGCTTCTGGTCGCTGAAAGTACAAATGAAAGTCTGGATTTCAGACTATTAAACAGGAACTCCGATTTGGAGTTCGATGGTAGAAATAAAAGAACAACCGACTTCTTAGGTATTTTAAGATAGTTTCGGCGGTTTTTTTATGCTCTTTTTAAATGCTCTTTTAATTGAGGTTTAAGAATGTCAAATCAACGCATTCGTATTCGCCTAAAAGCTTTTGACCACCGTTTGATTGACCAATCAACGGCGGAAATCGTGGAAACTGCGAAGCGCACTGGTGCTCAGGTACGTGGTCCAATCCCACTACCTACACGTTTTGAGCGTTTCACTGTATTGATCTCTCCGCACGTAAACAAAGACGCGCGTGATCAGTATGAAATCCGCACCCATAAACGTCTGATCGACATCGTAGAACCAACTGACAAGACTGTAGACGCTCTAATGCGCCTAGACCTTGCTGCTGGTGTTGATGTTCAAATCAGCCTGGGTTAATCGAAAGATTAGAGAGGTTTTAGGAAAATGGCATTAGGTCTAGTCGGTCGTAAAGTGGGTATGACACGTATCTTCACTGAAGATGGTGTATCTATCCCTGTGACAGTTATCGAAGCGACGCCTAACCGTGTAACTCAGATCAAATCTGACGCTACAGACGGTTATAACGCGCTTCAAGTTACTGCAGGCGAGAAAAAAGCAAGCCGTGTAAACAAACCAGCAGCGGGTCACTTCGCAAAAGCTGGCGTTGAAGCGGGTCGTGGCCTGTGGGAATTCCGTCTTAACGGCGGAGAAGGTGAGTTTGAAGTAGGTTCAGAACTAACTGTTGAACTTTTCACTGAAGTGAAAAAAGTAGACGTTACTGGTACTTCAAAAGGTAAAGGTTTCCAAGGTGGTGTTAAGCGCTGGAACTTCAGCATGCAAGACGCTACACACGGTAACTCTCTATCTCACCGTGCTCCTGGTTCAATCGGTCAAAACCAGTCTCCTGGTAAAGTTTTCAAAGGTAAGAAAATGGCCGGTCAAATGGGTAATGTTCGTTCTACGACACAAAACCTTGAACTAGTTCGTGTTGACGCTGAGCGTAACCTGCTTTTAGTTAAAGGTGCAGTACCTGGCGCTATCGGCGGCGACGTTATCGTTAAACCTGCTGTTAAAGCATAAGTCCTGGAGATTTAGTGATGGAATTAGCAATTAAAGGCGCTGGTGCGCTTGAAGTTTCCGAAGCTACTTTTGGACGTGAGTTTAACGAAGCATTAGTACACCAAGTAGTTGTTGCTTACGCAGCAGGTGCTCGTCAAGGTACTAAAGCTCAGAAGACGCGTTCTGAAGTACGTGGTGGTGGTAAGAAACCATTCCGCCAAAAAGGTACTGGCCGTGCACGTGCTGGTACAATCCGCAGCCCAATCTGGCGCAGCGGTGGTGTGAGCTTTGCAGCTAAGCCGCAAGATCACAGCCAAAAAGTTAACCGTAAGATGTATCGCGGTGCGATCAAGAGCATCTTATCTGAACTAGTTCGTCAAGAACGTCTTATTGTTGTTGAAAACTTCGGTTTAGAAGCACCTAAGACTAAAGAGCTAGTAGCTAAGCTTAAAGAGCTTGAGCTGAAAGACGTATTAATCGTGACTGAAGAAGTAGATGAGAATCTATTCCTTTCATCTCGTAACCTGTACAAGGTTGATACTCGTGACGTAGCTGGCATCGACCCAGTAAGCCTAATCGCTTTTGATAAGGTTCTAATTACTGCAGGTGCTGTGAAGCAACTTGAGGAGTCATTAGCATGATCAGTGAAGAACGTCTTTTAAAAGTAATTCTTGCTCCACACATCTCTGAGAAAAGCACTATCTCTGCTGAAGCGAACAACACTATTGTGTTCAAAGTAGCAAAAGATGCAAACAAAGCTGAAGTTAAAGCAGCTGTTGAAAAGCTTTTTGAAGTAGAAGTAACTGGTGTTCGCACTCTAAATGTTAAGGGTAAAACAAAGCGTACAGGCATGCGTTTCGGCCGTCGTTCAGACTGGAAGAAAGCCTACGTTACTCTTAAAGAAGGCAGCGAGCTAGACTTTGTCGGCGGCGCCGAGTAATAAGGGGAGTTAGAATTATGGCACTTCAAAAGTGTAAACCAACTTCTGCGGGTCGTCGTCACGTCGTTAAAGTGGTTAACCCTGATCTACATAAGGGTAAGCCATACGCTCCGCTACTAGAGAAGAACTCTAAATCAGGTGGTCGTAACAACAACGGTCGTATCACGGTTCGTCACATCGGTGGTGGTCACAAGCATCACTATCGTGTAATCGACTTTAAACGCACTAAAGACGGCATTCCAGCTGTTGTTGAGCGTCTAGAGTATGATCCAAACCGTAGCGCAAACATCGCTCTTGTATTATATGCAGACGGTGAGCGTCGTTACATCATCGCACCTAAAGGTGTTAAAGCAGGTGATGCTATCCAGTCTGGTGTTGATGCACCAATCAAAGCTGGTAACACATTACCAATGCGTAACATCCCAGTAGGTACTACAGTACACAATGTTGAGCTTAAGCCTGGTAAAGGCGCTCAGATTGCACGTTCTGCTGGTGCATATGTACAGATCCTAGCGCGTGAAGGCCAGTACGTGACTCTACGTCTACGTTCAGGTGAAATGCGTAAAGTTGAAGCGGATTGTCGCGCAACTATCGGTGAAGTAGGTAACGCTGAACACATGCTACGTTCACTAGGTAAAGCTGGTGCTAATCGTTGGCGTGGTATCCGTCCTACAGTTCGTGGTGTTGCCATGAACCCGATTGACCACCCACACGGTGGTGGTGAAGGTCGTACATCTGGTGGTCGTCACCCTGTGTCTCCATGGGGTAAGCCTACTAAGGGTGCTAAGACACGTAAGAACAAGCGTACTGATAAATTTATCGTACGTCGTCGTACTAAGTAATAGTTGAGGAATTGCCATGCCACGTTCTCTCAAGAAGGGTCCATTCATTGACCTACACTTGCTGAAGAAGGTAGAGAAGGCGTTGGAAAGCGGTGACAAGAAGCCTATAAAGACTTGGAGCCGTCGTTCAATGATCATCCCTAACATGATCGGATTGACCATCGCTGTCCATAATGGTCGTCAGCACGTACCTGTATTCGTTACAGACGAAATGATCGGTCACAAACTAGGTGAATTTGCACCTACACGTACTTACCGCGGTCACGCTGCGGATAAGAAAGCTAAGAAGCGTTAATCGGAGGGTATGATGGAAGCATTAGCTAAACACAAATTCGCCTCTGGTTCGGCGCAAAAAGCACGTCTAGTTGCTGATCAGATCCGCGGACTTCCGGTTGATCGCGCGCTAGAAATCCTAGCGTATAGCCCAAAGAAAGCGGCTGTATTGGTTAAAAAAGTACTTGAGTCTGCTATCGCTAACGCGGAGCACAACGAAGGTGCTGACATTGATGAGCTTAAAGTGGCTAAAGTTTTTGTAGACGAAGGTCCTACAATGAAACGTATTATGCCACGTGCTAAAGGACGCGCAGACCGCATCCTTAAGCGTTCAAGCCACATCACTGTTGTGGTTTCAGATAGCTAGGAGATATAAGTAATGGGACAAAAAGTTCATCCTACTGGTATTCGCCTAGGTATCTCAAAGCCTTGGGTATCTACTTGGTACGCGAATACAAAAGATTTCTCTGAGCAGCTTTTTGGCGATCACAAAGTGCGTCAATACCTTACTAAGGAATTGAAAAACGCTTCTGTGTCTAAAATCGTTATTGAGCGTCCAGCTAAATCTATCCGTGTAACAATTCACACAGCTCGTCCTGGTGTTGTTATCGGTAAAAAAGGTGAAGACGTTGAAAAGCTTCGCCAAGCTGTAACTAAGCTTGCTGGTGTACCTGCACAAATCAACATTGCAGAAGTACGTAAGCCTGAGCTAGATGCACAATTGGTTGCTGACGGTATCTCTTCACAGCTAGAGCGTCGTGTTATGTTCCGTCGTGCTATGAAGCGCGCAGTTCAAAATGCAATGCGTCTAGGTGCTAAAGGTATCAAGGTTGAAGTTAGTGGTCGTTTAGGCGGCGCTGAAATCGCACGTTCAGAGTGGTACCGTGAAGGTCGTGTACCTCTACACACTCTACGTGCTGATATCGATTACGCTACTTCAGAAGCTTTGACTACTTACGGCATCATCGGTGTTAAAGTTTGGATCTTCAAAGGCGAAGTTATCGGTGGTCTTCCACTGAAACAAGAGCAAGAGAAGCCAGCTAAACGTGCACCGAAGAAAGCTAAGAAAAGTGCTAAGTAAGAGGTAGCGACTAATGTTACAGCCAAAACGTACAAAATTCCGCAAGGTACACAAAGGCCGCAACCGTGGTCTTGCTACTAGCGGTAACAAAGTTAGCTTCGGTTCTTTCGGCTTGAAAGCGACTGGCCGTGGCCGTATGACTGCTCGTCAAATCGAAGCAGCTCGTCGTGCTATGACACGTCACGTAAAGCGTCAAGGTAAAATCTGGATCCGTGTGTTCCCAGATAAGCCGATTACAGAAAAACCGCTTGAAGTTCGTATGGGTAAAGGTAAAGGCTCTGTTGAGTACTGGGTTGCTGAAATCCAGCCAGGCAAAGTACTTTATGAGATGGAAGGTGTTCCTGAAGAGCTTGCTCGTGAAGCATTCGACCTAGCTGCTCGTAAATTACCTTTCAAAACAACATTTGTAACTCGGACGGTAATGTAATGAAAGCTAGCGAATTGAAAGACAAAAGCGTAGAAGAGCTTAAAGCTGAACTTCTAGAGCTTCTTCGTGAGCAGTTCAACCTGCGCATGCAAGCGAGCACTGGTCAGCTAGCTCAAACTCACGAGCTGAGAAAAGTGCGTCGCAGTATTGCGCGTGTTAAAACGGTTATCAACCAGAAGGCAGGTGCATAATGAGCGATCAGATCCGTACTCTTCAAGGTCGTGTAGTTAGCGACAAAATGGATAAGTCAATCGTTGTTGCTATCGAGCGTCAGGTTAAGCACCCGATCTACGGTAAATTCATCAAGCGTACAACTAAGTTGCACGCACATGATGAGAACAACACAGCACTAGCAGGTGACGTCGTGACTATTCGCGAATGTGCGCCAATCTCTAAGAAAAAATCTTGGACGCTAGTTGACGTGATTGAACGTCCTAAGAAAGCTTAATTTTTAATTAAGTTTACTTATAAAAACCCCGGCCTTGGTCGGGGTTTTTTCGTTTTTTAATTGGTAAAATAACAGCCACTTTCCACCTCGATACGCCGGTTATTTACTTGTTGTTCGTCCAACTTCATCAGTGATTCTTAATAAAACTTCAGCGCAAACTTCCATTCATTTTAATTTATTTAAATTTTTTACATGGCCATGCAGCCCAGGTACTCTCTCACTTTTGTCTTTTTTTTTATTAAAAATGTAATCAATATGAAATTATTTTTGAATGAAAAGTGTGCTCGTTCAGGTCTTGATTTTTAGTTAACACAGCGGAAGCAAATAGCAATAGTTGATTAGTATTGCTGTGTCTTCCATTCAAATCATATAGTTAAAGGAACTAGTTATGCTAAAAACAATTGGATTTGCATCCATCATCACTGCCGTTGCACCTGCCGTGCAAGCCGTTACTCTGATTGAGAATGTCGCTATTACTGATCAAAAGGTAACAGTCCCCATAAATGGTTATCACGACCCTGTTGTCATTGCGTCGGTACCGACTTTTAAAGATAACGCGCCTGGGGTGGTTTCTATATCAAATGTAACGCCATCGAGTTTTGATGTGCAGTTTAAGGAATGGCCTTATTTAGACGGCATTCATGGTGAAGAGCATGTGTCATTTTTGGTGGTTGAAAAGGGGCGTCACGTCCTAGAAGATGGCAGCATTTGGGAAGCGGGCGAGTTTACACTGGCCAGTGATACATCGCACCAGTTTTTCACCGAAAGCTTTGCCCATGCGCCATATGTTTTTTTGAGTGCGCAAACACAAAGTGGTCCAGATGCGTTCTCTTTACGTGCATCAAGTAGCTCTCAGCAAACATTTGGTGTCAGTCGTAATGGGCAAGAATTAGGAAGTAGCTTGGCCGATGAGTCTATTGCTTATTTGGCTGTTTATAATCATGTTAATAGTGGAATGACAAATGATGGCGTGGCTTACCACTTAACGCAAGAAGCCATTAATGAAACTGGTTTTCAAACACTTCAAGGCAAGCTCTTTGTTGAAGAAGAGCAGTCAAAAGATGAGGAAACCAGCCACTTATTAGAGATCGCAAGTATTCTCTCAATCAAAAGTAAACTGTTTGCCCAGGATAATACCCACTATGGTAAAGATCCGATTGCATTACGTTTAGAGACATCGAGTACCTTTACGGTGGCACCCGGGGAGACTTCAGGCCAATTTGGGAATATCGCTTTAATCGGCACAAATGGGTTGACCGAAACCTCTTATACCGCAAGTGATAGTTATTCTCTTGATAGTGCGCCTGGTGCTTTTGATGGCTTTAACTCTAGCACTAAAATTAATGACAGCGCTGTTAACCAAATAAAGCGTGGAATTTGGTTAACCACGTTAGATCAAGGTCATTGGCTGCAGGTCGCGTTCAATACACCGGCTTACATCACTTCATTTAGAGTGACCTTGTATCCTGGGGCATCCAATCCTGGGATGGGTGTGAAAGATGTCACTTTACAAGTATCTAATGATAATGTGAATTTCATCGATCATGAATCATTTACATTAGCTAAAAGCCTAGATCAAACCCTTGAGTTGACAGAGCCTGCTGTTGGTCAATATGTGCGACTGAAAATAGATACTACGCAAGGACATGCTTATCGTGCTATCGGCGAATTGGAATATTATGGTGGCTTTGTCACATCGGGAGTCACTGAACCAACGCCTCCGCCGGTCAACCCAGATCCGGCAGTGGGTGTCACATGTGAATCCATTAAGCAACAGAACCCGAATGCCAGTTCTGGCATGTATGAAATTGACCCCGATGGCGCCGGTGGTGTTTCTCCGTTTTATGCACATTGTGAGATGACGCTCAATGGTGGTGGTTGGACACTGGTTGCGCATCATAAGGATGGGCTCGACCGTTTGACTGTGAACTTACCACAAACGCCAGAGCGTCTTGGTGTGCTGGCAAATTCTCAGTGGCATGCAGCTCGTTCAAACATGACAACAGGTATGATGTTTGTAGATGAATATGGCAAGGTTGCTTTACTCAATAAAGACAAGCTAGTACACGCCAATTGTGTTCCGCTTGATGAGTCTGTGAATCTAACCCAACCGCCAGTACCTTATGATATTGGTGTGATCTGGCAACATGAAGGTGCAGGCTGTAGTGCTTCTGGGCTAGATTATTCGTTTGTTAGTTTGAGCATAGAGTCGACCAGCAGAGGCGATGGATATACGCGAATTGGCGCAGCACTGTATCAACATAGCGTTAAATTTGATCAATGGCCCTATAGTAACGGGGCATACAGTGGCGCTGAACAAGACATGCTGTATTACTACATCAAATAAACTTTTTACCTTGATAACCCGGCACAAGCCGGGTATTTATATTTTTAGATGTTATTATAAATTTGGATTGAAGCCAGTAACATATAGATTTGAACTTTCATCGAGTTTCAATCTCAAATAGGTAGAACGATAAAAATTAAAGGATTATGTAATGCACTCTACGCGAGTAGCTGTGTTGGGATCATTGACCATTCATGGTGTTATTGGTGGGTTGTTATTCTTAGTCGCCCCGACAGTGCCTGTCGTAAAAAATGAGAAATCGCTTAAAGTTTATGTTGTTACAATGGATGAGCCTGACCAACCATCTATAGAGGAAGAGGTTATTGACGTTGAGGTGGTAGAAGTCGTAGATAACCCTCCTATTGAAGAGAAAATAAATGAGCCTGAGCAAGCTGAAGAGGTCACTCCCGAGCAAACATCCGTGCAGTCGAAGAGTGAACAAGACCAACCCGCACTCGAGCCAGATCGTGAGCAAAATACTGCTACAGCTAATAAAGTAAAAGTCATTAAGGTTAATCCCTATAAAGGTATTGAACAGCTACAGCAAAAAGAGCAAGAAGCTTTTTTTGGCTCTCGTCAGTTTGATAAACAGGCTGGTGCGCCAGCACTAAGAATGCGCACGCCAAAAGCGCACACACAGTATTTATCCGGTGAAACCGAGGAGATTTATCGCGGTCAAGGTAAACGCGTGGTGAAATGGAAAGGTAAGTGCTACTTTTTTGATGATTCGTCAGAGATGGCTCAAGCAGATATGCCTTCTTCTTCGGGTCTACCTTGTCCGGGCGAACTTTCTAACAATGAAGCGCTGTTAAAGCGAGCACTGGATAAATACCTTAAATGAGAACGTGTTAGCGAACTAAACTTAACTTGAGGTAACGCAGATAAAACCACCCTGATATACCGCCTGCAATAGGAAGCGTGAGCAGTGCTGCCCAGCCACTGACATAAAAGCTCACCAATATCATGGTGATATCATAGTTAAACAGTATGCAAGGTGTATCGCCCCGCTCATTGATGACGCACGTCAGCGAGTTGGATAAAATATGTGCGAGTAGCACGCTGAAAATAGGCGCAATCGCAATGAGTGCAAAGATCACAGATAATGCTAAACAGCGTTTAGGTTTGAGCATACTTTTTCCTTGTATTGCTTTTTTGCCAGTGTGAAACAGTGCAACTGTGAGTGCAAGTGTTTTCGGTTGAACGTGAGGCTATGATGCGCAGTAGGGCGGCCCACAGTTGTTGTAGGCCGAGTCTTTTTAAATCACTCGTGAAAAGCGGGTATTTTTGATTTGTTGCTGCAAATAGGCGTCAAAGCACATGCAAATGATCCGAATAAATAATGTGCCTTTGGCTGTGACCGTGATGGCGTTTTGATCGTTGAACACTAAGCCATCAGCTTCCAAAGGTGCGAGCGCTTGCAGTGCCTGCGCAAAGTAGTCATCAAAATCGATATTAAACTGGGCATTGATAGCTGTTTTATCTAAGTCGAAATGGCAAATAAGCTGTTTTATCACGGCGGCACGTATGAGGTCATCTTGGTGTAGAGATATGCCTTTACTGATGGCATTTTTTTGCTCAGATACCGCATGGTAGTAAGGCTTGAGATCTTTCTCATTCTGTAATATCGCATTGCCTATCTGAGAAATGGATGACACGCCTAACCCTAATAAATCGCAGTTACCATGGGTGGTATAGCCTTGAAAGTTTCTGTGTAGCTGACCTTCGCGCTGTGCAACTGCTAGTTCATCATCCTGTTTTGCAAAGTGATCCATACCTATATATTGGTATCCAGCCTGTGTCATGCGCTCAAGCGTCGCTTTGAAGATGGCCAACTTTTGTTCTGGCGTAGGCATATCATGCTCTTTGAGTTTGCGCTGAGCCGCAAACCTGTCTGGCAAATGGGCGTAATTGAAGAGCGAAATACGATCTGGCGCTAACTCGATAAGTTGCTCTATAGTAGCTTGGTAGGTCTCGGGAGTTTGGTGTGGCAAGCCGTATATCATGTCCATATTGATAGACTTGAACCCGAGGGCTCTTGCTTTGTGCAAGACCGTGAGTACTTCATCTAGTTGCTGTGGACGATTCACCGCAGCCTGTACTTGGTCATTAAAGTCTTGCACGCCAAAAGATACGCGATTGAAGCCAAGTGCTTTGAGTGACTCCAGCATGCCATCGGCTAAAGAACGTGGGTCTATTTCAATGCCGCGCTGTGCAGTGTGCGTAAAGTCAAAATGTTGCTCGAGGGCGTCGATGAGCCGCGTCATTTGCTCAGCAGTCAAAAATGTCGGAGTGCCGCCACCTAAATGCAATTGCTCAATTTGATAGTCCTTAAATAGCGGCGCTTGAGCGGCAATTTCTTGAAGCAGATGGTCAAGGTAAACATCGGCTTTAGACTGATGGCGCGTAATGATTTTATTACAACCACAGTAATAGCATAGCTGATGGCAAAAGGGGATATGAATATACAGCGACAGTGCACGATTGGCAGAGCTGGCAATGGCGTTGGTTAAATCACTTTGTGTATACCCAGAGGTCAATGACAAAGCGGTGGGATAAGAAGTATATCTTGGACCTGAAATATTGTATTTCTGGATCAGGGAGTCTTCCCAATGAGGTAGTTTAATCACGATCGCACTCAAATAAAATTACACAGCCTAATTATAAGAGTTAGCACAGCTGCAGAGTTTGATCTGACGCAACCGGGTGTTTATTAGGCAATACAGGGGGGCTGTATTGCCTAATGAGTAGTTAAAGTTGGTAACGCTTGGCAGTAGCAGCAAGTTCATCTGCTAATGTTGCCAACAATGTCGCATCATTTGAGGCTTTTTCTGCCCCTTGTGCGGTTTCTTTTGCTGTGCCGGTGACGTCACGTACGCCTTGTGAGACCTGCTGTGTCACAGCATTTTGCTGCTCAGTGGCACTGGCAATTTGAATGCTCATATCGCGGATCGCAATCACGGAGTCGGAAACCTGCTGAAGAGTTTCTCCCGCTTGGTGAATTTGCTCGGCCGTGGTTTCTGCATTCTCTACATTACTGCCCATGAGCTCAACTGAGCGCTGTGCCTCCTGCTGTAGACGAGAAATCATGGCCTGGATCTCTTCGGTACTTTGCTGAGTTCGGCTGGCAAGACTGCGCACCTCATCAGCAACAACGGCAAAGCCTCGACCTTGCTCACCAGCTCTCGCAGCTTCAATTGCAGCATTGAGTGCGAGCAAGTTGGTTTGATCGGCAATGCCTCTGATCACATCTAGGATGGAACCGACAGACTGGGTTTCTTCGGCAAGTTTTGAAATTGTTTGGCTAACATTATCAATGTCGGCTTTGAGCGTTGTGATTGACGTGGTGGTTTGTGCCACTGCATTTAGTCCATGCTGAGAGGATTCTTCTGCGGTAGTGGCGGTATCTGCTGCAGACTGCGTGCTTTGCGTAATATCTGCGACGGTTTGTGCCATTTCATCCATCGCTCTATCTGTATTTTCTAACTGCGACATTTGTTGCTCTGCACCTTGCATAGCCTGTGTGGTGATGGCGCTCATATTGTGTGCCGTCGCGGTCAATGTATCGGTAGATTGATGGATCTGCTCAATAAAAGCCCTCAGGTTGGTTACCATTTCGGACATCGCTTGGTAAATGCCACTGTTATTTTGACTGTGATCGAAATGCACAGTGAGATCGCCTGAGGCTATTTTTCTAGCCATGGCTTCGATTTCT
This sequence comes from Pseudoalteromonas luteoviolacea, assembly GCF_021654285.1. Lineage (GTDB taxonomy): Bacteria > Pseudomonadota > Gammaproteobacteria > Enterobacterales > Alteromonadaceae > Pseudoalteromonas > Pseudoalteromonas luteoviolacea_J. The sequence goes on along the minus strand of NZ_JAKFZS010000003.1, from coordinate 251,862 downwards.
CGTGGTTCACCACCAATGGGTTGTTTGATGATTTTACTGATAAACCAGCTGAAGAAGAGCCCACAAATAATGATAAGTATGGCAAGGGTGATCACAGTAAATTTGGCATTGGCACTGGCTACTTGCACAATAGGCCCAAGTTCATCTTGGGAGGCTTTGATATCGAGCTTGATATTTTCAACTTGCGCCGCAACGTCAGGGCCTATTTTATCAAGTACTTGGGTGATTTCAGTATTACGCTTTATGATGACTTGATACACCTCTTCCAAACCTGCTTGATAGGCTTCAAGGGGGGTGATGAACCCTTGAGATTGACCTGCTTGGGATAGCTGAAAAAATTGTTTGGCTTGGCGGTTTAGCGTGCCCAAGGTATCTTTTGCTAATCGGTAGTCTCGCTCAGCATTGGCCACTAAGAATTGGTTTGTTGATAGCCTACCTTGTTGTAATAGACTTCTCAGCGCACTGATTTTATTCACCTCTTCGATAGATTGGGCATTATCCATCATGGTCCGCAGTTTGCCATCTAGTTCGGGTCCATATTTGTTCAATGTGTTATGAACAATTTGATGGCGTCGTTCATACAAGCTAATAACCTGCCTGAAACTGCCCTCATATTTTTCCATTTGCTTTTGACTGTCTGTGATGATGTTCAATTGAGAGGAGTTAGTATACTGTGCTTGCGCGGTGTCGAGGAGGGATTCAAGTAGCTCTAGTCGCTGGTCAAACTGGGCTATATTGGCATCGCTTTGGTGTTTTAAATATTTTATGGCCTGTAATCTTACCTCTAATAAATTTGCTTGAATTCGTCCTGCTAAATTACTGTCCCTTGCTTTGGTACGATATTCGACAAAATTGTTGTACCCGCTGTTTAATCCCCAGAAGGCGGTAATGGATAATACGATTATCATCAATATCATTACGCCAAAGGCGCCGTTTAATTGTTGGCTGAGCCGCCAGTTTTTTATCATATAACACCCTAGAAGCTACGTTGAGCTATGAGTTGATCTGCACAGAAATATACAGTGCCACATATTAATATACTTGTTTTCTACGATTTTATTATTAATTTGACGAAAAAAAATACCCAAGTAAAGCGTTTCAGGTGAAATTGTTTGATTATGATCAACAGTTGTCTTTAATTTATTAATGATTGATATTTAGTGAATTTCGTTGCAGGTGAGGGGATAATCACCCAATTTTGTATGTAATTTAATCACTCCACTCAAGCGTTAACTTGAAAAAATTTTAAGGTGGGCAAGTACGGCGCATTTTATGCACCGTACTTAAAACGGTTAAAGCTTAAACTGATTGACCGTCGCGTTGAGGGCTTTGGCCAAATCATTTAAGTCTCTAGCTTCATCAGCCAGTAGGTGAGCATGATTTGCCGTGCTATTAACTAAGTCATTAATCGCGTTCAGGCTATTATTAATGTCTTCTGCCACCACAGTTTGCTCTTCTGTAGAAGTCGCGATTTGGTGACTCTGATCTTGTACCGTGTTAACCGACTCGGTGATATTACGCAATGCATCTAAGACTTCTTGAGTTTGCTCTACTGAGCTTTGCGCACGCTCCTGGCCTTGCTGCATCATGGTTGACGCTTGCTGTGCAATTTGCTGCAATCGCGAAATCATATTACGAATATCATCTGTTGACTCTTGAGTACGACTTGCAAGGCTTCTTACCTCGTCCGCAACAACCGCAAATCCACGCCCTTGCTCGCCAGCACGAGCCGCTTCAATTGCTGCATTTAAAGCCAGCAAGTTTGTCTGCTCGGCAATGCCATTGATAACGTCAATGACCGCGCCGATATTGCTAGTCTCTTGCTCTAAGCCTGCAACCACCTTAGCTGCTTCACCAATGTGGCTGGCAAGCTCCGTCATCACTTCTTGAGCCTGACTGGAGCGCTGAGCACCATCGTTGGTCATACTCTGCACTAAATCAGATGCGCGATTTGTTTCATGGGCATTGCGAGATATCTCGGTTACCGTTGCAGCCATTTCCGTGACGGCTGCGGATACGCTGTCTACTTGCTCTTTTTCTTGCTGGATTTCATCATTGGTGTTATTTGAGACATCACGTAGCTGAGCTGAGGCACCGCTAAGTTGTTCTGCTTGCGCGGCTGTATCGATCATCATGGCACGTAACTTATCGATGAAGGTGTTCATGTGCATAGCTAGCTGCCCCACTTCATCTTGACTCTCAATATTGATGCGACGAGTTAAGTCACCTTCACCTGAAGCAATATCACGCATAGTGTCTGTTAAAGTAATGATAGGACGTGTGATCATCTGTGCAGCAAGTAAAATCATGGCGACAATAATTGATAAAATGACGATCACAGCTGTCACAGTGCTCATTACCGCTTCATTTACAGGTTCTTCAATTAGACTCACTGGAATAAGAATACCTACATGCCAATCAAGTACTGGCGTATCCAGTTTTACGCTGTTGAACACAACATAATATTCTTGACCTTGTAATGTCACGGTGGCGTTACCAGCGTCTTGGCGATCAATTAAACGGGTGAGTTCGGTAAAGCCACTGGTATCTTGAAATTGCTGTTCAAGACCTGCTAAGCCTTCTTTACCGCGAGGTCCTGCATCCGTTGTCGACAGGTTGTGCCCAGTGCGCTTTGATAAATGAACTACTTTGAGTTCATTATCGAGTAAGAAGCCGTAGCCCTCACCATCAAATTGGATCTCTTCAACCATGGCATTGATTTTGTTTATTTGCAGATCGACACCACCGACAGCGACCAGCTCGCCTTGTTTATTATAAACTGGCTGCTGAACAACGGCAGACACATCACCTGTATTGATATCTACAGATAGAGCACCAACGTATAGCTTGCCGTGATTCAGCGCGTCTTGCCACCATGGACGTTTGTATGCGTAATAAGGTCGTCCATCAGAGAAGTTTGAAGTACGTTCGTTTTCTTTAAAATACTCACCAGTGCGTGCTGACGCCATAAATGCAGACAAAATGTTTTCATCGCTTTTACTGATACGCTGAAAGTCCTCGTTGACTTCATCATAGCCTTTGTCACCAGCTAGGCTTTGCTCTCTAACTGAGTAGCTATCAAACCAATTGATGTTATGGGGGTTGGTGACAAAGGTTTCGACCACTTTGCCGTATTGAGCGAAAAATGACTCCATAGATAGTTTTTCAGAGTAGATATAACTCTGTGCTTCACGTTCAATACCTTGACGTGAGATTGTTGCGATATGATTAACAAAATAAGTGGAAGCCAGCATCAATAACACCGAAATTGTGCCACCGATCAGTATGAGAATTTTTTTACGAAGAGATAAGTTTTCAAACATGACGTATTCTTTTTATTGGGACAGCGCTAACGTAATAAACCATATCTCATTTGATATATCTAGCAAATTTGGGCGAGGTACGTGCAAGATGAGATAAGTGGTTTCATCATATCGTTCCTAAAAAAATAAAAAAATAGTAAAGAATCATCATATTGCAGTAGCTAATTTATAACCAAAAGCTGAGGAAATGTTGATGGTATTTTTTATTATGCTGTACTAACATTATGACCTGATTTAGGTAAAATTAAGAAAATATGATGAATAATAAGTTAGTCGTTTTAGGTGCGGGTTGGCTCGGTAGCGCGTTAGTTCGAGATGCAAAAGCGAGCGGTTGGCAGGTTCAAGCGACACGCCGAGAAGCGCATGTAGACGAAGACATCAAAGCATTTTGCGTGACTGACTCAGTACTTCATCATTCTATTACACTTGATGAGGCGTATTGGGTGTGTGCTATACCACCACGCATGCGTCAAAGTGAAACCTTGTACCTAGAAACATTGCGTTTGGCGCTGGAAACCGCAGCCTCGTTAAAGTGTCGAGGCTTTTTACTATGCTCTTCAACCGCGGTGTATGGTACTGACTCGGGTCATTTTGATGAGCAATCGCCACTGGCGCCAAAAGACACCACACGTCAGCAGATATTGCAAACTGCAGAGCACATGGTTCTTGAACAACATGGTAAAGTCGTGCGTTTAGCTGGTTTGGTCGGTCCAAGCAGAGAGCCGGGCAGGTTTATTGCAGGTAAACACTTATCAAGTTCCTCACACGCGCTGGTTAATATGGTAGATCAGCAAGATGTGGTCAATGGACTGCTGCGCATCATATCCAGTTGGCACTCAGCAAAGCCTGTCTACAATATATGTCACCCTGCTCATCCGACTAAACAGGATTATTATCAACAGCACTGCATGCAGTATGGTAGTGAGCCTCCCAGCTTTGCCAGTGACGAGACTGTGGCAAGGGTAATTGATGGTACGCTAATCACGGAATTGGGCTTTGAGTATCGTCACGATATTTAAGCTGCAGCGTTTTATTTTTTGAATGTGAGGTGACCTCCGAGGCGGTACTTACTGCCCGGAGAGATCAGTCGAGCAAAACTGACGATACCTTGAGACGACCAAGTTCGTCGAATGACTTGCAAGCAAGGTTCTTCATTAAACATATTCAGCCATTGGCACACTTCCTCGTTGGGCATTACTGCTTCAACAGTATGTCTAGCTTCGGTCAGTGGCGCAACTTGCGTTAGGTATTCGTGCGGCGTCAATGCGGTAAAGTCTTGCTGTAAGTACTCAGGTGCCAATGCCGGATTAACAAAGCGCTCTTCTACTTGCAGTGGTTCGTCATTTTCGTGATGGACTATCACACTACGATATACCTGACTGTCAATTTCAACCCCAAGTGCTATGGCTATTGGCGCAATTGCAAAGATGGATTCTAGCGATAATACCACACAGGTGTAGTCACCACCGCGCTGTGCAACTTCATCAGCGATATTGCGTATTTCCAACAGTGATGACTGAGATTTAAAACTGGCGACAAACGTGCCCAATCCTTGACTGCGAGTAAGTATGCCCACCTCTGTGAGTTCACTCAGTGCGCGTCGCGCCGTCATGCGGCTTACCTTAAATTGATCGGATAGCTCATTTTCAGAGGGAACTCGTTGGTGCTCTAGCCACACCCCAGCGCGGATCTGCTCAATAATATACTGTTTGATCTGTGCAAATTTAGGTTGTTCAGTCACTGTCTGCTACCGTGTAATAAAAGGTTAGTCATAAAGGTGGCATAGTCATCTTGTATATACAAGTATTCTTGCTAAACTTGTATTAATTTTCTCCAACTGAGTGTAGACAGTGATTGAAGTAGATTTAGTAATAACTGATGCAAATATTGCCACAATGGATGAGCAGATCGCAGGCGCATATGGCGTAATTGAAAATGCGGCGATCATGTTAAAAGGCGATACGATAATTTGGCTTGGTAAAACATCTGAAATGCCAGAGTTTGACGCATTAGCGACCCCAGTGACATCTGCAAAAGGGGCGTGGCTGACGCCGGGTCTGATTGATTGCCACACTCATATATTATTTGCAGGCTCTCGAGCACAAGAATTTGAGCAGCGTTTGAATGGTGTATCTTATCAGCAAATCGCAGAGCAGGGCGGTGGTATTGCAACAACTGTGAAAGCAACGCGTCAGGCCTCAAAAGAAGATTTATTCGTAGTTGCTAAGTCGCGCTTAAATGCCTTGTTAAAGGAGGGGGTAACTACGGTTGAAAGCAAATCGGGTTATGGTCTTGATACTGAAAGTGAGCTGAAATTACTCGAAGTAAACCAAATCTTGGATGAACATCACCCTATCCAAATTCAAAGTACGTTTTTGGGGGCGCACGCCTTACCTCCTGAGTTTAAAGGCAATAGCGATGGCTATATTGACCTAGTCTGTGACGAAATGTTGCCTTTAGTGGCACAGCGTGGCCTCGCGGATGCGGTTGATGTATTTTGCGAAAACGTGGGCTTTAGTCATGCGCAAACAAAGCGTGTGTTTGAACGTGCAACTGAATTAGGTTTGAAAGTGAAATGCCATGCAGAGCAGCTATCTAATCAGCATGGCAGTGAGCTGGTCGCTGAGTTTGGTGGGTTATCGGCAGATCATATCGAGTACTTAGATGAGCACGGTGTGATGGCTATGGCCAAATCGGGCACGGTTGCGGTGATTTTACCGGGCGCGTTTTACTTCCTAAGAGAAACTCAGCATCCGCCAATTGATTTATTGCGTGAGCATAAAGTACCGATTGCCATTGCCAGTGATTTTAATCCAGGTACCGCACCGTTATGCTCGCTTCGTTTAATGCTGAATATGGCATGCACATTATTTAAAATGACACCAGAAGAGTCGTTATTAGGTGTGACGAGACATGCGGCGAAAGCATTGGGTTTATCTGATAAAGGTGTGCTTAAAGTGGGTGCAAAAGCGGATATTGCGATGTGGCAAATTCAGCATCCATCAGAATTAAGTTATCAGTTTGGCGTAAACGATCTGTTAAATCTGTGGATATCGGGTAGACTTATTCAATATTAATGGTCTGTAGTGGTCGTGTGATGGCTAGATTTTTGTTGTTAAATTCGCTTATTTTTATATCGAACATATGCTGGGTATTCCCCGTATTGAGTGCAACAACGCTAGCCGACTTTTCCACAAGTCACCTTTTAAACTCACCTCTGTCAGTGGCATTTTTCGCCGGTATTGTGGTGAGTTTGAGCTTGGTGGCGATTGCTCGCTCTTATTTCGCTATCAATCGAATACTGCTCGCCTTGCTTGGATCGGGCGGATTAGGTGTGCTGGCTGCGGTGGGGGATGGCACGCTTTATTTCCTTGTGTTTGTATTGTTAGTAAACATATGGCAAAGCGACCGAATCGGGCAGGGAAGACATATTGTGATCTGTGCCTTATGCGCGATTGCAGCAACTTTGTTAACAGTAAGCCATTTTTGGTGGCACTCCTCTAGTATCTATGTTGTGTTTGCTCTTTTCCCCATTTTCATCAGTGAACTCTTTATTGATGCGCGTCAAAGCCATGATAGTGCACCTATTGAGCCCAATAATGTGGCCAATACAGATATCTTAGGATTGCCCGATCGCGCTGGCATTCGAGAGGCATTCAATGAATATCGTGCCAGAGAGGCAGGTACAGCCATGTTGGTGATGGTGAGACTGGAAGGTTTCCAGCAGGTTAATTTTCATCTTGGTCGAGAGTTTGGGGATTTGTTACTTGCGCAATCAGCAAATCGCATGAAGCAGCATCTGCAAAGTCACGACGTTATGCCTATTACCATGGGCAATGACGTAGAGCGTTTAGCGCATTTAGGCGGCTTGCATTTTGTATTTGTATGCAGCTTGGCACATCAGCAGCATCTCCATGAGCATTTATGTGCGGAAATTATTGAAAGCACGCTCAAGCCATTTAATGTTGGTAACTGCATAATAGAAGTCAGTGCCAGAGCGAGTTATGTCAATTGCGACGAAGAGCTTGGTCAATTTGATGATTTATTGACCTGTGTGTTTTTGGCATTGGATAGTAGTCCAGACAACACCATCGCCCCGTACCAGCAAAAAATGCAAATAGACCGCCTTGAGCAGCAAGCAAGGCTAGCAGAGTTGGCCCATATTGATTTCAAAAATGAGTTGGAATTATATTTTCAACCTGTAGTGCGAAACGGTGATGGTGATATTGAGTATGTAGAACTACTCTTGCGGTGGCAGCACCCTAAGCAGGGGATATTAGCGGCGAGTAAGTTTATTGAGGATATTCGTATTGCGGGGCTTGCGCTTCCCTTAGCACAGTATGTGATTGAGCGTGCTGCTGAAATTGCGCTGGCACTGCGAGTTGAAGGGATCCAGATGCCACTAGGCATCAATTTATTTGGCCCTGAAATGCTACATGAAGAGTTTATCGAGTTTGTCGATAGGATCTTAGTGGAACACCAATTAATGCCAAGCGATATTATCATTGAGTGTCCATCGCAAATGTTTACCACACTAGATCAACAAGGCGTTGCCATGGTGGCGAGGCTACGCACGATGGGCGTGAGGTTGTGTGTGGACGGCTTCGGCGAATCGCCTTTACTGTTGGCAAAATTACCCAAATTAGAAGTGGATTACGTGAAACTTGGACGCTCATTAACGACGCCAAATCAAAACCAAGGGAATTTTAAAGCTGTTGTGCGAGGCATTGTCGAAATGCAAAATGTCCAAGAGTGTAAGGTGATCTGCGAAGGCGTTGAGTCACAGGAGCAACTGCAGTTCGTGCAAAACTTAAATGCGTTCGCAGCGCAAGGTTATTTATTCACTCGTCCTTTGAGTAGTATAGGGATGATCAGTTGGCTGAAGCAATGGCGCTGGGAGCACCCTGTAGAGGACAAACCCAGCACCTTCGATACCAATTAGCTTTGTCGTGCTTTGAGATAGCTGCAGACCAGTCCTGATAGCACTTGCCCCGCTTCAATAATGCCTTGTTGCTCACCTTGAGGGTGATTTTTTGGGGCGGCTTCACATAGGTGTAAATATCGTGTGTTTGCTTGCTTGGCGCTTTGATAAACAAAGTGTTCTGCATCATTCACGCTGAATCCACAGTTGGTGTAAGCACTGACCGGCATACCTGAAATCGCGTCGACGTCTACTTCAATCCCTAAAGGTAAGCTTTGTTTGAAGCGACTTGTTGCGACCTTTATTGCATCCGTTAATGAGGTTTCCCGAGTCACTAGAATGTCTTGGTATGTGGTGTAAGTAAATCCAGCTTTTTGCAGTGATGCGATGATGGTGTCATTGTTTTTTTGCTCATGCATGCCTACGACATGGTAGTCTGCAAGGTATCCTGCTTGGTATGCATAGCTAAATCCGTTACCTGAGTGCCTACCTTCAATGGCTCTAAAATCGGCATGCGGGTCGAAGTTAATTGCTTGGCATGAGCCTTGTGAGCTGGTGAATAACGCTTTGAGTAAGCCGTAGCTGTTGTTGTGGCCGCCGCCAATTAAAATAGGCTCTAGGCCTGCATCAAAAATGGCTCGAAGGACTGCGCTCACTCGTTCATCTAGCGTTTCGCAAAGCGCTCTTAATTGAGCTAGGCCATCAGGTGTGGCGTTATCTGCTGATCCGCTTTGGGTTTGCAAGTCATGGGTTATGATTTCGCCGAGTAATAAGACATTGTTAGGCGTAAGGAATTGATTACATGGTAAATTTAGGAAGCGTTTTAAAAATGCCTGCCAGCCATCCGTTGCACCGCCATTACCACAATTGCCGCGAGGACCGATATCTTCGTTGACGGCGACCAGTACATATTTAATGCCAAACTCTGAGGCATCTTTTAAGGCTTCTGGTAGAGGAGATTGTGACTTTAAAAAAGACAGTGATTGCCAAAATCGCGTTTCATTCTCCCTAGTTGCGGTGTAGTGGTTGATATTTGATTCGTTGTAAATCTTAATCCAATTGTGTGCAGTCATGGTATTTCGAGTGTTAAAGCAGGTTAAGTTAAAGCGCCAAAAGGGTGCACTAAATAGGCCCCCTTTTGATGATGGACAAAGTTGAAGTTAAGCGTCGTCTTCGTCTACTTCGAGTAAGAGCTCTTCGGCAGAGATAACAATGCCTGTTGAGTCAGCATAAAGAAAGTCGTCATCAAAGAAAGATACGCCAGCAAAGTTAACAGGGATACCTTGTACTCCAGCACCTTCGCTATCTGCCCCAACAGGAATGGATGCAATGGCTTGTATACCGATTTCACACTCTTCTAGCTCTTCTACATGACGGACTGCACCATATACAACAATGCCTTGCCAGTTGTTCTCTAAGGCCAATTCAGCAAGATCAATATCGATTAATGCGCGGCGTGTTGACCCCCCCCCATCAATCAATAATACTTGCCCAGTTCCATCTTGTTGCAGTACCTCAGCTATCATTTCATTGTTTTCGAAACACTTAACCGTTTTAATTCGACCACAAAAAGCGTGCTGGCCACCAAAGTTAATAAACATTGGCTCAAGTACGTCAACGGCGTCGGCGAAGTGATCACATAGATCAGACGTGCTGTAATCCATCATAGTATCCTCAGAGAATGGCTAAACTGTTGTCAGTATACTCCCATTAAGAAGCTGCGCAATGCTTTGAATCAACTTACATAATTGTGTCACAAAAATGTCGCGTTATTGTTATTAAGCTCTTCTAAGCTGAAATTGTGAACAAATGTAAGCAACTAAGATGAAAGCACAAATAATTAAACTAGATACAGCCTTATATTTTGCGCTGTATAAGCCAAAACGGCGCAAGTGGTTTAACTGGTTGATGTTAATGCTATCTAAAAGTGGCAATGGCGGGCTGTATGTCATTTTAGCGTTATTAAATGCCTATTTTATGGGCAAGGTTGGCAATACTTTTGTGCAGACAGTATTGCTCGCATTTACCATAGAGCGGCCTTTGTATTTTTTATTGAAAAAATACTTTGCCAGAGTGAGGCCTTGTGATTGCTTGGCAGTCAAAGCCATGCTTACACCGAGTGATAAATTTAGTATGCCGTCAGGACACAGTGCCGGTGCTTGGCTATACGCAACGTGTTTGATGGAAGTCTACCCTGTGCTCACTATTCCATTGTGTGTCTGGGCAGCGGGTGTCTCTCTGTCTCGGGTTTTGGTCGGGGTGCACTATCCAATAGATGTCATACTTGGGGCGTTGATGGGCACTGGATGCGCCATGTTGGCCATTGGTATGTTAGGAGATTTATGAGAATACTATATGGGATCCAGGGGACTGGTAATGGTCATATTACACGCGCCCGTGTGATGGCTGAGTGTTTTACTAAACTCGGTATTGATGTTGACTATTTATTTTCTGGGCGAGATGAAAGTAATTACTTTGACATGGACGTATTTGGCCAATTTCAGGTGCGTCGAGGCTTAAGTTTTGTCACAAAAAACGGCAAATTAAATTATCGTGAAACGGCAAAACAGCTCAGACCCATGACATTCGTTCGTGATGTAAGGCAACTGGATATTAAACAGTACGATTTGGTTTTTAATGATTTTGAGCCCGTGTCTGCGTGGGCAGCCAAATTAGCCAAAGTGCCTGTGGTGGCGATGAGTCATCAGGCTGCTTTTTTGTCTCCTGAGGTGCCCTTATTTGGCGCAGGGTATATGGAGCGAGCGTTGATCCGCTGGTTTGCGCCTGCTAACGTACATTTAGGTGTGCACTGGCAGCCTTTTGCGAAGAATATTCTGCCACCTTTTATTTCATACCATGGCTGTCATAGGGCATCTATCGCTAATAAAGTATTGGTATATTTACCGTTTGAAGACTTAAATAGCATCGTTGAATTACTTTGTGACTTTCCCGATAGAGAGTTTTACTGTTATCACCCTGATGCAACAGACAAATCATTAAATCATATCCATTTACGCGCCCCTTCACGTACAAGGTTTTTAGATGATTTAGCCAGTGCATCGGGTGTGGTTGCCAATGCAGGTTTTGAGTTATCTAGTGAAGCGCTCAAGTTCGGTAAAAAATTGCTATTAAAACCATTGCAGGGACAATTTGAGCAGTTGAGTAATGCGATGACGTTGCAATCTCTTGGATTAGCGGAAGTGATGAATTATCTAAATTCGGAAGCCTTAGGCGAGTGGCTTGAACATCCAGAAGGCCAAATAATTGATTTTCCGTCTGATGCCACTCCCTTAGCTAAGTGGTTAGCTAAGGGTCAATGGCAAGATTACGGGAGTTTACACGATAGTTTATGGCAGCCGATCCTATATAACAGGAACAAAGTTGCATAATATGTAAATTCTTTGAAATATTTTTGCTTAAACATGTAGATTCGATTTCGGCGCATGATGAGTTTGGCTATACTGTATTGCAGGTTCTGTAATAATTAGGTAACTGTATGGCTCTACTTGAAAATCTAACCATTAAAAGGCGTTTGCAACTCAATGCTGTTGTTGTTGGTGTGGCATTACTGGTGATGTTAGCGGTGATCATCACTGAAGCTAATACAATGCGCCAATTGAATGAGACTATTCAATATGCAGAAGAACTGGATGTTCATGAGTTATCCATGCGCAAGCATGAAAAAAACTTTTTGTTTTACAAAGATGTAGCAGCATTGGATAAATACGAAAAAGAATATCGTTTACTTAAAGAGAAAAAAGCCAAGCTTGAATCTGTGTTCATCGACTTTAATATTGATTTAGGGCAGCTTGATCAGTTTGAGGGATTGGTGACGCAATATCATAAAGAATTTAATCGCGTTGTTGAGTTACAAAAGACCATTGGCCTGCATCCAAAAGATGCCCTGTACGGCGAGCTGAGAAAAGCAGTACATGGAGTCGAGACATTATTAAAGCAAAAAGAAGACTATAAGCTTTTGACGACCATGTTACAGCTAAGGCGCGCTGAAAAAGATTTTATGCTGCGATTAGATACTAAGTATCTAGGAAAATTCAATAAACATATAGACACTTTCGAATCTCAAATCAGAGAATCTAGTCACGATAGGGCCTATCAGCAGGAGCTAATTAGATTACTGGGTGTATATCAAACGAAGTTTAAAGGGCTGATTGACGCACAAGTTGAGCTTGGGGTGGATTTGAACAGTGGTGCACTGGGTGATATGCGCAAAGTGGTCAAAGAAAGTGATGCAGTTGTTGTTGCCATTGTTGAGCAAACTAAACAAGAAATCGCTGATAATGCTGAGTTTGCTACAACGGCTGCTATCCTTATTTTCGTTGTCGCTGCTGCAATCGTCATGATTTTAGTGTGGTCGACGAGCCGTTCTATTATTCGTCCGGTGGAGCGTGTATATCAAACTATTGAGCGTATTCGACGTGAGAATAATCTAGGTATATTGATAGACCAAAGTGGCAATGATGAAATTACCATTATGACGCGTGACTTCAATAGCTTAATCGAAGACTTTAAAAACCTAATTTCTGATGTAAACCGTGCTTTAGTGACTATCAATGATGCGACAGAGCATTTATCTGCAACAACGGCGCAAACCAGTGCAGGTATGAATGAGCAGCTTCACGAAGCGGATATGGTAGCAACTGCTGCGACGCAAATGCAGGCCACCATTCAAGATATCTCACATAACACGGAAGCTGCGGCGCAAAAAGCAGAGTCGACCAATAATAATGCCCAGCAAGGGCGCAGTGAAGTAACCTCAACCATTGACCATATAATGGCGTTATCTCATTCGCTTAGTGGAGCATCGGAAGTGGTTGGTCAGCTAGAGAGAGATGGTGAAACCATTGGCTCCGTATTGGATGTTATTCGCGGTATTGCAGAGCAAACAAATTTATTGGCACTCAATGCGGCAATTGAAGCGGCACGTGCTGGAGAACAAGGTCGAGGCTTTGCCGTGGTGGCAGATGAAGTAAGATCACTTGCGCAGCGTACCCAAGACTCAACGCAAGAAATTGAAAGCATTATTTCAACACTACAACAGCGTACTCAAGATGTCGTAAGCATTATGGAAGAGTGTCGTGGGCAGAGTAATGAAAGTGTTGAGCAAGCCGAGCGTGCCGGTGAGTTGTTAGGGCTTATTACTGAAGATGTACAAAACATCATGGATATGAGCACGCATATTGCGACGGCAATTGATGAGCAAAATCTGGTCGCATCAGAAGTGAATAAGAACGTGGTGAAGATAAGAGACATCGCACAGGGTGCTTCTGAGCATGCTGCTTCGAATGCCCAAAGCAGTGAAGAGCTATCTGAACAGGCGCGCGCACTGCATGACGCCATCGACAAATATAAAGTATAACCTCGCGAGCGCCTAAAGTGGATTTAGGCGCATCACCTATCTCTGACAGTCTTTAAAGTTTTAAAGCGATATTGCTGTTTATGCTGTTACCCTAAGGTACAAACTTGATGGGTACACTGTCTTTACTTTGTAGGTGTGCTGCTACTTTATCTTGATATTGCTGCCAGAGTTGCTCGTGGTTATTACATAATTTACGTAAATACTGCCAGCTAAACAACCCTGAGTTATGTCCATCATCAAAGCACAGTCTCACTGCGTAGTGACCTACTGGTTCAATGGTCACGATTGTGACGTTTTGTTTATTTAACACCAATTGCGCTTGCTCTGGACTATGACCTTGTACTTCGGCTGAGGGGGAGTGGGTACGCAAAAATTCAGCACTCACAGAGGCGTGATGATCATCGTCGAAAGTAATGTCGAGCAGTTTGCTCAGACGGTGGTAGTGGAGTTTAGTGACTTGATACATAAAAATGAGGCCAGCTTGGCTGGCCTTGTCTCCAATTTATAGGATGAAGCGGCTTAAGTCTTCATCTTGGACGAGTATGTCTAGGTGTTGCTCAACATATTTAGCATCAATGGTCAGTGCTTGACCTGATTGCTCTGACGCGTCAAAAGAGATTTCTTCCATCAGTTTTTCCATCACGGTATGAAGACGTCGTGCACCGATGTTTTCTGTTTTCTCATTGACTTGCCATGCAGCTTCAGCAATGCGTTCAATCGCATCATCAGTAAAGTCGACAGACACTTGCTCTGTTTTTAACAGCGCTTGTTGTTGCTCAGTCAGTGAAGCATGAGGCTCAGTTAGAATGCGTTTAAAGTCTTTAGCTGTCAGCGCTTCAAGTTCAACACGTATAGGTAAACGGCCTTGTAGTTCTGGGATAAGATCTGAAGGTTTCGCCATTTGGAAAGCACCTGAAGCAATAAACAAGATATGGTCAGTTTTTACCATACCGTGCTTGGTACTAACTGTTGAGCCTTCAATTAACGGCAGTAAATCACGCTGTACACCTTCACGGCTGACATCAGGTCCAGATGCTTCACCACGCTTACAGATTTTGTCGATTTCATCAACAAATACGATGCCGTTTTGCTCAACAGCAAAGATTGCTTGTTCTTTTAGCTCTTCAGGGTTCACCAGCTTGGCAGCTTCTTCTTCAATAAGCAGTTTGAAGGCTTCTTTGATTTTCAGCTTGCGGTTCTTTTTCTTATCGCCTGATAAGTTTTGGAACATGCCTTGTAGCTGGTTGGTCATTTCTTCCATACCAGGAGGTGCCATGATCTCAACTTGCGGCGATGTTTCAGCAATATCGATGTCGATTTCTTTATCGTCTAACTGGCCTTCGCGTAGTTTCTTGCGGAAAACCTGACGTGTTGAGCTATTTTCAGCTGGCTGTGCTTCGCCCCATGCGTCTTTTGCTGGTGGCAATAGCGCATCAAGAATACGTTCTTCTGCCGCTTCTTCTGCACGGTGCTTGTGTTTTTTAGTTTGCTGCTCGCGGGTCATCTTGAATGACACTTCGACCAAGTCGCGGATAATGGTTTCAACTTCTTTACCCACGTAACCCACTTCGGTGAACTTAGTCGCTTCAACCTTGATAAAAGGTGCGTTGGCAAGCTTGGCTAGGCGACGTGCGATCTCGGTTTTACCAACACCAGTTGGACCAATCATCAGAATGTTTTTTGGGGTGACTTCAGCGCGAAGATCGTCATTAAGTTGCATGCGACGCCAGCGGTTACGAAGTGCGATAGCAACCGCTTTTTTAGCCTTGTCTTGACCAATGATGTGCTGGTCTAGCTCATGAACGATTTCTCTAGGTGTCATTGCTGTCATGGATTTTCCTATTACAATTCTTCGATGGTCTGGAAGTTGTTAGTGAATACACAAATGTCACCGGCAATCTTCAAGCTTTTCTCAACGATTTCGCGTGCACTTAAATCGGTATTTTCAATTAGAGCAGTGGCTGCTGCTTGGGCAAAGTTACCCCCGCTGCCGATAGCGATCAGGTCATGCTCTGGCTGCACCACATCACCATTACCTGTGATGATCAATGACGCGGTTTCATCCGCAACAGCAAGGAGCGCTTCTAGTTTTCTCAGTGCGCGATCTGTACGCCAATCTTTGGCCATTTCCACAGCCGCACGTGTTAGGTGTCCTTGGTGCATTTCTAATTTAGTTTCGAAACGCTCAAACAATGTAAACGCATCGGCTGTACCGCCTGCAAAACCAGCCAGTACTTTACCGTTATAAAGGCGACGCACTTTCTTTGCATTGCCTTTCATCACCGTATTGCCAAGAGAAACTTGGCCGTCACCGCCGATAACAACTTTGTCATCGCGACGAACGCTTACGATAGTAGTCATAGTATTCCTTAAAGAGGCCTTTGCCTCGGATAATTATATCAATAAATGCATAGATGAGGGCTGTTGGGCTAAATTCAAGTCCAGCCCCAAATTCCGCAGTCAACGATTTTAATACGTTGCAGTCTATTCTTGTCGCTTTCAGCATCACGCTTTTTATCATAAGGGCCTAAGCGAACACGGTACCAAACGCCATTGCTGCCTTCGGTGCGGCGTATTTCAGATAATAATCCAGCAAAGGCGATACGGGCCTTACGTTTTTCTGCTTGCTCGTAGGTTCGAAATGAACCACATTGCATTTGAAAAGGACCCCTTGATTTGATGACTTTCACCTCAGCTTCAACTTCGGCCGTTTTCATGTCATCGATAAAAGAGGGGGGGCGTGGTAGCTCTTTTTTCTCTTCGATTACAGCGACAGGTGCAGCCGGTTTTTGTGCCTGTTGTACTTTGGCAGGATCTGCATGCTCTTTGATAAACCACAGACCATAACCAAAGCCACCTATCAGTAGCAATGCAAAAGCGGCAAGGACTTTAGGGAATGGTTTTTGTGCTTTTGGTTGTGGTTTTTTTGGGCCCTTTTTTTTGGGCGTTTTATTTATGTAATCGTGTTGTGCCATAACAGTTAATAGGTATCCATAGGATCAACATCAATATTCCAACGCACGCGTGTTGCAAGCTTGTGGCTGCTGATATATTCCTTCAATTGCATGAGATATTGATGCAAAACATTACGTTGTGTTGCTTGTATATGTAATTGATAGCGATACTTTCCTGCGAGACGTTCCATAGGCGCAGGGATCGGCCCCAGCAATTGTATACCAGAGAATGGCTGAGCAGGAACCAGATCCGATAAAAATGTCATGACTAAGTGTGCTGATGTTGCTTCTGCTCTGATTAACGCCAAATGTGTATAAGGAGGCAACATGGCTTCTTGGCGCTCTGTTAACGCATAACGCGCAAAGTCCTGATAGCCATTGTTGACTAAATCTTGTAGCAGTGGGTGCTCAGGAAAATGTGTTTGCAATATCACAGTGCCAGGTTCGCCACTTCTTCCTGCGCGGCCTGACACTTGTGTGATCAATTGTGCCATGTGTTCTGTGGCTCTAAAATCACTTGAGTACAAGCCACTGTCTACATCTAAAATAATGACCAAGGCGACATCGGGGAAATGATGACCTTTGGCCAACATTTGTGTGCCAATCAAAATTTGTGCGCCTCCTTGATGTATTTTTTCAAGTGCGCTTTCTAAGCTGCCTTTACGTCGAGTTGAATCTCTATCGATACGGCTGACGGGCACGTCGGGAAACTGTGCAGTCACAAACTCTTCAAGCTGCTCAGTACCAAGACCGGTAGGCATGATCTGTGTGCTACCGCAATCAGGACATTGATGAGGGACATACTGTTGTTCACCACAGTGATGACAGACCAAGCGTTGCATGGTCTTATGGTACGTTGCACTGGTGCTGCAATGATGGCAATCGCTTAACCAGCCACACTCATGGCAGATAAGCGTAGGGGCAAAACCTCGGCGGTTAAGAAACACCATGGCTTGTTTGCCCATTGATAAGGTGCGTTCAATGGCTTTCAAGCTGGTATTGGCAAACCCGCCTTGGGTTTGCTGTGCTTTCATATCCACTAATAAAAACTGATTATCCTGGCTTGTTTGTGCGCGCTTACTGAGAGTGAGTAGTTGAAACTTGTTATCTAACGCTTTTTTTAATGTCTCAAGTGCAGGGGTTGCGGTGCCTAAGAGCAATGGACATTGCGCTTGGTGTGCTCGATATGCTGCCAAGTCACGGGCATGATATCGCAAACTATCCTGTTGTTTAAATGAATGATCGTGTTCTTCATCGACGACTATCATAGCAAGCGATTTAAAGGGTAAAAAGATACTTGAACGGGTACCAATGACGAGAGCTGCTGTCGCTTGCTGTGCGCGACGCCAAGTATGTAAGCGTTCATTATCGGTTAGGTTGGAGTGCCACAAATCAATAGGCAGTCCTGGGAAGCGGCGTTTAAATCGGTTGACTGTTTGCGGAGTTAAACCAATTTCAGGCACTAGTACCAAGGCTTGCTTACCAGCACTGAGGACCTTTTCCAAACACTGCAAATAGACTTCAGTCTTACCGCTGCCGGTGACCCCTTCGATTAAGAAAGTACGAAAACCATCTGTATGATTGATGGCACTGCAAGCAGTTGCTTGCTCTTCATTGAGTATGGGTTTGTTACCAACTGACAGTGCTGTGTTTTGCCATGATGTATCTGTGCGCAACTCTTCGCGGATCAGCTGCTTTTCTAGCAAGCCTTTGATTTGTGCTTGTGTAAAGCCCAGCGTTTTGAGTTCCGAGTGTGTCGCATCTCCAGCTGTACGCAGCTGTTCAAGCAGTGCTTGTTGCTTTTTGGCTCTCAGGTTTACTACTTCGCGTCCCTCATTTGTCAATGTCAGCATGGGCACTTGCGTTTTATCGACATCTTGACCGTCACGCAGTGCACCCGGCAAAGCGGTAAATAAGGTTTCTCCGAAAGGGTAGCAGTAATAGTGACTAATAAATTCTAAAAAGTTTAAATGTGCGCCATCTAAAATAGGTGCGCTATCTATAACAGATTCAATCGGTTTTATTTTATCTTCAGGGACATCACTGTGCGTTTTGAGCTCGGTCACGACCGCTACGCAGCGTCGATTTGCAAACTTGACCCATACGCGACCACCAACACAAGGGGTCATCGTGCTTTGATAGGTGTAATCAAATGTTTTGTGTAAAGGGACTTTTATTGCGACTGCTGCAAATGGCATGTGCTCTCCAAGTGATCCGCCGATTGCGTAAAGTATGAAAGTGAATTGGGCTGATTATACCTTATCGCCCTATGCTTGTGAGGCTAAATTATGGATAGCGAACAGGAATAATAAAAATCCCCATAATAACTAATTTATTGCTTGTAGTTTGTACATGAAAGTCCTAAAATACGCGTCCAATTTATTTGTATAACGACGTATGGTGCCAAACTTCGGGTTTGGAGAGCGATACGGCCTTAAACTAGAGGTTTCCTATGAAAGACGGTATTCATCCTAAGTACGAGACGATCTCAGCAACTTGTTCTTGTGGTAACAAATTCGAGACGCGTTCAACTCTTTGTAAAGACATTCACCTAGACGTATGTTCTGCATGTCACCCATTCTACACTGGTAAGCAGAAGATCCTTGACACAGGTGGTCGTGTTGATCGCTTCAACAAGCGCTTCGGTGCGCTATCTGCTAAGCGTTAATTACGACTTAGTCAGCAAGAGAAAGCACCTACGGGTGCTTTTTTCGTTTAAGAGTAAATCAATTACCTCCTATATAAATTACTTTCTTTTCTTTCTCTCGCAATAAAAATCACTCGCAACTTGGTATTGTATTAAAAAGTTGCCATATTTGTTCTATAACATAGTTAAAACAATAGATTGTTAGCATAATAAACCATCGCTTCTGTGACCTCGTTTTTATGATTAACAGGTTGGTGTCGAGTGTTTAAATTTACCTAAGTCATGAATAGTTATGCGGGTTAAATTTGCTATTAAAGTCATCTAAATGTCACTAAATGTAGTTATCTTTCTTTAAAGTTGGATTAATGCTGTGATTGTTGTTTAAAGTTGATTTTATTGTTTTTTTTGCATATTAATTAATCTATTGTCGCCCTGTTTAGTATGTGTAAGCGTTAAATTATTGCAGTAAATATTGATGAAAAGTGGCTTAAAAGTCGCTAAATTACAAAAAATATCGGCTAACAGGATAGACCTGATAGTGCTTGAATTAATTTTCAAAAAAGGTATTGTTGAAAGCAGTTAGCGAATTTTTATCTCACTCTCACTTTTAACTTCTCGTAGGAAAAAATCGCGTCATGTCAGATTTACGTGAAAAAGCATTACATTACCACGCACACCCCGTCCCAGGTAAAATCAGTGTTGAGCTGACAAAGCCAGCTGAATCAGTAAAAGATCTTGCCCTAGCTTATAGTCCAGGTGTTGCAGAACCTGTACGTGAAATTGCAGCAGATCCAGCCAATGCATATCGTTATACCGGCAAAGGCAATATGGTAGCTGTTATCAGTAATGGTACTGCTATTTTAGGCCTAGGTAATTTAGGTCCATTGGCGTCTAAGCCTGTGATGGAAGGTAAAGCACTTCTATTTAAGCGTTTTGCTGGATTGGATTCAATTGATATTGAAGTGAAGCACAACACAACTGAAGACTTTATCAATACCGTTGCAAACATTGCAGATACATTCGGTGGTATTAACTTAGAAGATATCAAAGCACCTGAGTGTTTCGAGATCGAAAAAGCGTTGATTGAGCGTTGTGATGTACCGGTTTTCCATGATGATCAACACGGAACAGCGATTGTAACAGCTGCGGGTATGTTAAACGCACTTGAAATTCAAGGTAAAGACATCAAAGAAGCCATCATTGTGTGCTTAGGTGCAGGTGCTGCAGCTATCGCATGTATGGAGCTATTGATTAAATGTGGTGCACAACGCGAGCACATTTATATGCTAGACCGTAAAGGTGTTATCCATACTCGTCGCGATGACTTAAATGAATACAAAACGTTGTTTGCCAACAATACGGACAAGCGTACTTTGCAAGATGTCATTGCTGAAGCTGATGTGTTTGTTGGTGTATCAGGTCCTGACTTATTATCACCGGAAGACTTGAAGTTGATGGCTGATAAGCCAGTGGTATTTGCATGTTCTAATCCAGATCCAGAGATCAGCCCAGAAGTGGCGCATGGTGCGCGTGATGATTTAATTATGGCGACAGGCCGCTCTGATTATCCTAATCAGGTTAATAACGTACTGTGTTTCCCATTCATTTTCCGTGGTGCGCTGGATGTACGTGCAACCGCTATTAACGATGAAATGAAGATTGCAGCAGTGGAAGCGATCCGCAGTATTGCTAAAGAACCTGTACCTCAAGAAGTATTGGTTGCAGCAGAAGTGGATACACTCGAGTTTGGTTCAGAGTATATTATTCCAAAACCAATGGATCCGCGCTTACTTCCTCGCATAGCGAAAGCGGTTGCACAAGCTGCAATTGACTCAGGTGTTGCGCAAATTGATATGCCAGAAAATTACATGGCCTAATCACCAGATACAAAAAAGCCTCACTTCAATTTGTGAGGCTTTTTTTTGGCCTGAACAAAGACTTAATCTTCGTTGATCTCTGGGATTTCTAAGCCCATTTTTTCCATGATTTCACGAACTTCCGCAGGGATCTTTTCAGGGTTATCTTTTCTTAAATCTTCATCGTTTGGCAAAGGTTGCCCTGTAAAGGCATGAAGAAAAGCTTCACACAATAATTCACTGTTTGTTGCATGGCGCAGGTTATTCACCTGTCGACGAGTCCTTTCATCCGTCAGTACTTTAAGTACATTCAGAGGAATTGAAACTGTGATCTTTTTCACTTGTTCTGATTTTTTACCGTGTTCTGCATAAGGGTGAACATATTCACCGTTCCATTTAGCCATAATTGTGTACTTGCCTCAGTGTTTACCTTGAATGCAAATAAGACTGTATTTTGCGTGCTGAGTGAACTGCAGACGGTATGTACTTCGCACAAAATTTATGTGTGTGCATTGTACAGGAAATTGGCAGAATACTCGGTCTTTTGCCATATTTGGTCAAAGATCCAGTCTTATTGACATCCTTTATCGCTTTCGTGGCGAAATTTTATCGGTTTGAATAAGATAGTCAAATACTAGTTATTTAGCCATATAGAAGGATAAATGTTTTGACATCTTTCGGTTGTTCATCTAACCTTTTAGACGTCTAAACATCCAAGTATCTAGGTGACCTATGAGCCAAAGTAAAAAGTCAACGATTGCCGTAAGAAATGGCATCGATGCTGACAAGCATCACGGTGCAGTTGTGCCTCCTCTTTATTTATCTACGACCTATTCTTTTGCTGATTTTGATAAGAAGCGAGACTATGATTACGGTCGCAGTGGTAATCCAAATCGCGATATATTAGCCGATACACTGACGCAACTTGAAGGCGGTGAAAAAGGCATTATCACTGCAACTGGCATGGCTGCAGTTCACCTAGTCACACAGCTGTTAAATCACGATGATACGCTGGTTATTCCACATGACTGTTATGGTGGAAGCTACCGCTTATTTACATCGTTAGAGAAACGTGGCTTATTGAAAGTAAAAGTACTTGATTTGACTCAGCCTGACAGCCTTGCGCAAATTGCAGAGATTGCACCTAAGATTGTTTGGATAGAAACACCGAGTAACCCTATTTTACGTTTAACGGATATTGAGGCCGTGGTGAGTGCTGCACATGGGTGTGGTGCTTTGGTTGCGGCGGACAATACATTTTTATCACCGGCATTGCAAAATCCAATTGCGTTCGGTGTAGACATCGTGGTGCATTCAACCACTAAATTTATTAATGGCCACTCAGATGTTGTTGGTGGTGCCGTTATTGCACGGACTCAGGAGCTTGGCGATGAGCTTGCTTGGTGGGCGAATAATATTGGGATCACAGGTTCTCCGTTTGATAGCTACTTAACGCTGCGCGGTTTAAGAACGTTAAAAGTACGCCTAAAGCAGCATGAGCAAAATGCATTGGCGATTGCGCAGTATTTAGAATCATCACCTTTTGTTGAGCAAGTATATTACCCAGGCCTTGCGTCTCACCCTCAACACGCACTTGCGAAAAAGCAGCAGCATGGGTTTGGTGGCATGGTGAGTTTTGATATTAAAGGGACTCTGAAAGACTCTGCGACATTTTTAACCTCACTTTCTCAGTTCTCCTTGGCAGAATCTTTAGGCGGTGTGGAAAGCTTAATTTGTCACCCAGCGACCATGACTCACGCGGGCATGGAACCACAGGCTCGTCTTGAAGCAGGCGTTGGAGATACTTTGATCCGTATTTCAGTTGGTATCGAAGATGTAGAAGATTTACTTGCTGATTTAGAGCTGGCTTTTCAAAAAGTAAATAGCCCTGAATCAGGTAGCTCAGACAGTGCCAAAGATTTTAAATTATCACCAGCACATACGGTTTTATGGTAAGCACATGACAAAAGTAGTACATAAATTTGGTGGCTCAAGCCTGAGCTCAGCAGCGCGCTATCAAGCGGTTGCAAATATCATTTTGGGCCAATGCCAAGCGGGTGATTGTGTAGTCGTTTCTGCGGCCGGTAAAACGACCAATACTTTGGTCAAGCTATGGCAAAGCTATGTGCAAAAAGATGACAATGGATTTAACGACATCTTATTGCAGGTAGAAAATCATCAAAATCAGCTTCTAAGCGAGCTATTTGATAGTCAACAGGTGAGAGCATTATCAAGCCAACTAAAAGATGAATTGCAGAGCATTGCTAAAGCGGCCAAGGGTGGCGTGTTGCACGAGGCGACCTTGCTGGCTTATGGCGAGATTTGGTCAGCAAGATTATTAGCGCGTTTGCTTTGCACGTTAAATGTAGACTCACAGGATGTGGATGCAAGAACGCTGTTCACACAGCATCAGGGACAATTATTACACGCTCAAAATAAGCAAGCTTGTCTTGCGCAAATTAAAGCGGATAAGATTTACGTTGTGACTGGCTTTATTGCCTCAGATTGCGACGCAAAAACAATTACACTTGGACGTAATGGCAGTGACTATAGCGCAACTTTACTCGCTAACTATATTGGTGCCAAAGCGGTTTCAATTTGGACTGATACGCAGGGCGTATTTAGCACGGACCCTCGTAAAGTGAGTTCTGCGATAAAATATCCAAAAGTGTGCCGTGTTCAAGCCAACCTATTAGCTCGCCTTGGCAACCCTGTACTTCATGCGAAAACACTTTCTCCATTAAAAGATACCAATATAAAATTACAAGTTCGTAGTAGCTATGACCCAGAGGTCGTTGGTACAGAAATCGTTAAGCAAGGCTATAGCAAAGACAAACGTTTTATCACCACCTTTGATGAGCTAGATTTGATCCGTGTTGAAGGACTAGCTGTTGGCGAAGTTCGTACTTTGAGTCAGCTAATACAGCATAGTATTCATCACTTTAATAAAGGGGGTGATGATTATTTACTTGTGCCAAGTAAGGACACGCATGCTGTTGCGAGTCATTTAGCAGGGCGGGGTAACATTGTTGAGTCACATCTCAGAGGGCTGGCAATTGTTGCGCCGAGTCATGAAACGGCTCACTTAAATCAGCAGGCTGCTACTGTGTTAGAGCAGCAAGATGTGGTTGTTCGCTTTACCCACAGCGATGGTAGCTATGCCTTGTTCTTAACAGATCAATCAATAGACAGTGATGTACTGGCTATTTTGCATGATAAATTGGTGAACAAAGGTCGAGAACTTGCTGTGATCATCGCCGGACTTGGCAATGTCGGTGAGGTATTTGTTGAGCAATGCCAAAAACAAGTTAAAAAGCTCCAAGCGACCTTCGATCTTAAAGTTGTCGCCTTGGTTCGCTCGAAAGAAATGTTGTTTTGCCCAAGTGGTATTAATATTGAAAACTGGCAGCAGCAGTGGCGTAGTGAAGCACAAGACTATCAGCCAACAGATTTACTAGAGCGCATTGGTGAGCTTGATTATGAAAATAAGGTCGTGATAGACATCACTGCCAGCGATGCCTTTAGCAATATGTACCCTAGTTTTGTCGCACATGATTGTCACCTGATCAGTGCCAATAAATATGCAGGCACAGCAGAGCAAGCTTGGTATGGTAAGCTGCTTGAGCAGCTACAAGAGCGTAACTTGCATTGGCGATATAACACCAGTGTTGGTGCAGGATTACCGATTAATTTTGCCCTAGCGGATTTACAAAATAGTGGCGATACAGTGACGCGCATTGAGGGGGTATTCTCCGGGACGCTTTCGTGGTTATGTAGCAGCTTTGATGGCAGTAAAGCGTTTTCTGAACTGGTGTTAGAAGCACAGTCCATGGGCTATACAGAGCCTGATCCTCGAGAGGATTTATCAGGACGAGATATGCAGCGTAAACTGCTTATTTTAGCCAGAGACCTAGGTTTACAGCTTGATGTTGACGACATCGCTCTAGAACCTTTGATGCCTGCGCATCTGGCTGACGGTGACTGGGATTCGTTTTTGGCCAAGCGTGAAGCGCTAGATGAGTTTTACCAATCTCGTTATGAGCAAGCACAATCTGAAGGTAAAGCATTGCGCTATACCGGTGCATTAGAGGTCGACTCCCAAGGTAAAGTCAGTGCGAAAGTCGGTATTGCTTATGCAGAAGCCGGTAGTGCAATCGCAAATCTAACGCCTGGTGACAATATATTTGTGATCACCAGCCAATGGTATGAAAGTAATCCATTGGTTATCCAAGGCCCTGGTGCGGGTAAAGAAGTGACAGCAGCAGGCATACATTCAGATTTGTACTGGTTAACTCAAAAGCTCAAGTAATCATTCTTTTTTGCTAAGAGAATGAATAAGTAAAAGGCCATGCTTAGCATGGCCTTTTTTATTATCTTCAAAATAGTTCTTCTGTGGCTGGTAGGGCATCTTCAAAGGGGGTACTACTACCAGAGTCTAAAACATATTTGGTCGGGGCAGTGCCGCGTTCAAAGTACTCAAAACGACTGGTATAGTCATTTTTTTCACTTAATAGCCCTGTTTTTAAATCAATTCTGATTGAAACTAATCCAGGTGGCGGTTCTATTGGTGCCAGTGGTGCCTCTTTGAGTGCATGTCGCATAAAGCTAACCCATGCAGGCTGTGCCGTAGTGGCACCTGCTTCGGCGCCGACGATTTGCTTTTTACCTAGGTTGCTATTGTAGGCTGCTCTGCCCAAGGGTTTACTGGCATCATCAAAGCCTACCCACACTGTGGTCAATAGGTTACGGTTAAAGCCGGTAAACCAAGTATCGACCGCATTGTTGGTGGTGCCCGTTTTACCCGCTAAATCTTTTCGTTTTAGCGTTTGTGCACGCCAACCTGTGCCTGTCCAACCTGTTTTGTGTCGCCAACTGCCTCCGCCCCAAATAGCACTTTTTAGTGCATCAGCCACTAAGAACGCATTTTTCTCAGAGATAATTCTCGGTGCACATGTATAGGGATCTACCTCTAATTCATCTTCGTTGCAAACACGTAGTGGGCTCGCAGTACCCAGCTCATTACCAAACGCATCGGTAAGTCGGTCGATAAAGTAGGGTTCAATCAGG
Organism: Pseudoalteromonas luteoviolacea; assembly: GCF_021654285.1. Lineage (GTDB taxonomy): Bacteria > Pseudomonadota > Gammaproteobacteria > Enterobacterales > Alteromonadaceae > Pseudoalteromonas > Pseudoalteromonas luteoviolacea_J. The sequence goes on along the minus strand of NZ_JAKFZS010000003.1, from coordinate 225,717 downwards.
TGACCGCCATTGGCAAATGCACTCATACCTCTTGCCATTTCCAGCGGGGTCATGGCTGCACTCCCCAGCGCAAGAGATTCACTGCGCACGACATCTGCATCATCAAAGCCAAATTTAAGAATGTGATCGGCGGTATTATTTAATCCAACACCACGCATCAGCCGCACGGAGACGACATTTTTTGATTGGGCAAGGGCTCTGCGAATACGAATTGGACCACTGTATACGTCAGGGCTATTTTTTGGTCGCCAAGCAACGCCTAGGCTTTTGTCCCAATGATTAATTGGAGCATCGTTAATGATGGTTGCAAGTGTATAATCGCCTTCTAAAGCTGCTGAATAGATAAACGGTTTAATGTTTGAGCCAACCTGACGTTTGGCTTGAACCGCTCGATTGTACTGGCTTTGCTTAAAGCTATAGCCACCGACAAGCGCTTTAATTTGACCGTTTTGTGGATCGAGTGAAACCAGTGCACTGGCAGGTTGTGGTAATTGGCTTAACATCCATGTTTGATCAACACGACGGACCCAGACTTGCATGCCTGGGGCTAAAATATCTGCCGCAGATTTTGGCGCATGGCCCTGACGGCGTTCATTAATATAAGCTCGTGCCCAGTTTATAGCTGGCCAGTCTAATGTAATGGTTTCGCCTGATTTAAGGATAACTTCAGCGGATTGCTCTTCAATCGCGGTGACGACTGCGGCGTGAAGCGGGTCAATTGCTTTGACTTTTTTCAGCCGTTCGGTGATTTGTGTCACACTCCACGGAGTATCTTCAGCCTGCCAATAACGAGCACTGGGTCCTCTGAAACCATGACGCATATCATAATTATGTAAGTTATCAATCAGCGCTTGTTGTGCAGCTGCCTGTGTACTGGCATCGACAGTCGTGTATACGCGAAAACCTGAGTTGTAAGCTGTATCTGCGCCGTAGGTTTCAACCATGTAAGCGCGCACCATTTCAGAAATATAAGGGGCGTATAACTCAATTTCAGCGCCATGACGCTTTGCAGTGATTGGTGCATTGATAGCGTCTTGGTACTCAGCTTGCGTAATATACTTTTCAGCAAGCATACGGCCTAACACGACATTACGCCTGGCTTTTGCGCGGGTTGGGTTGCGTATCGGGTTGAGTGCAGAAGGCGCTTTAGGTAAGCCAGCAATCATCGCCATTTGAGGTAATGTTAGCTCGTTAAGCTCTTTTCCATAATACACTTGTGCAGCAGCGCCGATACCAAATGAGCGATGCCCTAATTCAATTTTGTTAAGGTATAGCTCAAAGATTTCGTCTTTACTCAGCAAGCGCTCAATATGTATAGCAATAAAGATTTCTTTAACTTTACGAATATAGGCTTTTTCTCGAGTTAAAAAGAAGTTTCTTGCCAATTGCATTGTGATGGTACTTGCACCTTGCTTTTTTTGGCCCGTGCTGACGAGCACAATAAAAGAGCGCACTATACCTATGGGATCAATGCCAAAATGTTCATAGAAGCGGTTATCTTCTGTCGCTAAGAAGGCATTGAGCATGGGTTCAGGTACATCGGCGATTTTTACCGGTATACGACGTTTTTCACCAAACTGGTTGATCAGCTTCCCCTCTCTGGTAAATACCTGCATAGGGGTTTGTAACTGGACGTCTTTAAGGACTTTGACGCTGGGAATATCGGATTTTACATAGAAATATAAACCGACCAGGATCAGTACGCCAAGAAGGCCAAAAGCGAAAATAGTCTGTAGTAATCTTTTTAATAAATTCACGAATTTATCTCTAGTGAGACTCCCAATTACAAGTGGACGCTGTTAGTATATCCTGATTAAAAAACGATTAATAACTTTTGCGTAAATTCTTCAGCCCGAACAGGTGTCAAATAATGCACTGTTGTTGTTTGGTAAGTATAATGCATAATACTTAAGGCGTATCAAATGTTAATTCCTAATTGAGCACGCCAAGATAACGACTAGAACTAATACTTGGGTAAATTGCATGTTCGATCAAATATTTAAAAAACACGCCCCTTTGATGGTTGGAATAGATATTGGCTCGCACTGTGTAAAAGCTGTGTTGCTTGCTGAATCAAGTGCAGGCTATCGAGTGGAAGCGGTTGCTATTGAACCGCTGCCAAAAGGTGCGATGAAAGAACGTGCAATCCAAGATATCGAAGCGATTGGTCGTGTTATCTCTAAACTGAAAAAAAGGCTGCCAAAAGGTACTCAGTTTGCATCGGTTGCCGTTTCTGGGCAAACCGTTATTACCAAAATGATTTTTATGGATGTGTCTTTAACAGACGCTGAATTAGAATCACAAATCGCCATAGAGGCGGACAGTTTAATCCCATACCCACTTGATGAAGTCAGTTTGGACTTTGAAAAATTATCAGTGAATGAAGCGGACCCCTCCAAAGTGAATGTATTATTGTCTGCTGCACGAACGGAAAGCGTTCAGGCACGAGTCGGTGCGCTGGAAGAGTCGGGATTAAAGGCAAAGGTGGTTGATGTGGAAAGTTATGCATTGGCAAGGTCTGTTGATGTGTTGTACGAGCAATTACCGTCAGACTCCTATGACAAAGTCGTTGCCATCATTGATATCGGGGCAGTCGTCACCTTGATCAGTGTGGTACAGTCGGGAAAAACACTTTACACAAGAGATCAAGTGTTTGGTGGTGAGCAATACACCAATAGTATTGTCGCATATTACAACAAGACTTTTGATGAGGCGGAATTGGCAAAGACAACAGGGGATTTGCCACCCAATTATACCTTTGAGGTACTTGCTCCTTTTCAAACTTCGCTCTTGCAGCAAATACGCAGAGCATTGCAAATGTTCATGACAACCAGTGGTCATGATCAAGTGGACTACATTATTTTGACTGGTGGTACAGCACTTGTCGAAGGGTTAGATCGACTCCTAGTAGACGAATTAGGTGTGCATAGCATCATTGGTGATCCATTTGCGAATATGGAAATAGCTCCTAAAGTTGATAGAAGCGTGCTTAACCGTCACAGTGCGCAATTCTCGATAGCAACGGGACTGGCTTTGAGGAGCTTTTCTGCATGCCACATATAAATTTACTTCCATGGCGAGAACAGCAGAGACAGGCATCACAGCAAAAGTTTTTGTCTATCTTAGCAGTGATAGTCGCAACGAGTTTGGCCGTAATGTATCTAATGGGGACATTTTATGACGGCTTGAGACAAGGTCAAGAAATTAAAAATCGTTATTTGCAAGGTGAAATAGCCAAATTAGATAAGCGCATTGGTGAAATTGAAGGCTTGAATAAGCAAAAAGAAAATCTTCAGCGCCGGATCCGGCTCATCGAAGTGCTGCAAAGCAACCGTAACTTGGGTACTCAAATCATTGATGAAGTGGCCAGAGTTGTTCCTGCTGGTGTGTATTTAACGAGTTTGGAACGCTCTGAGGATATGATCAAAGTTGTGGGGCGCAGTGAGTCAAATAACCGCTTGTCGCAAATGCTCAGGGCGGTAGAGTCATCGTATTTGCTCGAAAAGCCTGTGATCCAGGGCATTGTTGCAGGCAGCAATGATGATAGATTACTGAGTGATTTTATGATGCACTTTTATGTTAAGTCATTTGAACAAATGGAGCAGGAGCGTCAGCAGGCTGGTCATGCAGAGGCAGGAGTACCAGAGTCGTGAAATTTGATATCAAATCATTACAAGAAATTGATTGGAATGAAGTTGAGCTAGATAACATAGGCGAATGGCCTTTACCCGTTAAGATACTATGCTGCACCATGGTGGTGCTTATTATGCTCATTGTTGGCTATACGATGCTTGTGTCTTCATCTATCGACCGTTACGAATCAGCCGTAAATAAAGAAGAAGAGCTCCGTAAGAGTTACCGCATAAAATATGGGCGCGCAAATAATTTAGAGCTATATCGGCAGCAAATGCTCGATATGGAAGAGCAGTTTTCACAATTGTTGAGAAAACTACCAACGTCGAACGAAACACCAGGGTTATTAGATGACTTAACGTATGTTGGCACTTCTAGCGGCTTAACGTTTTTGAAAATTGGCTGGTTACCTGAGGTGAAAAAAGAGTTTTATACGGAGTTACCGATCAACCTAGAAGTTGTGGGTAGCTACCATGAGTTTGGTGAGTTTGTTAGTAAAGTGGCTCAGTTGCCAAGGATAGTGAGCTTGCATGATTTTAGAATTGAAAATGCAGGCAATAACTCGTTAGTTTTTGGTGTGGTAGCGAAAACTTATCGCTATGAGCAAGGGGGAAGCCGATGATGCGGCTGGCACCGTTGATGCTTATAATGCTATTTTTGGCTGCCTGTAATGATGATACTGCGGAGCAAAAGGAGTATATCGATAGGGTACAAGCCAGTGCGACACCTTATATTGACCCTATTCCGGAAATGATGAACTTTGAGCACTTTCCATATCAAGCATCTGAGCTGCGCAGTCCGTTTGTAGCGCCTCAGCCTGAGGTTATAGAAAACCGGCTTGTGCAAATAAAAAATTGTTTACACCCAGATCCAGAGAGAATGCGAGACCCACTTGAAAAATTCCCGTTGGATAACCTTGTTATGAAAGGCATAATTGCAACTAATGTGACAACGTGGGCATTGATAAAAGCCGCTGATCAGGGGTTATATCGGATAAAGGAAGGGCAATATATGGGACTTTATCATGGTGAAGTGGTTGGTGTGCACTCTGATAGAATTGAGTTAATGGAGCTTATCCCTGATGGCTCTGGTTGTTGGAAAGAGCGACTCACAACAGTTGAGATGCCAGAAGCTGGTGAAATGGGCGCGAGTGAATAATAAAAAGGTGATACGACTATGACGCGCAACCTAGCGAAGAGTTTTACGAAAACACTGATAGGTGGAGTATTTTTAGGAGCTTCAGTATGCTCTTATGCGATCCCCATGCTTTATGATGTGCGCTACAATCCGATTGCTTCTGGAGAAACAGAGCTACAATTGGTATTCGACGAGCAGCTTGAAGGCGAACCTCAAGTTCAAGTTTTAAATGATCCGGCGCGTTTGGAATTGTTTTTCAAAGATGCTGAGTTTGAAGAAAGCTTAAAACAAATGGCTATTGGCAAAGCTGGGATCCGTGCAATTCAAAGTAATATGGAAGCCGATGGCTTTCGGATTTCTATTTTGCTTGAAGAGCTCAAACTCTATAAAACCACGGTGAAAAATAACTTGGTATATCTGCAAGTTTCCGACAAACCTATTCCTGATCTAAGTGCAGCAGAAAAAACAAATCAATATATTAATGGTATTCAAAGCATCGACTTTAAGCGCACCACTGAAGGGGCGGCACAAATATTGGCATTTTTAAATTCAGCGCAAAGTGCCATCGACGTGCAACAAGTCGGTGATAAAATCATCGCAGACTTTCATCATATCAGTATTCCTGATGAACATTTATACGAGTTAGATGTGACTGACTTTGGCACGGTTGTCAGTAAAATAGAAACATTTAGAGAAGGTACCAAAACTCGTATTGTCATTGAACCGAATTCGGCATTTAAATTCAATTATCAGCAGCTGAACAACATATTTACTCTGACCGTTGAAAAAGATACGACAGAGTTCAACTTTGGCGAAAACAAGTCATATCAAGGTCAGCCAATTACCTTAAACTTTCAGGACATTCCGATCCGCTCTGTCCTGCAAATAATTGCAGATACAAACAACTTTAACTTAGTTACGAGTGATTCTGTATCTGGCAATATCACGCTGCGATTAGACGGCGTACCTTGGGATCAAGCACTTGATGTTGTATTGCGAGTGAAGGGGCTTGATAAGCGCATGGAAGGGTCTATCTTGATGGTAGCGCCCTCGGAAGAGTTGAGTGCGCGTGAAGCGAAAGAATTGCAAGCCAGAAAACAAGTTGAGGAACTTGAACCATTATATACAGAATACATCCAGCTGAATTACGCAAAAGCACAAGAGTTTTCTGACTTATTGAAAACAGATGTTAATTCCATAATCAGCTTGCGCGGTAGTGTGTCCGTTGATACCAGAACGAATACCTTACTGATCAAAGACACCGCACGTAGTATTGAAAGTATAAGACGTATGGTTGAAAAGTTGGATGTGCCAGTTAAACAGGTACGCATTGAATCTCGGATGGTCACAGTAACCGATAACATCCAAGAAGATTTAGGGATACGTTGGGGATTTAGTGATCAGCAAGGTAGTGATGCATTGTCTGGGAACTTAACTGCTGCTGATTTGCTCTCCGGTGGTACGATACCTGGTTTGGAAGACAGGCTAAATGTCAATTTACCAGCGCCAGCAACGGCTGCGAGTGTCGGCATGCATATCGCGAAACTTTCGGATGGCACTTTAATAGACCTAGAATTGTCCGCACTAGAACAGGAAAACAAAGGGGAGATCATTGCGACTCCGAGTATTACTACAGCGAACCAAAAAACAGCGCGCATTGAGCAAGGTACAGAGATCCCATTTGTTGAAGCATCCTCCAGTGGTGCTACGGCCGTTGAGTTTAAAAAAGCGGTATTGAGTTTAGAAGTGACACCGCAAATTACGCCAGATAACAAAATTATTTTAGATTTAATTATCACTCAAGATACGCGAGGTGATACAGTACAAACCGCAAATGGCCCTGCTGTGGCGATTAATACTCAGCAGATCCAAACACAAGTATTAGTTGATAATGGCCAAACCGTGGTTCTTGGTGGTATTTACCAACAAGAAACGACAAACGCAGTGAGTAAAGTACCGCTTCTAGGGGATGTTCCCTACCTTGGTGTGCTATTTAGAAACACCAAAGAGATTAATGAAAAGAAAGAGTTGTTGATTTTTGTCACGCCCAGAATTATGAATGATAATTTGTAATGGCGATAAATTAACAAATAAAGGTGGAATTTACGCCTTTTGACTTGAAATGTTGAATAGATTACTGAGATAATCCCCTCCTTAATTTTGGGGCCAGGTCGTTAGGCGGGGTTTTATTTCAAATTTTAGAGTTCGTTTGTACTAAAAAGATATGGCTGAGAAACGTAATATATTTCTAGTAGGCCCTATGGGGGCTGGTAAAAGCACAATTGGTCGTCACATTGCTGACCAATTACACCTTGAGTTTTTTGATTCGGATCAGGAAATTGAGCGCCGTACTGGTGCTGATATTGCCTGGGTTTTTGATATCGAAGGAGAAGAAGGTTTTCGTAAGCGTGAAGAGACTGTAATTTCAGATTTGACTGAAAAGCAGGGCATCGTTCTGGCAACAGGCGGTGGCTCAGTGATCAGTAAGGAAGTGCGTAACAAACTGTCAGCTCGTGGGATTGTAGTATATTTAGAAACGCCCATTGAAAAACAAGTGGCTCGAACACAGCGAGATAAGCGCCGTCCTTTATTACAGACTGGTGAAGATTCAAGAAAAATTTTAGAAGATTTAGCTGAGCAACGAAACCACTTATACAGCGAAGTTGCTGATATCGTTGTACGCACTGATGAGCAAAGTGCGAAAGTAGTCGCAAATCAAATTATAGATAAGTTAGATTTTTAATTGCCAATATAAAAAGGAGGGTGTAGTGATGCTTGAATTGAATGTGGATTTAAACGAGCGGAGCTATCCCATCTATATTGGACAGAACTTACTATCCGATAAAGGGCGGTTGATTGAGCATATTGGTCACAGTCGCCCAGTTATTATAAGCAATGAAACCATTGCACCTCTATATCTCGAAGTCATTGAATCACAGCTTAGAGATTTATCTCCTCTGCACTTCATTATCCCTGATGGTGAACAGTACAAATCACTTGAGTGGTTTGAAAAGATCTGTGCATTTTTACTTGAACATAACTGCGGTAGAGACACTTGCCTAATAGCTTTAGGTGGTGGAGTGATTGGCGACCTTACTGGCTTTGTTGCTTCAGCATACCAGCGTGGTGTGCCGTTTATTCAAATACCAACGACATTGCTATCCCAAGTCGATTCATCCGTTGGTGGTAAGACGGCGGTCAATCACCCCCTTGGTAAAAATATGATTGGTGCTTTTTATCAGCCTAAAGCTGTATTTATCGATACCAATTCACTTAAAACCTTACCAGCGAGAGAGTTCGCTGCTGGTATGGCAGAAGTGGTTAAATACGGATTGATCTATGATGCTGATTTTTTAACGCTGTTAGAAGATAATGCGGTTCAGTTGAAAGCACTTGATACACAGAGCTTAAATCAAATCATCTACCGCTGCTGCGAAATTAAAGCAGAGATAGTTGCTAAAGATGAAAAAGAGGCAGGGCTGCGTGCATTGCTGAATCTTGGACATACATTTGGTCATGCGATAGAAGCGCAAATGGGTTATGGCAATTGGCTGCATGGAGAAGCGGTCGCAGCTGGCATTATGTTAGCGATGAGGCTTGGACAGCAGCGTGGTGATATGTCTGAGTACGAGGTTACACGTATATGTAACTTGCTTGAACAATATGAGCTACCAACAGCCCCGCCTGAAGAAATGACGTCTGAGCAGTTTATCCATCATATGCGCAAGGATAAGAAGAATAAAAAAGGCAAAATCAGATTTATTTTACCAACCTCTATGGGCGAATGTGCATTAGTCGATGATGTATCTGATGATAATGTAGGTCATTTAATAGGGCGGTAATGCAGTCTCAAATATTGCCAAGTCGCGCTGCCTTGGTAGATAGAATTGCTATGCAATTCGAATATGGGCAGAGCTTAATTTGTTTGGTCGGTAATTCGGGCTTGGGGAAAAGCTATTTAGCAGAGAGCTTTATTACCGACAAATATAGTGACTTTTCTAAAGCGTTTATCCAGCTTAGTGCACACTCAAAAGATGCAGATATTATTCGCCAACTCATGGAGCATACTTTCCGTGCACCATTAGTGGATCAAAAGCTGTCTTTAACTGAAAATTTTTTTGTACTCAATAGTGAGCAACCAGCGGAGCCATGCTTATGGGTACTCGATGGTGCCAGACATCTCAGTGATGAACTCATTACTGAGCTGCAAAATTTAGCGGCTCGTGCGCCAAATACACTCTACATATTGGTGACGGCACAAGCGCCTAATCTGCTACCTAATGCGTTAGATATCCATTTAGAGCCATTATCTCACGCTGAGTCTAAGCAGCTAATGAGAATGTTTTTCTCTGAGTTGCCTCCCGATGACGATCCTATTTTTGCAACTTTTATCAGTGAAGCGAGGGGAAACCCAAGTGTATTACTCGATTGGCAACAAGCTGATCAGCAATTGGATTTGCGAGCAAATATGCCTTCAAAAGGCAAACAAAAGCACTTTTTTATTGGTGCATTTTCATTGATCATCACCCTTTGCCTAGTCGCCATACTTTATAACAAACAATTGCTTGATATGTTGTATATCAAGCAAGGTGTGGCTGAACAGCCGTCAGAGCTGCTCCCAGAGCCCACAGTATTAGAAGCCCAAGCGATACTTGATGAGCAAATGAGCGCTGTGCAAACAGCCCAAGCAGAAGTCGCAAACAAGGAAAGCCCTAAAAATAACGAAACAGATACTCAAGCCGTCACCGCGATATTGGGTGCGTTACTTACTTCACCGGCTGACTCTGCTGCTATAGTTGAAGATAAAGTCAAAGAAATTGATGACTTAGAAGCTGAATTTATCGATGTAAAAAGCCTTGCTGACAACGAAGGGAAGTCATCACTAATACCAGAAGTTAGACAAGACGTTTATCAGCCTGATGCATCGGAAGATACGTCTTTGGAAGTCGCTCAGCCTATTCCTGAGATTCAGAGTGAACAGATCTCTGCAGCAGCACATGATAATACATGGTTTTTATCTCGCTCCGATTCTGAGTGGACGATACAGCTGCTTGCTGTGACGGATAAAAAGGTGGCCAGTGAATTCATCAATCAGCATGGGTTAGCGAATTTCAGGGTTGCTGAAGTGCTCAGAAATGGTCGAACATGGTGGTTTGTCACTTTGGCACCGTATGCGAGTTTAGAAGATGCAAAATTGGCACGGGCTAAGTTAACGACGGATTTATTAGCCGCTAAGCCTTTTTTTAAACAGATCTCTCAAATAAAGCAGCAAATCCAACAGTCACAGTAAAAAAAATAGTGTAAAATCCCGCTACTTTTGGGTAATTAGATCGATCATGCAAAAAAAGACCAGAGCCTTTCTTAAATGGGCAGGTGGAAAATATAGTTTAGTGGAAGAGATCACTAAGCGATTGCGCAGTGCAAACAGTGAGGCTGATACTTTGGTAGAGCCTTTTGTGGGTGCTGGCTCTGTGTTTTTAAATAGCAACTTCAAGCGTTATATTTTGAATGATATTAACGCGGATCTGATCAACCTATACAAAGAAATACAGCGTGCGCCTGATGAATTTATCAGTGACGCCAGAAAGCTATTTGTTGAACAGAATAATTGTGCTGATGCATATTACGAGTATCGAAAGCAGTTTAACGAATGTGTCGATGTCTATGAGCGTGCAATTCTGTTTTTATACATGAATCGACATGGCTATAATGGCTTATGTCGATATAATCTTAAAGGTATCTTTAACGTGCCTTTTGGGAAATATAAAAAGCCTTACTTTCCTGAAAATGAGTTATACCACTTCGCTGAAAAAGCTCAGAGTGCGACTTTCACTTGCTTAGGCTATGAGCAAGTATTCAAACGCCTACCTGAAAATTCGGTGATTTATTGCGATCCCCCTTATGTGCCATTGAGCAAGACCGCTTCCTTTACCAGCTACGCAAAAGGCGGCTTTAATTTAGACGATCAAGCTCAGTTGGCTAATCTTGCTGAACGCGCCGCTTTTAAAGGCGACAAGCCTGTGTTGATTTCAAATCATGATACGGTATGGACGAGAAAAATCTACAGTGAAGCTAAGCTGGACGTGATACAGGTTAAAAGAACCATCAGTCCAAAGGGCAACGCACGTAATAAAGTGAATGAATTAATGGCCTTGTATAATAAGCCTCTGTCTCGCAATTAACCGCTACCTTTATCGGCGAGCACTATGCCGTTTACGAGTAAGATGAGTCCCACAACAAATAAAATGACAAAGAGAGTGCCAACGAGGACATAGGGCCAAAAAGGTGTGTGTGTGAAGTCGTATTGATATTTTTTACTGCTCTGAACACCGAACATAGCAGCGAGGACGCTTTGAAAGATGCTTAAGAAAGTCATCATAATGCGTCCTGCCAGCTTATTAAATGTCAGAAATACTTGAACTATCTTGATTTTCATCAGAGCCAATTAATAGCTCTAATAAGTCTAGATAGTGAAACTGAGCATTGCTACTTCCACCAGTTAACCAAGCATACCAACTTGTGTGAGCCTCGCGTTTACAATGTTGATTATTATAATTATAAGATACGTCGACGCATTCACATGAGTTAGCTTGTGCCAGTTCAACGTCGTCATTCCCAAACGAGAATACACCAATTGAAACTATGGTCGCGGATGCCAACAATACTGTCCGTGTTTTTAGCCATGTTACCATAACCATCCCCTCAGCGATTAGCTATCTATTAATAGTACACTATGGATATTTATTAAACAATCGATTTATCTCTTTTCTATGTTGGTTACTCGCAATTGGCTAGCTGTGCATTCGTGTATTTCTTGGATAAATTGGGGTAAAGTAGCGACGCAACTATTAATTAGGGGATCTCATGTCTTTATCAAAAAATGTACAATCAGAATTTTTAATCGCACCATCTATTCTATCCGCTGATTTTGCGCGTTTGGGCAGCGATGTAGAGAGAGTCATTGAGGCGGGCGCAGATGTTGTGCATTTCGACGTCATGGATAATCATTATGTCCCGAACTTAACGTTTGGTCCGATGATTTGTGAAGCACTCAGAAATTACGGTATTACAGCCCCGATTGATGTGCACTTGATGATTAAGCCCGTAGATGCCCTTATCCCTAGTTTTGCTAAAGCGGGCGCGGATATCATCACGTTTCATCCCGAAGCAAGCGAGCACGTTGACCGCAGCCTTGCATTAATCAAAGAGCAAGGCTGTGAAGCTGGTTTAGTGCTAAACCCCGCCACGCCACTACACTACTTAGATTATGTGATGGATAAAGTAGACCAAATTTTATTAATGTCTGTGAACCCTGGCTTTGGAGGACAGAGCTTTATTCCCAATACGCTTGATAAGTTAAAGCAAGTACGAGAGCGCATTGATGCATCAGGCAGAAAAATTCGTTTAGAAGTAGATGGTGGCGTTAAAGTTGACAATATTGCGGAAATTGCAGCGGCTGGCGCAGATATGTTCGTCGCCGGTTCAGCTATTTTCAATCAGCCAGATTATAAAACAGTCATTGATGCAATGCGTCAAGAATTGGCGAAGGTGCGCTAATGAAATTACCAGGCATATTATTTGATTTAGATGGCACATTAGTGGATAGCATTAAAGAGATGCATTTAGCATTGAATTTAGCGTTATCAGATGTGGCTTTTCCAGTCGTCTCGCCAGGTCAAGTACAGCAATGGGTTGGTAATGGCATAGAGGTTTTAGTTCAACGCGGTTTGAGCTGTCACTTTGAGATTAACCCTCACTTATCCGATGCGCTTATTGAGCAGGCAACTGAGCGCTTCAAGGTGCATTATCAGGCGCTAGTTGGTGAACATGCTGAACTTTACCCAGGTGTTGAAATTGGTTTATATGAATTGAGCGAGTTGCCAAAAGCCATAGTGACGAATAAAAGTAGAGCATTTACATTACAGTTGTTGCAAAAACTTAACATTGCAAAGCATTTTGATGTTATTGTATGTGGAGATGATGGAAACAAAAAGCCAGCCCCTGATCTGCTGCAACTTGCCTGCGAGCAGCTCGGCATTTCAACTGCAGAGGTTGTCATGATAGGCGACTCCAAAAATGATATTTTAGCTGCGCAAAGCTCGGAGATATCCGTGATTGCAGTAAACTATGGATATAATCAAGGTGAAGCTTTATCACAGTTTAATCCGCAGTACCTCTGTGAGCAGTTCTCAGATATAATTCCTATTTTAACGAACCAAAATTGATATAAAGGAACAAGATGACAAAACCAGTAGTATTAAGTGGCATTCAGCCAACCGGTGGTATGACAATAGGCAATTACGTAGGTGCCATAAACCAGTGGCTTAAGCTACAAGAAGATCACGATTGTTTCTTTATGCTAGTAGATCTTCATGCCATCACGGTACGTCAAGATCCTGCACTGATGCGCGAGCGTGTTCTTGATGGCATCGCAATGTATACAGCGTGTGGTATTGACCCTGAAAAGTCAGCGTTGTTTGTTCAGTCGCAAGTACCTGAACATGCACAGTTAAGCTGGGTACTTAACTGCTATGCGCAGATGGGTGAATTGAACCGCATGACACAGTTTAAAGATAAGTCTTCAAAGCATGCTAACAACGTTAACGTTGGCTTATTTTCATACCCTGTTTTGCAAGCGGCAGACATCTTAATTTATCAAGCTGATCAAGTACCTGTTGGTGAAGATCAAAAGCAACACCTTGAGCTTACGCGTGATATTGCGACTCGCTTTAACAATATTTATGGCGATGTATTTAAAGTGCCTGAGCCGTATATTCCTGAATTAGGTGCTCGTGTAATGAGTCTACAAGACCCGTTAAAGAAAATGTCTAAGTCAGATGAAAACCCAAATGCATTTGTGCTTTTACTCGATGAACCGAAAAAAATTGAGAAGAAACTGAAAAAAGCAGTAACGGATTCTGACGAGCAGGCGCGCATTTATTTTGATCGCCAAGAAAAGCCGGGCGTATCAAACTTATTAACCTTGTTGTCTGTTGCAACAGGCCGTCCGGTCGATGCATTGGTACCAGAATACGAAGATAAAATGTATGGGCACTTGAAAAAGGACACAGCTGCAGCGGTTGTTGAAATGCTAGAACCTATTCAATCACGTTTTCGTGAGATCCGAGCTGATCAGACATTACTCGATAATATCATGCGCAGCGGCGCAGAAAGAGCAGGCGAGCGTGCTGAAAAAACGTTAAAAGCCGTTTATGACGCAGTCGGGTTTATTCCACGCCCATAAAACGATATGCAATCGAGATCGAAAAGCCAAAGTGTACAGACGTACTTTGGCTTTTTTAGTTTTAGGCGTTAATTAGCGCGTTACACAGTAGATACCCTGATTAGTTTTACACGCATCTCCTGTTGGACATGTTCTATTTCTAAAGGTGGTTGTTGCGGGAGTAGGCCAAGAACCTGTGCCGCCTGCGATATGTGGCGTGTTTTCATTAGGGAGCAATCGTTTATCTTGTGAAAGTGCCTTTAGGTGCTTTTTATTTAGCTTCATCATTATTTCCTTTATTTAGCTGTATCAAAAGAATATCAGGTTGATTGAATTTTAATCGAAAGTAAAATGATAAAAATTCAAAAGAAGTTAAATAATGAAGAGGGATAAATGGAGTGTTATCAGGGGAAAAAAGAGTGATGAGATTTCACCACTCTTTAGCAAGTAAGTCTCAGACCTACCTACTCTCACGCAATTTTTTATAGCTCAAAATAGTTAGTAAATAATTTATATAACTCTGTGCCTTGATTGACGCTTGCCGAGGCAAAGTGCAAGATAGCAATGGCATCATGTTCAAACTTAATCGGGTTTAAGGCTTCTCCTTGCACATATTTGTCCATGCGCAAAATATTCACTAATGTCTCGCCTGCTTTAATATGTCCGCCCAGCGGTGCAACATACTCGACCATACCGCCCATTGGCGCATAAAAGGCTTTATAATCTTTTAAGTAACAGGCATAACGTTTGATTGAGCTTGGTTGGTAGCCACCTTCAAGGATCACCTCTTTGTGGCTCAAATAGCTCAGGATACTGTCTGCATCCAGCTGTGCTTCTGATAGGTCGATATGCTCTTGAGAGCCGAGTTCCACTGTAAACGCTTCATTGCTCACATCGAATTGCTTACCGTGTTTTTTGAGGGTTTCACTTAGTGTCCACCAAGGGCAGAAACAGGCTTCGTCCATTGCGCCATCAAATTCGTTGGGGATCAGCAATGTATGTGGAATATTGAAATGGTTCGCACTAGTTTGCGCGTACTCAGGACAATATAAGTGCTTTGAAGAAATGGGGCCAGTGTGTAAATCCAATACAAAATCCGCTTCGTGTGCGAGACGTTGTAAATTAACCGCGATCCGCTTGCCTGTTTTCATTGTGTGAAAAGGCTGATTAAGTAGCTCATCCGTTTTTTCAATCAATAATTTTTTAAATTCACTGCGGATCTCTTGTTCAGATGATGCTGTATGACGTATCGCAAACTCTTCTACCAGATGCGTATGGTCATGATACATGCGATTCCAGTTTTCACCTGTGATTGGGTCAAAGCGACCTAAGGTAAACTCTCCTGACTTTTGATTGCAGCCAATTGGGTTGGCGTAGGGAACCAAGGTAATAGAGCCAGACAGCCGAGCTGTTTTGAGCTTTTCTAAAAGTGCATAGATCACGGCATTGCCTTGCACTTCAGCGCCATGCATATTGGCTTGTATATAAACATGAGGGCCCGTACTTTTATCGCCAACTGTAAATACAGGGATAGACATGGCTTGACCATTTGCAAGCTCAGCAACTTGAAAGGATGTTTGATTGATCTGATTCATGGTTACCTCAAGTAATTCTCAGGCGTTAATGGCGGTCTAACACATCGAGTTTGACCCGATTGATAAACGTATTCACTGGGTAGCGTGTGGCACAGAAAATAAGGCATACTTTCAGTGAAGCCGTAGGCGCCACATTGGCTAAATACAATCCAGTCATGCTCATTGATATCTTCTGGCAATGTATGTTCACCGAGGTGATCTAGTGCAGTACAAAGAGGGCCATGTAAAGTAAAAGGCACTGAGTTGTGCTCACTGTCACGTAGTAGCGTGGCAGGAAACGCCTGTGCAGTAACCGCTGGACGTAAAATATGATTGATCCCCCCAGCCAAAATTAATTGATTGCTACCGTAGTTCTGTTTTTGTTCGATAACTGGGTTGACATAGTAGCCACATTCACCGACTGCGAAGCGGCCAAGTTCCATCCATAGCTCATCAATGTTCGTTTGTGTTTTTATGCGTTCTAAGCTGGTTAAAACGGTTTGCCAATTAATGTCAGACTGACCTTCATCATACGGGATACCTAGGCCGCCACCGAGATCGAGCACACGCAAATGAATGTTGAGTTGCTGCGCAAGTGTCAGTAATGGGTCAACCATTTGCTGCCAAAGCAAGGATAGTTTATCAGCGTCAAGCATATTTCCCCATTGGAAAATGTGTAAACCAACAACATCTAAATTAGGAAAGTCAGTCACGACCAGTGAAGACCACTCTTGCGTGCCTAGACCGAAGGGCGTCAAGCTATCTCCACCTAACGGGTTCTTTTCGTTATCAGGCCAGCGCAGTTGAACGCGCAGTAAAATACGCAATGTTGTATTGTGTCGCTTGGCTGCTTCTTGCAACCAAGCCACTTGGTTGAGGCTTTCCGCGACAAAGGTGTTTACACCTTGTGTTAAGAAGGCCTCAATTTGACGTTTGGACTTGGCAGGTCCAGTGTTGAGTACGCGTTTTGGGTCGATACCTTGTGCGAGCACTTGTTGTAATTCTCCGCTGCTTGCAACGTCAAAGTTAAACCCAGCCTGATCGAGTGTTTGGATAACACTTGATAACGGGTTTGCTTTAACGGCATACCATAGTTTCACTACAGATTGGTCGGTTAATTGCTGCAAGTGCGCGCGCAATGCATCTAGGTCGTAAAGATAAAATGGCTCATGTTGGCTCTGTGTCAAAGCGGTAATGGCATCTTTTACTGGCGTACTCAAAGCTGGCATTAGCGAAGTACCTCTTCTAGCTCAAGTGCTGCGTCACTTTGGTCATCGCGATATTTAACAATCAATGCACACGATAAGCTGAGACCTTGCTGTTGAGCCCATTCGCCTTTTGCTGGACGAGAGCCTGGGATGACGATGGCGTTTTCAGGAATGGCTTCGCCTTTGTCTAGTGTACGTTCGTTCACACAGTCATACACAGGGATGCTGGCAGAGAGACGAACACCAGGTGCGAGTACAGCCCCTTTTTTGACGACTACGCCCTCAACAAGTACACAGCCTGCGCCAATGAACGCATCGTCTTCGACAACAACTGGGCTAGCACCAACAGGCTCCAATACACCACCGACTTGCACTGCTGCGCTAAGGTGAACATTTTTACCAATTTGTGCACATGAACCAACCAGAGCATGACTGTCCACCATAGTACCTTCGTCGATGTACGCGCCAATGTTGACATAGGCTGGTGGCATGATGATGGTACCCGCTGCGACGTAAGCACCGCGACGAACACTGCTTCCACCTGGTACCATACGTACGCCTGCTTCAGCAGCAAAGCCTTGTGGCGCTAGATTATCTTTATCTACAAAACCACCAGGGTATTCGATGTTTGTGCCATTTCTAAACGCTTCTAAGATCCCTTCTTTGACTTCGACATTTGCATGCCAATTGCCTTGCTCATCCTGTGTTGCTGCGCGAACAGTGCCGTTTTCTAGATTGTTTAATAGGGTTAACCAGCTCATGATACTTCCTTAACTCCAAGATAAAATTGTTGAATTTGCGGTTTTAATAAATGTGGTGTCACTGAGTTCTAAGTGTGTCAGTGGTGGGCGCAGGCGCGGTGTTTCTAACTGGCCCTGTAAGTGCATTAACACTTTGACTGGGATTGGGTTAGCAACACTAAATAAGCTGTTTACGGCATCTGTCCAGGTAGTAAATAAATTTGGAAAGGTGCCCGCTAAAGAGCGCTTTACAAACTCCGCAGTTTGCTGTGGCCACGCGTTGGCAGCAACAGACACAAGGCCTGCAGCTCCCGCTTGCGCAAAGTAAGGCATCAAACCGTCATCACCGCTATAAATTGCAAGCTCAGGGGAGGCTTTTCGGAATGATTCAAATGTGGCAATGTCGCCACTCGCTTCTTTAAGCGCCCATAGGTTTGGATGTGAAGATAAATTCTCGATTACATTTGGGCTAATTGAAACCGCGCTTCGACTCGGTACATTGTATAACATGCAAGGGTGGTTACTCGCATCTAGCAATGTTTTAAACCAGTGAGTCAGACCGACGTTGCCGGGCTTGGCGTACAAAGGTGAGCCAACTAAAAATGCATCGACGGGTTGCGTATTACAAAACTCAACCCATTCTAATTGGAGTGCGAGATCATATCCGCCGATGGCCACCATCAAAGGTACATTGGGTGAAAGATCGCAGACAAAGCGAACGATGTCGCGTTGCTCTTGAGCAGAAAGTGCAAGACCTTCTCCGGTACTGCCAAGTAACAGGATGCCGTTACCCGCATCTTGCTGCGCATGTACCAACTGCGTTAATGTTGCAAAATCAACGTGATTATTCTCGTCGAACGGCGTAACAAGCGCAGTCCACAACGGGTAGTCAGATAAGTTGTATTTAGATTTCATCTCTACCGAACTTAAATGCTGCTCGGAGAAGTGGGACATAAGATATGAAGTCCAGCTTCCGAACAATTAAAATTCGAAGAGCAATGGACTTAAAATAGAATAAGGCTCGGCCTTAATCTTTCTAAGACCAGAAGCTCTCCACCAAATATGTTGGTGACAGTCGCAGGGATTCAGCCCATGCGCCCGAAAAAATCACTCAGCAAAAATGATTTTTTCTCGGCGTTAATTCCCCTCACTAGATGTCGACGGAGTTTGCTCTCCTCAACCTAGCTACCTGAATAACGCACCTCTTCCAGCCCTCAAAACAGCTTATAAAGCTATTTTGCGATATTAGGGTCAGCGCAAATTGAAACATTTTGGCCATCTAGGTGTCAAGCATCAATCTGTAAAAGATGAAAATTAAGCTACACTTGGATATAAAAGCTGTGCGCTTCACCATTGTTTTTTGCATCCAACAAGGAGACAATCGGTTGCTTAAAATACTGAAAACCTTTCGTTTTAGATACATACTTGCCATTTCTATCATGATGATAGTGATCACAACTGCTATGGCGACGATGCAAGTGCTGTTATCTCAGCAAGCGGCCAGTGCTCGGGTAATTAATACTGCTGGGATGCAGAGAATGTTATCGCAAAAGGCTGCATTGCTATTAGGTGCTGAATACATCAGACAGCACCCAGGCGCATTTGATGAGCAGCAAATGCTGCGTGATACATTGAGTACGATGGCTGAAAATCAAGCTTTTTTACTGCAGCAATCTGAGCAAAAATATGTCCATTTATCCGCTGATTTACAGGCGTTTTATTTTCAGCAACCCGTTGCGTTAGCAACACGCGTAGATCAGTTTATCGTATTGGTTGAATCAGCACATAAACAAGCTTTATTAGGCCAGTTAAAAGTAGAGCGTCTGATCCAGGTTCAAACTCGTGCCAGTGAGCTCTTGGTATATTTAGATCAAGCGGTGACTCTGCATGAACTGGTTGCAACAGACAAGGTTAAAAAGTTACAAAATGTTGAGCTCTTTATTTGGATTTTTGGCTTATTAATCTTGATATTAGAAGCCCGCTGGATTTTTTATCCCATGGAGCAAAGCATTCAAAATAAGATTGCGCACTTACAGAAGTTACGCTTAGAAGCAAACCGTTTAAAGCGCAGTAAAAGTGAGTTTTTGGCCAGAGCGAGTCATGAAATGCGCACGCCATTGCAAGCGATTATGGGCTATTTAACTTTGTTTAAAGAATCGGCGAAAGCTGCGCATTTAGAAGTTGTAGAGCATGCCGCTAAGCAACTTAATATTTTGTTATCGTCTATAGATGATTATAACGTGCTTTCGGAGCACAAAGACATCAAGTTAGAGAGCAAAGTTGCCTGTCTGTGTGAGACCATTTCTCATGCTGTGGCAATTTATAAGCCATTGCTACAACAGAAGTCCGTCTTGTTTAATATTGATTTAGGGGAAGGGCTTTCTAAAGCTGTGGCGTGCGATCATAATCGCACCGCTTGGCTGGTTGGGCAAATTTTAGATAATGCCGTGAAATATACGGAATATGGCGAAGTGAGTTTAGAAGCAGACTGTATCGTGACAAAAAGTGGTGAAGGTATTTTTAGATGCATTATCTCTGACACTGGCCCGGGTATTGCGCAATCACAAGCAAAAATTGATGAAGAGGAAAACTTTCAAGGCATGCAATTGGGTTTAACGCGTGCGCAATTGATTGTCACTATGCTTGGCGGAAAAATTGTTTTTTCTGATAACGTGCCACATGGCACGCAAGTGCTGTTAGAGCTACCTGTTGAAATTGTCAAACAATCACCGCCTAGCTCAATTATAGAAAGGCGCGAAGTGCCTGTATTGCTGGTGGAGGATAATTTACTCAATGCCCGCGTTGTGGTGGCTTTGCTTGAAAAGCTAGGATTATCAGTTGCGCATGTCGTCAATGGGCAAGAAGCGTTGTCTGAGCTGCAAAAGCAAGACTTTAGCCTAGTGCTGATGGATTTGAATATGCCGATCATGGATGGTTTTACGGCGATAAAAATGATCAGGCATAATCTTGGGCTTGAAGTGCCGATATTAGTGCTTACGGCCAATACCTCAGAGCAAGCGGTTAGCAGAGTCTATGAGCTCGGCGCGAATACACATTTGTTTAAACCTGTGGATTTGCAAGCACTGCAAGAGAAAGTTGAAATTTTGATTATGCCTTCAATGGCCAGTAATACACTGTAAAGCAGCTTTTTAAAACATAGTGATGGGTGCAAGATGGATACACCCATTTTTATGCTCTAAATTCGCTTAACAGTAAAGCCCTGTGTTTTTAGAAGTGCAATGAGCCCGTCTTTTTTTGGTAAATGCAGTGCACCTACAGCAATAAAATGTGAAGTCTTCTTCATATCGGGCACTAGTGTGCGCACCCAAGTATGATTGCGATCGATCACTAAGATTTGCTCGGCAAGGCGTGCATATTTTGAGTCATCAAAGCTTAAATCATAGTAGCTGGCTAATTTGTTATCGTTACCTGTTTTCCATGCGTTGATCATTTCTTTAATAAAGCCATCGGAATCCTGCATTTGCGATAGAGTTTGCGTGACCATTTCATCACTGAATATGGCGACATGGCTGAACATTTCTAGTTGTTGTTCAAATACTTCCAATTCTTTAATCTGTTTATTGTGTTGGTTGGCATAGGCAATAACCTGCTTATCAATACCATATGTGTCACTAAATCCAGATTTTTGATATTCAAGTTGAACCATAGTCAAGATAACAGTCCATGCCGGCATGCTATCAAATAGCGCGATATTGATATCGCGTTTGGAGAAATAAATTTTTAGCTGCTGATAGACCTCTTTAGAAAGCGCTTGTGGCAAGGGGCGGCTGTTTGAGTTGGCAATAAATGCAGCTGTTCTATTTTGGATTTCAAACGGGGAGAGCGCATTGATATTAAGTTCAACTACAGTACGTTCTGATTGCTTTATTGCGTTTTTAACCTTATCAGGTAGACCCTTCATACTTGGATCCCCGACATGTACTGTGCCGAATAGGTAAGATGTTACGCCATTTTTTTCGACACTCCAAAGCGCAGGAGAGGCGTAACTCATAGTACTAAAAAGCACTAATAAGCAAAATGAGATAAGTAATTTGAAAGGCAAAATATGTTTCACTGCAGCGGTCCTTTTTAATCTTGGAGTTAACATCATAATCAATTGCTGATGTAAATCACAAAAATTTAATACAAAAACATGATGCGCATAATTGTCATCGATATTTTTGAGACGATTTGTCATTTCCAAAGTTATTTTAATTGAGTTGAATATTTAATTCTTTATGGCGTGTTTTTGGGGTTTTGTTTTTCTTTATTGTGGTTTTGTGACATTTATTTAGCATAGTTTTTATGGTTGACTTGTCGGCTATCGCGGGTTACTAATAGAATAAAGCACAGGCAGTAAGAATAGTTCTGCCGAAAAATGGCATCAAGCACAGTTTAATTTTGGATTTAGATTTATGTTACTAACAGCAACGCTACTAGTCGTGATTATCAACGTGGTGATTATTATTACCGCGGGGGCTTCGTAGTGCTGTAAGAAAAGAATCAGCTGAGAGCCCCCCGCACTGAAAAGTTCGGGGGGCTTTTTCGTTTTAGGGCAAAAAAACAGAGCAAAGGGCAATGAGCAAAACAATGACAGGCGCACAAATGGTGATTGATATCCTTGTTAAACAAGGTATTTCAGACGTATTCGGTTACCCCGGTGGGGCAATTATGCCGATTTACGATGCGCTTTATGGTGCACCACTGAAGCATTATTTAACGCGCCATGAGCAGGGTGCTGGATTTGCTGCGGTCGGTTATGCACGCAGTACAGGTAAGTTAGGGGTGTGTTTTGCCACGTCAGGACCTGGGGCAACAAATCTGGTGACCGCATTGGCGGATGCCATGATGGACTCAGTTCCTCTGCTGGCTATCACAGGCCAAGTACCCACAGCGGCGATTGGCTCAGACGCGTTTCAAGAAGTGGATGTGTTAGGCATGTCGTTGTCTTGTACCAAGCACAGCTTTATGGTCGAGCGCGCCGAAGAGCTTGCTGAAGTGCTTCAGCAAGCAATGCATTTGGCTGTCTCTGGTCGCCCAGGCCCAGTATTGGTTGATATTCCAAAAGATATACAACAAGCCTTGGTGCCGTTTTCGCCATGGACTGCGCAAGTACAGGCTCAAGACGAACCTATTTTGCATGAACTGGGCTTAGCCAATGAGTTGCTACAACAAGCGCAAAAGCCTGTGGCGTATGTTGGTGGTGGTGTTCACAGCGCCGATGCACAGCCTGCCTTGATGGCATTTTTAGCACAGACCAATATGCCTGCGGTGTCGACTTTAAAAGCCCTTGGTAGTGTATTGCCTGAATATGAATATGACTTAGGCATGCTGGGTATGCACGGCACAAAAGCGGCAAACTTAGCCGTACAAGAGTGTGATTTATTGGTGTGTATTGGCGCGCGCTTTGACGACCGAGTAACTGGTAATTTGGCTAAATTTGCCTCGAAAGCAAAAGTGATACATCTCGACATTGATGCGGCAGAAATCGGAAAACGCAAGCCAGCGGCGGCGTCATTGGTGGCGGATTTGAATACCTCTTTACCTTTGCTCAAAGGTGTATTGGCCCCAGCAGCATGGCGAGCGCATATCAGCCGCATGAAACAAGAACATGCGTGGCGATATGATTACCCAGGGGAGAAAGTATTCGCACCGTATTTACTGAATAAGCTCAGTCAGGATGTTCCTAGCGATACTGTGGTTTGCTGTGATGTCGGTCAGCATCAAATGTGGGTCGCGCAGCATATGAAGTTTGCCCATCCGAGTAATCACCTTAGCAGCGGTGGCGCTGGCACCATGGGGTTTGGCCTGCCAGCAGCCATTGGCGCAAAAATAGCACGTCCAGAGAACATGGTGATCACCGTATCTGGCGATGGTTCTATCATGATGAATATTCAGGAACTGGCCACCATCAGAAGAAACAATCTTGCGGTTAAGATTGTGATTTTAGATAACCAAAGACTAGGTATGGTGAGGCAGTGGCAAGAGCTATTTTTCTCAGCGCGATATAGTGAAACAAATTTATCTGACAACCCTGATTTTGTGCAACTTGCTGCTGTATTTGGCATTCCAGGGCAAACCATTACCCATGCATCTGAAGTCGATGGTGCAATTGAACAACTCGTAAATAGTGAAGGGCCTTACATCTTACACGCGTGTATTGATGATAAAGAAAATGTATGGCCACTGGTTCCGCCGGGTGCGGCAAACGATGAAATGTTAACGGAGAATACACAATGAAACATCAATTAACTGTAGCTGTAAAAAATCAAAGCGTGGCTGTTGAGCGTTTCTTGCGTGTGGCACGTCACCGAGGGTTTCGTTTGATGCAGCTTCAATTAGAGGGCCAGGACGAACTGTTTCACGTCAAAATGACGGTAGATAGTGACAAGCCTATCTATCTATTAACGTCACAATTAAATAAGCTAGTGGATGTGCAATCAGTTGATTTGCATACATTACAGCAGCAGGCAATATAACAAAATTAAGGTTTATAAGAATGACACAAACATCTGAATTAATTTGGCACAACGGCGAAATGATCCCTTATCAAGAAGCAACAACGCACGTATTGAGCCACGCACTGCATTATGGCAGCTCGGTTTTTGAAGGGATCCGCGCATATGAAACGCCTAATGGTCCGGCTATTTTTCGCTTAGATGATCATATCCAACGTTTATTTGATTCAGCAAAAATTTATCGCATGGAGATCCCGTTTACAAAAGAAGAGATCAAAACAGCGTGTAAGCAGGCAGTAAAAGAAAATGGTTTTAGCAACGCGTATTTAAGACCGTTTGCGTTCTTAGGGCATGTTGGTTTAGGGCTTAATCCAAAATCACATCGTGCGGATGTCACGGTCGCAGCAATGGAATGGGGTGCTTATCTAGGTGAGGATAGTTTGGCACAAGGTGTTGATGTCTGTGTGTCTTCATGGAGTCGACTTGCCCCAAATACGATGCCGACAGCAGCAAAAGCCGGCGGTAACTATCTATCATCTCAGCTGATTTCAGGTGAAGCAAAGCGCAACGGTTATGTAGAAGGTATTGCGCTAGATGTGAATGGCTATTTGAGCGAAGGCGCGGGTGAGAACTTATTTGTGGTTAAAAAAGGTGTGCTTTATACACCACCTACAACCGCTTGTATTTTGCCTGGCCTGACGCGCGACACGATTATTCATCTCGCCAAAGAGCGTGGTTATGAAGTACGTGAAGAGCCTATTGCCCGTGAAGCACTGTATCTTGCTGATGAATTTTTCATGGTAGGGACTGCTGCAGAGGTAGTACCTGTGCGCAGTGTTGATCAAATTCAAGTGGGTGAAGGCCAACGCGGTCCAATCACAGCAGAATTACAGCAAGCCTATTTTGATTTAGTGAAAGGGCAATCAAGCGATCCTCAGGGCTGGTTAGATTACGTAAACAGCTAGTACTGAGAGTATTTATTTTTTGGGAATGAGGGTTTACCGAGCATCGGTATTTAAATAAAAAGGGGTCAACATGGCTAAGTTACGCAGTAAAACAACGACTGAAGGACGCAAACGAGCAGGCGCAAGAGCGCTTTGGCGTGCGACAGGAATGACGGATGAAGATTTTCACAAACCGATGATCGCGGTCGTCAATTCGTATACACAATTTGTACCTGGTCATGTTCACCTCAACCAACTGAGCGATTTGATGGCAGATGCCATCCGTGAAGCTGGTGGCGTACCTCGTGAATTTAATACCATCGCGATTGATGATGGTATCGCCATGGGTCATGGCGGGATGCTGTACTCTCTACCATCAAGGGATCTCATAGCGGACTCAGTAGAATACATGGTCAATGCGCATTGTGCGGATGCCATGGTGTGTATTTCAAACTGTGACAAGATCACACCGGGGATGCTATTAGCAGCTTTAAGGTTAAATATTCCCGTTATCTTTGTATCGGGTGGGCCAATGGAAGCGGGTAAAACCCGTCTTGCAGACATTGACTTAAAGTTGGACTTAGTTGACGCCATGGTAAAAGGCGCAGATCCGACAGTCAGTGATGAAGATTCTGAGCAGGTTGAGCGTTCAGCTTGCCCAACATGTGGCTCGTGTTCGGGCATGTTTACTGCCAATTCAATGAACTGTCTGCTTGAATCTCTAGGTTTGGCATTACCAGGCAATGGTACAACCCTTGCGACGCATAAAGACAGAGGGCAATTATATAACGGGGCAGCAAAGCGCATTGTTGCACTGTGTGATGAATATTACCGCCAAGATAATAAGGCAGTTTTACCGCGTAATATCGCCAATCAAGCGGCGTTTAATAACGCGATGACACTCGATATCGCGATGGGCGGCTCATCAAATACGGTGTTACATATTTTGGCTGCTGCGCAAGAGGCGGGAGTTGATTTTGACATGGCGGACATTGACCAGTTATCAAGAAATACGCCTTTCCTATGTAAAGTAGCACCAGCCACGCAGCAGTATCACATTGAAGATGTGCACCGTGCTGGTGGCATCATGGCGATATTAAATGAGCTGGCAAAAGCAGATAAGTTAGACCTGAGTGTGGGCCATGTGGCGGGTGGCACATTGGGTGATGTCTTAGCGCGTTGGGATGCCAATGACAGCAATAATGAAAAAGCGCAAAAGTTTTATCGTGCAGGCCCTGCGGGGATCCGTACAACGCAAGCAATGAGCCAAGAATACCGTTGGGATACATTAGATTTGGACCGAGAAGGCGGGTGTATTCGCAGTGCTGAGCATGCATTTCGTCAAGATGGTGGCCTTGCGGTTTTAACCGGCAACCTTGCACCTGATGGCTGTATCGTGAAAAGTGCTGGGGTAGTGGATGAAATGTTGGAATTCACAGGCCCTGCGGTGGTGTATGAATCACAAGATGATGCAGTTGAGGGGATCTTGGGTGGTCAGGTGAAAAAGGGCGATGTCGTGGTGATCCGCTATGAGGGTCCAAAGGGCGGTCCGGGCATGCAAGAAATGCTTTATCCAACCAGTTACTTAAAATCCATGGGCCTTGATAAAGACTGTGCGTTACTTACCGACGGCCGATTTTCAGGAGGCACCTCAGGTTTATCAATTGGTCATGTTTCTCCGGAAGCTGCGAGCGAAGGCACATTGGCATTGATTGAAAATGGCGATTTGATAGCGATTAATATACATACACGTGGCATTGATGTGTTACTCGATGACACTGAGCTTGCTCTGCGTCGAGAGAAGCAACTTGCGCGCGGTAAAGAGGCTTATAAGCCAGTTGATCGCGAACGAGTCGTGACGCCTGCATTAAAAGCATACGCATTGCTGGCAACCAGTGCAGACAAAGGGGCTGTGCGTGATTTAGAGAAATTAGAGGAGCTCAGTTAGCGATGGTGGCACAAGAGCTAGATTACTTTCGGGCTATTATTCAAGCGAATATGGCCCCTCTGGTGAAGCAAACGGATGTGAGTCACTTAAAAGGGTTATCAGAACGGCTCAAGCACCAAGTTTGGCTTAAGCGGGAAGATCAACAACCTGTTTATTCTTTCAAACTCAGAGGCGCATTCAATAAGTTGCGCCAACTGCCTGCGCATTCTCATGTGATCACGGCGTCAGCAGGTAATCATGCGCAAGGGGTGGCACTGAGTGCTGCCCATCTAGGTCATCAGGCAACCATTGTTATGCCTGTGACGACCCCTGAAATAAAAGTGAATGCAGTACGTAATTTGGGCGGACATGTTGTATTACATGGTCACCACTTTGATGCAGCGAATACGTATGCACAATCTTTATGTCAGCAAAAAGGGGGCGTATTTGTGCCACCGTTTGATGATAAAGACGTGATTGTTGGTCAGGGAACAGTTGCACGTGAAATGATGCAGCAATTAGACAAGTTAGATGCAGTGTTTATCCCAGTTGGCGGCGGCGGGCTGCTAGCCGGCATGGCGGTATATATTAAATCCCTGCGCCCGGATATACGTGTGGTTGGCGTCGAAGCGGCGGAAAGCGCGTGTTTGCATGCAGCAATGCAGCAAGGTAAGCCTGTGGAGTTGGAGCAAGTTGGATGTTTTGCTGACGGGATCGCGGTGAAGCGGATCGGTGAAGAAACATTTCGACTTGCGCAGACGTATTGCGATGAAGTGATACTGGTCTCAACCGACGAAATTTGCGCAGCAGTGCAAGATATCTTCGTTGAAACACGGGCAATTGCAGAACCATCAGGCGCGGTTGCGTTAGCTGGACTAAAAAAGTGGAGCATAGCACAGAGCGATTCTGAACTTTCTTTAGCGGCTGTGCTTTCTGGGGCAAATCTCAATTTTGATCGTTTACGATATATTGCTGAGCGGACAGCGCTGGGTGCAAAAAGTGAAGCGTTATTTGGTGTGACCATTGATGAGCAGAAAGGCAGTTTCAAGCAGTTCTGCCAAACTTTGGGTGGGCGTGCGATCACTGAGTTTAACTACCGCTTTGCAGGTGGTACAAAAGCACAAATATTTGTCGGGGTTGGGCTACGAAACGCTGAGCAAGAGTTACAAGAGTTAACCTCAAGTTTCTTTGAAAATGGGTATGAGTTTACCGATTTGTCAAATAACGAGCTGGCCAAATTGCATATTCGTTATATGGTAGGAGGCAAGCCGCCGGTTGAGATCCAAGAGCGGTTATTACGATTTGAGTTTCCAGAATACCCCGGTGCACTACTCAGGTTTTTAGAGACTTTAGGTTGTGAATGGAATATCACCTTGTTCCATTATCGCAATCATGGCGCTGCAAAGGGTCATGTATTGGCGGGGTTTGAAATGGCACCGCAAGAGTATGCAAAATTTGAAGAGCACTTAGGGCGCTTGGGATACGACTATCGAGATGAAACAAGTAATCCATGTTTTTCCCAATACCTTAAATCTGAACAAGATTTTGCACGTAAAGTGGGATGAATTAATCACAATTTCTGTTCTTTCTGTCCTTTGACTTCTATATTCATTGATAGACTCTCTAAGGACAGCCTATGCTTCGTTGCTTTTATTTATTTGCTTTCATTTGCACCAGTGTCCATGCATCCGTTTTAGAGCCTGTCACACTTCAACTTAAGTGGATCCACCAATTTCAATTTGCAGGTTATTATGTTGCTAAGCAAAAAGGCTTTTATCGACAAGCTGGTTTAGACGTGAATATTGTCCCTGCACAAAAGCATCAGCCTGATGAGCAATTTAAAGTACTATCAGGTCAAGCACAGTTTGGTGTTACACATTCGGGGCTGTTAGAGCAGCGTATGCAAGGTAAACCTTTAATTGCACTGGCCTCGGTATTTCAGTCTTCGCCTTATTGTTGGATGGTACGAGCGGACAGTGATATTTATTCCCCAAAAGATTTTCAAGGTAAAAAAATTAGTCACTTGGGGCGTACCGAAGGTGCCGAGTTAGTTTTGATATTAGAGCGTGCGGGAATCGATGTCAGCCAGTTGCCAATTTATTCTGGCTTGTCTCCTTTGCAAGACTTTAAAGCAGGCCAGTTTGATGCGCTGCAAGTATATGTGTCTAATGAACCATTCAAAATGGCACAGCAAGGCATAGCAACACGGCAGATCTGTCCAAAGCACTATGGCATCAATGTTTATGCGGATATTTTATTTACCTCGGAAGATGTTTATAAGTATCGACCTGAAATGGTAGCCAAATTTCGTAGTGCAAGTTTGCGAGGGTGGCGCTATGCGCTGGCGAATTTAGAGGAAGCCTTGCAAATTACTAAGCTCTACGCGACGCAAAAAAGCTTTGAAGAGCTGGCGAATGAAGCTGATAAATTGGTCCCTTTTATAAAAGCCCCAGGGATCCCAATTGGCAATATGTCTCTGGCCAGATGGCAGTGGATAGCACAGCTATATCATTTAGATATTGTGGCTTTTCATGAGCATAAAAATGCGTTTTTATACTCTGAAGAGAGCGCAAATGACATCAATTGGTCGTGGATGCTCATTTTGGCTATCGTGATGAGTATACTATGCGTTCCTATGTATATCGGTTTGGTACTGCAAAGAAAAAGCTATAGTTTGATGGATTGACTGGAAGCTTTAGTGAGAGGTTTTCTATCATCATGATGATAGATTACAATAAGGCTACGTGCAGTAACTATAAAATTTTATGATCTCGTCTTACATCACACACTTTCAGTCACTTGATAGACTGCTCCATGAAACACGTCAGTATTGGCAATTATTAGCCTTTGATCATTTGGTAACGCCTTGGCCTGAGTTAGACGAATATTTATCGACATTAGATGAGCAAACTGTCACTGCACTGGATATGGATCAAGGTGCTTTGCAGCAAGCTTTGGCAAAGTATATTCCGCAGCTAACCGAGATAAGTGAGTTAACACAGATCACATTGACTGAGCGTCCGCGCACTGAGCTGCCTTTTTGGTTAAGTAATGGCATCAAGGGGCGTAAAGTTGGTCAATTACAAGATTTTGTCTCTGCACTGAATGAGCGGCAACTTCCGGTATTGGAGTGGTGTGCGGGGAAAGGGCATTTGGGGCGGATCTTAGCTTATACGGGCGTACCGCATGTAGACAGTATTGAATTGCAAGCCCACTTATGTGAGCAAGGAGCGCAGAGTGCTGCGCATCAAAAGCTCGATATGACGTTTCACTGCGCTGATGTGCTGAGCGATCCTGTGAGCCATCACTTTAAAGTAGCGCAACATGCGGTGGCACTGCATGCTTGCGGTAAGTTACATCAGAATTTTATGCGTGAAGCAGCTAAGGTGGGCTGTGAGAAAATTAGCTTATCGCCTTGTTGTTATCACTTGTTTACCAGTGATGAATATCAACCAATGAGTGAAGAAGGCCAGCAAAGTGCGCTGCGTTTAACACATAATGACATGAAGTTAGCGCTACAGGAGACGGTGACCGCACCAAGTAGAGTGGCCAAGGTACGCAAAAAAGAAGTACTGTGGCGATTGGCTTTTGATGCGCTTCGACGGGACATCACTCAGACAGATCATTATGTCAGTGTCCCCTCAGTAAATAAGGCTATTTTTTCTGGTGAATTTGCTGATTTTTGTGTGTGGGCAGCAAACAAAAAAGGCATCGATTTGCCTGAGCAGGTCGACTATCAGCGTTATTTATTACAGGCACAAACAAGGCAAAAAGTGACTGAGCGCATTGAGCTAGTTCGCCATGGTTTTCGGCGTGCGATTGAATTGTGGCTTGTACTAGATAGAATGTTATATTTGCATGCAAAGGGGTATGACGTGACGCTAGAGCAGTTTTGTGAAAAGTCACTAACACCAAGGAATTTATTGATACAGGCAACCAAACGCCAGTAGCGCGAGGAAAAGCAATGTGCCAAAAACACAACAGTCACTTAGCACACTTATTGGAAAACAACCGCCAGTGGGCAGAGCGCACGCGGATCCGCGATCCTGAGTTTTTTAAGACTTTATCGATGCAGCAAAATCCAGATTATTTGTGGATTGGCTGCTCTGACTCGCGCGTACCCGCCAATGAAATTGTTGACCTAATGCCTGGTGAGCTGTTTGTTCACCGAAATGTGGCTAATGTGGTGGTACATACGGATCATAATTGTTTGTCAGTGATGCAATATGCGGTCGAGGTACTAAAAGTAAGCCACATTATGGTGGTGGGTCATTACGGCTGTGGTGGTGTTAAAGCGGCGTTAGAGGAAGCTAAATTTGGTTTGATAGACAATTGGTTGAGACATGTTGTTGATATCAAAGAAAAGCATCAGGCATTGTTACGCGAAGTCACTGAGGTTGAGCGCAGCGATGTATTATGCGAGCTGAATGTCATCGAGCAAGTACGCAATGTTTGTCGCACGAGTATAGTGCAAGACGCATGGCAGCGCGGGCAACAGCTAAAAGTGCATGGTTGGGTTTATGGGTTGGCAGATGGCCTACTTAACGAGTTGGTACCAGGCGTGAGCTCTCAATCTTGTTTGGCAATGAGTTATGAACAATCCTTGCTCTCGTTAGTCACGCGTCATTTAGATAAAGCGGTCGAGCAAACTGGGTAATTCACATACAATAGCATTAAGTGTATTACAGATGTTTGCTCTAGCCGCGTCGATGAGCAGATTTGAGCTGAATATGACAGGCAGAAAAACGCTCACTAAGTTGCGTGGTGTGAAGGATGTTTAATAGGCATACTTGGTCAACTAAACCGGAGTGATGGTGTGAAGATTACTAAGAGGGTGTGATTTCCCCTTGTTGCACCCCTCGATTAGCCACTCAACAAAGGTTTTTATTTGATCGCGGTAATGACTTCCTGCGCTAAAGTGAATGAAAAAATCGCCCCAAGGCAAATGGAAACTTAAATTATCCAAGGCAATGAGCTGACCTTGTTTGATACTATTATTAATAATAAAGTCGGAGCTCATTGCTATACCGCCTTTCCCTTGGGCTATTTTGGCTGCTAACAATCCATGGCTTACGTGCTGAATTGTTAAGTTTGAAGGGATATCTAGCTTTTGTTGCTGTATCCAAATTAACCAATCTTGTCCGTTCTCGGAGCTTATGAGTGGGAAGTCTAACAAGGATTGAGGTTTTTCTAAATCTAATTGCTTATAGATTTCTGGAGCGCAAACTGGAAACCAATATTCCTCTCTGATCTGTTTGGTAATAAAGTTTGGTGGAGCAGGCCAGGCGCCTACTAAAACATCGTACTCTAATGGATCTGTTACTTCAGCTTCGCCTGTCATTGAAAAGTCTATGCTAATGTCAGGGTGTAATTCATTAAACTCAGGTATTCTAGGTGCCATCCATTCTACCGCAATGGCGGTTTGTGCTATCACTTTGAGCTTAACATTCTTCTCTAGGATAAGATGGTCTGTGACCGTTTGCATTCGCTTAAAACACTCTCTTATCACTGAGAAAAAAATATCACCATCTCCAGTTAATGAAATTTTATTGTTGCTTCTTGTAAATAGCTTTTTGTCTAAAAATACTTCTAGTGACTTAATTTGATGACTAATTGCACTTTGGCTTACACACAGTTCTTGTGCAGCAAGGCTAAAGCTCAAATGCCTTGCTGTGGCTTCAAATGCTTGCATAGATTTCAATGGTGGTAGCTTACTCACAATATTCCTTATCAATTCTATTCATGCGCATGTTAGTTCTTATCATTTTATTTCATGGCTCAAAGATTGTAAATTGACAGTGTGCTTCTATAAAATTCTTAATAATTAAGGTGTTATATGAGAAAGATATTGATTGTATTAGGTGTGGCTTTATTAATGGCCTGTTCATCACCTCAACAAGTTAATCAATCGAAAACGACATTAATTTCTATTAATGCACTAAAAAGTGATCTTGTACAGTTAAAGGAACTATTAGATAGTACCCACCCTGATCCCCGCTTTACGATGGATGTAGAAGCTGCGAAGTTACATATAGATGAATTGTCAGAGGAGCTAGATACACCGCTCAGCCAATTGGAAGCATGGAAATATATGTCTCAACTTAATCCATTTTTCTCTGATGGTCATATGGCAATTTTTTATCCCGAATTAGATAAAAGCTATAAACAGCATATTGAAAACAGGGGACAACTTTTTCCTATTGATATACGGATCAGTAAATCGAACAAGCTTTACGTCAATACCAATAAATACGAGTCACTTGATATAACTTTTGGTGATGAAATAACAAAGATAAACGGCAATGCTGCAAGTGATGTGGTTGATACAATTTTAAGCCGGATGCATGGGGATTCTTTAATTCACCGTCAGGCTTTGGCTTCAGATAGATTTGCTAAGATGTTCTGGCTAATGTATGGCGACTCAGGTGCTTATCACTTTGAAATATATAGTGGCTCTAAGCAACGAGAGGTTGTGATTGATGGCGTTTTTGGCGAGCGTGATAAATCTATCTTCACCATAGATGACTTTGCCAGTCGAAAGATTTTAAATAACAATATTGGCTATTTGCGTATCGATAGATTCTATTATCCTCCTTATCTTGAAGAATCATTTTTTAAATTTATGGAAGAAACCTGGTTGGCATTTAAGCAAGCAAAAGTGCAAGACGTTATTATAGATGTACGCACCAACCCTGGTGGAACGGACCATTACTGGCAAAGAGGCATTGCGCCTTATGTCGCCTCAAAGCCATTTCCATTTATATCTAAATTTCAAATTCGCCTCACCGAACGCAATTTAAAGTTAGGACCCGTAAAAGGTGAATTAGGCACTATAGTGAGTGGTCCATATGAACCGCTGATACCTGTCTCGGGGAAAGAAAATCACAAAATTCCCGGTAAAGCTTATTTATTAATGGGGCCATTGAGTTACTCATCAACAATCTTGTTTTTAAGTGCATTTCAAGATGCTGCGCAAGCAGTAATTGTTGGTCAGCGAACAGGGGTTAGGTCATGTACTACAGGTAGAATTCAACCATTTCAATTGGCTGGGTCGCAACTGGAAGTGACCATACCAACCGCTATATTTACCCGTTCGGCCGGTGCAGTGAAATGTCATGACCCGATAGAGCCAGATATAATCTTACCTGTAAACGTCACTGAGCCTGACAATACAATTGCTGAGTTAGAGGAAATAATTATGAAGCAACGAATTAAAAGTTGACCCAAAATAATTGCCACTTAAATAACCGTTTAACTATTCCCTATTTACTTTATATTTAGGTTTCGTTGAGGGGATTTAGTACAGGGGCAAACTAGAGATTAACTCATGCAAAATGAAGCATTGGCAAGAACGTTAGTTTCGCAAGTTTGTCCTAGAGTGAACATTTCTTAAATCTAGTCAGTGAATATTTAGAGACACTTTAATTTTCCAAAAAGGGCAATCAAAGACT
This sequence comes from Pseudoalteromonas luteoviolacea, assembly GCF_021654285.1. Lineage (GTDB taxonomy): Bacteria > Pseudomonadota > Gammaproteobacteria > Enterobacterales > Alteromonadaceae > Pseudoalteromonas > Pseudoalteromonas luteoviolacea_J. Next base: position 191,422 of record NZ_JAKFZS010000003.1, on the reverse strand, counting down.
GATACCAAAAGCCCTTAGTTCCTCATTTGAGCCAACTTGATTTTTGAGGCGTTATCACAATATGCGTTCCCACCGAGGTGGAGATTGTCATCGATATGACAAGTCATGGATAGCACTCTATTTTTGTATTTCAGCCTTATTTCAAGGCTTATCCTAGATAGCGTTTATATTTTTTGATAAAGCAAAATACAAGCATACCAAGGCAGGGAAAATGTTGTTATGGTTTGGTGGAATGTAGATGGGAAGAAGGTTATTACTTGAGTCCCAAGTAGTGGGGAGAGTAAAGATATCTAGTTAAATTGTGCATCTAATGAGCTTTCTAGGTGACGTCTTATTCACATCAAGCACGTTAAAAACGTGCTTGATGTCGTTTTCAAAACTTAAAGTCTTATTCAGCGTCGCTTTGCTTTTCTAGTTTTGCTTCTAATTCTGCTACTTTGGCTTCTAGCTCAGTGAGCTTTTCGCGTGTTCTGATCAACACTTTACTTTGAATATCAAACTCTTCACGACTGACAAAATCCATTTCGGTCAATTTTGTTTGAATTGCTTGCTTGGTTTTCGCTTCGAAAGTTTCTGCTAAATTACGCACACCTTGTGGCATGTTGCTTGAGATCTGCTTTGCGATCTCTTCGATTTTTGCTGGGTTTATCATGTCAGTGCCTTATAGCTAGTTGATACGCAATATCTTACCGTAAACTAGAATATCGATAAATGCATTTTAATCTCTGTTACGTATCTAAATGTGTCTACGTTCAATCATAATCAAAACATTGCAAATTGGTATTGTGGCATGAATAAGATAAACTAAGCGGCTCCAGTTGCTCAGGGTACACGCCTTTTATGAAACTCAATCCCAAACAAGATGAAGCCGTTAAATATATTAGTGGTCCATGCCTCGTATTAGCAGGGGCTGGCTCGGGGAAAACCCGCGTAATCACAAATAAAATAGCGTATTTGGTACAGCAGTGTGAATATAAAGCACGCAACATTGCGGCGGTAACATTCACCAATAAAGCGGCCAAAGAGATGCGTGAGCGTGTATCTCAAACACTGGGAAAGCAAGACGCAAAAGGGCTTTGGATTTCAACATTTCATACCTTGGGTTTAAACATCATCAAAAAAGAAGTTAAAACACTGGGATTTAAACCCGGCTTTTCACTGTTTGATGATCAAGATACCAACCAGTTGCTATCAGAGTTAACGGAAAAAGAACTCGAAAAAGACAAAGATTTACTCAACTTATTGAAGATGCAAATTGGCAACTGGAAAAATGATTTGATCTTGCCTGAGCGTGCCATTAGGGAAGCGCGTGAACCGCAAAAAGCGTTGTTTGCACAATTATATGCGCGTTATCAAACTCAGCTTCGTGCATATAATGCCCTGGACTTTGATGATCTGATCATGATCCCAACCTTACTCCTTGGCAGCTCCGCAGAGGTGAGAGAGCGCTGGCAGAATCAGTTTAGATACTTGCTGGTGGATGAATATCAAGACACCAATACCAGTCAATATCAGCTGGTGAAATTGCTGGTGGGTGAGCGCGCTCGCTTTACTGTGGTTGGTGATGATGATCAGTCTATCTATTCATGGCGTGGTGCCAAACCGCAGAACTTGGTGTTATTGAGTAAAGACTACCCGGGCCTGAGGTTAATTAAGCTAGAGCAAAATTACCGAAGTGCTGGGCGCATATTAAAATCCGCTAACATCTTGATTGCCAATAACCCACATGAATTTGATAAAAAACTATTCAGTGAATTGGGTTATGGTGACCCACTGCGTGTGATTGCTACCCGTGATGAAGAGCATGAGGCTGAGCGGGTGGTGGCTGAGATCATTTCGCATAAATTCATGAAGCGCACTAGTTATAAAGATTATGCCATCTTATATCGCGGCAACCACCAAGCGCGTGTGTTTGAAAAAGCCCTCATGGCCAACCGCATTCCTTACAAGATCAGCGGTGGGATGTCATTTTTTGCTCGCAGTGAAATTAAAGACATCATGGCATATCTACGACTATTGGTAAATCAGGATGATGACAATGCATTTTTGCGTATCGTTAACACACCAAGACGTGAAATTGGCCCTGTGACGCTCGAAAAGCTAGGCAGCTTAGCCAACGACAAACATATTAGTTTGTTTGAGGCGTGTTTTGACCCTGAATTGACACAACGCTTAACTGGCAAAGGGTTTAACGCCTTGGCAGGCTTTGCACGCTGGGTCGTGGAGCTAAGTGATCGTGCTGTAAGAGGTGATACGCTCGAAGCGGTGAAAGATATGATCCGTGAGATCAATTATGAGACCTATTTATATGAGTCTTCAACCAGTGCAAAAGCGGCAGAGATGCGCATGAAGAATGTCTCTGAATTGTATCGTTGGATCAGTGACATGCTGACAGGGGATGCAGATAATCCGCCGATGACATTATCTGAAGTAGTAACAAAGTTAACGCTCAGAGATATGCTAGAGCGCAATGAAGAAGAAGATGAAAGTGATGCTGTACAATTGCTGACTTTACACGCTTCAAAAGGTCTGGAATATCCGCATGTCTTTATGGTGGGTATGGAAGAGGGGTTATTACCGCATCAAACCAGCATTGATGAAGATAATGTCGAAGAAGAAAGGCGTTTAGCGTACGTGGGGATCACCCGAGCGCAGCAAACGTTGACTATGACCTATGCCAAAAGCCGCCGTCAATTTGGTGAGCAGATCACCCCAGAGCTGAGCCGTTTTGTACAAGAGCTGCCACAAGATGATTTGCAATTTGAAGGCAAAAAAGCGGTGGTATCTCAGTCTGAGCGAATGGAAAAAGGTCAAGCGCGTGTCGCTAACTTACGCGCGATGTTAAAACGTTAGTGTCTCTTGCTCGTCAATGCCTGTGCTGTTTTGGCGAGCACTCTTTAAATTTTGTTGCTTGCCAAAAAACAGTTTTAGGCCATGTTTTTCTAATAAGCTTCTGAAGTTTAAGATGGCGGGTCCCTTTGCAATCACTTGTACAGATTTTAATCTGGTGATCGCCAATATTCCTTGTAACTGAATATCATAGCTGTTTTGCTGTAAAACACGTTTACTAAATACTGAACTCAATAAGACATATTTAAAATCAATACTGCTTAAAAAGGCAAGATCGCAGCGCTCTTTGGCGAAATCATTGAGGCCAATGTTTACCCCTAATTGTGGCAGTTCTTTGAGGTTTTCTAGTTGGACACTAGAGGCATAACGGACTTCACTTTCATCAAACATGAGGCAAAGCTGGGTTGTGTTGTGTGCAAGCATTTGCTTGAGCGTCGCAAAGGAGGATGACTCTAGAATGATGGTTGAACATGCGAATAACACGTCTTGATCATAGTTTTGCGCTATCTTGAGCGCCTTTTCTAGTAAGCCCAATTCGATGTCTAAATGCTCATCTTTCGCAGCAGCAAATTTTTTCAGCATATCAAAGCTGGTACTGCCGAGTACTGGATGCTCACCAAATGCTTCTAACGTAATGATCTGTGTCGAGTGATTGGTAAAGTCAACCACCTCTGTACTTCTAAAATGTGTCGGTAGCGCTGTTAAATGATGTTGCTCTTCAGGTTTGTTGTTGTTACTTGTAGACGCTGTTAATAACGGATGATAAAACTCATATCGGCCGCGCCCCGCATTTTTCGCGTAGTACATGGCTGCATCCGCATCACGAATGATCTCGTCGGTATTTTTGTACTTTTTATTGCTGTAGGTGATGCCGATACTGGCGCCGCTTTGCATACACACGCCTTTCATACAAAAGGGTTGCTGCATCACGCGAATAAGGCGTTTTGCCACATCTTCGGCTTGCTGTTTATCGGTTAAGTGGTCTAATAAAATGACAAATTCATCACCCGCAAGACGTGCAAGTAAATCGTGTTCACGAATACATTCTGCAAATGCGGTACTGACCCAGATTAAAAACTGATCGCCTGCTTGGTGCCCCAGCTCATCATTGATCACTTTAAACTTGTCTAGATCGATAAACAACACGGCAAAGTTATGCTCAGGATAACGTTGATATTTTTGCAGTGTTTTTTCAAGCTGAGTTAAAAATAAACTGCGATTTGGCAATGATGTGAGCGGATCATGATGCGCGTCATGATAGAGTTGCTGTTCAATTTTTTTACGCTCTTCAATTTGCATTTGCAGGTGCAAATTGGTTTGCCTGAGCGCTTTTGTCTTCTCTGCAACGCGATGTTCAAGCTCTTGGTTGCTGGCTTTGAGTGCCTGATTAGCCAAGTGGGTTTGCAGTACCGAGGCGATTTGGTTTGATACAAAAGAGATCAGCTCAACATCTTCATGATTGTATTCGTATTCATAGTTATAAGCTTGGCAAGCAATTAAACCGATCACCCCTTTGGCCGTTTTGAGCGGTGCCCCTAGCCAACTTGTGGCAGTTTCCAAGTCGTCGTAATCCGGTGGGCGTTTGACAACTCCGCCTTCAATTAAAATTGCTGCGCGCTGGGTGTCGATAAGCTGGCTTCGCTCAGTGGTGATGACAAGCTCACTATATCCTTTAGCAAAGGGCCTTGGGCGATATTCAGTGACTTCATCAACACAGTAGGGGAAACTCAGCCAATTTGAACCCGTATCATGCAAAGCGATATAGAGGTTGTTAGCAAAGGTAATGGAGCGAATGATTTTATGTACTTGCTTGTACACATCATCAATGTCGCTAAACTGGGTTGCCAGCTCAGAAATCTTAAATAAGATTTGCTGTCGCTCTAAGGCACGCTTACGTTGCTCAATTTCTTTATTGAGTGCGTCATTACTCTGCATCAGCGCACGTGTGCGGATCTTGACTTCTGATTCGAGTAACTCACGCTTTTTGACGCGCTCAATCGCCGTAGCTAGGTATAAAGACATCACCTCAAGAAGCTCAATCTGATGTTCGCTGTAAGCTTGTTGAGGTTGATAGCTCTGGGATACCATCACACCAATGATGTTTTTATCTCGAAATATCGGTACGCCTACCCAATGTTCAGCTGGGCTGCCTAGGGCTTTAAATTTGCAGTCATCGATCATGTGCTGCATTTCATCTTTGGTTAGATACAGCACCTTTTTAGTATTAAAGACATAGCCAGTTACCCCTTGATCAAAATGATGTGACTCATGTAACGGCACAGAAATGCCATCTTTTTCATCAACAAAATAAGAGAGTTCAAGTGTCTGGGTAAACTGGTTTTGCAGCACAACATAGAAGCTTTTACTGGGCAGGTGTTGCTCTAAGATACTATGAATTGCGGGGTATAAAAGGGTTAGCTCGGCAACTGTACTAGCCTGCTCAGAAAGCTGTATCAAGGCATGTTGCAAGTGATAGTTTTGTTTGTATTTTTTCAACAAGGACTCTAAGCGTCGATTCTTACGAGTCAGCTTGCGAATTGCAACGTCGTTTGGATCTTCCAATGATAAAACCAAAGGCTGTTATTGTTTATTTATTAAACTTTATATTTTCACTTTTGACTTGAGGGGTCAAGTGCAAAATGTTAATTCAGTTACTAGACAAACATTTTGCACTAATAGAGACAAATATGCGAGGGTTTGTCTCTATTTTTTAAACGGTTTTATTTTAGCATGAAGTCGATAGCAGCTTGGATTTCTTCGTCGCTACAATCCATACAAGTGCCTTTTGGTGGCATTGCATTGAATCCATTGATGGCGTGGTCAAGCAGTACGTCAGGACCTTTACTTAAACGCGCAGCCCAATCATCCGCTGTTTTTGGCGCACCCAGTGCACCTGTACCATGGCAGGCAAAACAAGAGGCTTGGTAGATTTGCTCACCAGAGCGTGGGCCCGATGGTGCTGCGGCTGCAGTGTCTTGTGCACCCGCTAAATAGACTGAACCTATCGGCGCTAATCGCTTTTTGATGGCTTCTTCGGTTAGAGAATTATCATACGGCTGGGCGACGGCGGCCGTGGATAGCATTAAGAGTGCTGCTGACAGTTTCTTCATTTACCTTGCTCACTTCAAATTTAATGTCTTCGATCACGAAGCACGACGGATGACGGTTCCTAATTGAGTATAACGTCACCACCAAATTAGTTAAAATTTAAACTTGATCTTAAGCGTATAAAAAACATCTTTTATTGCGTTAGGGCAAAGATTTGGTCGTTTATGCTTAAAACCAAGCAAATTTATTGTGAGCAAGTAATTGCGCGTTTAATCGATCAGTTGTGCGAGGCGTTTTATTGCTTTTTCGATGCCCGCTGATGCTTCAACGATGTTACTTGCCAGCATGTACGCAGGCGTACTAATTACTTTTTGCTGCTCGTCGACAACAATGTCTGTAACCGCACATTCTACGTGCTCAGCGCCGAGCGCATTCACAGCCGCAGCAGTGTCAGCATCTGTGCCAATGGTTGCTTTCGTACCTGGTTGATGAATATGGCCGATCAGAGCTGGTGCAATACATAGATACGTGACCGGCTTCTCTTTGCTGTTGAATTGCTGACATATTGATTTAAGTGACTCAAGCACTTGTGACTGTGCGCCTTTGAACGCAAAATCAGATAAGTTTTTAGCAACGCCAAATCCACCTGGGATCACTAAGGCAGCAAAATCATCCACGTTAAGCTCTGCTAAATCTTGAATTTCTCCACGTGCAATACGTGCAGCTTCAGTTAATACATTGCGAGATTCCGCTTGCTCTTCACCGGTTATATGATTAATAACATGATACTGTTCAATATTTGGGGCAAAGCAGCGGTATGCAATGCCTTGCTGTGCTAGATGAAGCATGGTCAATACAGATTCATGGATCTCTGCACCATCAAATACTCCACAACCACTAAAAATGATTGCTACTTGTTTCATTTTTTATCTCCTAAGGCTTATTGTGCCTACTATATTCAATGTAAGGTGACCAACTGTGAAAAAAAATATAAAGGATCTGCTTTGATCTTTGATCATTTATGTTAGTATACGCGTCCGCTCGAAATAACGGGTCGTTTTATCACCAGTTCTCTATGGTGAAAAATACATGAGTTAATACATTTCCACAAATTCATATTTTATTGTATGAAATTTAGTTTGTGTATTTTACTATATTTATCAGTGCGTTGTATGTATTAGAACACTAGCTTTAATTTATCGCTGGTGCCTTTCTTATGTTTATCTACAAAGTTATCCACAGTTTTTCCTTGTTAAGTTTCATTGCACTCCTCTCGTTTTATGCTATGCCTTGTGGCATCCTTAGCGAGTTATTCAATTTCATTTATTAGGATCCAAAAATATTATGCCTCAGATCCCAGAAAACCCTTTAATTTTGGTGGATGGTTCTTCCTATTTATTCCGCGCTTATCATGCGCCACCGCATTTGACAAATTCTCAGGGGGAAGCCACTGGCGCAATCTATGGGGTAATCAATATGCTTAAGAGCTTACTTAAGCAATTTGATCCTAGCCACATGGTCGTGATATTTGATGCTAAAGGGCCAACGTTCAGAAATGATATGTATTCTGAGTACAAGGCAAATCGCCCGCCGATGCCCGATGATTTGCGTACGCAGATTGAGCCAATCCATGAGATCATAAAAGCAATGGGTCTGCCACTGGTCAGTATTGCTGGTGTCGAAGCAGATGACGTTATTGGTACTTTCTCTCGTATTGCTTCTGAGCAAAAGCGTCATGTTTTGATAAGTACGGGTGATAAAGACATGGCTCAGTTAGTTAATGAGCATGTGACGTTAATCAATACAATGACGGATACGGTTTTAGATCCGGCAGGCGTGGTGGATAAGTTTGGTATTGGTCCTGAGCTGATCATTGATTTCCTTGCCTTGATGGGTGACAAGGTCGATAACATTCCTGGCGTGCCAGGCGTTGGTGAAAAAACGGCGTTGGCAATGTTACAAGGCCTAGGCTCAATTACCACGCTTTACGATAACCTAGATGAAATTGCACCACTTGGTTTTCGTGGCTCAAAAAGCATGGCGAAAAAGCTAGAAGAGCATAAAGCTCAGCTTGAGCTTTCATATGAGCTAGCGACCATCAAACTGGATTGTGATGTTGAGGAAGAGCTCGATACATTTAAAATCCAACCGATGGACAAAGATCGATTGGTTGAGTTATACGGTCAATGTGAGTTCAAGCGTTGGTTGAGTGAACTGCTCGATGGTAAGTCAGCAGCGGACAGCAAAGCGCCAGCGGCTGTCGCAGCGCAACAGCCAGAGATTGAAGGCAATTATGAAACAATTTTAACGGTTGAGCAGTTAAAAGTTTGGGTGGAAAAGCTCAAGGGCGCAGATGTTTTTGCCTTTGACACTGAAACAACCAGTCTAGATTACATGCAGGCAGACTTGGTGGGTATGAGCTTCGCGGTTGAAGCTGGTGAAGCGGCGTATTTACCTTTAACGCACGACTATATGGGTGCGCCTGAACAGTTAGATAAAGACTTGGTGTTTGAACATTTACAGCCGATCTTAGAAGATGAAAGCATTAAAAAAGTAGGGCAAAATTTAAAGTATGATAAAAGCGTACTGGCCCGTGCGGGTATCACATTAAATGGCATCGCATTTGATACTATGCTTGAGTCTTATGTCTTTAACAGTGTGGGTACCAGACATGATATGGACTCATTGGCACTGAAGTATTTAGGCCACAAAAATATCAGCTTTGAAGATATCGCTGGCAAGGGTAAAAAGCAGCTTACATTCAATCAAATAGAGCTTGATAAAGCGGCGCCTTATGCAGCTGAAGATGCCGATATTACGCTTCGGTTGCACCAGCATTTATGGCCGCTATTAGAGAAAGAGTCGAGTCTAGTGGGTGTGTTTAAGGATATTGAATTGCCATTGATCAATGTTCTTTCTGATATGGAGCGAACGGGCGTTCAAATTGACAGCACCATGCTAGGTGAACAAAGCTTAGAAATTGAAAAGCGCTTAGCAGAGCTAGAACAAGAAGCATATACCTTGGCTGAAGAAGAGTTTAACTTAAGCTCCACAAAGCAATTACAAGCAATCTTGTTTGAAAAGCTTGGGTTGCCAATTTTGAAGAAAACACCAAAAGGTGCACCTTCTACCGCTGAGGAAGTGCTACAGGAATTAGCGCATGATTATCCTTTGCCAAAGCTCATCATCGAACACCGTGGCTTGGCAAAGTTGAAGTCGACCTATACAGACAAATTACCAAAGCTGGTTAACGCGGATACGCAACGTGTACACACTTCATATCATCAAGCTGTGACTGCAACAGGTCGTTTAAGCTCCAGCGATCCGAACTTGCAAAACATTCCAATTCGTAATGAAGCAGGGCGTCGGATCCGCCAAGCGTTTGTCGCAGATCAAGGGCATGTGATTTTAGCGGCCGACTACAGCCAAATTGAGCTGAGAATTATGGCGCACTTATCTCAGGATAAAGGTTTGCTAAGCGCATTTGCGCAAGGCAAAGATGTGCATAGTGCAACGGCTTCAGAAGTATTTTCAGTGCCACTGGAAGAAGTGACCTCGGATATGCGCCGAAAAGCGAAAGCGGTAAACTTTGGCTTGATCTACGGTATGAGTGCATTTGGTCTTGCGCGCCAGTTAGATATCCCACGTAATGAAGCACAGCATTATATGGATAAATACTTTGAGCGCTTCCCGGGTGTTTTAGAGTATATGGAGAGCACGCGTGAAAAGGCGGCTGAGCAAGGGTATGTTGAGACGTTGTTTGGTCGTCGTCTTTATTTACCTGATATTAAGGCACGTAACGGTGCGCGTCGTAAAGCTGCTGAACGTGCTGCAATCAATGCACCAATGCAGGGAACCGCTGCTGATATCATTAAAAAAGCCATGATCAAAGTACATCAGTGGCTGCAAACACATAGCCAAGATGAAATTAAGCTATTAATGCAAGTACACGATGAATTGGTTTTTGAGATCAGCGCCGATAAGGTTGATGAATTTAGCGAGAAAATTTGCAGCTTAATGAGCGAAGCTGCGCAATTAGATGTGCCGCTTGTGGTGGAAGCCGACCACGGTGAAAACTGGGAACAAGCCCATTAATTAACTGCTTATTAGCGTTTACACATAAAAGCATGGCCTAGCCATGCTTTTTTATTTTCCTTGCATAAAACCCCCTCTGTGTCCCGAATTAGCTGGGTTGGTGTAAAGTTAACGTAAAAAACATCACTCTTTTGTTTAATATTTATCAAATTGGCTCGTTATTTGCTTTGTGCTGTTTATTTCTAGATGGCTATTTGCTAAAGTTCGCCGCGTCCTCATCCTGTAGGACATCCTGTTGATGATGTATCTCTCGAAAGAGGATACTGTGTATTGATAGCTTCTCCCCAGATTGCTATAACGGCTCGTAAAAGGTTTATACGAGCCGGCTTTTCTCTTTGTAATAATATCTGACAGTCTTTTAAAAGTTCGCCATATCAAATATTGATCAGTAGGTGTAAATCTAACTCTCTCCATATTTATTTGTTAAGATGTGAAAAATTTTACAAATAGGAATATGTCATGCTTAAGCCTTTTCTTTTGGGTAGCTTATGCTTAATGTCTCAAGCGGTGCCCGCTTGGCAGCTAAATAATGAGCTGAGTGATTTGAGCTTCACCTCTATAAAATTAAATAGTGTTGCTGAGAATCATCATTTCACATCACTGTCTGGCGAGATCACTGAGTTAGGCCAGTTGAGTATAGAGATTGATTTGAGCAGTATTGAATCTCTGATCCCAATCAGAAATGAGCGCATGAAAAAAGTGCTTTTTGATGTTTCTCAATATCAAACAGCAACCATTAAGGCTGACATTAAGCCATGGTTATCCCAGCTCAATACGGGTCCTCAAGTGCTTAAAGCAGTACCAGTTACACTTAATTTGCATGGTAAAAGCTTGGTGTTAAAGCTGGATCTTATGGTGAACAAACAGACAAGAACATTGCAAGTATCACCACTGCGTGCAGTACTGATTAATAGCCGTGATTTTGACCTGACTGATGGGATTGAAGTCTTACGCAAGTTGGCAGGTTTAACTAGCATCGCACAAACTGTTCCTGTGACATTTAATTTGGTTTTTCATGACAGATAAACTGGAACAGTTAATAGCGCACTATGTGTCTGCACATTCACCGACGGAGCATTGGCAAGCTGGAGAGTGTGGTGTAGGCACATTTTTAATTGATGGCGCAGGACGTTGGTTTCATCAAGGGGATGAGATTAAACGTCTCGCATTGGTGCGCTTATTTGCCAGTGTGCTCAGTTGTGAGCAGGGTGAATATACTCTGAAAACGCCGTCTGAAACATGTCCAGTCACTGTAGAAGAAAGTCCATTTATTATTGTTGCTTGGCATGTGTCTGAAGTTGCACAGCAATATAAGGTTGAGCCAACGATTATCTGCGAAGATAATTTGGGTAGGCTATGGCCTATCTGTAAGGCATTTCCTTTGTACATGGCAGAGTATAAAGACCAGCAAGTTCCGCATTTACAGCTAAATTATGGGTTGTGCGCGCGTGTTGAGCGCAATGTCTATTATCAATGGGTAGAGATTGCGAAGTACAATGAGCAACGACAGTCGATGACATTGCACTCCGCAGGACAGGCGTACGAGCTAACCTAGTTGTTTGGCTCGTTATCGTCCGCTTCTTCTTTTACATAAGGTCCTAGGAACCAATCATCGAGCTGCCAAGCAAGCTCTTTTAGTCCAAGTCCTTTTAACGATGAAAAGGCATGCACAGTGATATCGCCGTCTAGTTCAGAAAGGGCTTTTCGTACTTGTAAAACTTCGGCTTTGCGTTTGCCTTGCTTTAATTTGTCCGCTTTTGTCAGCAGTGCAAGTACCGGAATATTACTTCCTACAGCCCAATTGATGAGATCCATATCTAAATCTTTCATAGGGTGGCGGATATCCATTAAAACCACAATGCCTTTTAGGCTCTGTCTTTTTTGCAAATATTCGCCTAAAGACTTCTGCCATTTCTTCTTCATCTCAATGGGGACTTTAGCAAAACCGTAACCAGGTAAGTCAATCAGGCGCTTGTCTTCATCGAGAGCAAAGGTATTGATCAACTGGGTACGGCCAGGGGTTTTACTGGTGCGTGCCAATTTTTGATCTGTCAATGTATTCAAAGCACTAGACTTGCCAGCGTTAGAACGCCCAGCAAATGCGACCTCTATGCCACTGTCTGCAGGTAGGCGGGTAATATCAGGTGCGCTGGTGATGAAAGTAGCGCGGTTATATGGCATACGAGATTTTAACACTCTAACTCCTAGGCGGATTGCTTGATTCTTTAATTCATACCTATTTTATTACATCTGGCACACAATGCAAAAGCTGAGAAAGTCGGCAATTTTTAGCAGCGTCAAGAGAATTTCTGGACTAAGTTTAATCTATGTCAATTACCTATAAATTAGCAGTTTTATAATAGCCACTAAGCATGGCGGGGCTTTTTTTATCGTGTAGTATCTAAATATTACAAGGTAAAGCAATAAACATTGAGCGTCACTTAATAAATTTAAGTCAATGTGCACAGATTAGTATCTGTTTATTTCGGTGAAATTTAGCGTATTTCATTTAAACAGATAGTTACAGGGTCGGAACAGAGAATTTACCATGAAAAAAATAGCATTATCTTTAACTATGCTGCTTGGCACGCTGTCATTCAACAGCGCAGTAGCATTCGATGGGGACGCCGAAGCTGGTAAGGCTAAGGCGGCAACGTGTGCAGCATGTCATGGACCAAATGGCAACGCCCCTGTAACCATGTATCCAAAAATTGCAGGTCAGCATGCTGATTATATGTATAAACAGCTCAAAGAGTTTAAGTTGGGTATGACATCAGGTGGTGCTAAAGGCCGTATGGATCCAGTGATGAGTGGCATGGCCATGCCGTTGTCGGATCAAGACATGAAAGATTTGTCAGCCTATTTTGCAAGTATGCCAATGAGTGCAGGCACAACCCCAGAAGACGTTGTTCAAACTGGTCAAAAGCTATACCGAGCGGGTGATGCTGAGCGAGGGATCCCTTCGTGTATGGCATGTCATGGCCCAAGAGGTAATGGGACATCTTTGGCGCAATTCCCGAAAATTTCGTTTCAACATCCTGAATATATCAAGGCTCAGCTTATCAAGTTCCGTGATGGTACTCGGGGCAACGATGCTAATGGTATGATGAGGGATATCGCTGCAAAATTGACAGACAAAGATATTGAGATTTTGTCAAAGTATTTGGGCGGTTTGCACTAAAGTCGTATTTGGTTTTACGTAATATGACGTAAACTTTTAGTATTGAAAAAGGCAACGTGATCGTTGCCTTTTTTTGATCTGTACTTTGTGAGATATATCTCACTTTTGATGTGGGATAATGGCGTTCCTAATTTGTAGGACTTAACGCAAATTAAATATGTATTTATTTGTAAGTGTATGTATTTATTTTGTTTTTAATTTACCTTCTGTTGCCTAGGTAATAATTTTGTTATTGATTAGTTGTAAGTATTTAAAATAAGCGTAGATTAATCCCTGTCGTCAAGACAATACAAAAACAGGGACAATGCGAAACGGAAGCGTAGACGGCAATTTTAAGTATTCATTTGAATACAACTAAACAAGGATGAGTACAAAAGCGTTAGGAAGACCGAAAATAAAAAAAGCAATGGAAGTTTGATAACAAAAACAATATGGATAGCACCACGGAAGTAACAATAAAAACAAAATGGATGATAAATAATAAGAAAAATAAAGACTAAAAGTCGAAGGGAGAAGTGTCCGGATTGAGACGCTCAGATTAGCAGGCGGTAGAGAGTAATCTCTGCCGTCTTTTTATTTGTACACTTTTTAATTGCTGTTACAATACCCCTTTTAAGCAGGTTTGGTTCATCACCTTTGCAAAATCCACAAACGCTTCAATGTGGCCTCTGTGAATCAGAGTCGCTAGAACACTATCATCGGGACAAATTTCGTGATTATTGGCAGTGTCAGCACTGTAAGTTAGTCAGTGTCGCGCCATGCGACAGATTATCTCCGCAAGAAGAAAAAGCCATTTATGATAGTCATGAAAATGATTTACATGATATGGGCTATCGTCGTTTTCTGTCGCGGGTATTCGAACCGATTAACGCGCGTTTGCAAAATCATCAACAAGGGCTTGATTTTGGTTGTGGTCCAGGGCCTTTATTGGCCAAGATGTTTCAAGAAGCGGGGCACTCAGTCGCCTTGTATGATTTATATTATGCAAATACCCCAGCGGTTTTAAATGCGCAATATGATTTTATAACATGCACGGAAGTGATTGAGCATATAGCGCAGCCCAAAGCGGTATTTGAACAGCTAGTGGCGATGCTGAAGCCTCAGGCTCCCCTTGCAATGATGACCAAGCTTGTCATAGATCCAACACGTTTTGCATCTTGGCATTATAAAAATGACCAAACACATATTTCATTTTTTAGTCGCGAAACGTTTGAGTATGTAGCAAAGCAATTTGGCACCAAGCTAGAGTTTATTGGGAATGACGTTATCATTCTAAGTAAGCAATAGTCGGTTAAAGTAGATGGTAGAGAAGCATGACTAGAAAGAAGAAATCACGCAAATTAGGTGAAAATGGCACACCGAGATTAAGTAAGGAAAAGCTTCATGAATTGCGTGCTATGAAAGAGCAACGCACAAAAAAGAATAAAGGGAATAAAGCGGGATCTCGTAATGCCCAAGAAGCCAAGATTGAGGTGAAATCTCAAACTGGAACCCAAACAGATCCGCGAGCAGGCAGTAAGAAAAAAATTGCATTGACGCCTGAAGTACAAACACCTAAGGCTGAGCCGCAGATGAAACGTCATCTGACGCCACAAGCGACACTCAGCAAGGCGAATGAGCCTGAACTGACGCTTGAACAAGAGTTGCAACAGCTGGAAAATGATGAGCGCTTAATGAAGCTATTAGAGCGTCATGAACGTGGAGAGCTATTAACAGGTAAAGATGCCAAGTTCTTCAATCGCGCTATCGCTCGTCACCAAGAATTATGCGAAATCCTTGGCATAGATGATGAGTTTGAAGAAGAAGATATGATTGAGGCTGATCCATTAGCTGATTTTGTCAGTAATGATCTGGCGGATGAGTGGTTAGATGATGACGAGGATGAGCGATGAGCACGATTTGGGTGGTCGCATTAGTCGTTGGTGCTTTAATTGTTGCAGGCCTAGCCTTTTATGCAGGCAAATTACTGTGGCAGTTAAAAGTACAAAAGGACACGATTGCTAAATTGAAAGAAGAGCAGGCTAAGAAGCTGGAAAAATCCAGACAAGAACGCAATGGCAAATTAGCAGATAGCATAAATTTGATTGCAAAAGCGATGAAGCAAAAGCAGTGTGAGTACTCCGAAGGGTGTTTACGTGTTTGGGTGTTGATTTCTCAATATAGCTTTGATTCAGAAGTTGTTTTAGAAAAGACCTATCCAGGTGTTTTTGAAATGTACGATGAAGTCAAAGAAATGCCGACGCACGATGCTCGCAAAAAGTATTCAAAAAAGGAAATCTTCAAAATGGATACTCAGCGTTGGCGCGCTGAAGAGCGACTTGAGGAACAAATATTGAAAGATTGCGACAAACTGCTAGAAGAGTTTAAAGCTTTACCTGGTAGCGAAAACGTGGTGTTTCAATAATTACAAATAACAGCTGAGCGAACTGCGCCCAGCTGAGTTTGACGCTTATGCCGTTTTGCAAGTATATTGCTGACCGACTGAAAAATCGGTATCAGGTGATTGGAAAACGGCTCCGCCAGCAATCTGTTTGGTTTTTAGTGTGTTGATAGCGTGCTCAGTTGATAAATTTTTGATGCGTTTCTTTTTGATTGTGAATTTCATTTTTCTTCCTTATTGTTTTAATGCTCCTCTATACTATTTTCCTTTTCCTTCTGTTGTCTAGTGTTATATGTAACAGCGTATGTGCGCGCACTTTAAGCTGATTTTTTGGTCATGGGAGAGGTTATGCCAGTGAATTTACAAATTGTGTTATCATGCACGGCCAATTGCAGAGCGTGAGCCATTGTTACCACGGTGAGAGTGGTAGTGAAGTAGTACTTTGAATTTTATGTAGTAAGTAACATGGTGAGTCTTAAAAGTTTAGAGGTAAAGACGGAATGATATTAATGATAGACAACTATGATTCGTTCACGTTTAACCTAGTCCAGTATTTTCAAAAGTTAGATCAAGATGTGCTTGTTAAGCGCAATGACGAAGTGTCTATTGCCCAGATAAAGCAGCTGAACCCAGCGCATATTGTGATTTCACCTGGTCCTTGTAGCCCGAATGAAGCTGGGATATCTTTGCAAGTTGTACAACAGTTAAAAGGACAGTTTCCGATTCTAGGTGTGTGTTTGGGTCATCAAACGATTGCACAAGCAATGGGAGCTCGAGTACACAAAGCAAAATCTGTGATGCATGGTAAAGTGTCACAGATCCACCACTCAGAAAAAGGGATGTTTAAGGGGCTACCGCGCCAGTTTAATGTCTGTCGATATCATTCTTTGGCCGTGGATCTTGAGACATTACCAAACAATTTAGCGATTACTGCGTGGACGCAAAGCGACTCTAATGAACTAGATGAAATAATGGGCTTGTGTCATACTGATCTCGCATTGGAAGGCGTGCAATTTCACCCCGAAGCAATCTTAACCGAGTATGGCTTAAGACTACTTGATAACTTTATTGCTCGCTTCTAACCTTTAAAGAGCTTTCTTTTAATATACCGAAAAAGATTATAATTGATGACACAAGATATTAGGCAGTCGCACATTGCTCAAGCCATCGCTCAGCGTGCACATGACGTTCTAATTAGCCATAACTTTGCACAGCAGCAGATAGGTTATATCCATACATTCGACATGAACTTTGGGGAGTCTATCCCCCAACGTACTATGCTCGAAGTCGAGTTGGCAGCGGCAGCTAAACGTCAAGAAAAAAGCACCAGTCATCATAAATATATCGCGAAGGCGAGTAACCACCTGCATCAAGTGATTGAAACTGGGATAGAAACTCAATTAAGTGACCTAGATTCGATTTATGCTGATGTGGTTGGCATACAAGATGCGGTGCCAACCGTATTAGATATTTTAGCCGTTAAATCTGCCTCAGTAGGGCGTTTAGAGCCATTAGTTAATGACTTATCATGGCTTGGTCGAGATCTGGTTTCTCTGGTGAACTTACCTCAGTATCGCAAAGTAAACAGTAAAGGGACGTCTGTAAAAGTGGATACGCCAGCATTGGCGCTGCGTTATCTCGGTCTGGAAAATTTACAGATGGTGATCCCAACATTTGCGGTGCGGCATTGGATGCCACATTCAACGGAGCCGTTTCCACTACTAAAAAGAAAGCTCAGAGATGTGAGTATGGCCAGTGCCATAGCAGCAAAAGCATTGGCACCTCTTTATGACGTAAAAGAGCAACATGCCTTTACGCTGGGCATGTTACTAGATTTGGGTAAAATCGCTCTGACACGCTTATATTTGCGAACTTACGAGCGTGTTTGGCAAGGGAAAGTTAAAATTGCCAGAGATAAAAGCCAAAAAGACTTACATACTGCGCTGTTAGAGTTAGGGCCAGATCCGCTATTTTTACGTAATTTGTTACTTGAGCATGCTCCTGTGGTTTCCCAGCGCCTCATCGAGCAGATGTCGTTTAAATACTTGCCATTTAATGCTGCCATGTCGGAGTTTGCGCAAAGTTATCTGCCAAATGTGAATAATAACCCAGCTGAATTATTGCCATTGACGCAGGTGCTGAAAAAAGCGTACGGCTATGCACAATTTCAGCTTTTGAAAGACAGCCATTTAATTGAACAGGATGAAGCCAAAGATTGGTTTACTTATCTAGGTCTAACCGCTCAAGAAGAAAAATTGTTGGCCAAAACATCATTACAAAGCCTCCAGCTGACAATTTTGTAAAAAAACTGGAAATTTTTTCACGCTTATTCATTCATTCGCCCCATTGCTAAGGATCGACTAAAATCCTTGTATGATGGGGGCGTATCCAATCACGACGTTAATAGTTATTCACTGTTCTTGAAAGAATATATTAAAGCCTTGAATATCAAGGGTTACAGGAGTGTTTTATATGAGACATTCCGGTATTTTTTTGGAATAATGTGCGTATGAAATTTGCGCCGATTTGGGTAATTTCGGATCTTTTACAGTGTTGCTGAAGGTAATTATTTGTAATTCCGAGCGCCCATGTGTCAGTGCTGAACTCGCTAAAATGAGGATTTAAAATGACTATTAATCGTGAATTATTCGATCAAGTAATGGTACCTAACTATTCACCTTCTGCTGTTATCCCTGTAAAAGGTGAAGGTTCTCGCGTTTGGGACCAAGAAGGTCGTGAATACATCGATTTCGCAGGTGGTATCGCTGTAAACTGTTTGGGTCATTGTCACCCAGCGCTTGTTGCTGCATTAAAAGAGCAAGGCGAAAAAATCTGGCACTTATCAAATGTCATGACCAATGAACCAGCACTTAGGTTGGCTAAAAAACTCACTGATGCAACATTTGCAGATAAAGTTTACTTTGCAAACTCTGGTGCAGAAGCGAATGAAGCGGCACTTAAACTTGCTCGTCGTTGGGCACTAGATAAGTTTGGCGCTGAAAAATCACAAATTATCGCATTTAATAAAGGTTTCCACGGCCGTACTTTCTTTACGGTTACTGTAGGTGGTCAAGCTGCATACTCTGATGGCTTCGGTCCAAAGCCAGGCGATGTTGTTCACTGTGACTATAATGACCTAGCTGCATTCGAAGCGCTTATCTCTGACAAGACCTGTGCTGTAATGATGGAACCTTTACAAGGTGAAGGTGGTATCGTTTCACCTGAGACTGAATTTGCTAAAGGCGTTCGTGAGTTATGTGACAAGCACAATGCACTGCTTATTTTTGATGAAGTACAAACGGGAGTTGGTCGTACTGGTGAGCTATATGCATACCAAGGTTTAGGTGTGACACCTGACATCTTAACGACAGCAAAAGCGCTTGGTGGCGGTTTCCCTATTGGTGGCATGATCACGACAACTGAAATTGCACAGCACCTTAAAATTGGTACTCATGGTTCAACATACGGTGGTAACCCACTGGCTTGTGCGGTTGCTGAAGCGGCATTCGATACAGTTAATACACCTGAAGTATTAAATGGCGTAAAAGAAAAAGAAGCACTTTTCCGTGAGTTACTGACTGCAATCAATGACAAGTACAACGTATTCTCTGAAATTCGTGGTAAAGGCTTATTGATTGGTGGCGTTGTCACTGAGCAATATGCTGGTAAAGCAAAAGAGTTCTTAACTGAAGGTGTTAAAGAAGGCGTTATGTCACTGGTTGCTGGTGCTAACGTAGTGCGCTTTACACCATCGCTTGTTATTTCTGATGCGGACATCCGCGAAGGTATGGCACGCTTTGAAAAAGCAGTTGCTCGCGTTGTAGAAAATAACGCATAAGTTGTCGCACAAACCAAGCGATAACCAACGTGGCGCTCGATAGAGCGTCACCTGTCTAAAGGTTTACTGAGGAGTAAGCGGGCTCATGATGATCCTTCGCCCAATCCAAAAAAGCGATTATCCAGCGCTTTTGAACATTGCCCAAGAGTCGGGGCATGGTTTTACTTCATTACCTCTAAATGAAGAGTTGCTACAAAACAAAATTGAACGTTCAATGACGTCTTTTGCTAAAGAAACTGATGTGCCTTTTGATGAAGGCTACCTGTTTGTGCTTGAAGACTCAGAGACGGGCGAAGTTGTCGGAACCAGTGCGATTGAAGCAGCAGTGGGATTAGATGACGCGTTTTATCACTATCATTTAAGTAAAGTTATCCATTCTTCTCGCACTTTAAATGTTTACAAAGCAGTGGATATTCTGACGCTGTGTAATGACTATACCGGTGCGACTGAACTATGTACGTTATTCTTAAAAGATAAGTACCGTAAAGGCTTCAATGGCAAGCTTTTATCTAAATCTCGTTTTATGTTTATTAATCAACATAAATCTCGCTTTGCAGAAACGGTCATTGCTGAAATGCGTGGTGTATCTGATGAAAATGGCAGTAGCCCATTTTGGAAGTGGTTGGAAGAGCACTTCTTCTCAATGGATTTCCCAACAGCAGATTACTTAACGGGTATTGGCCAGAAAGTATTCATTGCAGAGCTAATGCCAAAATATCCAATTTACGTTAACTTGCTAAGTGAAGACGCACAGGCCGTGGTTGGTGAAGTACACGACAATACACGCCCAGCTATCGAATTGCTGAAAAGCGAAGGCTTCACGTTTAACGGGTATGTCGATATTTTTGATGCGGGTCCAACGGTAGAAGCGAAAGTCGATAATATTCGTACTATTCGCGCAACGCAGTTCTTTAAGGTGCGTATTGCTGAAAATGTACCAGCACAGACAAATGGTTCCCCAGTGCTTATTGCTAATGATAAACTAGCAGGCTATCGTGCTACGGCAGTTGAGCTTGATGTGCCGCAAAGTGGTGAAGAAGTCACCATTTCGGCTGAATTGGCAAATGCGCTTCAGGTGACTGAAGGCGACACTGTAAGCATCGCAAATCTTTAATTGGGAAAGAATTATGACAACACATGCAGCACAATTTATCAATGGTAAATGGTCAGCGGGTGAAGGTGCAGAGTTTGTATCTGTAAACCCAGCAAACAATGAACAGATCTGGTCAGCAAATGCAGCAACCGCTGAACAGGTTGATAGCGCAGTAAAATCAGCACGCGAAGCTTATTATCTGTGGAGCGATTTGAGCTTTGAAGCACGTTTAGACGTAGTAAAACGTTTTGCTGAGGTTTTGAAAGAGCATAGCGAAGAGCTTGCAATCGCAATTGCCAAAGAAACAGGTAAGCCACTTTGGGAAACGCGCACTGAAGCAGGCGCAATGGTAGGTAAGATTGCCATTTCAGAAAAAGCATATAATGAGCGTACCGGTGTAGTAGAAAATGCAATGCCTGTAGGTCGTGCTGTTATTCGCCATAAAGCACATGGTGTTGTTGCGGTATTTGGCCCTTATAACTTCCCTGGCCACTTGCCTAATGGTCACATTGTACCTGCGCTTATTGCTGGTAACACTGTGGTATTTAAGCCGTCTGAATTAACGCCATATGTCGCTGAGCTGACATTAAAGCTTTGGGAAAAAGCGGGTCTACCAGCTGGTGTTATTAACCTAGTACAAGGTGAAGTAGACACAGGTAAAGCACTTGCATCGCACAAAGGCATCGATGGTTTATTCTTTACGGGTTCATCTCGCACAGGTCACTTCCTGCATGAGCAATTTGCCGGTCAACCTGGCAAAATCTTAGCGCTTGAGATGGGTGGTAATAACCCGTTAATCGTTAAAGATGTGACAGATACTAAAGCGGTTGTACACGACATTATCCAGTCTGCATTTATTTCAAGCGGTCAGCGTTGTACGTGCGCGCGTAAACTATTTTTACCTCACGGTGAGCAGGGCGATGCAATCCTAGCGCAATTATTGCGTGCAACAAAAGCGATTAAGATTGGTAACTTTGACGATGCTGATCAGCCTTTCATGGGCTCTATGATTTCTGAAACGGCGGCGGCAGGTATGGTTGCAGCACAGCAGCAACTTATCGACCTTGGCGCAGAGAGCTTACTTGAGCTGACGCACACTGCGGGTACTGGCTTTGTTACCCCTGGCATCATTGAATGTACAAAGGTTGCTGATTTCCCTGATGATGAGCACTTCGGTCCGCTACTGAAAGTATTCCGTTACACGGACTTTGACGCGGCTATTGAGCTTGCGAATGATACCAGCTTTGGTTTATCAGCAGGTCTATTAAGTGACAATGAAGCAGATTATGACCATTTCTTACGTCGTATTCGTGCGGGTATTGTTAACTGGAACCGTCCAATCACGGGTGCATCAAGTGCCGCACCATTTGGTGGTATTGGCGCATCTGGTAACCACAGAGCAAGTGCATATTATGCAGCAGATTACTGTGCATACCCAGTTGCTTCTGTTGAACTTGAAAAAGTTACATTACCAGGAAGCTTGAGTCCAGGCCTATCATTAGATTAAAATTACCTGCATTAGGTAATTCACAACATGGCTAAATGCTATGTTGTGATGCGGAGACGAAGTCTCACGCTTTATTCTTAAAAAGCAGCATTTGCTGCTTTTTTTATTTTTCAGGGTCGCTCAAAAGTAGCAATCAGATCGAGTTTCTGCTTAAATCAATAGGAGATGTCATTGGTAAACTCAGGTGGGCAATATATGGTTTTAGATAAACAAGGATATGATGAGTTAGTCATGTATCTGACACAAAATTTAGCCTTGTTTGAAAAGCCGGGTGTGGTAAAGCCGAATGCACCTAAGGTCGTTGAATTAATTGAAGACGTTATCGCTGAACATGTGATCCGTTTGTGTGAACAGCACACTGGCTTATCAACCGAGCAGCGCGGCTTGATCGTACGTGAAGTTGATGGCATTGTGTACGACCTACAGGAAGTGTTATCAAGTGTTGTTGATCAACGTGTAACAGAAGAACAACAAGAGTTTATCGAAGAGTTTGCTGGTTTGGTTAAAAACTTATTTGATTCTGCCATTCAGTAAGCTGGAATAGATTTATATTTTTAATAACACCGCCTGATGGCGGTGTTATTGGTTTTAGAAGGTGTACTATGCAAGCAAGTGTAAAATGGGTTGGTGGCGATACATTTTTAGGCCGCTCTCACTCTGGTCATAATGTGGTATTTGATGCAGGTGCTGACAGTGCAGCGCCTAGTCCGATGGAAATGGTATTAATGTCGGCGGGCAGTTGTGCATCTGTGGATGTTGTCAGCATTCTTAAGAAAGCAAAACAATCTGTTGAGAGTGTGGAAGTCGAACTTTCTGCAGAGCGTGCAGAGTCTGCGCCTAGAGTATTCACCAAAATCAATCTACACTTTGTAGTTACGGGTGACAATGTGTCTGAAAAGCACCTTGCTCGCGCCGTTAATTTGTCTGCCGAAAAGTACTGCTCAGTTGCCTTAATGCTTGAAAAAGCAGTGGAAATTACGCATACCCACGAGGTTGTACAAAGCGAAGAAAAATAACGCTTTTTAAGCTGTTACTTTTCGTATAAAATCCGCGAACTTTTAGTTCTGCAGCGCAGATTTTCTTGTTTTAAGGTGGGTCTATCGTGAACAAGCCCTTTAATAAAATTAAACTCCACGGCTTTAACAACTTAACAAAGAGTTTAAGCTTTAGTATCTACGATATTTGCTACGCCAAAACTGAGCAACAGCGAAAAGAATATATCGAATATATTGACGAACAGTATAGTGCTGAGCGTTTAACGGATATTCTTAAGGAAGTTGTCGATATTATTGGTGCGAATGTCTTGAACATCGCTCGTCAAGATTATGACCCACAGGGCGCCAGTGTGACTATCTTGGTATCTGAGGAGCCGGTAGAGGGGACGATGCCGCATTCTCAGGAAACACCTGGACCTTTACCTGATTCAGTTGTGGCCCATTTGGATAAAAGCCATATTTGTGTTCATACTTATCCAGAAGCGCATCCGCACGATGGGATCTGTACGTTTAGAGCGGACATTGAAGTGTCTACCTGTGGCATTATTTCTCCGCTTAAAGCGCTGAATTTCTTAATTCACTCGCTTGAGTCAGACGTGGTGACAATCGATTACCGAGTACGTGGCTTTACCCGTGATGTGAACGGTGTAAAACACTATATTGATCACCCAATTCACTCAATTCAGAACTTTATGACTGAAGATACAAAAGACGCTTACCAAATGGTCGATGTGAACGTGTATCAAGAGAACTTGTTCCATACTAAGATGATGCTTAAAGAAACCGATTTGAATACCTATCTATTCGGTATTACAACGGATGAGCTCACTGATGAGGAAGAAGAAGAGATCCGTAATAAATTAAATCGTGAAATTCAAGAAGTCTTTTACGGTAGAAATTTACCAGATCCAGAGTAGAGTCAAAGATAACAGTAAAAACGGCGCTTAAAGCGCCGTTTTTTATTACAGTGTATAGTTAAACGTTAAGCCATATACACGAGGCTCTGCATATTGTACATACGTATCCGTTGCCCAGCCATTTCTTGGATCATTACCAAATTGGAAGCCACGTACAGGCACGTCTCTATCTGCTAAGTTACGCCCCCATGCTGTTAAGCTCCAGCTTTCACTGAAGTATGAAACACTGGCATTGATCAGGTTCTGGTTTGGTGCTTGAGCATCATGACTATCAGAGAAGAAGTAGTCATCTTTACCTTCAAATCCTAATTGCGCACTGATGTTGTTGGTAACGTCATAGACAAAGCTAAAGGCATATTGATACTTTGGTGACTGAGCTTGTTCGCGGCCATCAAAGTCGTCGCCATTCACAGTAATGAAGTCCTCAATCTTGGTATCTAAATAACCCACACTATATTGCAGTGACAGTGCGTCAAGCAGTTGGCTACTCCCCTCGATTTCAAGGCCATAATTTGTGCCTTTGCCAGCATTGCTAATAAATCCGGCAAATTGCACGCCTTCTAATTGCCATTGCTTTAACTGCATGTCTTCTCTGTGCATATAAAATGCGCTGAGGTTTAAAGTATGGCGCTTGTCTTCAGATTGGCCTTTAACACCAAACTCAAGATTCCAGAGGTACTCAGGGTCGAATGTGAAGCCTGATTGTGGAATTGTAATGCCATCATCTTTGGCTTTAGCAAGTGCTTCACCGTTCACACCACCCACTTTGTAACCGCGATTTAAGCTGGTATAGATCATTGTTTGTGGCACAACTTGGTACTCAAGCGCAACCTTGCCACCGACCATAGTATCATCTGTGTCTAAGTCGAATGCATTGCTGTCCATGTAATCACTTGAATATGACTCAACGCGGATACCTGTAATGAGTCTGACATCATCTTGTAGCTGTGTGACCTTGTGTGCAAATAAGGCATGGTTTTGTGTTTCGAAGTTAGATTTAAACTGTGCTGGGAAGTCACCATGTTTGCCTCTATTACGGTCCAAATCGACATCATGTCTGCGACTCACTATTCCAACGACCCAAGACTTATCTTTGCTTTTAACTCTTACTTCGGCCGAGCCTCTCTCATGGTCTCTCGCATACTTGTCAAAGTATTGGCCATAGTAAGCGATATGATCTGGGTGAAGGCCAGCTTCACACAGTGACGGTTGCGCTAAATCTGCACAAACCCAGTCTTCATCATAGCTGTATACGGTATCAGCTTGCAGACCACTGGTAAGTATTTCAATGTCGACAGAAGATAAACCTGTGTAGTCAGCGGTTAAAGAGAATGCATCACTTTGTTGTGTATCCTGACCAGGCTGGCTTGCAACACTTTGGCGTGTATTGTCTAAAGTAAAGCCATCATAGCCATTCTCAATATCAATGTGGTGATAGGCAAAGTCTAGGTTTAAATCGTCGCTCGCAGCATAGTTGAGTTTAAATCTTGCGATACTTTCATCTAAATCCTGAGTGTCCTCATTTAAATACACATTTTCAACAAAGCCATCAGATTGCTTTTGATAAATACTGGCACGTGCGGCAATCGTGTCAGTCAGACCTGCACCGACCGCAACGCCTGCTTCGTGTGTGCCATAATTTGCAGCGCCTAATTTAAGGTTGAGGCTGGGCGCTTGGGTGGGTGAATTTGAGTGAATATCAATGATCCCGCCCATGGCGTCTGCACCAAATTTAGTGCCTTGAGGACCTCGATAAATGGCGACTTGATCCGCATCGAATAGCAATGCGCTGCCACCAAGGCCAGAATAATTAATATTGTCGATTAAAACGCCCACACTGGGTGTGATTGGATCAACAAATTGTGATCGCAGGCCAACCCCACGGATTTGCACAAAGCGGCCACGAGAAGCGCCAGCAGTAAAGTTGACATTGGCTGCGCTGTTGAGGATTTCATCTAAGTAGCTAGCGCCACGTGTAGTAATTTGCGTTTCACCAAAGACAGAAGCACTTGCACTTAATGTTTGTAGTGATTCTTGCTGAAAGTCTCCACTAACTTCAATGGTTTCAATACTATTTGTTGCTGTAGAGTTTGTCTCATTCGCTGAGCTAGAAAATGCCACCATCAGACCCATGGTGAGTAAAGAGAGTTTTAATTTCATTCGTTTATATATGTCCCGTGTTAGTTGCGCACTAGTTTAGCAAAAGCCCGACCAGATGACTGAAAAATTGTGTTATAAACTTTTGCAATCTAATTTGAGGACGAATGATGACGTTTAAAGTTGACTTTAAAGTAAGAGATTATGAATGTGACCTGCAGGGGATCGTGAACAACAGTGTGTATTTTAACTATTTAGAGCATGCGCGACATGAATTTTTAGCGCATAAAAATATCGATTTCGCAGCGTTAGCTGAACAAAAAGTAAACTTGGTTGTGATCCGCTCTGAGATGAATTACAAAGACTCCCTTCGCCCAGGTGATGCGTTTTATGTTGAAGTTGAAGTGGAGAAAGTCAGTAAACTGAAGTTTGCATTTCATCAAAAAGTACTAAGAAGCCGAGATGATAAACTGATGTTGGATGCGATCGTAACAGGTACATCGGTCAATGAGCGCGGCCGTCCGTTCCTACCTCAGGAAATTGAGCAACTATTTTCGTAATTTTTAACAGGATAGGCAATTTATTACATATTTTTACTGCCTATTCTGTGCTGCCAAGCGTTATAATTAGCACTGATTATCAAACGATTGGTTTACCATGAAATATTCCTTTTTATTATGCTTGTTGAGTGTGGTTTTGATGGGATGCTCAAGTACAGGGACGGTAAACGCAGACACACTCAAATATTCAAGCTGGCAGTTTATATCTGATGATATGAACGTTAAAAATGACCCCATCCGTATCGAATTTTTAGATGCTTTTCGTGTTAATGGTTTTGCTGGTTGCAATCGCTTTTTTGGCCAAGCTGAAATCAAAGACGGACAATTATTTGTATCTAATATTGGTATGACCAGAAAGCTATGTGATGCAGCGACCAACGAGCGAGAGGATGCATTTTTAAATATGCTCCAAATTGGGGCGCCTATGCAATATAAACAAAGTGAGTTGGTTTTAAGTTCGGACCTTGAATGGCGTTTTAAATTGGTTGAAGGTCGCTTTGACTAATGGGGTGACATTCAGTAGACTTTGTCTCAATTCGTTACTTGTCGGAGTGCCCTTTTGGGCTGAGATCGCTGTATTGCGGGATCCGTGGACCTGATCAGGTTAATGCCTGCGTAGGGAACAAGCTGCCTTGATGGTGTACCAAAGTGTATGGATGTTAAGGCTGCCAAGTTTGCTAGTGTCGTGCTAATAAACTTTTCCACCAACATCACTGTCTAGCTATGCTTTTTATATGGTATAGATAAGTGAACCCTATCTCTTCCTTTCGGAATTCTGACAAGACACCTTAACTAACAATGAGGCATGTCATGTCAAATAACAGTAGCAAGTTGTCACGTCGCGAGTCACGCGAAGCGGCTTCAGAATTTATCTATAACCTTAAAGGCCAACCCTTTCCTAATTCAAAGAAAATCTATGTAGATGGAGAGCAAGATGGTGTTCGTGTTGGAATGAGAGAGATCTCATTGAATGACTCTTTTGTTGGGGGCACAGAAGAAGAACCTGTCTACGAAAAAAATGAGCCAGTTCGAGTGTACGATACATCAGGCCCTTATACAGATCCTGAGTTTACGTTAAACGTCCGTGAAGGTTTGCCAAAGTATAGAGAGAATTGGATCGTTAACCGTGACGACACAGAGCTGTTAGACTCAGTAACTTCAAAGTTTTCTCAGCAACGTATGGCGGATGAAGGCTTAGATCATATTCGTTTTGAAAACCTACCTAAGATACGTCGGGCAAAGCCGGGCAAAAATGTAACACAAATGCACTATGCACGTCAGGGGATTATTACACCTGAAATGGAATTTGTTGCTATCCGTGAAAACATGGGCCGTGCAAAAATTCGTGAAGAGCTATTGGCAGAGCAGCATGAAGGTCAGTCTTTTGGAGCAGAGATCCCAGATTTTATTACACCTGAATTTGTTCGTTCAGAAGTAGCGCGTGGTCGAGCGATTATTCCAAATAATATCAACCACCCAGAATCTGAGCCTATGATTGTGGGTCGTAACTTTTTGGTTAAGGTGAATGCCAATATTGGTAATTCGTCGGTCACCTCATCAATTGAAGAAGAAGTAGAAAAGCTAGTATGGTCAACGCGTTGGGGCGCTGACACTGTGATGGACCTTTCTACAGGTCGTTATATCCATGAAACCCGTGAGTGGGTAGTGCGTAACTCGCCAGTCCCAATTGGTACCGTGCCTATCTACCAAGCGCTTGAAAAGGTAAATGGGGTTGCAGAAGATCTTACATGGGAAATTTTCCGCGACACCTTAATTGAGCAAGCGGAGCAGGGTGTTGATTATTTCACCATCCATGCTGGCGTGCTTCTACGTTATGTGCCTATGACGGCAAAACGTGTCACCGGTATTGTGTCGCGTGGTGGTTCAATTATGGCGAAGTGGTGTCTTGCACATCATAAAGAGAACTTCCTCTACACGCACTTCGAAGACATCTGTGAAATCATGAAGCAGTATGACGTCTGTTTCTCATTAGGTGATGGTCTGCGTCCTGGTTCTATTGCAGATGCCAATGATGACGCGCAGTTATCTGAATTACGCACATTGGGTGAGCTGACAAAAATCGCATGGGAGCATGACGTACAGGTCTTTATTGAAGGCCCAGGTCACGTGCCAATGCACATGATCAAAGAGAATATGGATGAGCAATTAAAGCACTGTCATGAAGCGCCTTTCTATACGCTTGGCCCACTGACAACGGATATTGCCCCGGGCTATGATCATTTCACCTCGGGTATCGGCGCGGCGCAGATCGCTTGGTACGGTACAGCGATGCTGTGTTACGTAACACCAAAAGAGCACTTGGGCTTACCGAATAAAGAGGATGTGAAAGAAGGCTTAATTACTTATAAGATTGCTGCACATGCTGCTGATTTAGCAAAAGGCCACCGTGGTGCACAGATCCGTGATAATGCGTTATCTAAAGCGCGCTTTGAATTCCGCTGGCACGATCAATTCAACTTGAGTCTTGACCCGGAAAGAGCCTTGTCTTACCACGATGAAACACTGCCACAAGAGTCAGGCAAGGTCGCACATTTCTGTTCAATGTGTGGACCTAAGTTCTGTTCAATGAAAATTACCCAAGATGTCCGTGACTATGCAAAAGAGCTAGAAGCGCGTGGTATTGACCCGAATAATGTGGGTGATGCGATTGAAATCAAAATGGTTGATGTTGAAGCTGAAATGAAGGCAAAGTCTGAAGAGTTCAAGAGCACTGGCTCTGAGATCTATCACAAAGCTATTTAACTTTATAGCGCTGCAGTCTAGTGCTGTAGCGCACAACAACTGGAATTCTCATGACAGAGTACGGAGCAAAACCATCCGTTGCTATCGTTGGGTTTGGCTTAGTTGGCAGGGTCGCAGCATTGGAGTTGATGGATCGTTATCAACTCACTATTTTTGAAAAAGATCCGCAAGATGCGCAAACGGGTGCCGGCACTCTAGCCGCCGCTATGTTAGCGCCTTTGGCGGAATCGGTGATTTGTGACCGAACACTTGCTGAGCAAGGCTTGAAAAGCATTGCTTTGTGGCCCAGTTTACTTAAAAAGCTAGACACACCGGTATTTTTTCAGCAGCAAGGTAGTTTAATCGTCGCGCACCAACAAGATAGAGGCGATCTACAGAGCTTCGAACAGCGTTTAAAACCTTTGGGTGAACATCAATCAACACGGGTGAGCCAACGTGATATTGCTACCTTAGAGCCTGAACTTGGCAGCAAATTTAACCAAGGGCTGTATTTACCCTGTGAAGGGCAATTAGATAACCTCGCTTTCTTTACAAGCAGCTATAAGACGTTGTGCCGTCGCGGCGTCGATTTTCAATTTACTCAAGCTGCCGTTATTAAAGAGGGTAAAGTTAATGGTCAAGTATTCGATTGGATCATTGATTGCCGAGGGGTGGGGGCTAAGCAAGATAAGCCAGGGCTTCGCGGTGTGCGTGGCGAGGTGGCGCGTATATTTGCACCAGAGGTCAATTTACAGCGTCCAGTGCGCTTAATGCATCCACGTTACCCGATTTACATTGCGCCTAAGCCAAACCATCAATATGTGATTGGTGCAACTGAGATAGAGTCTCAAGATGCCAATGACATTACCGTGCGCTCTACATTGGAGTTGTTATCAGCGGCCTATACGGTACACAGTGGTTTTGCTGAGGGGAGAGTCATGTCCTTAAATGCGGGCTTACGGCCTGCGTTTGTCGATAATCACCCGCATATCGAAGTTCAGAATAATGTCATCTCAATTAATGGTTTATATCGGCATGGGTATTTACTTGCGCCAGTTGTTGTACAACAAGCACTTTCAAAGGGGCTACTATGAATCTAACTTATAATGGCGAGGCTATCCGTATTGAAAGCGCACAGTCTTTGCAGCAAATCATCGTCAGCAAAGGGGCAAAGCCGCCCTTTGCAGTGGCGCTCAATGGGCAGTTTGTACCCTCAGCGAAGCTTGGCGAGACCATGCCTAATCAAGGTGACAGCATTGAAGTGCTCTCACCTATCCAAGGGGGTTAGATGATTAACCCTCATTCTGAACAGCTTAATATTTATGGTGAGTATTTTAATAGTCGATTATTGATTGGCTCTGCGCTTTACCCTTCGCCGCAAATTATGCAGCAAGCGATACAAAGCTCGGGGGCAGAAATCGTGACTGTATCATTGCGCAGACAAAACTCGGTTTCAGCAGGTGAAGACTTTTGGCAGCTGATAAAAGAGACTGGGCTTAAAGTGCTACCAAATACCGCAGGTTGCCACAGTGTGCAAGAAGTCGTGACTCTGGCGCAGATGTGCCGAGAAGTCTTTGATACCGATTGGATAAAGCTGGAGCTGATTGGTGATGAATATAATTTACAACCAGACCCTTTTGGTTTGTTAGAAGCGACGGATATCTTGTTGAAAGACGGCTTTAAAGTATTACCCTATTGCACTGATGATTTAGTGTTATGTCAGCGATTAGCGGATCTTGGCTGTGAAGTGCTTATGCCATGGGGTGCGCCGATAGGGACAGGTAAAGGGCTCATTAATACCTATAACTTAAAGACCATTCGTGAACGCCTACCAGAGCAAACCTTGATGGTGGACGCCGGTCTTGGGTTACCCTCCCATGCTTGCCAAGCACTCGAATTAGGTTACGATGCCGTGCTATTAAACAGTGCTGTTGCAGGTGCCGGCGATCCGGTCAAGATGGCGGCGGCATTTTCTCATGCTGTGGAAGCGGGTCGTATGGGCTATGTTGCACAAGCAATGCCAGAAAAAGAGGTCGCAGCGCCTTCAACGCCTACTATGGGCATGCCTTTTTGGCATCAAAATTAAGAAAATTAGGAGTCCAAGTGTCAAAAGTTGTATGGAGTATTGCAGGTTCTGATTCCGGTGGTGGTGCAGGTGTGCAAGCAGATTTAAAAGCGATGCACAGCTTTGGCGTACATGGTTGCACAGCTATTACGGCATTGACCGCACAAAATAGCCTTGGTGTAGAGTCTTTAAATGCGGTATCAACCGAGGTTATAGAAGCGCAATTATTGGCGCTTGAGTCGGATATGCCGGCTGCGGTTATAAAAATTGGTATGTTGGCCAATGTGCAGCAAATTCAATTGATTGCTGAGCATTTGACACGCTACAAGGCGCGTTGGGAAACGCCGCCTGTGATTGTATACGACCCTGTGGCAATTGCGACCAGTGGTGATTCATTGACAGAAGAAGACACTGTTGATGCTCTCAAAACTCACTTACTGCCTTTAGTGGATGTGATCACACCAAATACCCATGAAACGCAGTTATTGACGGGCGTCTATTTAATTGGACCTGATGCGGTGCGAGAGGCGGCACAAAAGCTGCTGTCATTTGGGGTAAAGTCTGTGGTGATTAAAGGTGGCCATTGGGATTACCCGAAAGGGTATTGCATTGATTACTGCTGGCATCAAGAGGAAGAATACTGGCTGGGCAATGAGTCTGTTAATACACCGCATACACATGGTACGGGGTGCAGCTTGTCCTCGGTTATTGCGGCTTGTTTGGCAACAGGTTATCCACTCAAAGATGCCTTTATTTTGGGTAAAGCCTATATCAATGCAGGGCTGAAAGCGGCTAAACGCTATGGTGAGGGGATTGGGCCTGTTGCACATACTCACTTCCCAGAGTCTATTGCGGATTACCCTCAAGTGATTGAGCCTGGCAGCTGGTTGGGTGATGAGCTTGAATTTTTAGTACCTGATGAGTACAACTACGCCGCTGGGTTTGCACCCATTGAAGGCGAGCTAGGCTTATATGCTGTGGTGGATACCGTTGATTGGATTGAACTGTGCTTAAAGAATGATGTTAAAACAGTTCAGTTACGCATAAAAGATGCTGACTCTCCAACCCTTGAGCAGGATATTGCCAAAGCAATTGAGCTTGGCAACACCTATGGCGGCCGTGTGTTTATTAATGATCACTGGGAACTGGCGATAAAACATGGTGCATACGGTGTGCATTTGGGTCAAGAAGACTTAAATGTTGCGGATTTAAATGCTATCAAACAAGCTGGGCTACGATTAGGCCTATCGACGCATGGTTTTTATGAAATGCTACGTGCGCATAATTATCGACCTAGCTACCTAGCCTTTGGCGCAATTTATCCAACAACCACAAAAGATATGACAGGGCAGATCCAAGGCTTAGAAAAACTGCGTCACTTTGTGCCTCTCATGCGCTCCGAATATCCGACAGTTGCCATTGGTGGTATTGATTTGGCCCGCTCCAGTGAAGTTGCCGCGACGGGCGTTGGTAGTGTCGCTGTGGTTCGCGCGATTACCGAGGCGCAGTCACCTGAGCAAGCGATTATCGACCTTAAGCAGACCATAGGCGAGCAATGAGCGGAGAATTAACCGATAGGGAGCGGCTGAGATACAGTCGCCATATCTTGTTAGACAAAGTGTCAGAAACGGGTCAAAAACAGCTCAAATCGGCGCATGTAGCAGTCATTGGCTGCGGAGGGCTCGGTAGCCCAGTGTTATTTTATTTGGCGGCCAGTGGCGTTGGCACCTTGTCATTCTATGATGATGATAAGGTTGAGCTGTCGAATCTTCAGCGTCAGATACTATATAAGGTTAATCACTTGGGGCAGGATAAAAGCCTTGCTGCTAAAAAAGTGTTGGCCAGTTTGAACAATGATATTCAACTTAACCCGCATAATCTTCGCCTCTCTAAAGACAACATTGAAGCGCAATTAAAAGGTGTTGATTTGGTGGTGGATTGTAGTGATAACTTCACCACACGCTATTTACTTAATCAATATTGCTTTGATAATGGAAAAGTGTTGATCTCGGGCGCAGCGCAAGCCACCAGTGGGCAATTTGGCTTTTTTGATTACCGCGAGTACAGTGCCTGTTATGCATGTTTATTTCCTGAAGCTGAGCAGGGTAGCGAAGGACTTAACTGTCAAAACGCAGGGGTAATGAGCCCGTTACTGGGCATGGTTGGCTCAATGCAAGCGCAAGCCGTGTGTAATGCGATATTGGGCTTGCAACAAGGAGAGAGCTTTTTTGTGAGTATTGATGCGTTAACGCTGATGCAAAGACGGTTTGCGTTAGCGAAAGACCCTGCATGTAAGGTATGTAATTAAACTCATTTGTGCAAAGTGCAGGTGAAGATAATAAAAAGGCCCTGAGCGGGCCTTTTTAGTTGTTATTGATTGATGGTCGCAAATGGCGTGCCCATTCTTGTTACTGTTTCTGGCTGTTGATCCGCCAGGAATTCAGCAGTGTCTGCACCCCACGATAGAATCACAGTTGAACCCAGCTTAAAGCGGCCCATTTCATCGCCTTTTTTCAATTTAATGGCTTGCGGCCCTGTCGTTGGGTAATCCCAACTAAATACATCTTTGCCTGCTGGTGGCGTGACAGTGCCTGCCCATACAGTTTCAATGCTTGCTACGATGGTTGCACCCACTAACACCATTGACAATGGACCAATGTCGGTATCAAAAATGGCGACTACTCGCTCGTTGCGAGCAAATAAGTTGGGGACATTTTGTGCCGTTAGAGGATTAACAGAAAATAGGTCACCGGGCACATAGATCATCTTTTTTAATACGCCATCTACTGGCATATGAATGCGGTGATAATCTTTTGGTGCCAAATAAATAGTCGCGAACTTACCACCTAGGAAAGGCGCAACATCTTGCTCGTTACCACCTAATAGCGTTTGTAGGCTGTAATCATGGCCTTTTGCTTGAATGATCTGACCATCGACGACATCGCCAAGTTGACTGATTGCACCGTCAACAGGGTGGGCAATGATATGCTCTTCAGTGGCTAACGGACGAATACCGGGCTTCAGCGGGCGAGTAAAAAATTCATTAAACGTCTTATAATGCGCAGGATCTTCGTGCAATGCCTCGGTCATATCAATTTTATATTGCTTAATGAATAGCTTGATCAACTGAGTTGTCAGCGCGCCAGCTTGGGCTGCAGCGAGTTTACCCACTAAACGTGATACTGCATGTTTAGGAAGCGCATATTGCAGAGCAATTTTAATTTTATCCAAATTCACATTATTTTCCTGAAGTCTCTGCCAAGTGCACCGTCGCTGCCATTGGCGTTATTTACATAAATTATCTAAAACCGGTAACGGATAGTATCAAACTCTTGGCGCGCGCGCACCTGCACGGCCATCGGCCATTGACTCTAAAATACGGTGATAGCTATCAAAGCGCAGTTCACTGATTTTACCTTGTTCAACAGCTTCGGTGATCAAACAACCAGGGTCGTTAAGGTGCTTGCAGTCTCTAAATCGACAACCACCGATGAACTCTCTGAACTCTTTAAAGCACCAAGTAACGCGCTCTACTTCCAAGTGCCATAGGCCAAACTCACGGATCCCCGGGCTATCTATGAGGTTGCCCCCGCTTGGTAAGTGATGAAGTTTCGATACCGTGGTTGTATGCTGCCCTAAGCCACTGTTTTCTGATACTTCTTGAGTTAAGATATCTGCATCAGGCAAAACCGTGTTGACCAGCGTAGATTTGCCGACACCTGATTGACCAACAAATATGTTGTTCTTATCTTTTAATAACTCTTTAAGCTCGTCGATACCTTCTCCTGATTTATTACTGACCAGCAAGACGCGGTAACCCAATTCACGGTAGATATCGAGCACCTCATCGACATATTCGAGACCTTCAGGGTCAAGTAGGTCAATTTTATTAAGCAGTAAAATAGGCTCAATACCCATATCTTCACAGGCCACTAAATATCTGTCTATGATCTGTGGCGTGAACTCTGGGACTACCGCAGAGACCATTAATATTTGGTCAATATTGGCGGCCACGACTTTGACACCGTCATAAAAATCTGGACGCGTGAGCTGTGTGCGCCGTTCTTCAACGGCTTCAATTACACCAGCTAAATCGCCCTCACTGACTTTCGCGCGGCGGAAAATGACGTTGTCACCGCAGACTAAACTGTTCACGGTGCGGCGGATATTACAGCGCAGCACTTCGCCATCTTCGACTTCAATATCTGCATGCTGAC
This sequence comes from Pseudoalteromonas luteoviolacea, assembly GCF_021654285.1. GTDB lineage: Bacteria > Pseudomonadota > Gammaproteobacteria > Enterobacterales > Alteromonadaceae > Pseudoalteromonas > Pseudoalteromonas luteoviolacea_J. The sequence goes on along the minus strand of NZ_JAKFZS010000003.1, from coordinate 155,837 downwards.
CAAAACGGCTTACAACGATAGCCGGCTCGGTGGGGCCGAGGTTGTCTGATTGCCACTGTAATTCAGCGGTTTCATTATGTTTGGCTTTAGCCAAACGCTTCTGTTGGTTGGCCTTAATCCGTCTGGATTGGCCATGACTGAGTTTTTTTCGTTTTGCCATATCTGTAAACTCACGAGACGAATTATTGCGAATGATTGGTGTATAAGCCATTCATAGGCTATAACTCAATAAAAATGCCCCGCTTTGTAAAAAAAAGCTTTTGGTCGAGTGATGAAGCTAATATGATATATCTAATTGCATTGGATCTAAAGGAAAGTACCGTTAAGGTAGTGTATGTCTTTTCATGAATCAAACTTGGTCTGGCTCGACCTAGAGATGACAGGGCTAGAACCTAAAACAGATAAAATTCTCGAAATTGCAACTGTGATAACAGATTGCGATTTAAATGTGCTTGCTGAAGGTCCAGTGATAGCTATTCATCAAAGTGATGAGTTGCTTGATAATATGGATGAGTGGTGTACGAACCAACATGGCCGCTCAGGGCTAACTGCGCGCTGTAAAGCAAGTACGTTTAGCGAAGCAGACGCGATAGCGCAAACACTCGACTTTTTGAAGCAGTGGGTGCCACCAGGTAAATCACCTATGTGTGGTAATTCCATCGGGCAGGATCGTCGTTTTCTTCACAAGTATATGCCAGAACTTGAAGCATACTTCCATTATCGCAACCTTGACGTGAGCACGATTAAAGAGCTTGCAAGGCGTTGGCGACCTGAACTTTTAAATGATATCAAGAAGAAAAGCTCGCATTTAGCATTGGACGATATCAAAGACTCCATTATGGAGTTGAAGGTTTATCAAGAAAAATTCTTCAATTTATAAAAAAAGCTTGCAAAGCATTTTGTATCTTGTAGAATCCTGCCCCGCTTGAAACGACAAGCTCTTAAGGCTAAGAGTCAGTTTTTTTGAGCGGGTTTTGTTAAGACAAAATTATGAAGCAGCATTAGCTCAGCTGCTAAAACGTTAGACGCGACCTGTCGTGCTCCAGCGGACAATTTAGAGCAACCTATGAAGCGGCACTAGCTCAGCTGGTAGAGCGCGACCTTGCCAAGGTCGAGGTCACGAGTTCGAACCTCGTGTGCCGCTCCAAAAAAAAGTCTTATTAAATAATAAGCAAATGTGATGCGGCACTAGCTCAGCTGGTAGAGCGCGACCTTGCCAAGGTCGAGGTCACGAGTTCGAACCTCGTGTGCCGCTCCAACAAAAAAGCCTTATTGAATAATAAGCAAATGTGATGCGGCACTAGCTCAGCTGGTAGAGCGCGACCTTGCCAAGGTCGAGGTCACGAGTTCGAACCTCGTGTGCCGCTCCAACAAAAAAGTCTTATTAGATAATAAGCAAATGTGATGCGGCACTAGCTCAGCTGCTAAAACGTTAGACGCGACCCGTCGCGCTCCAGCGGGCAATTTAGAGCAAACTATGAAGCGGCACTAGCTCAGCTGGTAGAGCGCGACCTTGCCAAGGTCGAGGTCACGAGTTCGAACCTCGTGTGCCGCTCCAACAAAAAAGTCTTATTGAATAATAAGCAAATGTGATGCGGCACTAGCTCAGCTGGTAGAGCGCGACCTTGCCAAGGTCGAGGTCACGAGTTCGAACCTCGTGTGCCGCTCCAACAAAAAAGTCTTATTAAATAATAAGCAAATGTGATGCGGCACTAGCTCAGCTGCTAAAACGTTAGACGCGACCCGTCGCGCTCCAGCGGACAATTTAGAGCAAACTATGAAGCGGCACTAGCTCAGCTGGTAGAGCGCGACCTTGCCAAGGTCGAGGTCACGAGTTCGAACCTCGTGTGCCGCTCCAACTCTCTCCCTACTATTTTCTATTTTTCAAATTCTTATAACTTTTTTCTCTATTAATCCTGATTTCTTGCATAAAAAGATTGCTTATTTTTAGCACTATGCGTAAAATACGCGCTCTTTCGGCCATATTAGTCGTTCCTTGCCTTAACCCGGCCGGCCGAAACGGGACGAGGCTATACTAACCGTAAGGAATATCCATGCGTCATTACGAAATCGTATTCATGGTTCACCCAGACCAAAGTGAGCAAGTTCCAGGTATGATCGAGCGTTATACTGGTTCTATCACTGAAGCTGGCGGTACTATCCACCGTTTAGAAGACTGGGGTCGTCGTCAACTGGCTTACCCAATCGAAAAGCTTCACAAAGCACACTATGTTCTTTTGAACGTTGAAGCGCCAACTGAAGTAATCAACGAACTTGAAACTTCTTTCCGCTACAACGATGCAGTGCTACGTAACCTAGTTATGCGTACTAAGAACGCTGTAACAGAAGCTTCTCCTCTTGCTAAAGAAGAGAAAAAAGAAGCAGCATCTGCTTAATCGTTATTGATTCGGATTTGACTCACCACTAGAGGTAATTGGTGCAAACTCAAGCAGACCCTTATACAAACCAGTTCGTTTTATCTGGGATTGTTTGCAAAACACCAAAATATAGTCAAAGTCCTGCTGGCATTGCGCATTGTATTTTTGTTTTAGAACATAAGTCGATGCAAATTGAAGCCGACCTTAACCGTAATAGTTATGTGCGAATTCAAGTTGTTGCTAGCGGTGATAAATTCCGAAATCAACTAGAGCATTTATACGTTGGGCAAGGGTTGCAAGTGAGGGGGTTTTTAAACCGCCACGAGAGCCGAAACGGCTTGAGTCAGCTTGTACTTCATGCACAACATATTGAAAGAATTAATTGAGGAAATTACTCATGGCACGTTATTTCAGACGTCGTAAGTTCTGCCGTTTCAAAGCAGAAGGCGTACAACAAATCGATTACAAAGATCTAGCTACTCTTAAAAACTATGTAACTGAAAGTGGCAAAATCGTACCTAGCCGTATCACAGGTACAAGCGCTAAGTACCAGCGTCAGCTAGCAGCAGCTATCAAGCGTGCTCGCTACCTAGCCCTTCTTCCGTACACTGACTTACACAAGTAAGCCGGCTGATTAATAGTTTTTAAAAGGTGTAGAGACATGCAAGTTATTCTACTAGACAAGATCGCTAACCTAGGTAACCTAGGTGACCAGGTTTCTGTTAAATCTGGCTTCGCACGTAACTTCTTATTCCCTAAGGGTAAAGCAGTTCCTGCAAACAAAGCTAACATCGAAACTTTCGAAGCTCGCCGCGCTGAGCTAGAAGCAAAAATCGCAGAAGAACTAACAGCTTCTCAAGCTCGTGCTGAAAAACTTGAAGCACTAGCTGAAGTTACTCTAGTTTCTAAAGCGGGTGACGAAGGTAAGCTATTTGGCTCTATCGGTACTCGTGACATCGCTGACGCGATTTCTGCAGTTGGTGTTGAAGTAGCTAAAGCTGAAGTTCGCCTACCTCTAGGTACTATCCGTGAGACTGGTGAATTCGACGTAGCTATCCAAGTACACTCTGACGTAACGGCAACTATCAAAGTTATCGTTATCGCAGAAGCTTAATTTATTAAGCGTAAACCGCACACCCAGTGTGCGGTTTTATCCCTCCCCTGAAAAAATTACAACGACATAAATTTTCAGTATAAAAAAGCGATGAATATCGCGATTGATTACGGAAGATTCATACATACAAGTTGAAAAATTAATCTAAATCACAAATACGGCAAAATGGCGCCTATATATTAAAATGATAGGTACACATTAGTAATGTCATGTAATATCGTACCCATTTTATATAAAGTTGATTTGTGATAATTTAGTTAACTCTTTTTTATTAGATACTTTTTTTTGCTGTCCAAATATCATACAGTGGTATTTTGAAAAATATGACAGCGTTATCATTTGAATTTGGAGAATAATGTTTAATCGTCGTAGTGTACGTGGCTTTACGTTAATTGAATTACTGATGGTGGTTGCGCTGGTTGCTGTCCTTGCGAGTATTGCGTTACCCAGCTATTTAGATTACTTACGAAAGGGCAACCGAGCTGATGTACAGCAGTTAATGTATCAAGAAGCTGTAAAGTTGGAGCGTATTTATTCGAGAAATGGTGGCTATCCTGATAGGAGTGAATACACCATCACTAAAGTGCATCCACACTACGATTTACGTTATACACCGTTAGGTAAACCCACTGGTGCAGTAGGCACATATAGAAACCTACGATTTAGTATCAGTGCAACGCCTAAGGCAAACACTACTCAGGTCTCTGATATATGTGGTACGTTAAGGTTGGATGAGCAAGGCGATGGGGTCTCAGATGGGCCAGCTGATGAGTGTTGGTAAGTCAAAACATCGAGGCGTTACTTTAATTGAGTTACTTGTTTGTGTTGCGCTGGTTGCTGTGCTTGCAAGTTTGGCGATGCCCTCTGTTGTCACCTACATTAAGCAAGACCGTGTTGATTCAAATATTCATCAATTAAACAGCGTATATCAATATGCGCGCAGTGAAGCGGTAAAAAGAGAGCAGTCAGTAAGGTTGGTCAAACAAAATTCGCAGTGGTTGGTGAATACTTTGGTGGATGGGGAAGAAAAAACATTACGCACGTTTACAATTGGACACGAATCTATTCAGGTAGAGTTAGTCGATCGTGAGATAAGATCGACGGGTGAGATAAACCAAATGAGTAATATTTTAGTGAGTGATAATGACAATAGCACGCTTGATTACCGTTTATGTATATTAAGAAGCGGTCAGAGTTGGATTGGTGAGGCTGCTGAAAATTGCGTTTAGAAAAAGGTTTTTCATTAATTGAAGTGATGGTATCCATTGTGATCGCTGGTGTGGCTCTATTGGGCTTGGCTGGGGCGCAGTTGAAGTCACTACAATTTGCGAATAATAGTTTTAACTATACACTGGCACTGGTGCATGGCCAAAATGCAATTGAACGAATGTGGACAGATCTCTGTCATTTTCAGCATGTTGACCAAGATTTAGTGACGATGAGTAAAGCAGAGGTTTCCAGATTACACCCAATAGATACTCGCTTTAAACTCAATATATCCCCAGATAGATATAATGATCCGGCTTTAATTCGTAACTCACCAGATCAACGAGACGTTACATTTACGGTGAGTTGGGATGATAGTCGAGTACAAAATGACAACCAAAATAACCTTTTGAATCAAATTACATTAGTAGCCAGTTATGTATATGTACCAGCGCCAACGCCAGCAAGCCCATGTAACTAAATTCAACGGGCGTGGTTATACGTTAATTGAACTCCTTGTTGCGATGGCCGCAGGGTTATTTTTGCTCTCGGGGGTGGCTATGTCATACACGGCGATTAAAAGTACCGTAGTGGCGAGTAAAGAGTTATCACATGCGCAAGAGGTGATCCGTTATACCAGCCAAGTGATGACGCGAAGCATTAAGCAGACGCACCAAAAGCCCGAGCTAGAGAATAACAAAGCTGCTTTACGAGTATATCAAAAAGCATTGCAACTTGCGTGTGATGGCAGCGTGCCAATAGCAGATTATTCAGAGTTATACACATTGTCTAATGGTTATTTAACTTGTGATATAGGGTCTGGTCCGATACAGCTTTTACGAGGCTTAGAAGCACTGAGTTTTGACGAAGATGGGATATTAATCAGTATTATAGTGAAGCCAACAAATATGCCAAAGCAATTAGAGAATGGCGCTCTTAATGATAATGGCATTCAAATTGATATTGCGGCAAATCGCCTCGTGCTTGATAAAGCCGTATTTACAAACCCATAAGGCTAGGGCTAATGAAACGTTTTTCGCGACAATCGGGATTTACACTCATTAAGGTCATGTTATTGAGCACCATGGCCAGTGTGGTGGTATTTACGTCTATGAAAGACACCATAGTACAAGAACGATTGAGCGGTAACTTTCAAAAAGATTTAAATGCGCGCTTGCAAGCTGAAAAAGGCGTGTTTGCCACTGCTGATGATTTGAACGATTATGCAACCACGATTAACTCCTCAGCGACATTGGCTGATGTATTAGAGAATGTTTCAGGTATTAATAATCAAGCTACTGGAGATGGTCAATTTTCAACAACAATCACCTCACCGGAAGCTGGCATCATTGAAGTAGGTAGTCTGGGTAATAAATATGGGGACGACGCCGCTAATAATATGGTGGCGGTTTTTGAATTCACAGATGCCGTTGTTGAACCGGTTTTTAATAATCCAGTAACAGGGTGTAAAGGGGTTAACTTATCGGGCAGTGGCTTGGTGGATAGTTACAATTCTAAAATTGGCGACTACGAAAACTCTCGCGGTGACAATGGCGATGTGAATACCGTGATTGGTGACTCGGATGTGGTGCTCTCTGGGCACTCGCCTATTCGAGGTGATGTTAAAGCTTCAGGCGTCTTGTACCTCAAGGGCTCATCGCCTGTCATTGGTAATGTGCAATCCAATACGGGCATTGATATCTCACATGGTAGCGGTGTTCGAGTCCAAGGGGATGCATTGACGCAAGGTTTTATCATTCACCGAGGCGGTGATATTACGGGTGTTGTGCGTGCTAATGGGAATGTAGAAATGCTCTGGGGGGCGGATATTCTCAACGAGTTCAATGATCCTTTAGATATTCAATATGGTGGCACAGGTAAGTTTGAGTTAGCCACAGAGCACTCTCAAGATGGCGTATATTACACCGCAGAAAAATTTAATGTTAATCCCAATGTAGAAGCCGTGCGCGTTTATGATCCGGACTCACCGAATCATGACCAGACAACGGTTGATGAATGCGACCCGCTTGCGCTACCTAGCAATATGCCAGATATCATGACATACAATAACAGTGAAGAAAATTTGGTTGTGAAATCCAATCAAATTTTCACATTTCGTCCGCAGCGCGCCAGCCTAGAAGAGAAAGTCCAAGGGCAATGGCAAGAGACGAGATCTTGGATATCCAGCGAGGCTGATATTTATTTATTTGGTGTGAATAAGCAGGTTCACGGCAGACTGAATGAAGACAGTGAATACGTATACAACATGAAAAGTTTTACCTTAGGTGGTGATGGCTTGGTCAATGTTAAAACGGTTTCTTCTAATGGCACAGGCGGTGGCGACGTAATTTGGTTAATAGACGGTGATTTTATTATGACTGGTAATAGTCAACTAAAGATTGCCAAAGGTACCAGCTTAACCGTGTTTGTGACAGGTAAAGTGAGGTTAGGAGGGAGTGCTCAAGTTATCACCGAAGACCCAGGTATAACAGAAAGCGGACTTGGCACATTCAATATTTTTTCATCTTATAAGCCTGAACCGAATGACAATAGTGCAGATAACAAAAATGGTATTATCGTCAGTGGCACATCATCGTTATATGCGGTGATCTATGCCCCACTGACCTCAATTTCTATGAATGGCAGTGGACAGTTTTTTGGTACTGTGCGCGGCGCGACGATTGAGGCGAATGGCGGTAGCGGTATTCATTTTGATGAAGCGTTGAAAGATCTTAAGCTTGGCAATGGCGGTACGGTGAAAGAGCCTGCCACATTAAAATTTGTAGGTTGGCGCTATAAGCACCCTGAAGAGTTTAGCGATGACACCGAACAGACCACTAAGAGTGAATAAATCATTAGTTAGAGGTTTATTCACGTCCAAATAGTATGCGCAGTGCCAGCTGTGCTTATCTTATTAAAAACATTTCAATTTAATTTAAACCTTTTCTCATTGCGCTGCGTCTTACAAATTATGAAAGGCACTGCGGGGGCCTGATGTGACATTAGACGATAGGCCAGATAAGTGCATGTTAAAATAGGCTTTAAGCACTTCTTTTTTTGCTTTGATATGTCATTATCATTGCCTCGTGGTAAAGGAATTAAAATATGTTAGTTGACGCTATACACCCTTGTGATGAGCTTGAACAGTTGGTTAAGCGCACTCAGCAGGGCGACCAAGCGGCATTTGCGGCTTTATATGAGCAATGTCACCGGCGCGTTTATGCCTTGTGCTTAAGATTACTTGCTGATCAGGCTCACGCTGAAGATGCCAGCCAAGAAGTGTTCGTTCAGCTATGGCATAAGATTTCGCAGTTTGATGGCAAGTCTAAATTTACGACGTGGTTGCACAGTGTCACATCAAACATCGCGATTAGCTATTTGCGTAAGCATAAAAACTGGTTACAAAAAGTCGTTAGCTTTGAAAACAGCGGTATGGATGAAGCAGGGATTGATTTGTGCGGTGATTTAAATGGCTTGGATAAGCTAGTGCTTAGGCTTCCAGAAAGGGCAAGACTGGTATTCGTACTACATGGCGTGGAAGGTTATCGACATGAAGAAATCGCCGAGATGCTAGGTATGGCTGTGGGGTCGAGTAAATCTCAGTACCACAGGGCAAAAAAGTTGTTACAGGAGTGGTATGAAAATGACTAAGCCAACATTTGATGAGTTTTTGTCTCAAGAAGTGAGCAAAGCACAGCAGCAACAAGATTTGCCTGAACCTCAGCGACCACTTTGGCAAGGTATTGATAAAGCGATCAATGCGCAATCAGATACAGTACTTACTAGCGAAGCGGCTAAGGGTAATAGCGTTTGGCGTCAAATGTCAGCGCTTGCTGCTGCAACCTGTATTGGTATGTGTGTGATGTACTTTAGTTTAAGTACGCCTGAACAGAACAATATGGTGCAGATGAGCCAGTATTTTGAGCAACAAAAACAAATCTTACTGGTTCAATATGGCAACCAACCTGCACTGACCAATGATTGGCAAGTGCAGTTACAAGAATTAGAAGAAGCTGAGCAAGCGATTAAGCTTGCGCTTGAGAATGATACGCAAAATGCCGCTTTACTGCAGATGTTAGCTCAGGTTTATCAGCAACAATTAGATTTAATAGAGCGAGTTCATCAACCTCGTTGGCAAAAAATTTAGGAGAAGTAGGATGAAAGCATTGATGTTGAGTTTAGCCATGTTCCCTTTGGCGACGTTGGCGGGTGACAAGATTGATAAAGAGATTGAAATCCCATTAGATGGCAAGGTTTACATTGAAAATCAACGTGGCCATGTAGAAATAAAGACATGGGATAAGCCCGCATTTAAAGTGGTGGGTGAGCTAGATGAAGATGCCAAAGGCTATAAACTTGAGAGTAAAGGCAGCAAGACAAAGTTTATTGTGAAGATGCCCTCGAGCTCAAGAAATTGGGGACGTCAACATGATGGCTCTGACCTTAAAGTTTTCATGCCAAAGCAAAGTGAATTGGTGTTTGAAGGTGTACAAGTGGATGTTGAAGCCGCTCAGTTATCGGCGGGTGCTTACATAAAAACGGTTAATGGTGACATTAAAGCTGCCCAGATCAGTGGTAAAGTGCGTCTTGAAACAGTTAATGGTGATATCGAGAGCAAAGATTTAGACGGCCGTATTCGTTATGAAACGGTCAATGGCGACATCGAAGACATCGGCTCAAAGGGTAAGGTGCGCTTCAATGCGGTAAATGGCTCCGTTGAAAGCAAAACGCAGGCAACAGAAATTAGACTGGAAAATGTCAATGGAGAGGTTGATTTTGAGATTGCGCAATTACAAGAGCTAAGACTGAATACTGTTAACGGCGAAATTGAAGTTAAAGTTGCTAAATTACTACCTAATGCCAGAGTGAACCTCGAGTCAGTCAGTGGAGATGCTGAATTGTATTTCCCCGCAGATATTTCAGCCAAGTTTGATATTGATGCGCATGCGGGTGGTAAAATCTCAAATGAGCTGAGTAATGATACAGTACACAAAGCAAAGTATGGCCCATCCAGAGAGCTCGAATTCACAATCGGCTCGGGTGATGCTGATATTGAAATAGACACAGTCAGTGGTCGCATTGAACTGAAAAAACACCGCTAATGACTTCGGCCCAACTCTGTTGGGCCAGTACTTTTTGACGATAAGCCCCATCACATAGCTCATCAGCATTCAGTTTTATCAGATTTAAGGTTACAATAACAAATCCACTCATTTGTTTTTGTCGTACTATGGCCAAACCTGATCAACAAGTCGATACACTAAAAGTTCCACCGCACTCCATCGAAGCAGAGCAGTCTGTTTTAGGGGGCTTAATGCTTGATAACCAAGCATTTGACCGCGTTGCGGAACTGGTTGTTGCACAAGACTTTTACACACGCACGCATAAACTGATCTTCGAAGCCATGACTAAACTCGTTGAGCTTGGTCAGCCGATAGATCTGATTACCATTTCTGAGAACTTGGAAAAGAACAACCAATTAGACTCGATTGGTGGATTCGCTTATTTGGCTGAAATTGCCAAAAACACGCCAAGTGCCGCCAATATTGATGCTTATGCCAGTATTGTGCGTGAACGTGCCGTTGTTCGAGAGATGATCTCAGTTGCCAATGAAATTGCAGAAGCGGGCTTTAATCCTGAAGGGCGAACCAGTCATGATTTACTGGATTTAGCTGAAAGTAAAGTCTTTAAAATTGCAGAGCAGCGCACTAAGAGTACTGAAGGTCCGCAAAATATTCACAGTATTTTGGAAAAGACCATAGACAAAATCGAAGAGCTTTATCAGTCTCCACAAGATGGTGTAACTGGGGTGAGCTCTGGCTACTCAGACTTAGATCAGATGACCGCGGGTTTACAGCCGTCAGATCTGATTATTGTTGCAGCGCGTCCATCTATGGGTAAAACCACATTTGCGATGAACTTAGCTGAGCACGCCGCAATGACGCAGGATAAACCTGTACTTATCTATTCACTAGAGATGCCCTCGGAACAGATCATGATGAGGATGTTGGCATCACTTGGCCGTATTAACCAAACTAAGGTGAGAACAGGTCAATTAGATGATGATGATTGGGCGCGTTTATCGTCTACCATGGGCCTTTTAATGGAAAAAGGGCAGATGTATATTGATGACGCATCGGGTTTGACGCCTACTGATGTGCGTTCTAGAGCTCGTCGTATCGCACGAGATCACGGTGGGATCAGTATGATCATGGTGGACTATTTACAGCTTATGCGCGTACCTAGCTTGTCTGATAACCGTACTTTGGAAATCGCAGAGATATCTCGTTCATTAAAAGCATTAGCAAAAGAGCTTGAGTGTCCTGTTATTGCTCTTTCTCAGCTTAACCGTACCCTAGAGCAACGTGCAGACAAACGCCCAGTTAACTCAGATTTGAGGGAATCAGGGTCTATCGAGCAGGATGCCGACTTAATCATGTTTATTTATCGTGATGAAGTATATAACGATGACAGTCCAGACAAAGGCACTGCTGAAATTATCATAGGTAAACAGCGTAACGGTCCAATTGGTAAGGTTAGGTTAACCTTCCAAGGTCAATACTCTCGTTTTGACAATTATGCTGGGCCAGCCATGGATGATGAGTATTAAGCCCAGAAGTAAATAAGGGTTACTGGCAATGCGTTTAGCCACAGCTGAAATAAATATACCTGCACTGCGTTATAATTTGGCGCGCGTAAAAGAAATCGCGCCCCATTCAAAAGTGATGGCGGTGCTAAAGGCCAATGCCTATGGACATGGTTTAGTTAAAATTGCTCAGTGCTTGTCTGATGCTGACGCTTTCGCCGTGGCGCGGATCGATGAAGCATTGGCACTGCGTGCTGGGGGCTTAACCAAGCCGATTATTTTACTTGAAGGTTTTTTCGATCCGAGTGACTTACCCATTCTCCTTGCCAATAACTTTGAGACAGTTGTGCACGATGAGAGCCAGCTAGCAGCGATTGAGCAAAGTGATCTGGATATGCCATTGTCAGTTTGGTTGAAAATTGATACTGGCATGCACCGCTTGGGTGTGGAGCCTGAGCAATTTGACAATTTTTATCGACGTTTAAAGCAGTGCGATAATGTCAAACCAGCGGTTAATTTAATGACGCATTTTCCGTGTGCGGATGATGTGGGCAATGACTTTACTCAAACGCAGATAAATTTGTTTTCCTCAATTGTATCTGGGACGAACGAAGCGCTATGTTTAGCAAATTCTGCTGGGGTGATTGGTTGGCCTGATGCGCATTTTGATTGGGTGAGATCTGGACTCATGCTATATGGCGTTTCACCCATGCTAGATAAAACAGGTACAGATCATGAGTTAAAACCCGTCATGCGTCTGAAAACCCGTGTCATTGCGATAAAGCAGGTTGTTCAGGGTGATCGTGTTGGTTATGGTGGACGCTGGCAGTGTGCGCAATCGACAACGCTTGCGGTTGTTGCTATGGGTTATGGTGATGGTTATCCTCGTCACGCAAAGCAAGGAACACCAGTGGTGATAAAAGGTCAACGTTATGGCATCGTTGGCAGCGTATCTATGGACATGATAAGTGTCGATATCGGCAGTAATGAAGCGCAGATAGCAGTGGGTGACGAAGTAGAAATGTGGGGGCCAACACTCCCCGTTGAAGAGGTTGCCGTATGTGCGGATACAATCCCATACGAGCTGCTTTGTAACGTTACACCCCGTGTGAGCTATGAATACTGTGATGAGTGAGCAGAGCTCACTCTAGCAATTGACCTTGTAGCGTTGCAACAACGCGTCTCGGCCCGCCATGATCTCTGTGCTCACCTAAATACACCCCTTGCCAAGTGCCTAAATTAAGCTGCCCTTGATAAATAGGGATAGTCACTTCACACCCGAGTGTGCTGGACTTTATATGGGCTGGCATATCATCATCACCTTCATAGTCATGACGGTAATAGTGTTGGTTTTGTGGGACAAAATGATTGAAATGACTTTCCATATCCATGCGTACAGTTGGGTCCGCATTTTCATTCACGGTAAGACTAGCTGATGTATGCTGAATAAATAAGTGAAGTAACCCAACTTTGTAATAACTCAGTTGGGGAATTTGGGTAAGTAATTCATCATCAATAAGATGAAAGCCTCGTGCTCGAGGCTTCAGTGTGATCACAGATTGGTGCCAACTCATAGCTTGTCGAAGCTGACCTCTATATTTGCGTTACCATCTTCTGAGGTGAATGGCATGATAATTTTTGCCCCTTCACATTTATGCGTAATCGTATGTCCAGGTCCAGATACGACAAGCGGTGTTGCCATATCAAAGTCATAACCTTTTTCGCCGAGTAAATTTTTAGCGCCACCGGTAACCATGTTGGTTATTTCACCAACCATATCTGTGACTTCTTCATTGATTTTTTCCGGTCGTTCACCAAGCATTCTTTCCATGATGGCAAGCGCAAGACTTTCATCAAATGTAATTGAAAAAGAGCCTTTGGTTTGTGGGCCAACCATACCAATTAATCCAGATACGTCCCCACGGGCGACTTCATCTTTTTTTATCTTTGGCTTACCAGGCGTCAACTCTGTTTGCGCCATGGTCGCTAATACATTTATTAGTGAAGATAAAAAAGGGTTGATGAACTCAACATTCATATTTTAGGTCCCTTGTTTTATTCGTTATAACAGACATTAGTTTTAAGTGTAGTGGCTTTTTTGTTAGCTGCACTACTCTTGGCACTTTTCACATAGCCCATGGGCTTCGATTGTCTGTGCTTTTACTTTAAAGCCTTTTTCAGCTGATAAATTATTTAACTCATGAGAGATGGCACCAGAATGTAACTCTTGAACATGCCCACAACTATCACAAATCAGGAGTTGGACAGGGTGGATATGGTCAAAATGGTGGCACAACATAAATGAGTTTGTGCTCTCGATTTTATGGATGAAACCTAGCTCAGACAAAAAGTCTAATGCGCGATACACTGTAGCAGGTTTGGCGCTGCTTTCTGTTATTTTTAACTCTTCGAGCAAATCATATGCACCAACACCACCTTGTTTTGTCGCGAGCAAGCGAAATACTTTCTCTCTGATAGGTGTGAAGCGTGCACCGCGATTGTCGCAAACTTGCTTAGCTTTTGTAACGAGTAGTTCTATATTCATATTCTAAATCCTTACACTACTTCTCAATACTAACATATTCAATTTAATAGTCTTGTATCGACAAGGATTTATTCTCAATATTCAAAGGTTGTTGTGCATATTGCGCTAACCACGCTTCAAAATCAATTTTTGACATAGGTTTACCTAAAAAGTAACCTTGGCCTAAGTCACAACCAAGTGCGGCTAAAGTATCTAATTGTAGCTGGGTTTCTATGCCTTCGGCGATTACTTTTATACCTAAATTATGGGCCATGGTGATGATGGTTTTGACGAGTTGCTCCACCTGCTCGCTGGTGTGCATGTCAAAGATAAAGCTCTGATCTATTTTCACTACGTCAAATGGGTATAAACGCAAATAGTTTAAAGACGAGTACCCTGTGCCAAAGTCATCCATAGAGACAATAACGCCTAACTGATGAAACTCAAATAGGGCATCTTTAACCAGTGCATCACCGGTAAGCAGCACGCCTTCAGTGATCTCTAACTCAAGATACTGGGTGTCAATTTTATGCCTGTGGATCAGGGTACTAATGGTATTGACTAGGTTAGGATCTTTGAATTGTCGTGGAGATAAATTGACGGCAATACGATATGGATGAGGGTATACTGTTTGTAAATGCGCAATTTGCAGAATTGCTTGCTCTAGCACAAATTCACCAAGCTCGATGATGTAACCGGTTTGCTCTGCAAGCGGAATAAACTCTGCTGGAGAGATCCAGCCTAGTTCTTCATTATGCCAGCGTAGTAGCGCTTCGGCGCCAACGACAAAGCCATTAGATAAATCATATTGTGGTTGAAAATAGACTGAAAACTCTCCTTTCTCTAGCGCGCCACGCATTTGATCTTCTAATTTTAATCGACGATTGAGATCTTGGCTCATACTTTCTGTGAAAAATGAAAAGGTATTTCTGCCCATTTGTTTTGCACTATACATGGCTGAATCAGCCTTTCTTAATAGCTCATTCGGAGAATCGGCATCGTCAGGAAATACTGCAATACCAAGACTTAAAGAGATAGTGAATGCGCGCTCATCTATTTCGAAAGGGGAACGAAATAGTTGTACCAGCTTCGTTGCGATTGCGGTGATATCATGGTGAGTGTGAATATCCCCAAGTAATAATATAAATTCGTCGCCGCCAAGGCGCGCAACGGTATCGTGTTTTCGCAACGCACTTTTTAACACGCTCGCTGAATGGATAAGCACCTTGTCCCCCACCTCATGGCCCATCGAGTCGTTTACTTTTTTAAAATCATCTAAATCAATAAACCCGACCGCTATGAGTTGGTGGTTACGTTTAGCTTCGTGGATCATTTGTTGAAGGCGGTCGAGTGCTAAAAAGCGATTGGGTAGGTTGGTGAGCGTATCGTAAAAAGCATGCTTGAGAATGACTTCTTCTTGGCGCTTCTGATCTGTGATATCTCTGACTGCAATAACTAATTTATGTGAATTGGGGATCGCATTTAAGCGCGCTTCAAAATGTTTACTGTTTTTTGTGCTTTCTAGTTTGTAATCAATTTGCGTTAGCTGACCGCTTTGCTCAATGGTTGATATGGCTTTGATAAAGTGTTTGGCCGCATGCGAAGGGAATATATCTACCAGTTTTTGACCGACAAATTGCACTTCGGGCATGGGTAGATTTTCATTATTACTGTAATGGCACTCCAAAATTTTGCCCTGTTTATCAATGATAAAAAAGATATCTGGCAGTGCAGAAAAAATGCCCTCTAGCATGCTATGTTGTTCAATGGCTGCTTGCTCTGCGTATTTTTGCTGCTTAAAGCCGAGTTCAAGCGCATATGAAGCGCGTGCAATATTGTTTGCTAATAGTTTTAGTTCTCCTTGTCCATCAATACTGTGCTCTCGGATAAATTTAAAATCCCCCAATTGATTACTGTATTTTACTAAGGCTGAAATAGGGCGGTGAATAAAGCAATAGGTCACCAGTAATGCTAACAGTGAGACAAATACAATCGCCGAAATGATAAACCAAGCATTGTGATTGTAGTGTTGTAATAGCTGTGCAAACGTATCTGAGAGATCATATTGGCTATAGACTAATAGGGATGAATTGGCATCATGATTTTGGGTGTTCGTGAGAGAGACTATTTGCGAGGTCGCTAAAATGTTGGTGCCTTCATCAAAATGAGATGACAGCGGTGTGTTTTCTTGAGCGACTTTCACCTTGTCGATAAGTGGAAATAGGGCCTGAGCGTTTAAACCAACATGCTTTTTCTCTGAGCTATATAAAATATTAAGCGCTTTATCTGTTACCAGCGTAACAGGCGCTGGGATGATAAAAGTAGGTGCGCTTATTTTTGCACGAACAGCATCAGGGCTACCATCTTGCACAGCTGATACCATATTCATTGAAAATTGCGTCGCAGTGAAAATTGTCTGCTCAACAATAAAGTCTTTTTTAACGCCAAAACTAAAAATGATAAGCACCAACGCAAATATAGCTGCTGAGAGCGTGGAAAGGAGCGTTAACCAAACCTTGAGGTTGATTGAATATACTTTATCCATTTTCATTCCTTTACTGCCGTTTGCCTATCTCGGCAGCAAAAACGTCGCTATACATTGTTTAATCCGTTAATGACGATGAGTTGCAATCTGTTAAGGTCATTAAAGTACTCACTGTTAAATTAAGCAGTTACCCTTTCAGACTGCGGCTATCCTAGCTTCAGTATAGTTTAATTAAACAGATAGCAATGGCTGATTTAAGTAATAAATATTTGACAGCGCTGGTATCTGTTCATTACGAAGATGAACTTTTGTGTTGTGTCTCTTTATGTCAAATAGCCTTCATGTAGCATTGCTAGGCTAATCATTGATGAGATTTAAAATTAAAAATGACTGCTGTTTGATATAACGTAATGTGTTTAATAATAATCTCTGGAACAACATGCAAAAAGTGCTAGCTTGGGCAGCACTGTTCCACAAAGTTTAAACTTTACCAAAGGTTGCATTCTATCCATTTGTTAATTTTTGGTAATTTTGATTTATTTTTTCATTTTGTGTGATAGCATCTTAATGGCAGTAATGAATTAATAAAGAATATTCTGATTTTTAGGTAATGGGTATTGTTGTCTAGTTGTCTTGCCTGCATGAGTAGCATTTTCTTTTATTTATAATCCTTTTTAATCAATAATTTATTGGTTTTTGGGTGGTGGTAAAAGGTGTAGTCTATTAACTTAACTTGCAGTGTTTAGAAGTTAATTAACCTTCTTTTTTTGCGCGTCTACAAGCGTATGCATAGCAGTGATAAGCTATATGTCACGCGGTTGTTGGTTCGTTGTAAATTTTAAATTGATTAATTTTTTTCAATTTTGTGGTTAGAGCTAGGATTGCGGTAACAGCCTTCATTGCATAGAACACAAAGCCTGTCGAGCGGCCAGATCCTAGCACAGAGATCACTTAATCACTCTTTTTGTGGGCATGGCATGAAAACAGACTTAGTGACTGCGTTAGTTACATTAGCGAATACTCGTGGTGGTGACACTGCGTATCAATACTTTTTCTCCGACGACCTTCCCAGTCAATTATTGACTTATCAGCAGCTAGATCAACGGGCAAGACAAATAGCACAGCACCTAAGTGCGCATTTTGAACAAGGTGATCGCGCGCTTTTGCTATATAACTCAGGCTTTGCGTTTATCGAAGCGTTTTTTGCGTGTCTATATGCAGGGATTATTGCTGTCCCTGTGTACCCGCCAAAAAAGAATCAAAATATTACACGGTTACGAAGCATTATTGAGGACGCTGGCGCAAAAGGTGTGTTGACCTCGGAGAAAGTGAATGAAATCGCACGCCCATTGTTTGAGTCAGAAGCCAGTCTCAATGACTTGGCATTGTTTACAACGGATACCATAACGTGTGACGTTAAGCGTGATTGGCAAGCCATCTCAGTAAATGGCCAAGATTTAGCATTTTTACAATATACATCTGGCTCTACTGGGGTGCCCAAGGGGGTTATGGTCACCCACGATAATATTATCGATAACGAAGAAATGATGAAGGTGGCCTTTGGTCACAGTAGCCAAACGGCCATTGTTAGCTGGTTGCCTCACTTTCATGATATGGGATTAATTTTTGGCATATTGCAGCCAATTTATATTGGTGCGCCAGCGTGCCTAATGAATCCTACCTACTTTTTACAAAAACCACTACGTTGGCTCAAATTACTGACTGAGTTTAAAGGGGTGACATCCAGTGCGCCTAATTTTGCCTACGACTTGTGTGTTGATACTATCAAAGAAGAAGAATTGGCAGAGCTTGATTTGTCCCATTGGCAATCAGCTCTAAATGGTGCTGAGCCTGTTCGCGCCAGCACTCTTAAGCGTTTTTACGAAAAATTTAAGCAGTGTGGATTACGTAAAGAGAGTTTGTCTCCATGCTACGGCATGGCTGAAACAACACTGTTTGCAACGGGTGGCTCCTTGCTGAGCGAGCCGATAATTTTGACTCTGGATAATGACAAAATGCTAAATGGTGTGGCTAAAATACAGGAACACATCATCAAAAATGGGAACAATGCTGAATCGTCAGCTTATCAAGCTGTGTCTAGTGGCCATACATGGTGTGAGCATGAAGTTGCTATCGTCTCGCCAAGCACACTAAAGCGCTGTAAAGAAGGGGAAGTTGGCGAGATCTGGGTGAAAGGGGCGAGTGTCGCTAAAGGTTACTGGAATAAACCAGAGCAAACAAAAGCCATTTTCCAAGCGACTATCGCAGGTGAAGAAAGCGGGCCTTACTTACGTACGGGGGATTTGGGCTTTTTACAGCAGCATGAACTCTTTGTTACTGGGCGTTCTAAAGATGTGTTGATTTTCCGTGGTAAAAATTATTATCCGCAAGATATTGAGCTCACGGTCAGTGAAAGTGATAGTGCACTTGAGAGCAATGGCGGCGCAGCTTTTTATGTTCATGCAGATAATGAAGACAAATTGGTTGTTGTACAGCAAGTTAAACGCACCGCGATTCGCAAGTTAGATCACAAGCAAGTGATAGAAAAAATAATCAGTGCCATTGTCGAGCAACATGGCATAGCGCCTTATGATGTGGTTTTGATCAAGCCGGGCCGTTTGTGCAAAACCTCCAGCGGCAAGGTGCAACGGCAAGAAAATAAAGCGCATTATGAACAAGGGCGTTTTGAGGTTTTAGCAGCGTATAAATCAGGACAACCAGATAAGCAAGCTGCACCCTTAGCTGCTAAAAATACACAGCCTAAATCAGAACAAGCCTTATATCGCAGTGCATGTCAGCTACTGCAAACTATCATCGCCATAGAAGTCGGTGTTGAACACACAGAGCTAGATGTGGATGCCTCCTTTTTATCCTTGGGTGTGGACTCAATGAAGGCTGTGCGCATTTCTGGGGAGTTGATTGAACTACATGGCATCGAGCTTGAGTCGACCATTTTGTATGAGTATCCAAGCATCAGTGAGCTTGCTCAATATCTTTGTCAATTTGATGAAGTGAAGGCCGCGCTGACTCAATCTAGTAAAGACAATCCACATATAGAATCAAAAAGTAAGCAAGAACAATTGCGTGACGAGTCACAAAATAAAGCTACCTCCAGTGCTGAGGATCAAGAAACAGATATTGCTGTCATTGGCATGGCTTGCCGATATCCAGGAGCCAATAACCTAGATGAACTATGGCAGTTATTAAGCACTGAACAGGAGGCTATTAGCACCCCAAGTGAGCACCGCCAACAATTGTGTGCTGAGGTGAATGCTCAGCGTTTAGGCGGGTATCTAGATGACATTGCTGAATTTGACCACACGGTTTTTGGTATTTCACCAAGTGAGGCAAAACACATTGATCCTCAGCAGCGCATACTGTTGGAAAATACGTTTCATGCAATTCAATCCGCAGGGTATATGCCAGCGCAATTGGCTGGCTTAAAGATAGGTGTGTATGTTGGTATTTCACAAAGTGACTACTTTTCCCTGTCACAACAAGTGCAAAAGAGTACCGCCTATCTCGGTACGGGTAACGCGCTGAGTATCGCAGCAAATCGACTATCGTATTTTTACAACTTTACCGGCCCTAGCCTTGCGATTGATACGGCATGTTCCTCGTCGCTGGTGGCACTCCATCATGCTGTACAGGCAATGAGAAGCGGCGATATACCTCAGGCATTGGTGGCGGGTGTTAACCTGATTTTGAGTGATGATGTATCGCAAGCATGTGATAACGCGCAGATGCTGGCTGCAGATGGGCGATGCAAGACGTTTTCTGACAGTGCCAATGGGTATGTGCGCAGCGAAGGCGTTGGCTCTATTTTACTAAAGCCTTTATCGCAAGCCATCGAAGACAATGACCCGATTTATGGCGTGATCAAAGGGAGTGCAGTTAATCAAGACGGGCGCAGTAATGGGATCACCGCGCCCAATGGCCGTGCACAGCAGCAAGTGATCCAATCTGCACTTGAGCATGCTGGTGTTACTGCACAAGATATTGATTATGTAGAAGCGCATGGTACTGGGACAAAACTAGGCGACCCAATTGAGGTGTCAGCTCTACAACAGGTATATGCTCAGCAGCGCAGCAACACATTGTTGGTGGGGTCAATCAAGGCCAATATTGGTCATTTAGAGTCGGCAGCAGGTTTGGCAGGGCTTATCAAAACCTTGCTGTGCTTTAAACATCAGCAGATCCCTGCGCAGCGCTATAGCGAGACGCTTAATAGCCATATCCCGTGGGAAAAATATGCCATAGCGATCCCAACCGCAGATACGTCTTGGCCAAGCAATGAGGGCACACAGGGCTTAGCAGCGGTGAGCTCATTTGGTTTTGGCGGGACCAATGCGCATGTCATTATGGCGCCGCCTCCAAAGGAAAAAATAGCGCAGAATCAAGCAGTGAAACAACCTAGTTGCTGCGTATTACCGCTGGCTGCAAAATCGTCACTGGCACTATCAAGTTGGGCCAAACAGTTTGCATGCCAGTTGGAAAACCTTGGTGATAAAGCAAGTGCTGATTTAATTGCGCAAGTATCGGTTTCACCTGCCTTAAAAGGGGTTAAAAAAGCGTTTTATGGCATAGACAAGCAAGCGCTCGTGCAGCAACTGAATGATGCTGATATGTCTATGATGCCAGCGGATCAAAGCGTCAGCCCACCAAAAGTAGTGTTTTTATTCACAGGGCAGGGCGCGCAATATCCAGATATGGGCAAAGCACTGTATCAATCTGATGCAGTGTTTAAAGCGGCAATAGATGAATGTGAGTCTCTGTTGCTTGCGCATTATGATGAGCGTTTAACTAACGTGCTCTATGCAGAGGCACATCATGAAAAATTAAATCACATTCGCTGGACCCAAGTCGCCATTTTTGCCGTTGAATATGCGATGGCAAAACGGCTTAATTCATTGGGTATTTTCCCCGATTTATTGATCAGTCATAGTGTTGGTGAATATGCAGCAGCCTGCATTGCCGGTGTGATGTCTTTGGCTGATGCACTTAAGTTGGTGAGTGCGCGGGCGACCTTAATGCATGAGTTAGATGCCGGGGGCCAAATGATTGCCGCTAGGTGCACCCTTGAGCAAGCGCAGTCTGTTATTGCTGAGTATACACATACTGCTGCTATTTCTGCCTATCATGGGGAAGCGGGCGTGGTATTTTCTGGCAGCATGGATGCGATCACACACATTAGTCAACAGTTAACGACTATGGAAGTTCGTTACAAAGCCCTGAATACCGGAGCAGCATTCCACTCGCCACTTATGGCGCCCATGTTAGAGGCATTTGCCAAGGTCGTCGGCTCGGTCACTTTGCATAAGCCGACACTGGAGTTTGTTTCTTCGGTGACAGGCAAAGTAGAGCAAGACAGAGTCACTGACGCCAATTATTGGTGCGAGCAAATTACGCAACCAGTGCGATTTGATGCCTGCTTGCACTCGTTGCATGAGCTGACATCGATGTGTTTGATTGAGCTTGGCCCCAAACCGGTTTTAAGTGGCTTGATCCAAGAGAATTTGCCACGTATCGAGGCGACTTATCTATCCGTGTTGCGTGATAAGGGTGATGATCGCGAGCGCTTAGGGGAGTGTATTGCCAACCTATATGAGCTCGGTTTTGACATCAAATGGCAGGATTTTTACACATCTTTATCTGAGTCTAATCCCCAGCGCTTGCCGTTACCTCAGTATCCATTTGATAAGCATACGCACTGGATGAGTGCAATAGAGCCATCATCAACAATTGCCTCTAGCACCATACAGCCTCAACCTGTGACAGATGAGCTTCACAGGGCGCAAGCCATAGAAGAATTTATTTTATCTACTTTGGCAAAAGAGCTGGGGATGGATGCTGTGCAAATCGATCCGCACTTAGCGCTACTAGAAATGGGCGTGGATTCTTTGATGATAATGCGGGCTGTACGCATTTTTGAAAAACAGTTCGATTTAGAGTTCAGTGTGCGGCAGTTTTATGAAGAGTTGAGCACAGTAGCCAACTTAGTCGCCTATGTAGCGCAACATAGTGATTATTTGACGCCAGAAATTAATGCTGTTGAGGAAAATACGCCGCCACAGGCTACAAGTCCACGATTAAAAAGCTTCCCTATTAATGAATCAGATAATAACCACCTGATTGAGCGTATTTGTAGCGCACAGCTGCAAGCTGCCGCCAGCGTCAACAGTGAAGCTGCACAGCTCAGTGTATCCGATGTCACCGCACAGCAGTTGGCTTGGCTTGGACAGCAACCAATGGGAGAAGTTGGAGATAAATCAACGCTTTCAACGGCCGCTCAAGCACGTTTTGCAGACTCAAAAGTCACGCCTTCAACAAGTGAGTCGACTCATCAATCGGTGGCATCTGTACTGCCTGGTTTTCAAGCCAAGCAGCTGCAGCGGCAAGCAGGTACTGAGGAAATGCGTCAGCACAGTGAGGCGCTCAGCACGCAGTACTGCCAAAAGACAGCAGCCTCTAAGCGGCTGGTCTCTCAGCACAGATCGCATCTTGCCGATTGCCGCGCATCAGCTGGGTTTAGGTTATCGAGCAAAGAAATGCTTTACCCCATTTTTGCCAAGCGCTGCGCGGGTGCTCGAATTTGGGATATTGATGACAATGAATACATCGATATTACCATGGACTTTGGGGTGAATTTGTTTGGTCATAAGCCCTCATTTATCAACGCGGCAATTGCTCAGCAATTAGAATGTGGCATTCAGTTAGGGCTTGCAAGCCCGCAGGCCTGTGAGGCGGCTTCACTTATCAGTGAGTTGACAGGGTTGGCGCGAGTCTCATTTTGTAATTCGGGCACTGAAGCGGTGATGACGGCACTGAGGCTTGCCAGAAATAAAACCAAACGACCGCGCATTGTTCAATTTGAAGGCGCTTATCATGGCCACTTTGATGGCACATTGGCGGCTGTCGCTCCGGGTGGTGAGCGTGTGGAGCCAATGTGTTCGGGGGTACGCCACGAAACTGTTGCCGATAACTTAGTGCTTAAATACGGTGACTTTTCTGCGCTTGAACAGATAAAACAACATGGCCATGAGATAGCAGCCGTGTTAGTTGAACCTGTGCAAAGTCGTCACCCTGAGCTTCAACCATTCGAGTTTTTAAAGCAGCTTAGAGCGTTAACGAAGCGCTTGGGCATCGCTTTAATTTTTGATGAAATGATCACAGGGTTTCGCGCTCACTCAGGTGGCGTACAAGGGTTACTCGACATTCAAGCAGATATGGCCACTTACGGGAAAGTTGTCGGTGGAGGCTTGCCCATTGGTGTGGTTGCAGGTAGTAAAGAATATCTTGATGGCATT
Source organism: Pseudoalteromonas luteoviolacea (assembly GCF_021654285.1). Taxonomy (GTDB): domain Bacteria; phylum Pseudomonadota; class Gammaproteobacteria; order Enterobacterales; family Alteromonadaceae; genus Pseudoalteromonas; species Pseudoalteromonas luteoviolacea_J. The sequence continues at coordinate 132,237 of NZ_JAKFZS010000003.1, read as the reverse complement.
GATGGCGGTGTGTGGCAATACGGCGATCAGTCGTTTCCGCAAGCTGACACCACCTTTTTTGCAGGCACCTTTTGTAAGCACCCTTTGAGCATGGCAAGTGCGGTTGCGGTACTCAAGGAGATCAAACGTCAAGGCCCTGAGTTGCAAATTGAACTTGCGCGCAAAACCACTTACTTAAAAGAGCAGCTGAATGCGTTTTTTCAAGCGCATGCTATCCCGATTGCAATTAATACATTCTCATCACTGTTTCGCTTTCAATTTAGCCAAAACCTAGACGTATTCTTTTATGAGTTATTGAATCGCGGGGTATTCATTTGGGAAGGGCGCAACTGCTTTATCAGTGCCGCACACAGTAATGAGGATATTGAGTTTGTCATTCGCGCTGTCAAAGACAGTGCACTCACGTTGCAGCAAGCGGGTTATTTTGGTGATGTTGCAAAGCAAGTTCATTCTGTACACACCGACAGTCGTGTGGGTCAGCTTACTCAAGGACAAAGTCAATTGCTGGCACTGGCGCTACGCAGTTCAAGTGGAGCACTTGCATATCATTTGCAGGCCAGTATTGGTTTAGCGGGTGCACTAGATGTGGACAAGCTCAAGCGCGCTGTAGCGCATGTGGTGAGCAGCTTTCCTTTACTAAGTTGTGGCGTCGATGTGGCTGAACTTAAACATATCACTCGTGCAGCCCCCGAACTCATGTGTCTCTCTATTGCGCCTGAGGAGTCCCTTTGTGAAGTTGAGCAGCGTTTGTCTGAGCTGCGTTATCAGTCATTTGATTTTGAGCAAGCGGGTCTGTGCCGCTTCTATTTACTGACTGACAATATGCATAACCATTACTTGAGTGTGGTCGCCCATCACATTGTATGTGATGGTATTTCTCTACAGTTGGTATTGGCAAAAATAGCTCAAAACTACAGTTCAGATGAGCAAGCGGTTTGCCCAAGTGCGCCAAGCTTTGGTGAATATGCCCAAGCGTTGTCAAATTACACCCAGACAAATATTTATGGGGAAGATATGCAATATTGGCAAGCTCAGCTAGCAGGTAGTGAGCAGTTAGCTTTGCCACTAAAGCGAGATGCGAAAGCTCAGCCTAACTATCAAGTGCAACAACTGAGGTATCGAGTGAGCACGCAAGCGGTGCAAAATCTACAATCTGTTGCAAAAGCGCAAGGTTGCGGATTGTTTGCAACACTATTGGCCTGTTATGTGGCTTGGTTACATAAATTGTCTGAGCAAACGCGCATTGCTGTCAATGTACCAGTCTCAGATCGCCAATTGCTCTCACCTGATGTAGACGCCGACGTATTAGACGCGCATTTACTTGGCTATTGCACCAATATGTTACCGTTGCAACTGGATGTCTCAGCGACGATGAAGTTTGGTGAATTGGTCGCACAGGTGCAAGACAGATTGCTCACTGGGTTTGAACATCAGCATCTTCCCTATGCCCATTTGTGTGAGCAAGATTGGATCATGCCAAGTACGGTATTTAATTTTGACCGTGTACAAAGGTTACCAGAATTCAGTGGTTTGCAATCGAACTCGGTCGCAAATAACAACTGTTTTGGTCAGTTTGAAGTGTCTTGCAATATTTTGAATATTGGTGAGCAGTGGTGGTTTGAACTCGATTATCAACGTGATAGATATGATGATGACATGTTCGCGCGTTTTGCACAGTCTTGGCTAGTCATGGCGGCTAATATCTGTGCTGATCAGGCTATGCACAGCGATTTGTTTGAGTTGCAAAAAGATGATGACTATAACCAGATGTTATCTGCACAACTGGCCAATCCTTCTCTGGGGTTTGAGTGTGATTCATTGATTGACATGGTGTCGCAACAGGCATTCAACACACCGCAAAAAATAGCGGTGAAAGATGATATTACTGAGCTCAGTTACCAAGCGTTGGAAGCGCAATCGAATCAGTTAGCGCACCACCTCATGGCGCAAGGTGTAGGGGCGGGTAGTTTAGTGGCGGTTGCTTTATCACGCACCAGTAAACTGTTGGTCGCTTTGCTCGCCGTGTTAAAAGCGGGATCGGCTTATTTGCCCATTGATGTTACTTACCCGCAAGCGCGGATACGGGAAGTGCTGTCAGATGCGCAAGCTGATTTACTGCTGTGCGATGCGCCATGCGCTGAAATTAAAACCATGGTCGATACGGGCATGGTGTGTGTCGATATTGACCTCGAAGCCAGTGAAATTGCAGCGTATCAAACTGCATTACCAAAAAGCGCAGTTGCCAGTGAGCAGTGCGCTTATGTGATTTATACCTCGGGCTCAAGTGGTCGCCCTAAAGGGGTTGAAATTAACCATGGTGCTTTGGCCAACTTTTTACTTTCTATGCAAGAGAAGCCAGGTATTTCCCAGCAAGACCATGTGTTAGCCATTACAACGATGGCATTTGATATTGCGGCATTGGAGTTATTCTTACCCATTATTTCTGGGGCGACCTTAGTGATTGCCAGTGAAGCAGCGTGTAGCGATCCGCTGGCGGTTTCAGAATTGATTGAGCGACAGCAGATCTCCTTTATGCAAGCGACTCCGACGCTTTGGCAACTTATTATTCAGGCTGCTCCCAATAGTATTTCAGGATTAACAGTACTGTGTGGCGGTGAGCCATTGACTGCTAATCTGGCAGAAAAGCTGTTGAACCAAAATGTTCAGCTTTGGAATATGTATGGGCCCACAGAAACCACCATTTGGTCAAGCGTTGCGCACATTACCGATGCACATGACATTACCATAGGTCATGGCATTGCGAATACGGGGTTGTTTGTCATGTCTGAGCAAGCCAACGAGCAAAGCGAGCCGTTGCCCATTGGTGTTTGGGGTGAGCTTTGGATAAGTGGTGCGGGCTTGGCAAACGGTTATCTTAATCGCGCAGAGTTGACTGCTCAGTGTTTCGTGACGCACACCGTTAATCATCAGCCTTTACGGCTATATAAAACAGGTGATAAAGCAAGGTGTTTACCCGATGGCCGATTTGAGTTGCAAGGGCGCTTAGACAACCAAGTGAAGTTGCATGGGCATCGCATCGAGTTGGCCGAAGTTGAATATCAATTGCGCAAGTTACTCGGTCATGATGATGTGCGTGTCTTAGTCAAAACAGCTCAGTCAGGCACAGCCCATTTATGCGCGTTTTGCCTCTCTTGTCCACAGCAAGGTGTGCAGTGGGAGTACAGTGCCATTCGTCAGCATTTAATGATGAAGCTACCCAGCTATATGGTACCAGAATTTGTCAGTTGGCTTGAACAATGGCCCCGCACACCGAATGGCAAAATTGATACCAAGTCGCTTGCATTGCCAGTGCTTGAAACTGGCCATGTAGCGCGTCATCGCGCTCCAGATGACCAGATAGAGCAGACTTTACTTGGATATTTTATCGACTTATTACCCATAGAGCAGATGAGCACAGACAGTAGCTTTTTTGACTGTGGTGGTAACTCGGTAATGGCAATGCAGTTGATATCCCGGATTAACCGACATTTTGCAGTGCGTTGCACCGTGGCTGACGTGTTTGATTTTAGCAGTGTCGTTTTACTTGCTCAGCGCATTGGTGTGCTGATGGCAGAACCTGATCAGGCAATGCACGGCGCGACCCAAGTAGAAGTTATCAGTGACATAGTTAGCGGGCGCGATATCAGCGCAGCTTTTGATGATAAATCCATGACAGAGATGGACTTGTAAGAATGGAAAATTCAGCGATTGAAACTTTATTGGCCGAGTTAGATGGCCAAGGGATCTATATCTATGTTCAAGATGGGCGTTTAAAGCTCAGAAGCCGGCAAAGTGAAATACCGCCGCAAAAGTTAGCGCTGATAAGGGAGCATAAGCAAGCACTCATTGCATATATGCAGCGACATCATCAAAAGGTGGGTAAGCTGTCGCGCGCGCAGCAGCGTATTTGGTTTATCGAGCAATACGAAACACAGCTCAATGCGTACAACATGGCGGGATTGTTACGCCTATCTAAAGCATATAACGCGGCACAAATAGAAAGCGCATTAAATGCGGTGTTACAGCGTTATGATGTACTGCGCAGTCAATTCAAGCAGCAAGATGGCGAGGTTGTCCAGAGTGTTAATCGTGATGTAAAACTGACCTTACAAGTGCAATCTGTGGCAGGCGATATTGACAGTGAAGCTGCCGCGAAGAAGGTACAGGATGAGTTATCTTATCAATTTGATTTAGAGTCAGAGCTATTAGTAAGAGCGCGCTTGTTGGTGGCGCAGGAGCAAGGTCAATGGCTATATGTGTGTATGCACCATATTGTCGCCGACGGCTGGTCAATTCGACTGTTTACGCAGTCACTGATTGATGAACTAGCGGGACAAGCTGAAGCACAAAAAACGCTTCAATATTTGGACTTTGTGCACTGGGAAAACAAATACCAGCAAAGCAGTGCGTATCAACAGCAGTTGAGTTACTGGCAGCAACAACTGGCAGACCTATCAGTTTTTGAGTTGCCGACCAGTGTGCCACGTGAAGCACACAAGCAATATCAAGGTGCCAAACTAGAGGCGTCTATTTCACAGTCTCTGGCGCAGCGCTTTTCTGCATTGTGCCAACAGTTAGGTGTTACCCCATTTGCAGGCTATTTAGGGGTATTTTATGCCCTTTTACATCGCTATGGGCAAGCTGAAGATATTACCCTAGGTGTGCCGGTTTTAAATCGCACTCAAGCTGAATTTGAACAGGTAGTCGGCTGCTTTATTAATACGCTGCCGATGCGAGCACGATTGCATGGTCAGCAGTCGTTAGAGCAAATTTTGACCCAAACTCACCAATTAGTAAAAGCCGGTCTTGAACACCAAAGTGTTGCAGTGGAAGAGATCATAGATGCATTAGATTTGGCAAAATCCACCGCGCATTCGGCGCTGTTCCAAATATTGTTTAACTACAATGGCATAGCACAGAGAGTCGTGTGTAATGATGAGCTCAGTGCTGAGCTTTTTGATTTGGACAATCACACTGCCAAGTACGATCTGACCTTGAGTATCACAGATGATCATGATGGCATACAGCTGAGCCTAGATTATGCAAAGCAGCTGTTTGATGCCCGATTTGTGCAGCAATTTACAGACGATTATACAGCCTTGATTGATATGGCCTGTCGCTCTACAGAGCAAGTTATCGGTCAAATTTCACTGCCTTCTTCGCTACCGATATTGGGAGCTGCACAGCCGAGTGCTGCACCAGTGAGTGTCATTGAGGGGCTTTATCACAGCGCTCAGCGCCATCCAGAGCGTACAGCGTTGATCCAGGAAAACGCAGAGAGTGGGCAAGCCGCTTCGGTGATGAGCTATGATGCGTTAATCACGCAATTAGAAGGCGTGGCTCTGCGCCTATATGCACTGCATCAGCCTGCATCATCACCGATCACGTTATTAGTTCGGCGTGATATTCAAAGCTTAATTTGGATGCTTGGCGCGATGCGCGCGGGCATCGCGTATTTGCCTATCGATGCAGCGACGCCAGTGGAGCGTATCTCGGAAATCATGTCACAAGCAGGTAGTCAGCGTGTGTTATGTGCGAGTGAGCACTTGGCACAGATAGAAAAGCTGCAAGAGGGTGGTATAGATGTGCTCGATATAAGCCGTCTATATGCGCAAAGTGTACAGCAAAGCTTGCCCAATATGCCATTAGGTGAAGACATTGCTTATGTAATGTTTACCTCTGGCAGTACAGGTAAACCAAAAGGTGCGGTGGTATCGCACCATGCCCTGGCAAGGTATGTCGCGGGCGTATCTGAGCGTGTGACATTCACTCCAGAGACATGTTCAGCGGTCGTCACAGGGCTTGCGACTGATTTAGGGCTTACAGGGATATTTCCAGTGCTAATGGGGGCTGGCTCTGTACTGCTATGCGATAGCACGGAACCTGAATTGCTTGTGAAAGCATGTCATCAGCACGACGTAAACCTGATAAAGCTCACCCCTTCTTTTGCACACGTGTTATTGCCTTGGTTGCAGCAATCCACTTTACATGTGGAGCAGTGGATACTCGGTGGTGAGGCGCTTAGTTTGACCTTAGTGCAGCAGCTTCGAGACTTAAACTCTGATGCACGATTGTTTAATCACTATGGGCCAACTGAGGCGTGTATCGGAGTGTGTACCTTTGAGATCCCAACTGAGCATGATTTGGAGTCAATCCCTATCGGTGCGCCATTTAATCATATTAGATTCGCGATATTAGATGCGCAGCAACAACCCGTGTGTGCGGGTGTACCCGGAGAGCTTTACATTGGCGGTGAGAGTCTTGCAAATGGCTATATTAATGCCGCAAAAGTGACTGAAGACGCTTTTGTATCGCTTAAAGTCGGTGATGGCGATTCAGCCCGTTATTATCGTACTGGCGACCAAGTTAAATGTAATTTTGACGGCCAAGTCGAGTTTTTAGGCAGGCTGGATAAGCAACTTAAAATCAATGGCTTTAGAGTTGATATTGCTGAAGTTGAAAGCAAGCTACAAACGCTGGAGAAAGTGCAAGAAGTCGCGGTGATCTGCCGCCAAGTTGCACAACAAAACATGCTGGTGGGCTACTTTGTGCCAGATGATAAACGCATTGAACTGACGCAGTGTGAATCTGCAATTCGACAGCAGTTAAAACAGCAATTACCTGCGCATATGATCCCCGCATATTTGATCAAACAAGCCTCCCTGCCCAAGCTGAATAATGGAAAAATAGACCGCAGGGTCCTTGCATCGCTGAGCATAGAAATATCAGATGCAACGCGTGCACCGCAAACGGCACTTCATCATCAGCTCTTGGATATGTTTGCGACTTTAACAGGCTGTTCGGGCATTGGCATTGATCACAGCTTTTTTGCTATTGGCGGACACTCATTATTAGCCATGCGTCTACTCAATGAGGTTAAGGTGCAATGTGGCGTTTCTCTGAGTTTAAAGCATATTTTTGCGAACCCCAGCATAGCGGAATTGGCATTGTGTATAGAGTCTCAGGATGCGCAGATTGAACAGCTTCCTGTGAGGTCAATTGCAAAGCAGGATAGCTACCCGCTGTCTTTTGCTCAGCAGCGAATTTGGTTTATAGACCAGATGCAAGGGCACAGTGAGCAATATCATTTGCAAGGTGCGTATCACATAACGGGCGAGTTGAATTGCGAGCGCTTAGAGCGAGCATTTTGTTCTGTGCTCCAAGCTCACCCCATGCTGCGTTTTACCTTCCATCAAGATACGCAGGGCACGGCTTATCAAAAAGACAATGCGGACAAGGTTTTTGCATTGAATTACGATGATTTATCAGCGTATGAAGGCAGTCATCAACAGCGTCTTATTGATGATATTGTGACGGCGGATACCAAGCGTGGTTTTGATTTAAGTACAGATCTGATGCTCAGAGCCACACTTGTAAAATGCACTCAAACCAGTCATATGCTGCTTATCACCATGCATCACATTATTTCAGATGGGTGGTCAATTGCAGTCTTAGCCGATGCATTAAGTCGTGCGTATCAAGCGAGTGAGCAGCAAAATTATGCCATTGAAACACCGCAGTTTACCTATTTAGACTTCATCGATTGGCAGCGCAGAGTATCTGACACTGAAAATTGGCAAGCAAGCCTAGACTACTGGCGTGAAGCGCTGGCAGAGATACCACAAGTGCATGCGTTGCCCACAGACAGAGCTAGATCCAATGAAGCGGTTCAAGGCGGGGAGCTTGCTTGCTTTGAGCTGCCGAACTCGCTTAGAGATGCGATGCATGTATTTTGCCAGCACCATGGATGCACGCGCTTTCAACTGCTAAAAACGGCGTTTAGTATGTGGATGAGCCGTGCACAGCAGCAACGAGATATCGTGATTGCCACGCCGGTATCAGGGCGCGAAATGCAGGCTTTTGAGTCCGTAATTGGCAATTTTATTAATACCTTGGTCTTGAGAGATAAATTTGCCACAGGTACACAGTTTAACGAGGCGCTACAGGACAGTCAGGCGCAGTTTTTGGCAGCACAAGCCCATCAAGTGGTGCCATTTGATGTGTTGGTAGAGGCACTTGACGTGCCACGTAACTTGGCGATACACCCGTTGGCACAGGTCGTATTTAGGGTGAACACCGAAGTCAACGAAACCCTACAGCTTCAAGATTTAGAGGTGCAACTGATACCGCAAACGGCACGCAGTGCCAAGCTTGATCTGGAAGTATGTGTCATCGATGATGCCAAGACATGTTGCATTGAATGGCTCTTTGATACTGCACTTTGGGATCTGCAGAGTATGGCAGACTTTCATGCGCAATATCTGTGGGTATTGGAGCAATGCCTCGATAACCCAGGTATAGCTTTGTCTCAGTTAACCCTGTGGCGTCCTGCTGTTTCGCAGGCTTTTATTCGTGCAAGTCAGTCAATCGAAGTGGTTAATTCGGAGGTGACTTCATGGGCGACGCAATTTAGCCAAGTTGCACACAAGTCCCCCCAGCGAACGGCGTTGAGTTTTGCAGCGCAAAGCTGGTGCTATGAAGAGGTTGACCGCATTACGAATCAGCTGGCGCATTGCTTGCTGGAAATGGCCTTCGAACCTCAAGCACGTATTGCGCTATTGTTGCCAGAAGGGCCATTGACCGTGATTGCTATGTTAGGGGTGCTAAAAGCAGAGCATGTTTATGTGCCTTTGCACCATGACACACCAGTTAAAACACTCGAGCATGTCATCTTGGATGCGGAGGTGATGTTGACACTGGCATTCAGTGAGAGCGCGGACAAACTGATAGAAGCAGGCAGTGACTTTTTGCTGCTCGATGATGCGCTTAGCGAAGACTCAATACTGTCTTCATACCCAGATACAGCACCAGACATTAATGACTTGCCTACTTGTGAGTTACCACTGTCCGCAAGAGATTGCTATATCATTTATACCTCAGGTTCAACGGGCCAACCTAAAGGGGTGCCCATTAATCACAGTAATTTGCAAGGCTATCTTCACCATGCCATGAGCAGTTATATGATGCCAGAGCCGCAGCACAGTGTGATGAGTACGCCTGCGGCATTTGATGCCACAGTAACGGCGATTGTGCCGACATTAATGAGCGGGGGCTCACTGACTATTTTGCCGCAGGGTGTGTCGCTCATCCCTGAATTAATCGATAAGCTGTGGGCAAAACAAGCCTCGTTATTTAAATTAACCCCCGCCCATTTACGTGCGGTTTTATCTCTGACGGACGACAAGCCAATTTGTGAAACCCTGCACCGATTAATTGTTGGTGGAGAAGCGCTTCAGTCTGATCTGGTGATTAAATTCAGAGAGAAGCTGCCTAATTGTCATATCGTGAATGAGTATGGCCCGACTGAAAGTACTGTGGGTGTCAGTGTTTTTGATATTCCGACAAGCATGTCACAGGCGGAACTGGCAAGTGCGCCAGATGTACCCATTGGCTCTGCGATTGAGGGAGCCACCTTACTCGTTGTCGATGAATTTGACCAACCAGTAGCACGGAATATGGCCGGTGAGCTCTTGATAGCGGGAAGTATGGTGAGTCAAGGGTATGTTAATCAAGCAGAGTTAACAGCGAAAAAATTCACATTGCGAAACATCACTTCAAACCATATGCAGTCTGTTTATCGCTCCGGTGATGTGGTGAAATGGCAGCTCGACGCGCACGGTGCACCCAAGTACCTTCGTTACTTGGGGCGCACAGATGAGCAAGTCAAACTGCGTGGTTACCGTGTTGATTTAGACGCTGTATCGCAATTTATTTTGGCGATACAGGGCATTGTTGATTGCGCGCTGACAGTAGATGACAATGCGCAAACTCTGATAGCACATGTGCTATGGCAAACTGAATCTAAATTGTCTGCGCGTCAATTGCGCCAGCAACTCTCTGAGGTGTTGCCAAGCTATATGATCCCTGCGGCGTTTCATACTGTGGCTGTAATGCCTTTAACTGCCAACGGCAAAGTGGATAAAGTGGCCTTAGTTGCAGGCTATGAAGCGACAAAAGAAGATACAGTTCAAAGCAATGTGGTCGCTCAGCATACCCAGTTAACAGCGCAGCAAAAAACGCTGATGGCGTTGTATCAAGCGATATTGCCAACAGCAAATATTGGTCTAGAGGACAGCTTTTTCGAGCTAGGTGGCCACTCTTTATTGGCGATCAAGCTTATCAGCCAAATTCGTCAACAAATGCAAGTTGATATTACTCTACCGCAATTATTTAAAACCCCGAGTGTACAGGCCTTGGCTGATGCACTACCGAGCTTTGAGCGGTTAGCGGCAGGCGATGAAATCCCAGTGGTTGCGCGCACTCATTCGTTACCGTTGTCGTTCTCGCAGCAGCGTTTGTGGCTTATAGACCAGCTACAAAATGGCAGCAGCCAATATCACATGCCTGCCAGCTTTGTCCTTACTGGAGAGCTTGACCTTTTTGCATTTAATGCTGCACTCGAGAGCATTATTACACGACACGAAGTGCTGCGAAGCGTCATATTGCCTGGGGCAAGTAATGAGTCACCTGAGCAGCTGATCAAAGATCAGGTAGAAGTGCCGCTGATCTATGAAGACATTTCGATGTTAGATGAAAGCGACAAGTGTCATAGAGAAGCTCAGCTAAAGGCGCAGTTTTGTCAAAAAGCCTTCGATTTGAGTCAAGATGTGATGCTGCGCGTTACTGTGATAAAACGCGAATTGCAGTGCTATTGGGTGCATTTCAATATGCATCACATTGCCAGTGATGGTTGGTCAATGGCCATTTTAGTCAAAGAAATTATCGCATTTTATCGCCATCATAAAGGGGAAGTAGATTACCAACTCCCTCATGCGCTGAGTCAGCCATTGGCGGTGCAATATGCGGACTTTGCGCATTGGCAAAGGGCACATTTCACACCAGACAAGCAGCAAGTTGCAATTGATTACTGGCGCCAGCAACTTGCTGGCAGCCCGCCAATTCATCAATTACCACTGGATTTTGCACGGCCCAAAGTGCAAGCGTTGGCAGCGAAGCAATTCAAAATGAAACTCAATGAGGCGACCACCGCAGCGATAAAAAACCAGTGTCAGACTGAGTCTGTGACCTTATTTATGTGGTTACACAGTGCGTTTTCGCTGTTGATGATGCGCATGAGTGGCGTAAATGATGTCGCGATTGGCTCGCCAGTTGCGGGGCGAACTCAAAAACAACTTAATGAGTTAATTGGCTTTTTTGTAAATACGGTGGTGATCCGAGCTCAGGCTGAGAAGCACCTCACGTTTAATCAGTATCTTGCTCAGCAAAAAGCCGTGATTTTAGATGCGTTTAAACACCAAACGCTGCCATTTGAGCAGGTGGTTGAAGTCTTGAGCCCTGAACGCAGCTTAAGCCACCAGCCATTATTTCAGATTTTATTTGCGCTACAAAACAATGAAGTTGTTGATATTGCCTTACCTGATCTGCACATTGAAGAGACGCCTTTAGAGTCACTTAACCTCAAGTTTGATTTAGAGGTCAATGCCATAGAGCAAGGGTCGGAAATTGAATTAGAGTGGCGCTTTAGCAGCGCGCTGTTTAAACAAAGCACCATAGCGGCCATGGCAGAAGCGTTCAATGTTTTGATTAATGCCGCTTTAAACGGTCCTGATTGGCCGATTAGTCGCTTGGCAATGCTATCCCCTGAGCAGCAACGAGTACTAGCTAAAGCTGCAGGCCATATCTGTGAGCATGATACGCCCGTGTGTTTACATGAGCGTTTTGAAAACGTGGTGTATATGCACAGGGATAAGGTGGCTGTCACTGATGCAGAGGGGCGCTCGTTGAGTTATGAAGCGCTGTGGCAACGAGCGGGATCTCTGGCAAGTCACTTATTGGCAAATGGCGTAAATGCTGATGATAAGTTGGCGGTGTGCTTATCGCCGAGTGCGGATATGGTGGTTGCATTGCTTGCCGTATTACGTGCTGGGTGTGCCTATGTACCAATTGACCCTAAATTGCCCGCCGCACGCATTCAATATATTTTGCAAGACAGTGGGGCTGCGGGTGTGATCAGCAGTGATGATTTGATACGCGGACTGGCAAATTTATCAGACTCGATTGCGCAGTCGCCGCTGACTTTGTTTTCAATCAAAGACTCGGCGAACTGGCCAGAATCGTTTGATCAAAGCTTGCTGCCTAAACCTCATGTTGATGCCTTGGCCTATGTCATTTATACCTCTGGGACCACGGGGCAACCCAAGGGTGTGCAAATCAGCCACCAAAATTTGCACCATTATGTGTCATTTGCCATTAGAGAGTATACCAACAGTACCCTTTCACGCGCGATAGTAAGCACCCCCGTTGCGTTCGATGCCACAGTCACCACCTTGTGGGGCGGCTTGCTGGCAGGGTTAGGTATCGAACTCATCGATGACAATGACACCTTGTTAGCTGAACTAGCGAAGCGCTTGTTTAGTCATGATTCCTACTTGTTAAAAGTAACCCCGGCACACCTTAAAGGCGCATTGGAAGTGGCTAACCAGTTGTCTTTGACCCGCCAATTTAGCGGGCGGCATTGTGTGGTTATCGGCGGAGAAGCGTTGTCATGCCAGTTGCTAAAAGCGCTGGATGTGTTTTTACCGAATACTCAGTGGGTCAATGAATATGGACCAACTGAGGCGACAGTCGGCACCAGTATTTACCGCTGTGACAGTCAAACGATTGAGCAGCTTATTGCAAGCGGTCAGAATGATGTGCCAATTGGTCAAGCGATGCCATACAGTCATTGTGTGGTGCTAGATGAGCTACAGCAATTTGTGCCAAATGGCGTATTGGGCGAGCTGTATGTGTCTGGCGACGCCATCAGTGCTGGCTATTTAGGCAAGTCTGAACTGACCGATGAGAAATTTATCACCCTGTCATTACAGTCAACAGCGCAAGCGGTAAGTTTTTATCGCACCGGTGATAAAGCAAAGTGGCAATTCGATGAAGCGTCAAATGCCATGCAATTAAGGTTTGCTGGGCGCATTGACCAACAAGTGAAATTGCGCGGGTATCGTATCGAACTGGACGAAATTGCGCACTATTTAGTGCAACAAGCAGAGATTAAAGAAGCTCAGGTGTTGTTGAACGAGAAGGGAGACAATATCGAGGCATTTGTTGTGCTCGAAAATGACGGCCAAACAGTGTCATTGCCCCAGTTAGTCGATGAGATACGTGGCATCCAATATTGTGAGCAGCTTGCATTACAGTTACCAACTTATATGTTGCCGCATCGCTTTATTCAAGTGACGCATTTGCCTTTGACTAATAATGGCAAGCTAGATACTCATTCCTTGAAAAGCTGGGCACAGCAGTGTCAAAGCAAGACTGAGGTGGTTGTGCCAAGCTCTGAGCTTGAAAAAGCGCTGCATCAAATTTTTGCTACTGTGCTGGCAGTAGATGAGTTTGGGATCACAGATAATTTCTTTACTCTGGGCGGGCACTCTTTGCTGGCAATTCAATGTGCTGGATTAATTCAAGAGCAGTTGAATATCGCTGTGCCGATGCGCGTGTTGTTTGAACGACCCACTATAACCGCATTGGTGAAGTGGATCCGGATCCACACTGCTTATGAACAAGCGCAACTTAGTGATAGTGATTCATCAGAGGAGATGTTCCTGTGATAACGAGTCAGACACTAGAACTTGAATCGCTGATCGCTGAGGCGCTAGATGCAGGGGTCACGTTATACGAAAAAGACGGCCGCTTGGCATTTCGTCAAAAAGGTGCTTTTCCTGAAGCACTTAAAAGCAAGGTCATCGCCAATAAAGCAGACTTAGTAAGCTATTTTCAACAACAGCGAACCCACACAGTGTTAGCGCACGATGGGACTATTCGTCCAATAGCGCGTACCGAACAGCTCCCGCTGAGTTTTGCACAAGAGAGTTTGTGGTTTATTGAGCAGCTGCATGGTGGCCAGCAGTATTACATGCCAGCCTCGTTTCGTTTAACTGGAGAGCTTGATGTTGATGCCTTGAAATATGCCATTGGACAAGTGATTGAGCGTCATGAAAGTTTGCGCTGCCAGTTTCTTGCTGGGGATGAGTCAAATGGTAAGCCCTATGCACGCATCATGCGAGACTTTGAAACACCGTTTGAGTGGCTTGATGTCAGCCAGTTATCAATTGATGAGAAAGCCGAGCAAATCGACAGCCATATTAAGCATTTTTGCACACGAGAATTTAACCTTGAAAGCGGCTGTTTAATCCGTGTTTTAGTGCTGTCTGATACGCATCAGCACCGGTTATTTTTTAATATGCACCATATCGTCTCAGATGGTGCATCTATGGCGAATTTAGTGGATGAAGTAGCGACCATTTACAACGCCGATCTGAGCAAGACACAGGCACAATTGCCGACTTTAGCACTACAGTATGTTGACTATGCGGCGTGGCAGCGAGCACAACTGTGTGATGAGAACCTCGCGGCCCACCTGGCGTATTTTAAATCGCAATTAGCGGGCCTGGATCCACTGCAATCATTGCCGAGTGATTGGCCAAGAATGGCCGTGCAAACAGAGCAGGGGGCGCGCTATGTGCAATCCCTGTCTCGTGATCTCACTAAGCGCATAGCTTCTTTATCTTCTGCGCAGCAAAGCTCACTTTTTATGTGGCTAAGTAGCAGTGTCATGCTGTTCATTGCACGTTTGAACCAGCAATCTCGGGTGGTAATTGGCACACCAGTACTTGGGCGTGATAACCCGCAATTGGAACACTTGATAGGTTTGTTCGTGAACACCTTAGTGATGCATGCTGAAGTCGATGAACAGCTTTCTTGTGAGCAATGGTTTGCAGCGCAAAAAGCGCGTAATTTAGCGGCGCTGGAATATCGTGCATTGCCTTTTGATAAATTGGTTGAACACTTAGGCCAGACGCGAGATTTAAGCCATCATCCTGTAGTACAAATCTTATTTTCCTTAACCCAACCGGATGAACAAACGTTGACGCTAAATGGGCTTGAGGTGGAAGAGTGTAAAGCATTAGATAATCAGAGCGTTGCGGTTAAGTGTGACCTAGAACTACATGCCCAGTTTGATGGTGAGGCTTTGGTGGTTCACTGGAAGTATGACAGTGATCTTTACCACAGGGAAACGATTAAAAATTGGGCAGGCAGTTTTGCAGTGATGCTCGAAGGCATAGTCAATCACCCGACTATGGCAGTGGGGGATGTGCCCTTATTGGATAAGTCACATGCCAATCAACTGCTATCTCAGCCGCAGTGCCAAGCGAGTTGGCCAGAGCAACACAGCATTGTCTCGTTATTTGAACAGCAGGTCATCAATGTTGGCTCGCGCACTGCGGTGACTAATGGCACATCTTCGCTTACGTATACCCAGCTTGGAGTGCGCATTGATGCCCTTGCCTGTGCGTTAATTGCTGAAGGTGTCAAACCTCAGCAGTTGGTACCTGTGAGCATGACGCGCAGTACCGACATGGTGGTCGCATTACTGGCGATTCTAAAAGCAGGCGGTGCTTATGTCCCTATCGACCCAAGTTACCCACAAGAGCGAATTGAATACATTGTAGCGGATATCAACAGTGATTTGTTGGTGTGTGATGAGCAAAGTGTAGCCTTGTTTTCTCAGCTTGCAGTGCGGTGCATTGTCGCAGATAGAGCAATTGACGCGCACAGTGGCCGACAATTTGTTGTGCCAAAGATACAGCCGGATCACCTTGCCTATATGATCTATACCTCAGGTACCACAGGCAAGCCCAAAGGGGTGCAAATAGAGCATCGCCATGTCGTACGTTTGCTGTTTACTGAGCCGAACCTATTTGATTTTAATGAACAAGATGTGTGGAGCCTATTTCACTCGTTCTGCTTTGATTTTTCGGTCTGGGAAATGTACGGCGCACTCTTGTTTGGCGGCAAGCTCGTAGTGGTTGATAGCCATACGGCAAAAGATACCGAGTCGTTTGCTAAGCTACTACTTCGCGAAGGCGTGACAGTATTAAACCAAACGCCCAGTGCGTTTTATGTGCTGCAAAGCTGTATGCAGCGGCTGGTGGAAGAAACCCATCAACAGCCAGCCATTCGATATGTTATTTTTGGTGGCGAAGCGCTGCAACCGAGCAAAATCAAACCATGGCGAAAACTGGTACCGACATGTCAGTTGATCAATATGTATGGGATCACAGAAACCACGGTGCATGTCACCTTTAAGCGCCTTAGCGATGACGACCTCGCCCTTGGTCAAAGCAACATAGGTAAACCCATCCATACCACGTCCAGCTATGTGCTAGACAGTCATCAGCGCCTGCTGCCGCAAGGTGCCATTGGCGAGTTATATGTCGGCGGTGAAGGTGTCGCACGGGGCTATTGGCAACGCCCTAAGCTAAATCAGCAGCGTTTTGTTGAACTGCATCTAGCAAAAACGCACAGTGAACGACTATATCGTTCAGGAGATTTAGTGCGACTGCTGCCGGATGGAGAAATGACATACATCGGTCGTATTGACGACCAAGTTAAAGTGCGCGGATACCGTATTGAGTTGGGTGAAATAGAAAATCAGCTCAGGATGCACCCTTGGGTTGATGAAGCGGTAGTGATACTCAACCAGCATCCAGTTAAAGGCGCTTACGTTGCAGCATTTATTACCGAAGGTGATGATGCGGCTTTTACTGATTTAAGTGCCCAGCTAAACACCTTTTTAAAAGCCACTCTACCTGATTTTATGCTGCCGAGCTTTGCACGCTCTGTGTCTAAGATGCCACTGACAGTGAATGGCAAGGTAGATAAAAAAGCATTGTTATCTTTAATTGAAATAGATAACGATAAAGCACCTTTTGAAGCGCCTACCACACCTGTTGAAATACACGTTGCAGAAGCGTTCAAGTCTGTATTGCAATGCCCCCATGAAGTTGGCTTGCAGGATGACTTTTTTACTCTGGGCGGGCATTCATTGCTTGCAGTAGAGCTATGTTATTACTTAAAAGCACACTTTGGCTTAGATGCCGTGCTTTTTGAACTGTTCCAATATAGCAGTGTTAAAGCGCTGGCGCAGCGGCTGGCTGATAAAGCCTCTGTCAGTGAGGCATCGGTAGTTCCAGCGTTGCAGTGTACACAGCAAACTCAGGGGCCTGTGTCGTTTGCTCAGCAGCGGTTGTGGGCGTTAGATAACATTCAAAGCGCTGAGCAAGCTGTCGCTGTTTATCACGTTCCCATGTCATTTTTACTTAAAGGGGAATTGAATTTAAGTGCTTTTAAAGCTTCTTGGCAGCAGGTAATTCAGCGCCACGCTATTTTAAGAACTGTGATATATATAGAACAATCTGGCGCACCGCAACAGCGCGTTCTCCCCGATTTTTCTGTGCCTTTGCAGGTGGTGGATGTCTCTGATAAGTCTGCTCAGCAGAGTGACCTTACTTGGCGTAAACTACAGCGCGATGATGACCAGCAGGCATTCGACCTTGAGCGAGACTTGATGATCAGAGTGCACTTACTGAAGTTATCACAAAGAGAGTTTAAGTTACGCATCAATGTGCACCATATTGCCTGTGATGCGCACTCTTTAAGGCTTATCGTTGATGACCTCACTGTGGCATATCAGCGCGCGTGCGATGGCATTACAGCGGATTTTGGCTGTGAGGCTGCGAAACAAGTGACCTATCTTGATTATGCAATATGGCAGAAAACACAGTTGCAAGGCGCGACACATCACGCATTTTGGCAAGGCTATTTGGCAGGGGCGCCTCAGGTCCATGAGCTGGCTTTGGATGGGATGCGGAGCAATAAATCTCTGCAACTCGGTGCAACATACATTAGCCATTTTGACAGCACTTTGTCTGAACATATCACTTTGCAATGCCAGCGTTTAGGGATGAGCCATTTTATGTGGCTACACACGTTGTTCTCTTTGTGTATTGCCCGTTGCAGTCAAGTATCTGATGTGGTGGTAGGTTCACCATTTTCTGGGCGTCACCATGCTCAGCTCAAAGACATTGTTGGCTTTTTTGTTAATGTACTCCCCATCCGCGTTCAGTTTACACCAGAGATGACGCTCGAATCCTTATTGGCTGCGCAAAAAGCGCAGATCTTAGCTGTACATGAGCATCAAGGGATGCCTTTTGAGCAAATATCAGCGCTCTGTGAGCCGCGAACAGACCTGAGCCATCACAGCTTATTTCAAATCAGCTTTGCGTTTGACCCAAAAGAGCACACTGAGTTGACATTAGGCGATATACAAGTCACTGCATTGGATGAGCCTAATAGTCAGGCAAAGTTTGAGCTCGACTTAACCTGTAGTGAGCAATCTGATGGCATACGGCTCAATTGGGTTTATGATAAAACCCTATTTTCTCATCATGCAATCGCGGGATTGGCTGACGCGTTTGAGGCCATGGTGAAAGCTGCGGTGACAAACCTAGATCAGCGGGTAACTGAACTACCATTAGTAAAAACTGCAACATGGCAAAAACAGATATTATGCGGTGAGCAACATGCGCTGCGCTCGCCGAGCGTACTGCAGCCTATTTGGGCTCACCAGAATACCGAGTCTGCCAATCGAACGGCACTTGTCGACATAGATGGCACATGCATGACTTATGGCGAGCTGCTATCAGCTGCCGAACAGTTTGCTGTATATTTAACTGAACAAGGGCTACAAAATGACGACCGAGTTATGGTCTGCCTACCTTCAGGGAGTCGGTGGATCACTGCACTGCTTGCGGTGATGCGAGTTGGCGCATGTTATGTGCCAGTTGACCCCAGCTATCCACAGTCTCGGATCCACTTTATTACCAAAGATAGTGAATGTAAGTTTGTACTAACAAATTCTTTAGGCTCTGATCTGTTTAATCATAAGGAAGCTGGCTCGGCTCAACTGATTGATGTAGAAGCCCTTGATGTGACGTCTACTCAAAGGAGGCCGTTGCCGTCGCTGCCTGCAAATTCCGCGCAGCTCGCTTATGTGATCTACACCTCGGGGACTACAGGTCAACCAAAAGGGGTGATGAATACCCACCAAGGATTAATGAATTTGTGCCAGTGGCATCAGCGCGCCTTTGCTGTAGATAGCCACTCTGTAGCGACACAAACTGCCAGTGTGGCATTTGATGCCGCGGCATGGGAAGTGTGGCCTTATTTGGTGGCGGGTGCGCAATTGGTATTTTTACCAAAAACTACCTTTAGTGATGCACGGCTATTGACGCAAGCAATGCACACGCACCAAGTCACCCATAGCTTTTTAGCCACACCGGTTGCGCAGGCGGTTTTAGCTGACAGCGAGTTTACCCCGCAGTCATTGCGTTACTTGTTGGTCGGCGGTGACAAGCTTGCGCCAGTGGATACTTCAGGGCACCCATTTGCACTCATTAATAATTATGGACCGACGGAAAGCGCCGTGGTTGCCACCTCAGGTATTGTTGAGTCGGGCGCAATAACGCCAGATATTGGCCTGCCTATTGATAATACCCAGCTACTCATTTTAGACGCGCAGCAACAATTACAACCCATTGGTGCGATCGGCGAGCTTTGCATTGCAGGCGCCAGTTTGGCAAGTGGCTACTTGGGGCGCACAGCGCTTACCAATGAGCGCTTTATTAACTGGCGTGCACCCACAGGCGACGCAATGCGGGTATATCGCACGGGGGATTTGGTCAGACAGCTTGCAAATGGGCGTTTAGCTTACATTGGTCGTAATGATGACCAAATCAAACTGCGCGGTTATCGCATTGAGCTGGATGAAATTGAGAGTCAACTGCGTGTCCTACCTGAAGTAGAGCAAGCAATTGTATTGCTGTGTGATTCAGGTGAGGCGGGCGCCTGTTTAGTGGCCTTTATTTGCCAAACTGCTGCTTTGGATGAGCAAACACTTTCTAAGCAGTTAGAAGTACAACTTTGTGATGCTCTGCCAGCGCATATGCTACCCAGTAAGTATGTATTGCTGACTGAGATGCCGCTGACGCCCCATGGCAAGGTGGATAAGCCAGCGCTGCACATGCAAGTAAAGCACAAGGTTAGCGTGCCGAGGGTCAGTTCTGCAGATACCGAAGAAGGGCTGACAGAGTCGAGTCGTGCGTTATTACAGGTTTATCGTACGTTATTGAAACGGCCTGATTTACAGCCTGATGATGACTTTTTTGCCATGGGCGGGGATTCAATTTTAAGTATACAAATTGCTACTCGGGCGCGGGCATTGGGCTTTGATTTAGCCGTCTCTGATGTGTTGACTTATTCAAGCGTAGCCCAGTTAAGTACACATATCGCGCAGGCCTCTCTCAACACAGATAGCGCTTCGAGCAATCAAGTGACTTATATGCCAAGTCGTGGAAAAGCCAGTCTATTACCCACACAGCACTGGTTTTTTGAGCAGCAATTTGCATTGCCCACGCACTGGAACCAAGCGGTGATGTTGGGGCTAGATAAGAATGTCTCAGCAGGGCAATTAGAAGCAGCCGTTACAGCACTTATCGCACGACATGATAGTTTAAGGTTGACGGTAGCTGAAAACAACACACTGCATTTTGTTGATGGGCTTTATGCATCTGCCATTGTCCATACGTGTGACCTGAGCGCGTCAGATGGCTGGCAGGATGCGTGGCAAAATACCTGTCAGCAAGGGCAGCGGAGTTTGCAATTTAATGGCTCGCCTTTAGTGCGTTTTATCATGGCTAATACGGGCAAGCAAAATGATAAAAACCGCTTGTGTATCATTGCTCACCACCTGATCATCGATGGGGTATCTTGGCGCCTTGTATTGGAAGACTTATTTCATGCCCTGCAAATGAGTGTTACGGATGACGCGATCTCTTTAATACCACCTAAAGTCAGTATTCAACAAGTGTCGCAGGCGCTGCGAGATCATGCACAACATCATGCCAAGGTGGATGATTGGTTGCCAGCAGTGCAAGCTGCTCGTAAGCAAACATATTTTGACATACATGAACAAACAGCCGCTCAGGCATCAGTTCACAGCCTGCAATTAAAACTCACCACATCGCAGACGCAAGCCTTACTAACAGTTGCCAATAATGCTTATGGCACGCAAATTCAAACCTTATTGTTGGCCGCAGTGCATCTGACATTGTTTAAGTTAACTGATGCGCAATCTCATGTGTTGATGATGGAAGGGCATGGTCGAGAGGCATTACAGGGGCAAGTAGATGGCAGTGAGACTCTGGGGTGGATGACCGCCATGTATCCACTGCATCTTTTTGTAAATGCTACCACGGTGGGAGACATGATCTGCGCGGCCAAAGAGGCACTGGCTGCGGTGCAAGACAAAGCCAGTGATTACGGTACGCTGCGTTACTTGCATTCAGATGCAAAGGTGAGAGAGGTATTGGCGATAGACACCAGCAAATTGGTGTTTTTTAACTACCTTGGTCAACTTGATAGCGTGATCCACAGTGCGGGTCCACTAAGTGATGTGAATGAGTCTTGTGGGGACTTGATAGCACCAGAAAATCATTGTTTTTATGCGATGCAGCTTACATCTTCGATTCAAGCTGAGAGCTTGCGCATGCACTGTGACTTTGATGCAAAGCAAATCTCTCAGGCCACAGCTGAGGCGTTTGTCGCTCAATTACAAAGCGCGATAGATGAGGTACTTACTCATTGCTCAAAGCAAACAAGGCGTCATTACACGCTAAGTGATTTTAAGTTACTGCCCACCTGCTCTAATCGAGGACTCGCTCAGCTCATCGCCCAATACCCTGAGCAGGCTGTCGCAGATATTTACCCGCTCAGCCCACTTCAACAAGGGATGTGGTTTCAAACTCAGTTAGCAGAAGCGCAGGCCCAAGCAACAAGCCCTTACCTTGAGCAGTGTTGCTTTATGTTTGCTGGCGACTTTGATTGCGAGGCGTTTATCTACGCGTGGCAACAAGTCATCAAGCAGCACAGTATTTTGCGCAGTGCGTTTACAACGCTTGACGGTCAGCCAGTGCAGGTGGTGTTAGAGCATGCAGAAGTTCCTGTTGAGTTGGTGGATAGTCAAGGGCAGGAGGAGCAAGGGGTCTGTTTTGATCAGTTAGCTCAGCAGGCGTATCAGCAAGGTATAGTGCTGAACCAAGCGCCCTGTATGCGATTGCAATTGGTGTTAATGTCCGAGCAGTGTGTTGGCTTTATTTGGACCTATCATCATATGATCATGGATGGCTGGTCATTGCCGGTATTATTCAGTGAGCTGCTGCGCTTTTATGCTGCGCGCACCGATGGTCAAGTTCCGGCGATACGCTCAGATAACTTTGCAGAGTATATTGCTTATACACAACAGCGTGACCGCGCGGAAGAAGCTGCGTTTTGGCAAGCATATCTTAGCGATATCGACTCACCGACGTTGATCAGTGACTGTCTCAAAACCACTATCAATGCGCCTGTGCAATATCATGAATACCATCAGGTACTGAGCGAAGCACAGTGCCAAGGGATGGCTCAAACTGCCTCAGAGCTTGGGCTGACTGCCAATCAACTTATCCAAGCTGTCTTCGCTTATTGGCTGAGTGTTTGTGTGGGTCGCAGTGAGGTGATGTTTGGTCAAACAGTTGCGGGGCGGCCAGCTGCGCTTAGCAATATGGCCAGCCGTGTTGGTCCTTACATTAACACTCAAGCTGTGTATACCCAGATTGATATGCAGATGTGTGTCACCGACTATTTGCAGGGATTCAAAGCCAATGTGACTGCACTGAGTCAATTTCCGCATAGCAGCTTAAGTGATGTGCAAACGTGGAGCCAGATAGACAATCAGCAGGATTTGTTTGATGTGCTGTATGTGTTTGAGAACTATCCGACCGATCCTTTGTCCCAAGGGCCGAGCCTGCCGTTTGAAATCATCAGCAGTGACTATCAAGATCAGACCCACTATCCGTTATCTTTTGTAGTAGGCGGAGATAAGCTACTGTCTTTGACTCTGTGTTATCAAACCAGTGTATTAAATGAAGCACAGAGCCAGCATTTTGTCGCAATGTTGGCCCAGTTGCTCGAACAAGTCTGTGAGCAACCTACACAGCAACTGTGTGAACTGTCACACACCTTACATGGGCAAGTTGAGAGCGAATTTACCCGCTTTGAATTAGCCAATAAAGCACATACGGTTGACGAGTACACGCTAAAAGCTGAGACGCTCGCTGATGCATTTATGCAAACAGCGTTTGAACACAGCAGTGAAACCGCATTGGTCTATTTTGATAACGGGGATATCAGCCCCAGTGCATGTTTAAGTTATGCAGAGCTGGACGGGCAGAGTAATCGACTCGCCCACTGGCTGGTGGAGCAGGCGGGACACAGTGACTCGCAGCCGATTGTTGGAATTGCTATTGAGCCAGGACCTGATCTTATCATTGCCGTTTTGGCGGTATTAAAAGCGGGGGCGGCGTATGTGCCGATGACATCGGCACTGCCGCTGCAAAGAAAACAGCTGATAGTGGCATCGTGCCAAGCCGCATTAGTATTAACGGATAGCGCGATTTGGCAAGACCAAGTTGCACCATGTCCCACTTATCAAATTGATGACGTTAATGCGCAATTAGATTGCTATTTAGGCGACGCTTTAAAATCAGTAGGCTTAGGGTCTGATCTGGGCTATGTGATTTATACCTCAGGCACCACTGGCGTGCCAAAAGGGGTGATGGTGGAGCAGCGCAGTATCCTTAATTATGTGCGCAGCTTGTCAGCGCAATATGAGATAAATCGCACTGATAACTACCTGCAATTTGCCAGCTTTAGCTTTGATGTATTTGCCGAAGAGGTATTTTGCGCCTTGCTTAGTGGCGCGACTTTAGTGATGGCTGAGCCGTCTCAGCTGCTCGATACTGCAAGGCTCAGTGAGTTAACGCACAATGCGGATATTAGCTTAATGAGTTTGCCCACAGCCTATTGGCACCAACTGTGTGCTGCGCCTCAAGCTTTTGGCCCATCGTTGCGATTGATCACCATAGGGGGTGAGCAAATGCAGCTGGCGGCACTCAAATCATGGCAAAAAAATCAAGGTACTCAGATACGATTGATCAATGCTTACGGGCCAACTGAGACCACCATTTCAGCTACCTTGCAAGAAGTGACGAATTGGCAAGACGAAGACATTGCCATAGGTCGCCCTGTCAACGGATTGCAATTACATGTTTTAGACGCACAGCTTAGGCCGCTGCCTCAGTATGTGACTGGTGAGCTGTACATTAGTGGTGTCGGTCTTGCGAGGGGCTATTTAGGAGATACGAAAAAAACCGCTGAGGCATTTGTCATTGACCCTCATACCGGTTTGAGACTTTATAAAACCGGTGACTTGGTGAAGGTGAATGCACGCAACGAAGTTATCTTTTTAGGTCGCCGGGATGGTCAAGTAAAGGTACGAGGGTATCGTATTGAACTTGCAGATATTGAAAGTCAGTTGATGGCCATTGAAGGCATTGGCAATTGCGCGGTCGTGGTGCGCCAAGATAGCAGTGGCAATGAGCAGTTGGTTGCGTTTTTCGAATCGGCACGTCTACAGGTGGATACATCAGCGCTGCGCGAGATACTCAGCACTCAGCTACCAAGCTATATGGTCCCGCAACTTATCACCTCAATCGATGCGCTGCCGCATACCAGTAGCGGTAAGCTAGACCGCAAAGCATTAGTTGCCCGTGCAAAAGGGCTCAGCGTGCCAACTCACGCTAAGACAAAGCCACAAAGTCGCCTTGAGATTGGCATTGCAGCGCGATTTTCTCAGCTGCTTAAAGTTGACCATGTCGGGCTAGACGATGACTTTTTTGTGCTCGGTGGTCACTCCTTGTTGGTCATGCAGTTAGTGGCCGAGATCCAATCTCAATTAGCAATCACAGTGCCTTTAGCTGCCGTGATGCAATATAGCACAGTGCGGTCGTTGGCGGCTTTTATTGACACCCAGTGTGCCAAGCAGCCTCATCAGGGGAATACACCGACAAGCGTGATGTGTTTGCAGCAAGGGGAAGTGGGCTTCACGCCTGTGGTGCTGATAGCGGGCGCAGGTGGCTTGCTCATTTCATTTGTGCAGCTGGTGGATAGACTTGATGCACGTATTCCTGTTTATGGTTTGCAACCAGATTTAATTGCCGACAAACCTGATGTGATAGGGGATATTCATCAGACAGCGAAACATTACCTGCAAGCACTGGAGGGCGATTTTGAACAAGTCCATGTCGTGACACATTCATTTGGTGCATTCATTGGTTATGAGCTGTGTCTTTTGTCGCAGCACAGTGAATTGGCGTGTGCCTCGTTGACCATTTTAGATACCCCGCTGCCTAGTCAGCCCAGCACGTCTGTTGATGAACGGCAAATTGACAAGTTTGTGTTACATGACTTATGTGAATTTTTCAGTCTTTCGCCGCGACAAAATGAAATTGAGCACTATAGTCAAATGGCTGGAATGGCAAAGTTTGCGCTTTTGTCAGATTGGCTCTCACACGTTGACGTGCATATGTCAGCACAGCAATTAGCAACATTTTATCAAGTATATAAGGCCCAATTGCTGTCGAATTTGGTGATTGATACGCCGTTGTTGGCTGTGAAAGTCAAAGTCATCAAAGCGGCAGACACCAAAGAATTTGAGGGGCGAGCAGTGAAGTTAGACATGGGGTGGCAGCGTGTGGTGACGAACCTTACTGCACTGGAAGTAGCAGGAGATCATCTATCAATTTTACAAAACAAGGCGGACATGCAAGCGCTTGTTACGCAGATAGAAGATCACTACATACTGCACAGTTAAATGTAAATATTATGTTGTAATTTTATCTTACCTAGTTAAGGATGGGAATAGAATGGATCAGTTACTAGCGCTCGACAAAGAGGACACGAGGACCGAGCTGAATAGTTTTGTGCATGACCTTTCAGCGCAAAAGCAAAGTGGTTTGGCTTGGGTGAAAAGCCATATTAAAGAGATTAATGAGTGGGTAGATAGAGATGGTGTGGCCTTGCTGCGCGGCTTGAATATTGTGAGCACCAATCAGTTCAGCACGATTTTGGAAGCAATTTTTGGCGAGCAACTCAGCCAGTATATTTATCGCTCCTCACCACGCACTGCACTGAGAAACAACATTTATACGACCACGGAGTATCACGCTGATCAGGTTATTTTGCAGCACAACGAAAATGCCTACTCCAACTGTTGGCCAATGCGCATGGGATTTTTCTGTGTGGTCCCGGCAAAAACAGGTGGTAATACACCGCTCGCTGACAGCCGCTTAGTGTATCAGCAATTACCTGTGGCGCTGCGGGAAAAGTTTGAAAAACTGGGCGTCATGTATGTGCGCAACTATGGCGATATTGATTTGCCATGGCAGGAAGTATTTCAAACTCAAAATAAAGAGGAAGTTGAAGCGTATTGCTGGAAAAACGACATTATTTTTGAGTGGAAGCCTGATAACCACTTGCAGACCAAGCAAATTCGTCCTGCGGTTGCGACCCACCCACAAACAGGTGAAAAGGTGTGGTTTAATCAGGCGCATTTATTTCACTGCTCAAGCATCGACAATCAGTTACCTGAGTCAATGCGAGAGAGTATTGGGCTAGAGAATTTACCGCGCAATGCCTACTACGGAGATGGCAGTGAAATAGCAGCCAGTGATATTGCCATTATTAATGAGGTGTATCGCTCGCTGACATTTGCTTATCAGTGGCAGCGCAATGACATTATGCTGCTCGACAACATGTTATACACCCATGGTCGAGAAGCGTATACGGGCACCAGAAAGGTGCTGGTGGGTATGGCAAAAGCGGCGTACTAATATGGACGCAATTGTCGTGCTAAATATGAGTTTTGTTAGTAGTAAAGAAGTTAGCAAAGTAACTGAGCAACGCTAGGGAAACACACAATGAACGGGCTTTATCAGCAACAACTCAGGGTTTTAAGCCTATGCTGTATGAGTTTACTTCTGACCTCTTGTTTTAAAAATGGAGTGGCAAAAGACCACACCATTACTGCCGAACAGATAGAAATGTTCGAAGTCACTGTCAAAGACTACTGCGATAAGATGGTCTTTTTTGGCAGTATTTACGTCACTTCCGGTGAGGATGTGGTGTACAAGGCCAATTGCGGCCCACAAAATATTCAATATGATGTCGCCAATACATCAGACTCAAAATATCGCATTGGGTCGAATACCAAAGAGTTTGCCGCAGCAATTTTACTACGCATGCTGGCAGACGAGGATTTAAAAACCAAAACGGTGGGCGATTACCTGCCTTGGTATCCGAAAAATCAATGCGCGGATGTCTCATTACATAACCTGTTGAGCATGTCCTCAGGCATAGATAACTACAGTGATAATCCAGACGTATATCTTGATTGGGGCTGGCGACCATATTTATACGATGACACGTTAGATTTAAATGGTCCTGAAGGTTTTGGCAATCGCTTTTGTACCTGTACAGAGCAGGATAACAAACCGAGTTTTGAGCCGGGTTCCAAGTTTACCTACAGCAATTGTAATTACTACCTCATTGGTAACATCATTGAACAGTTAGCCGCAGGTAAGCAAGGTCAAATAGACCCAAGCTTTTATTTCAGAAACATCGTTAAAGAGCAAATATTAGACCCGCTCAATATGCAAGACAGCGGTGCGTTTAACGCCATTGGTATTTATGAAAATATGACCACAGGTTATGTCTTTGACGAAAACCAATATTTGCCACTCACAACGGGTCGCCCACCTGAAACGGGCGGGCCAACGCCTTACGAAAACATCTTTAAAAACCCGTATAGCAACCCGTTAGTGCTGTATTCCGCTGGCGACATGTATTCAACAGTGAAAGACATGCATAAGTGGGATCAAGGTCTATATGGTGACCTAATCTTAAATGCCGAACAAAAAGAAATGGCGTTTGCGCCGTACCAAAACACCCAAAGTGATGATGAATGTGAGTACTTTGGCTACGGCTGGTTTGTGACCTATATCGACCCAAATCAGTATGGCAAAGTCGCCGATTGCCCAGATGATCCTAACAGTACCAATTTGAACAAATACGAGAAGTTTTTACAGTACTCAGGCAGCTACCCGTATTCATGGGTGACCAGCTTTTCAAGGTTGTTAGAGCGTGATCAAACCGTGATGGCGTTTAGTAATTACCACAAAACCGGTTATGAGTCTGATTGTATCGCAGAAGAGTTACGTAACATTATTTTCTATAACGATAGACACCGTACCGAGCAGTGCCAAGGCGTGCTCGATGGCACGGTGAATTAATACCAGTAACAAGATGAGTTAAAGGCTGCCTGCATTAGAGTGTTGGGTGAAGTGTGTCTCTGTACTTTTGTCGGCCTTAATACGGAATTTCTGTAATTTCGCGTGGAATTACAGTGATAAGGGCAAGTAAATGCAAAGTTTAATGATGTTTAAACACTTCGCATGAACTTGGTGGGTTCACAACTGTTTAAATCTACATCATAGAGGATGAATTATGACAGCGACAAAAACAGCAAAGGACGACAAGGCAAATGAAGCGAATGCTTCTGCTACGGAGCCGCAAAGCACTGTAGTTCAGGCAGAAGACCGAGCAGCCGTGGCGCAGATCATTGTCGATAAGTACTCTAAATGGTCGTTTGGTTCTGGGTTAATCCCAATTCCAGCGGTTGATTTAGTGGCTTTGACGGGTATCCAAATGAAGATGATTGGTGAAATTGCCAACGTGTATGGCCAATCATACAGCGACAATAAACTGCGTGGCACGGTCAGTGCTGTGATCGGTGGTTCATTTCCGCAAACGCTTGGGGGAGCTGGTTTAAGTAGCTTCTTAAAAGCAGTGCCGGTAATTGGAACATTGAGTGCAATCGCATTTATGCCTGTAGTGTCTGCCGCATCTACGCATGCAGTAGGCAGCACGTTTATTCGTCATTTTGAAAATGGTGGCACTTTGATTGACCTTAATCTTTCTAGCATTAAGGGCGATATTGCTGATATTGCAGCGAAATATCGTAAAAATAAAGGTAATGCCAGCACACAACCGAGCGATGCCACTGTGTAATCACAGTGGCTGAACCTTGATAAACCAACAGGTTAACTGTTGGTTTATTTCGCAGCATTGGGCTTTTGAGGAGGTCATTATGATAGTGGCATTGTATTTGGTGTTATGTATTTTATCCGGCTATTGGGGACGCAATACGTTTGCAGGGCCGGTGGGCTTTTTTCTGATTTCATTATTTTTGACGCCGATAGTGAGCTTGCTGATGTTGCTGCTCACCCAAGATCGTAACCCACAGCAAGAAAGTGAGGACGACTAGCTTTAATTTATTTTAAGTGCGCTTGGCGATAATTATCGCTGTAAGGCTATTTAGCCGATAACAAAAATGATAAGAAAATCAAAATGGTATTATACGATTTAATCAGTCGGAATATAAAAATAAAGAAAAGGACTTTCGTGATGTTGGGCTGTATCTCTGGCCTTGCTAATGCGTTAGTCCTTGCCTTGATAAATAACGTGTCGGAAAACATTTCAGATATCCACAAAGAGAACCATATTCTCTATTATCTGGTGTTGTTTATTCTGACCATTTCAATTTATGGCCTGACGCAGCAAAGGCTGATGACCAAAGCCGCGAAAATGGTCGAAAAAGCCATTGATAGGCTGCGTGTTGAGTTATTTGAATGTGTGCGTCATACCGAGTTATCCACCCTTGAAACCATAGGCAAAGAGCGCATTTTTAATACGCTCAGTAAAGAGCTGCAAACCATCTCACAGTCGGCACAGCTGTTTGTGATTATTGGTCAGTCGATCAGCCTAGTGTTTTTTACCTCTTTATATATCGCGTGGCACTCGTTTGTGGCGTTTTTGGTTATCTCCATTTTAATTTTAATGGGCGCCAGCATTCACCGGCTACGCGCTAATGAAATCCAACGCAATATGCAGCTGTCATTTGAGAGCGAAAATAAGTTGATCCAACGCTTATCTGACTTGTTGGATGGCTTTAAAGAGGTGAAGCTGAGCGTGCCGCGAGCCGATGACTTAGAACATGAATTTGTTATGGACTCCGCGCGGGCTAAAAAAGCCAAAACCACCACACAAACTTTATTCGCTACTGATTTTGTGCTCTCGCAAATCACCTTTTTTGCCGCCACGGGAGCCATGGTGTTTATTGTGCCGAGCCTGTCTCATGTATACACAGATGTGGTGATCAAAGTCACCACGGCGTCACTGTTTTTAATTGGCCCCATTACCAGTATTGTTGGCGGGATCCCAATTTACACCACCGCAACGGAAGCGGCGCAAAACGTACTGACTTTGGAAGAAGACCTCAAACGTGCCAAAGTGGATAATTCAAACTTAGATACAGAGCACTTTTCCTATGTACATAATTTTGATGAGTTGAAACTGGAAGGGGCTTATTACCAGCATGGCCAAAAAGGTGGTGACAGGCCGTTTTTTGTTGGTCCTGTGGATTTGAGCTTGAAGCGCGGGCAGGTCACCTTTATTACCGGTGGTAATGGTAGCGGTAAAACCACATTTATCCGTATGTTAACTGGGTTGTATGAACTGCAAGGCGGGCAAATATTAGTCGATGGCCAACCTATTACAGATAACCTCAAAGAAGCCTATCGCAGCTTATTTACAGCGGTGTTCGCAGACTTTCATTTATTCAAGCAGCTTTATGGTATTCACAATACCAGCCAAGAAGAAATCGATGATTGGTTGGCGTTTTTAGAGATGAACACCAAGGTCAAAGTAGTGGATGGGGAGTTTAGCAGCATTGACCTATCATCCGGTCAGCGCAAGCGATTGGCTCTTTTGAGCACCATTTTAGAAAACCGACCCATTTATATCTTTGATGAGTGGGCGGCGGATCAGGACCCTATTTTTAGGCGTAAGTTTTATGAGCAGGTGCTGCCAAAACTTAAAGCTCGCGGTAACACCGTCATTGCCATCACCCATGATGATGCGTATTTCCATTTGGCCGATGTGCACTTAAAAATGGTCGAAGGACAGTTAATGGAACACCATGAAGTTGAGGGTAAAGGAGTAACATCATGAACATCATTCTCCCTTCTGATATAACGCTGACGATTATAATTAGCGCCATCTTGGCAATAATAATATCGAATATTTTGATGCGCTTGCTCAAACGTTATCAACCTAAATTGAGACGACGCATTTTATCTTGGCGCTTTCGCGCAGGGTTAACCTTATTGATTGCGATCTTTTTGGTGATAGCGCTTATTCCAGTCATTTTTATCAAGGTTGATTCGGGTGAAGTTGGGGTACTTTGGAAGCGCTTTGGTGGCGGTACTTATTTGGATGCGCCATTACATGAAGGCACAGTATTGGTGTTTCCATGGGATACGCTCACCATTTACTCTAGCCGTTACCAAACTGCACATACCAATGTGTATGCCATCACCAACGAGGGCTTGCGGATCACCCTAGATATCACGGTACGTTATCGCCCTGAAGTAGACTTTATCCCCTATTTGCACAAGTTAGTCGGGCCAGATTATGTCGATGAAATCATTCTCCCAGAGGTGAGCTCTGGAGTGCGCATGATTGTATCGCAATACGATGCAGAGCAGGTGTATGGCAATCAACGCAAAGAAGTACAAGAAGAGTTGCTTGGACAAGTGCTCAATGAGCTGGAACTAAAAGAGAAGTCGATGCTGCGCCAAGAGGCGCAAAAAATGGCGGGTCACCACTTGGTGAACTTAGATGATGTGCTGATCAAGCGCGTTGATTTACCCGATAAAGTACACAGTGCGATCATTTCCAAAGTGAATCAAAACTATATTTTGGAAGAGTATAAAATGCGTGTTGAAGTCGCGAAAAAAGAAGCGCTGCGTAAAGAGGAAGAAGCCAAAGGGATTGCGCTTTTTCAAGAAATGGTCAGTGACGGTATTTCTGAGGCCTATCTTAAATGGCGTGGTATTGAAGCCACCATCGAGTTGGCAAAATCGAATAATGCCAAAGTGGTGGTGATTGGCAGTGGCAAAGATGGCCTACCGTTGATTTTAAATACAGAGAGTAGTCTGACGCCACAAAACAGCAGCTTTAAAGAAACCCACAAGCCGGGTGAGCTAAAAGCAGAGCTGGAAGCCTCAGGAGAAATACGCGATAAAGACGACTATTTAAATAGCGTCGACAAGTATGGCCACAAGTTAAAACCGGATCTTCGCCAACCCGATAAAACCCTAACGGATAGATCGCTGCAAACTGGCGAACCCATGGAATATTTAAAGTAGAGACTAAAGCGCCTCTGGTAAAACAGGGGCGTTTTTTTGATAAACGTGAATTGATCTCTACATGTTATTTTAAGCAACAAATATCACTTTGCTTAGTGCCTATTACTATTTCGTCATATAACGTGTTTTTCACGGGAAGTAGTCCGCACTTTATTCATATTTATGTCATATTGGCGTGAATACTCGTAGGTTCGCTCGTCCATTCATAGCCTTGTAATAACGCGTAATACAAATACTGTTAACATATCTGCAAAATGGATTTTGTCGATTTAGCGAACAAAGCAAACAGTACTTTCAACCATTTATAATCATTATTTAAAGGAGTAACTATGAGTGTTTCTAGCAACGGCAGAGTTGCATTAAATAAGACAGTATTACGTTTACTGAGAAAAAAAAGCCCTTAGTCGAGAGCAGCTTGCTGAAGAGTGTGCAAGCCGGCGGTTACCTGTTTCAGTTTCTACAATCAAACGGGCTGAAGCTGGAAAGCAGGTGTTATGTCGCACCATCAAAAGCTTGGCCAGTTATTTTGAGGTCAGTATTGATACTTTACTTCAAGATACTGATACACCACCTTGGATTTATAGCCACTTGATCAGAGATATGCCGCTCCCTTGCTTTGGCAGAGAGTGGGAGTTACAACAGTTCCACACGATTTTAAATCAAGCAGTTAAACATTCAGCGTTACAGACCATTTATCTGCAAGGAATGACAGGGGCTGGTAAAACCGCATTGTTGAACACCTTTGTAGCCCAGTTAAAGGCAGCAAATCAATCGAGTCTTTATTTTTTATGTCCAGCTCCCTCATTGAAAAACCAAGGTCGTTCAGCCATTGCCGGTTTAGTGCGCGCCTTGTTATCGATTAATGAAGAAACATCTCATGCTGCGATAGAGAGTAAGGTCTATACAGTTGCTACCGGGCCTTTGAGTATTTTGCGCTTATATCAGTGGTTGGGTCTTGCGTTAAATGAACATGAATCACAGGCACTGGACGTACTTTGTACGGTGCGTAAGCAACAGTTAGACGCGCAGTTGATACAGCAATTGTTACGCTATATTGCCCATAAAGGCATCGTAAACATGGTCATTGATGATGCGCACAATTTAACTGCTAAGGAACTGTACTTTGTCAGTCAATTTGCTCAAAGTGACTGCCCACAACCTATGCTACTCATTATTTCGGCTCAGCAAAAAAGGTTTTTTGTACAACCACCAAGCTGGCTTACCCGCGCCCATTCCATTGCAGTGAAACCACTGGATAAGCAGTCCATGCACCAGCTTGCGAATTACATCCTTAGAAGCCAAGGTGTGTTAGTTGCAAGTCAGCAAAGACGGGTCATCGCTGCGATTGAGCGCGCTGAAGGCAACCCTTCTTTTTTAAAACAATTACTCTGTGATGACTATACAGCAACAGAAGTCCCTGACACATTGCAATTACTGGCTCTAAGTAGCCTCAATAATATGCCTTGTGACGTTGCCAATACGTTGAAGTTTGCCGCCAGTCTTGGTCAGTATTTTGATACCCAGCAGTTACAGTCATTTAATGAATACCATGAAATTCGGGCCCCATTGTGTGTGTTGCATAAAATGCTTTGCAGTGGACTGATCAGGCAAAATGAGGATCGCTTTAGCTTTGTGCACCCTTTGATCCAAGAAGCGCTCAAAAGCCTGGTGCATGAAACAGAGTTTAGTTGGTATATCTCTGGCTCGTTTGATCATATTCAGGGCAAGACTGAGCAAGTGACCCGCATATGACCCAATATTAGGGAGCGTAAAAAAATATCTTTTCCTTGACCACACGGCATGCCATTCAGTACGCGGTTGAATGCGCATGTTTTCTGTACTTTGAGAAAACAAGGAAAAACCATGTCTACAGTTTTAAAATTAACACCCGCCGTACAACCTTGGATTGGTACGAGTGATGCATTGTTTAAATTAAATCAGCAGATAAACCAACTTACCCATTGTAACTTGCCTGTTCACATCATTGGCGAGCCAGGCAGTGGAAAGCATCTCGCTGCGTGTCATCTGCACAATTTAGGGAAAGCCAGCTCTGAGTCATTGATTGTCTCGAATGTCGCCAATTGGGGTGAGCAGTGTGCAGCGGCTCAGCTAGAACAGCTCATTGCACAAACACAAAATGGCTCACTTTATCTGAAAAACATAGATATGCTCAGTTCAGCGCAAGCGGAATCAGTTAAAGACTACTGGCTCAATTTATCAACAGAGTATCCCGCTTTACGACTGATCACGTCTACCACATGTGAAAAGCAAGCTGAGGCATTAGGACAAAGTCAGCAGCA
The DNA here is from genome assembly GCF_021654285.1 of Pseudoalteromonas luteoviolacea. Lineage (GTDB taxonomy): Bacteria > Pseudomonadota > Gammaproteobacteria > Enterobacterales > Alteromonadaceae > Pseudoalteromonas > Pseudoalteromonas luteoviolacea_J. The sequence goes on along the minus strand of NZ_JAKFZS010000003.1, from coordinate 97,877 downwards.
TTCATTTTTGAGTTGGTTACATTATCATTGTCTTGAGCTCTCGGTTCCTTCTTTGCACGAACGCAAAGAAGACATCGACGCATTGGTTAAGCATTATCGGGGGACTTGTCAGCACATTGCGAATTTACAGCTTCAACCTCAGGCATTAGAGATATTGAAAGCGTACAACTGGCCGCATAATGTGAAACAGCTGAAGCGTTGTTTAGATAAACTGTCTTTTTTGAGTAACCAGCAAGCGGTGTCTAGTCAGGCCTTGCTCAGCATTTTTCCTGCAATGCAAACTGAGGCCACGCCAAAGCCGATGGCAATGCATGTTTTAAAGCCCGTCGAGCCAAGCTTGACCGAAGAAGTGCAGTCGCTAATTCAATGTAATGATGAACATGACTTGCTTGTTGCAGAGCAAAGGGGAGAGGGCATAGCTGCCACACCGGCTGCGCCGCATCCTCATAAATCCCACCCGGCCCTTATTCGCGCCTTACAATTTGTCGATAAAAACTTTGAAAAGCCACTGAGTTTAAGTGAAGTGGCCAGCTATGCCTGTGTGAGTCCTTCACATTTGTCTTTTTTGTTTAAACGTTTTGTTGGTCAGTCATTTAAGCAAACCTTACTGCGTATTAGGATCAAAAGAGCGATGGTGTTGTTACGCGAAGACCCTTATAGCCAAGTTACTGAGGTTTGCGATGATGTCGGTTTTTCTGATTTGAGCTTTTTTGTAAGGAAATTTAAGTCGGTGGTTGGGGTGAGCCCCGGTGTATATCGCGATCAACGCACAAAACACTAACTTAGCATCAAGGTGCATGCTGATTTCACCGATAGATATCAGCATGCAGCGGTTTAGATATATTTACCAATTAGTCGCTTTATTATACCAACCATTTTAAGCAGTACTGCCAATTCTCACCTTGCTAGATTTCTTATACTGACCTCAGTGTTTAGGCGATGACGCAAAGATATATGCGCTGAACACCACATATGTTTTTTATTCCAAAACTCAAAGCAAATAGGTGAAATTATGGCATTTCCAACAGCAGTTAACGATCAAATTACTGATTCCGTCACACAAGCCAATGTAAAAGTGCTGGGCGATGCGCCCGCGATGTCCATGGGCAACCTGTTTCAGGCGACCTCTCAAGCGCTAGCAAACGCAGCACACAATGCAACATCTGCGCAGCAACAGTCAGCAATGACAGCGCAAGCGGCTACAACGATGGGCGTCACAACGCTGTACTCGATTGATACTGCAACAACAGGCATTGCAACCAAACGTATTCTTCAGCCACAAAAACAGCCAGTTGCTGGGTTAGGTAACTAAGGTGTTTTATGCGTGTTTGCTCTGGAAAGACCTTGAATCGATGAATGAGCAAATTTGACGCAAGCCCTAAAGTATTAAGCTGACAACAATTAGGCTGAATTTGTAAACAACCATAAGGACGACACGATGGCTTTTCCAACCGCAGTGAACAGTCAAATAACCGACTCAGTAACACAAGCCAATGTACAGGTGCTAGGCGATGCGCCGTCTATTGCTATGGGTAACCTGTTTCAGGCGACCTCACAGGCGCTGGCGAACGCAGCCCATAATGCAACTGCTGCACAGCAACAAGCAAATATTACCGCGCAAGCGGTAACCACAATGGGTGTAAATATTCTTTACTCCATTGACACTGCAACGACTGGGGTTGCGACCAGCAAAATTTTTGCGTAGCGGTCTCTACTCAGTCTTAAACAATCAGGCGATGACGCCTATTTATTAAAAACTTTAAAAGGAAAATAGTTATGGCATTTCCAACCGCTGTAAATAGTCAAATTACCGATTCAGTTTCACAAGTAAATACTAAAGTTCTGGGTGATGCGCCTGCTATCGCAACCGGTAACTTTATGATTGCAACCAGTCAGGCGCTGTCTAATGCGGCACACAATGCGACGTCTGGTCAGCAAAATAGCTCAGTCACAGCACAAGCTGCGCTTGTTCAAGGCGTAGATACGTTGCTTGGCATTAATACGGCCACGACAGCGGAAGGCATTTCAAAAGTTTTCCGTTAAGCCGGGTTGGGTACTGATACGCTGTATCAGTACCATTTTGGCCGGTTTTAATCCGTAATGAACACAGGAGAAACACCGTGCTTAATACGCTCAATGCACAAACCTTTTCATTGGCTGCTGCATCCACCTCTATGGGTCAATCCATTTCATTACTGATGGACAATGCAGTTCAAAATGAAGCGAGAAGTCAAGCTACATCCAGCGCGGCTGTTGCGCAGTGTTGTGCGCTGATGATTTCAGCGGGTGCAGCAGCCATTAAACAAGGATAAAAAAGGAAGTCTTTATGAGTACTGTAAATGACCAAATTACTGACTCGGTAAACGAAGTGAACACGCTATTGATGGGGTCTGCGCCTGCGCAATCCATAGGCATGCTCAATGTTGCCGCGACAGAAACCATCGGTATGTCCATGTTTAATGCCATTTCAACACAGCAAAATGCGCAAACATCGGCATCAGCAGCCGTGGCAGCAAGCTGTGCAAAAATGCTTCAACAATCATCGCCATTGCCAGAAAAAGCCCCGGCGCCTGATCCAAAGGTGGACGTAAGCCAAATAGAAGCGCTTGTGAAAGAGCTGCTGAAACAGCAAAGCGACCCTAAAGATAAATCGGAATCCTAGGGGCGCATAGAGCATAAGATTAATTAACTAAGGCACAGCATATGAATGAGTTAACAAATGTCGGGCCATCGACACAGACGTCACTGGATATAGTAAATAGTACCAGTTTGACTGGTGAGTTAAACAAGCTCTCTGGTGCCGGGAAAGCCTATCAATCTGTCTCGCAGTCGACGGCCATTGCAATCCAAGATGCCACAGACAACCTTAGAAATATCAACACCATGGCAACGACAGCTATGGGGGTTGCCATTTCTCAGATGTTGGCAACAGGTAAAGTCGATGATTATGCAGGCATTATCGAAGCGGCAAATAAAATGGTTGAAAATGGCACCAAAAACTTTGGCGAAGTAGGTAGCTCAGCAAGTAATTTGCTAGATAAGTTTCCAAGCGGTGGTAGCTAGATAAACGTCGGCAAATGACGCGTCGGCTAAAGAGGCAATTATGACAATCATAGTGAACAACAAAGAGATTGAGCAATTGGAGCAGTTTTCTGACAAAACACAGACCCTGATCCAATTTCTTAATCAAGGTGCGCACAGCACTGATGCACTTATACAACAAAGTGAAGTAATGACCTTCACTTCAGAAGCGCAGTTTATCGAGCAGCTTTACTTGGGGCTGATGAATTCAACGCTGCTCTATTTACATCAGATCCCTTTGTCTGTTGATATCAAAAAGTTACTTGAACTTAGTACCAATGATCTCAGAGACTTGGCGACATTCAGTAATCGGGATTCTGAAACAGATAAGGCGAGATTGGCGAATATACTGGCTAAATATCGTCTGGTGGACAGTGCTATTTTAAATAAAATTGCGCTGTTTTATCGACGCTATAACCTGAATTACCATGCTTTAGGGTGGGGCGCATCGTTTCATGACCAACTCACGCTGTATAGTATTATCTGTTATTGCGAACAGGCGTATGATCTGTCTAATCAAACAGTGCATCCCGCTTGTCAGTGGGCAACTGAAAAAGCCCAAAACTTAAGTGAATTTGCACGTTATTTTTGTCTCTATTTGGCTTGGAAAAATGCGAAACAAGGTGGGCAAAGCACACCGGATCACCTTGTTGAAACACTCGCCCCTGTCGTAAACAATACTTTAGATTCTCCAGTGGTCACCTTTGAGCTGCAAGCCGTTGATCTTCACAATGCCATAAAACAGTGGCATGAGGGAGGAAACAATCTCGGCTTCAGTAGTTTTAGCGCGGGGTTACTCAATATTGTGCTTAATATCGACCTTCAGACTAACGACCTAGTTAAAGCCGCTAATGACTATATTAGTGGGCTGCAAACCACGTTGACCAATGCGTTGGCGAGTGACAGTTATATCTGTCAGGCTGGGTTATGTCGTCATTATTTATTCAATTTACATCACAGCGAAGCCTTATTGAACGTGGATGGTCAGGGCTGTTTGAGTTTGTTTAACCACTGGCCAATTGCCGCCTAAAGTAGGGAGTTATCATGGATCCAGCACAACAAAAAAAAGCGGCATGTCAGGCGCTGTCGCAGGCCGTTATGCCGTCGCAGTTAAACTCGATTTTGTCAGACATAGACACCATGTTGGCCACGGCTAGACAGACCATAGATCAGTCATTGCAGCAATCATCACAACTTGTTGATCAATCGCGTCAACACCTCGCACGTATCAATCAAGTACTGGAGAGTGATGCACCTTCAGGTACGTTATCCGAGGAAAGCGCCGACAATGACGCCACATTGGGCGCGTTTAGCCGTTATCAGGACGCCCAACTTGAGGCGCAAGCACATCATCTTGAAGAGCAAAACGCCCATATGAAACAAGTTTTTACCGAGCAAGAAATGGCAGCACAAAAAAGTGCTCAAGCCGCACAGCAGGCGATGGAAGAGACACTGAAAAACATGGAGCAACAGCTAATCCAGCAAAATCAGGACTTTCAAAATGAGGCCATGCAGCGCGGTGCTGAACAGCCCAGTGCATAGCCTTGAATCATAGGAGCCATACGTCATGATCAAAATAGACTTCAAGCCTGTTGATTGGCTGCCGGATGAAAAAGTGAAAACAGCCGCGGCAACTCGGCAAATGCAGGAGTTGGTTGCGCGTTTGGCTGATGCACCTAAATATCACACGCTGACAACGGAAGATCGCAACCAGTTAATTGCAGAAGGGTATGCGCCCGATTTAGTCGACAACTTGGTATTAATTACGCAAAGAGCCGATGATTTGCCTGATGATACGATAAATACTGGCTTTAATTACGCGGCTTTTGATACGGCATTATTTTCTGCTGAGCACCTTAAAGCCCACTTACAAGGCTTAACTCAGGGCTGTTGTGCCTATTGCGAAAGTTATTTATTGGCGAGTAATGCGGGAAAAGTAGGGCATTTCAGACCTGTAGAATTACTTGAAAAAAGCACCTCATTGCAGCAAAACCAGAGTATTAGCTGCTCACCTTATTATGCACTGGCCTATCAGCAAGAAAATCTAGTGTATGTCTGTGATGGATGCAATGATAAGCACAAAGGTGGTCAATTTCCGCTGATTGGTCAACGATTTCCTCTGATCCGTGTGGAACAAGAGCAGTCGTTGCTGGTCAATCCATACTCGGATGACCCTCGCCAGTATATTCGTTTTGACCCTATAACAGCGCGTGCTTATCCATTTGATTTATTGTGTGCCTATTTGATGGAGACAGATGAGCTCAGCTTCACTGAGGCTGAGACAAAGATCTGGTCCTCCCCTGACTTGCTTGGTTATGCGCCTGGGTTCGAAAACTTACCCGGCTTTTCACTTTGGCTTGAGTCCCTCAGCGAGAAGAAAATCGCTCAGCTTGGCAAAGGCTATACCAGTATTGAGGTACTTGGTTTAAACCGCCCCGAACTTGTGGTTGCGCGGCTCAATACTTTGGGCCAATTACACCTAGCCTACGGGCAATTTAAACAGGGGAAACAGGGTGAATTTGACCTGTTTATAGATGCATTACCGACTTTACAATACAGAAGTATGTGTATTGATGTCTTACAGTCATTGCATCATCAGCACAGCACATCGCCTGTATCAGCGAGTTCAGAAAAAGCGCCGCCTTCTCGTGAGGTATCACCGCATGTGGCTGCCAAAGGAGATGCTTTTGCGAATTGGTTTAAGGCGTCATTGCGCTACTGCGTAGAAGAGTCGCAGTTAATGGAAACGCAGCGACGCAATCTTGTCTTTTTGTCTGCAAGAGATAAGCTTTACGGACAAAAGGCCAAAGAGAAGTGCATTTTTTTGCCACTGGATTGGCAACGAGACCAGCATAAACTGATTAAAGTACGTTCTCATCGTAATATTTGGGAGACCTCGTTATCTGAACTTGCCAGTTCTCGGCCAATGGAGCTACTGAACCTGTTTACCCATAACCAGATCTGGGCTGAAGGCCCATTCGACGCACTTCACAGTGCCTAATTTTGTCATTAGTAAGGAAGAACCATCATGACCAGTACATCCGAACAAGAAATTTTAAACGCAGAGCAACAAGCCACAGATGCGGTGGCTCAATCTGACATCAACACCGCAGCACAGTCTACTGGGTATGCGACATCTACACCTTTTGAAGCAGAAAGAGTCGCTAGGGATGCGGTTGTTGCGGCAGATCAAGCCGTCTATAACCAAGCTTGTAATCCCCCGTCAAGCCCGACCCCAGATCAGGCAGAGCAAATAGCAACACAGGCCGTTGCTGATACCGAATAAACAGAAACTCCCTACCATCTAATACCCGACCTGTTCGGGTATTTTTATGTCAAATTAGAGCCAAATAATCGGTATGTATATTCCATAACTAATACCAACGAGACCCGACTTTATACCAATCACTCACATCACAGTCAGCCTATAGTAAAACCATCACACAAAGATGGAATAACAGCATGGGCTTTAATCAACTTGTGACCAAACCTAGCCGCAGTGCCCAGCCTCAACAACCGAGGTTGGTACAGCGCAGAGGCGCATCTGCATCAGATAAACGGATACAGTCGCAAAGCCGTTCCTTGCCGCCCAGACTCAGACGCGGTATGGAAAAACTCACCGGTGTGAATCTGGCCAATGTGCGGGTGCACTATAACTCGCCTAAACCAGCGCTGGTGCAGGCGCATGCGTATGCGCAGGGCAAGGACATTTATTTATCACCAGGGCAAGAGAAACATCTCCCCCATGAGTTGGGGCATATTGCTCAGCAAGCGCTTGGGATGGTAAAGCCCACCACAGAGGTCAATGGTGTGGCGGTCAATGACGACCCAAAACTGGAGCAGCAAGCGACGGATTGGGGTGAGAAGGCGGTTCGTTTAGGTGGGACAGTGCGTAAGGCCTGACCCCATCGTTCACTGGATATATATAAGCGAGTATAGCGTAAAAGTTTAACATCGCAGTTGAGCGCGAGGTTGAGGCAATAAAGGGAAGGTCGATCATCTCAATTTAAGTCATGCTCAGCAAAGGCTGAAGTGCCTCAAAAACCATTATTAAAGGGTTATTGAGGCATAAATAGTGCACTGGCAGGAGAGGTAAAAGCTGTAAGGCCTTTATGGTGTGGGTGATGTGATCTTGTGTCGACCTCAACTATTTAATATTAAAGGTTAATTATATGTACGTGATTATAGGTAAACAAAAAAATGTCAGCACACTGGGTGGTAGTGCTAATGTGAAACACGCGTTTAAACATCAGTGTGGAGCGCAGCTCATGATGAATGCTGAACAATTGAAGATTGCGCAGAATAATGCTGAACAATTTAAGATTGCGAAGAATGAAGAGAAGGAAGGTTTTGTTAAAAAGAGAGGGAATACACAACAGGTAAATGAACATGGCCTGACTCCGAAAAAAGATATAACTAAATCCCATAAAAAAGATCTAGAGATACTGCTAGCTAGGCTAATTGAGGAAGATTTGGACGCCAAAGGTAGTAAGGTTGGAGGAGATAACGGGAAAAAAGTTAATACCAAGTTGATTGGTGCCAGACTAGACATACAAAGTATTGGGAATTTGCAATTTCAAGTTGAGGGAGGATCTTGCGCGAAGGTGACTTATGAGGAAGGCGCGGATTTCGAAAGCATAAAAGAAGGGCTACGAATATCACTTAATAACAGCGCACCTGTGCATGTATCTGCACCCAAAGAGATGGTGAAGACAGAAAATAAATATCAAAAAAACAAACAACGTCAGAGGAAGAAAGGAGAGTTTGATACAAAAGAAAATCAAGAAGAGACTAAGAGTGACAATGATTAATATAAACAATGGGTATGCTAAGAAAGCTGGAATAAACTAGGTTAAGCCTTGTATCGTAAGCATTCTAAAGTAAAGTATAGTTATGGGTTGTTAACCATCTTTTAAGCGACGAAACATGAGCGACCATTGTGAATGGAATTCCTAAGCTACCTTTATTGGGGAAGGTGGCTTTGTGAAGCTTTTCACTCTTTTTGGTATGTATGCGTACGCTATAAATGTTGTCTGATGACCAATCATTACCACGCAATCATAGGTAATTAAATCAATCCGCTTGGCTGGCGACAGATGCCCTGTTACTCATGATTGCCAAGCGTTGTCAGTCTGTCATTGTAAAGAACCATTGAATTTATAGCGTAAGGTAAAGGTGTCGACATCTGACAACATTTTAAAGAAAAATCAGTTTTTTATGGGGAATAATGAAGCAGTAAAGAATGAGCACAGAAGCACCAAAAAAACGCAACACAAGATGCTGATACCGCATTGAACGAAGTACCCAAAAACAAAAGCGACTTGTGGTGCTGCCCATTGACGGGCATAAAGATAGATGCGACAAAAAATGGGTTATGGCTGTTGCTGATTTAGTGGTCTACAGCATGAGTGACATCGCCAACGCATTTGTGGGGCACTACGCCACCGTCAGCCGCGCAGTTGCACAGTGCAAGGTCGTCCCCGTTGCGCTCTGATCTCTTTGGACTAATTAAAACGTGCCAATGTGCCATCGATTAATTTGAGACAGTCGTCTATCTCCCCGACCATCCAGCGGCCAAATTTTCCGCCAGGTTTGACATTGTGTAAGCCTCGATTGGTATACCACTGGAGTAGCTCAGCCTGTTTAGGCCTGCCGTCATACCCAGAGGACTCTGCGATTAAACGCACGATATCACATCCAGCTGCCTTGCCGAGTTCCATGACGTGTTTCATCAACTTCACCCCAGCGCCTTTTGTCTGCTTGTCAGATACAAGGTCGGTGATCTCCAGTATTTTTGCGCCTTGATAATTAAATATCTTATATTTTAGTTTTCCTTCTTTGACACACAAATCCTTTCCATCTCTGGTGATCTGGCGCGATAATGTCTTGGCATATTTGTCGTATTTATGCGCAGATTTTTGAAGTAGGCCTTTTATTTTGGGGGCGCTTGTTTGCTGCGTAACATGCCCTATGATGAGTCGATGATTATGCTGTTTATCACGTTTTATCTGTGCGTACATATCACATACCTTATTGAGTCAAAGCGGTAACTCATTTAACCTGTATCTGTTAGCAAATATGCTTGGGCTCATGGAGGTTTTTATGTTGGCAAACGACACAAACCAATGTAACGCGGTCAGCTAACAACACATCAATTTATAGATAAAGAGGCCTGTTTAAAGTCGATATGGTCCTAATAGGCCCCGATTATCGTCAGATATCTTAGTCGACATCCAATGGAATATGGGAATGCGCTCTAGCAAACTGACCATTGGCTGGAGCCCAGTTTCTCGGCGCAAAATAATTCACATGATCAACGGGGTGAACGCTGACCAAGGGTTCTGATAAAAGCCATTGATTGCCATTTCGTATGCGCACAACCCAGCCTGCGCCACCAACGTGGCCTACTTGAGCGCCTGCATCAGCTTCATGCCCGTGAACATGCCAATCCCCCCATTCAAATTTAAAGCCTCTTTGTGTTCTTGGCTCAATTTCAAATGTATTTTGCAATCCTGCGGGGATCACCGCCATTAACTGGTTTGCATTGATGCGGCCATGATGCAGTAAATTTTGAAAATCTGCTCTGGTGGGATTTGCCGCCCCGGTTGGCACCCATTGGTCTAAACCAAACAAATCAGCCAGCCTTTGAATAGGCTTACTTGTGGTATTTTGCTTTTTGCTCGAAGAATATATCACCGAATTTACTGTATTTTTTTTGGATTTATCTGCTTGTGCATACATATCTCAACCCTTTATTACGTAGCCTTTGATGGTCGTTATAGGTGTTGTGGTACGTCCCCAAAAGTAGCTGATACGTACTCACCTATACTCATAGCGGCTTTTTAATGTGCAAAGTATTGAAGCCGTTCGAGCTGTAATTTAGAGAAGTTTGAGCGGTTTATCTTGGTAGAAACGGGCATTTTTTAGTGATTTCTGCGGCTTAAACTATTCAGAAAGTGTGTTTTTGATTGTTTAACCTCTTTGCCAATGGCCTCTCAAAGCGATCCATAAACATAAAAAATACCAAGCGCCGCGTAAAGTTACTGATTAAGTTACTCATAACTCAACCTGCTAAACAACTGAATAGGATAAGTTATGGATACGCTACATTCCTCACCCAATAACAATGACGCTGAGCAAACAGATTTGGTCCATTCGGAACAACACGAGGCAGCGATTGCGCTTCCACCTGAAAAGGGGCCACTTCAGGGGGCGGCGAGTCTTGATATTTTCACCACGCAAAAAACCACGGCACTGGCCTTCATTGCCAAGTTATTGGCTTTTTTCCCTGGGTTTACGAACCCGCAACGGGATGACGTGATCATCGCAAATCGTATTTTAAACTTTGGGTTGGATGAGTTGAAAACGTCCGATCTGCCCATTGCCAAAGACGCCATGGACTCAGCCCGAAGCTTTTACAGCAAATATGCGAGCTTGCTTGGGCTTGCCGTTGGCGGTGCAATCAGCGCAGGCGTTGAGTGGTTGCAACATACTTACCCAGAGTATCAGGCGATCCGCGCGGCACATGTTGGTAGCGGCGTGATCGCCAGCTGGGTAGTCCACAATATTATGGGCGAGTATGAAAGGCGCATACATCAGCTCAAAGAGCATCTGAATTAACTCAGGTGCTGACCTGTTTGATACCAAAGTCTCTCATCTCATTAAGGGGAGTCTATTTAAGTGAGTACTTGCCACTGTGTAATTTCTTTGTAATACAAAATACCTGCGGACTGAGCTAGTTTTTCAAACAGATGAGGTTTACCCCGAATGATGATTGAAAATTCTCTCAACCCTAAGGGGAGGCATTTTATCGTCAGCATGCTGAGCATCGTGACTTTTGCCAAGTCAGACAATGCTGGTGCCGCTAAGCTGATAACGTAATCTCACTTCAGTTAAATAGATATAAGGAGCTATCATGTCTAAAACCATTACCTACTATAACTCGGGTGCAATCCCACTGATTAATGCCAGCGAACTGCCATATGATGTGGTGAATCTGGCATTTCTATCTTCATCGTCTGACAGCCCGTTCAATTTAGTTTTAAGTGGTGCCATTGCCGCAACGGCGTCTAGTTTAACAAGTAGCACTACTGAGGCCATAAAAGCAATGCAACAAAAGGGGCAAAAAGTGCTGATCTCATTTGGTGGCGGTACGATGACTTCTGATGCTTATCGTGCGTTATCAGCGGACACAGCAAAATTGGCAGACTCTTTAGCAAGCTTTGTGAAAAATAACCATTTAGATGGTGTCGATATAGATTATGAAGACACCGCCGCGTTCACCGGTCAAGCGGGGTATGACGGCGCACAATTTTTGGTTTCTTTGACTCAGGAGCTCAGAAAACGCCTTCCGAGCCCCGATTATGTGATTTCTCATGCGCCTCAACCTCCGTATTTAGAGCAGGGGGGATACATGGCAGGGTATGTTGAAGTGGTAGAGCAGGTTGGACAAGACATTGACTGGTTAAATGTGCAGTTTTACAACAACCCACCTTGGAGTGCCAATCCGGACCAAATTGTGAGCTCATACTTGAATTATACAAAGCTACCTAACCTGTCTCCAGAGAAGGTTATTGCTGGCTTTCCTGTCACGCAGAACGATGCGGGTTCGGGGTATATGCCAGTGCAAACACTCATTAATGAAGTGATTAAACCTATCCAAGCACACTCAAGTCTTGGTGGCATGATGAACTGGCAGTTCTCAAGTGACCCAGGTGGCGTCTGGATCACCGAAATTGCACAAGCGCTAGATAGCTAGATCAACATGTGAGGGGGTTGGTACAGGCCGCCTTTGGCGGTCTGTTTTGCTATAGGTATCAAGGCGGGTTAAGGAAAGATAAATTAACGTAAAAAATACCAATCTAAACCCCACTTTTACCAAGTTGGTAAAACCCACCTCTTTTATAGTTAATTCAACCAATTCATGTGTTTGGTTTTTCACCTTCAAATTTATGACACTTAAATAGAGAGAGTTTATGATGGGTAATACATCCCCTTTAGGTTCAAAAGATAACCCAGGCTATGTAAAAGTAACTAATACACCAGAATTACAGCTAGCTTATGCAGAGGTTGCACACCCTCATGCAAAAGGGATTATCTACAATGGCACAATGAAGCCAAGCATTGCAAACAAGTACAAAAGTGAAGGTTATAGCTTTTGTATGCGAAGCCTTAATACCTCAACTGGTTCATCTACCTCAGGTTCTGAAAATACGGAACTGTGCACGATACCGTTGACGGCACAAGAAACGAATCGAATCACAGGTGCAAGTGATAAACATGGCTATGGGCTGGCCTTAATGCCATTCTATATACTTAATGTGTCAAACATTGTTGATCCGACAAGTACTGGCTCAAAAAATGATGGCTCAACAAGTGCACCAGCTGAGAATACGCCGGTATATATCGCCGCAAAGGTGATCGACATGGTGAGTGAAGCCGCAATTCCGATAGGGACTACTGTTTGGTTACAGTTGCAAAATACTGGTGATGGTACAAATTTATCTCTAGTCCAGCAAATTGAACAGCAGATCTTTCAATCCGGTTACTCAGTGGGGATCTTGGGTGACGAAGTTCAGCAACAGCAGCAAACTAACGGTCGCGTTTTGGAGTCTACTTATACGCCGTTTGAGCAATCTGGTAGTGGTACCCAAATACGCACGATCGCCATTGGTGACAATACAGGCTCATACCCCATTTACTGGGCGATTCAATAATCTTTCCCGTCTTATATGAGCAGGCAAGCGATATCTGACCTGCTCTTAACTTAGGTCATTCTCTATGCGTACTGTACTTAAATATACCATTCAGCCCGGTGATTCATTGGCTTTAATTAGCATCTCCTTGCGTGCTTGTGCAGGGGTCACTCCCATCGATATAGAGCACGCGAATCCTGCACTCTTATCGCAGGAAATCATAAGTGGTGCCCTTATCAAAGTACCTTATTTTAAAGCCAGTGGTTACCTAAATTATGAAGTGATCAATGGAGATACACTGGAATCGATCTGTGAGGGACTGGTCAATGCAGCCGGCGTCACCGTGATGGACATCATTGAGCACAACCCCCATGCTCATCTCAATCAACTCACGGCTGGTCAGGTTTTATTGGTGCCTTTTGTGCCTCGAGTTGGCTATATGACAGCGCAGCGCTCCGCCCTTGCTCCATCCGAGTAACGCTTGCGTTTTCATTAAAATTACCAAAAAGTTCCTCATAGTTACCACCTAGCATAGACACGCATCAGGCTACACTCTCAGGGTAAACCCGCTGATAAAAGTCACCCATTATGACTATGAGGAAAAAGCCATGTGGCAATCTGCAAGCAAAGACGCTATACCTTCACCATCTGACGCTATCTTGAATGCCTATGATCTGGAGCGCGAATGCCGCTGGTTAGACAAGGTCATTCAATATCGAGTGTCACATTACTTCGGTACACCGAAAGACCCTGAGTTGCGCGTCTCAGAGGCGCCAGAGTTGTTACCCATGCCCGCGCCGCCATCATTACAAACCAGTGACTCTCCATTTGCGACTTTCCTCACTGCAAACCATGCCACGGTGACCGAACGATTACTCATCATGCTTGCTTTGGCCCCGATTGTGCGTCCCACTCTGTTTGATGTTTTTCTTTCTATTAACGAGCAGACGAATCGGCCATTTACAGAGTTTGGTATGCGAGAGCACCAAGGGGCGGTGCTTGCAACTGGCGCAACAGCGGCTTTCATAGAGGATGAAAATCAGCTGGTGACTCAATTTAAGGTGCTGGAAAAGCTAACAAGGAGTGCCTTGCTGAGCCAAATGCTCGACATGGATACTGAGTCATCAGCGCAGTCAAGTTTGCACACTCCGCTTGTACTGAAGCCTGAATTTGTGCAGATGTTCACAACTGCTGAACCTTATCACCCCGAAACCAGCAGCCATTTCCCTGCCAGCTTGGTTGACACCCAATTGGACTGGCGCGATTTAAAACTGCCAGATTCGACGCGTGAACAGCTCAATGACATTATCGAGGGGATCCGGTATGGACAGGCACTACGCACAGATTGGAAAATTGGCAGACAACTGAGAGCGGGCTATCGCGCGCTTTTTTATGGCCCGCCGGGCACCGGAAAAACCCTAACTGCCAGTGTGCTGGGTAAAGTGTTAGATAAAGCGGTCTATAAGGTAGATCTGTCTCTGATCACGTCCAAATATATTGGTGAAACAGAGAAAAATCTGGAGCAATTGTTTAGCTTGGCTGAACATCGAGACTGGGTGCTTTTTTTTGATGAAGCGGATGCCCTGTTTGGTAAGCGACTGCAAACCAGTTCTTCCAATGATCAGTTTGCCAACCAAAATGTTGCCTATTTACTGCAGCGTATAGAGCAGTTTAATGGCACTGTGATCTTGGCATCAAATTATAAAGACAATATAGATGATGCGTTTTTCCGTCGTTTTGAGTCCATTGTTGAGTTTCAACCGCCTCAATCTGCGCAGCGTTTGGAGATATGGCAAAGTGGCTTGTGTGGTCATTCTCAGCTGTCCTCTGAAGTCTGTTTAACCAGACTGTCTGATGAATATCCGCTCAGTGGTGCTGAGATCATAAATGTATTGCGGTTTGTGTCTTTACGCTTGCTAGCTCAAAACCGCAGTGAAATTCAGCTGTGTGATATTCGAGAGGGAATAGCCAGACTGTCAGAACACCGCACTCAGCTCAGATGGTAGTTGGACGTGATAAAAACTTACTTGAGCAATAGAATCGTAACTTTTACCAAGTTGGTAAAAGTACCTAGCGTTATAGTTAAAAGCGCCAACTCAAGTTGGAAATGTCAATCTAGTTGCTAGCCCTGTTACACGCAATATATGGAGCCCGTAGCAGGGCTATTTAGACACGCACAAAAAGCACGCAAGCGGGATTGGTGAAAATAGTCACTTAGGTATTAAAAGCCATTGTTTACTGTTAAAAACGCCTGTGAAAAAGCCATTTAATATACCATTCAATCAATCGGTTAAACCAAAACAATCGGTCCAGAACACGCTAAATTATTCCTTACTTTCTAACCATAAACAGTAATTAACCATTAAGGAATAAATCATGGCATTTCCAACTTCAGTCAATGACCAAATCACAGACTCAGTCACGCAAGCGAATGTAAAAGTGCTTGGTGACGCCCCCGCAATGTCGATGGGTAACTTGTTTCAGGCGACTTCACAGGCATTGGCTAATGCAGCGCATAATGCGACAACGGCTCAACAACAAATGGCTGTTACAGCACAAGCTGCCACAACCATGGGCGTGACTACGTTGTATTCAATTGACACGGCAACAACGGGCGTTGCAACTAAAACAATACTAGCAAGTAGCTAACTTTCCATTGGAAGTGCTGTGCTCCATCAGCACTTCTCACACGCTATGAGAAACCATTATGAGCGAACAAAATAATGATGGCGCGTCAATGGATCCTACACTTGCAAACACTGAGCAATCAGAGGATATCCAAGCGTCTTCGCAAAACGAGTCATTGGTAACCCTAGAGGCAATGGCATTATCAGATCAGCAACCTGAGCTGAATATAGAGCAGGAGCAGACGGCGCCGTTACAGTTGCAACCCAATGAAGTCTCACCGCCTATTCAGCGCAATGCCCATGACTATATTTATGCATTGGGTCAGCTGAACATTGTATTTCCAAATGAAGGCATTAAGCGGCAATTTTTGAGTGTGGCCATGGATCTTGGTGTCAATGAGAAAGCCTACTATGAAGTGTTTACCAATAAGGCTTTACCAGTCACTAACCCTGCCCGTGATAAATATTTGTATCTTGCAGAGCAAGTAGACTGGGTATTGCATATCGACCAACAACCTCGCTATGTATTGATGCCAACAACGCCCGTTGAATTACAACAACTCATTGCGGCTCTTAAACCCCCTTCAGATACGCTCGAACCGATTTATACATGTGTGATTGGCCATGTTAGCGCTGCTCAAAATGATTTAGCGTTACCTGAGGTGATCTGTCAGCAGGTATATCATCATACGCTGACTGACTTGCACAATACGATACAACAAATTTCGAGTGCTGAAACCAACGCTATTCAGGATGTGATCAGAGAGTTGGAATTAAAGCCAAACCTTGGCCGCAATGATTATGATCGGGCTAAAAACTTTGTGGCCTTTCGCTATCCTGACATCTATGTGCAAACCCATAAGATGCTGACAGGTTCGAATGCGATACCTAATGCCTCGTTGCTCCGTATTGCGTTTACCCACTTTGACCCACAATCTGAGCATCAACTGGTGGATATTACATTGACTTATAAAGAAAATGCGTCACCACGGCATCACTATTATTTTCTGCGTGTCGATGTCAGTGGGTTATATCCTTTTATCAATACAGAGATACAGCCATTCATGCCGCTTCAGACAATGATTGCTTCTGGCTAATGCAAAGGAAAAAGTACAATGAACACACCAGACAATGTCTGCGCGCCAGCCCCTGTGCAGCGTGCTTCTAATCAAGCCAACGGCGAACTGGTATATGCCATTGGCAAAATACAGCCGAGCTTTCCGACACTGAATCTCGAAAAACAATACGAGGCTGCCGCATTATCAATAAAGGCCAACCCAGATGAATTTTACAAGGTATTTAGTTATCAGGTGACGACAGATAACCAACCGGATCTCACCTATCGGCCCTTTTTATATTTGGCGCAGCAGGCAACTTGGGTACTGACAATTAACCTCGTCGATTCTTACGTCCTGATACCTGATACGCCCACACAGCTTGATGCGTTGATTGATACTACTAATCATCTACAAGACGACTACGTGATGAATGGCAGGTTGGTTGGCTTTGATATGCCAAATAGCAGGGCGGATTACATGCTGCCTATGGTGAAGGTCAAGCACCTGATCAATACCGCAGACATTAGTATTCCGGTGCTGGCCGATGGTCAACCCGCTAATCGTCAGTTGGCATTGCCTACGTTGAAGCCAACCACAGGCTTAAGTGGGCAAGACAGAGCGGGTAATTATTTTAAGAGTCACTTTTATCAGATTGTCGTGGGCAGTGATCAACAGCTTTTACCCGAGGATGTGCTGGCAATACATGTGCAAGTGCAAGATTCGGAGCCGACTCGCCAAGTTTACGAATTTATTTTGAGTAGTTCGGATCGCAGTCGCTATGCCTGCAATATAGATGTGACCAATCAGTATCCTTTTGTTTCATCCCGATTAGCACCATTTGCTAAAAGTAATTAGGAGGCGACCATGACGCTACCAATGCCAGTTCAGCCTAACAAACCGGTACATCAGTCAGATACCGCTCAGCGCATGATCGCTGAAGAAATTGACATTAATTATAGTGGGGCAATGAGTCGATATGTTTATGCTGTGGGGTACATCAATGCCAAGTTTCCATCACTGAACTTAGAGAAAGAACTGTATCAAAACAGCCTCATGGATAAGCATGGTACGCCTTTGCCCATGCTCAAAAACATCAATGACGACATTGCGCTGCAACGACTCAACCGCAACACTCAGCTATATCAGACCGTGTTTAAAGGCTTAAACGTCAGCACCAATCGTTATATTGCACGCAGTATGGAGTGGATATTTGACAACCGCTACAATGAACAGTTGTATACGCTTGTCATCTCAACCGAAGCGCTGCTCACACAATGTATTTCCGCGCTGGGGCGTGCCCAAAATAATGAGGTAGGGCAGGTTGTCATTGTCGGTGAAATATTGGCGCAAGGTGATGTGTTAGTACATACCATCGTGCCTGTCAGTGCGCTGCCATTTAGTGACGTTATTCACAGTGAAAGCCATAATAATGCCCAGTTTAAAAGTCTGGTTACCGAGATCACATCATTGGACACCTTTGCCGGTGATACCGATGCCACGCGCGCATTGAACTATGCCCTTTATAACAACGCAGCCATTTACCAAAACTCTTATCACCTGTGTTATCAAAGCCGTTCAGATGGTCCAAACCCTAATGGCTATCAATTGGTTAAGGTGGACGTGAATATGAATCAAAGTGGCGATAGGCTGGTGGCGGATGTGATCTTTGCTTACCAAGGGATCAACACCGGCGCGATGCAATTTTGGCGAAGCCGAGTTGACGTCACAGGGGAGTACCCTTTTATCGTTGAAGCTTGGCAGCAATACTTACCCAATAACTTGGAGTGATATGTATCGTGTTTTCACATTACTGCATTATTGAATTACCCAAAATTGAACACTGAAGTTGCGGCTTGCAATGACAAGGATAGTCTGCCACGAATTTTTAAACTAAGAATAGCCAGGTGCCAGAAGAAACAACTTTAAAGAAACTTATAAACCAATTGAGCTAAAAGCGGAACAGACGACTTTGGGAGAAATACTCGGTAAAGGCGACTATTTAATTAGCGTGGATAAATATGATCACAAGTTTTAACCAAACCTACGCTAACTCGATACAAGTCTAACACTTTGGAGTTCTTTCTATGGATAGTAACTCTTTATGGGGGTCGTCTTTTAATAAATCGATAATACAGGGGGTAATTTTATGTATTTTATCAATACCAAGGATCAGATACTTATACTTAAACAAATAAAACTTAACGGGATAACTATTGTCAGAATGGCTTTCTAGTTTATTCAATTCTATAAGAGCAAAGCCCAACATTTCGAAAAGTTCATGTAATCGCATTACATCTTTTGATTTTGTATTGATCCCCTCTTTATAAGTATTACTAACACTATTATTCCTACCATATGCCATAAGCATTTCTTTCAGAGAGCATTTGTGTGTTTTCTTATTATTAGGACCTCCAACATCATATACAAAATTTAATTCTATTCTGGACTTTATTTCTTGCTCAGCAAGCTTTAAAAAATATCTAATACTCTCAACTTTCATTAAGTTAGTATTATGTTTTAAAGATTGTTCATTGGCTGCATTTGAAGCTTTTAATTCGTTCCTCAACTCTTGTAATTCGATCTTTTGAATCTTTACGGAGTATTTTAGCCAAACAAGTGCACAAAATGCGATTAAAGGGTTCAATACTCCACCAAAAAAGTCACCGAGGGCTCCCCAGTCTGCACTGCTATCAGATATTGGTTGATCAAAAAAGTTGAAAGAATAAGTCAAGACAGCCAATAAAGGTGCTATAACGCAGAGTACTAAAGAATATTTTGCGAGTTTGTCACTCATAAATAAATCCATTTTATGTAGGCCTATCTGATTTCATCATAGCGGAAAGATTGTAGTTTTAAACTATTAGAACTCAAAATATTTGCTAGCAGAATCATATAATTTATGTGTTTTTTTATTCTATACTTTTCTATGTTGTAACACTGAAAGATCTAAGTAGCGCTGTCGAGGTTGTATAAGTTTCACTGTAACTAAAGAGAGCTAAATTATGGAATGGACAAAAATAGTACTTGCTATTGCCGCAATTGTTTCATGTGTCTCATCCGCAATATCTGCAAATTTTGCATATAGAGCTATAAAAGAGAATAAAAAGAACGTGTTTCTCAAAGATAAAAATGGAGTAGCGTTAGCTGTTCGAGAGCTAACTCTCAATTTTAATCAACAATGGGATGAATTTAAGATATCAGGTTTTTCTGGTATACAGACGAAAATCTTTAACTCAAAGTATTTTATGGATGAAAAAATATACGGAGATTTGATCGCTGTGTTAAACCGGCTTCATAGGTATGAGTATAGAGAATACAGGCCGGAGGAGAAAAGCAAAGAAGCAGAAGAGATAAGTTCAAAATTAAAGGATTTACAGTGCAAAATTAGGCTGGATCAATGAAGTTCGTTTAGTTCTTTAAATTACAGAAAGATAATTGACGCTTTAAATTGAAAATTAAAGGTTGACAGTTGCGGTATTTTAAAAATGGTGGCCCCACCTGGACTCGAACCAGGGACCTACCGATTATGAGTCGGGTGCTCTAACCAACTGAGCTATAGGGCCATTTTCAGCGATTGTGTGAAAACAATCTTTTGAAGCGCTGGCAGTATATGAACTTTTTCGCCGCTTGTCACTAGCTAAAGTGGAAAAATATAACTTATCTTGTTCAATTGATTAATAAAAAAGCAAAAAAGTGCTGTGTTGAAAAACAAAAAAGCCGGTGTAAACCGGCTTTTTTACGAAAACATCTATTACAGACCGAGTTTCTTCTCTAGATAGTGGATGTTTGTACCACCATTTTGGAAGTTTTCGTCTGCTAAGATCTTCTTGTGTAACGGTGTATTTGTTTTGATACCGTCAATCACAAGTTCGTTTAATGCATTGCGAGCACGGGCGATTGCAACGTCACGGTTTTCACCATAAGTGATTAATTTACCGATCATTGAATCGTAGTGCGGTGGTACTGTGTAGTCAGCGTAAATGTGGCTGTCCCAACGAATACCTAGGCCACCTGCAGGGTGGAAACGCGTGATTTTACCTGGAGACGGAATGAACGACTCTGGATCTTCAGCGTTAATACGACACTCGATAGCGTGACCTTTGATCACAACGTCATCTTGTGTGATTGATAGAGGCTGACCAGCAGCAATTTTTAGCTGCTCTTTGATTAGGTCAACGCCTGTAACCATTTCAGTTACTGGGTGCTCTACCTGAATACGTGTATTCATTTCGATGAAGTAGAATTCGCCATTCTCGTATAGGAATTCGAATGTACCTGCACCGCGATAACCGATTTCGATACATGCACGTGTACAACGGTCACCGATGAACTTACGCATTTCTGCTGTGATACCTGGTGCTGGCGCTTCTTCCACTACTTTTTGGTGACGACGCTGCATTGAACAGTCACGCTCACCAAGGTGAATTGCATTGCCTTGACCGTCAGCAAGTACCTGTACTTCGATGTGACGTGGGTTTTCTAGGAATTTTTCCATGTAAACCATGCCGTTGCCGAAGAACTGCTGTGCTTCAGTTTGCGTCAGTGCTATTGAGTCTAGTAACTCTTCTTCTGAGCGAACAACACGCATACCACGACCACCGCCGCCGCCTGCAGCTTTGATGATAACTGGGTAACCGATGCGCTTAGCGATTTGCACGTTGCGCTCGTTGTCTTCTGTCAGTGGGCCGTCAGAACCTGGTACACACGGTACGCCAGCTTTACGCATTGCTTCGATTGCAGAAACTTTATCACCCATTAGACGAATTGTGTCGCCCTTTGGACCGATAAAGATAAAGCCGCTTTGCTCAACTTGGTCAGCAAAGTCAGCATTTTCTGATAAGAAACCGTATCCTGGGTGGATAGCAACAGCGTCTGTTACTTCTGCCGCAGCGATAATGCGAGGAATATCTAGGTAACTCTCAGACGCAGCTGGTTTACCGATACAAATTGTTTCGTCTGCAAGTAGAACGTGTTTAAGGTCACGGTCAGCAGTTGAGTGCACTGCAACCGTTTTAATCCCAAGCTCCTTGCAGGCACGCAATACGCGAAGTGCAATTTCACCTCGGTTTGCAATGACTACTTTATCTAACATAGTGTTTGCCTTCTTGGGAATTATTCGATGATGAACAGTGGCTGATCAAATTCTACTGGCTCGCCGTTTTCAACTAGGATAGCTTTAACAGTACCTGCCTTGTCAGATTCGATCTGGTTCATCATCTTCATCGCTTCAACGATGCAAAGCGTGTCGCCAACGTTTACTTTTGTACCAACTTCAACGTATGCCGCAGCGGTTGGAGAAGACGCAGAGTAGAAAGTACCAACCATTGGAGACTTAACTTGATGACCCGCAGGTGTTGCTGCTTCTGCTGGCGCGTCAGCTGCTGGCGCCGCCGCAGGTGCTGCTACTGGTGCCGCTGCAGGTGCTGGTACTGCGAATTGCTGAGGCTGAGCCATAATCGGTGCACTGCTGTGACGGTTAATACGTACTGATTCTTCACCTTCGGTGATCTCTAGCTCTGCAATACCTGATTCTTCTACTAGTTCGATTAGTTTTTTAATCTTGCGAATATCCATAACTTGGCCCGCCTGTTAGTTAATTTGAGTTATCTTGTTTGCGCAACTGGTCAATCGCTGCCATTAATGCAGCTTGATAGCCAATTGCACCTAATCCACATATGACGCCTTTCGCTACATCCGAGAAGTAGGAGGTATGTCGAAACGGCTCACGTGCGTGCACATTTGAAATATGCACTTCATAAAATGGGACGCTGATACTGAGCAACGCATCGCGCATGGCGATACTGGTATGTGTGAAAGCCGCTGGATTGATAATAATACAATCCACTTTGCCATAATGGTCATGGATGGTATTGATAAGCTCTGCTTCACTGTTGCTCTGAAAATGAGTCAGCACCACATTGTGTTGTTCTGCGCACTTTGTCAGTGACTGCATTATCTCAGCTAAGGTCTGTGTGCCATATTTGTCTGGCTCGCGACGGCCCAACATGTTCAAATTTGGACCATTAAGTACTAAAACCTTAAAATTTGCTGACATAATGCGTGAAATTCCTTTAAATGGGAAATAACGAGACTTTTTGTCTCTTGCTGTGTCTAACTTAAGCGCTTGCGCGGTAAATAGCAAATATTTCTCACGTTCGTGAACTATTATAGAGTGTTCGAGGTAAATAGCAGCAAAATACTGGTCTAATCAGAGATAAAGCACAGCCTATTTAAGTCTGTTGCTTAAATAGGCTGCTGGAAGAGGGGAGGGTTTACTGGTAATTACGTACTTTACGTAGGTGATCTGCAAAGTCTTCTGCGTTCATAAAACCAGTTACGCGCAGTTCGGGGATTTCATTGCCTTGTTCGTCGAAGAACAGCATGCTTGGCAAGCCGAATACGGTAAAGAACTCCATAATTTCAAAAGTGGTGTCATTACTTTCAGTTAAGTCGAGCTTTAATAACTCAAAGTGTTGGAACTCAGCCTGTACTTGCGCCTCTGGGAAGGTGTACTTCTCAAACTCTTTACAGGCCACACACCAATCAGCATATAAGTCGACGACGGCAATCTTGCCTTGTTGATTGGCTTTGGCCACTTCGCTATGCAGCCCCTCCAGTCCCTCGATAAGACGGAACTTTTTCTCCTCCATCACACCGGCAGCGACACTAACCTGTGGTTGAGGTGCTGGGAAAAGCACAGACTTTGCCATAAAGAAGGCACTGACAAATAAGGTCATCGACAGCGCCCATAAGAAGGTTTTGCCTTTGCCTTGTGATTGCGCACTTTGCCAATAATGCAGATATAGGGCTGTTGCAATGGCCAATACTGAAGCCAGCATTACAATAATGTCAAAGTCTAAGATGCGCTCGAGTAAAATTAGTGGCACAAACAACATTAAGAAACCGAACAGCGTTTTCACCTGCTCCATCCAGCCGCCTGCTTTGGGGAGCAGCTTACCACCTGAGGTGCCAAGCAATAGTAGCGGCAGACCCATACCTAAGCTCAGCGCATATAAAGTCAAGCCGCCAACAAGGTAGTCACCACTTTGCGCAACATATAATAGTGCAGCAGACAGCGGCGCTGTGGTGCAAGGACTGGCGATTAAGCCAGATAGCACACCCATCATAAAGACGCCGGTATAATTGCCGCCTTTTTGCTGGTTACTGATCTCTGTTAATTTGCTCATCATGCCGCTTGGCAGTTTTAGCTCAAACCAACCAAACATGGCAAAGGCTAAAATGACAAACAAAATACTGAAGCTAATCAGTACCGCAGGGTGCTGAATATAACCTTGGATATGACCACCAAAATAAGCCACAACAAGACCTAGAGCTGCATACGTGACCGCCATACCTTGCACATACACAAATGACAGTGAAAATGCTTTTTTGGTGGACAGGTTCTGCTGACCAGCAATGAGGCTCGATAGGATCGGGAACATTGGGAATACACAAGGCGTGAATGCCAATAAAACACCCACCAAGAAAAATGCGCCTAAGTTGGTAACAAAGCTTTGCTGCGCCAATTTATCACTGAAAGACAGTTCGCCGTCATCATTGCTGCTCACTGTTTTTGGTTGTGGTGCCGGTTTAGCCGCTGTTTGTTGCGTGTTTGCTTTACTTTCGGCTTGTTTGGCGACTGTATTTGTTACACCAGTCAGCCCAGTAAGAGGGATCTCAATGATCTCTGGCGGGTAGCACAGTCCAGCTTCTGCGCAGCCTTGATAGCGAATTTTAACTACCGCATCTTGGCCAATGTTGCTCAGCTTCGAGACCACGGAAAGTTCGTCAAAGTATACTTCGGTGCGGCCAAAAAACTCATCTTCAATCATTCTGCCTGTGCTTAGCTCAGGTACTTTGATGTCTGCGCCCTTGGCAACAAACTCCAACTTGTGTTTGTAGATATAGTAACCTGGCGCAATATCCCAGCCAGTGAATAACACAGAACCTTGCTGGTCAAAATCAAACTCAAAGGCTTGATCAACGGGTAAAAATGTTTGCTGTTTTGGTTCTAATAAGCTGTCTAAGACCGAGTTATTGGCAGCAGCTTGAAAGCTGCCTATAAATAGCAGCGTTATAAAAGAAAATAGTAGCGTCGTCAGTCGCATTAATTTAGTACCTCTTCCATCCAGTTAAAATATTGCTGCGAGCCATCAGTGATTTCAATCACTTGTACTTCAGGTACGTCGTAGCTGTGCTCAGCTTGGATCGCATCAATGACGTTACTAACCAGTGCGGATGTTGTTTTGACTAGTAGTTTAACTTCTTCATCTTGGGTGACTTTTCCCTGCCACACGTAGATTGACTCTATTTTGGGCAAGATGTTCACACAAGCGGCTAATTTATTTAAAACTAAATGCGCCGCAATGTGGCGGGCATTGTCTTGACTATCACAAGTCGTCATGACCATTCTATACGGGGTACTCATCGTGTTTTTGCCGACTAAGTTAGTGGTGCCCTTATAGTAACGAATGACAACCCGGATCCCAAGGTGTGCTCGTTGAGTTGCATTTATATACTCTGAACTTTCAAACTCGGTTTTGTTCTAACAAAGACTTTTGCTACTAAACCGACGTAGTAAGTCATCACCAGAGTACAAATAGATGCTGACTGTAAGCTTGAAATTAGACCTGACAAGCCATACATCTATTTCAGTTTATTTGGAGAATCTATGTTTAAAGTTCTTTTTTTGTTATTTATTGTCGTACCCATTGTTGAAATTGCGCTACTTATTCAAGTCAGTGATGTGATTGGTGGGTTTGCGACCATCGCATTGGTGATTGTCACCGCAATTTTGGGTGCGAAGTTGGTCAAGCAGCAGGGACTGGGTGCGTACTCTAACGTGCAACAACAAATGGCGTCAGGTAAGTTACCTGGGCAAGATTTATTTACAGGGCTGTGCGTGATAATCGCTGGTGTATTTTTAATGACGCCGGGGATCATGACAGACGCCATAGGTTTTATGCTATTAACGCCAGTTATTCGCGAAAAAATAGCCAAAACACTAATTGAACAAGCCAGTGTGAAAATGCAAAGCTCTGCGCAGAGCAGTATGTTCGGGCAAGGCTTTGGTCAGTCCCAAGCGCATCAAGATGCACAGTCTCCTTTCGAAGAGCAGAAGTTTGACCCGTTTGAGCGCAAAGTACCAAAGTCAGAATCGCAATCGTCTACCACCATTGAAGGTGAATATCAGAGAAAAGATTAAAATTTTTTAGTTTTTTCTCTTGGGTTTTAAATATCCACCCCCATCTAGAATTGCAAGTTACAAATTAATCCAGAAAGTCGTGCTAGCGCCGTTAGTCGGGCCGCGACTCACTCTGAGTAAACAGTCTATTCTGGCCTTGTTCAGAAAAGTTAGGAGAACTAAATCAATGAACATTCGTCCTTTACATGATCGCGTTATTGTTAAGCGTCTAGAAGAAGAAACTAAATCTGCTGGCGGTATCGTATTGACTGGCTCAGCAGCTGAAAAATCAACTCGCGGTGAAGTTGTTGCTGTAGGTAATGGCCGCGTTTTGGACAGTGGTGAAGTAAGAGCTCTAGAAGTAAAAGCAGGTGACACAGTACTATTCGGCTCATATGTTGAAAAGACTGAAAAGATCGAAGGTCAAGAGTACCTGATCATGCGTGAAGACAATATCCTAGGTATTGTTGGCTAAGCAGTAGCTTGTAAGAAAAACACAGTAGCTTTTAACGAAAAGAATTTAGAGGAATAAAAACATGGCAGCAAAAGAAGTTCGTTTTGCAGGTGACGCTCGCACTAAAATGCTTCAGGGCGTTAACGTATTAGCTGACGCAGTAAAGGTAACACTGGGTCCTAAAGGTCGTAACGTCGTACTTGATAAGTCATTCGGCGCACCAACTATCACTAAAGATGGTGTATCTGTAGCGAAAGAGATTGAACTTGAAGACAAGTTTGAGAACATGGGCGCACAGATGGTTAAAGAAGTTGCGTCAAAAGCAAATGATGCAGCAGGTGACGGTACAACGACTGCAACGGTTCTTGCGCAAGCAATCGTAAACGAAGGCCTTAAGTCTGTTGCTGCAGGCATGAACCCAATGGACCTTAAGCGCGGTATCGACAAAGCAGTTGTTGCTGCAGTTGAAGAGCTAAAAGCACTTTCTGCACCATGTGCTGATACAAAAGCAATTGCACAGGTAGGTACTATTTCTGCAAACTCTGATAAAGAAATTGGTGACATCATTGCTGAAGCAATGGAAAAAGTAGGCCGTGAATCAGGTGTTATCACGGTTGAAGAGGGTCAGTCTCTTGAGAATGAACTAGACGTTGTAGAAGGTATGCAGTTTGACCGCGGTTACCTATCTCCGTATTTCATCAACAACGCTGAAAAAGGCCAAGTTGAGCTAGACAACCCACACATTCTACTTGTAGACAAAAAAGTATCTAACATCCGTGAACTACTTCCTACACTAGAAGGTGTTGCTAAAACAAGCAAGCCACTACTTATCATTGCTGAAGACCTTGAAGGTGAAGCACTAGCAACGCTAGTTGTGAACAACATGCGTGGTATCGTAAAAGTAGCTGCGGTTAAAGCACCTGGTTTCGGTGACCGTCGTAAGGCAATGTTACAAGACATCGCTATCCTAACAGGCGGTACTGTGATTTCTGAAGAAATCGGTCTAGAGCTTGAAAAAGCAACTCTAGAAGATTTAGGTACAGCTAAGCGCGTTGTTATCACTAAAGATGACACAACGATTATTGATGGTGTTGGTGAGCAAGCTGCTATTGACGGCCGCGTTTCACAAATCAAAGCACAAATTGAAGAAGCAACGTCTGACTACGACAAAGAAAAACTACAAGAGCGCATGGCAAAACTTGCTGGCGGTGTTGCAGTAATCAAAGTTGGCGCAGCAACTGAAGTTGAAATGAAAGAGAAGAAAGACCGCGTTGAAGATGCACTACACGCAACTCGCGCAGCGGTTGAAGAAGGTGTGGTGCCAGGTGGTGGTGTTGCATTAGTTCGTGTTGCTAGCAAAATCGCTGGCCTTGAAGGCGACAACGAAGATCAGAACCACGGTGTTAACGTTGCACTACGTGCGATGGAAGCGCCACTTCGTCAAATCGTTTCAAACGCAGGTGACGAAGCGTCAGTTGTTGTTAACGCTGTAAAAGCAGGCGAAGGTAACTACGGTTATAACGCGGCAAACGGCCAGTATGACGACATGATCGAAATGGGTATCCTTGACCCAACTAAAGTAACGCGTTCTGCACTACAGTTCGCAGCGTCAGTAGCGGGTCTGATGATCACAACTGAAGCTATGGTTGCTGAAATTCCAAAGGATGAAGCAGCTGCTGCACCAGACATGGGCGGCATGGGCGGTATGGGCGGCATGGGCGGCATGATGTAATCATCCCCTAGCTCATAAGCTAATACGAAAAACCCAAGCAATAGCTTGGGTTTTTTTATTTTACTGATTTAGCGGCGTGGCTGGGTGACAAACCTGCTGGGCATGTCAATGTGTAAGTTCTGGTTAGTTATTTGAGGTTATTATCCGTGTTTTTATTTTTGGAGTGTTTTTATCTTTCATTCTTAGGCCGGTCTTATAAATAATTACACAGCCTAAGTAGCTTATGTTTTTAAAGGCTAGGAAGACTAATTAAATAGCTTGCTGTCTTTCGAGTCGATCAGTGTCAATTTTGGATACTATGAGCAATGATAGGACAACGCCACAAATTATAGCTCTTAATGGGTATATCAAAATTTCATAGTTATCATAAACTAAAGTCAAACCTTGAAAAACACTTGCAATATTTTTACTAATGCCCAGTTGTTCTAAGTGCCTCAGTAAGTTTTCTATGAGTGCGAGCCAAAGTACTAGGGTAATAATACGATACAATCCAGCTAGAATACCTTCTGCATGAGTCATATTGACATCATTAAATTTGTCACTATTGGTAAAAGCCAGTAGCTTTCGTGATAGATATGTTCGTAGAATTAAAGCCTTTATAGTCACATAGCAAATGAATATTTGTATACCGAATATTAAAGAGCCCCAATATATAGTAGGAATATTCCTTTGATGAAAGGTAAGCAATATGATGCAATATTCTAATAATGCTGTTATAAACACTATGCCACAAATATGAATAACATTGATGTTGTTTCTTTTTATAAACATAACAGCAGCTGTTAAGCCAAGTATTGACAACACATAAGCGTCAGCATCGGCATACTGTATTGCAGTGAATGCGATTGCTGCCACGGAAATAACTAATAAGTTGAATGCATTCACTTCATCACCCTAGATCACACTTTATAGTGGCAATTGAGTGAGAAAGGATAATGTTAACACGCTGTGGTTCCGTGGGCTTAGCGGTTCCAGTACCACCTGAAATAAACATTGATTGTTTCTGAGTTAATTTCTTAAGGCTACGTTTTTTTAGATTAGGCTTACTATTCATTCTCAGTTCCCTTTATGCGTCTCTTCGCGATTAAAATGCCCTTTGATTGTACGCTGAATTTACAATCTGTTAGTTGTTTAAAAATAGACGTAAAGTCAATTTTACATACCTTACTCCAGACGACAAAGTATTCCAATGGTATTTTACTGACTTCTTTTTCGTAGTTGAGATAAGTGTCTCTCGAAATACCAACTAAATCGGCCATTTGCTTTTGTGTTTTGCCTGCAAGAAGACGCATATTTTTTAAATCGTCTCCAGTTATCATATGTGGCCTGTCCCTCACAGTCACGATTCCTTATTCCTGTTTTTAATTAAAATTTACCTAGTTTACACTGTTGTGTTACTGTATTGTTTTTGTAAATTTATTGCAATATATAAAGGCTGGCAACATATAAATAATCAGCGAAATAATATTAATTAATATACTCTAAAACGATAAAGGTCGGGGTGAATAGTTGTATTTAATTATCTGGGATGAGTATTCCTTATTACTATTAATGTAATTGGACATTTTCCGGTATAACAATCGATGGTTTTGATAAGCGATTGATATACATCAATGACACCGTGATAAAGCGACACACTAAGATCAAAGCGGACGCTAATCCGTATGACTTAGCATTTGAAACATATTTCGAGCAGCGCCTTGAGCGAGCTTGGCGTGATTCAATGCAAGGTCAACGTAAAGTACTAACGCTGTGGCTCAGACAGCAGCATCGCTGCCCACTATGCCGCCAGACGATTACCAAAGAAACAGGATGGAATATCCATCATATTATGGAAAGGGTAAAAGGCGGCTCAGATGAGCTAAGTAACTTAGTGTTGTTGTATCCCAATTGTCATAGGCAATTACACTTAATTTAGGTCCAAGTACTTATGGGTTTTTTCATGGTACAACAGGTCGAAATTAAACCAAAACAAGTTTGCACTTATGAACAGTGAGCATTTTGAACTGTTAAATCAAGTTAAAGATCAAGACGATCCTTATGGTTTTTATTGTGATTTTGATGTCAAAAAGGCAATAATAATGTCACAGCTTATTTCTAAAGGGTATATACAAGGTCAGGAGCAAAGCCATGATGATGGAGTTATCTTTAGTAAAGTACAAATCACGATGAAGGCATTTCAACTTGTGAGAACTTTGGTAAGAAAGGCTCAGAATGGACGCTGCCTAATAGACTGACAGCTTTAAACATCTCAGTTGGGATATTGGGATTAATAGTTACAATCATAATTGTGCTTTATATCACAAAAGGTTGATCGCCGGTCTGTACTCAGGTACTGACTTATAAAGGCTTGAGCCGTATGCGGGCAAACTCGCTCGTACGGTTCTTAGGGGAGGAGTAGCCAGCAATGGCTACTCCTTACCCGACGTAAAAATCGGTCCAAATCGCTTTTTAGAAAAACCCTAGCACATTGATGTTAGGGTTTTTTTGTGTCTAAATTTTGCTAAGGCTTCATCATTGTTAGGGGTATAAAGTGGAGTATCGATTTAACGCCCATGTGTCTTTTTAACAAGAAGTTCAAATTAAGTAGCTAGTGTCAAATAGACGCGGCTTTTTACCGTGCGCTTATTCCTACATAAGTTACTTCAGCTCAACAAGATCTACATAAAACGAAGGCCACTAGTTAAAAAGCAAACAATTGCAAATGTTTAAATTTATGCTTACTTTGGTCACATTTGTGATCAAGACCTGATCTCTAGCAACCCGTCATAACGATACAAGGGCTTCTATGATGTTTAGAAGCTCTTTGCCCCTCAGTATTTACTTGCTTTACTACTCAGTTGCGAAGAAATGTTATCGTGTAACTTCATCCAGTTACTTTCATAGCCCCATGCACTTTTAAATTCACCATCGGCCTTTGAACTGTCTAGCATATCTTTAAGATCAAAAATTTGAGAAAAGTTTTCCTCGTTAACGTCATACCTTGCCCATCCACGTACTTCCATATCAATGTTCTTTAAATAGCTAGACTTAAACTCATTCGCAGCAGCAACAAATTCATCGTTGTTATTGAGCGTTTGTTCTACCAATGTTCGCTCATCTTCCGTTAAAGAACCCGTAACTTGTAGTTCGCCAGATTCCGCTATTGAAATACCCCAGTCTTTATTTGCTAGCTGTGGTTGCTGCTCATTAAGCTCAGACATAATACTTTTGTATTGTTTAGTCATTTGTTCAACTGACTGAGAAAGATCTCCGCTTGGTGTGTATAGGTGAACGGTTGCAAGTGCGATACCATCCAGCGCTTCATCTGCCGTTTTTGTTACAACTTCATCGTTAGATGACATAGAAAGGGGTCGATCATAAGTTGGTGTAGGAGCTTTGACTGAGTTTTTATAATAGACGTCAGCAAGCATGCCTAGTTTATTTGACAGTTCAGCTTTATTGCTTTGTGTTGACGCTTGCTCTTTATTCGCGAGAGAAGCGACGGGTTGTATCAAGCTATCACCTTGCGTATCGATTTTCATACTTGTTCCTTGTATGTTTCCATCTAAACTTGTTATCGACACGTTAAGTATTCTCTTTAACATATTCAACTATAGAATCAAAAAATATAAAGTCGATTGTTAACTGCTATTTGGATCAGATCTAATTTGCAACGAAAAAAGTGTAAATTAGCACTCTGGTATACACCAAATTGGTATCAATAGAAGTTCTATTGATATATAACTGGATGAAAAATAAATTTACCGTCTATTTCATTAGGGGTATAAAGTGGGGTGTCACTACTTTCTTTAATTTGAATAGTTTAAATAAAACAAATATTTAGGCTGTAATTAGGCGGCATGATGTAATCATCCCCTAGCTCATAAGCTAATACGAAAAACCCAAGCAATAGCTTGTTTTTTTGATCTTTGCTACCAGTAAGTTCATTCGTTTGACGGTGAGCCACTTGCTGATAATACTCGGCTCGCAAGAAGAAAACTTATGCGGTTATCTTGTACGATAGAATTCCCTCATCTAAACATGAGTAATGTTGTTCTACCAACCTCGCCTCTTACAGGTGCTTTGTATAGTGATAAAACACCTGTAAAAGTTGACTAGCTAGAAGTGGGATGTATCCAGTCGGTAAGTGAAAGGGTTATGCCACCAAATCATGCGTTGCAAGCTCATCAAGTAGGCTGATAAGTTGACGATAAATGGATGCTGATGCGCCTAAACCTAAACTGATTCGTATGGTTTCTTGCGCGATATGTTTATCATAACCCAAGTGTAAAGCCGTCCTTGAAGCTGCGTTCTTTTTATCAGAACAGGCAGAACCCGATGTGATTAAAATGCCTTCTTGGTCAAAGAGATTTTGAATTTTACTGCGCTTTAAGTTGCCTAATGCGCAAAATGTAATACCGGGTACCCGTTGTACACTGTCACCTAAAATATTGCTAGATGGGAACTTGGTTTTTAAATCGTGTTCAAAAGCGTGTTGAACTGATTCAATTTCTTCGTTATTTTTCATATCCTGAGATGTTGCTTTCAAAGCGATTGCCAGTGATGCAACCCCCAAATAGTTTTGGGTTCCTGCTCTTAGCGAGTTTTCTTGCCCTCCTCCTATCATCAGGGGTTTAAAGTGCCATGGATTTTCTAGCAATAAAAAGCCTGAGCCGGGCAACGCGCCAAATTTGTGTCCTGAGGCGACAGCGAAATCGATGTTGCTAGATTCAAAACTAAAGGGCAACTTGCCTATTAATTGCGTGGTGTCGCTAAAATATTTTGCATTGAAGCGATGTGCAAGAGCACCTATTTGCCGATAATCTTGAACAATACCGGTCTCATTATGCGCCGCCATAACTGCGATAAGGATATTTCTTTTGTGGCAGTTTTCCAGCTTTACTCGTAAATCTTCAATGTTGAGTAAACCATTTTTAAAGTGTGATATTTCAACGGCTTCAATCCCC
This sequence comes from Pseudoalteromonas luteoviolacea, assembly GCF_021654285.1. Taxonomy (GTDB): domain Bacteria; phylum Pseudomonadota; class Gammaproteobacteria; order Enterobacterales; family Alteromonadaceae; genus Pseudoalteromonas; species Pseudoalteromonas luteoviolacea_J. The sequence goes on along the minus strand of NZ_JAKFZS010000003.1, from coordinate 65,097 downwards.
TTGCCCTGATAGTATTTGATATTTTCAAGCGTCGCTGAGTGCTCTAGAGCAGAGTAAAAAATAATGGAGTTATTAATTTTTTCATGCTCAAATAAATGGAAAAATATCGAGCGAATGCCTTCGGTAGAGCCACTATTAAATACGATATTTTCAGCGTCACAGTTGAGTAATGAACACAACTCACCTCGACTTTGTTCCATCTCATTATACAGTTGACAGCCTAAGCGGTGGTTTGAATTGGGGTTGGCAAATTTATTGAGTTTGAAGTACTCATTTAACAGCTCAATCACTTCCGGTTTGACGGGGGCAGAGCCACTAATATCCGCATTAATCATAATTTTCCTTAATAATTTTTTGTTTTATAGCAGGTTTAAGAGCCTGCTTTTTTGATGAGATTGTCTTTCTAAAGTGCCATAGAAATAATTTTTAATGAGCTTAAAAAAATGAATACATTGATACACTTTTTTAGAATAGTTTCATTGAGCCTAAGGGAAGCAAGAGCCCCAATTTTGGCGCCAATAAAAATGCCTATGACTAAGTAGAGGCATAGCCACCAATCCAGAGTGTCGCTCAGCGCTCGACCAGAAAAAAGACTGATTGAAGACAACACACCAATAATGGGGGCAGAAGCTATGGCTACCTTGGGGCTGCAACGAAAGACATATATCATAATAGGTAGGTAAATAAACCCGCCACCTTGACCGACAGCACCGCATAATAAACCAAGCGAGATGCCAATGACTGGCAGGGCGGGAGTACGCTTGAGGTTAATGTCTGAGAAGTACTTTTCCAATGTGCGGTCAAGTAAGGCTATCAGCACAGAGCAAATCGCCAACAAAGAAAAAACAATGAGTACTACTTGCTCTGGGATATGAAGCGCAAAGAATGAGATCGCTAAACTTGCAAGGCCCATAGGGATACCAAAACGATAAATTAAGGTATTGTCCTGCATTTTGCTTTTAGCAAGGTGAAGCATGGCACTGCTTGAACCAAAAAAGCTTTGTGCAGTTGTTAAACCCGTAATTGTGAGTAAAGTGAATTGCACACTGCTTATTAACGGCATAAAAATAATCAATAATGGCGCAAGTAGGATCCCACCACCAATACCTAATAGCCCTGAAAGGCACCCTGTTAAGATGCCAAAAAGTCCAACAAGTAGCTCTGGATTCATTTTAGTATTATCTTCCCAGAACCTTGATTGACTTGACCAATAACATGAAAGTGATCAGGGTAGGAGTCAGATAAAGCTGCTAATTGGCTTTCATAGGTTTGTTGGTCAACGGTAATTAATAAACCGCCATTGGTTTGCGGGTCATGTAAAAGCAGCTTAAGCTCTTCGCTGATATCATTTTTATACTGTAAATATTTGGCATATCGGCTGATGTTATTAAATGTCCCGCTGGGATTTTTAGTTGCCTTGATACACAGCTCTTTCACTCCATCAATAAGCGGGATATCTGATGTATCAATAGAAACATCGAAATTCGAATTCTCAACCATTTCACTTAGGTGACCAATGAGACCAAATCCTGTTATATCGGTCATAGAATGTACACCGGAAAGTTTGCCTAGCTCATAGCCTATCTTATTTACACGGGTAATATATTCAATTGTATGCTCAGGTAACGCATCTTCATTAAGTAAATTCATTTTTAATGCATTGGAAAGTACACCAATCCCAATAGGTTTCGTGATTATGACTAAGTCACCTACTTGCGGGGTGTTATTCCTTTTTATCTGGTGCTGCTGGGCTTCTCCGATAACTGCAAATCCATATAAAGGTTGGGCATTTTTTATGGTATGGCCACCAACATTTTTTGCATTACATTGTGTGAGTACTTCTTGTGCGCCTTTGATCATATCCTCTACATAGGGCATTGGAATATCTTCGGGAGGAAATGCCAGAATCGAATTAACGATTAATGGCTTTCCACCGGTTGCATAAATGTCACTGAGTGCATTTGCTGCTGCGATTTTTCCAAATAAGTAAGGAGAGTTGACAGTGGAACTAAAAAAGTCAGTAGAAAACAAAAGGTGTTTGTCGCCAAAATTATATACTGCGCAATCATCAGATGTTTCAAATCCCAGAAGTAAGTTAGGGTCGATAGCATCATTGTTTTGGCTGGTTGTTTTCAAAATCCTTCCTAGCATATTGGGTGGAATTTTACACCCACATCCACCTGACTCTGAAAGTTCTAGCAAGTTACAGCTTGTCATAAGTATTCCTTTGTTGGTTTGTTAAAATTATTTTTCCTTTAGGTGAAAATATTAATAATTAAATATTTCATTTTTATTTCTTTTTTATTTCATCTTGGTTTTTTTAATTTTTGGTGACGGTTTTGGGGGTGTAATTTATTTGCTAAACCTGATGTTTTCCATCATTGTTTATTCTGGTGGGCTGAACTGGGAAGCATAAGCATTTTCGATGTGGCTTTATATATTCTAGTTTATTATCAATTGGTTATGTTTTTTGTTTAGGCTTCTCGTTGGCTGGACTTAAAAACTATAGCCCAGTACTGTGATGCCCGGCTATGATGTGGTAGATAAATCACTGCCATTTTTATTTCGGTTGTGAGCTTACGTAAGTTAAAAAGTACAAACTGTGTTTAGACGGCAACAAAATTGATTGAAGTGCGTCTGAGTTTGGGTTTTTATCTTTTTGATTAATTACTGATAGTTAGCTCAGCGAGCTCTTTTTTAGCATTTATACGCAATGATATTAACGCCGTTGTGCCTCGTACATCGGTAAGGTAATCGAGAGTTTTTGGCAGCTGGGTAAGTACTTCAAATTGCTCGTTAGAAAGGTTATAACGCCAAAATTGAAATTGCTCATTGACTCCATATAGAGTGCTATTTTTAAATACAAAGCGTTTATCACTGCCTTGAGTAATAAGAGCATCGATAAAAGTATCTTCTATTGTGGCTGTTTGCCAAAATCTGTCGAGCTGATCGGTATAAATAATCTGTTTATTGTCACTGTACTGTGCCCAATTAACCGGTGCCTCTCGGAGTATCGTATAGGTTAATGCTCGTAAATCGAGTTGTGCAAATTGAATCAGCCCTGCCACACGAATATTGGCCAGTGCAGTTTGTTGTTCGCTATCCCAATCGAAAAGTTGTTCAATGGGCATGGGGAAAGCAAAGTGTTGAGTGCTGCGATCTAACGCAAGTTGGTACAACGCCTTCGCTGAATTAGCCATAAGGCTTTGGCCATCTTGGGACCAAACTAATCCCTCAATATAGCTGTCCATCGCAAAGTTTGAGAGCTGTTGACTGCTTTGCCCATCACTTATCCAAACCTGATCAATGCCAGAGCGTTGTGAGCGAAAAGCCAACTTGTCACCATTTGGCTGAAATACAGCACTCCCTTCTGATGAAATCGAGCGTTCAATTATATCGAATTTTGCTTGAGGAAAAGTATTGTCTGTCTGTGCCGTAACCGTGGTTGGTTGGGCGAATGAGAAAGAGGCGATGTCTCGATCATAAAAGCCTTTAATCACTAGTATGCGGTCGCCGTCAGGGTGAAAATTTGGTGACCCCATTGGTTCGTCTAGAGGCAAGCTGACGTTTTCAATCTGCCCATCATAGGAGAGCGTGAATAACTGCCGTCCAGTGCTGAATACCAGTTTTTCATCAAGCGGTGAGAAGCTGGGATAAATAAAGCGATATCGTGCGATTTCTGTTGGGTATTGAATGGCCGTTTTAGAGCGTACTTTTCCTTGGGGTGAAACAAGTACGAGATGGTACTCATTATTGGTATTAACTGTGGTCAGAGCGATCAGGTTTTCATTTTTAGAATACGCATATGAAATAACGTTATCATCCTCTGAGCCATATATTATCTGACTTTCTTTGCTCTCTATTGCATAACGGATCAACTCCCACCTTGTATCATGTTGCTGCAATAACGCCAGGCTGCCGCCGTTCATCCAGTTAGGTGCACGCAGCCGAGAGTTTTTACACTCCATGAGGGTTGTGGGTTGTTGTGGGGATATCAGAGATTTGGCAAAGTCTAAACTCATTAGCTGGTAACATAGTTTTTGTGTAATGGGCTGTCGACAATCTTGCTCTTGTACAAAGTATAGGGTGTTGCCATCTGCAGAGAAGGTATGTGTACCGTTTGACTTGAGCTGTTGTGTGAGCTGAAATTCGGCTTGAGTTTGCGTGTTTTTGGCCCAAATATTGTTGATACAGAGGCGGTCTTCATAGCGATGAAACACCACATAGTCGCCATCAGGTGAGTAGATCCCCGCATTTTCTCTATTATCAGTTGCGGTGAGTGCCGTAAGTTTGGTGATATTTAGAGTCTGTGGCTGTGGTTTATATAGTAGTGCTAGAGCACCTATAGCAAGCAAACCTCCAACAGCAGCATATGCGAATTTGAATGTAGAGGCGCTGTTTTTATCATTCTGTGGGGTGTTTTGCTTTGCTGGTAAAGCGTGTTCGAGCTGTGCATTGTTTGATAATACCATGTTAGAGAGGGACGCTGCTTTGGATTTGTTGTTACCCCACTGAACGTTTGCTTCTAAGCTGTAGCCTTGCTTAGCATGGGTCTTGATGAACCCTTGTGCTTTACCATCGTCACCAAATGCTTTTCTAAGCTGCGCAATGCTGCGTTGCAGGGTATTAGGAGATACGATCACGTCCGGCCAAACTGCGTCAAGTAGAGTGTCTTGGCTCAACACCTCACCTTGATGTTTTGCCAGTACAGTAAGTACAGCTAGCGCCTTAGGTGCCAGCGTTTGGGTGTGATCTTGGTAGGTGATCTGATTTCGAGATACATCAATATAAAAGTCGTCCACCCAATACTGTTGCTGCATGATTTATCCTAGTCAGGTTTATCAAAGGGAAAATGCTTGAATACACAGTTAATCAAATAAACATACCGATTTGTCTTTTGAAGTTCAAACATAACTCCATGAAAAAAAGACTAATTAATTTTCTATTAGGATATCTATAAGACGTCAGCGAGACGTCAGCAATACCCCATGTAAATCATTTTCTTCTCGTTATGCTGAGGCTTAAATTCTGAATATGAGACAGCGCAGTTTGCGCAATTGAGGAAGAGAATGATGAAAAATTATTTAATATTACTGCTTGCGTTTATCCCTTTTTTTAGCATACAGGCCACTGAGTTTGAGCCATATACCATGCCAAATACACAGGTGGTGCCCATTAAAAATCATCATCAACATGGGCAATATGAGTTATTGATAAAATTGCCTGATGAGTATGATAAAGATCCCAAACGCCGTTTTCCGGTGATTTATTATACTGACGCAGTGTGGCATATAGATTTCTTAACATCTACTACGCGGTTTTTGATGGAAGACGCGATCTTAGTGGGTATTTCGTGGCAAAAAGACATAGATAAAGTAAGTAAGGCCGAATCTGGTGAATATGCTAGCCGTTTCCGTGATTACACTGCGGTTTCTTTTAAAGATAAAGTGCGTCAAAGCAAATATCAATTTGGTCAGGCAAAGCTGCACCTTGCCTTTATTAGCGATGAGGTGATCCCGATGGTTGAGAAACTGTATCGCACATTACCACAACAGCGCACCTATTTTGGTTATTCACTGGGTGGACAATTTGGGGTGTACGCTTTAGCGGCACAACCGGATACCTTTAATCACTATATATTAGGGAGCCCGGCTTTAGGTGGTAGCGTGGACTATTTAAGTGAATTGCTAGGTAAGCAGAAACAGCTTAAAGCAAATGTATTTATCTCATACGGCGATCAAGAAGCACGCCTTAAAACACATGTTGATGCTCTGCTTTCTAAATTAAAGGCACATAAGCAAAGTCATTTATCTCTAACACATGAAGTGATGGAAGGAGATCACGCACAAGCGGTGCCCATGACGGTAGCGAGAGGTATTTCATGGTTATCAAATCTATAAAAAGTTGCTTGTGTATTGAAATAATTTGAGTGTGAGGGAGAGTCCAATGACATTACTTGTTAATAAACTGACTAATAAATGGTTGATCATATTGAGTGGTATTTTTGTTTTGGTTGTGACAAATGTGTCGGCTACTGTTAGAACGTCAGAAACACCGAAGGTTGGGGCCAAAGAGCAGGTGCTGCCACGTTCAGAGTTATCTCAGCCTGAGGTACCTTATATTAGTTATGCACCAGAGAAGTTAAATGATGGTATTCAAGTTGGTAAATTTGATAGCACCAATGCTAATAAAGCCAAGCTCAATGAATTTGTGAAGGCCATAAACACGCAAAAGTTTGGTAAGTACGATAGTTTGCTGGTTGTTCAGGGAGGCAAACTGATTTTTGAGTCTTATTATTTACAGGGGCGAATTGATAAACTTCACCGTCAAGCGTCTGTTACTAAAGCAATACTGAGTTTAGCGCTAGGCCGAGCTATTGCCCTTGGCCATTTAACAATGATGGATTTGGACAAACCCATTGTATCGTTTTTCCATAACTTGAATTCGGAGCAGCTCTCACCAGGGACTAAGCGGATTACTTTACATCAAGCTTTAACGATGCAAACAGGGTTACGCATTAAACGCGAATTATATGCGGCGTTAAGCACAAAGGTCGGCGGGAAAAGCACTCATACTCAGTTGCAAGCGCTGCTGTCATCAGCATCACCAATTGAACCCTCAAAGCAAACTTTTAATTACCAAAGCGAAGATCCTGCACTTGTAATGCTTGTGCTCAATAAGGTGGTCCCCGGTGGTGCGAAAGCATTTATCGAACAGGCGCTTTTTAACAAATTAGGGGTTTTTAATTATCAATGGCATGAAGGAGATGGCGGCTTACCTATCGGGGCATATGGCGCAGCGTTGACATCAAGGGATATGGTTAAGCTAGGTTTGTTAGTTAAGTCTGGCGGACAGTGGCTGGGTGAGCAATTGATCCCCAAACAGTATTTGGCTAAATCAACCAACAAAATAGTGGCACTTAATGAAAGCGATATATTTTTCACAGGAGATAAAGTGAAGCTACCAAGTTATGGCTATTACTGGTGGCAGGCAGAAATGCTGATTGATGATAAACGTTATTTTACTCGCTCAGCACAAGGAGGGGGAGGGCAATATATTGTTTTGATTGATGAATTAGATTTAATACTAGTGACAACTGGACATGAAGAGAATGAGCAGACTATGAAAATGATTGCGACACACCTTTTAACTGTATTTTAATCAGGAAATATTTAGAAGAAATACATCGCTTTTATTAAAGTTATAAATGGTTGCTTTTTTAAAATGTTTTTCTAATTTTTTATTTAGTAAAGCTTGTGTTTTTTATAAGGTATATTTGATTGTGGTTTGTTTTTAAAGTGGGTAATTTGAGTTTGGATATTATAGAAAATAGGAAAAAGAAAATGAATATTAAACTAAAAACAACAAAGCTTAAGTCGTTAACTAAAAACCATAACTCAATCGGTAAAAATATGACCCCTCATGTCGCTGGCGGTAGTAGTCGTCCAGGTGGGGGTGGTGGTAGTTATGAGCCAACGATGCCTACTAATTGTGAAATTGATCTATGCCACACTGCGCCAGAACCTGGTATGGCATGTAATATTACAGGAACTTCACCTTATTAACAAACCTACCAGTGAGCAACCTGTTTGCTCACTGGTTATATCTTTTATAGCTCGGTACTATCTGGGCTATAATATTTTTACTTCTATTTATGCTTAATCTTAAATCTCATTATTGAATGTTTTTTAAATTAATGCTCATTAATTCCTATTCTTAATTTTATTCTATTTAATTAGCCTTTTGCTTTTTTTTGGTGATTTATAGAAAGTGTAAAGTGCTTTTTGATTTTAATACTTCATTCTTTTCATGTTGGTTTCTTTTTCAATTTTGAAATTTATTTTTGTTTATTTTTTCTATTTTTTATTCATAAGCATATGTGCTTAATGTTAATTTTTTTTCCCATTTCATTTCTTGTTTTTGAGCTGTTGATTTTTGGTTTTTTTCTGGATACGTTAATTTTGGCCCTATGAATAGGAATATATAAATCAGGAATAACAAATTGAAGTCGTTAACTCAAAGTAGTCGTTCAATAGGGTATCAGGTGACATCAAGTTAAGCTAAGTTAGTTATAGGAATTTGCCTTGTAAAGCTGCATGCAAGAACGAATTACTGGACTTCTATATGATACCTAGCCTAGATAATTTCTGTCATTACAGGTCCCTGAGCAATTCACGATGACAGTAAAGCAACCATATAATTTTTTATTGAGAAAAAGGAATAACACTATGAATATGAAGCTAAAAAAAACCAAACTAAAATCACTTACCAAAAGCAGCAATTCAATTGCTGATAGTATGACACCAAATATTGCTGGCGGTAGTAGCTATGCAAGTTATAGGTGTTTGCCTGATACAGCTGCTTGCAATAACGATTCAATGGATTGCCATACGGCACCTAGCCCTGACCAATTTTGTGTTATTACAGGAACAAGCGGTCCTGCCCCTATGTAATTCGCTGCCACAGTAGATTGCTTAGATAATTTTTATTGATACAAGGAATAATGTTATGAACATGAAGCTAAAAAAAACCAAACTAAAATCACTTACCAAAAGCAGCAACTCAATTGCTGATAATATGACGCCAAATATTGCTGGCGGTAGTAGCTATGCAAGCTACAGATGCTTACCAGACACAATGGATTGCCACAATGATTCTACGGACTGTCATACTTTTCCTGAAAATGGACAAATGTGTGTGATTACAGGTACAGATCCAACGGGAGACACGATTCGTTAATAAGCTTGTGGATATCAAACACAAAATATTGAAATTTTGACTTCAATCTTGTTGGCAGTAGCGGTGTATTTGCTGCTGCTATTTGTAGCGTTTGCACATCATATTTTTACTTAAGTTACTCTTCATTTTTTAATATTATCGTTTTCATTTCTTAGAACTGGCTCTGCTAATTACTGTTAGTGTCATTTAATTTTAATAAATCAGATGTTTTTAATAATTATAAATTCTATATAACTTAAATTTAAACGGTATTTTTTGTTATATATCTTTTTGGGTTTTTTGTTGATGTGGTTTTTCTACTTTGTTAGTTTTTGTTTTCAATTAATTGCATAATTTTAAAAGGAATAAAAATTAATATTACGCTTAAAAAATCAAAACTAAAGTCGTTGACTAAAAATAGTCAATCAATTGCACAAGATGTAACACCAAAAGTTACTGGCGGTGGTTTTTACGATTACGATACGTTTGGTTGTAATACTGCCAGACGTACTGTAGACAGATGTGTTATTACAGGCACTGATCATCAAACAGGCAGTCAAACTTGCTAATGTAATTACTTAGCCGTTTGACCGAGCAACATATGAACTATGTTGCTCTTCAAGCAAGGTCGCAGCTTTTTATTTACCCCTCTGTTTATACTAGTTATAGTCCATCTTTATATGCTTTACCTTCCACTTTGTTTCAATGTCTTTAAGCTGCTTTCAATCATAAAGTAAATGCTCAAACCTGATATGAGAATTCCGCAAACAAAACTTGCAAGCTGACTGTTTTTTTACTAATCGTTAAAGAAGTCATGCAGTTTAGGCAACAAATGCCTATTGACAGTCATCCAATAATAAAAACCCTTTGAGCCAAAAAATATAAGGGAACGGAGACGTCACATGAATCTTGCTAAATCACAGTTGTTCTATTTTTTAACACTCATGTTGGTGAGCTTTCACACCGTTGCCAGTGATTACAACATGCGCCAAGGGGTAACGGATGTAAGTAATGAAGTTTATCAACTACACATGACGATCTTTCTCATCTGTTGTGTGATTGGCGTTATTGTATTTTCAGTGATGTTTTGGGCGCTAATACATCACCGCAAGTCCAAAGGCGCTAAACCAGCTCAATTTCATGAGAGTACCAAAGTCGAGATTATCTGGACTGCAATTCCGTTTGTGATTTTGGTTGTGATGGCTATCCCTGCCACAAAGACGCTGATAGCCATGGAAGATACTAGTAAATCCGATTTAACAATTAAGGTTACAGGCTCTCAGTGGAAGTGGCATTACGAATACATGGGTCATGATGTTGACTTTTTCTCTGTGTTATCTACGCCAAAAGATCAGATTGCTAACTTGCAAGAAAAAGATGAGCACTACTTACTCGAAGTCGATAAACCTTTGGTTATTCCAACTGATCGGAAAGTACGTTTTTTGCTCACATCGGATGATGTTATCCACTCTTGGTGGGTCCCTGACTTTGCAGTGAAAAAAGACGCAAATCCAGGCTTTATCAATGAAGCATGGACCCGAGTTAATGAAACTGGAATATACCGAGGTCAATGCGCTGAGCTTTGCGGTAAAGACCATGGCTTTATGCCCGTTGTGGTAGACGCACGTTCCCCCGATGATTTCGATTTGTGGCTTGCAGATGCAAAGCAGGCTAAAGCTACAGCCGAACAGGCTGAAGCCGCATCAGTAGGCGCTACGCTGTCTAAAGGTGAGCTGATGGCAACGGGGGAAAAAGTATATATGGCTTACTGCGCAGCTTGTCATCAGCCAACAGGGCTTGGCTTACCTGGCGTCTTTCCAGCAATGAAGGGCAGTCCAGTTGTTAATGGCGAGCTCAAAACGCACATCGATATATTGGTCAATGGTCGGCCCGGCACAGCAATGCAAGCATTTGGAAAGCAATTAACTCTGACAGAAATAGCTGGCGTGATCACATATAAACGAAATAGCTGGGGGAATGATACCCAAGAGGTAGTTCAGCCTGGGCAAATACAGGCCTTCATTGATGAGACTAAGGAGAAAGAGTAATGTCGACTACCGCGCAAGAGCAAGCTGTATCTCATGATCATCATGGGGCACCTTCGGGTTTAAAACGATGGTTTTTTACTACTAACCACAAAGATATCGGGTCATTGTATTTACTGTTTTCTCTGCTGATGTTTCTTACCGGTGGTGCGATGGCAATGGTGATCCGCGCTGAGTTATTTCAGCCGGGTATGCAACTTGTCGACCCACATTTTTTCAATCAAATGACGACTGTGCATGGGTTAGTTATGGTGTTTGGTGCAGTTATGCCTGCCTTTACAGGTCTTGCGAACTGGATGATCCCCATGATGATTGGCGCGCCAGATATGGCATTACCAAGAATGAATAACTGGAGCTTTTGGATCTTACCTTTTGCATTTGCGATCTTGTTGGCATCTCTGTTCATGGAAGGAGGCGGTCCAGCATTTGGTTGGACATTTTATGCGCCTTTATCCACGACATATAGCAACGATAATACGGCACTATTTGTTTTTGCCGTTCATATTATGGGGGTCAGCTCTATTATGGGCGCAATCAATGTGATTGTAACCATAGTGAATATGAGAGCGCCTGGCATGACATGGATGAAACTCCCATTATTTGTTTGGACTTGGTTAATTACTGCTTTTTTACTTATCGCGGTGATGCCCGTTTTGGCAGGAGCAGTGACTATGGTGTTGACCGATAAATATTTTGGCACCAGCTTTTTTGATGCTGCGGGCGGTGGAGATCCCGTTATGTTTCAACATATTTTTTGGTTCTTTGGGCACCCTGAAGTGTACATTATGATACTGCCTGCATTTGGCATTATCTCCACCATAGTGCCAACATTTTCACGCAAAAAGCTGTTTGGTTATGCTTCTATGGTCTATGCCACCTCGTCGATTGCTTTACTGTCGTTTGTCGTCTGGGCGCATCATATGTTTACCACGGGCATGCCATTAGCGGGCGAATTGTTTTTTATGTATGCAACTATGCTCATTTCTGTTCCAACGGGGGTTAAAGTCTTTAATTGGGTTGCAACGATGTGGCGAGGCTCAATAAGTTTTGAGATCCCCATGATGTTTGCCATTGCTTTTATTGTCCTATTCACGTTGGGCGGGTTTTCAGGACTGATGTTGGCGATAACGCCTGCAGACTTCCAGTATCATGATACCTATTTTGTGGTAGCACATTTCCATTATGTATTAGTCACAGGGGCAGTGTTCTCTATTATGGCAGCCGCTTATTATTGGTTGCCAAAATGGACGGGAAATATGTACAACGAGACCCTAGCACAATGGCATTTTTGGCTATCACTGGTCAGCGTAAATGTATTGTTCTTTCCAATGCATTTTGTTGGCTTAGCGGGGATGCCAAGACGTATCCCTGATTATGCACTGCAGTTTGCTGACTTCAACGCGATTATTAGTGTGGGCGGCTTTGCGTTTGGATTATCCCAATTACTCTTTGTCGCTGTTGTGTTTAAGTGTGTCGCTGGCGGAAAGCCTGCCGAAGACAAAGTATGGGATGGTGCCGAAGGGCTGGAATGGCAAGTGGCATCACCGGCACCGTATCACACGTTCTCAACACCGCCAAAGGTGGACTAATGCATACGGCACTGATACGAAAATTAGTTCTGACTGTACTGGGCATGTTTGCTTTTGCATTTGCGTTAGTACCGTTATACGACGTCTTTTGTGACATAACTGGATTAAATGGGAAAGTTGACCTTGTTGTGGCTGAGCAAAGTACAAGTATCGACGACTCACGACAAGTAGAGGTGAGTTTTACAACGCATGCTAAAAGTAGCGCCCCTTTTCAAGTGAAAGCCCTAGAGTACTCTGTGAGCGTTCAGCCGGGTAAGCTATCAGAAGTCCGTTTTGTTGCACAAAACTTAAGTGATACCGCCCGAGTTATGCAAGCCATTCCCTCTGTGTCTCCGGGACAAGCTGCTAAATATTTACATAAGTTAGCTTGCTTTTGCTTTGACCAACAGCCATTAGCCGCAAATGAGTCAATGGAATTTATATTGCGGTTTTACGTTGACACTGAATTGCCCAAGGATGTGCAGGAATTAACCCTTTCTTACACTTTATATGACATTACTGAGAGTGAAACTGCATACAGTGGCGAGCAGCTACAAGGTCTGCTTGTTTCACAGTATTACTTAATACAATCAACCCCAGTAAGAGGACCTAAAAATGGATAAGAGTTACCAACCCTATTACGTACCGGAGCAAAGTCCTTGGCCAATAGTGGGGGCTGTTGCAATGTTTTTCATTGCTGTCGGAGCTGGGTTAACTGTGATGCAATTGGGTAAGGATGCCAGCTCAGGTGCTTGGGTATTGTTTGCTGGTATTGTCATTTTAATTGGCATGATCGTTGGCTGGTTCCGTCACGTTATCGATGAATCTATGAGCGGTCTGTATTCCGCACAAATGGACCGATCTTTTCGCCAAGGCATGGGGTGGTTTATATTTTCCGAAGTGATGTTCTTTGCTGCATTTTTTGGTGCCTTGTTTTACGTTCGGATGTTTGCAATACCTTGGTTAGGTGGTAGCAGCAATAATGTGATGACCAATGAAGTGTTGTGGCCTCAATTTGAAGCTTTATGGCCGCTTTTAACAACGCCTGACGGCACCGCAACGCAAGCGATGCCTTGGCAAGGGTTGCCTTTAATAAACACCATTATTCTGTTGACCTCTTCCGTTACCTTACACTTTGCCCATACAGCCATTGAACAAAATGAACGATTGAAATTAAAAGTGTGCTTGGGCGCGACCATTGTATTAGGTTTCGTTTTTTTAGGCTTGCAAGTTGAAGAGTACATACATGCATACACTGAGCTGGGTTTGAAACTCGATTCTGGTATTTATGGCAATACGTTTTTTATGCTCACTGGTTTTCATGGTATGCATGTAACGCTTGGTGCGTTGATGTTACTGGTGGTGTGGCTGCGAGTTCTAAAGGGGCACTTAGATTCTAATCAACATTTTGCGTTTCAGGCTGCTGCTTGGTATTGGCACTTTGTTGATGTTGTTTGGCTATGTTTGTTTGTGTTTGTGTATGTGATTTAGCACTCGGCTGGGGATTGAAGTTAAACAGTCCCATCTGACTAGAAAGCGTAATGCAGAGCATAACCATAAGTGAAAATATCACGCGTTTTCCAAGTATTCGAGACATGCTTTTCGATTTTTCTGCCCCTTGGAGCATCACGAATAGGGCATAAAAAAGGTGATAAAGAATAACCAAAAGAAGTGCTGTGATAATCCATTTAATAAGCATAAGGGAGTCTGCCTTTACGTGTTTAATAAAAAGACTAGTACAGTTGTGGTCATTTTTGCAGTCACTATCGTGATGTCTGTTTGTTTCAGGTTATCTTATTGGCAATGGCAGCGGGCAGGCGACAAGCAAGTACAGCTCTCAATGTTGTCTGAGCGCTTTAATAATAAGGTGCTTGGAGATTTTGAAAGCACTGACAACTGGCAGGGAGCAAAGGTAGATGTAAAAGGTAAGTTGGTGCCAGGCCAGTGGTGGTTACTGGACAATCAAATTCTGCACGGTCAAGTGGGTTATGATTTGATTGCTTTGTTCGAGGCTGACAATAATGACACGCTGTTTGTTATTAACCTTGGTTTTGTGCCAGCTGGCGACAGTCGAAGTCAGTTACCGGTAATTGCATTGCCGGTCAATGAAATTGAAGTCAATGTGCAGTTCAAAATAGGCGCTTGGTCGGGGTTTACTTTAGCAAATTCCCCTGATCAAAGTGCATATCATCATAATGTTTTGCAGTATTTGGAGCGGTCGTATTTTGAACGGGAATCAAAGTTGCCGATTTCATCGCAGTTATTGATAGCCAAGCAAGGTGTTATTCAAGGGGTAACACCACACTATAAAGCTGTGGTAATGAGCCCTGATAAACATCGCGCCTACGCATTGCAATGGCTGTTGATTGGTTTATCTGCAGGTGTGATTGCTTACTTTGCCACCAGAAAAAGTCTAAGGATTTAAGCGTATGAATAAAACACTTGGGTTGTTTATTGGCTGCTTTATTTTACCTGTGATCATGGCAATAACCGTACTTAAATTAGATTTTAAGCCAGGTTCAACGACGAACAATGGTAGCTTTTTAAAGCAAGATGTTTGGCTGCCTGTTATACCTGAAGGCAAGCTATGGAGTATCGTTTTAAATGTGCCTAATGGGTGCTTGGCTGCATGCGATGTACAAAAAGGCAATGTTGAAAACTTAGATGTTGCACTGGGTAAGCACCGTAGCAAGGTGGCTATCGTGCTTGTTGGAGATGGTGAGCAGCCAGTCGCTCAAACCATACAAGAAAAGCTCATGCCCGCCGCGTTTTATTTAGTGGATAAACATGGCCTAGTGGTTTTGGAATACCCCTATGAATCTGATCCTGAAGCAAATAGATTGGTGCTCAAAGGGCTATTGAAGGACATGAAAAAACTCTTAAATTATGCTCGTTCTCAGTAAGGAGGCGATATGTCTACTGTACTTCAACGAACTATCACGTTTGCGTGTATGCTGGCCATTTGTGTGGTGGTACTCGGTGCTTATACGCGGTTGAGCAATGCAGGGCTGGGTTGTCCAGATTGGCCTGGATGTTATGGTTTTTTAACTGTGCCCAATGAAGTACACGAAATTACTGCTGCACAGCTAAAATTTCCAAGTAGTCAGATTGAACCACGTAAAGCTTGGATTGAAATGATCCATCGGTACTTTGCTGGGAGTTTAGCTTTAGTTGTCGTGTTGTTGTTTGCAGTCATCATACGTTCTAAGGCGCAACATGCCCCAAAGGTCTTGGCGAGCACTTTGGTATTGATGATTGGTGTGCAGGCCTTACTTGGTATGTGGACAGTCACTATGAATTTGCAGCCATTTGTTGTGATGGGGCATTTACTGGGGGGCTTCACCGTATTGTCTCTGTTGACCTTACTGTATTTACGAGCGGCACCACCATCTGTTGAATATGAAGCTCAGGCATCTACTTGTTTAAAGGTGGGGGTGGTCTGTACAGGTATTTTGGTATTACAAATTGCGTTAGGTGGTTGGTTGGCTGCGAATTATGCAGCACCACATTGCACGGGGTTACCGCTTTGTTCAAATAGCGAGCTCTTCTCATGGTCAAGCTTACTTGAGCTGCCAAAGCCGTCAAGCACCTATGAATATGGTGTATTACCATTTGAAACGCGTTTATCAATCCATTTGATGCACCGTATATGGGCCAGTGTGACATTGTTGGCATTGGTTGCAATGGCGGTTTTTGTTCATTTCAAAATATCTCAGCCTATTATTCGCAAAGCAGTTAATCAAGTTGCCACATTGGTGCTTTTTCAGGTTGCTGTTGGGGGGATAATTGTGTATTTCAAATTCCCAATTTTACTGACGCTATTTCATAATTTAATGGCTGCTCTATTGTTATTGGCACTTGTCAGAGCCTGTTTTTTACTCTCTCGAGCGAGGCAGATATGGGTATGAATGTAGAGTTAGCAAAATATACACATGCATTCGAAGGCATATCAAAATATATTCAACCCTACTTAAATATATGTAAGCCCAAAGTTGTTTTAATGCTGGTGCTTACTGCGTGGGTTGGCATTATGTTAGCCCCTGAATCAGGCCGCAGTATATGGCTACAGCTAGGTGCTTTATTTGGGATCGGCCTAGTGTCGGCCTCTGCGGCAGCCATCAATCATATTTTAGACCGAGCAAGAGATAAACATATGGTACGTACTCGGCATCGACCTCTAGTGCAGGAGCAGCTGAGTGTGCCGCAAGCTTATATATTTGCTTTTGTCATTGGCATAGTAGGCAGTGTGCTGCTAGTGGTATACAGCAATTTCTTATGTACTTTTTTAACTGTATTGGCGCTGTTTGGCTACGCAGTTGTGTATACGGTTTTCCTAAAACGCTCCACTCCCCAAAATATAGTGATTGGTGGTTTAGCGGGGGCAATGCCGCCGCTGCTGGGCTGGGTGAGTGAAACAAGCACGATGAGTGCTGAACCTTGGTTACTGGTGATGATCATTTTTACCTGGACCCCGCCCCATTTTTGGGCGCTTGCTATCGCCAGAAAACAAGATTATGAACGTGCTAATGTGCCTATGTTACCCGTAACACATGGTGTTTATTTTACAAAACTATGCATGCTCGTTTATACCGTTTTATTAACTTTGGTGTGTATATTGCCATATTTAATTAATATGTCAGGAGTATTTTATCTTGCTATTTCATGCTTTTTAAATGCCCGTTTTTTGCAAAAAGTGACACTTTTGTATTTTGAATCAAAGTCGGAGTCGGCGATGCAAGTTTTTCGTTTTTCAATCAGTTATTTATTGCTACTCTTCTGTGCATTATTTATTGATAAGTTGCTGTTCTGATGCGCTTACTTTTATTGGTCTTATTATCATCTGCAATATTGTCGTGCTCGCAACCCAAACAAGTTTCCGAATTGACGGTGGTATATCCGAGCCCCAAATTATTAAAGCCCTTTGAGTTGAAAGATCAAAATAATCAGGTTGTGACAAATGAGCACCTAATAGGGCAGTGGAATTTACTATTTTTGGGTTACACCAGCTGTCCGGATATCTGTCCTATGACGTTGGCAAAGCTGACGCATATTAATAAGAAAATCAGTGAGTTTGAAAATACTCAGGTGTGGTTTGTGTCCGTTGACCCACATCGAGATACACCGACGCAACGCAAAGACTATATTGGATATTTTGATGATAGCTTCTTAGCTGTGACACATGACCATCAGCACTTATTCCCTTTCGTCAGAGATATAGGATTAATTTATGCTATTAATGAGGCACAAGAGACGGAATATTATGTGGACCACAGTGCATCCATTGCTTTGATAAACCCCAGTGGTGAGTTGACCGCAATCTTTAAACCTGAATTCAAAAAAGGTCATGTGCCGACAGTAAATATCGAGTATATCATTGCGGATTTTGAAATCATTTCCAATACCAGTAAATCACGCCTATAGTGGTGTGTACTTGTTTCTAAGTTAATAATATTTTTATTTCTTTTGCCTAAATTTTGGCAATTTTATCATCAACGTCTAATCTAATCTTATCTATAACTTTTACAGGGAATGTGCCAAGCACATGATTAAACTTCCTTCTGAGTTAGCCATCAATAAAGTCGAAGAACTCTATCAGTCGTTCGTTCAAGAATTAGAGTCGGGGCAACCAATATGCATTGATATTAACGATGTTTCTAAGGTTGATACAGCTTCGGTCCAAATGTTGTGTGCGTTGCAAAAAAGGCTCATGAACTTTGATCAAAAAATAACTTGGCACGGTGATAGTCCTATCTTGTTTGAGTCTGTAGAACAACTTGGTTTAACCGAAATTTTATCCTTTAGCAGTAAGATTTAAGAGGTCAATATGAAAAAGATTTTAGCTGTGGATGATTCTGCTTCAATGAGACAAATGGTTGGCTTTACTCTTAAAAAAGCAGGGTTTGACGTCACAGAAGCAAAGGATGGTAGTGAAGCATTAAATTTGGCAAAGCAACAAGGTTTTGATGCTGTGATATCTGATGTAAACATGCCAGTGATGGATGGGATCACGTTAATAAGGGAGTTACGCAGCTTACCAAACTATAAGTTTACCCCGCTACTGATGTTAACGACAGAATCAGGACTTGATAAAAAAAGTGAAGGTAAAGCTGCAGGTGCAACAGGCTGGATTGTAAAGCCTTTTAATCCGGATCAATTATTAGCTGTATTGAAGAAAGTCATTCGCTAGTACCAACGAGGTATAGGCATGAGTATAGATTTAAGCCAGTTTTTTGATGTGTTCTTTGAGGAGAGCTTTGAGGGTCTTGACGCGATGGAAGCTGAGCTTCTAAATCTTGAGCCTGGCAAAGAAGACTCTGAGACCATTAATACCATCTTCAGAGCGGCGCATTCGATTAAAGGTGGCAGCGGCACATTTGGATTTGTGTCAGTGTCAGATTTCACACATGTACTCGAAACGTTACTTGACCAAATTAGAGATGGACAGAGGACGCTGACCGCAGAGCATGTGAATTTACTTTTAAAGTCGGTTGACTGTGTTCGTGGATTATTAGGAGCTTTGCAAGCTGAAGAAGAGCCAGATTTAAGCGAGTCAAATGAGCTCAAAGCACGATTTGAAGCAATACTCGGTGGGGAATCGGCAGAGGAAGCTGAGGGGGAACCGCAAGAAGATACTACACAAGCGCTACAAAGCACGACCTACCAAATAGATTTTAAACCAGAGCCACATCTATTCAAAACGGGTAACGAGCCACTTTACATGTTTTCTGAGTTGGCCGAGTTGGGCCAGCTGGAAGTGACAGCGTTCCATGATGGGATCCCTGACTTTTTAGAGTTTGACCCTGAAGACTGCTTTTTACACTGGCGGTTCTTTTTAACAACCAGTAAGCCTGAACAAGCCATTTCTGAAATATTTGAATGGGTTGAAGATGATGCAGATATAAAAATTGAAGCATGCGGTGGGTTATTTGAAGATGATACAAATGCGGCAGCGGAAATAGATATATCAGAGGCTGCTGATTTATCTGAACCAGGTTCTGTCACTGAAGCATCAACGCCTGAAATAAAAGCTGAACCTGCACCTAAAGCAGACGAAAATATTGCAGCAGTACAGAAAAAGGTTGAGTCAGCGAAAAACACTAAAAAGTCAGCAGACTCTACCGCGACTTCTATTCGTGTTGGTATAGACAAGGTCGACTCTTTAATCAATATGGTTGGGGAGCTGGTGATCACTCAGGCGATGCTTAGCCAGATAGGCGACCAAGAAATTACCGAATCGAGTATTGCAGCGCTTCAAGAGGGGTTAACACAGCTTGCCCATAATACGCGCGATTTACAAGAAAATGTCATGCGTATTCGCATGTTGCCTATCAGCTTTGTGTTTAGTCGTTTTCCTCGTTTGGTTCGAGATACCTCGCAAAAGCTTAATAAACAAGTCGAATTAAAGTTGGTTGGTGAGCAAACCGAGCTAGATAAAACGGTGATGGAGAAACTGTCAGACCCGATGGTGCACTTGGTGCGAAATTCATTAGATCACGGATTGGAGACGCCAGAAGAACGTATCGCCAACGGTAAAGACCCCGTTGGCACAGTGACTTTGAATGCGTTTCATCAAGGCGGCAATATTGTGATTGAAATCATGGATGATGGCAAAGGCCTAGATACGGAAAAAATACGCAGTAAAGCCATTGCAAATGGCCTGATCAGCGAGGCGGATGAACTCAGTGTAGAAGAGGTGAATGAGCTGATATTTATGCCTGGATTTTCCACTGCTGATAGCGTAAGCGATATCTCTGGTCGCGGCGTCGGTATGGACGTGGTGCGAAGAAATATTCAGGCGTTAAACGGCTCTGTGGAGGTCACGTCAAAGCAGGGAGTGGGATCAACATTTACAATTAGGTTGCCGCTGACTTTGGCAATTTTAGATGGCCAACTGGTTCAAGTTGCGACCCATACTTATATTATTCCGCTTATTTCTATTGTTGAGTCATTGCAAATTGATATCTCTAAAGTGAGTAAAGTTGGTAAAGGTTTAGAAGTACTGAGATTGCGTGACGAGTATATTCCGATTTTACGACTGTACGATATTTTTAGTCACCAAGGCGCACGTGAAGAGTTAGATAAAACATTGTTGGTTGTGGTTGAAAGCGATAACTACAAAATTGGCCTTCTGGTTGATGATTTACTGGCTCAACAGCAAGTAGTAATTAAGAGTTTGGAAGCAAATTATCAAAAGGTCGATGGGATTTCAGGAGCGACTATTTTAGGCGATGGGACGGTATCGTTAATTATTGATATTAGTGGGCTCATTAAGCTTAGCGGGCTACGTCGACCTGGCTCGACGGAATTGCTGGTTGACTTGAAAGGTGAGGAGGCAGAGCCAGTATGATTGATCAAGTCGAGGTAAATCAGCAGCTCATGTTTGATGGTGAGTCAGATGAAAAGCAGTTTTTGACCTTTATGATGCACGATGAAGAATACGGCATGGATATTTTAGCTGTTCAGGAAATCCGTGGTTGGGAGCCTGTTACCACAATTCCCAATTCACCGAACTTTGTAAGAGGGGCGATGAATTTACGCGGCACGATTGTACCAATTATTGATTTAAGGATGCGTTTTGGGATCAGCGCAATCGAGTATGGGCCGCTTACCGTTGTCATCGTGGTCTCTGTGCAAATTAAAGATCAACAAAAAATTATGGGGCTAGTCGTGGACGCTGTATCTGATGTGTACAGCATTGCAGAAGAAAAAGCCAAAGATGTGCCTGATTTTCAGGACTCAGATAATGCTTATTTTGTGCATGGCTTAGTCAATGTAGGGCAAAAAATGGTTGTGCTTTTAAATCTAGAAAAGGTTCTAGATTTGAGTGATAAAAGTGGACTCAAAGGCTAATTGGGGGTCGAAATGAGCGAACAGAGTATCCAAAGCAGTATTAATAACAAGATTTTGGTAGCTGGTATAATTCTGGTTATTAGTGTCATTGTTGGTGCTCAGCTAGGACAAGCTGAATCAGAGCAAATTAGGATGGTAGCATTTACTATTCCATTGCTGGGTAGTGCGGCAGCTCTGGTATTTTTAAAATTGGGTTTGTCGTCAGTAGTTGGGAAATTTGCAGTGGTTTATTCTGCACTTCCTTTTATGACGGTAAGTAACCGAGAACAGTTTGAGCAGCTTGATTTATCAGATTTCCCTCAGCTTTATAGAATGTTATCAACGGTTGAAAGCCACGAAGATGAGCATGAAGACGACCACACTGAAAGCTTGCTACTTGCCTTGAAAGGTTGCCAAGCGAATATCATGGTGGCCGATGGCGATTTAAACATCGTCTATATGAACGATTCGGTTACTGCCATGTTGAGACAAAATGAGCACCAACTTCGTAGAGATCTACCTAGCTTTAATGTCGCAACGACGATTGGTACTAATATAGATATGTTTCACGCTAATCCAAGTCATCAACGGAACCTATTGGCCAACTTACGTGAGGTGTATAAAACGCAAATAACTGTCTCTGGGCTCACCTTTGATTTAATAGCAACACCTGTTTTTAACAAAAATAATGAGCGTATTGCGACCTTGGTAGAATGGAAAGATTTAACAGAGCAATTGGCTTTGGAGCAAAAGCAACAAAGAGAAGCTGCGAATAATGCGCGTATTTCCAGTGCCTTAAATGTATGTCAGGCCAATGTGATGCTGGCGGATGATGATTGCAATATTGTGTATGCTAACGAATCTGTGATTCGTATGTTGAGAAAAAATCAGACACAGCTACAAGAGGCGCTTCCTAGATTTAATGTCGACACATTGATTGGGCAAAATATCGATATATTCCATGTAAACCCGAGTCATCAAAGAAACCTATTGAGCAATATGACGGAGACTTTTGAGACAGACATTGAAGTTGCAGGCTTTACTTTTGGCTTGATAGCAACGCCTGTGCAAGACAGCAGTGGTAAGCGTCTTGGTACTGTGGTTGAGTGGGAAGATAAAACGGAACGTTTAGCGAAAGAGCAAGAAGAACGAAAGACTGCCAATGAAAACCTCCGTGTACGTCGTGCATTAGATAACGTGGCAACCAATACCATGATAGCTGACGGTCATTTTAATATTGTTTATATGAATGATGCCGTGACTTCAATGATGAAAAATGCAGAGCGTGATATACGTCAGGACTTACCTAATTTTGACAGTGCTAAGTTGATGGGCGAAAACATCGATGTTTTCCATAAAAATCCTGCTCATCAGCGGCGTATGGTGACAAATTTAACCGAGACTTATAAGACTGAAATTAAGGTTGGTGGTCGCACCTTCGGCTTGGTGGCAAATCCCATTATAGGCACCGACGGTGAGCGTATTGGCACTGTGGTTGAGTGGGAAGATAGAACGGATGAAGTTGCCATCGAGTCTGAGGTGAACGAGCTTGTAGAGTCTGCCCGTGATGGCAATTTAGCGGTGCGCCTGAATGAAAATAATAAGCAAGGATTTTACCTTCGATTGGCTCAAGGTCTCAATGGTTTAGTGTCTCTTGTGGATGATGCTGTGTCTGATACGGTGAATATGCTCGACGCACTTGCTAATGGTGATTTGACACAAAGAATTAATGCTGATTATAACGGTGCATTCGACAAATTAAAGCAAGACGCGAATACAACAGCAGATAAGCTCACTGAAGTACTTAATAGGATTAGTTCATCTGCGGCTATGGTTGCCAGTGGTGCTGAAGAGATTTCTCAAGGTAATGCGGATTTAAGTCAGCGAACAGAAGAGCAGGCGTCATCCCTTGAAGAAACCGCTTCGAGTATGGAAGAGATGACCAGTACGGTTAGACAAAATGCAGACAATGCCAAAGTGGCTAACGAACTGGCTGCGGAGACCAGTGAAAAGGCGGTAACAGGTGGTGAGGTAGTAAACAGAGCCGTTGCGAGTATGTCTGAAATTAACGAGTCGAGTAAAAAGATTGCCGATATTATTAGTGTCATCGATGAAATTGCATTTCAAACGAATTTACTTGCTTTGAATGCCGCAGTGGAAGCTGCTCGGGCTGGCGAGCAAGGGCGTGGTTTCGCAGTCGTGGCTGGCGAAGTGAGGAACTTAGCGCAGCGCTCAGCAGGTGCAGCAAAAGAAATTAAAGATTTGATTAGAGACAGTGTGGGCAAGGTTGAAGACGGTACACTACTGGTGAATGAGTCTGGTGCGACTTTGAAAGAGATTGTTGCTGCGGTGAAACGTGTTACGGAAATGATATCCGATATTGCAGAGGCCTCCGAAGAGCAGAGCTCAGGCATTGAACAAGTTAATAAAGCCGTGTCGCAAATGGATGAAATGACTCAGCAAAATGCGGCATTGGTCGAACAAGCTTCAGCGGCCGGAGAGTCTATGGCTGAGCAAGCGAACGATATGAGAAGGCTATTGAACTTCTTCAATGTGGGTGATTCTTCAGCGTCAAGCTCGTCGACACCGCTTAGCAATGTGCAGCCAGAGAGATTGACGACGTCTCAAAGGCCTACGGTACAGAATGGCCAAAGTCGGCAGTTGAATAATACATCTGCCAATGTCACGGCGGATATTTCCCAAAGAGTCCCCGAGCCTGCAAACCGTTTTGCAGATGACTCAGAAGAGTGGGAAGAGTTTTAATCTTAGCAGGTATATTAGACTAGCCTCTAAGCTCTGCGAGGCAGTCTTAAATCGGCGGTATGTATTCGGCTGCTGTTAATCACACTATTTAAGCTTAATGAGTATATGAAAGAGTTCCCATTTACTGATACGGATTTTCAAAAGGTCTCTGAAAAAGTGTATAGCGCATGTGGCATTGTATTGGGGCCGCATAAGAGAGAGATGGTTTATTCACGCTTAGCAAGACGGATAAGGGCAAATGGTCTGAGCTCGTTTGAAGATTATTTAGCATTCTTAGATAACAGTAGTGAGCAGGAGTTTAGTCACTTCATTAATGCGATCACAACGAATCTCACTTCTTTCTTTCGCGAGTCACATCATTTTGACTATTTGAAAGAGCACCTTATACCGCGTATCAAAGAAGAGAATAAATCGACGAAAAGGGTACGTTTTTGGTCAGCGGGTTGCTCAACAGGTGAGGAGCCTTACAGTATCGCGATGACGGTTGCTGGCGAGTTTCCATCGGATTGGGATGTCAAGGTGTTAGCCACTGACCTTGATTCAAATGTGCTAAAAAAGGCGGCCGAAGGTGTTTATAGCAGTCAGTCTGTCACAGGACTTGATGATGACCATTTGAGAAAGTGGTTTTTAAAAAGCAGTGATGGCAGTCAGTATCGAGTAAAAGAGCAACTTAAAAGCTTTATCTACTTTAAGCGACTAAATTTACTTGAACCCTGGCCAATGCGAGGTCCATTTGATTTGATATTTTGTAGAAATGTACTGATCTATTTTGATAAAGAGACAAAAGATACGCTATTTGACGGCTACCATAGAATGCTAGAGGCATCGCACGGTCACCTATTTATTGGTCATTCAGAAACCATGAGTAAAGAGCGTAGGGATTTTAAGAATTTAGGCAAAACCATGTACAAGAGGGTAGATGCATCATGAACCACTTTAGGCCAGTCATAAGCGGTTTTGAGCACGTAAAGCGCTTTTGGGATGCTGGGCGCAGCACGGTTGTAGCTAAGGTCTTACCGGGTGAGTTTTATGTCTCAAAAAATGATGAATTGATTTCTACAGTGCTAGGCTCTTGCATCGCTGCATGTATATACGATGAAAAGCTTGGGATCGGTGGAATGAACCACTTTATGCTGCCAGGTGCTCAAAAGATGAAAGACATAACCAATGTACATTCTGATGATTTTAATTGTCGTTATGGCAATTGGGCTATGGAGTTCTTAATTAACGAAGTACTTAAAAATGGCGCAAGCCGCGCCAATTTGAAGGTGAAGTTATTTGGTGGTGGTAAAATTATCAGTGCCATGACAGACATAGGTGTTGGTAATATTCGTTTTGCTCAGGCATATGTGGAAGAAGAAAACCTTGAGTTGGTCTCCCATGATGTCGGTGGGCCTTGGCCGAGAAAGGTTGTATTTCACCCCCAGTCGGGTACTGCAAAAGTCAAAAAGCTGAGACAGGTACATAATGATACGATTGAGAAACGTGAGGTTAAGTACCTACATGATATCGAGGCACAAGATGCTAAAACCGATATCGAGCTATTTTAGAGTAATACGCCATGATAAAGGTTTTGATAGTAGACGACTCCCCCTTACTCAGAGCTGTTCTAAAGGCTGTGCTAGAGCAAGCAGGAGACATTGAGGTCGTTGGAGCAGCCAAAGACCCTTATGAAGCGAGGGATATGATAAAGGTATTGCAACCCGATGTACTGACGCTGGATATAGAAATGCCGAAAATGAACGGTTTGAGTTTTCTTAAAAATCTCATGCGGTTACGGCCAATGCCCGTTGTGATGTTGTCTACACTCACCCAAAAAGGCTCTCCCGAGACACTTGAAGCGCTAGAGGTTGGTGCGGTTGATTTTATCGCTAAACCTATGTCGAATGTGGCTGAGCAGCTAGAAGCTTATGCAGATGTACTATATCAAAAAATACGCACAGCCAGTCGGGCTAGAGTGCGTCCATTTAAAGCGGATAAGCACCTGGGCACAAAGCCTGCTATCGCCTCAGATGCAAAATATCAAGCCCGCAGTGTGATGGCTATTGGTGCTTCAACGGGTGGGACTGAGGCGCTACGAGAGGTTTTAACGAAGTTACCAAGTAACAGCCCGCCAGTGGTGGTGACGCAACATATTCCACCGGTATTTAGCGCTTCTTTTGCGATGCGCATGGATAAGTGCTGTGAAGTGAGCGTGAAAGAAGCACAAGAAGGTGATGAACTAGGTATAGGCAAAGTATTTATTGCTCCAGGAGATAAGCATTTATTAATTGTTCAAAAGGGCACTAAGTTAGTTTGCCAGCTTAGTGATGGCGAGAAAGTAAATCGTCACAAACCGGCCGTTGATGTCTTGTTTGATTCGCTCATCCCGATTGCAAAAAACGTCCATGCTGCACTATTAACTGGTATGGGATCTGATGGTGCACAGGGCCTTTTGCGGTTAAAAGATGCCGGAGCAAGTACCTTTGCACAGGATGAAGCATCATGTGTAGTATGGGGTATGCCCCGTGCGGCAGTTGAGTTAGATGCCGCGAGCAAAGTGGTCTCGCTGGATGCCATGGCAAAAGCGTTACTCCACTCTGCTAGCCGCTAGTATATTACTTCTCTTGTACTACCCAAGGTTGAGAAAACCAATGAAAACGGCCTTTGTGCGTTTTTGAAGGAGCGGTACAGTTATATCGGGAACGCCCGTTTGGTAACGGCTCAGGTGTGGTCACCGTGACTTGGTGTTTTGTAGTCCAAGTTAATGTTGCTCTACCAATACCAGATACAAAGCATGCCAATTGGCCCTGGCTAAAGTCCATACTGTTAAACGACAAAGTAAATGATGGCTTTCGCTCTGTTGTGACGGAGTTGGTGTAAGTCAGCTTGTCAATGTCGAATGGGATCGAGTTAATTTTTACTTTGAGTGTCTTTAAATTGCTATAAATGCCAGAAGAGGGGAATCTCGGTACTCGGGTGAAATCTGTTGTTGGGCCCACGGCCCCTGAATGCTGACCTATGCCAATGAGGCCTAACTCCTTAACAAGCGTCTGCAATGCACTATCAAATTCACCATAGGGATAAGCAATATATGGGTAATTGTGCCCAATTTCTTCATTGATCCGTTGTTGAGACCAAGTAAGGTCATGTCTTATACGTTTTTCCCATTGCAGTTCAGTTTCACCTTCTTTGCGTAAGTGCAGGTAGTCATGCTTGGCGCTGTGATTCGCGATGATGGCGCCGCGTTTTGATAGGGTTCTTAGTTCATCCCATGTCATGACATAGCTTTGCCTTTCGTCAATTAACTGTGGATTGACAAAGATAGTATAAGGAAAGTTATAAGCTTCTAATAATGGTGCAGCGGCTTCGATATTATTGTCATAGCCATCATCAAAAGTGATTGCAACCGTATTCACAGGCAGAGACTTACCTTGTTGTAAATGCTCAATGAATTTATCAAGAGCAATGACGTTGTAATTGCCCTTTTTCAAAAACTCTAAGTGGGTTTTGAATGTGTCCTCACTGACACTCGTCACTGGTGGCAGTTTCTCACTGACATGATGATATTGTAATATAGTCGCACTGTGTGCTTGAGCACTGACTAAACCAACAAATAGAATTAAATTATGAAGCTTTTTCATTACCTGCGTACACCTTATCATATTCCACTACTTACTCTCGCAGCGCCGATGATCTTATCAAATATTTCGGTGCCCCTGTTAGGATTAGTTGATACGGCTGTTATTGGACATTTAAGTCATGCTCATTACTTAGCGGGTATTGCATTGGGCTCGGGCAGCATTGCTTTACTATTTTGGTTAGCCAGCTTTTTGCGTATGAGTACCACAGGTGAAATCGCACAGGCTTTTGGTGAGCAAAATCAAGCGCGTTCATATCAGTCCTTATTGGCCAGTTTGGCGATCGCAATGCTATTTGCGTTGACCTTAGTTGCATCCTCTCCATTTTTACTCGACATGATTGAGCGTTTGGCAAAACCAAGTGTGGAGGTGATGGAGCAAGCATCATTATACTTTTCAATTCGTATATACAGTGCACCAGCGGCCATGATGAATTTGGTCTTGTTGGGCTTTATGCTCGGGCTGCAATATGGCAAAGGGCCTTTTTATATTGTGTTATTTACGAATTTGGTGAATATCAGCTTAGATTTACTGTTTGTCATCGGGTTTGAATGGGGTGTAGCCGGCGCGGCTTGGGCGTCGGTGATTGCAGATTACAGTGCTTTAATGTTGGCGTTTTACTTAACCGCTGCATTACTCAAAAGAAAGGGGTGGACATTTACTTGGCTAATGCCCAATCGGGCGCACTTGCTGCATTTACTTACACTCAACAAAGATATTTTTATTCGCTCTTTGGTATTGCAGCTGTGCTTTAGCTTTATGACTTTTTATGGTGCGCGATTAGGAGAGAATACATTAGCCGCCAATGCTGTCTTACTCAACTTTTTAATGTTGGTTAGCTTTGCAATGGATGGTATTGCGTACGCGGTAGAGGCCAAAGTTGGCCAAGCCAAAGGAGCAAAAGATGTTGAAAAGCTCAAAGCTTGGGTCGCTGTAAGTACGCTATGGGGGGGCCTTTTTGCTTTGTTGTATTGTTTTGTATTTGCACTATTTGGACCAAGTATTATTGGCATGCTTACCACAATCCCAAGTGTGGTCGAAACAGCTTTAATTTACTTACCTTGGCTGATTATATTGCCATTGATAGCGATGAGTTGCTTTTTATTTGATGGTGTTTTTGTCGGGTTAACTAGAGCACGTGAAATGCGCAATAGCATGATATTTTCGGCGCTATTTGGGTTTTTCTTACCAGTATTTTTATTGTTAGATCATGGCAACCATGCACTTTGGTTGGCCATGACCTGTTTTATGGCACTGCGCGGTATTACTTTGATTTACCGTTATCGAAAGCTCGACGCGCAGAATTCCTTGCTGAAATAACTTGCGAGAAGCGATTTGCAAAGATCCCAAGGTACCCATAACCTGCGATACCTAACGCTGGGAAAAGCACCGCAAGACCCGCAATGCGCCAACTTGGATCATGGTAATAACTCAATGCGAACAGACCCATCGCGATTATAAAAATACCAATACCCGTAAAAAAGAATTTTAAACTGCGCTTGGGATTGGAGCCCAAGCGGTAAATATACTGCGTAAACATGCTGGTGGTTTAGTAGTAAGAGTGGTCACCACGTGCGTGCTCAGTGATATCGCGCACACCTGTGATTTCGTCAAACTTGGCAATCATTTCTTTTTCAATGCCTTCTTTTAGGGTGACATCGATCATCGAGCAGCCATTACATCCGCCTCCAAACTGCAGGACAGCAATGCCTTCTTCTGTTATCTCAACTAAGCTCACTTGACCGCCATGGTTTGCTAATTGCGGATTAACGTCAGTGACAAGCATATGTTCAACACGCTCTGCCAGTGATGCATCATCTTTAAGCTTTTTCGCTTTAGCGTTAGGCGCTTTTAGGGTGAGTTGGCTGCCCATTTTATCAGTAACAAAATCGATTTCTGCTTCTTCTAAGAAAGGCGCACTCTCTGCATCAACAATGGCGTCAAAACCATTGAAGTTGAAGCGCATATCGCTTTCTTCTACAGCATCTGCAGGACAGTAAGATACACCACACTCAGCTTGTGCTGTGCCTGGGTTTACAACAAATACACGGATACTCGTGCCATCGGCTTGATCGCTAAGTAGCTTAGCAAAATGGGTTTGGGCTGATTCAGAAATTGTGATCATAATCTGGCTATACTTGACTAATTTACTCGGTTACTTCCTATGATACTCCCCTCATCCGGTTGTAGCTAGTGTTGGGCGTAAAAATTTGCTGTGAATTAATGCAACTTGGTAGCGTATACGCCTGCGTTATAAAGATGGAATTGATATGAGAGTATTTGTGTTATTACTGGCTTTTTTAGTCTTTCAAAGTCAGGCCAAGCCGATCAGCTATTATTTCTCACCTGAGATAGAGTTTGATCAAAGCATCAGTAAACCGAGCGATGTGTTGGGCTATGAGGTGGGGGAGTGGCATGTGCGTCATGATCAGCTAGTTAATTACATGCACCGATTAGCTGAGCAAAGCCCAAGGCTGAGCATAACTACGGTAGGTTACAGCCATGAAAAAAGACCTTTATTGCTCTTAAGTGCAACAAGCACCGAACAGCAAAGGTCATTAGAGTCGATTAGGCAGGCGCGCCTTGCCTATCTAAAAGGCGATACCAAATTACATGAAGGCCCCAATGTGATCTGGATGGGGTATAGCGTACATGGCAATGAGTCATCGGGAAGCAATGCGGCGTTATTAGTCGCTTATTACCTAGCTGCGGCACAAGGTGAGGTAATTGAAACGCTATTGGAGAATAATATTATTCTGATTGATCCTGCGATGAATCCCGATGGGCTAGCCCGTTTTGCACATTGGGCGAATAGCCATCGTGGACAAATATTATCAGCAGATCCCGCACATCGAGAGCATGTTGAAGCATGGCCTTCTGCAAGGACGAATCACTATTGGTTTGATTTAAATCGAGACTGGTTATTGTTACAGCATCCAGAGTCGCGCGCTCGCGTTGAGCAATTTCACCGCTGGAAGCCAACGGTATTAACCGACTTTCATGAGATGGGCACTAACAGTAGCTATTTTTTCCAACCAGGGATCCCATCACGTACGCACCCAATTACACCTGAAAAAAATCAACAGCTTACTAATAAATTGGCGACCTATCATGCAAAGATATTGGATAACGACAAGCAGCTATATTTTACCCAAGAAAGCTTTGATGATTTCTATATTGGAAAAGGATCCACTTATCCAGATGTAAATGGGACAGTGGGCATTTTATTTGAACAAGCCAGTAGCCGAGGTCATGTACAAGAATCAATTAATGGTGATTTGTACTTTCATCGCACGATTAAAAATCAATTGCTGACCACGCTATCAACATTTCAAGGCGTTAATGCCCATAGAACTGAATTGATGCACTACCAGAGAAGCTTCTTTGACAGTATTTCGGAGTTAGCGAGTAAGGAAAAATATAAAGGGTTTGTGGTTGCAAAAGGTCAAGATATTTACCGTTTTGAGCAGTTTTCCAAACTGTTAAAACGTCACCAAGTAGATGCATATCCGCTCACTAAATCACTTAAAGTGGGGGAGTCAAATTATCAAATAGGGGATTTATATATTCCACTTAAGCAGCCTCAGCTGCGATTTATACAGGCTGCATTTTCGACGCAAACCAGTTTTGAAGATAATACATTCTATGACGTATCAGGCTGGACGTTACCCTATGCTTTTGATTTAGACTTTACGCCCGTGACAAGCAGTTGGGGGTTAAAATATACCGATACGCCTTGGTCTTTTTCTCCGAATTTCACACACTCTTTGAGATCTGAAGGCGCATATGCATATGGTATTGAATGGCACCATTACTTAGCCCCGAAGCTAGCGAATCTACTATTGAAAGAAGGTATTGTAATCAGAGGCGCGCTTAAGTCTTTTTCTGCACAAACTTCTCAAGGAGAACATACCTTTGACGCTGGCAGTGTGGTGATCCCCACGGGCTTGCAAACTGTACAAAACTGGCGCAATACAGTGTATACGTTAGCAGATAGTTTGGGTATTCAGCTGTTTTCTATACGTACTGGACTGACCGCGCAAGGGATTGATTTAGGGTCAAGGTTCATGGCACCACTTAAGCAACCTAAGGTTTTATTAGTGGGTGGGAAGGGAACAAGTCAATATGAAGTTGGAGAAGTTTGGTATCACTTAGACAGGCATCTCAGTATTGCCCCAACCATTATTGAGCAAGCTCGAATTGGGCAGCTTGATCTTTCTCGCTATACTCATCTGATTTTGGCTGATGGCCGGTATGATACCCTTAATAAGCAAGCTAAAAGTGCCATACACGCATGGGCTAAGAAAGGTGGCGTGATATGGGGTCATAAACGCGGCGCAAAATGGTTGATTGAACAGCAGCTACTCCACACTGAAACGGTATCGACAAAAGAAATGAAATCACTGTTTAAATCGGATGAGTTGCCGTATTCAGAACGTGAAACATTAGCGGCAAAGCAGCGTATTGCAGGTGCGATTTATGATACACAGATTGATTTGTCACACCCATTGGCATTTGGCTTTGAAGACAATCGCTTACCTGTATTTAAAAATAGTACTTGGGTAATGAAGCATCACAATAAGCCATTTACGAATGTGGTAAAATACACACCCAGCCCCTTATTGTCTGGATACACAGATGAAAGAAATCGTGCTCAAATAGCGGGAAGTAGCGCGTTGATTGCGCAGCGTTATGGTCAAGGAGCTGTCATTGCTATGACAGATAACCCAGTGTTTCGTGGCTATTGGTATGGCTCTAGCCGTTTGCTAAGTAACGCTTTGTTTTTTGGTGGTAGTTTTTAAAGCTCAGTAAGGCAGGTGGCACAAGCCCAGACGGATTGTGCCCCTGCAGATTTGCACAGTGCAGCCACAGCGTTCATCGTTGCGCCACTGGTAATGACATCATCAATGAGTAAAATCCGTTTGTGTTCGATATGTCCAGTGAGATAGAAAGCACTTTTTGCATTATGTTGCCTGGCACTTTTTGATAAGAGTACGTGTGAACGACGAGTTTTTTTTGCAATGATGTTGAGTATTGGCAGTTGCTGGTGGCGAAGTTGATACGCCCATGTTTGATAAACTTGGTTATACCCTCTATTTAATAATCGTGTTGAGGCCAATGGCACTATGACGCAGGCGTCTGCATCGATGTGCTCCTTCAGGTTCAGGTGTGTCCATTGTCTGTTTATGATGTGTCTTATCGTCATCATGGCTTGGCGATTGTGGTGATATTTTATCTGTTTTAACCAAGTAGCGAGATGTCCTTGGTACCAACCACAGGCACTGAGCCCGTCACAATTAGGTAGATTAAACATTCTGTTTATATCAGGACGAAGTAGCAAGTTTTGATCGCCCTCCTGAATCAAGGGCAGTGTGCTGTAACACGTGTGGCAAATACCTGTATGCTCGATATAGGCTTGGCAAGTTGCACATGTGGCAGGCAATAAGCTTTTTCTGAGTGAGTGAATAAGTGACATTGCTTTCATTCCTTGAAACGCTATCATAGCGCTAATTTTGGCTTGAGGCGTGAAGATATGCAAAGAGAAATTGTGCTGTTACATGGTTGGGGAATGAATAAAGAAGTTTGGCAGCTTATAGAGGCACAGCTCAGTGACGCCCTTAATATGCCAGTGTCAGCACTGAATTTACCTGGGTTTGGTGGCGAACCCATGGGAATGTCACATTATAATCTTGAAACGCTTGTAGAATCAGTCGTAGCGAAGGTTCAACCGAACAGCATTATTGTGGGCTGGTCGTTAGGTGGTTTGGTAGCCACTAAACTGGCGGCAAGTTACCCAGAAAAAGTGGCACATTTAATCTTGGTGGCATCTAACGTTCAATTTTGCGAAACCGATGTGTGGCCAGGCATTAAAGCTCAAGTGTTAGAGCAGTTTAAAGCACAATTGGCAAAAGATAGTCGTAAAACCATTGAGCGCTTTCTAGCGATTCAAGCTATGGGCAGTGAGCATGCTAAAGTCGATATTAAGCAGATCAAAACTTTGTTGCTACAAGCGCCTGAACCTGAAGATAGCGCTTTGAGTGCGGGGCTAGATATTTTACAAAATACGAACTTAGCCGCTGAATTTACTCAGCTTAAATGTCCTGTAAATGGCATCTTTGGCCGTTTGGACGCGCTAGTGCCAAAAGACGTTGCAGAGGCTTTAGGACAATTGAACTCTAATTTTAGCTATGAGATCTTGCCTAAAGCATCTCATGCGCCATTTATTTCTCATCGTGATGAATTTATTACTTACCTAAAATCAGTCCTTTAAAATAGAACAGGCCAATAGGCGGCAATTTTTTGCCGCCCACTCTTTATTTTGAGCATAATATGAGCAATAATTAGGTAAGTGAAAAAGTAACTTGGAGTCTATTATGCCTATTGGAGACGTGCTAAACGCAGGCGTTGAAGGTTTTAATCGTGCTCAACAGAATATAGAGCGTGCTTCTGCTGATATCAATCGCGCAACACTTGATGAGCAAAGTGATGACCAGCTGGCGCAACAAAGGCAGTTACAAGCAGCGCGCCCTGAAGAAGCGGTGACAGCACCAGTTTCTCAACCGCCTAGGATTGATGAATCACTGGTTGCGTTAAAAGTAGAAGAGTTTAACGCAAAAGCGAACACACAAACGATACAAACTGCTGATGAAGTGTTGGGAACTTTGGTTGATATTAAAGTGTAAACATGAACATCGTCACGCCACAACCGGCGGTATCTCTTAACACTGCAAACGTCTATACAGAAACTGCTAGACGAGACAACCAGCTGCGCGAAGTGATCCCCAAGCCCGCAGCTGTTACCCCTCCTGCAACCGAAAATAAATCGCTACAAGACAACGATAAATCCCGTTTAAACGATGGAGAGTCGCAAGAGACTTACGACGCTAACGGGCAGCTCAAAGACAGCAAAACAATACAAGAACGCGGTGAAGAAAAAGGCGGAGAGCAGCAAAGTAAATCAGAGTCTGATGATGAACCATCAGAACGTGAGCAGGCGCAGCAAGAGCAGGACGAGCAGCAGTTAAAAGAACTTAAAGATCGCGATAGAGAAGTGAGGCTTCATGAGCAAGCACACGCTCGGGTAGGCGGTCAGTATGCTGGCTCTCCAAGTTATGATTATCAGCGTGGTCCAGACGGTAATAATTACGCGGTAGGTGGACAGGTGATGATAGATGTTGCACCTGTTGAAGGGGATCCACAACAAACTATTGAGAAAATGCAAACGGTAAGAGCGGCGGCACTTGCACCCGCTGAGCCATCGGGTGCTGACCGAGCTATCGCGGCGGATGCAACCTCGAAAATAGCAACAGCGCAAGCTGAATTGGCAAAACAGTCTATTAGCGGGTCGGAAAATGAAGGCTCATCAAGTGGTGTTCAGAAATTTCAAAACCGCCGGCTAACTGAAGAAGGTATTGCGCAATCTGAACAGCCGACACTGGAGCGTGCTCGGTTAAAACAAGAAGCGGATCCATTTGCGGTCGCATTGCCTATTGAGCGAGACCCAGAAATAGAATCGAGGGCGCTGAGAATCGAAGGATTTTATGGTCAGATTGCTAAACCTGAAAAAGAAGCACAATTATCAGTATCAGTTTAAAAATAAGTGGTATTGAAAAAGGAAGGGAAACCTTCCTTTTTTAGTTTGTAGCTAAATTATTTTTTCAATTTAGCAAAAGCCTCCGCAAAAGCATTACCCATAGCTGCATTGCCTTGGTCGCGACGATTACCTTTTTGGTTATCTCTACGCTCAGGTTTACGGCCGTGATTCTGCCCTGATTTTTGCTGAGGTTTATTTTTATGCGCATCAGTATTGGATGGGGTTGCGTCATTTAAGCGCATTGTAAAACTAATGCGTTTTCTGTCTGCATCGACCTCAATGACCTTAACCTTAACGATGTCGCCCGCTTTGACAATTTCTCTTGGATCAGAGATAAATTTATCTGTGATGGCTGAAATATGCACAAGACCATCTTGGTGAACGCCTACATCAACAAATGCGCCAAAGTTGGCAACATTTGATACTACACCTTCTAAAACCATGCCGACTTTTAAATCAGATATTTTTTCAACACCCGCTTTAAATTGCGCTGTTTTAAACTCAGGACGTGGATCTCGTCCTGGTTTATCTAGCTCTGAAATGATATCTGTCACGGTAGGTAAACCAAATTTTTCGTCCACATAATCGCTAGGAGAGAGCTTTTTCAATACATCGCTATTGCCGATTAGGCTTTGTAACTCAAGGGCATTTGATTTAGAGATCTGTTTTACAACTGGGTAGGCTTCTGGGTGAACCGCAGAGGCATCTAGTGGATCGTCGCCATCGTTGATACGTAAGAATCCAGCTGCTTGCTCAAATGCTTTAGGGCCTAAGCGCTCTACTTTTTTGAGCTGCTTTCGGTTGGCGAATGATCCGTTGCTATCACGATATTTGACAATATTACTTGCTAGCGTTTTATTTAATCCTGAAACGCGTGTAAGCAAAGGAACAGAAGCAGTATTGACGTCAACACCGACTGAGTTTACGCAGTCTTCAACCACAGCCGTCAAAGCTTGGCCTAATTGGCTTTGCGATACATCATGCTGGTATTGGCCTACACCAATCGACTTTGGTTCAATCTTAACCAACTCTGCAAGCGGGTCTTGCAAACGTCTCGCAATGGACACCGCGCCACGTAATGATACATCTAAATCTGGAAATTCATTGGCGGCAAATTCTGATGCTGAATAGACTGAGGCGCCCGCTTCACTGACCATGATTTTAGTTAAATTGAGATCGGATGCTGCTTTTTGTACTTCAGAAGCCAGTTTGTCTGTTTCACGAGATGCAGTTCCATTACCGATAGCAATTAGCTGTACTTTATGTTGTCTTGATAATTGCTCAATGGTGCGTATTGACTTATCCCAATGATTTTGTGGTGCATGAGGGTAGATAGTCGTGGTCGCAAGTAGTTTGCCTGTTGCATCTACGATAGCAATTTTACAGCCTGTTCTTAGGCCAGGGTCAATGCCCATAGTCACTTTTGGCCCTGCAGGCGCAGCCATGAGTAAATCTTTTAAGTTTTTGGCAAAAACGTCGATGGCACCGTTTTCTGCTTTCTCTCTTAACGTGCCTAAAAATTCGTTTTCTAAATGTAAAGAGAGTTTAACTTTCCACGCCCATTGGACAACGACCATAAGCCATTCGCTGGCAGGTGCGCCTTGCACAACTAAGCCATAATTATCGGCGATCATTTGTGCACAAAACTGTTGGTGATCTTCCGCTTGGGGCTCTGGATTAATGGCGAGCTGTAGAATACCTTCGTTTCTTGCTCTGAGCATTGCAAGTGCACGATGTGAAGGCACTTTAGAAAGTAACTCATTGTGCTCAAAATAGTCTCTATATTTGCTACCGTTATCTTCTTGGCCTTTGATAACTCGGCTTTGTAGCTGCGCACTCTCACTGATGTGTGCTCTAAACTTTGCGAGTAGCTTGGCATCCTCAGCAAATCGTTCCATCAAAATGAATTTGGCGCCATCGAGTACGCTTTTTACTTCAGCAAAGCCCGCATCTGTATTTATGAAGTCTTCAGCAACCAATTCTGGCGTTAGGTTAGGATCTTTAAATAGCATATCTGCTAAAGGCTCAATACCAGCCTCGATTGCTATCTGGCCCTTTGTGCGTCGTTTGGGCTTGTAAGGCAGGTAGAGATCCTCAAGCTCAGTTTTACTGCTGGCTTGGGCAATATCATTTGCCAGCTGAGAGGACAGCTTACCTTGCTCTTCAATTGTTTTGGTTATGAATGCACGTCTTTCTTCTAATTCTCTCAAATATGAAAGGCGTTGTTCCAATAAACGTAATTGTGAGTCATCTAAGCCACCGGTGACTTCTTTACGGTAACGTGCGATAAAGGGAACTGTTGCGCCCTCATCTAACAATGTGGTGGCTGCCAGCACTTGCTGTTCTGAGGCATTTAGCTCATGGGCTAAACGAGCTGAGATGTTGCTCATGCAAAATCCTTATAAAGTTCAATTAGCTACGCTAACAAATCAATTAAGCGTGGGGGTGAATCATACCATATTAGTGAGCATTTTATCAGGCTTGATATTCAATTCTATTGATATACCACTGAGCGTCACCTTGTGGCGTCTTTACCATAAAATCATCATCAACAGATTTACCGAGCAATGCTCTAGCCATTGGAGAATCAATAGAAATATAGTCATTACGTTCGTAAATTTCATCTGGACCGACGATTCTGAAGTACTTTGTTTCACCATCGTCATTTTCTATTTCAACCCAAGCGCCAAAGTAGACTTTGCCAGCTTGCTGTGGGTTATACTCAATGACTTTTAAATCGGGCAGGCGTTTACGTAAATACCTGACTCGGCGGTCTATTTGTCGCAATAAACGTTTGTTAAAAGTGTAATCTGCGTTTTCCGAGCGATCGCCAAGGCTTGCAGCCCAATTGACAATTTTTGTAATTTCAGGACGTTTTTCAAACCAAAGATGATCGTGCTCTTGCTGTAGCTTGCGATATCCTTCTGGTGTAATTAAGTTCGTTTTCATAATGTACTATATTAAAAACCTACTAAAGGCGTGCTTGCTAAGTGTACTGTAACGTTCAGTAACAATCTTATCAGTAAGTTATGGTGTCTAAGGCGCTTATTTTCAATTATATTTAACCAATAGTTGAATGATAACAAGAAGAATCCAATGGGAAATGAAACAACAAAGGTATTGGTAGTAGATGATGATATGAGATTACGCAGCTTGTTAGAGCGCTATCTCGTTGAGCAAGGCTTTATTGTGCGTAGTGCCGCGAATGCCGAACAAATGGATAGGTTATTAGAACGAGAAAACTTTCATTTAATGGTATTAGATCTGATGTTGCCGGGAGAAGATGGTTTATCAATTTGCCGTCGTTTAAGGCAGAAAGAAAATGAAATCCCAATTGTGATGTTAACGGCCAAAGGCGACGAAGTTGATCGCATTATTGGACTCGAGCTTGGGGCTGATGATTACTTACCTAAACCATTTAATCCTAGAGAGTTGCTTGCCCGTATTAAAGCTGTTTTAAGAAGAAAGACCAAAGAAGTACCTGGTGCCCCTGCTGCAGAAGAAAATGAAGTAGAATTTGGCATATTTAAGCTGAATTTGGCGACACGCGAGATGCAAAAAGGCGATCAAACGATTGCGTTAACCAGTGGTGAGTTTGCAGTACTTAAAGCTTTGGTAAGTCACCCACGAGAGCCTTTGAGCCGTGATAAGCTAATGAATTTAGCGCGAGGGCGTGATTACAGTGCATTGGAGCGAAGCATTGATGTTCAGGTTTCTCGATTGAGAAGAATGATAGAAGAAGATGCGTCTAACCCAAGATATATACAAACCGTTTGGGGGTTAGGTTATGTGTTTGTGCCTGATGGCGAAAAATAATGGGGATCTTTCCTCGTAGTGCGTTTGGCCAGACGGTATTTTTTGTTGCCGCTTTGCTGCTTATAAACCAAATTGTTTCGTATATTACAGTCACTTTATATGTGTTTAAACCGACATTTGAGCAAGTAAATTTAATGCTTGCAAAGCAAGTGAAAACGGTATTCATTGACTGGGAGGAAGGCGTTGAAGTGGACTCTGCGTTATCAAATAAGTTCTTTGAGATAACGGGAATTGATGTGATGACGCAAAAGGAGGCATACATCAATGGTTTGGGTCAAGCCCGTGAATATAGCTTGCTCTCTCGGAGTATGTCAGAGCAGCTCAATGGCTCCGCGCGAGTCAGGATCAGCCAAGGAGATCCAGTCGTATATTGGGTCGAAGCGCCACAAGCTCCGGGGTATTGGGTAAGAGTTCCTTTAACTGGGTTTTCAGAAACCAAGTTGGAATTTTTGGTTTTTTACTTATCGAGCATTGGTTTTCTGAGTGTATTGGGTGGGTGGCTCTTTGCAAGACATTTGAATCGGCCATTAAAAGCATTGCAAACCGCAGCAAGCCGAGTTGGTGTAGGGGACTTTTCGACACGTTTGGTTGAGCAGGGATCAACGGAAGTTATTGAAGTAACCAAGGCATTTAATCAAATGTCTAAAGGCATTGCTGAGCTCGAAAGCGATCGTCGATTGCTGATGGCGGGGGTTTCACATGATCTTCGAACGCCTTTGACACGAATACGTTTGGCGACCGAGATGATGTCTGATGAAGAAGCCTACCTAAAGGAAGGGATCATTGACGATATTGAAGATATGAACGCCATTATTGATCAGTTCATTGAGTATCTTCGTCATCACAGCAGTGGTGAAATGCACCAAGAGAATGTAAATACGCTTGTAGAAGAAGTGGTGCATGCAGAGCAGCAGCATAAACGAACAATCAATGTGCTCCTTACAGAAAAAGCGCCGTGGGTACAGGCCAATCATGTTGCTTTGAAACGCGTTTTGACCAATATGATTGAAAATGCCATCAAGTACTCCGAAGGTGAAATTGATGTCTCAACGCATCTAGAACCTAAAAATAACGCTGTGGTGATCCAAGTGAAAGACAGGGGACCTGGGATCCCTGAATCCGAGTTAGAATCTGTATTTGAACCGTTTAAGCAGGGAGATCAAGCAAGAGGCTCCGATGGAAGTGGATTAGGGCTGGCCATTATTAAGCGTATTGTGGCAACACACGGTGGCAAGGTATCTTTAAGAAATAGATCACAAGGCGGCCTATGTGCAGAGGTACAGCTTCCAATATCTAAATAACCGTTTAAGTAGCAGCTTGACTAGTCAAGCTGCTACTACTTTATTATTGATCAAATTGTACAGGTTGATGTGCAAACTGCTGGGTGAGTTGGGGAGACATACTAACTATTGTATTGAGGTGTAACTCGTGTTTTACGAGCACTTGCGGCTTCGTGGGTAAGCACTAGATCAACTTGATTATTTTCAATGCTTTTTTCTTTATATTTAGTTTCATTGTTTAATCCTTTCCTAATTTCGCATTACTTCATTAGGTAACCTTTACCTCACATCTTAACCTAGTGAGAATTTGAGTAGGGTAAATGGCATCAATTGGATGATATTTAATCGGCTTAGAACGTTTAACGTTAGGTAGTTAAAATCAGGAGCCGCTTTATTCTCCAGCGTGACTCATTGTGAGTACTTTGAGCTATAGACCGCCAGTATCGTTACGTTGTCCTTAGTTAGGGGAAATTAACCTTGTTGGCCAGATAAAAAAGCTTGGTATAGCCAAGCTTTAACTGTAATTAACTAGACACACATATCAATAGAAGGACATAGGCCTATTGACTGACAAATGGCTGGGTGAGTGTCGCATATATAGTAACTGTTGCAATCTATTCTGGAGTTGAAGGTTGCACCACGGCCTGCACCGATTTGCTTAGTTTGCTGTGCGTCTAGGTTTTTGGCGTTGAGATCTTTGATGTGTTTCTTTTTAAGTTGTAATTTCATCTGTATTTCCTTTATCAAAATCATATTATGTCAATTTATTTGACTAAATTACTTTAAATAGGAACTCTGTCTGTGTAAATATTGTTTTATTGAAGATTGTTCAAGATGAGTAATTCTTAATTTTCAGACATAAAAAAACGCCCAACGAGGGGCGCTTTTGATAAAGGAAAGGGTATTGCTTAACCGCGAGGACCTGCTGACTTGATTGCGTCAGATACGTCGTATTTCTCGAAATTAGCTTTAAAGTCTGCCGCTAGTTTAGCTGCATACTCTGCATACTTGTCTTTATCTTCCCAAGTGTTGACAGGGTTAAGTAGCTTTTCATCTACGCCATCAACTGAAACTGGGATATCTAAGTTCAATGCTTCAATATGTTGAGTTTCAACGCCTTCTAGCGTGTCATTCACGATAGCATCGATAACGGCACGTGTTGTTGGAATGTCGAAGCGCTTACCTACACCGTAAGGACCACCAGTCCAGCCTGTGTTTACTAGGTATACTTTTGCACCAAACTCACGTACACGTTTCATTAGTAATTCAGCATAAACACCCGCTGGACGTGGGAAGAATGGTGCACCAAAACACGTTGAGAATGTAGATTCGATATCAGATGTTGAACCAATTTCAGTTGAACCAACTTTTGCAGTGTAACCACTTAAGAAGTGATATGCAGCAGCTTCTTCAGATAAAATAGATACTGGAGGTAAAACACCACTTACGTCACATGTTAAGAATACAACTGCACGAGGTTCACCTGCACGGTTTTCTACTTTACGTTTTTCAACATGCTCAAGCGGGTAAGCTGCGCGTGTATTTTGCGTTAAGCTAGTATCCGCAAAATCTGGTACACGGTTTTCATCAAGTACAACATTTTCTAGAATGGTACCGAATTTAATCGCATTCCAAATTACTGGCTCATTCTTTTGAGATAGGTCGATACACTTAGCATAACAACCGCCTTCAATGTTAAATACACTACCAGGAGCCCAACCATGCTCATCATCACCGATAAGGAAACGCTTAGGGTCCGCAGAAAGCGTCGTTTTACCAGTACCTGATAGGCCAAAGAATAAAGTTGTGTCACCTTCTTCACCAACGTTTGCACTACAGTGCATAGGTAGAACACCTTTAGCTGGAAGTAGGAAGTTCTGTACAGAGAACATCGACTTTTTCATTTCACCGGCGTAATGCATACCTGCGATTAGCACTTTGCGCTCTACAAAGTTGATAATAACGGTACCATCACTGTTTGTGCCATCACGCTCAGGGTCACATACAAAAGATGGAACGTTCATTACCTGCCATTGGGGTAAATCAGCTGCATTGTATTTGCTAGGTTCGATAAACATGTTTTTAGCAAAGATATGGTGCCAAGCCGTCTCAGTAGTCACGACTACTGGTAAATAGTGCTCAGGATCTGAACCAACTTCTAAGTGAGAGACAAAGTGGTCATTGCTGTGCACGTGTGCTTCTACACGAGCCCAAAGAGCATCAAATTTTTCCGCATCGAATGGACGGTTGACGTTACCCCATTGGATGTCATTTTCTGTGCTTGGCTCTTTAACAATAAAACGGTCGTTAGGAGAGCGACCTGTACGGCGGCCTGTTTTTGCTACAAAAGCTCCATTCGCTGCTAAAGTCCCTTCACCACGCGAGATAGCGTGTTCGACAAGTTCAGCTGCAGTTAAATCGACAAAACGAGTAGCGCTTGAAGTCATGTTTATACCTAAATGTGAGAATTGAACGGGATAGCCCTGGTTATTAAGTACCTAAAGCTTGAAATTATACTAACAGATGCATTTGAGATATTCGAGCCCTAAAGGGGGCAGAAATTGCAATTTTTTGACAAAAAAACTGAATAATTTCAATGATACCGGTGTCATGAAAGTTACTGTTTTTATGACACCGGTATCATTTTTTTACAAACAAAAAGCCGCCAAAATGGCGGCTTGAGTTTAGATGAACTAGATGTACCTTATTTAATTAAAAATAGACTTTATGTCTTGTTCATTAAAACGGTAATCAGTGAGACAGTAATGGCAGCTTAGTTTTACTTCACCGTGCTGTTCAATATCCTCTAACAAGGCTTGTTGACCCACATTGACTAGCGCACTGATGGTTTTTTCGCGGCTACACCCACACACAAAGTTCACTGCTTGTGGTTCAAACAGCTGAGGGTTGTCTTCGTGATATAAACGAGTCAGTACTGTCTGTGCATCTAATTCTAGTAGCTCATCTTCTTTTATCGTGTCACTAAGCGCTTCTAAGTGTTCAAAATCACTTTGCGATTTCTCTTTATTGACTGGAAGAACTTGCAAGAAAA
Organism: Pseudoalteromonas luteoviolacea; assembly: GCF_021654285.1. GTDB lineage: Bacteria > Pseudomonadota > Gammaproteobacteria > Enterobacterales > Alteromonadaceae > Pseudoalteromonas > Pseudoalteromonas luteoviolacea_J. Next base: position 21,812 of record NZ_JAKFZS010000003.1, on the reverse strand, counting down.
GACCGGCAGCTTTAACAGTATCTTCATCAATCTTAGTGGCGAACCATAATCTGGTTCTTAACTGTTCTGATTGCTCAAAGTAGTCTTCTAAACATTTTGCTAATGAATCAGATGTCAATGGCACGACGCCTTGATATCTCTCTCCTTTATCAGGAGAGATGGTGATAATCATATGGCCTTTACCAATTAAATCGCTTATGCCTGAACCTGTGATCGGGCCTTCGACTCTTGCGATACCACGCATATTTTGTTGGTGATTACCATTTATTACGGCATATTTTACAGGGCCATCGCCTTGAAGCTGTACGGCAATATCACCTTCAAACTTAAGTGTTGCTGTTAATAGGCTCGATGCGACGAGTAATTCACCTAATAAAGCTTGTACTTCTGTTGGGTAGTTGTGACCAGCAACAATGTCTCTTAGCGTATGCTCGACCTGTACTAATTCGCCTCGTACATCGAGGTCGTTGAAAAGATAGCGATGAAGTAAATCTTGTTTCATCTATAAAGACCCTAATTTGATTTTAACTTGAGCAGCTCGCGGCGCTGCTTTTTATCTGGCTTGTGCTCTGGGCGTGGTGCAAAGAAACTATTGTTTTTTCTAGCAATGGCATTTTGCGCCCGCTTTTCAATGCTTTCTGCTGACTCTACATAGAGTGTCTGAGCAATTGGAGCGGCTTGACGTTTGTCCATTAACTTTAAAACAGTGATGTGTTTTTCATCATGACCCTGGGGTACTTCGATGGACGCGCCAATATCGACATGACGGCTCGGTTTGCACCTTTGGCCGTTATATCTGACTTTACCACCTTGGATCATTTCCCGGGCAATTGTGCGCGTTTTATAAAAGCGCGCAGCCCAAAGCCATTTGTCCAATCTGACTTTTGCATCATCTTGGTTGTTTTCTGGATTGAGTTTTGTCACAATTCTTTAACTACATTAGCGTCTTGCTCTACGGTGAAATTTATCATATTTTAACCGTCAAAAAAAGCATAGCGCTTGATAGGTCAAGGAATGGCGTATTATGAAAACTTGAACAAATGGTTAATACTGTGTTCAGTTTATTCATGTCATATCTTGTACCGATTTAATTTTAAGTTTCACATTTGCACGCTTGTTGAATCGAGATCGAAACGGTACACTGAGGCGTTCAATAGAATAAGAAAAAGTCTCATTAAAGAATTTTTATATGGAATTACAGATACAACAGTTACAGAAAATATTACAAGGGTTGCCCCACGCTAAGCTTAGTCGCGCAGTGGTGTTCTTAGCTGTTGTATATATTGCCTTCCTACTGTCTCAGCTCTTTTGGCTACTTTTTCCAAAACCTGAAGCAGCATCGATTAATCTCGCACCCAGCCAAACTCAAAATAGTACTCAGGCAGTGAGTAGTGCATCTATTTTAGCTCAACATATTTTTGGTAAAGCAAATGAAAAGCCTAAGGACGCAGATAAGCCTAAGCCGGTTATTTCTAATGCGCCTGAAACGCGCTTAAATGTGAAGCTAACAGGCATCGTTGCGGTCAGTAAAAACGACAGTGCGGGCCTTGCAATTATCGACTCACAAGGCAGGCAGGAAACGTATTTAGTGCAAGATGTGATTAAAGGTACGCGCGCAAAGCTTGCGCAAGTGCTGCCAGATCGCGTGATTTTGGATGTGAGTGGCCGATTTGAGACCTTAATGCTTGATGGGCTCGACTTTACGCAGCAAGTAGCCATGCCTACCGCGCCAAAGAAAAACGTTGCGCCTAAAGAAAGTCGTATAAGTGAACAAACGCGCTCAGAACTAGCGCAGCGTCGTCAAGAGCTTTTAAATGAACCCGGCAAGTTGTTCGACTATATTAGAATTTCACCAGAGCGTCGCAATGGTCAACTTGTTGGCTATCGTTTGCGTCCTGGAAAAGATCCTGAACTTTTCAAAAAGATGGGTCTCAAAAATAACGACCTGGCCATTGCGATAAATGGCTACCAACTCACGGATATGAAACAGGCTATGACGGCTATGAACGAGCTCAGAGAGAGCACCGATGCCAACATAACTATCGAACGCGATGGCCGCACTTTAGACGTGCAATTCAGCCTGTAAAAGACACTAATTTTGGAGTTTAAGAATAATGGGTAGAAAGCTACACCTCACAAGAATCAGAAAAGGGTTAGCTAAGTATGCAGCTCTGTTGTTTGCGGCTGGATTGTCATTGTCAGTGTCTGCGGTTGAGTATGCGGCCAACTTTAAGGGAACTGATATCAATGAGTTTATTCTCATTGTGGGTAAGACACTTAACAAAACGATCATCATAGATCCGAATGTACGCGGCAACATTAATGTACGTAGCTTCGAGTTAATGGATGAAGAGCTATATTATCAGTTCTTTTTAAGTGTCTTAGAAGTATACGGCTATTCAGTCGTTGAAATGCCTAATGGCATTATGAAAGTTGTGCGTAGTTCTGACGCTAAAAAAGCAAACGTACCACTTGTAAACGATAATAGTGAAGGCGACGGTGATGTGATGATCACTCGCGTCGTTGAAGTAAAAAATGTATCAGTACAAGAATTAGGCCCTCTTATTCGTCAATTTAGTGACCAAAAAGACGGTGGTCATGTTACTAACTTTAACTCAGCTAACGTGATGATGCTGACTGGCCACGCCGCTTCGGTAAACCGTTTGGTTAATATCATTCAATCAGTTGACCAAGCTGGTGATCAGCGTGTTGATATCGTAAGGTTAAAACATGCTACTGCCGATGATGTCGTTCAAGTTGTTGAGAAAATTTATAAAGACACAGGCAAAGGCCGTGTTCCTGAGTTTTTGATCCCTAAAATTGTTGCTGATGGCAGAACGAATAGTGTGGTTGTCAGTGGTGAAAGTCAGGCAAGAAATAAAGCAATTGAGTTAATCAAACGCCTTGATGATGAATTAGAAAATCAAGGAAATACGCAGGTATTCTATCTCAATTACGCAAAAGCGGAAGAGCTTGTAAAAGTACTTCAGGGCGTGAGCAAAACGTTACAAGAAGAAGCTCAGGGCGCTGGGAAAACAACTCGCTCACGTAGTTCAAATCGCAACGAAACGAGCATTGAAGCGCATGATGATTCCAACTCGTTAGTCATTACTGCACAGCCAGATACGATGCGCTCGTTGGCAAACGTTATTGAGAAGTTAGACGTACGTAGAGCTCAGGTATTAGTAGAAGCGATTGTGGTTGAGGTCCTTGAAGGGGATGGTATTAACTTCGGCCTGCAATGGATCACAGAGCAGGGCGGCATGTTGCAGTTCAAAAATGGTACCACGGTACCTGTTGGTTCATTAGCGGTTGCTGCTGAGCAGGCACGTGACAAAACAATCAAACGTACCGTTCAAGCAGACCAAACTGCAGAGCTACGTGATTACGAAGAAACAGTTGAAGGTGATTTAAATGCACTTGGCAAGTTACTTGGCAATGTAAATGGTCTGGCTGCAGGTGTAGTGAAAAATGATTGGGGCGCAATTATTCAGGCAGTGTCTACAGACACTAACTCGAATATTCTAGCAACCCCATCTGTCACAACCATGGATAATGAAGAAGCTTCTATGATTGTGGGTCAAGAAGTACCAATTCTTACAGGCTCTGCGGCTGGTGATAATAACGCTAATCCGTTCCAAACAGTTGACCGTCAAGAAGTGGGTATTAAGCTCAAAGTTACCCCACAGATCAATGACGGTACTGCCGTGCAGTTGACGATTGAACAAGAAGTGTCAAGTGTCAGCGGTGCGACTTCTATTGATATTGCAGTTAATAAGCGTGCCATTAATACAACAGTAATTGCAGATGATGGCGGTATGGTTATTCTGGGCGGTCTGATTGACGAAGATGTACAAGAGAGCGTTTCTAAAGTACCACTACTTGGCGATATTCCAATTCTTGGTCACCTATTCAAGTCAACCAATACGACAAAACGTAAACGTAACTTATTGGTATTTATTCGTCCGACGATTATACGTGATAGCCGCAGTATGAATGAGCTCAGTCACGCCAAGTACAAGTTCATCCGTAATGAGCAAATCAAAAGGCAGGAAGACGGCATAGACCTAATGCCATTTGAAGAGTCACCGGTGTTACCTGAATGGAATGATGCCATGATTTTGCCGCCAACGTATGAGCAGTACTTAGATCAGCAAAATGAGAAGAAAGATGACTGAAGCAAGTATGAGTGTTGTTGAGGCGCCAATAGATACAGAAGCGGCCTCAGCTGCGACTGATGAGGTGCTAGAAGAACAGCAAGCTCAGTTGCGTTTGCCGTTCTCTTTTGCGCGCCGAGAAGGTGTACTATTAAGTGACGACCCGAAAGGCCTTAAGGTCTTTCATAAAGGGGATGTGTCGTTAGACGCGCTGCTTGAAGTACGCCGAGTTGCCGGCGGCGGTTTTAATATTGAAGTCATCGATGAAGATAAATTTGAATTATTGTTAGAAGCTGCCTATCAGCGAGATAGCTCTGAAACTCAGCAGATGATGGAAGACATCGGAAATGAGGTAGATCTGTTCTCACTTGCTGAGGAGATGCCTCAGACTGAGGACCTATTAGCTGCAGATGACGATGCACCAATCATTAAGTTGATTAATGCGATGCTCAGTGAAGCAATCAAAGAAGGGGCATCGGATATTCATATTGAGACATTCGAAGCTGATTTAGTTATTCGGTTCCGTGTTGATGGTGTCCTCAAAGAGGTGCTTAAACCAAATAGAAAGTTATCTTCGCTGCTGGTTTCTCGTATTAAGGTTATGGCCAAACTGGATATTGCTGAAAAGCGTGTCCCACAAGATGGTCGTATTAGCTTGAGAATTGCCGGCCGTGCGGTTGATGTGCGTGTATCTACTATGCCATCTAGCTTTGGTGAGCGTGTTGTACTGCGTCTACTGGATAAGAACAATGCGAGACTAAACCTTGAAGATTTGGGGATGACAGAGCGTAACCGTGAGCTATTTTCTGAAATCATCGCTAAGCCGCATGGCATTATCCTAGTTACGGGCCCAACTGGTTCTGGTAAAAGTACCACCCTATATGCGGGTATGACACAGATTAACTCGAAGGACCGTAACATTCTTACGGTTGAAGATCCGATTGAATATGAAATCCCTGGCATTGGTCAAACTCAGGTAAACCCTAAAGTAGACATGACATTTGCACGTGGACTACGTGCAATCCTGCGTCAGGACCCGGATGTTGTCATGGTTGGTGAGATCCGAGACTTAGAGACTGGGCAAATTGCAGTTCAAGCTTCATTGACGGGTCACTTAGTAATGTCAACACTGCACACGAATACAGCGTCTGGTGCTATTACGCGTATGGAAGATATGGGTGTCGAACCATTCTTATTGTCTTCGTCACTACTTGGGGTGTTATCTCAGCGTCTTGTCCGTACTTTATGCCCTAGCTGTAAAGAGCCGCATCTTGCAGATGACAGAGAGTGTGAATTATTGGGTGTTGAAAAAGGCTCACAAACTACGATTTATCGTGCTGTAGGCTGTGAAGAATGTAATTTTAACGGCTACAAAGGCCGTACCGGTATTCATGAGTTACTTGTTGTTGATGAGCATATTCGTGAGCTTATTCATAATGGTAAGGGTGAACAGGCGGTTGAGAAGTACATCCGTCAATTTAGTCCTAGTATTCGCCAAGATGGGTGTTCACGTGTTCTAGCGGGGAAAACAACGCTAGAAGAAGTGATGCGAGTAACACGTGAGGAAGGATAATGGCGGCGTTTGAATATCGTGCCTTGGATGCAAAAGGCAAGGAAAAAAAAGGCATTTTAGAGGCCGATACTGCCAAACAAGTTAGGCAGATGCTGCGCGAAAAGGCAATGATGCCACTTGAAGTTGAGCCAGCAGCTGAAAAAGAAAAGTCTCAATCTACTGGTGGATTCAGTTTATCGAGAGGGTATAAACCTTCTGTCAGTGATATTGCGCTGATAACGCGCCAGCTTGCAACTTTGATACAGTCATCATTACCAGTGGAAGCGGCAGTCATGGCCGTTGCTGAGCAGTGTGAAAAACCAAGATTGAAGCGCATGTTAATGGCTGTACGCTCAAAAGTGGTAGAGGGTTACACGCTGGCTGATGGCATGTCAGACTTCCCGCATGTTTTTGATAATTTATACCGCTCTATGGTTGCCGCTGGTGAAAAGTCAGGTCACCTTGACGAAGTATTGAACCGTTTAGCGGATTACACTGAGCAACGCCAGCATATGCGCAGCCAAATCACGCAAGCCATGGTTTACCCAATCATTTTGGTCGTTTTTGCCATCGCGATTGTGACTGTGTTGTTAGGCACAGTTGTACCCGAAATCTTAAAAACGTTTGAAAAGTCAAACCAAGTTTTACCTTGGACAACCGAATGGGTATTGGCAGCTAGTAACTTTGTACAAGATTACTGGATGCAAGCAACTGTATCTCTAGGCATGTTAATTGTCGCTGTTCAGCAAACGTTAAAGCGCCCTAAAGCACGCTTTTGGTACGACACCAAATTACTGCAGTTACCGGGCATTGGTAAAATAAGTCGCGGTATTAACACTGCCCGATTTGCAAGAACGCTGAGTATTTTATCCTCAAGCGCGGTGCCGTTATTAGAAGGGATGAAAATTTCTGGTCAGGTACTAGAAAACGAGAAGATTAAAGCCGCTGTGGCAGAAGCCGCAACCCATGTTAGTGAAGGGGCGAGCCTCAAAGCAGCTTTACATCAAACAAAGCTATTTCCGCCAATGATGCTACATATGATTGCCAGTGGTGAAAAGTCTGGAGAGTTGGAGCAAATGTTAGAACGTGCAGCCAACAACCAAGACAGGGAGTTTGAAAGTATGGTAAGTGTTTCACTTAAACTACTTGAACCGGCGATGATTGCCAGTATGGCATTAATTGTACTCTTCATCGTTATGGCGATACTCCAACCTATTATGGCAATGAACAAAGCAATTGGTTTGTAGTCAACATATTTAAAGATAAACACACTGGACTACACACATGTGTAGCCAATGCAACAGCATAGAGGTATAAATTGTGAAGAAACAGTCTGGTTTTTCATTACTAGAGGTAATGGTAGTACTGGTTATTATCGGTATGATTATGTCAATTGTGGCACCTAATATCATGGGTAACCAAGAACAAGCTGCTATTGATAAAGCTAATCTAGACATCACGCAAATTGAAAGCGCGATGAAAATATACAAGCTTCAAAACAAACGCTATCCAACAACTGAGCAAGGCTTAGAAGCGTTGGTTGAGAAAACAACGATCGACCCAGTGCCAAAGCGTTTTCCAGATGGCGGCTTCCTAAACGAGCTACCTCTAGATCCATGGGATAACCCTTATCAGCTAGTTAGCCCTGGTGAAATTGGCAAAATTGATATTTTCTCTATGGGTCCAGATGGTGAAGTCGGTACCGAGGATGATATCGGTAACTGGAGAGATGAAGAAGATCGCTAATGTCGTACCCTGTGAATTACTCAACTCAATTACCCAAAAAATCTCAAGGCTTTAGTCTTTTAGAGATCTTAGTGGTTATCCTGATCATTGGTTTTTCAATCAAAATCGTCACATTTACCGTTGGTGAAAGTGCTGAAGACTTGTTGGAAAAAGAAGCATTGAAATTACATGGCATTGTGAATATGGCGTCAGAGTTTGCTGTGCTGAATCAGGTTGAGTTGGGTTTTCACTTGGATAAAAAGACCTTAGAGTTCTTGGTCTTCGACGGTGAGCAGTGGACCACTTTCGAAGCCGAAGAGCTTTACAAGCCAATAGAATACGGCGAAGAGTATAAAATAGAATTGATTTTAGAAGACTTGTCTTGGTCACAAGATAACTTGCTTGAGCAGTCGAATTGGCAGGAAATAATGGGCTCGGGTGATAATGACAATCTGCTTGAGCTTAAGAAGAAGAAGATCCCTCAAGTACTCATCTTATCATCTGGAGAAGTCAGTGCGTTTCAACTCTCTTTAGAATTGAGCGAAGAACCAGAGCCTGTTTATTACGTTGAAGGTGAGTTTATGGCACCTGTGAAGTTGCGCAGGGAGCCGGCATATGACTAATCAAAAAGGCTTTACCCTACTTGAGGTGATGGTCGCAATGGGGATCTGTGCGGTTGCGGGGATCGCAGCTTTGCAAGCGACAGGCGCCCATATCAATAATATGAGCATCATTGAGCAACAAACTTACGCATCTTGGGTTGCTGAAAACCAGATGGTGATGGCGCGTACCAAAGCCAGTGGCGGTAAATGGAATGGCAAAAACTCTGATAGTGGTGATGCTGAGCTTGCTGGGCACAAATGGTATTGGAGTCAAAAAGTAGAAAAGACTGCAGATGCTGAATTTGTGAAATTGACGATTGAAGTATTTGAAGATGAAAACAGAGAAAACTCGGTTTATGACTTGACTACTTTTATGTATAAGGGCAAAAAGTGATGGCTTATACGAAGCGCAAACAAGCCGGTTTTACTCTCATAGAGGTCATGGTTGCTCTGGTTATTTTAGCCTTTATTGTCACTGCGTCACATCAGATTTTAGACACATCTATTATGGCCAAAGAGGCTTCAGATGAGACCATAGCAGAGCTTGAAGGGCTTCAAACAGCTTTCCGATTGATGGATCAAGATTTTAATCAAATGACTAAGCGGGAAGTGCGTAATGAAGCGGGAGATTTTAGCCCGACTTACATTATTCATGGGCGCTACTCTTTAGAAAGCCAATACGATGGTATTGCATTTATCCGTGATGGTTGGACAAACCCTGTCAGTTTATTACCTCGCTCAGAGCTTCAAGGTGTTGGCTATCGCGTAAAAGAGGATAAGTTAGAACGCATTTATCGCGTTTATATTGATGAACTCGATGGTACTGAGCCTCGAGTGCAAGTACTGCTAGATAATGTAGAAGAGCTCAAGTTTGAGTTTTTAGACGATAAGCAAAAGTGGCAAGATAATTGGCAAATTAAAGCATTGCCACTTGCGGTTGCCGTGACCATTCAACGACAAGACTCTGAACCCCTAAGACGTATTTTTTTAACCCCTGGTGATGGCAAAGTGCAGCAAGCCAAAGCAGCGCAAAGCAATGGTAATGGTGTCAACAATGGGTTAGATGATGGGCTCAATCGCAACGGTAATAATGCAGGCGGGAATACCAACCAACGGGGAGGTAAGCCATGAAGAAACAACAGGGTGCAGCACTGATAATCGTGCTTTTTATCGTTGCTTTGGCAGCGAGCCTTGCGGCGGAGATGTCGTCATCCTTGATGGTTCAAGTGCAAAAAGTCTCGAATACACAAACGCATCAACAAGCCAAGTGGTATAGCTACGGTACTGAAGAATTAGTAAAGAAGGTATTGCTTGATAGTCGTAAAGACGACCCCGATAAAGTTCATTTAGGTCAGCCTTGGGCGATTGATGAGGTGCCTTACCCTGTCGATGACGGCACTTTAAGTGGCAAAGTTACGGACCTGCAAGCATGTTTAAATTTGAATGCCTTAAGAGCACCTAAAGATCAAAGTGACAGTACTAACGCTACGAACCCTGCACATAGAGCACTGTTGGAGTTATTGAAAAATATTGAAGATTTGCCTGCGCAAGAAAGCGAAGAAGCGATGGCTGACAGTGTTTATGACTGGCTCGATGAAGATAGCATTACATTTCGATCAGGTGCAGAAGAAGACGAGTATATGTCTAGGCAGATGCCTTATATGACAGCAAATAACCTCATGGCATCTGAAAGTGAGCTCAGGGTGATTAAAGGGTTTAATCCGCTCGTTATGGAAAAGTTATTGCCTTACGTATGCGTGATACCAGGCAGTACAGATTTAGCCATCAATGTAAACACAGTTTTGCCTGAACAGGCGCTTTTATTAAGTGCATTGCTCGATGGGTTAAGCCTTTCAGGAGCAGAAGCTGTCATTGCCGCGCGCCCAGAAGAAGGATTTGATAACTTACAAGATTTCTTTACAGAAGCAAAAAATCAAGGTGCTCAGGATACTAAAAAAGCTGAGAAAATTTTCACAATAACAAGCAATTATTTTAAGTTGCGTGCTAAGGCATCGTTTGATGAGCGGTTGTTTAAAATGACCTCAATACTCGAAATAAAAGAGGGTCGAGCAACTGTGTTGGCACGTAAGTTTGGAGGCGTTCAGTGACAGAAAAATTATTGGTCCGTGTAGGCCAGTCACAGCAGGAACCTGTCAGTTGGTTAGTTTGGTCTGATTCGGATTCACAGATCATTGCCAGCGGTGAGTTAGAGCACAGTGGGTTACTTGGAGAGTTAACAGAAAAAGCATCAGGGCGCAGCGTTGCGTTACTGTTGCCAGCATCAAGTGTACAGCTTAAGCAAGTTGCACTGCCAACAAAGTGGAATCGTAAATTAGAACGTGCGTTGCCGTTTATGTTGGAAGAGCACGTCGCCAGTGACATTGATGACATATTTATCGCGATTGGTGAGCCCGAAGCCATTGAAGAAAAACACTTTATCAACATTGCGATATGTGAACTTGCTTGGTTACAAGACTGGATTGCTGTGTTTAGTGATTTTGATATTGAGCCAAATGTTATTGTGCCTGATGCACTGCTGTTGCCTGACGTACAAGAGAATACGCTCAGTGCGATCCAGCTACAGCAACAGTGGTTATTTAAAGGCAATAGCTGGCATATCGGTGCGGTTGAGTTAGATTGGGTGAACGACTATTTAATGCTGTCACCTGAGTCCGAAATTGTCCATTACAGTCCGGCAGACTCGCTCTCTACGAGCAAAGTTTTAAGCGCTAAAGAGGCTGAATACGACTTACCTTTAGCTATTTTTGCGCAGAGCCTGAACACAGCCCCTATTAATTTACGCCAAGGGCCATTTGCAGCGAAGAAAAAGCAGCCTCAGTGGTGGCGTGATTGGAAGGCGGGTGTCATTGCTGCTGGCGTTGCGTTATTAGCGTTTGTATCGGTCAAGTCTGCTCAGTTATTCATGCTGCAACAAGAAGCCGATGCGTATAAAGCGCAGGCGATGAGCGTGTATAAACAAGCGTTTCCAAACAAAGTAGTTCGTCCTCACTTATTACGTAAGCAAATTCAAAATGAATTAGATGCACTCAGTGGTGGCGAACAAGGCGGCTTTTTAGAGCTGACTAATCACTTTGTGGCAATCTACTCACAAGTTAATGATTTTAGCCCTGAGACATTCAGATATGACCGCAAGCGCAATGAATTGAGAATTAGGGCGAAGGCCAAAGGGTTCCAAGTATTTAGCCAAGTTAAGTCTATCCTTGAACAACGTGGTATTGAAGTTCAGCAAGGGGCCCTTAATAATGATGGTGATTACGTTATTGGTGAGATAAGAATCAGAGGTGCAGCATGAAGCAGCAAGTGATTAACTATTGGCAATCGCTAAAAGAGCAAGAGCAAAAACTATTAATCGCTGCAGGCTTTGTATTTGTGATTTTTGTACTGATTATGGGCGTAATTAAACCGCTTAACGCGGGTGTAGATAAAGCTAGTGCTGACCTACAAAAGCAGCAAAGTTTGCACGCTTGGGTCTCCAAAAGTGTGGCCGAGCTCAAAGCCAGTGGTGCAGGTCAAGCCACTTCTCGCAATCAAAATTTAACTCAGTTAGTAAATCGTACTCGTGGCAGGCATGGTATCCAGATCAGTAAGATGCAGCCAAGAGACAATACATTACGTATTAATATTGACAATGTAGAGTTTAATAAATTGGTTAGTTGGTTAGATGTGTTGACCAATCAGCATGGTGTAAAAGTTGCTAATCTTGATTTAGGTGAAGAGCCACAACAAGGATATGTGCGCGTTAGTCGTTTGGTGTTAGAGAATTAAATATGAAAAATGCAGTTAGTGTAGTATTGGCTTTCTTATTTGCGTTTATCGTTTTTACGATTGTTAGTATTCCAGCACCAGTCGCTTTGCAATTGGTGAAGTCTCATATTCCAAAAGACGTTCGTTTGGGCGCTGTAACGGGATCTTTTTGGGAAGGCCAAATTAGCGGCGTTCAATATCAAAACTTGCGCTTTAATGATGTTAAGTGGCAATTAAATGGATGGGCCTTATTCACAGGCCAGGTTCAAGGTAAGCTGAATTTTGGTAATGCGCGCCGCTCAGATGAATTATCAGGTCGCAGTAACTTTGCTTTTTCATTATTTGATAACAGTGTTGAGCTAGGTAAAACGACATTACGTTTTAGCGTTGAACAAGCTATGCGCCAAGTAAATCTGCCACTACCAGTTGATGCAAAAGGCAGAGTTATTCTAGAGCTTGATGAATATAATAGTGGGCAGCCTTATTGTGAGAGCTTAAAAGGTGATATCAGTAGCCCTGAGATACAAGTAAAAGGCATGTCAGGTTGGTTCAGCATTGGTGATTTAAGTGGATTATTAAGTTGTAAGTCAGGTGACATTGCCGTTGTGGTTGAGCCTGAAAACTTACTGGGCTTGCGCGCTGATGCAACGTTGGCTGAAAATATGCAACTTAAGGTTGCTGGTAATATTAAACCTGATGCGTCATTGCCAAAAGAGGTTCATGATGCTGTTAAATTCTTGGGACGCCCTGACTCTCAAGGCCGATATCCAGTGAGTATGTAGTAATGATGGATTTTAGTTATCAGCCTGCACATGAGGCTTTACTTGTGAATTATCTGAGCCAGCGCGCTCAGACATACCCTGATGCACTAGAGCTTAAATCGTTAGAAGGTTTTTTGTTTGCAACCGTATGCAGCCCTGATGGCGTTGAGCCAGAAGCTTGGCTAAGTCATGTAACCGGTGCAGACGAACAGGTGTCTGAGGATGTTGTCTTTGCATTTTTAGCGCTACACCATCATATCAGTGAGCAAGTTTTTTCAAGCGGTTTTGCACTCCCTTTCGATTTGTCTTCCCCTTGGAGTGATAAGCAGCTATGGAGCACTGGATTTTTGCATGGCTGCCAAAGTTATTTGAATAAACTGAATCAAAGTGACAGTCTTTCAGATGAACTCAAGCAGGCACTTGTGACCAGTACAGAATTGCTAGGCTTTTTCAGCCTGCAGTTTGATCAGGTTGAGGTGTATTGTAAAGCAATTGAAGTCGGTATTGAGGCATTCATTGAGCAACAATACCAGCTTGCCTCAGAAGTAGCACCAGCCTACGCTGAATTAATCGAGCAAGTCGCGCTAAGTAGTGGTTTATACAACGAGTAATTTTATGAGATGTAGTTTGAGTTATTGAACTCAAGCTACATCTAGTTCGATATGTGTACAGCCTTTTGCGCATTGCGCCGTTGCCTTCTCACCTTCTTTAACCGCGACATTTAATGAGATTGCCTGACCGCATGTCTGGCAAAGGACAGTTTGTCCCTTCGCTAATTTTTTAAGTAAGGCTTTTTGGTCGTTAAACGAACGCGCTCGAAGTTTGTTAAACTGTGTTATGTCTATCATTAAAGCTCAGCCTTTCTTATTGCTTTTTTCGTCGCATCACAAATAGTTTGTAATTTGGGCCCGAAGAAGTACAAATTGAGTTCATGTTCTTGGCAAAAGCGCACGTGAAAAACTTTAACTTTTTCATCCGTAGCAAGTGCATCTTGCAGATATTCTTTTTCCGATGGTGTGAGGTCTATCTCTTTAGCAATTTCATGCCGTGCTTGCTTTGCAGCAAGGCTATACTGGGTTTTACTGGTTTCACCAAGGGTATCGACACCTTGTTGCAGGAGCTTATCTCTAGGCTCCTTGATCAAGGGATGATCAATGGTGAATAACGCCAGTATAATGAGTACAAGTAACAGGTATTTTTTCATAAAGCTCGCAAATTTGATCTATTCGACTCAATCAAAGTGACAGTGTAATAAAATGCAAGAATCAAAAGCAAGCGAATTGCTCAGGAAATATTCGTAGTTTTTGTCACCGTCGTGCGATTTATGGCTACGCTAAAAGCGAGCTGTTGCATATAATATCCTTAGTAAAAGTAAGGTCACTGTAGCGAGTAACCTGTCCAAAGCACTTAAGGAGCTTGTATGGACAATAAAATTAAAATCAAGAATATCCCTGTTGAGATTCAAAAGCCGGAAAACCTTCAGCCGGATAGATTTAACCCGCGTAATCGTATTTATGTACGCGCGGTAAAAGGTATGCATCAATTGCTGCGTCAGCGGATCGGCTTTTTGGGTATGCTTGCATTCATGCTTTTGCCTTGGCTCAATTTTAATGGCCAACAAGCTGTACTGTTTGATTTGTTTGAACAGAAGTTCAATATTTTTGGCCTGACTTTGTGGCCACAAGATTTGACGATTTTGGCGTTTATTTTAATGATTGCGGCATTTGCCCTTTTTTTAGTAACCACATTCTATGGTCGTGTTTGGTGTGGCTATACGTGTCCACAAACCGTCTGGACATTTATTTTTATCTGGTTCGAAGAAAAGTGTGAGGGCTCTGCAAATCAGCGAAAAAAGCTCGACCAACGTCCTATGGACTTAGATAAGTTTCTTCGAAAAGGCGCCAAGCATGTTAGTTGGCTAGCCTTTTCGTTTTATACGGCGGTCACGTTTGTTGGTTACTTCACACCAATAAGAACACTGTTACCTGATCTGATGATGTTTTCAGCAAGCGGCTATGCCACTGTCAGTGTTGTGGTATTTGCGGTCTGTACATATGGTAATGCGGGTTGGATGCGAGAAATCATGTGTTTGCATATTTGCCCTTATTCGCGGTTCCAATCTGCCATGTTTGATAAAGACACTTTTACCGTGAGCTATGATAACAAACGAGGTGAAGGCAGGGGACCGCGAGGCCGCAAACAAGACCCGAAAGAACTAGGCTTAGGCGACTGTATTGACTGTAAATTATGTGTCCAAGTTTGTCCAACAGGCATAGATATACGCAATGGGTTACAATATGAGTGCATTAACTGTGGGGCTTGCATTGATGCATGTGATGGTGTGATGGATAAAATGAACTATGCGCGTGGTTTAATTTCATATACCACTGAGCGTAATTTAGAACATGCAAAACGAGTAACTAAACCAGTGCGTCCTAAGTTGATTGGTTACGTACTTATTTTATTGATTTTAAGCGGCGCTTTGCTTGTTAATATCGCGATGCGAAAAACATTTGAGTTGGATATTATCCGCGATAGAAACCAATTATACCGAGTTAATTACGATGGCATGGTTGAGAATACCTATACTCTCAAATTGATAAACAAAGCGCAGACAATGCAAACTTTTAATATTGCGGTGAGTGGCCTCGAGCATTTTGAACTTCTGGGTAAGCAATCTGCGACAGTTTCAGCTGGGTCTACATTAGATATCCCCGTTTCTGTGGTGATGGATCCATATGACCTAACAAAACCCGTGACTGAGTTTCATTTTGTACTTTCTAGTGATTCAGCACCCGAGTCTCAAATTTCCCAGCCAACAAACTTCTTCAAAGGACGTTGAGCGCCTATTTTGGGGGATATACATTAAGTATGTTCCCCAAGCGATAATATATTTTTGCTTCAAAACATACTTGGCTTTATCCTATTGTGCTGTGGTCTAAAGGCTTTATTTGCCAATACCAACACTTTTCACACGATTAATGGACAGCAGCAATGAGCGACTTTAGCTATCAAAATCTCACACCAGATCTGATTCTCGATGCAATTGAAAGTATCGGGGTTTATCCAGAATCTGGGCTTCTTCCTCTGAACAGCTATGAAAACCGCGTATATCAGTTTCGCAGTGATGATGCCAAGCGCTATGTTGTAAAGTTTTATCGTCCGCACCGTTGGAGCGATGAACAGATTAAGGAAGAGCATGCATTCTCATTTGAACTTGCTGAGTCTGAAGTACCCGTTGTGTGTCCTATTAAACAAGATAACACCAGTTTATTTGAACATAAAGGGTACCGCTTTGCGTTATTCCCAAGTGTGGGTGGAAGACAGTTTGAGATGGATAATTTGGACCAACTCGAAGTCTTGGGGCGCTACATAGGCAGACTTCACAGTGTGTCTAAAAAGTATGATTTTACACATCGTCCAAGCGTCAATACTGACAGCTTTTTAAGACAAGCAAGCCAAGATATTTTGGCTAGCGAGTGTTTACCACATACCCTACATTTGGCTTTTTCTACTGTTTTAGAGCAAGTTGTTAAAAAAACGGAAGAAAAATTCACAGTTAATGATACGATCAGATTGCATGGAGATTGCCATGCTGGCAATATTCTGTGGTCTCAAGAACAATTAATGATTGTAGACTTAGATGACTGTCGTCAGGGACCTGCTATCCAAGATCTATGGATGATGTTAAATGGTGACCGTCAAAACCAAGCATTGCAATTAGACACTTTACTCGGTGGTTATGAGGAGTTTAGTGACTTAGACATGACTCAATTACAACTAATTGAACCGCTGCGGGCAATGCGTATGATCCACTATATGGGGTGGTTGGCAAAACGTTGGCAAGATCCTGCATTTCCAAGGAACTTTTCTTGGTTTTCGACAGACAAATATTGGGAACAGCAGATCTTGGCATTAAAAGAACAATTGGCTGCGCTTGATGAGCCAGCTCTAACAATTTATCCATAAAATTTAAGAGAGAAAGTACATGTTGAAATCGATTAAAGTGGCTTTGCTGGCGCTATGTATGCCAATTGCTGCAATGGCTGCTGAGTTTAAAGAAAGTGTGCATTACGAAACATTATCATTAGAAAAAAGTAAAACGCCACGAGTTGTGGAGTTCTTTTCATTTTATTGCCCTCATTGCTATAAGTTTGAAGGCCCTGCAAGAGCGTTGCATGCCAGCCTACCAATAACGGTTCCTTTTGAAAAAATCCACGTTAATTTTATGGGGGGGATACCTCCAGAAGCACAGCAATACCTAAGCTATGGTTACATCGTGGCCAAGCAATTTGGTGTTGATTCGCAAGTGGTTGATCAAATTTTCAAGACCATCCATGAGCAAAACGGCCGCTTTGCTAGCATGAAAGACGTGCAAAAGTTACTAGAAGCGCACGGTGTATCAGCTGAAAAGTTTGAATCTGCATTGGCGAGTATGCCTGTTATTGCAGCTGAAAAGGCAATGCAGGACGATCAGAAGCGATTTAGTGAAGCTGGTGCACTTAAAGGTGTGCCTACATTTATCGTCAACGATAAATACCGTGTAATTACAAATTCTTTGAGAAGCCAAGCTGAATTCAACGAATTAGTTAAACATTTATTAGAAAAATAATGGTTGGAGAATAATATGTTGAAATCGATAAAAGCTGCGTTATTAGCATTGATGTTACCTTTGGCTGCAAATGCTGCCACATATGAAGAGGGTAAACATTATGAAGTGATTGCAGAGCGCGGAACAAAAAAGCCTGAAGTGACAGAGTACTTTTCATTTTATTGCCCAGCGTGTAATAACTTTGAAGGGTTAATTGAAGAGTTTAAACCAAAATTAGATGACGGGGTTAAATTTAAAAAGAGCCATGTTGATTTTATTGGTAGTCGCGACCCTGAACATCAAAAAATGATTGCTACAGCACTCGCAACTGCTGAGGTTTTACCGCAGAAAAAGCAAATTGTGTCTGCTATGTTCAACCATATTCACACAAAACGCGGTAACTTCAATGAGCTTGCGGATATCAAAGACGTATTTGTTGCACAAGGTGTTGATGGTGCCAAGTTTGACAAAATGTACAAGAGCTTCTCTGTGCGTACTAAAGCTTCGAAAATGGCAAGACAGCAAAAACAGCTGCAAGAGAAAGGCGCTTTATCAAGTGTGCCGACATTTATTGTCAGCGGTAAATATAAGTTAGTACTTGGTAGAGATTCAGGCATCACCAGCCCTGATGATATTGCGAAGTTGATTAACTATTTAGCTAGCAAGTAAGCTCGTAAGATAAATAAAAAACCCCGCAATTGCGGGGTTTTTTTGATTATGGGTTAGCGGTATTATTTACGCGTTAAAAATACACCGGATTCAACATGATGTGTATATGGAAACTGATCAAATATCGCAATGCGCTCGATTTTGTGAGTTTCACTCAAAATATCAAGGTCACGTTCTAATGTGTCAGGGTTACAAGAGATATAAATAATATTGTCATAGTTACTGACTAATCGGCAGGTCAGCTCATCCATACCTGCACGAGGCGGGTCAACTAGTATTGTTTGGCAATTGTAAGACTGTAGATCAATGCCATTGAGACGAGAGAAGCTGCGTTTTCCTTTAATTGCATCCGTAAACTCTTCACTCGACATACGGATAATATCTAAATTGGTGACCTTATTGGCTGCAATATTATATTGCGCTGAATGTACAGACGATTTTGAAATTTCAGTAGCTAGAACACGATCAAAATGCTCTGCGAGTGCGATAGAGAAGTTACCATTACCACAATAGAGTTCAAGTAAGTCATTCGAGAGCAGGCGCGCTATAGACTTAGCCCATGACAGCATTTTTTCATTCACTTTTGCATTAGGTTGAGTAAAGCTGTTTTCGACTTGCTGATAAGTATATTCGGTATCGTCCACAGTCAGTTTTTCCGTCACGAAATCATCACCAAAGACAACTTTTTGTTTTCTTGCTCTACCAATAAAGTCAATTTTATAAGTTTGCTGGAGCTCCGCTCTTAGTGCAGTCATCGCTTCTTGCCAGCTATCATCAAGCTGCTTGTGATAAAGCAAACTTATTAAAATTTCACCGCTGAGCGTTGATAGGTAGTCAATTTGAAATAACTTTCGCCTTAAAATTTCATTGTGACGAAGCTTTTCCATCATCACCTGCATCAGCTCATTGACTAAAGGTGCGCCTGGATCAAAATGGTCGACACGTATTTTTTCTTTACTTTGTTGGTCAAACATAATGTGATACAAATCTTCACCATCGTGCCATACGCGAAACTCACAGCGTTGTCTGTAATGACTGGTTTCAGAGTCATAAACTTCTAATTCAGGGGCATTAAAGCGGGCGAATTGCGCACTAATACGCTGTTGTTTTTCTGCAAGCTGCTGTTCGTATTGCGAAGCATCGATTTTGATCACGGCCATGCTGAGGCTACCTTTGTATATTGCAAGGAGGCGCTATTTTAGGGGGCGAGGAACATTTGTCCAGTGCTTAGGGCTAAAATTGCAGTTTTATTGTACAAATTACCTTTAGCTTTGTCCCATATGGCCGATAATTAACTGATAGGGTATAGCGGAGAGCAATCATGAAGATCGGACAGTTGAATCAGCTGTTAAACCCAGCAATGCAGCATAATGCAGCAAAAGCGAAGCCAAACATTCCTAATATTTCAATAAACTCAGATGTTTATCAGGGGAATAAATCTCAGGTTGCTGCGAAAGTGCTCGATGATAAGTTGGCTCAGGCACTGGGCATTGAAAAAAAAGAAGAGACCGAAAAGCCTTTTTTTGATTACGAAGAAATTGTTAAGAATGTACTTGGCTTTGTGCAGGGAGCTATCAATAAGGCAAAAGCGGATGGTCAGGATGACGAAACCTTGAAGAGCATGTTAGAACAAGCCCGCAAAGGGGTGCAAACGGGTATTGATGAAGCAACAGGTGAGCTAAAAGATTCGGGGCTATTTGATGATGAAATCTCTGAGGGTATAGAAAAGTCCAAAGAAGGGATTTTTAATGGCTTAGATGAGTTTGAAAAGGAGCTGTTTAACCCAACTCCTCAGCATTTGTCTGTCAGTGCAGCGCAATTTGCTAGTTTGTCGAATAAAGCTGAATATGCTTTTACGACAGCGGAAGGTGACGAAGTCGTTATTTCGTTCAGTGATGCATATAGTCAGTCACGTGGTGCTAGTTACGAACGTAATGGTGATAATGTCGGCTTTGCTTATGGCGAGAGTTCTTCTCAAGAAGTAAGTTTTTCTATCAGTGTGAATGGTGAACTTAATGAAGAGGAACAAGAAGCCATAAATGCCATGATGGAAGATATTCGTGATGTGAGTGATTCATTTTTTGCTGGTGAATACGATGATGCCTTTGAACTGGCGAAAGGCCTGAGTCTAGATAGTGAGCAAATCACTAACTTTACGATGGACTTAAGGCAAAGTAAAACGTCCGCAGCGATTGCACAATATCAACAAAGCAACCCAATGAAGGAATTAGAACAAGCATTTGCACCATTGGACAAGCGGCTGGAAGGGCTGAATAGTGACGCGGAGTCATTGGGCCTACAAGCACAGTTGCCTGATATCATGGCGTGGATGAATGAAGGTCAGCAAAGGCTTAATCAATTCTTAGACTACGCGCAAAGTTACTTTAGTGCTTTGAATAGCAAAGATGATGCACAAAATAGCTAAGTCGCTTTAGTGTTGTTTATTTTCGCTCTATAGCATGGCAAACTTCGAGTCTTGAACGCGGGGGATTGAAGTTTGCCACATATTTTAGTTTTTGATTCAGGGATTGGTGGGACAAGTGTTCTATCACATCTTAAAAAAAGGTTACCGTACGCCCGCTATAGTTACGTGATGGATAATGCATTGCTACCTTATGGCCTGCAATCTCAAGAAACCATTAAATCTAGATTAATATCACTATTATCTTGGCTTGATAATACAAACCAGTCTGTTGATGTGATTGTGATTGCTTGTAATACCGCTTCTACATACGCTTTGGATACTGCGCGACAATATACGACGACGCCAATTGTTGGAGTAGTACCAGCAATCAAGCCCGCAGCAAATTCGAGCGTAAGAAAACACATCGGTTTGTTAGCGACCCCTGCAACGTCAAAGAATGCTTATACTGCTAATCTAATTTCAAACTTTGCGAGTGATTGTCAGGTTGATATTTACCACACAACTGAGTTGGTATCGATTGCTGAACATTTTCATTGGCATAAATGTATCAAACAAGATCAATTAAGAAGTGAGTTAGATAGACTCAATATAAATCCAGGTATAGATAAACTCGTGTTAGGCTGTACACACTTTCCAATTATTAAAAATGCTTTAAAGGCAAAGCTACACACTGATGTGGACTTGATTGATTCGGGTTATGCGATAGCGAAGCGGGTAGAGTATTTATTAACTCAGCACGGTTGTACGTATAGTGGTAAAAATATGACTGGGGTAAGAGAAGAGCTGCTGGCGTCAAATCAAAATGAGTTGACGCATTGGTATGCGACCTGCACAGCAGCTATTAAGCACTGTATGAGTGTAGAATTAATTAAGCTATAGAGTTAGGCTCTGACTCTTCTTGCTTTTGTTTAGCTTCTCTTACTTTTAAAGTACGTTGCTGAAACTCCATTTCATTTAGCTCTTTAATTGCTTTATTAGCATCGCCCTCGGGCATTTCTACAAAACCAAAGCCTCTTCTCTTTCCTGTATTCTTGTCCTTTAATAAACGGACAGAAAATACTTGGCCTTTTTCTTCAAACAGTTCTCTGACTGCTTGCTCGTTTGCACGATAAGGCAAATTACCAACATAAAGTGTTTTTGTAGGTATTGTGTTTGCGTTGTCTGGCTGCGCAATAGTTGTTTTATTAATTGTTATTGCTGCCAGACCACCTATTACAATACCAAGTGCAAATAGTACCGCGGAATCGATTTGGCTATTTGCTAATAAAAACGTAACCATCACATACCCTAAAATTGCAAGTATAAGAATAGTAACGAGTGTTTTACGACCTGAAGAATTCATAACGATCTACCAATAAACAGTGAATACACATTAATTTAACAAAGAAAGGTTGCTATCTTAACGACTTAATTAAACATCGCAATAATAAAATATAGATGTTGTGAAAAATTATGCTTCTTTATTGAACTTAACGTTGCTAAAAGTGTGGTTTTGCTGGGTTTTTGAACGCTTCCCCCTTTTTTTTAAAAATTAATAAAAAAGCCCTTGCGCTAATCTTAAATCT
>NZ_JAKFZS010000029.1 GCF_021654285.1 Pseudoalteromonas luteoviolacea | reverse complement strand
AGCATAAGCTCCCTTTACTTTAATATACTTTACAAATAAGACCTTTGAGATAAAACCCTTCAGGGTAGAAGCCTGCAATCGGGTGATCAGCTGCTTGATTTAGTCTCTCCATTATCATCAGGTCTTTACCCGCATCCAGCGCTGCATCTGCGACGACTTTTTGGAATAGGTTCTGATCCATTAACCCTGAGCATGAGAAAGTCAGTAAAGTACCACCTGGCTTTAATAGTTGCATCGCAAGCATATTAATATCCTTGTAGCCTCGACATGCCCCTGTTAACTGGGCTTTACTCTCAGCAAACTTAGGTGGATCCATGACGATGGTATCAAATTGGCGTCCTTCGTCTCGGTATTCACGAAGTAACTTGAAGACATCTTTTTTGACAAAATCGACTTTGCTTAAATCTAGGTTATTGTGCTCGACATTTCTCTTTGCAGTATCTAAAGCAGGCTGAGATACATCGACATTGATCACTTCATCACATCCGCCTCTAAGTGCATATAAGCTGAATGTGCCAGTGTAGCAAAAACAGTTTAAAACACTTTTTCCCTTTGAAAAGCGTTCTAATGCGGCACGGCTGTCTCTTTGGTCTAGATAAAACCCAGTTTTATGACCGCCAATAATATCGACTTCCAATTTTAAGCCGTTTTCCTCAATGATGACAGGTTCTGTTGGTGCGTCACCGTGTAATACACCTGTGATTTTTTCTAGGCCTTCTTTTTTGCGTACATCAACGTCTGAGCGTTCATATACATGGCAATCTGGGAAAAGCTCACGCAATGCGGCAACAATTTCACCTTTGTGGCGTTCTGCACCTGCGCTTAGCAATTGACATACAAGGTAGTTATCAAACTTATCAATGGTGATTCCCGGTAAGCCATCAGACTCTGCAGCAGAGAGCCTAAAACCAGTTAGCCCACCCTCTGAGATCGCGTACTCCCTGACTGCAAAGGCACGGGCCAAACGACGCTTAAAGAAAGCTTGATCAATTTGTTCGTTTTCATCAAAACTCCAGATCCTTGCTCTGATCTGAGAGCTCGGGCTATACGCCGCTGTTGCCAAGTATTGACCATCGTGACTGTAGATTTTAACAATATCGCCCAGTCCTGGCTTACCTTTGATTTTTTTAATTGCTTTAGAGAATATCCAAGGGTGTTTTCTTTTAAGAGATTTTTCTCGGCCGGGTTGTAAATACAGCGCGCAAGACATATAAATTCCTTACTAAGTAGAATCCTGTCATTTTAGTGAAGGGGGTTCCAACATACAATCTAAAGCATAAGGTTTACGTAAAAATGATGGAAAATATGAAACAGTTTGAAGAAGCATTTAAGGAATTTATGCTTGATACGCCTTTTGCCGATACCGCGCATGACCTTTCTCATATACAACGGGTGGTTAAAACTGCAAAACAGCTTGCGATAGCAGAAAGTGCGGACTTAGATATTGTTATACCTGCGGCTTGGTTACATGACTGCGTTGCCGTTGCAAAAAATCATCCAGACAGAGCACTCGCTTCGAAAATGGCAGCGGATAAAGCTGAGCGATTTTTAATAGAAATAGGTTATCCGCAGGATAAGCTAGAAGGGATCCACCATGCCATAGTGGCTCATAGCTTCAGTGCCAACGTGACCCCAACGACATTGGAAGCCAAAATAGTACAAGATGCAGACCGCATGGATGCACTTGGTGCAATTGGTGTCAGTCGGTGTATGAAAGTAGGTGGCGCAATTGCCAGACATCTTTACCATACTGAAGATCCATTCTGTCGTACTCGAGAGCCTGATGACAAAAGCTACACCATAGATCATTTTTTTGTAAAGCTACTGCATATAGAGTCACAAATGCACACGCAGGCGGCACAAAAGGAAGCGAAAAAGCGCACTGAGTTCATGCGCTTATTCTTAGATGAGTTAGGGCGGGAAATCTCTAACGAAGCGTGATTACCTGGTCATTCTCTTGACGAAGACCACGACGAACAATGCAAGAGAAAAGCTGCCAATAAATGCTTCTATGGTGGCGATGAGTCGGGTGATCCCGACGGGAGTAATATCGCCATAGCCTAAGGTTGTAAAAGTTACGACGCTAAAATAGAAGCAATTGAGCATGGAGTGTAAATTTTGCTTTAGAGGCGCATTGGCGGCAAATTGGATGACGTCGCCATTATAGTTTATACCTAGCACAAAATAACACAGTGCACAGAGTAAAATCATACCAAGGCTAAAGCGGATGACATTTTCTGGCTTTTCTCCATAGCCGCATAACATATCTATAAAACTTGAAACGAGTCGCTTTTTTGAATATTTTGGATACTGTGCATGGCGCATGCGAAGTTCACTGTAAGTGTACTTTCCCGCCATTTCGAACAATCCCTGTTGCTCTGCACCTTTTCTTAGCAAGCGATAAATTTCTTCACTCTGTAAGTACAAGTCTTGTGCGTCATCGATCTTTTTTTGCTTTGCTGCTTCAATCGCTTGGCTTTCTTGCAGAAGCTTGTCTCCAAGTACCAAGTTATCTATTCTGGTCGCATTGAGTTTTACACCTAATATATTGGTATTTTCGATCTTACAGCAGTGTAAGTTTGCATCTCTTAAATCTGCCTTCATGAGCGAGGCATTACGTATCGTACTATTAAACAGGTGAGCACCATGCAAATTAGCGCGGTAAAAGTTACTGTACGAGAGGTCATAGCCATTGTGGTCATTGAATTTAACAAGGTTTAATCCTTCTAAATTGGCCCGCTTGAGCTCAAGGCCTTGCAGTAGTCCTCCTTTTTTGGCATAACGTTCGAGTTTATGAGATAGCTCTAATCCACTTTTATCGAACTTAGCGTCATGCCAAAAACAATACCCTGATCCCATGTCTATTTCTTGGCATTTGTGTCCATCAGGTGACGTGTACTGACATTTAGGTTTGCTATTCATGGCAGCCTGTTTTTTCCGTAATAAGTATAAAGGTTAGCAGCAATTTAGATTGATATATGAAAAAGCAATAAATTTACTATGAATTTCAATTACCAACTCAAACTAAGCCGCCGTAGAAAAACGGTCGCTATTACTGTTAAACGTCAAGGCGTTGTTGTTCATGCGCCTTACGGTATCTGTCACAAGTGGCTAAATGCATGGTTAGAAACAAAACAGGAGTGGGTTGAGAAAAAGCTAGCTATAGTCGCTAAAAAAAGAGAGCTGGGCCTTGAACCGTTAAAGTCTGTTAATGTCTATGGTGAGTCTTACAAATTGATCTTTGATTCAGAGTCTCGCTTTATTGATCACATGAATAAATGCATTTATTTGACCGCATTTAGCGAAGGGAGCAAAGATAGTCACATTGATGAGCTTAACCAGCTCTTTCAAGTTGAGTTGACGAATTACCTACAAGGGCGTTTACCTTATTTCCAAACCTGCATGGGCTCAAAATACAAGGTACTTAAAGTACGTTTTTATAAACGTCGTTGGGGGAGTTTATCAAGTAAAGGTGTACTGGCTTTTAATAGTGCTTTGCTTGGCGCGCCAAAATGGGTGATCGATTATGTGATAGTACATGAGCTGGCACATTATCATGTGATGGCACACAACCATGCGTTTTGGCAAATAGTAGCGCGTTTTTACCCTGAGTTTGAAAAAGCAAAAAACTATTTAAAAAACGAGATGCATCACATTTAATAAAATGAAGATAAATTAAAGGTGAAAATAAAGAAATAAAAGGAAGTGGTGGAGGGAGCTGGATTCGAACCAGCGAAGGCTGAGCCGTCAGATTTACAGTCTGATCCCTTTGGCCGCTCGGGAACCCCTCCATAACAGATTTTTAAGTACAAAGTGGTGGAGGGAGCTGGATTCGAACCAGCGAAGGCTGAGCCGTCAGATTTACAGTCTGATCCCTTTGGCCGCTCGGGAACCCCTCCAATTGTACTTTGTTGTCGTTGATGGTGGAGGGAGCTGGATTCGAACCAGCGAAGGCTGAGCCGTCAGATTTACAGTCTGATCCCTTTGGCCGCTCGGGAACCCCTCCTCAACAACGGCGCTGATAATAACAAAGTTTTTGACGAAGTAAAGAAATGTCCTAAAGTTTTTTTAAAAAATGCCGATAAATTTTCAGAATTAATATTTTTTGGCGAAAATCCATGCAGATAGAACAATTGTTACTCAAGGAAGCTCAATTAGGTAATGCATTGAGTTTGAGTGTTCATGAATCAAGAAGAGGTGACTTTGCTTTACTACTAAGTGTACTTTCTCAAGATGCATTGGATTTTAGTCAATTTGATTTACCACGCAGTGCATTAGATGAATCAGATAAATCTGAAGAAGCACTTCGCAAAGAACTACAAGTTGGTCCCAAACAGCCATTAGCGCCGGATGAATTTGATTTTTTAATTGGACAGTACAATCGCTACTTCGTAAAAGATGGTGGTCTCGAAGATATAAAATTAAACGAATGCTTAGATCCTGAGCCATTTCATATTCGCGATGATAAGGCACACATACCTCTAAATGTTATTGAAAATTTGGAACCTGCTGTCAGAGCAAAATTATATCGTCAGAAAAACCCAGAAATTGATGTTCAAGAAAAAGAGATGGATGCAGCTGCCTTTTATGATCAGATCGCAAGTGGAGAGATGCAGTCTCAGTTAACTGTTGCTGTTTAAAAAGCAATTGAAGCTTGCAGCATGGTCGTGTTTTTTGTGGCATTAGTATTTTGACTAAGCCACAGGAAGTATAAGCGTATTATGATTAGCCGTGACACTTTTTAAACTTTTTCCCACTTAAGCACGGACAAGGATCGTTGCGGCTTACTTTTTTACTATCGGTTGGATATAGTTCGCCATCAAGATATAACCAAGCGCCATTTTCTTGAATAAACCTTGAGCGTTCATGTAGTGCGCTCAATACACTACCTTCAACATATGCAGCTTTAAACTCAACATATTGATACTGATCATCTTGATCTGTTTGAATGACATCTAAGTGAACGAAATCAACTTGTTTGGCAAATAATAAAATGTCCTCAACGGTATGTCCTGTTCTCGTTTTGGAAGCATATGTTTTTAAAATATATTCCCCTGCGTGTGTGCAGTAAGCACTGAAACGAGAGCGCATTAATTGCTCTGCTGTTTTGGGGGTTGCTACCCCAGTAATAAAAGGCTGACAACATTGCTCAAAAGTTTGTGTGTTACCACAAAAACACATAAGTGACCTACATAATTAGTGTGCAAACTTTGATAATGGCAATTTAGCAGAATTTTTAAAGCAATATAGTGTCGTTTTAGACTTACTAAGACTTCTATGCTCAATTTGCTTATGCGATAGGATCCCTGGCCATGTGATGACCGCAGCAAAATTACCATTAGACAAAGCGCTATCCAGAGTATGCTCTAAGTTTATCAGATCCTTTTGTTTAAGCACCAGTAGCTTGTTTGCATCTATGTCATAGCTATCTAGCATAGATTTATTCACTACATGGTCAGGCGCTATGAGTAAAGTCCAACCTGCTTTTGAATTACAACGGTATAAAATTTGTAAGAGCATATCATTGATGCTTTGCTCGTCAATTGCATCCAAGACATTAAAACTTTGATAGTGATTAACGTTTTCTGAATACGTATTTAAATTTGTTGATATGTGCAACATGATTAGACCACTGATTATCTATACAGTATATATACAGTATTTCATACAGTGGTATTAATCAAGTATTGTTTGGTGTTTTTTTGTACTTTTATTGTCCGAAACTCGATTGCTAATTAATTATTTGAACCAAAATGCATTTGCTGATGAATTTGCTCAAACAAAGTTGCGGCATAACATTGTGCATCAATGTAGCGCTTAGTAGTTAGGTGCGGCCGAACTTCATTCAATGTGCTCTGCGCCGCGCTGTTGCCTTGACTTTGGGCAAGGCTCAACCAAGCAACGCCATGAAAAGCACTTTTTGGTACTCCTTGCCCTTTGATAAATAGTAGACCTAAATAAAACTGTGCTTTGTTATCACCAGACATGGCTGCCAACCTCATCCACTTTGCGGCTAGCGGATATTGCTTTTCTTTGATGTAATAAAGGCCTTTCTTGTAAGCTTGCTCGGGATCCTGCTGTTTTGGCCAGCTATGTTTCGGGTCGGGCTCTTGCGTCACAAACTCGAGCACATTGAGTAATTGTTGCTCTAGGTCACCACCATGCGCTTTTGTAGATTGATTGCTTTTCATACTCACTTCACTTATTACAACTTAGTCTTCATTGTAGCCGATTTTTGCTTTATTTGTCCGTTTACGGTGATGATTTGTGGTAAAATCGCCGACCTCGTTTCCATTTAAAATACAAAGACATGCTAGAAAAATTATTTTCGCTTAAAGCGTTACACACGGACGTAAAAACTGAAGTTGTAGCGGGACTCACTACGTTTATCACCATGGTGTATATTGTATTTGTTAATCCTGCAATGCTCGCAGAGGCCGGGATAGATCACGGTGCGGCATTCGTTGCTACCTGCTTGGCTGCAGCAATTGGTTGTTTCATCATGGGGTTTATTGCTAATTATCCGCTTGCTTTAGCACCAGGTATGGGCTTAAACGCATTTTTTACTTATGGTGTTGTACTTGGTATGGGCCATAGCTGGCAAACTGCTTTGGGCGCAGTGTTCTTATCTGGGTGTCTATTTTTACTATTAAGCCTTTTTAAAGTCAGAGAGTGGGTTATACAGGCAATTCCAGTTGTGCTAAAGCGAGCAATCGCAACGGGTATTGGTGCATTCTTAGCACTCATCGCGCTTAAAAATGCGGGTATTATTGTCGCAAGCCCAGCAACGCTTGTTCAGTTAGGTGACATTACCAGTCCCGGTCCTTTATTGGCGATTTTTAGTTTGTTTGTGATCACTGCATTGATGTATAGAGAATGGAAAAGTGGGGTGTTGATCAGCATCTTGTTGGTGACAGTGATTGCTTGGGGGCTCGGTTTAGTTGAGTATCAAGGCATAGTGTCTGCTCCTCCAAGCATTGAGCCAACATTTGGTCAGTTAGATATTGCCGGTGCTTTGGAAATTTCAATGCTAAGCGTAGTATTTGCATTTTTGTTTGTTGATCTATTTGATACAAGTGGCACCTTGGTCGCAGTGACACAAAAAGCGGGTATTGCTGATGACAAAGGCAACATGCCTCGATTAGGCCGTGCCTTGTCTGCTGACAGTTCTGCCACAGTAGCAGGGTCTTTTTTGGGCACATCAACGACAACATCTTATATTGAATCTGTCTCAGGGGTGTCTGTCGGTGGGCGCACAGGCCTAACTGCGGTCGTCGTAGGTTGCTGCTTTTTACTAATGATGTTTTTTGCGCCATTAGCTAAAATGGTGCCAGCTTACGCTACGGCAGGAGCAATTCTGTACGTATCTGTGTTAATGTTGCAAAATCTAAAGTTGGTGAACTGGGATGATATGACTGATGCCATTCCAGTGAGCGTTGTACTATTGATGACTCCGCTCACCTTTTCAATTGCGCATGGCATCGCCTTAGGCTTTATTGCATATACCGCCGTGAAGCTCGCGTGCAATAAAAAAGAAGAAATATCTATCAGTGTCTGGGTACTGACAATATTATTTATCGTGAAATTTGCACTAAGCTGATCACCATTTCTTTTTCGGTGCGAAAAGGACGTCCAAGTCGTCCTTTTCTTTCTCTGCTTTTTTCTTTACAGCTGAGGCATTAGAGGCCTTGAGTTCAGTGCTGATCTCATTGAGATAACCTTCTAATTGGTTCTTTTTCTCCGTTACATATTCGTCGCTGTAAGTCACTGCCATAATGGTTGCATAAGCTTTTTCAAAGTATTGTCTCGCAGAGCCAACCATATTGGCTGTTTTTGCAGAGAGCCCTCGTTTGATTTGACTTTCTACATTGATCCTCAATTGAATTTTTTCCAAGCGGCGGTCTTCTTTGACGAAAACTTGCGTATCAACTTTGCCTTTACTGTGCTCTGAACGAAGAAGTTGACGAAGTTTTTTTATCCCTTGTACAAGTGCAATTAGCTGTTTGTCGTTATCCGGCAAAGCGACGTTATCACTGTCGCTGAGATTGGCGGGTTCCGAGTTCATTCGCTCAGTAGATTCATGCAGACGGTTTTTCAGCTCTCGTGACGTAGGGGAGAGCTCAACCATAGTGGCTAGCGCA
This sequence comes from Pseudoalteromonas luteoviolacea, assembly GCF_021654285.1. Lineage (GTDB taxonomy): Bacteria > Pseudomonadota > Gammaproteobacteria > Enterobacterales > Alteromonadaceae > Pseudoalteromonas > Pseudoalteromonas luteoviolacea_J. The sequence continues at coordinate 64,016 of NZ_JAKFZS010000029.1, read as the reverse complement.
TTATGCACTCTTTTTTGAATGACCCGGAGCATTTCACTGGACATAGGTATGTTTGAGCTATTCACTAGAACATCCTCGGATTCTTCAATGATCCGCTTTTGCTTTGCTAGCTCTTTACGTCTTTCTGCTTCTTGTTTTTCTTTGTGTTGTTGAATTGCACTAACCCAGACAGCAATAATAACCAAAGCAACAATCAACAATACTATTATGTAAACAAACATACCCGATTCTCTACGAAAACTACCCAAGGCGATAATTTTTTATATTACATCAAACAATTGTATATTGGATAGTTTTAATAACAAGGTGTATGTAAATGATTTTAAATACACCATTTTTCAGTATAGACGTTTCTAATTCGTTTTTCTTATATGATTGCGTAAATGTTACAATTACTATCAGGCAAACAATAACTATGCTAGTCTTACAAAAGATCCGACTCAGCGCTCAGCGTAAACCTAGTCACTTATTGGATAACAACTAAAAAAATAAACAATGTTATGAAATTACAACAATTGAAATACATAGTAGAAGTACTCAATCATAATTTGAATGTATCTGCCACTGCCGAGAGTTTATATACCTCTCAGCCAGGTATTTCAAAACAAGTACGTATGCTAGAAGATGAATTAGGTGTGCAGATTTTTGGTCGCAGTGGTAAGCACCTCACGCATGTCACCAGTGCTGGTAATGAGATTATTAACATTGCCAGAGAGATCCTTTCAAAAGTGGAGGGGATTAAAGCGGTTGCCAATGAGCACACTTTACCAGATCAAGGTAAATTAAATATCGCGACCACTCATACGCAAGCCAGATACGCACTTCCGCCTGTGATCCAAGGGTTTATGCAAAAATACCCTGCGGTATCATTGCATATGCACCAAGGTACACCGCAACAAATTTCCGATGCGGCTGCAAGAGGCGATGCTGATTTTGCAATTGCGACAGAAGCGCTTCACCTGTACGGTGATTTGATCATGCTGCCTTGTTACCACTGGAATAGAAGCATTGTAGTGACAAAAGACCATCCGCTGGCACAGCTTGGTAAAAATATTACGGTGCAGGATGTGGCTAAATACCCATTGATCACCTACGTATTTGGTTTTACAGGGCGCTCAGAATTGGATAAGGCGTTTAACGCACATGGTCTAGAACCGCATATTGTATTTACAGCAACAGATGCGGATGTGATTAAAACATACGTTAGGCTTGGCTTAGGCGTGGGCGTATTAGCAACGATGGCCGTTGATGAAGTCGCGGACAAAGATTTAGTCTGCATTGATGCCAGCCATTTATTTGAAGCGAGTAGTACCAAAATTGGCTTTAGAAAAGGCAGTTTTTTACGTGGTTATATGTATGATTTCATAGAGAGATTTGCCCCTCACCTAACAAAAGATGTCGTGGAAAAAGCAAGCTTAATGAGAAATCAAGATGATGTAGATGCCTTGTTTGAAAAAGTGACACTACCAGTAAAATAAAAAGCCATCAGACAGAATCATAAAAAACCCAACTTGCGTTGGGTTTTTTTGTATTAGCATTCGATGATATTGACGGCAAGGCCACCGCGAGCAGTTTCCTTATACTTGGTCTTCATATCATTACCTGTATCTAACATGGTTTTGATAACTTTATCGAGAGATACTTTTTGCTCACCTGTACCTCTTAGTGCGAGCCTTGATGCATTGATTGCTTTTACTGCGCCCATAGCATTGCGTTCAATGCAAGGTACTTGAACTAAACCACCAACAGGGTCGCACGTTAATCCCAAGTTATGCTCCATACCAATTTCCGCAGCATTTTCAACGTGCACAACATTACCACCCATGATCTCAGTCAGTGCGCCAGCAGCCATAGAGCAGGCAACACCAACTTCGCCTTGGCAGCCTACTTCAGCCCCTGATATTGAGGCATTCTTCTTGTAAAGAATACCGATAGCAGCAGCTGTCAGTAAGTACTTAGTTGCAATCTCTTCATCGACTTCTTTGATAAACGTATGATAATACATCAGCACAGATGGCAAGATCCCTGCTGCACCGTTAGTCGGTGCGGTAACTACGCGGCCGCCCGCAGCATTTTCTTCATTGACTGCAAGTGCAAACAAGTCTACCCAATCCATAGCACGAAGTGGGTCGTTACTGTTTTCAACATTAAGTTTTAGGTATAGGCTGGGCGCTCGACGCTTAACCTTTAAACCGCCGGGCAGGATCCCTTCAGTACGCATACCACGCTCGATGCATGCTTTCATTACTTGCCAAATGTTAAAAAGCTCTGCTTTTATTTCTTTTTCGCTACGTAATGTTTTTTCATTGGCCATCATAAGTGCCGATACGCTCAGCCCGGTCTCTTTACAAATTTGTAGTAGCTCTTCTGCGGTATCAAATAAGTAAGGAGCTGGGTTTTGCTCTCGGATATCAAGTGCAGCTTGTTTTTCGGCTTCAAAATCTTGATCGGTTACAATAAAGCCGCCGCCAATCGAATAATAAATTTGGCTATGTATAAGCTCATCACCCTTATACGCTTGGATTTCCATTGCGTTAGAGTGCTTAGGTAATGTTTTACGGCGATGAAAAACAACCGCTCCTTGTTTTGGGAAGTCGGCCTTATGTTGTTGATCAAGGTAAATAACTTGTTCTTGTTCAATTTTTTCTAGGATTTCTGGAACAAGGTCAGCATCTATCGTTTCAGGATCGTGACCCGCCAGGCCCAAAATAACTGCCTTGCCAGAACCATGGCCAATACCTGTTTGTCCCAGTGAGCCAAACAGTTCGACTTTTACAGAAGTGACGTCATCAATCAACTTACTAGCTTGTAAATCTTTGACAAAAAGACGCGAAGCGCGCATTGGTCCAACAGTATGAGAAGACGAAGGTCCTATACCTATGCTGAACATATCGAATGCACTAATCATAAAATTTACTCATCATTGCCTCTGAACGGGCGCACATAATAACGTTAATTATTGCAGAAGTAACCCGTTATTGAGCGGAAAATTGACAAATGTAATAAGATTAAGAAAGTGTGTCAGTGAATTTCTTGATAATACTCGCTGTGGCGCCCCATAAAAGTCCATGTGAAGTCATGAATCCATTGATATTAATGGGCTGGCCGCGATATCTGCATGGGTAGCTTTGCCACTGAATAGGGTCCATAAGCGCAGTTAAGGGGATGGTAAATACACGCTCTACTTCGCTACTTTTTTCTGCCCAAGTTGCATATTCCTGAACTCTGCCAACGACAGGTGTAATATGAAATCCGCTCAAGGTGCTGTGAATTGGCAACTGGCCAAGTGCAGTAATATCTTTCCTGCACAGGCTAATTTCCTCGTAGGTTTCTCGAAGGGCAGTGTCGATAGCAGAGCGATCGCTTTGCTCGGCTTTTCCACCAGGAAAACAAATTTGGCTTGGATGAGATCTTAAGCTGGCATCACGCTTACACAGTAAAACATGTGTGCATTGATTAACTTCAATCAATGGCACTAACACAGCACTTTCTACACCCTGCAAGTTCTTGTCGGGAGTAGGGCTGTGAGCGAGTCTAAAACGGCTTATTACATGTTCAAGCTTCATTGCAATATAGGTAAAATCTTATTGACCTTATGATAGGTTTCTTGATATTCCGCATCTACCTGAGAATCAGCGACAATGCCGCCGCCAGCCCAACAGTGTATCTTATTGTTTTCACAGACTAGTGTTCGGATCGTAATGGATGTATCCATATCGCCACAGGCACTGAGATAACCCATAGACCCACAGTACGCGCTTCGGCGATGAGGTTCAAGTTCCTCAATGATTTCCATTGCCCTGATTTTTGGCGCGCCAGTGATTGACCCTCCTGGAAATGCAGCTTCAAGTTGGTCTACGGCACTTTTCCCTTTGGCTAATTTACTGGTGACGGTACTAACGAGGTGGTGCACAGCAGGGAAGCTTTCAATTTCAAATAGTTTAGGTACAGACACTGAGCCTGGTTCTGCAACCTTACCTAGGTCGTTACGTAACAGGTCTACGATCATGACATTTTCAGCTCGGTCTTTGCTACTATTTTGTAATTTGTTGGCTTGCTCTGAGTCTAAATGACAGTCAGGTAATCGTGGCAAGGTGCCCTTAATTGGCTTAGTTTCTACTTGCTTTTGGCGAACGGATATAAAACGCTCTGGTGAAACCGAAACGATCGCAGCATCTTCTCCTAAATTGAAAAATGCAGAGAATGGCGCTCGGTTTTGCTGCCTTAATTTTTTGTAAGCCGCCCATGGAGAGCCATGATAATCCGCACTGAAGCGTTGCGCGAGATTGATTTGGTAACAATCTCCACTGAGTAGGTAGTCCTGAATACGCTGAAATTTAGTTTGGTATTCTTGTTCTGTCATGTTGGATCGCCAATTGCTCTGCAATTCAAAACAGTGGGAGGTAGTATTCTCGCTTTCTATGAGTAGGAGGTAGTCGTTTAGGCGATCGACATGAGGTTGAGATACATAATACCACTGGCGCTGTTTATTATCGTAAATCAAGGCATCCATGTAGAGCCCTACGACAGTATCTGGCAAAGGGATGTCTGATATTGCATTTTGCGGCAATGATTCAATATAACGCCCTAAGTCATAGCCAAAGTAACCTAACCAGCCACCACAAAACGGCACTGTTTCTATGCGCTCAGGAGATAATTGTTCTAATTCTTGATGTAGTATCTCAAAAACGCTTTTACCTTGTGCAATGCCATCTAAGAAGACCAGTCCATTTCTGGCTTCTAATACATGCGCTGGCGAAAAGCTGATGATGTCGTAGCGACTATTTTCGTGTGCAGCGTCACTTGAATCTAGAAGAATAGCGTGATCTTGAGTTGAAATTTTTTCGAAAACTTCAACTGTAGAGAGTGAAATGTCAACGGCAATGCAATTATTCTGTGCATTTATCATTTACTTGACCCTGAAAACTAGCCCGAAACGGGCGAGGAGGTTATCATAATTAGAAATGAATCTATAGAGTAGAGGAGTGATAACTCATAGCCGCAGCGACTAAATGATTAGTTTTAGTAAAATGGGGGCATAAAGTCATTTTGCGTTTAACTAGCATTAGAGTGGTAGGGTCATCATTTTTCCACTTATTAAGAACACACCATTTATAAAGTTAATGGTTACTAAAGGAACCGTCATGAGTATTATCCGTCAACAAGATTTTATTGATAGCATTGAAGATGCATTACAATATATTTCTTTCTACCACCCACTTGATTTTGTTCAAGCACTAGAAAAAGCGTATAACAATGAACAGAGCAAGGCTGCAAAAGATGCCATTGCACAGATCTTAATCAACTCACGTATGTCGGCAGAAGGTAAGCGCCCACTTTGTCAAGATACAGGCATTGTTACCTGTTTCGTTAAAGTTGGTATGGATGTTAAGTGGGATAAGACAGATCTAACTGTGCAACAAATGGTAGACGAAGGTACTCGTCGTGCATACACCAACCCAGATAATCCTCTTCGTGCTTCAATCGTTGCAGATCCAGCTGGCAGCCGTAAGAATACCAAAGACAATACACCTTCTGTTGTGCACGTAGACTTGGTACCTGGTGCTGAAGTTGAAGTGATGATTGCTGCTAAAGGGGGCGGCTCTGAAAATAAAACTAAGATGGCGATGCTTAACCCATCAGATGATGTGGCAGCTTGGGTTGAAAAGACATTACCAACAATGGGTGCTGGTTGGTGTCCACCAGGCATGATCGGTATCGGTATTGGCGGAACAGCAGAGAAGGCTGCAGTCTTAGCGAAAGAGTCTTTGATGGATCCAGTGGATATTCATGATCTTCAGGAACGTGGCGCTGAGACTGCGGAAGAAAAGTTACGTTTAGAGATTTTTGAAAGAGCAAATAAACTCGGTATTGGTGCTCAAGGTCTTGGTGGTTTAACAACAGTTGTTGATGTGAAAATCAAAACTGCGCCTACGCATGCTGCATCAAAGCCGGTAGTAATGATCCCGAACTGTGCCGCTACTCGTCACGTCCATTTCACGCTTGATGGGTCTGGTCCTGCAGATCTTAAAGCACCAAAACTAGAAGATTGGCCAGAAGTAACGTGGGAAGTGGGTGAAGACACACGTCGCGTGAATTTAGATACATTAACTAAAGATGACATCCAAGATTGGAAGATGGGTGAAACTGTATTGCTATCCGGTAAAATTTTAACGGGTCGTGATGCTGCTCATAAGCGTCTGCAAGAAATGATCAATTCAGGAGAAGGCTTACCGGAAGGTGTCGACTTCACCAATAAGTTTATTTACTACGTTGGTCCTGTTGATGCTGTGGGTGATGAAGTTGTAGGTCCTGCGGGCCCAACTACGTCAACACGTATGGATAAGTTTACTGACTTGATGTTGGAGAAAACAGGCCTTGTTGGTATGATCGGTAAGGCGGAACGAGGCCCTGCAACGGTTGAATCAATCAAGCAAAATAAAGCTGTTTATCTAATGGCTGTGGGTGGTGCTGCATACCTAGTTGCTAAAGCAATTAAGAAGTCCCGCGTTGTCGCGTTTGAAGACTTGGGTATGGAAGCTATCTACGAGTTTGAAGTAGAAGATATGCCAGTAACAGTTGCTGTAGATAGTGAAGGTGCTAATGCGCATACACAAGGCCCTGCTATTTGGAAAGCTAAGATAGAAGAGCTGGATGCTAAATTAAGCTAATAATACAATAGCTACCATAATCGGGCCTTATCAGGCCCTTTTTTTTGCTCTTTTTAATTGAAATTGAGTGTTAATTTTTGAAAACAGTGGATAGGTGTTGGTGGTTTTTGTATGTAACTTTTCTAGGTAATATCTTTGTAAACTCAAAAATGTAAATTTATACTTACAAGGGTATCTGCCTTTACGTTTACGTAAACAGATACTATAAAAAATAGAGATATTTTTAATTAAACATGTTTGAAATTTGCTCTTGAATGGATTTTTTATTTAAATTTTATTGTTTTTGTGATTTGAGTATGTGCATTGTTGCGCATGTCAGCTTAGATCATCTCATTTGCTGGATTGCCTAAATGGTTAATGATAGAGTCAGGCGCAATTTCAGCGCTATCTGGCGAAGTCAGACAAAAATCGGAGAATAATCAAAGTGGCTGTATTTAACCAAGTTGAATTTGATAACCATGAGCAAGTTGTATTTTGCTCGGATAAAGAGTCGGGTTTAAAAGCAATTATAGCGGTTCATAGTACTAAACTAGGGCCAGCTGTAGGTGGTTGTCGACTGTGGGACTATGCAGAAGATCAAGATGCTGTCTATGACGTACTGCGTTTATCAAAAGGCATGACATATAAAAATGCGGTTGCACGCTTACCATTTGGTGGTGGTAAATCAGTCATCATAGGTGATGCAAAAACAGTTAAATCAGAAGCGCTATTCAGAGCATTTGGTAAGCATTTAGAAAGGCTAGGTGGTAGCTACTATTCAGCTGAAGACGTAAACATCACAACCGGTGATGTTATGATGATGCATAAAGAAACAAACTATGTGCTTGGCCTAGAAGGCAAAAGTGGTAACCCATCACCATTTACTGCGCTGGGTACTTTCTTAGGTGTAAAAGCTGCATATCAGCATAAATTTGGCCATCAAGATTTATCTGGTGTAAAAGTGTCAGTTCAAGGCCTAGGTGCTGTGGCATATACACTATGTAAATACCTTCACGAAGCGGGTGCAGAGTTATTTGTTACTGATATCAATGAAGAGTCGGTAGCACGTGTGGTAAATGATTTTGGTGCAACAGCGGTTGCTATTGATGAGATCTATGACCTAGATGTCGATGTTTATGCACCTTGTGCACTAGGCGCGACTATTAACGATGAGACAATCCCACGCATTAAAGCTTCTATTATTGCTGGTTGTGCTAACAACCAATTAGCAGAGCCAAGACATGGTGATGTATTACGTGAAAAGGGCGTATTGTATGCTCCGGATTATGTGATCAATGCTGGTGGTATTATCAACGTATACTATGAGACTAAGCCTGAAGGCTATGATGAAGCCCTTTCTACAAAGCATGTGGAAGGTATCTATGATACATTGGCTGAGATCTTCAAGCGTTCTGATGAAGAACAAAAGTCTACACATATAATAGCAGATGAACTTGCTCAAGAAATCATAGAAAATGGACTATAATCTAACTAGATTACAGCTATAATTAGGGCGTTTGACGCCCTTTTTTATTACAGTAACCTATGAAAAAAATAGACCTATCTAAGTGGGAACGTGCTGAACACTTCAAATTTTATCAGCATTTTGAAGACCCTAATTTCAATCTTATCACTTCTGTTGATACCCATACGCTTTATGCAGACGCCAAAGCTGCCAATATCTCTTTCACTGATAGTTATCTCTATTGCTTGAGTCAAGCCCTTCAGTCATGTGACTTTATGCGCTTTCGGATTGTTGATCAGCAACCGATGGATGTTGAAAAAGTCGCGATAAGTAGTACATTTTTAGCGGAGGATAAAACTTTCCGCTTTATTTTGTTAGATGATGCCAACACCATTGATGAGTTTGCTGCAAAAAATAAAGTGAAGAAGCAACGAGGGCTTGGGAAGCCACTTTTGAGCGATGATTTTTTATCTTATAGTGGCAATGTTGATTTGGTATTTGTTTCCATTTTACCTTGGTTTGATTTATCTGGATTTAAGCATGCTAGGCATAATGGAGATAATTTAGGCATACCTAAGATTGTTTTTGGAAAATTTAATATAGAGGAAAATCGTTTACCTGTATCGGTAGAGGTACATCATGGTTTAGTGGATGGTTATCATTTATCACTGTTTTTAAATGAGTTTTCTCTTAATATCATTGCATTATGTGAATACTTGCAAAGTAAAAATAATTTTCGGAGTTGATAATATTGTGTTATATGCAATTCTTTTTTATTGGAAAATTGCCCTAAAGCAATGAAATATAAAGCCAAAATTGCATATTAAAACGTATTTTTAAGCTAGTTTTGGTTAATTTTAGACTGTAAAAAAATGTTAATTAAGTTGCTTTGTGTATGAAAAGTAAGTGATTTAAGTTTTTTTTCTTTGTTTTGTTGTTAATGCAATGTTTTATTTCAATTTATTAAAAGTGGTGATGCAAAATTAGTTTTGAACATGAAGTTGACATGGGCAAATGCATTTAGCATTATTGCACGGTTGATACTTCTAAAAAGGTATCCGGGGTACTCTTCTTAAGTTGAGTGCAAAAATTATAAAAGTAACATTACTTAATTGGTTGGGAACTATGTCTGTTAAAATCAGAAAGAGTCTTGTAGCTTCAGCGTTATTAGGCGCAGCAGCATTTGCAAGCAGCAATGTGATGGCAGATCCTTTGAATGACATACAGAAAGTAGGTCAGCAAACTCAAAAGGCTGCTCAAAAGTCTCAAGAAAAAGTTGATAACATTTACAGTCAGTCAATCGACATGATTGCTGATTATCGTGCTACTGTGGATGAAACAGAACTTCTAAAAGTATACAACGACCACGTTGCACGTTTGGTAGCGGACCAAAATGCAAATATTGAGTCTCTAGAGCGTCAGATCGCAACAGTTGATAAAACTAAGCAAGACGTTGTGCCTTTGATGTATCGCATGATTGATACACTCGAGCAATTCATCAAAGCGGACGTCCCGTTTGATACAGAAAAGCGTTTAGAGCGTGTTGAAAGACTACGCGAAACTCTATCTAACGCAAAAGTAACCACTTCTGAGAAATACCGTCAGGTACTTGAAGCATACACAGTTGAAACTGCTTACGGTACTGCAATGACTGCATCTCAAGGTTCACTGGAAATCAACGGTAAAAACATCAACGTTGACTTCGCACGTTTAGGTCGTATTGCATATGTTGCTCAGTCATTTGATCAAAAGAATGCATGGGTATGGGACAACAGTGCAAAGCAGTGGCAATCTCTAGGTGAAGAATACCTTAAGCCTGTTAAAGACATGATCCGTATTGCACGTGGTCAGGCTGCCCCTGAACTAGTTAAACTTCCTATTTTCGGCGCGGAGTAATAAGACATGAAGAAACTTTTTAAAGGTTTTGCAGTTGCTGCAGCATTATCAGTTTCTGCTGGTGCCGCATTAAATGCACACGCAAACACGGAAGCACTAGATCAGATCCTTGAGCAAGTTAAACAAAACCGTATCTCGGAAGGTAAAATTAACAAAGCTCGTGAACAAGAGTTCTTGTCTGATCGCGCAGACAAGCAAGCGCTTCTTAATAAAGCTAAACGTGACCTAGCTGCTGAAAAAGCACGTGGTGAGCGTCTTAACAAACAGTTCAAGCAAAACGAAGTTACACTTGCTGAGAAAGAAACTGAACTTGTAAATGCACAGGGTACTCTTGGTGAGATGTTCGGTGTTGTACGTCGTTCAGCTGCAGATGCTATCGGTTCAATCGAAGCGTCAATCGTAAGTGCTGAAAAGCCAGGTCGTGCAGAAGTTCTTCGTTCAGTAGCTGTAGCTAAAGAGCTACCAACTACACGTGAACTAGAAGAGCTTTGGATTGCATTCCAAACTGAAATGACTGAGTCTGCAAAGACATCGACTTTCGAAGCTGAAGTTGCTGAATTAAGCGGTGACATCAACGTGAAGCCTGTTACTCGTATTGGTAACTTCAACCTAATCACACAAGATGGTTATGTTGTATATGACGCAGAGAACAAAGCAATTGTTCCTCTAGGTAAGCAGCCTGCTTCTAACGTTGTTGCGACTATCGGTGATTTACTAAATACACCTGCAACTGGCTATGTACCTTTCGTAGTTGACCCAACTCGTGGCGCTATCCTTCGTCTAAACACACAAAAAGCAAGTGTTGAAGAGCGTTGGCACCAAGGTGACACAGTAGGTTACATCATCACTGCATTACTAGCACTAGGTGCTCTTATTGCATTGGTACGTTTTGTTGACTTAATGCTTGTTGGTGCGAAGATCAAATCTCAAATCAAGAACGCTAGCAACCCAACTGATAACAACCCACTTGGTCGTATCTTGAAAGTGTATCACGACAACAAGAACCAAGACGTTGAGAACCTTGAGCTTAAACTTGACGAAGCAATTCTACGTGAAACGCCTCGCATCGAAGCTGGTATCAACATCATCAAGATCCTTGCTGCTATCGCACCACTACTAGGTCTACTAGGTACGGTTGTTGGTATGATCTTGACGTTCGAATCAATCACTCTATTCGGTACTGGTGATCCGAAGATCATGGCAGGTAACATCTCTCTAGCACTTGTTACTACAGCGCTTGGTCTAATTGCAGCACTACCATTAATCCTACTTCACGCAATCGTTGCTGGTCGTAGTAAATCAATCCTACACATTCTTGACGAGCAAAGCGCGGGTATCGTTGCTGCGCACGCGGAGAAGGAGAAAGCATAATGCTAGTCCTGGTGGAGACGTGGGAATCTATCAGGGATTTTGTTGCTACAGGCGGCGACGTACTGTTCGTTGTCGCGATGGCACTCTTTCTTATGTGGGTATTAATGATTGAGCGCTATTGGTTCCTACTAGTTGAGTTCCCTAGAATGCATAAGGGGATTGTAACTAAGTGGGATGCCCGCCAAGATACTACATCTTGGTACGCACACAGAATCCGTGAAGCATGGGTTTCTGAAGCGTCTGAAAAATTAGATGAGCGTATGTTGATTATCAAAACATTGGTTGCAATGTGTCCATTAATCGGTCTACTAGGTACAGTGACAGGTATGATTTCAGTTTTTGAAACCATGGCTACACAAGGTACAGGTAATCCGCGTTTGATGGCGTCAGGCATTTCAATGGCAACGATACCAACAATGGCTGGAATGGTTGCGGCACTATCAGGTGTATTCTTTAGCACTCGTCTTGAGGCGAGAGCAAAAATGGCTAAAGAAAAACTAATCGATAGCTTGCCACATCACTAGAGAGAGATATAAATATGGCACGTAAACAGCGTTTTCGTGAAGAAGAAGAAGCAGCAGTAGATATGACACCGATGCTTGACATCGTATTCATCATGTTGATCTTCTTCATCGTAACTACCTCTTTTGTTAAAGAGGCAGGCATTGAAGTTAAAAAGCCAAAAGCTGCACAGGCTCAAACTAAGAAAAATGCAAACATCTTTATCGCTATCCGTGAAAACGGTGAGATTTGGATGGACAAGCGTCAAGTAGATGTTGAGCGTGTAAGCGCTAACCTTGAAAACCTATTGGCTGAACAACAAACTGAAACTGTCATTATCCAAGCGGATAAAGGCGCTAAGCACGGTGTTGTTGTGAAGGTAATGGACCAAATCAAGGCAACTGATGATGCACTAAAGATTTCAATAGCTGGAGCTAAGTAATGATTCGATTTCTGTTTTCACTTCTAGCAGGTGGGGCAGTAACTTTCGGCTTATTTTTCTTCATGTCTTACCTTATCTCCGGTGGAGCTGAAAGGGCAGACAACCAGAAGGAAGAGATTATAGTCGAGATTATGTCGAATCCGCCTGAATCAGATGTGCAGGAGAGGAAGCGTGTACCGCCTCCTCCTCCTCCACCGCCAAAGCAGCCGCCTAAACCGCAGCCGCCACAGCCAGAGACGTCAAATCCTGCTGCTGGTGCTATCGGTTTCAACATGCCTAGCATCAGTATTGGTGGTACGGCAGGTGGCTTAAGTGGCCCGGGTGATTTCGGTCGTGATGGTGAAGCAACACCGATCGTTCGTATTGAACCTAAATACCCACCGCAAGCTGCGCGTGATGGTAAAGAAGGCTGGGTACAGCTTGAATTTACAATCAACGAGCTAGGTGGTGTAGAAGATATTAAAGTTATCGCAGCTGAACCTAAGCGTATTTTCAACCGTGAAGCGCAACGTGCACTTCGTAAGTGGAAGTACAGACCAAAAATTGTTGATGGGAAACCTGAAAAGCAATTTGGTATTCAAGTTCAACTAGATTTCAACCTTAACCAAGACTAAGGAGTAAGATATGAAGCAAATGTCAAAAGCAACAGCTCTTGCTCTGATGATGTCACTAGCTGGCGGTGCTCTTAGCACCGCAGCATTTGCAGCGCCAGATCCAGCAAAGATCGAAGAGCGTAAAAATGCGAAGACTAAAGTCATGGGTGAGCGTGTTGGTAAAAAGGTCATCAAAGCGTTTGACCTTTACAACGAAGATAAAGTTGATGAAGCCATCACTTTACTTCTTGAAATCGAAGCATCTGACGATTTTGATAAAGCTACAGTTAATCGCTACTTAGGTAACCTTTATGCTCAAAAAGAAGAGTATAAAACGGCTATCAAGTATATTCGTCAAGCAATAGCTCCTGACGTGCTTAATTTTAAAGATCATGCAGATCTAATGAAATTACTTGGTGACCTTTTAATAGGTACTGAGCAGTACGAAGGTGCTAAAAAGGCTTATTACGATTGGATGGACTTTACCGGAGAAAAAGACGCTAAAGTTTACGGTCGTATTGCGCAAGCAAACTATGAACTTAAAAAGTTTGCTGATGTAATTGAGCCTGCTGACCAAGCGATTGCTTTGAATACAGAAGAACCTAATAAGTCTTTCTACATGCTGAAAATTGGTTCATACTTTGAACTAAAACAGTATAAGAACGCAGTTAGTGTTGCAGAAACGCTTGTTAAAATCTTCCCTGAAGATAAGCAAGTGTGGACTCAACTAGGTTCTTTCTATATGCAAACTGAGCAGTACCGTAAAGGTCAAACTGTGATGGAAGTTGCATATGAAAAAGGCTATTTTGAAAAAGAGAACCACTACAAGATTCTTGGTAGTTACTATTCTTTGAATGAGATCCCTTACAAAGCGGCTATTACGTTTGAAAAGGCGATGAAAAACAAACACATTGAGCGTACAAAGCAAAATGTGACTGCGACAGCAAGTTACTTCCACCAAGCGAAGAACATTGACAAAGCAGCAAAGTACTACGAAGAAGCAGCTAAGTTTGACGACGATGCGGAAATGTATAGAAAGGCTGGTAGCTTATTGCTACAGGACCTTCAATACGCAGCAGCAGTTGTTCGTTTGAACAAAGCACTTGAACTGGGCTCTAAGAAGAAGGGTGCAATCTACTCTGACTTAGCCGAAGCTTATCTGTATCAAGAAAAGTACAAGCAAGCATACCGTGCGATTACTAAGGCTCAAGAAGATCCTAAAACTCGCAGATTTGCTCGCAGCTGGGGTGCTTTTATAAAAGAAAAAGCACAACGTAAAGGCATCAGTCTTTAATTTAAAAGCCCCGTAAGGGGCTTTTTTATTGCCTATATAAAAGTTTGATTCAAAACAGATCCATACAATATTTTTTACGTAAACTAGCAAGTTCTGTGTTTTTAAGTAAATTACTCAGTACCCTTAGGCTTATGCTATCGAATAAGCACGCAGCTAAAGTTGAATATCACGTTAAATTTAGGCCATCAGAAAGCCGTTTGTTTGGAGAGAAAATGTCAAAAAGTTGTGTATTTGCCACCGTCCTATCGAGCATATTTATTTTAAGTGCTTGTAGCGAACCTACAGCGCCTGTTAACTTAGCTGACTTTACACAAAAGCTTCATGCCCTAAACTGGTTTATGTCTGGCTCTCAAGAGTCTGAACTTGATAAGGCAATGCCATATGATGAGTTATATTTATCACAAAGACATGCGTTGCTTGATTCAATTAATGCAAAAGAGTTGTCTCAGTTCGACGCGAGCACAATTATGTATTTAAAAATACAGCAACGCTATCCCGAGCGTTACTTAAGCTGGCCGGTACAGACTAATGTTTTGGCATTGTCACAAGCGTATTTTTCTCCCCAAGAAATCGATACATGGTTACTTAATGTCAAAAGACGATTGGAAGATGGGGCCGAGAGTAATATCCACCTCTCTAGAATCGAAAAAAGCCAATTGATGGATTATTTATCTGACTCAGATCACCAAAGTGATACGGTAAATGTGTTTAAGGCGTTTCTTACACAATATAAAACGCGTTCAGGCATTGGGTTATCTCAACTTCCAAATGGCACCGAGTGGTATCAAAGTAAGTTAAATTACTATACTGGCACAGTGCATGCGCCACATGATTTTTTGCGCATAATACAAGACAGTAAAAAGGAAGATGCGTCGAAAGTTGCTTTTGAATGGCGTGCTGCAGAATTTAACAAACCGTTTGTGTTGGCTTTTCTCGAAAAGGCTTGTCAATACAAGTCTGGTTTGAATTGGCGAGACCATTTTATTGATATTCGTGAAACGTTTAGTCGTTGTGAATATAAATTAGATAACGATAATCTCTATATTGCCGCCATTGTTGCTGAAGTGGATCTGGGTGTACATGCATTTTCATGGTCACAGCAACAAGCAATGCATAGGCTACAATCTAAATTAGCGCTGGATGAAGCGCAAGCCTATGCTTTACTCAAAAATATCGTATTTTATCCTGCTTCGATATTCGTATTACTTGAGCAGTTTATGCCTCTTTAATTTTGGTTACTGGGGAACATTGTGAGCACCTTTGTGTCGCAGGATCTTGCACTAATAGGGTATCTTCGATTTCTTGTTCACAATCGCAACAAAAGCCAAATTGGCCGATATCAATTTGGCACAAAGCAGCTTCTAGCTGTACTAATCGTTGATAACTCGGAAATTGGCTTGGGCATATCTTCTCGTTAATGCTATCAATCCAATCAGATGGTGCCGTATTTTCTAATAACTCCGCTAACGCCAATATAACGGGGTTTGTGTTTGTTTTTAAATCTAGGACAAAGCTTGCTCGTGTACGAGCAAGCTCTTCCCTTAACTTTTTTTGACATTGCTTTAGTAGATTTTCATTCATGGGCAGCTTCTCCTCTGAAGGCCCATTATCTATTGCAGAGTAACTTAGACGTTATGATTTGAATCAAGAGACGGAGATTTTGCGTATTTCTGTAATACGCTGACAACTTCGGACTTGGCTTTTAAGCGTTTTATTTCCTCGAATAAATCGTGTGCTTGAGGATATTGTAATTTTAAGTAACCAAGCCACTGCTTTGTTCTGGCAGAAAAGTATTTCTCACTGACATTCTCATCTTGATGCATAGAAGAATGAACAATATGGTAAACCACTTCTTGCCATTCAAGTGGTTTGTAATCCTGTTTATTGATATGTGCTTTTATCTTTGCGGCCAAATCAGGGGTAGCAAGGGCGCCACGGCCCAACATTAAATCTTCACATTGACTTTGCTGTTGACATCTAATTGCGTCTTCTACTTGCCAGATTTCCCCATTAGCAACGACTGGAATGGTTAATCGTTCAAGTAGTGGCGGTATTTTTTCCCAATATGCAGGGGGACGATAGCCGTCGCGTTTAGTTCTTGCGTGAATAGCTAAGCTAGACGCACCTGCACTTTGCACTGCGTCAACAATTTCACTGCTATTTGCATCGTCATCGAACCCGAGTCGGATCTTCGCGCTTACCACATGCTCGTCAGGCACTGCTTCACGCACTGCCTTGATGATTTGGTAAATTTGTTCTGGCTCTTTGAGTAATACGGCACCGCCTTTACTCTTATTGACTGTTTTTGCAGGACAGCCAAAATTTAAGTCAACACCATGTGATCCTAGCTTGACAGCTTTTCGAGCGTTCGCTGCAAGTACATGAGGTACTTGACCTAATAGTTGTATCCTAACGGGGGTGCCTGATCGCGTCAGTCCACCGTTGAGTAATTCTGGGCAATAACGGACAAATACACGTCTAGGCAAAGTTAAGTCAACAACACGAACAAACTCAGTGACACATAGGTCAAAACCACCGATATCTGTGAGTAATTCACGCATTTTAAAGTCGACAACGCCCTCCATTGGGGCCAATATAAGCTTCATCAGTACTGCACCAAATTAAAATTCGGGCTATTCTATATGAGATGGAGCGAATTATTAATATAAATCTTATCTGTTCCTCATACTCTAAGTACCCACTGTGTATGGCTGTACACTCAAAAAAGAAAAACTTTGAAATTTGTTTTCAGGTAACTGGGTCTATTAAATGAACCCGAATTAATGATTGAGAGAAAAATTATGAATACAGTAAAGAAAAATTCCTTAGCGTTAACTTTAAGTGCAGCAGTTGTCAGCTCTGCGGCTCTGGCTTCTGGAGAGGCTTCTGCAAACCCATTTTCTTATGAAGTTATGACATCGGGTTATCAAGTAGATGCGAGTGAAGGCAAGTGTGGCGAAGGTAAGTGCGGCGGTGACGCAAAGAGCAAAGAAGGCAAGTGCGGCGAGGGTAAATGTGGCGGCGCAGCAAAAAGTAAAGAAGGTAAGTGTGGCGAAGGTAAATGTGGTGGCGCAGCAAAAAGTAAAGAAGGCAAGTGTGGCGAAGGTAAATGTGGTGGCAGCACTAAAAGCAAAGAAGGTAAATGCGGTGAAGGCAAATGTGGTGGTAGCCACTAATAAATAGTGTCGCGTGGCATTTAGATTAGGAAGTGATAATGAATAAGAGTTTCGGCCATGTCGGACTTGGCCTGCGCAGAGAAATGTTGGATGACATTTTGAACAGTGCGCCTAATATGGTGGATTTTTACGAGGTTGCACCAGAAAATTGGATGACACTGGGTGGGCGGTTTGCTAAGCAGTTTGAGCAGTTAACTGAGCAGCATAATTTTGTTTGTCATGGTTTATCCTTATCACTTGGCTCCTCAGATCCGCTAGATACTCAATTTATTGCTGATTTAAAAACTTTTTTTGAGCAGCATAACGTCAAGTGCTACAGCGAGCATCTCAGTTATTGTTCGGGCAATGGGCATATGTATGATTTGATGCCCATCCCGTTTACTGAAGAAGCTGTGATGCATACAGCCAAGCGGATTGCTGAGGTTCAAGAGCGACTTGAGAGGCGCATAGCTGTCGAAAATGTGTCGTATTATGCGGCGCCAGGACAAGAAATGTCTGAGCTTGACTTCACGCTTGCTGTTTTACAAGAGGCAGATTGTGATTTGCTATTGGATATCAATAATATCTATGTAAACTCGATTAATCATGGCTACGACGCTATGTCTTTTCTTGCCGCAATGCCAACTGAACGAATTGCATATGGTCATATTGCAGGCCACTACGAAGAGGCGGAAGATTTATTAGTCGATACTCATGGAGCAGATGTTTGCGACCCTGTTTGGACGTTACTGCAAAAAGCGTATGAGTTACACGGGCTGTTTCCAACGCTATTGGAGCGTGACTTTAATATTCCACCTCTAAATTTACTGCTCACTGAAGTACAGCAAATACATCAAGCTCAAGCAGTGCATCAGAAGCAGCAAAGAGGGATTGCTTAATGTCATTTCAAGAAGTTCAAGCTGCTTTTGTTGCCCATATTAAAGATCCTGAAAATACGGTAAAACCTAGCGATATTGAAGATCGCAGAATGAAAATTTATAGAGAGTTGTTTTTTAATAATGTAGAGGGGTTTGTTGCATCAGCGTTTCCTGTATTAAAAAGCCTATATGATGAGAAACACTGGATAGCATTAGTCAGGCAGTTTTTTGCTGAGCATGAATGCACAAGTCCTTATTTTTTGGAGATCAGTCAGGAGTTTTTAAAGTATTTGGATCAAGGTTATCGCCCTAATGAGTCAGATCCGGTATTTATGTTTGAATTAGCACATTATGAATGGGTGGAACTGAACGTGTCGATTTTGCAGCGCGATAAATATGACTTGCTATTTGATGCTGAGCTCGACGAAAATCAACCCTTATTTCTTTCTAGTGTTGCTCAATGTGTGCAGTACAGGTTTCCAGTCCACCAAATTCAAGTTGATTATCAACCAGAGCAACCTCAAGAGGGGCCATATAGCTTTGTCGTGTATCGAGATTTAGAAGAAGAAATCCAGTTTATCGCATTAAATCCAATGACAAGTCTATTGCTGGCTAGCGTTGAGCAGCAACCAGGTATGAGTGTTTTGGAGATTTGTGAGCAAATAGCCCAACAAACTGCTGGTTTTACAGCTGCACAATTGGCAGTGGGTGCACTACAAACTTTACAACAGTTCGCTGAAAAAGGAATTGTCGTTGATAAAAGCAGCCGCTCACCTTTATTGATGTCATAAGTTCTACTAAGATGTGAACGCGATTTGTGCTAACGCCTTGAGTCTCTTATTTGGTTTCAAGGCACATAACTAAGGTTGTCCTCATGTCTAACTCTGAACGAAAAGATCCATTCAAACTTTCCTATTTTCTCGCTTTCCTTGCATGCTTTATTGGTATCGGATGCTTAAATGCGATCCTTGGCTGGATCTATTTAGGTGGCTAAACTTCTAGATGCGTCTATGATAACAAATTAGCAAGATTTTATGGGTTACTTATTCACCGAGTTTGGCCCATTTATTGTACCTTTACTCGTTTTTTCTTCGATTTTTTTCCATTCTCGTTTAAAGTCGATCCTTTCTTGTTATAATCACTTTCTTTCTAAAAGAAATCTGAAAAACGAACGATTATGACACAACAAAACTTGTCTTTGATCAAAGATAGCATTGCAACTGTTCCTGATTACCCAAAGCAGGGGATCATGTTCAGAGATGTAACAACATTACTTGCTAACCCAAAAGCATTCCAAGCAACAATCGACGCATTTGTTGCTGCGTATAAAGACCAAGGATTTGATAAAATTATTGGCACTGAATCTCGCGGGTTTATTTTTGGTGCCCCACTGGCATTAGCGCTTGGTATTCCATTTATTCCTGTGCGCAAGCCGGGCAAATTACCAAGAGCGGTGATCAGTCAGTCTTACCAATTAGAATATGGTGAAGATACATTAGAGCTTCATACTGATGCAGTAGTAGAAGGTGATAAAGTATTGTTGGTTGACGATTTATTGGCAACTGGTGGAACAATTGAAGCGACAGCGCAATTGGTATCTCGCTTAGGTGGTAAAGCGACAGATGCCGCTTTTGTTATTTCATTGCCAGAGTTAGGCGGTGAGGAGCGAGTGACTGCACTGGGCATTAATATTCTAAAATTAGTAGAGTTCGACGGCGAGTAGTATCAATGAGCTATCAGGTCTTAGCAAGAAAGTGGCGACCTCAGTCATTCCATGAAATGATGGGGCAGGAACATGTAAAACAGGCATTAATAAACGCCTTAAATGAGCAAAGGTTACACCACGCTTATTTGTTTACAGGTACCCGAGGTGTGGGTAAAACGACTATTGCTAGGATCTTCGCGAAAAGTCTAAATTGCGAAGAGGGCATATCATCGACACCTTGTGGTCAATGTAGCACATGTATAGAAATCGAATCAGGTAAGTTTATTGACTTGATTGAGATTGATGCTGCTTCAAGGACAAAAGTCGAGGACACAAGAGAGATCTTAGATAACGTCCAATATGCTCCCACTCGTGGACGCTATAAAGTGTACCTCATTGATGAAGTACACATGCTGTCTAAGCATAGTTTTAATGCTTTGCTAAAAACGTTGGAAGAGCCGCCAGAGCATGTAAAGTTTTTGCTAGCGACGACCGATCCTCAAAAGCTCCCTATTACGATTTTATCGCGCTGCTTACAGTTTAACCTTAATGCAATGGCAAAAGGTCAAATTGTAGAACAGTTGGCTAAGATACTACCGCAAGAAAACTTTCAGTTTGAAGATGATGCGCTCAACATTTTGGCAAAAGCGGCTGATGGGAGTATGCGTGATGCGTTGAGTTTGACTGATCAAGCTATTGCGCAAACGAATGGTAATTTGACCGTCACCGCTGTACAACAGATGCTTGGCTTGATGGATAGTAGCCATGCGATGTTATTGATGAGCGCAGTATTATGCCAAGATGGCAGTGCTATGATGGCAGAAGTTGAGAATATCGCACTCAAAAACGGAAACTTTGTCAGCGTCATCGATGATTTAATCGCGTTATTACACGTTATTCAATTGACTCAGTTAGTTCCACAAGCGGCGCATGTAGGTCAATTTGACCAACAGCAAGTTAAAACACTTGCTGAACAGTTATCCCCTCAAACTGCACAGCTTTTATATCAGCTACTTTTAAGCGGTAAAAAAGATCTGAGTTGGGCACCGGATGCAAAGTTGGGTTTTGAAATGGTGATGTTGAGATTGCTTGCTTTTGAAGGCACTGATTTTTCACAAGCGAGCATAGCGCCAGTTTCAACTTCTTCAAATCATGGGGAGGTTAAAAAGTCTAAGGCTGGTGCACTGCGCGATATACTGAATCAAAACCAAAAAAAAACAGTTCAAAACGCACCTGAATCAAATGCAGTAGCGCAAGGTATGCCTCAGCCGTCACAAGTGCAGTCGCAGGCGTTACCTGAACAACATGCGTCTCAGCAACCACCTATGCCGACACCGCAGGCGGTGCCTGAGCAACATGCCCCTCAGCACCCATCTATGCAGACTCCGCAGATGGCACCTGAGCAACATGCGTCTCAGCAACTATCTATGCCGACACCGCAGGCGGTACCTGAGCAACATGCCCCTCAGCACCCATCTATGCAGACTCCGCAGATGGCACCTGAGCAACATTCGCCTCAGCAGCCACCTATGCAGATACCGCAGGCGGTACCCGAACAATATGCGCCTCAACAATCTGAGCCTGCTAACCTCTCTTTACCTGAGAGTGAGTCTTCACAGGCAGATTCAGGCCCATCAGAGTTTGATCAACAGTATAACGATATAATGGCTCAAGCCACTGCTCAGGGCTTTAGTGAATCGGGTTCATCAGCAGGCTTTTCAAATTCTGGCGAGATGTCATCGCCAGTCCATGCAGAAATTGCACCGTCGGCTAGTCAGCTTTATTCGCAAAAGCAAGGCCAAGCACAATCAGCGATAGCCAAAATCTTACAAAACAGACAAATATCTGGCGCAGGCAAGCTGCTGGGAGGCACTGAAGAGCCAAAAAAGCCTGATTCTAATCAAAGTACTTTGAACTCTCACAGAACTGCTGTGAGTAAAACGAGTATGCCTATACAAACTCAGGCACAGCCTTCTTCTACGACAGCGGAGCCTCAGAGTACAGAACGAACCAATACAAATGTGGCGACGACCCATCGCGTACCAGTACCACGTGCTAAAAAGCCAGAAATCACAGAGCGCTTTAAAAAAGACGAGAGTAAATTAGCACCAGAATTACTTGAGCAGTTATCTCCAGCTCCGGCTAAAACTGATGAGCCAGAGCATGTGATTGAAATTCCCATTCCTGAGAATTTTACTAGCCCAATTAGTAGTTTGAAATTTGCACATGAGAAAGATGATTGGGCAAGCTTGATTGAAAAGATGGGATTGAGTGGTCGCGTTAGGCAGTTTGCTTTGCATGCCATGTTTAATAAACAGGGTAACACTTGCGTTCTGAAGGCTGAGCAGAGCCAACAACATTTAGACTCGCCTATGCTACGAGACAAATTGCAGCAGTCATTTACACTTGCTTTGAACGAGCCTGTAGAGTTGCATATGGAATTTGTAGAGCAGGTGAAATCAACGCCATTTTTAATTCAACAAGATATTGATCAAAAACGGTATTTAGAAGCCGTTGACGCGGTAAACTCAGACCCCATAATAAAGACCATGGTTGCTGAGTTTGACGCGGTAGTAAATGAAAAATCGGTAAAGGCATTGTAATTGACAGCAATAGACTTTATCTTTGAGCCAATTAAATTATTGAAGTAAGAGAGTACACTATGTTTAAAGGTGGAATGGGCAATATCATGAAGCAAGCTCAGCAAATGCAAGAGCGCATGGAAAAAGCCCAAGAAGAAATCAAAAGCTTAGAAGTAACTGGTGAAGCAGGTGCTGGTCTTGTAAAAGTAACTATGCTTGGTAGCCACAATGTTCGTCGTGTAGAAATTGACGAGAGCCTAATGGAAGACGACAAAGACATGATTGAAGACTTACTAGCCGCTGCAGTAAACGATGCAGTTCGCCGTGTAGGTGAAGAGACACAAAAGCGCATGTCAGACGTGACTGGTGGAATGCAAATGCCACCAGGCTTCAAGATGCCTTTTTAAGGGTTTTTTGATATAAAAATCAATAGCTTAAATTGCGGTTAGGTGCCTTTGGGACATATGTGGGACATTGTTTTGGCCCAATCTAGCCGCAATTTCGTCCCTGTGCTCTGGTCTTTCATCAACTATCCAGCGAGCATAGACCGTCCTGATCATCCCCCAATCTTTGTGCCCCAACTGTTTTGCTAGCCATGCGGGTTCTGCTTTTGCCATCAACATTTGTGAAGCGAAAAAGTGCCTGAGTTGATATGGTTCACGATGAATAAGCTTTGCTTTTCTTAACCACCCAGCCCATTGCTTAGGTGCTGTTGTTAGCTCAGGGCGCAAAAAAGGCTTGTTCTCCCTACTTAAAAATACTCTTCGTCTTTCAATTTTCTTTTTTCTCCCATGTTTTAAATGTAGTGTTTCATTAATTGGGGCTAGCATGTATGTATGCTCTTGCTGCTCTTTCAGTACTTTTAATGCACGAGGCATTAATTCGACTTTACGAATACCAGCGGCGGTTTTAGGTGGTTTTAATTCACCTTTGCGATTAATGTTATATTTCACATGAACAATACCCTTGAACAGGTCTACATCTTCCCATGCAAGCGCTTTCATTTCACCGGGTCGTAAGCCTGACCAAGCTAAAAACTCAGTCATGCGCTTTGTCTGAGGAACATGAATAACATCAAGCAACCTTTCTAATTCCTCCTGAGTGAACGGGTCAACATCATCATCTTCAGAGGGATCTTTTTCAGTTGTTAATCGAGAAGCATTCTGAAAAGGGTTCATGGGTAGCTCTCCGTTTTTTACACCTTCATCCAGTGCACGCCTGAGGACTAACAGATACTCTCTAACAGTTGAGGGGGCTAGGTTTCGCAGCATTTTCTTCCTGAGCAGCTCAATACAGCGAGGGGTAATTGTATTAATCTCCTTGTGCAGGAAGCCATACCTCTTCATTACATTGACTCCAGTGCGAAGCTTTTCACGAGAACTGTATGACAATTCTAGTTCTCGCGTTTCTCTTATGAGTTCAATGCACTGCTCAACAGTTGATAGCTTAAATTCGGGCTGTTTAACCTCGTTGGGGAAGTGCTTAAGCCAAAAGCCCTCTGGATCAACTTTGAACATGCCGCTTGCAATATCAAGCTTAATTGCTTGTAGCTTCATATTGGCAAAATCGATATTGTTCAAAGTTGGCTCTATGCTTAAGCTTCGTTTTGTGTAGTTACTTTCGCCTGGTAGCTTGAAATGAATCCTTAGCTTTCCACCGTGGCAGTACACTCCCTTTGTTGCTTTAAGTTTATCTTCAATTTTTACATCCATTTTAACAACTCTATAGTGATTCGGTATTTTCAGTTTATAAGATGTTTTCGTATTTGTGCTACATTTACGAAAATAGGTGAGTTACGACTACCCCCATCTTTTTTCCAAATTTCACCTTGAGGTGCTTTGCTATGATAGATTTTCTGATACAGCGCACCTTCAGTCATGCCAAGTATGTGAGCGCCTTTTTTTAGTTTGACGAAGCAGTCATCATTACCAGATTCTAATTCCTCTACCTTTTGGTTTAGTTGCGTTATTTCATTTCGTAGCTGATTTACTTGGTTCAATAAATCAGCTTCTAGCAGCTCTTGTAGACAGTCCAGGCTATTCATGCTGCCTCTCCTTTAGCGTCAAACTTGGTTGTTTCATTTCCCCACACGGACCAACCGTGTTTTGATGTCCGTGCAAATAGCTCGACCTTGGGCGCATCACCTGCCAACTCTTCGCACTTTACTCTGAACTCATTCGGTTTGCGGCTATGCTCCAAAACAGGGTAGTTACCTGAATAGTTGATAGCTTTAAATAGCTCATCACCATTCAGCTCGCAATTACCAACCGCGCGCACCGACCGTGACGCGACTTTAGGTTTGCCTTTAGTTGCGATGATGGCTGACTCACTACCTGAACGGGTCCAGTAACCCATACCAAAAAAAGGTAAGCCATTTTTTGTAAGTTTATTCCACATAAAGCCGTTCATATTTTTAAGAGTGAAGCCCCATGCTTTAACAACTTCGATAGCTTCTTCAGGCATGGCTCCCACGTACCACATAACTAAAATGCAGTTGTCTGCTGCAATGCTATCGACAGGCATTGCTTTTAACTCATCTACGCTCATTGTGTCGTAATGTTGGGCTGCACCAGACTTCATAGAGCCACCAGATTTTTTGCTGTTAAATTGCCATGCGGGATCTGCGTATATCAGACCGAATTTTTGCTCTTGAAATTCTTTAAACATTTTCAGGCCTCAGTTGTATTGTTTGGGTGTTGATACTCAAGAGCAAAATTAGTCATTGAATAAGCTTTAGCAAACCAATTCATTGAAGCTTCTGGATCTCCATTTTCCTCAACTAGCTCTGTTACGTACTGGCCATTTGCAAAGATTGTAGTTAGACCTTCATCTTCGTTGTATTCATATGTAAATACGTTTTTAGGTGGCTCAATTGTTGAGTGGTTGTGTTGTTGCTGTCCATCGATGATACTCTCCAAGCGAGCTAGCTTTTGCTCCATGATTTCTTCTATAGCTAACTGCCCGTGCATCATTTTTAGCTGGTTAAGCATGATTTGAACGTCTGCTATTTCGTCTTGAAGATTACATAAACGGTCTTTGCGATTTTGGGTGTGAAATCTATTTAATTCAGCGGTAAGCTCTCCCATCTCACCCATAGCCATGCTTACTTGTGCTGCGGCACCCCAGTGTTCAATTGCTCTTTTATATATCTGGTTCATATCAATTCCTTTTTAATCAATGTGGTTTAAGTTGTTTAAGCGATGGTAAACACGCGCAGAGCGACCAGGCTGCTTAGCAATCTGAGGGTAGTGGTACAGCCAACCAACATCATTCGGGTTTATTTTCCAGTTAATGTTGTTGAGCTGCTTGGTCACTATCGCTGCTGCTTGTATGCCGTGTCTATTTTTCAATTGCTCTAAAGTGGTTGCTTTACTCAATTGAACCTCCTCTTTGGTGGGCTAACTTAAGCTCACTGGTGTTTACATACTTTGAAGTGTTGCCAACTAATAGTAGGGCTGCATAGCCTTCACCTAGACCAACCTTACAGGCGGGAGCCATCCCAATAATTTCATGCTTAGTGCCTTGCCACTCCGCCTCTCTACCTATTGCGTAATACATGTCACTTTCCTTATGCAGCCAACTCTCTTCGTCCGTTATAGCCCGGGGCAGTTATAACTCCATCTTTCTCAAGTTCTTCTAAAATGTTTGCTGCGTTGTTGTAACCAATTCTTAAGTGGCGTTGTAAAGCTGATACAGTTACCTTTCCAGTTTCAATAATGAAACTTTTTGCTTCTTGGTAATGCTGCGGTTTATCGTTGCTTTGAGGTTCTTCATTATCTGAGCTGCCCATAGAAGTGAACAGGCGATCTAGTAATTCACTAATTTCACCGGCGCATAGTAAAAATTCAGCATCAAGCTTTACTGCTATATCTTCTTTTGGAATGTCAGAATTTGATTCTTTGATGGTGTCGGAATAACTAAGGCGCTTGAGTGAGCCGTCATTTTTTAGCGTAAATTCAATGCTCTCACTCCATTTGAGCGCAAGCTCAGTGACGCGCTTTCCACTGTCTAGATGCAATCTTGTTTCGTCACTACCCAGTGCATGACGCTTCAATGCCACCTCATCCCCTTCGTCTGTCGGGTCTTCAAGCTTGGCATCATATCCAAGAGTGAAGCTTTCAGGGGCTTGCGTTTTTGTTAACCAATCAGTTAGGTGTACGTCTAAATCAAAGTCACAAAATGCAGGAATTATAGGAAGTGTACCGACTGACTTTCTGAATAGCGCTGCTAGCTGCTCCGCTTTGTTAAAGCTCGACTCGTTAACTACAAACAAACCGCGCTTAGTATCGATAAAAGCAAAGTGACAGCTTGATTTTGTAAATGCTTGCGGCAATAGAGCTGTGATAATACTTTCTTTTAGCTCGTCTTTTTCTTTCTTTTTAACGAGGCGACTTTCTTCATGTTCAATATGTCGAACTCTTTCATAGAGAGCTTCATTAACTACCGCTGCAGGTAGTATTTTCTCTTCGCGCTTTGCACATAGCAAAATAAACTCTTTTGAAAAGTGGGGGAGGGTGAGGCCGTGTTTACCAAGCGCATTTGTCCAACCGAATGTACTGTACTCCTGAGCGCCGCATTTTCTGAATGCGTCTTGCTGAAGTAACTGTTCAAGTTGTTCCTGTGAGTAATCAACAGGAGTTTTGTATTTATATACTACTAGGTTTGTGAATCTCATTTTCTTTCCTTAAGTTTTTAAATTCTGTTCAGGCTACATAGGTAGCCATTGAAATTTGGGGCGACCAGCTTTGGTGGTCATTACCCCCCCCCTCAGCATCAAGTACAGGTACTTTTTTCATGCCTTTTAAGTTTCTAAACTGGTCAGGTAACTTCTTTGCTTGAGCTATGTATTCGTCTACAGAACTTGGCATTGAGAGTTCACCACTAATGCTCGTGGGCTTTGCCTTTTCAAATAGGTCTTGCTGCAGCTCGGCTACTTTTACTTCCCAATCATTCGCATTGTTTGGCGCATCATCACCACGCAGGTCATTTACTTTCTTGATTGCCGCTTTACGACACTTGGCCAAACTTACTCCGTATACACAAAACATAATTAACCTCGATGAGCTAAATATTCATACCGCCGTTATACTGCTGGTGTTGATGCCCTGTATTATTTGGATTGCCTAGCATCTGCATCTTGCCGTTTACGTTCACTACTATTTGCGTTGTGTGCTGCGTTTGGCCGCGGCTATCTTCCCATTTATGCGTTTGCAAACTGCCCTCGATATACACGTGTGAACCCTTGCGCAGGTGTTGCCCAGCCACTTCTGCTAGTTTTCCGTGAATAGCTATGCGATGCCATTCAGTACGCTCTTTTGGCTGACCAGTGCTTTTATCTTTCCAGCTATCTGTTGTAGCTAAGCTGATATTTGCCACAGGATTTCCGTTGGGCAAATAGCGCACTTCAGGGTCTTGGCCGAGATGACCTACCAGAATGACTTTATTGACACCGCGAGCCATTAGTCATTACTCCAATAAGTCTCGTACTCACCCGAGTTCAACCCTCCATCCATTTCAATTGTGGCTTTAGTTACGCACATGTTGAAAAGGATCTTTTCTAGTCGATATAAACTTCCTAGCGCCTTTCTTTCCCTTACATCTCCGCCGTCAATTCTGAGGCCAATAACCTTCCACTTTTTATCTTCTTGCTCGCATAAATGAATGTCATACTTGCAGTCATGGCGGTCTGATTCGCCACAAGGGTCGAGGTAAACATTGATAAAGCTGCCATAATTACGCTCAGTGATTTTAAGGTAAATCTCACCTTCATAGTCACCGCTATCTTCTTGTGCACCTTCCATTACTTGTTGAACAAGCCAAGATAGAGAAACTTCATCAGGGACCTCGCCCATGATGTTTTTAAGCTCCTCATCAAGTTTCGCTGCGAGCTTTTGGTCGTAAAAGTCTTGTGCTGCCTCTGCTAATCTATTGATTACAAATTGGTGATAAGTAGGTAGATCACCAATCTTTTCAAGTTGAGGTATGATTGCGTTGGTTAGTTTTTCCTCCATTGCCTTGCCAAGGTCGCCGTACGATCTGAATGCTTGGTCTGCAACATCTTCTATCAGCCCATCTACCTTTGCAGAAATGGCTTTTTCAATAGCGCCATCCTGAATCTTTTGCTGCAAAACCTGACCAAACATATCCTGTACGCTTGTATCACTTGGGTCGATTGTTGGTATAAACTGGTTTTCTTCACTCATTGTTCTGTCCTTAATTTCAAAGTTAAATTAGCTTTTAGTGCTTTCTTCAGCCGCATCACGCTCGGCCCAATACTGATCTGAAACTGCTTCGTCATAGTCCCAATCTTCGTTGTAACCATATTCACGGGGATCCATCTCAGGCTTGGTAATTTGAAAAGCGAATTTTGAGTATTTACGCTTTTGCTCTTGGGATTGCTCATTCCAGTTGGGAGCGATATCACAGATCAACATCTCACCGTTTTGGATAATGTAAGTACCGCAGTTGCTTCCTGTATCCTCATCTGCATATTTAATTGAGATTTTCTCTTCGGGGAGTTTCTTTGATAAAGCGATAATTACAGGTTTTGGGTGTGACCATGCTGTTTTAAAGCGAACCTCAGAACCTTTGTTATTCTCTGGGTTTTGGCCATATGCATTCCACTTCGTGCCCCATGCAGTTCTTGCAAAGTCCATCATGTGGTAATGACCGTGATTTCGCTTGTTTCGCATCATCATGACGAACTGCTCAAAAGTTTCATCTGACATGTCCAAAGCGCTAGAGCGAAGCTGATTGACAAGTTGCATTCTGCCCAGCAACTCGTTGTCGCTTATCTTCTCTTTGCACATGAGCTGCGCCGCACTCTCTGCCACGCTACAAACTGAATCTGCATCATTGAGACTTAAGTCTTCGTGCCTTGGGATTGCACAATTAAAATCGATATAACCTTCCTCATTGAGCATTGATTCGATTACTTTTGGGCTTGCTTCAATAATGTTTGTTATATGATTAGGCATAATTCTGTCCTTAACTTATCTATTAATTGGCTTGATAGCTGGGGCTTTATAGCGTATCCAGCTCCCACGTTTCGCGGTGTAATGCAGCTAAATCCATATTGTCTTTATGTAGTTCTATGCGGCGCCGTGCATTGCATTGTCTGCGCTGGTCTTCCAAAATGAGAGCATCCCTCTTATTTGTAATTGCTTCGGCTTCTTCTGGGGTTTTTAAAAAGTTCATCTCATATTCCTTCATAATAAGAGGGGGCTAAGCCCTCCTCAGATTGGGATAAATTTATGCTGCCTGCGTACGCTCAAGTTGCTGTGTTAAGTGGCGAATGTAATCTTCAGCTTCACCTAGCTTAATATTCATAACCCTTAGCGCAGCGCTTTGTGCTAATTCACTTTCGGCAGGCCATTGGTCGTAGAATTTGTATTTGTAAATCGTGGTTTCGGCGCTTGTTGACTCTTCAACTGTATAATCATCATTTGCGGCTGGCGCTTGTTGTACGGCTACTTCTTCAAGTTGCAACGCTTGGTTACGCATTGCTGTTAGTTGTGAAATAGCGATAGAGACGGCTTGCTCAGCGGCAACTGCATCTGCAAAAAACTCTTCAGTAATTGGTTTGTTTTGAAGCTCAGTGATTTTTGCCGATATTTCGTCGCTGCTTTTTCCAATCATTTCGGTGGGTGCCAGCGCTATTTTGCCGACAGCTAATTGTTTTTCTAGTTCAGCTTGCTGTGCGGCTAGCTCTTCGCGCTGCTTTGTGTCTGCATGCATTTGCCACAGAGCCTGAATTGTTGATTCAACGGTTTCAATGGCTTCGTGAATTAACTCTTGATCGAAAACTGATGTATCAATTGAGTCCACAGCTTCGAGACAATCAGAAATTTCCTGTAGAGATGCGCCTTTGCAGCTATCAACAAACCCTTTTATTTGGGCTATTTCTGCGCGCTGCGCGTTGAGTAGGGCTTCACGCTCGCGCTTTTTCTTATCTTCAATCTCTTTACGTCTAGCTTGTTCGGCTTTATATGCGGAAACATAAGGGGTGTAAATATCACTCGCTTTAGCGATTAAGTCATCACCAGCTAACTTCAGCTGTTTTGCTAAGTCTTTTCTGCGAGTATCTAAGCTGGAAGTAAGCTTATTTGCTTCAATCTGGATTTGGCGCCCTTGCTTGTAGTTCTCATCAATAGTCATATCTGGAACTTTGCTTTTGGGGTACCGTCTTTTAAGCTCTTTAAGGCCTTGCTCAGTCAATTCGCTGCTAAATGCTAAAGTAGTTAAGTCTGTTGATTGCTGTGTCATCGTTACGCTCCTTGGATACGTGTGATTTGCTGTTGCTTGATTTGGTTAATTTGGTTTTCGCAATCTGAGTGATTAATAGATAAAGAGAGGCATAAGCCTTTTAATTCAGGTTTTATCTTCTTATATGCAAGCTCTAGAACTGTTTCGTTTTCAGCGGTTTCAAGTTGCTGTTTAAAGCTTGAAAACTTTTTCCTAAAGCCTTCTAGCTGCTCTTTTCGTTTGCGAGCAGCACTATCTTTGACTAGCTCTAATTGCTCTTTTCGGGCTTTGTTAACTTGGTCTTTCAGGTCTTTTCTACCCAATGCCTCTGCGTACTTGATTGCTTTTGTATAAGCTTCTCTTAGCTTTGTTTCTGTATCAGAGTTATTGATTTCTTGAATGTAAGGTTCAAAATCAGCTTGAGGTAGAGCCCAAGAGGGGAGTTCTGGGGTTTCCCATTGAGCCGCAAGATAAGTTGATTCGTTTTCGCTTGTGTCGTGCCTTACTAATACATAATTAGCGGTGCACTCAGATTTATCTGTTAGTAGCTGGCAGTTAATGTAATAAGGCTCGATAGCATATAGGTAACGGCCAATGCCAAATTGGACAGCTGCTCTTTTACCTGCGCCAGAGAGTGCGCCTTTTAATGCTTCTATTTCAGTAAGAGGGGCGCCATCCCACTTGGTAATCCACTGATCTTCAATCAGCAAACTCAGCCCGCACATTTGACCGCCTTTTACTTCGCGGAACTCATTACGCCACCCCGTCAAACCGAAGATGTCATCTAAACGCTGTTGCACAGCCCTTGCTGTAATGTAAGGGACTACTTTGACCCATATAGAACCATCTTTAGAGATAGTTTTATCTGTTACTAGAAACTCAACATCATGAGCCTCAAGTGGGTTACTTAGTAATTTTTGTATCTGTTTTGATTTAAGTGTCATGAATATACTCACTATTACTAAATTAAAAGCGCTTGTTATTAATTCCCGAATTACTCAACAACTGTGTTAGCATTTCGATTGCCAGAGACTGGTATTGATTTACGCTTTGTAATCTTTGTTGTAATCAATTTACTTTAAGGTGTTTTGGTTTGTCAAGTGATTACATTTATTTTGTATTTAAATTACTTTTAGATTTACAATTTGGTGATTTTGGTTATTATTAACCTGCTCGCTTAATAAGGAGAGACAATGAAAGAACTTAATAACGCACTAGGGCAGAATGTTATGTCGAGGAATTTAAAAGATGTAAAAGGTGGAACCAATGGTGCAGGCCTAGACCCTACCCAAGCCCAAGCTAGGAGCGTCATTAAACTACCAAGAGTAAAAGATAATCTAGGAGGATAAATGATAGGCACAGCCTTCGAAATTGGATTGCTTGAAATTAGTAAGCACATTGTGCTTGCTAGCTTTATTTTATGGTCTTTATATGTGGCTATATACAGGAGGTTGGACAGTCTTAGTTTGACTATGACAATTTCCATATTTGCTCTAATGGCCATGCATATGTTAACACCTTATTTGTATAAGCTGGCGCTCAAAGATGGGTTGGTGTTTAAGGCGATTTGGCACTTTTCATTTAGCTGCATCAATATACTGGTGATCTTGAGTGTAACCAAGTCTCATCAGGCTCTAAAATTGAAAATAGACCCGCTTACAATTGCAATCGGAGGCTGTTTCTTCTTAGCTACAATACTTCAAATGATCAGGTTTTTTGAGAAAGCCATTACAGAAACAAGCTTATTTGCAATTATTTACAGTGATGGAATACAATTGATTAACATAATGTTGACGATTGTATTCGCGGCGTGTATCTTTCGGGGAAGGAAAGTTACTTAGCCGCATTACAAATAAGGAGATGCAATGGCTTTACTTGAGTTTGGTTACTTATGCCTAGGAGTTCTGATTTCCTACTCTGCCCTTAAGGAGTTTGTTGGGCTGGTAAATTCGGCTAAAAAGCATAGTGACGACACTGATATGACAAATATCGCGAATATGGAATTTCACATGGCGCTAAAAAAATACTCAATACCGAGAGGTAAAGTACAAGAAGGTTCATTAGCTATGGAGGCGCTGCAACTAAAGTTTAGGGATGAATTTGAAAGCAAAAAATAAAAGCGCCTCTTGGCGCTTTTTATTAAAAAATTTATATTTGTATACTTTAAGCTGTAACCTTACTAGGTAATCTCTTTATTTTCTCATTTTTAATTCTATTGGCTTCAGCGTAAACGCTGTACACCTCTGCAATTCTATCAAGCTGTAATTTTTCAAGAGTATTAAAAAGATTGATAATTTCCGCATCTGGTAATTTGTCCAGCCTTACCAGAGCCTGCAGCGCCTCTACCAAGCTATCCGTATCTAGGTGATGGGGATCAGCTTGAACGTGCTCCTCCTCGCCCATCAATGAGATTACTGAAACCCCAAGGTGTTCAGCAAGGCTAGCTAGTTGGTCAGGAGTAATCTTATTCCTACCACTGAAATAGTGACTAACTGCACTTGCGCTTTTCACGTCAAAAACACTCACTAAGTCTTTCTGGTATACTTTTTGGGCCTTCATAAGCTCTTGTGCTTTAGCTGCCCACGCTGGAATTTTCATCTCAAACCTAAGTTTTCACTATGTTACAACCAATATTACACATAACGTGTAATCAATTCAATTGAATTACATCCAAAGTGACAATGTTTGCTAACTTGAACACTTATGATTGATAATCTTTAGTAAATCATTTACAGTGTAAATTACAAAATGTAAATTGAGGTGCGAGATGAACCTAAAGGATTGGATAAAACAGAATCCCGAAAAGCTGAACACCCTATGTGAAGCAACAGGGAAGGCCGAGGCTACTATTCGAAGTTATGCATTTGGTTATAGAAGAGTACCTGAAGCTGTAGCTCAAGTGATAGCAAGGCATACCGAGAATGCAGTCTCAGTGTGCGACGCTCAAAGGAAGTATAGTGAGCGGGCGCAAAAACACTCGGCTTTTGCGCTTGTTAAACTTACTGGGAATAAAACGAGCAAGCCGCTTGCAAAGGTTCGGGTTGACCAACCTCAAAGCGACAAGTGTGACTTTGTAAGTTCAGTTATGAGGCTGGTTTCATAGGTGCGCAATGAATAAACAAGTATTAATAGAAGCATTAAATAACCATGGTTTTATACGTTTCTTTAAAACGTCCAGCGGTGGTTTTGATCCGACTGACTATCCACTGTTAGCGCAAGATGAAATTTATCACCTATGGGTGTGTAGTGATGCAGAATTTCTAGCGTCGCAAGAAAAGCACTGTACAGAAGGGGAGCGCGCGCAGCGCCTTCTTGAAAGCCGCAATTTAGCACGAGAAAAGCTATGGCGTTATTTCATCGCGTATACAAATACAAAGCTACCTGGTTCTGCTGTAGCGCATGAACTTGCTTCACAAATAAAACCATGGTCAGCAAGTTCGCAAGAACTGGTGCGCGTTTTTCATTCGGGTGTTGAAACCCTCAGCTCTAACTGTACCCAGCAATAACTTAATTGATGGGTACAGTTGCTCTTTGGATCCGTACCCACACTTTTCAGGAGTGAAATAAAGGAATGTATATTAATTTAAATACAGATGAACTGAGTCAGAAGTTAAAAGGCTTAGCTAATGCGTGTGAAAAACTCAATGATTGCTGTGACAAGCTTAAGTTCAACAAAGGCGTGGCGGAAGCGCAGCTCTATTTTCACAAGGCTGCGCAAACTGCTAATCCACAATACCGCGATATTTTTTATTCAAAGTCCAAGAAGATCGCTCTCGCTCTACAGCGAAAGATAAATCTTCAAGTGACATTGAATTAACTTGTGCGGGTAACCAGTTATGCTTTTGCATAAGATAGTATTTAACAGACTCTATACCGTCTTGAGTAAGCCAAGTGTAACCTTCTTGCACGGCAAGGTCGCGACCAAACATTTCCAGCAAAAAATTAAGTCCCGCTTGGGCTTTATACATCATGTATGCGGCTTTTGCGCTTTCCAAATCAAGATCTCTGTCTTCAATAGACATAAATTTACTCCTTTAAGGTTGATTAAGCATTGTGCTCGAAATGCATCATATCAGCCTCACAAGGAGCTTTCTAACCAAATAAGGAACTCAAATGTTTGAAAATTTATATGAACAACACCCCGGGCATAGGCCGGGTAAAAAGCAATGTAAGCAAAATAGTGCCGGAGGCAATTGTAAGACCTGTCGGTGTGAGCTGGAAAAATCAGAAAATAAAAAGCCTAGATAAAACAAAACCCGCAAACTTTGGCGAGGGCGCGGGTTTCGAATCTTCAACAGGAATGATTATGACACAAGTAGACCAAAAATCAAACAGGGGTGGTTTATGAGTAGAATTGCCACTGACTGGGCTTGGCGGCAAGAGCTAAGCACCTCAACACAAAAACTTCTCTTGCTCTCATTTGCTGATAGAGCCGATGAGGATCATTGCTGCTGGCCCAGCATTGCAAGATTAGTAAAAGACACAGGATTAAATGAGAAGACGGTTGGCTCCAATATTAAGAAGCTAGAGACTCTCGGTTTAATTAAGGACACAGGTAAGCGTAAAGGCTCTACAGGCAAAGTGAAGGTTTACCGCATAATAGGTATTGAAGAAGGTGAAAAACCTAATACATCCAAAAGCGGGGGTATTGGTAATTCTACCCCTGTAGAGGCCCATATAAACCAGGGCGTTCAGCAAGGGGTAAAAGCTAATACCCCCAAAAGCGGATGTATTGCTAATTCCAATACCCCCAATAACGGATCGGTGAATACCCCCGAAATTGGATCTTTGAATACCCCCGAAAACGGATCTCAGAACCAGTCATTAGAACCACCCAAAGAACCATTAAAAAATAAATCAAAAAATTCTCTCGATTATTCGATATGGCCAGAACAACCGAGCGAGCAAGTTCGCAAGGACTGGGAAGCGTCACGCAAAGCGAACAAGGTTCCCGTAACACAGACGATAATCGCTTATTACAAAAAACAAATCACTATCGCGACTGAGCAGGGTTTGACTGTTGATGAATGCTTATCTGAGTGGGTAGTAAGGGGCTGGCAGCGGTTTAAATATGAATGGGTAAGTCCTGAGCTTAAAGAGCTTGGCTTGCAGCGCTTGAGAGAGAAACAAAGCGGCCACCAATCTTCGTTCGCAGCTTCTGGTGTGATCAGCGAATACTCGACTAGAAAAGAGGTTGGTGAGGCCATGGTTGCTGGCTATCAATTTTCAAGCCTACCTCAAAATCACAAAGATGACCTGCTTAAAGAGTGGCGAGCGGGTCGTTTGCGCATTGATTTAATCAATGCTTTAGAGCGACAAAACATAGCCCTATAGGTGAAGGAATATGGCAATAAAAACTCAGAAAGATCGATTACAAGCAATCATAACTGGTGATAAGTACTGGACTCTTGAGGAGGTATGTGACGAAAGTAGGCGCCGATTTAAAAAGACAGATACACCGGCTGCGATGTCAGCAAGATGGCGAAACGTTCATGAGAGCCCATTTTTAACCAAGCATAAAAGAGTTAGAAAAGGCACATCAAGGCTCTATGAATATCGCATTCAAGTAAAGGAAGCTGCAAATTCAGATCAGGAGGTTGCATGAATCTATTGGCATCACAAGTAATTCGGATAGCGCGTAAGCGTGCAGGGTTAACTCAAGCTGAAGCTGCTGAACACTATGGTGTTGAAGAAAGAACTCTTAGGCGCTGGGAAAATAAAGAGAGTAACCCCGATTTCAGAGATGTTGTCGGTGTAGTAGAGGGGTTGGGTCAGGACTTTCTAGACGTATGCAAAGAGGCACGTGGCTTTAATGGAAATTAAGCTTATGCGCACAATTAATGGGTTTATGCCTGTTGATGAGCAAGACAAAGAGGTAGCGCGCACTGTTAAGGTTGGCGATGTTGTTCGTTGTAACTTGGTTCGGCCTAGAAACATCTATTTTCATAAAAAATATATGTCACTTTTAAAGATGGCGTTTGACCACTTCACGCCAAAGCCTATCGAACACAACGGCCGAACACTTATACCGCTAAAGAATTTTGATGAATTTAGAAAGTGGGTGGCTGTAAAGGCTGGGTATTATGAGGTGATTGGCTACCCAGATAGCTCTGTAAGGGTTCGTGCAAAGTCGATAGCGTTTCACAAAATGGAAGAGGACGAGTTTCAGGGTCTCTATTCAAGATCAATAGATGCACTCCTTCAGCATGTACTAAGTAGCTACAAATCATATGACGAAGTAGAAGAAACAGTAAATAAGGTAATGAATTACGCATGAGTTTAAAAAGTAAAAAACTAAGGAATAGTGCAAAGGGTCAAGAGTGCCAAGTTCGTATACCAGGTGTATGCAATGGAAACCCTGAAACTGTCGTACTTGCTCACGTTGGCAAAGGCTCTGGTATGGGTCAAAAGTGCGATGACATTCACGCGACTTTCTGTTGTAGCGCTTGTCATGATGAAATCGACCGTCGGACACGCAAGCATAGCTTAGA
This sequence comes from Pseudoalteromonas luteoviolacea, assembly GCF_021654285.1. Lineage (GTDB taxonomy): Bacteria > Pseudomonadota > Gammaproteobacteria > Enterobacterales > Alteromonadaceae > Pseudoalteromonas > Pseudoalteromonas luteoviolacea_J. The sequence goes on along the minus strand of NZ_JAKFZS010000029.1, from coordinate 26,749 downwards.
TTTTGTAGAGCAATGCGCATACGAAGGCATGGTTAGAACTCAGTGCATTTGGCTTGAGCAAGACTTAATAAAGGTGGCTTGATGTCACTCCAAAGTTCTTACTACCTGTATTGAAATAGTTCAGATATTATATTTAAGTTTTCCAAGGAGCTGATAAATGAAAAACTTAGAAAAGAGCAAATTTTTCCGAGAGCTACATGAGGTTTTAACCCCATCAGAGCCAGTAAAGTCTATTGAGCATCTATATGGTAGGGAAGCTGAGATAGATAATATTGAAGAGGCGATGTATGCACCAGGCAGGCATTGCTTTATTTATGGGGAGCGAGGCGTTGGAAAGTCATCTCTAGCATATTCTGTTGCAAATACCATCCAAAGTAGTGATAAGCCATACCTGACGATTAATTGTGATAAAGATTCTACGTTTGTTTCCATCATAAAGCAGATAGTGCGAAAAATAGAGACTTCAATTAATAATAAAAGCTCTTTGTCATCACAAAAACTTGGTGTGTCGGTTGCGGGCCTGAAATATGAGAAAACAAGTACCGAGCTTGAAAGAACCTCTAATTTGGCTGATAGCGTCACTGATGTAATTAGCGCTGTTGATGTTTTGAATAATCTTGCTGCAATTTATTCAGACAATACCATTGTTGTTGTCGATGAATTTGACACGGTAGGGGCAAGTGAAGAGCGCGAGCGTTTTGGGGTTCTTCTGAAGCATCTTAGTAATGAAGGTGCTTCCGTTCGCTTTATATTTACAGGGATTGCTGAGTCACTTGAAGAGTTAATGGGTGGCCATTTATCCAGCAGTAGGCAAATTCACCAAGTCATTTTAGAGCCGCTTCATTGGAATGGTAGGTTTGAGATTATTGATCGGGCTTTCGACCATTTTGGTGTGAAATTACATGAAGATATTCGCTTAAGAATAGCGGGCTTAAGTGATGGATACCCTCACTACATACATCTTATTTGTGAAAAAATCCTAGTTGAATTGAGAAGGAGTGGTGTCGATGAAGTTTCATTTGAAATTTTCCTCCGCTCTTTAGATCACGCTATAGACACAATTGTCCACGACGAAAAGAAACCTTATGACAAAGCTACGCTTGGAAGGCAAGAGCAGTACCATCATATTTTATGGGCTCTGGCAGATTCAGCAGACACAATCAGAAGCTTAGAGCACGTAGCTTTTTCTTATAACGAAGTTTGTGAATGCCTAGGTGTTGAGCCGATCAATAATGCTGAATTGAAAGACGAGCTAAAGAAATTAAAGCGCCCTTCGTTTGGTGCAATAGTTGATACAGGCCTTAAAGGCAGGCCCAAATGGTACAAATTTCGGGAGTCGATTACAAAGGGCTTGGTGAGAATGTTTGCTGAGCGACGAGGTGTGAAATTAGATTTTCAGCGTCTTTTTACTGCCGACCAAACCACTGCAACAGCAAAATCAAGTAATCTCATTTATAGACCTCTTAACAGAGTGGAAAAAGAAGTTGCCCGCATGCGTGGAGAGGTTTGATTTGAGGGGCTTTGAAATACTAAAGCTAGCTCGGCTATATCAAGGTTACACGCAAGAAGATATAGCGAGACTGTACGGTGTTAGTCGAAGAAGGTATCAAAGATGGGAAAAGGGCCACGTCCCAATCCCATATGATGATTTAACAAGCATCGTCAAAGATATATGCAAATTAGATCCAATGAAAATTGCGGAGGTGTCCAATGTCTAACATAAAGCAAGTAAGAAGAGATTTGAGGCAGTGGGGTAACTTCTGGGCATCGAAACAAGAGGTTCAGGGGTATTCAAATAAGTCCAATGTGCAAAAAATAAAAGAATGCTGCGATTTGGGCGGTACCAACTTTAGTTCTGATTTACATTTACACTCTCACGGTTCAAGCGGGATATATACCCCTGAGCATATCGAATCACTGACTAAGCGAATTAATCAACTCAATGATTATGAGCGCTTAGCGTTGATCGGTAAATATATTAAAAAGCTCCACTTGATAAACCTTGTTTCATGGGCCGGATTCCCGAATAAGAGCAGTGCTGAACTGTGGCTTTTAAAGGCCGAGCAAGCCCTGCTATAAACATCACTTTCCTACCCAACCTTTTATTTGCATAATAACCTTTAATTTACATTTGAATTATAAGGAAAATTGCAAATGCTATCTGAAAAAGAGTTAGAAGACTTTATATTTGAAGCCGCAGAAAAAGATCATGAAGAGTTATCAAATAGGGGGCTTTTTATGCCCGATTCACCTAAGTTTTATAGGCAAGTAAAGTTAGGTGATTACGGTATTGCTGACATCATTGCTATTGGCAGATGTAAGGAAACTGACAAGTTAGAGGTTTTTATTTATGAGCTCAAGAAAGAAAAAGTAAGTGTAAGGGACTTACCTCAAATATCTATGTACATGGGTGGGGTTTATATGTGGTTAAGGGGGCAATATAGTCAAGAAGAATATACTATGATAGGGGTTTTATTGGCCCCATCTGTTGACTATGAAAATCTACTCTTTGGAAATGTGACTGATAAGGTTTTCTTTATGGAAATTAAATATGAAGCATTCAACGGGGTTCGATTTATCCCCCATCATTATAATGGCTACGCGAAAAACTACTGTAAAAGCGTCGATATAGAAATCCCACCTCCTACCGACAAAAAAGATGAAGGCAAGGCCGAAGCTGATGAAAGTTCCGAACAAACAGATAAAAACGAACAGGATAATGCAGCTTAACTATCATGATTTATTTTTGGTGGATGAATGCGCCACATATGGCGCTTCATGCACTAAAACTGGCCTTTTTTTATCCCTTAAATCTGGCATAATTTAAATACACTCGCGAGAGTTATATAAAAACAAACCTTATATATAAACCCCGTTATCAAGTGGGGTTTTTTATTGGTGATATATGCAAGATATTAGATGTACTTGCGGCAAGCTACTTTGCAGATTAGAAGTAGGCAAAGTGGAGATTAAATGCCCCCACTGTAAAACAACTACAACCGCAGAACGCCAAGAGCGTCACGACCCCAAGGTGACGCATGACAGACATAAAACTCATTAATGGCGACTGTGTAGAAGAAAGCAAAAACATTCCAGATAGCACGGTTGATTTGGTCCTAACAGATCCCCCATACCTTATTGGCGCCAGCAGTATTGGTAAGCCATCACGCGTAGGTTCGTGGGCTGATTGGATGAATGTAACGCACTTCTATAAGTCATGGTTTGAACAGGCAAAGCGCATACTGAAAGACACCGGCTATTTAGTCTCTTTCTGCAATTGGCGCTCTATGCCAGTAATAACCAAGACACTTGCTGACTTAGGTTTATCGATAACTTCTGTTCTAGTTTGGGATAAGCAATGCTTAGGCACTGGGCCAAAGAAAGCCCTCAGACCACGATACGAATTAGCCGTGTTCGTGGGCATGAAAGATGCCGTTATTCCTAACCGCTCTCTTTCCGATATATGGCAATGCAAACGAGTAGCGCCACAAAACAGAGCGACAGATCATCCAGCAGAAAAGCCAGTCGAGTTATTTAAAAAACTGATATGCGAAACAACAACTGAAAATGCATTGGTTGTAGATATGTTTACAGGAAGCGGAACGGCGGCGGTGGCATGTAGAGAAACAGGACGTAACTTTATTGGATTTGAACTTGACCCGCACTGGTACAACGCAGCGCTAAACAGGTTAAAGCAAGAACCAGAGTAATTAAGAGGCTTTCCTTTGAGTCAATGAGTGCGCATGGATGCGGCTCCTTTTCTTTCATGAATATAAACATATGCAGGATTAAACATGTCTATGAATTGCATAGAACAGATAAAAGCACATGAAGGCTACAGACAGCTCCCTTACCACTGCACAGGTAAAAAGCTAACTATAGGCTATGGCTTTAATTTAGAAAGCGGTGGTATCAGCAAAGAAGAAGCCGAGCTGATTCTCTCTATGCGCATAGAAGGTATTCGAATGCGATTAGCTAACGCTGTTCCATGGTACGCAAACATGGTACCGGCTAGGCAGGCTGTATTTATCAATATGACATATCAAATGGGCTTCAATGGGTTTAAGGGTTTTAAACGAATGCTCAAACATGCGCAATTGTGTGATTATGAATTAGCAGCTAACGAAATGCTTAATAGCTTGTGGGCGAAACAAACACCAGAACGAGCCAAAGCGCTGGCACTACAAATGGAATCGGGGGAGTGGCAATAGTGACCTGGTTATCAAATATCTTTTCAGTTGCAACAAAAGAACCCCTTCAAGCAGTAAGCAATATTATAGATGAGCTATACATCAGTGAAGAAGAAGTGCTTGAGCAGCAGGCAATTAAAACACGACTTCTCAACAAGCAAAGAGAGATACAAGCGCACATTAATTCAGTGCAAGCATCGCATCGCAGTCGGTTCGTAGCTGGAGCAAGACCATTCTTAATGTGGGTATGTGGTCTCGGCTTTCTATTCGCTTTTGTTATTAATCCAATACTGCAATGGTTATTACCTGGCATTGGCGCGCCAGTATTGCCGCTAGATGTAATGCTTGAATTAACCCTTGGCATGTTAGGTCTTGCAGGTCTTCGTACTATAGAAAAGATAAAGGGAGTAACTAAATGAATGGGCAATGGCACATGAAAAAAGAAATCAATGTAGCTCATATCATTACAACAATAACTCTACTGGTATCTTGTCTGTGGTTTCTATCTGACATGGATAAGCGCATAACAACAAACACAACACAGATAGTGCATATACAAGAGCAGCGAAAGGAAGATCTAGCGCGAGTGGAAAAGCGACTGGATTCAATAGAGCGGAAGTTAGACAAGCTAATAAGCAACTCATCAAAGTGAAACATTATGAGCTCGGGGACCCTAGAGAGTTGGAGATCAACCACGGGGAGCAACCTCGCGGTTTTTAAATAATTTTCGGTTTTGCATGGGCCGCCACCACCTTTACCAGTTAGGTGGTTAGTCAATTGATTTTAATAAATATTAAGGTGGCGAAATGAGTAAAAAGTTAGCTTTGCGTCACTTAAACATCAGCCAAATGTCCGGCATGTTTGATTTGTCTCGAAAGACGATTAGGGACCGCTTGATTGCATCAAGCGTTCACCCCTCACAGCGTATAGCGGGGGTGAATGTCTACGATATGCGTAAAGCTGGACCAGCAATTTTTAAATCTGCATGAGCAACATATCCAACATAGGTGATTCAAATGCATGGAATATCACGCGACTAGCTGAAGCATTTGGGCTGCATCGAGAAACTGTTAGAAAGCGATTGCGCAGTAGTAAAGTGAAACCGTCAGGCAAGCGTGCTGGTGTAGATGTTTATGCGTTAGTTGATGTTGGCCCTGCTCTGTTTTCAAGTGAGCGAAATACAGGTGATGATGATTTCCTCAACCCTTCAAAAATGCTCCCAAAAGATAGAAAAGACTATTTTCAATCAGAGCGAGAAAGACTGAAGTTTGAAGAGGAAATTGGTGAGCTAATCCCTGATAGCGATTATAGAAAAGACTTGTATTTCTCTCTCAGTGTTGTAGTTAATTTTTTCGATAATCTCCCAGATAAAATGGAAAGGACCGGCCTGTTCACACCAGAACAATTAGAGTTGCTGGAGAAAGAGGGGGATAAATGTCGCGATGAGATGTACAACAAGCTAATTGAGATAACACCAGATGAGTAGTTACGCTAGAGCTAGCCATACTCGGGTAAATGTAGCGGAGATCGTAAAGCCCCCGAATCGTGAGCCGTTATCGCAAAGCGCAAGGCGCTTACTATATGTTGAGCTTGGAAACGCCATGGTTCCATGGGATGGAGATTTAACTCCCTATATGGCAGAACCAATGGATACATTGAAGTCTCGCCGATATACCTCAACAATATTTGTAGGTCCAGCTAGGACAGCAAAATCGGTGTCGCTAGTGGATGCGTGGGTTATGGATACTATCGTAAATGATCCAGCTGATTTTTTACTTGTTCAGATAAGTAAAGAAAAAGCCGCAGAGCATAGTCAAAAGCGGTTAGATAGAGGGTTTAATGCTAGTCCCGAGGTGCGCGCCGCGTTATCTCCACGAGCGCATGATAACAATATCCATAGCAAGTTTTTCAAAGCTGGTAACTTTCTAAAAATTGGATGGCCTAGTAAAAATATATTTGCCTCATCTACTTACAAGAGAGTAGCAATAACCGATTACGATCGAATTCCGCTTAATGTTGGGGGTGATGGCTCTACATATTTCCAAGCATCAAAACGGACGCAGTCCTTTATGTCTTCAGGCATGACAATGGCCGAAAGCTCTCCGGGTTTTTATGTTACAGACTCAACGTATCGAGTAAGTTCGCCGCATGAGGCGCCGCCAACACCCGGTATTCTTTCACTCTATAACTTAGGTGATAGACGCTTATTCTTTTGGCAATGCCCAGAGTGTGGTGATCACTTTGAGCCCGAGTTCAAATTGCTCACATGGGATGAAGAGATACAAGATCCCGGAAAAGCATCCAAAGAGGTTTTTTTGGCCTGCCCTCATTGCGGTGCAATGCATCAAGAAAAGAAGCCATTAGAGCGCGGTAAATCCCTAAAGTGGTGCCTCAACAAAAGAGGGGTATGGGTGCCTGAGGGGTGTGCGGTAGACCAAAACGGGCAGCTACACGGCGAGCGTAAAGACACTCATATAGCTAGCTTTTGGCAAAAAGGTCCGACAGCAGCTTTCCAAACATGGAATGAGCTAGTTTATAAGTACCTTGCGGCAATGCAGGTATATGAATCAACAGGTGAAATGCATGACCTGCAAACAACGGTTAATACAGACCAAGGCCTGCCATTTTTACCACCAAAAGACCAAGATCGTAGTGCGAATGAGCTTATGGACCGCCGACGAGATTATGGCTGTAAAGAGGTACCAGAAGAGGTGCGGTTTTTAACAGCCTCGGTAGATATTCAGGGCGGTAAAAAGGCGCGTTTTGAGGTTATGGTGCTGGGTTGGGGTGAAGATTTACAAAGTACCGTCATTGATAGATTTAATATTGAAAAGTCAAAACGACAAAATCCTGAAAAACCAGATAAATTCGTAAGGGTAAAACCTAGCGCCTATTTGGAAGATTGGGACCTTGTTACTGAAAAGGTGATCAAAAAAAACTACCCGCTTGCCGACGGCTCAGGTCGCTATATGCCGATATTGCATACCGCGTGCGACTCAGGTGGTGAGGATGGTGTCACTGATATGGCTTATCAATACTATCGAAAATTAAAAAAGAGCAGGCTATCAAGGCGCTTTATGCTAGTTAAAGGTCGAGATGGTAAGGGTGGTAAAGACACCGCAGTGATAGAAAAAAGCCATCCTGACAACACTAAACGGAAAGATCGAAAAGCCAAAGCACTTGGCGACGTTCCAGTTTACTTATTGCTAACAGACAAAATCAAAGACACTGTACAGAACGCATTGTCACGTGATGATGTAGGCCCGAGATACATCCATTTTCCCGACTGGCTACCTGAATCATTTTTCGACGAATTAACCGTTGAGGAGCGTGGTGCAGACGGTAAGTGGAAGAAGCCACACGCTCATGCACGCAACGAGGCGTTTGACCTGTTTGTGTATTGCTGGGCGATTATTTACGAGCGCAAAGCTGACCGTATTACAGACTGGCAAAACCCACCACCGTGGGCCTTACCGCAAGACTGTAATCCCGAGTTACTGAGCGTTGAGCATCAACCCGTCACGCCAGTGCGGCGTAGGCGTAGACGAACGAGTGTGTAATGGCATTATCTCAAAATGATTTAGATGAGCTTGATTCAGCCATTGCCAGCGCTGAATTGAGCGTCGAAATTGACGGCAAAAAAGTAGTCTATCGTTCAATAGGTGATTTAAAAACAGCCCGCCGTCATATTGCTAATGTGCTGGCGAAAAAAGCGGGCCGTAAATCTGGCCCGTATGGCCCTGCGATGGTCACGCGTTTATCTCGGAGGTTTTAATTATGCAAGGCAAAATCATTGGCCTAGATGGTGAGCCGATAATCAAAGCCAGTAGCGCTTATGAAGCCGCAGGTCGCCGTGTAAATAGTCAAATCCATGCGCCGTCAATGGGGCCAAATCGCGCCATTGCGTCAGCGGGTAATACCCTGCGCAATCGCACTCGACACGGTTATCGCAACTCGCTATTACTGCGCAGTGCCATAAATAAAAATGTCACCAGTGAAGTGGGACGTGGGTTTACTTTACTTTCAACCTGCAAAGACACCGAATTTAAAAAAGACATTAACGCGCTTTGGAAAGTAACCAGCAAGCAGCTCGATCCTTGGGGTAACTTCAATTTTGGTGCAATCTTGAAAATTGCCGTTCAAGCACGCAAAACGGCGGGCGAGGTATTTGTCAGGCGCATTAATCGGCGCATTAACTCAGGCTTAAAAGTGCCCGTACAGGTTGAGCTTTACGAGTCTGAAATGTGCCCGGTGAACTTTAATCGTCGGCTCAGTAAGAGCAAGCGCATTGTACAGGGCGTTGAATTTCATGGTCGTGTAAAAGTTGCTTACTGGTTTTATCGCTCACACCCACAAGACGGGCTAGAGTCAGCCAGTTTACACGACCTAGAACGCGTCTCTGCGCGTGATGTTATACATCATTACTTTCCGTCTCGGCCAAGCCAAGTACGTGCCGAGGTCGAAACCGCCGCCGCCCTTGAAAAAGACCGCGACTTCAAAGAATACGATGCGGCCGAACTGACCCGGAAAAAAGAACGCTCAGCGTTCACAGGTTTTTTATATCGTGAAGACATAGGTGAAGAAGACGAGTACTGTTCAGCCACAGGGCGCCCCTTATTCGATGATGGCGAGTCAGGCGGGTATGACTCTGTTGAGCGACTAGAGGCGGGTACGATGTTGCGCGGTGTACCAGGTGAAAGGCTTGAGTTATTTGATGGGGATAACACAGGTCAAGGGTATAAAGATTGGGTGCGCTGGCAATCACTCATGCTGGCCGCAGGTCAAGACATACCTCATGCGCTATTAACGGGTGATTGGTCGGGCTTAAACGATCGCTTAGTGCGGGCGTTTATGAACGAGTACCGACGAGATATCAGTTTTGCGCAAACCAATTTGTCAGGCTTTCAACTGGCGCTCGGCATCTGGCGCTGGTTTGTTGAAACTGCAATCGCTACAGGGGTGGTGAGTGCGCCAAATTATAATCTCGATCAATGGTTTTATTTAGCGCTTGATATACGTCCTGATGCGTTTAAGCACTTACACCCAGAGCAAGATATTAATGCCCGTATGAAAGCTGTTAACTCACAGCACTCTAACCTCGAAAGTGAAGCTGCAGAGTACGGACAAGATCTGACCGAAAACATGGAACGCAATGCCGAGGCAATTGCTGAATGGCAGAGCATTTGTGAAAAGCACAATATAAACCCAACCGAGTTAACTGGCTTATTTGCACAACCAAACGGAGGTCAATCAGAGTGAAAAAGCAACTAGCACTCAACTATTTAATGGCAAGGCCGTGGGCAATTGACCAAAGCACACTTAGCGCCATAGGTGATATTGCTGCCCGTGATGACACCGACTTTGAGGGTTTTAAGTTATCAGAAATTAACGCTGTAACTGCTAAAGCAGGTAAGCAAGTATCGCCTATTATGGAAATGCGTGAGGGAGGGGTGGCGCTTATCCAAGTAAAAGGGGTGATCAGTCGCTATGCCAGCATGTTTGATGACGTTTGCGGAGGTATCTCAACCGAGGCGCTAGGTAAAAACTTCAATAAAGCATTAAACGATACGCAAGTGAGCGGGATTGTCATGAATTTCGACTCTCCCGGCGGCGATGCCAACGGCATACACGAAATCGCTGAAATGATTTATAACGCTCGCGGTAAAAAACCCATTATCGGCTATGTCGGCGGCACTGGTGCGTCAGCAATTTATTGGATAGCCAGTGCGTGTGACGAGTTAGTAATTGACGCTACAGCAATGCTTGGCTCGGTCGGTGTTGTCATGACCCTAGAGCGCATTAAGCCAGACGAAAACAACAAGCGCGAACGGCTCGAAATTGTCTCAAGCCAAAGCCCAAACAAACGACAAGATGCGTTTAGCGATGAGGGCAAAGCTGCCAATCAAAAAGTTGTCGATCAGCTCGGAGAAGTATTCATAAATCGTGTCGCACGCAATATGAATGTCTCAACCGATCATGTGCTCACGCATTTTGGTCAGGGCGGACTTTTAGTCGGTCAAGAGGCTGTCAACAAAAAAATGGCCTCACGCCTTGGCTCACTTGAAAGTGTGATCAGTGAATTAAGAAACAAAAAAGGTAAACATACTATGTCTGGTAATACAGCAGCCTCAGAAGGAAACGCCGAGTTTAACTTGGTATTACCCAATGCCGAGCAAATGAGCGCCACCGCTTTGCTTGCTACATTAACTGAAAATCGCCCTGACGTGATTGAAGCAATCAACCCGCCTCAGAAGATGGCCCTTGATGCGGCCGCTGATGTAGTGAAGTTATGCGCTGATGCAAGCTTGCCAGCACTGACCGCAACTCTATTAACTAAAGGAGTAACGATGGATCAAGTCAAAGCGCAAATTGACGCTGCTAAAGAGCTAAAAGACACGCTCGCTGCGTCGGGTTTGTCGGGCAGCTTTGACGCACTGATGGCAGACCTTAGTAATCCCGCCAAATTGGTGGGGACTGCCATCCATGAGACCCGAGCCGAGTCAGATGAAAATGCTGACAATTCTCGCGTCGTCATCGACAAAGAGAAAAAGACCTCCGGACTCAACACCGCCAAAATCTACGAAAGCCGCAAATAAGCGGTTTCTTTCGTCCTTAAAAAATTAAAAGGTTAGATCATGACTGTAGAAACAATGAAACCAAATGCGAGCGCTCATGTCGCCGTAGAGGTTGATGGGCTATCACGCGACGCAATTACCGTGGTGGGTGGTCCGTATAACTCAGGCACAGTGCTGGGCGAGAAAGCTGACGGCACATTCACGCAATTAGACTTGGCCGTAGATGCCAACGAGGTGAATGTCGCCAAAGCGGTGCTGTTAGGCCATGTTGAAACAACAGCAGCGACGCAAACCCTCGGCCACGTTCGCGTGTGTGCGCTCTATGATGCGTATTTAATTTGGCCTGACGGTATCACTGAACAGCAAAAAATCGACGCTACTGCCGAACTGGCAAAATCACACGTTGTCTTGCGTTAATCGCAAGCCACTTGAGCAAATTAAAAGAGTAAGAGAGACAATACTATGGAAGTTCAAGCAGCCTTAGAGTCGGGTAAGTTCACTATAACTGAGCTTACAGCGGCAATTAATGAAGTGGATGCACCAAAAACTCGCCTTGCTGAGTTAAAGCTTTTTGAAGAGAAGGGTATAGCAACAACAGACGTCGATATTGAATACAAAGATGGTCAAATTCAGCTAGTGCAAGACGTACCGCGTGGCGCAGATGGTCAGCCACTCGATGATCCAAACAGAAAAATCGTATCGTTTAAAGCCGTGCATTTACCTGTCCTCGCCGCCGTATTTGCAGATGATATTCAAAATACCCGCGCTTTTGGTCAGACTGACGAGCTTGAGACTTTGCAAACGGTGATCAATGAAAAGCTGGAAATTTCACGCTCGAGCCTAGACATTACCATTGAATATCTGCGCTTTGGTGCGGTGTTCGGCAAAGTGCTGGGTAAAAATGGCTCGGTCATCGTTGATTTATTCGATAAATTTAGCATTAAAAAAGCCGATGGTGAAAACACTATTGATTTTAACAAGCCATTAGCGACGCAATTGCTGAATGTAAAGCGCAGCTCTGAGAAGTATCAAAAGGGGATGAAAGCCACAGCTTATGTGAATTTGTGCCGCCCTGAATTTTTCGACCAGTTGCTTGAAAACCCTGATTTTGTCAAAGCTTTTGAGCGTCAAAATAACGGTGCGCAATTGCGTGAAGATATGCGCTCGGGCGTGTACTGGCAGGGCCAGTGGTGGGAAGAATACAACGAAAGCTGGCCGAACGATAAAGATCCAATGCCAGCCGAATACGGTGCGGTATGTATTCCAATTGGTAAGCGCAATCTGTTTTTAACGCGCTTTGCACCAGCGGATTATAACGCAACAGTCAATACCATTGGTTTGCCGTATTATACCAACTCAGAGCCTAAAAAGATGGACAAAGGCGTTGATTTAGAATCGCAATCGAACCCAATCAACGTGTGTACCAGCCCACTGGCGGTGCGTCGAATTAAGTTCACACCTAAAACGACGTAATCATGAGTAGGCTCTACAAAATCGAGCAACGACTAAGCCGAACGGTCCTCAAGACGTTCGGCGAATCTCTCGTGCTCAATACGCAGCATTCAGAACCCCTTCAATTTACGGGGGTTTTTGATGATAACGAAATCCTTTTAGATGGTTTTGAGACGTTTGGTTATGTTGTTTCTGTACCTGTAGCAAATTGGTCGGGTAAATATCCCAAAAGCGGTAAGTCATCAATAACTCGATTGAAAACGAACAACGAACATAAAGTTTATAAATCTACTGTTCGAGGTTCAGCTCTTCTCATTTACATTGTTGGATAAATCATGGACCTATCAGCGCAAGTTCAGCGACTTGAAAAGCGATTAAGCACGCTCAATGACAAGCAAGCAAAGTTTGCGCGAAATAGGGCCATTGGTCGCAGTTCTAAGCGTTTAGCTACATTAGTGAGTCGTGAAACGGCAAAAGCTGAACGTTTAAAAGTGGGATTAATTAAAAAGAAAATCCGCATTAGTCAGTTAAAAAAGAAAGGTATGGCCGTGGTGGTCATAGGCCGAACAGCAATACCCGCTATACATATTGGTGCAGCTCGCAGCCAAGTGAAAAAGCGCCGAGGTAAAATGTTGGTCAGTCAATCAAGGCGAGATAGCAAAGGCCGCTTTGCCAAGCGTGAACACGCAGGCAATACCGCCATTCGCGTTGGTCGCCATGTTTTCAATAATGCCTTTTTGCAGCGTTTAGAGTCTGGTCGCTGGCATATTTTGCAGCGCAAATCAGATAAGCGCTATCCGATTGATTTAGCCAAAGTTCCCGTCGAGCAATCAATCAACGCCGCCGCCAATAAACACAGCAAACACATCATTGACGAGTATCTGCCGCAGCTACTTATCAAAGACATGAATTACCGCATAAACAAGTTGATTAAATCCGCATGATAAATAAACAAGTGAGAGACGCTTTGCGCAGTGTGTTGATTGGCATTGAGGTCGATGGCACGCCGCTCTTTGATGAAGATAGCGTGTATGCACATAGGCATACCATCGGCAGCGACGAAAGCGAAACTTTACCCGCCGCCTGTATTTACGTTGAGTCTGGCGAGGTTGAAACCAAGCGCAGCATAGAAGAAGACGACGTTGATTTTGTTGTCGAGATTTACGACAAAGCGGTGCTAAGTATTGATGACCGACTTGATGAATTAATGGGCATTATTCGGCCTGTTATTAAAGCCAATCGCATGCTGAATGGTTTAGTCGATTACAGCAAATTGACCGCATACAAATATGAATCTGACGAATCGAACACTATCGGCGTTTTAACATTGAATTTAGTTGCAACCATAGAGCAATAGGAGTGAGTCATGCCACAAGGCATCGAAGCCACCTTTCACCGCAAGCATAAGGCGGGTGAAGTTACGGAGTTTGTTGAAGTAGGTCGAGTCGTTGAAAACTCAGGCTTAGCAGCAAAACGTGACACAAAAGAAAAGAAAGAATACGGCCAGCAGTCAAGTTGGCGTTTATACGAACCGGGTAAACGTGATCCCGGCGAATTAACTATCGGCATTAAATGGCACGCTTCTCAAGAAAATGAGCAAGCCAAAGCCATGTATGAAGAGTTTGAGAGCGCGGAGGATGATGACGCAATCAATGAGTATGAAATTCATTATCCAGTTGCAGGCAATAAAAAGCGCTCATTTAAAGCCATTATCACAGCCATTGAAGAACCTGTACCAGATGATGAAGACATGGTGCAAAAGTTTAAATTTAAACTAACAGGACCAATCGTAAAAGGTGTGTGGGCATAATGATCAAAAGTAAAGACGCATTTTTAAAAGCTGCATCAATCAAAACCAGTACTGTCAAAGTTGGTGATGATGAAATGCAAGTTACGGAGTTAGATGCTCAGGGTCGCACCATTGTGCTTGATTTGCTCAATAACATCATTAAGCTACAGAAAAAAGGTGAAGCAAAAAGCCATCACTACACCAGTTTAAACATTTCTATTGTTGCTTATGGTTTACGCAATGAAGATGGCAGTTATATGTTTAAGTTGAGTGAAAAGGAAGATTGTGACGCGCTTCGAAACTTGAGTGATGAGGTGTTGATAGCATTGCACCGAGAAATCTGTCTACTTAGCGGTTTGGAAAGCTTTTTTGGCGAAAAAAAGTAAACAGACTGGCTGATTTACCCTACCGAAAAGCCGCTATGAGTGTAGCGGCTAAATTCGGTATTTGGGACGTCGATACATGGCTTGAGTCTATTCCATCCAGTTTATTGGGTGATTGGCTTGAATACTTTGAGTTAGAGCCACAGCTTGATTTTAAAGTATTTGATTTACATATGTCGCAACTCAGCGCCATTGTCGTCAACAGCAGCGGCCATGCCAGTCGCAACCTTAAAGCCGCAGACTTTTCTTTAATTCCACCCAAACCAAAAACACCAGAGCAATTACTCGCAGAGTTAGATAGTTTAGGGCTGTAATATGTCTACAAAATCAGTGCAAGACTTAATCGTCAAAATCAAAAGTGATGGTGATCAATTTGCCGCAGGCATAAGTGCGGCCACAGGCCAAGCCAAAAAGTTTGCCAGAGAAACCGAACAAGAGTTTGCGCGTACTGAAAGCTCAATGATTGCGTTGCGTGGTGCAATTGCTGGCATTGGCTTAGGCATTGCCGCAGCGGGTGTGGGCTTAGGTAGCTTGGTTGCCAGCACCGCATCGTCAGTGGCCGATATGGACCGGATGGCGCAGTCGCTTGATGTGAATACCACCCGCTTTGATAAGCTCAGCTTTGCAGCGAGTCAATATGGTGTAAATCAAGAGGAGTTCGGTCAGCTTTTATCTGATACAAGCGAGCGAATTACCGAGCTTGTTACCATCGGCAGTGGTGAAGCCGTTGATATGTTCGAGCAGCTTAATATCAGCGTTGATGAGTTCAAAGGCTTAAAGCCAGATGAAATGTTCATCAAAATGTTTGAGGCGCTCAGTACAGTTAATTCAGCGCAAGAGCGAAACCTCTATCTTCAGCAAATTGGTGGTGATGCAGGCCAAGCGCTTAGCGTGATTGCAGAAGATGGTGCAGCTAATTTTTTAGAGTTAGCTGAAAGCATGGACGAATATGGTGGCGCACTTAGCGAGTCAGCCATCAAAGAGTCTAAAGAGCTTGATCTTAAATTAAAGCAGCTCAGTGACACGGGCAGCATAACATTGCGTAACTCGCTTGTAGCACTGACACCCGTTGTCAGTGATATAGCTGATTACTTTGCGGATTGGTCCAAAGAAGTCACACACATTTTTGACACCATGCGCGATGAGCCGTTAACCGAACTCGGTTTGGCGCAAAAAATCACAGAAGACAAGGCCGCACTTGAGCAACTTAACAAAGAGCTGGCGTTATTCAGTGAGAAAAAGTACGGCTATAGCTTAGGGATAGGTAATATTTATGAGTATATCCCTGCTATCAATATGTTTGATCAATTCAGTGATAACTTTGATGAAGCAAAAACCAAGCACAAAATCTTTTCGACCTACTCAGGCACATTTGAAGAAGTCCGAAAGAAGATCACCGCTGATATTGATGTTATCAACAAGCGCCTGCAAGACAACCAGAATAACCTAGCAAGGCTCACAGGCGTTTATACGCCAGAAAATAAGCCGCCAGAGCTAGATAACACAGATACAGAAGTTAAATCGCAAGGTGGTCAAGATGCGGTCGGTACCGGCTTTGTCAAACCCGTTGGTTTTAGTAATGAGCAGCTAGCTGATATTGATAAAAACCTTGAGCGTGTTCGCTCAGCGTTAGCGACTGAATTTGACATTGAGCAACAAGCTTATGCGCAGCGTATAACATGGCTAAAACAAGCCAAAGACGCAGAGCGTATTAGCAAAGATGAGTTCAATGCGTTAGAGCTTGATGCAGAATTGACGCACCTAGAGCGCATTGGTCAGATTGCTGTTGATGAAGAAGCTAAACGCGCCCAGCAATTAAACGAAATACGCCAGCGAGAAGATCAAGAACGTCGAGATAGATGGGATCAAGAGCTTGCTGAGCTTGAGGGTTTTCATAATCGCAAAGCAGCACTCGAAGCCGCGCACGAAGACAGAAAACGTAGTGTTTCGCTTAAAGGTACAGGCCAATACGGCCAGATGGTGCAGCAGTTCGTTGAAGTAGACCGCGCCAGTGGTTTGCAGCGTGTTGCTCTTGCCGCCAACATTGGCAAGCAGCTCACAGGCGAAGCCGCCAAGCACTCTAAAAAAGCCTTTAGGCTTAATCAGATTGTGTCGGCGGGTCAGGCAATGGTTAGCACCTTTTTAGCCGCCTCCAAAGCGCTAGAACTAGGTCCTATTGCTGGTCCAATTGCTGCAGCGGGTATCACCGCTATGGGTATGATGAACGTCATGGCTATTAAGAACCAGCCAATGCCGCAAGGTATTGCGCATGGCGGTCTGGGTTATGTGCGTGATGATGCGACCTACTTTTTGCAGCGTGGCGAGTCGGTGTTATCACCCAAGCAAAACGTAGAAGTCAGCAAAGCCGCTGAAAAAATCAACACAGGCGCAGCCAGTGCATGCACAACCGTGATCTTAAACTTGTATGAAGATGCCAGCAAAGCAGGTCAATACTCACAGCGTCAAGTTGACGACCAGCACATCATTGATCTGTGTGTTGCGAATATCAATTACCAAGGCGAAATAGCACAAACGATGGAAATGCATTATCCAGACTTGCAGCGCCAAGGAAGATAAACATGATTGCATATCCAAGAGAGCTGCCTTATCCACAGCTTGACACGCTTAACTATAAGCAGCGCAAAAACATACTCGAAACCGAGATGGCAAGCGGCTATGCGAGGCGACGACCGATAAATCAATCAGTGCCAACTATCATGACCGCAACGTGGAAATTATCCGCCAATAAAGCGGTGATATTTGAAGCGTTTGTTGCAAAAGGGCTGAATGTACTCAGTCCTTTTTTATTGAAAATCCCCACACCAAGAGGCCTAGTTGAGCATGAAGTGCGCTTTAAAACATCGCCGTTTGAAAGCTACAAACCGCTTGAAAATGATAAGTGGCAGTATCAAGCCAACATTGAGGTTAGGCGCTATCAAATCGCCAGTGAGGAACAGGCAGCCACAGCGATGGCAAGGCCAAATGATTTTGAGGGCTTTGTTGGTGAGGTCTCTACATTAATTAATAGTTTTGTGGAATCTTAAATAAATGAGTGAATTTTTTAAAGTAGTTGAAGATTTAAAAACCAGCACAGCAAGCTTAAAAGAGTTGCTAACAGCTGATGAAAATACAGATGTCTCAGTCGGTGAAAGTCTAGCGCCAAGTATTGCCAAAAGAGTAAAAACCCAGCTGGATAACAGTGTTCAGCTTGTACTTGATTCGGCGGCTGATGTGGATGCAGTAAAGTATGCTGACGCTGCATCTGGCCTAGCAGCAACTAACATCGGTCAATATTTTTGCGTTGTTAGTGATAACGAAAATGTGTACTTGGACTTATATCTGCACGACGTAAACAGTGTTGCCACTTTAAAAAAGCGTTACCCAAGCGCTGAAGCAGTAAAAAAAATTGATGGGGCAATTAGTAATTTGACGCTTACAACTGTAGCTGGGGGGTTTGCTGGAGCTATTGAAGTAAATTTTAAAGAGCGCACTTTAGATGTGCTCAGAAGCTTTACCGTTTTTACAGGATCTGGTGCACATAGAACCATCAACCCTCAGTCACTAGACCTGTCAGTAATTCCGGTTTCTGAGGAGGGTTATGCTCACTACATTTACATTGACTCTGAGAGTGCAAAAATAAAAGTGGGAACCCCAAACACTAACGCCCCTCAACTCTCAGATTTGGTGCTTGGAGTACTTTTTCTAGATCATGTTTATGGAAACAACCGCAGTTTATTTAATTTAATTGATTCAGCAGGTAATAATCATGGAGTCGCAGGTCTGAATGGCAACCCAGCTCCCTCTTATGGTTATTACGGTCATCGATTGGAATGCAACTGGATAAATAAAGCGGTTACAATTTCAGATACAACTGGCATGATGTCAAACGGACAGAATATAGGCATCCCATCACAAACACTTCATTTTTCTGATTTTCCCACGACAGTCAACCCTAATCACAGCTATCTCGTGCTTACATATGCGCGTATCGCGTCAGGCGTTAATTATGTTACACAAAGCAAGCTTAAATTGTACAGTTACGATTCACACGCAGTTACATCTCAAAAAATACCAGCAAGCGAATCGTTGGTCGCAGTGTTTAGTAGGCATGGGCAGTGTTGGAGCGCACTGAATATGCCGCCAGTGAACATTAGCGACAACTTGAACAACAAGCGAGGCATAACCACATCTGGCTCATCTTTTGGTACAACTCAATCTATACTGATTAACCCTGAAAAACTCACTATCAATCTCAAAGATAAGGAGATAAGTGTGGAGGACGGTTGTTATGTGGGCATTAATCCCAATGATTTAAATAACAATCGTGGATACAAAACCCTTAAGCCGCAAACAACATCGTTTGCAGACGGCAATCTAGCATACCTGCAAGTAATATGGTACGACTGGCTAAATGAGCGACTACATATGACTGACGCGACAATTTTTGTCGCAGCGTCTTATGCGGTGATTATCGGATTTCTACAGGGGACTCGACTTAGCTGGATGGGGCAAAGCGGGCCTACGCCCAATTTGATTGATGGGAGTGGCGGTCTTGTAGATTTAAAAAGCCCAAATGATTTTGATGAGTATGAAAATAGATTACTAGTACCTGCGCGTTTATTTTTTGTCGAAGATGTTGAGCTTCCCATTTTCACTCGTTCGCTGTTTGCACAATACAAGCAATCATCACTGGATGAAATGAACGTGTTCCTTACCCCTTCAGATGAGGCCAAGCTCACCAGAGGGGCTAAGCATTATCTGAATTTAAGGTCTGATCGTTACCTTCTCTCACAAGAGGTCGGCAAAAATGGGGAAATTGCTTCAGTACGGATGACGCACACATCAAACCCTAACGCTCGTTATCATTGTGATTTTATAGTTAGCAGTGCGCCACGAGATAAGCTCAGAGGTCAAGCTAAGCGAGCACTGTTGATCGGTGACTCATTGACAGAGGTCGGTATGTCAAAAGCACTGAAAGATAAAATGCAGCGAGAGTACGATTGCAGTATAGATGTCGTTGGAACTTACTCTAGCACACACACCGAAGGGGTTAGAAGTGAAGGGAGAGGGTATTGGAGTTACCGCTCGTTTATCGGTAAGTGCAATTTTACTGGAGCGCGCCATAGTATCCCGCAATCGGGTGTGTCAATAACGGGGAAATGGCAAAATCCATTTCTGCGAATTGCAACAAGTGAAGATCTGATGCAAAAACCTGATTTTTGCTTTGCGTTCACAGGTAGCGTCAAAGAAAAAAGCTATGCAGACGATCCAAACTTGGGTGCTTATTACATTTTTGATTTTGCGCATTACCTTCAGTCTCATAGCGTTGATATACCAGACTTTTTGACAATCGCACTGTCAACGAATGATATAAATTTACATCGTGATGAGTACACTCAGGATGAGCGAATGTTTTTCATGGAGCAAGGCTTGCATCACATGCTCTCATCAATTAAGAAAGTCGTACCAAATTGCAAAATAGGGGTTGTTCCGGCCCCTATGTCAGCAGCTAGTCAAGCTGGATTTGAACGGTGGAAAACCGAGACCGCCATATGGATTGAGAAGTGCCATGAGATATGCATGAATCACGGAGTTGACTTTTTACCAGTTTATTTGCACATGCCTCGTGATTACTCTAATCCATGGGGATCTACGGTTCGAATTGGCGACTCAATGATGAGTAAATCATCATTATCAGATTGGGTTCACTTTGACGAAAATGGGCGTGATTTGTATTGCAATGTTACTTCAGCGTGGATAATGAATAGGGCCTGATATGAGTGAAGCGTTAGAAATACTTTACGCCAGCGCACCTGTCAACGACCTACCTATTCATACACTCACATTAATCTCTGAGGCCCTTGGCGCAATTTATTTGTGCCAAGGCCATGATGACCTGCAATTAACGCTAGAAACAGGCGAGACCGTGACGTTTACCGCGTGTGGTTTTGCCGTGTCCTTGCCGCCAAAAAGCACTAAAGGCCATCAAGACTTACAGTTTCAGTTAGATAATGTGACGGGTGAGGTGTTGATGCGGTGTAATGTGGCGATTGAAGCGGGGGATAAGGTCCGAGCGGTTTACCGCGTTTATCGTGCCAGAGACTTAACCGAGCCCGCTCACGCTCCGCTTGTATTTACAACGGAGCAATTGCAAGCTACACGCCGCAGTGTGCAGGTGGTAGCAAGTTTTGGTGATCTGGTAAATAAAGCATTCCCAAAAGCACGGTTTACACCATCCACAGCACCGGGACTAAAGTACGTTTAAGCATGGATTTAAATCAATATTTACAAGTGCCGTATGTGGACGGTGGCCGTGACCTTGCTGGTTGGGATTGCTGGGGCAAAGTGCGATGGATTGGACACCATGACTTTGCTTATCCGCTGTTTGAAAGTTTTGGTCATGTTCACCCCGACGACAAGCAATCACTGCATAACAGCTTTGAACAAATCCAATACGAGTTTGACCCATGCCAGCCAAAGGCAGGCGCAATTGCGTGCTTATTTAGACGCGGTGTGCTGGTCCATGTGGGTATTTGTGTTGAAGTTGGCGGTTTGCTGCAAGTTATCCATACCAGTCGCCAATACGGCGCAGAAATCATAAAACGGCGTGACTTTGAGCGCCTAGCGTTAGTGACCAAGTATTATGCTTATAGAGACAAATAAATCTGTATCAATCAACGTCTATCCAAATAAACTAGATACGTCTATTTATGAGCCATGCACAGGCTTTGTTGGTCAGACATTGAAGCAATGGCTCATTGCCAATGTACCGTCGTATGATGCGCAGCTACCACCGCCTTTCAGTGTGATGATTAACGGCCAGTCATTACAGCCAGCGCAATGGCTTAACTATGCGCTATGTGAGCATGATACGGTTAGCATTACGGTCGAACCAAAAGATCCTGCGACTATCACATTAGCAGTTATAGCCATAGTTGCCGTCGGCACGGCCATCTATGCAATGAGCCAAATTCCTGACAATTACAGCTCAACCACGCCGGATGGATCAAGCATTTATGACGCCAACGTACAAGGAAACCGAGCGCGTTTAATGGGCGTTGTGCCTGAGATTTTTGGCACGCATAACTATTATCCGAGTTACCTAGCACCACCGCGAAGAGAATACAAAAACAACGAACAGTATTTGTATTTGTTTATGTGTATCGGCGTGGGCGAATATGACTTGCCAGCAGAATTGATCAAAATTGGTGAAACGCCAATCAATCGCTATGGCGCTGATGTAAATTGTCAAGTATTCGGACCTAATGAACTGGTCACAGGTCATGAAGCGCACCGCAACGTCTATACATCAAAAGAGGTGGGCGGCAGCGCAGGCCAACAAGGTTTTGAGCTAAAAGGCAAGATTGGCAGCTCTGGTGGCAGTAGTAGCCCCCGGAAGTGGTCATTTAGTGGTAAAAGAATAACAAGTGTAACCACTCAGTTTGATGGGGGTAATGAGCCAAAAATTATAAAAACTATCCCGCCTTTTGAAATTGATGAAATTTTAAATGTATCAGGTACAAATAGCGGTCAGAATGACGGTTTGTACCGCTTAGTTTCAAAATCTATTGATGGCAGCTCGCTGCAAAAAGTAAATGCACAATATGAGGATGATGATAGCTGGACAGGCTTTGTGCTAGAGTCCCACTCATCGGCAATCATTACGCTTGAAAATGGCAGTGGTGACGGTGAGTTCGTCGGTGCGTTTTTTGCAATCCCAGAGGGTGAGAAAACCAAAAAACTATGGTTAGATTTTAAATTGCCACGGGGCTTGGGTGAGCTAGATGATAATGGCAACATTACAAATAAAACCGTTGAGCTGTTAATTGAGTACAGAGACGAGGACGCAAGCACTTGGCAGCAGCACACAAAAACATTCAGCAATGCGACTAATGACGAACTGGCCGAAACGATACAAATCATATTAAGTACAGAAATGAGGCCCGAGGTGCGCGTTAAACGTGTGACACAGGCGTATGATGATACTCGCGTTTATGACACCGTTTTTTGGACGCAGTTAAAAGCCGAATTGCCAACGCATAGCCGCTACCCTGATTGGACCACCATCGCGCTCGAAATCAGAGGTAACAATGCACTGGCTGGCAGCGCTGAAAATAAACTGAATGTAACCGCGACACGCAAACTGCCAATGTACGAAAATGGCGTATGGACCACGCCAAAAGCCACTAATGACATTGCACCGGCTTTTGCGTATGCGATTAAAAAAGTTGGTCATACAGATGAGCAAATCGGTCTTGAAGAACTTGCCGCCTTGCATACCACTTGGCGCAATCGAGGTGATGAATTTAATGCCGTATTTGAAAGTGACAGCACGTTATTTGCGGCATTAAAGCGCATTTTAGCGTGTGGCTTTGCCGAGCCGACCATTGATTATGGTCAAATCATCCCTGTACGTGACCAGCCACGCACTCAGTATCAACATACGTATACGCCAGATAACTACATCGGTGAGCTTAAACGCACCATTAAGCTGCTTGATGATGACGAACACGATGGCGTCGAAGTCGAATATTTTGATCCTGTGACGTGGAAGCCTGCCACCGTAATGTGCTTACTTGCAGGCGACCAAGGCATAAACCCCGAAAAAATCCGTGCGTTTGGTATTACCAGCAGAGACAAAGCCTATCAACACGGCATGCGTAAACGTCGAGAGCGCCGCTATAGACGTACTCGGTTTGAGTGGAAAACTGAAATGGATGCGTTTAATAGTCGTTATCTTGATTATTGCGCTGTTGCTGATGACATACCCGGTTACGAACAAAGTGGTCGTGTTGAGTACGCAATAGGTCGCACCTTGCACTTAAACAACGCACCACAATGGCAATCTGGTCAAAGTCATGTTATTGCACTCAGAAAGCCAAACGGACGCTTGAGCGGTCCATACGCAGCCACAAAAGGTGTAAATGCTAATGAGGTCGTCATAAACCAAGACTTAGACTTTGTGCCTACATTTGATGGTAGATTTGAGTCGCCATTCTATATGTTTGGTGTGAGCGGGAGGTGGTGCAATAGTATATTAATTAAAGAAGTGAAGCCCAGCGGAACCAGTAGTGCCAGTGTCGTGGCGCTTTTAGATGACCCTAGAGTTTATGCGGATGATAATTCTAGCGCCCCCGACTAGCTATGGTGGTGCTTAAATTGAGGGCGGGCGCATTGTTGGTGCAGCGCCCGATCTGCCGTATTCAGAATTAGAGGTTTAAATAAATCCTACCGCTGAAATGTCGTAAACTGTGAATATTTACGTATTCCAACATTTAAACCACTTGATTAATCAAGTAGCTGATTGACTTTTTTAGTTAATGAATCAAGCTTGTTCATCACTGTTTTGTTTGGATTCGGCAACACCTGATATTCAATAACGTAAGGCTTATTAATATCATTTTGGTTTTCTGCAAATTTTTGTTTTACAAATGAATCCCAATGCTTGTTCACCAAAATTTTATAAGCCATATGATAATTACTTCTGTATAACCTGAGCGCTTCCTTTATGTCTTTGCCATAAATTTCAATTTCATAATCGTACAGCTCCGCTTCCCCTTTGACCTCACTATCTAATTTGAAGTCAAAATGCTCTAAGTTATAGTCAATGTCTAACCCATTCTTTTTAGCTTCTTCTTTCACCAAATCAACACGCAGCAATTCATGCTCATCTGATTCGCTATATTTGCCACTGAAACTAATTTCCATATAATTATTTAGCCAATCTATTTTCTGCTGCTTGGTTTGCCACGGCATCTGATTGCTATTACCAGTGATAAAATCGCCGTTAGAAAGCTTCACTTTTACTTCGCATTCGTTCAGTGGTTGGTTCTTACCGTCATATTCAATCCACTCACTATTAACTAGCTTGGTGACTTTTTTGTCTAACGCATCAACCTTTCTAATTAATGTTGAAATTAAGGACTCTAAATCACCATTTAACGGCTGTTTTTCTTCTCTCTTAGGGGTGGCTTTATTCTTTTTCACTAGCTCTTTTCTAGCTTTGATTAAATCGCCAACTCTGCGCCTGACCTGATCTGCGCTGCAATCATTGTTTTCAGCAATCGCTTTATAACTCAGTGCTGAAACAGTTGTTTGCATGTTTACATATTCTGTTAACGATGCTGTTAAATCACTCATGCAAGACCCCCTGATATTTTCCAATTATTAGAAAATTCGATTTTCAAAGTTAATTTAATTGATTCATATAACGTGTCATTTCGCTGCCAATCCATTGACCTACTGGTCTAGGTACACCGTTCCCGATCTGCTTATAAGCAGAGGTGTTAGATACGGGAAACTTGAAACCATCATTAAGCCCCTGTAGGCGCGCAAACTCTCTAACCGAGTAGGGCCTTACACCCATTGGAAAGCGTTTATCTACGACCAAACGAGTTGATTTATCTTTGGCGTAATGTGCAACGCATGTAGGCGCTATATCACCTTTATCTGGATCGCTAATGATGGGTAAATCACGGTACTCGCCATTCATGCGTGCAGTAATAGCTTTTGGTAATGTGACTTGAGGATCACTCTCTAATACAGCTGATAGCGGCAGTTGCTTTGTGTTTGCTGGTGGGCGAATTGAAAAGCTACGCCTTGTGCCGACTATAATTAACCGATCTCGTCTTTGTGGTAGCCACGTAGTCGCTTTAATTGGGCAAAACACTTGTACATAGTAATCTGGCATTTTCGTCATTGCTTCCATTACTAGCGGAAAGGCTCTCATGCCAGGCACATTTTCAACTACATAAAACTCGGGTCTGGCAATGGCTAGGTGCCGCAATGCGTGTAAGAAAAGCTCATCGCCTGTACGTGTGCCGTGAATGTCGGCAATGGTTGAGTATTTAGTACATGGATAAGTGAATACCATGCCGTGGCAAGTGTCTTGCTCTAGTACCAGCTCTTCAGCTATATCACAGTGTTTAATGTGATCACCAAAGTTGTGCTCGTAGGTTTTCACGGCCTCTTTGTCTAACTCAAATGCCTGATTGATATTAATACCTGCATCTAATAAGCCGCTATCAAATAGCCCCGCACCACAAAAATAACTGTTAACTGAAATGTTCATACCTATTCCCTTTAAATCATCTTTGACTTAATATGTGGATTATAATTAATCATCTTTGATTTAATGTCAAATCATTTATGATTTAATTTAAGTCTTTTTTGATTTAACTTTTAGATCACTCTATGATTCGAGCAATAACGGGGAATATATGGCGAGCGAAATGCCAAAAAAGAAAGAAACAGACAGGCGGCATATAGAGGCTGGACTCTCTGTATTGACAAGTTTAAAAGGCGAAGCTAGCAACAGGGTTTTGTTTCGTCAGGTTTATGGATGTGAACCTGATAGTCAGAGTGAATTAAATACTTTTAGTAACCGGCTTCAACCTGGAAGGGGTAACCCCGGGCTCGACTTTTTGGGGAAGTTTGTAGAGGCTTATCCAGAGTTGGCCTCTATGTCATTGGGAGAGTTTTTCAAAATAGAAAAAGAGTAAATTGTGAAACATTTATTGATAGCATCTGCTTTTTTAAGTAGTGCTGTACTTTCAAGTGACGGCTTAAGCATTCCTGAAAAAACATTAAAGTATGAGGCTGATTTTGTGGAGTTTCACTGTCGTGGTGAAATTGAACATCGGCTGCCCGACAAAACACGCATTGATTGTCTAAACGATGAATATGCTATTGAGTATGATTTTGCTAAAAAGTGGGCCGAAGCGATAGGGCAGTCATTATATTATTCAGCAATGACGGGTAAAAAGGCAGGTATTGTTTTAATCGTAAACTCAAAAACAAAAGAACGCTACCTGCGGCGTATTGAAAAAACCATTGAAGACAAAGAGCTAGATGTTACAGTATGGACAGTTAATCAGGGCGATCACAACCCGCCTAAAAAGTTTATGTGAAGGAGTTTGAATTGAAAAAAGTAGCTATTACCGCAATCCTATTTGCAATGAGTATTTGTCAAGCACACGCCAACAGCGGTGGAATTATCATTTACCCTGCTTAAGGGTATTGGTATTTATTAAAGGATTAACTATGAAATATATTTTTTAACTATCTTGATGTTTTTGTTTGCAGCATCCGCTAGTGCTGCAGGTAGTGGTGATGGAGCTTGGCCTAAACACAAAACAAGCTTATGCGGCTCTGGACCAGGTAGCATTCCAGATCCACCTAAAGTGGTTTAAGAAAGGCGCAGAGGGTTATCAATTCTCTGCGCTAACTTAACCGCTGTAATATGCACAACGGAGAAACATTTTTAAACCTAACCGCCAAATCAGGCTCATCTTTATATTATCAAACTGATACTTACGTTTGAAGTAACAAAAGGGGTAGATTTTTATTTTTAATGCTCCC
>NZ_JAKFZS010000028.1 GCF_021654285.1 Pseudoalteromonas luteoviolacea | reverse complement strand
CAAAGTCAACTAGAAAATTTAATTTTCTTTCTTTCGAAAAAAGTTAATCTTTCAATTTAACTTTAACCTTCTCTTTGGTTTGCGTTTTCTCTCGCATCCCGCCGTGTCAGTGGGTGCGCATTATAGGGAGCTGAGGAAATAGTGCAAGCACTTTTTAAAGAAAACTTATAAAAACACACAACTCGAGCAATTATTGAGCTAAACACACTAAAAATGTACATTTAGTATTCGTTTGTAGGGTTTTATCTCCCTATAGAGATTTAAATCATTAAACTCTACACTAGTGCTATCTTCTTCATTAGAGTCTTAGAATCATGTTAAGAACGTATAAAGGTATCGCCCCCAAGTTATCTGAAGGGGTATATGTAGATGAAAGCGCAGTTCTGGTTGGCGATATTAGTGTTGGCAAACATAGTAGTGTCTGGCCGTTAGTGGCCGCGCGCGGCGATGTCAATTATATCACCATTGGTGAGCGCACCAATGTTCAAGATGGCAGCGTTTTACATTTAACACGTAAAAGCCAAACAAATCCCGAAGGCTACCCTTTGATCATCGGTGACGATGTGACTGTTGGCCATAAAGTTATGCTGCACGGCTGCAAGCTAGGCAATCGTATCTTGGTCGGTATGGGTGCGATTGTCATGGACAATGTCACCGTTGAAGATGATGTCATTATTGGGGGTGGTGCGCTAGTCCCACCTAACAAGACGTTGGAGTCTGGCTATTTATATGTTGGCAGTCCAGTCAAGCAAGCTCGCAAGTTAACAGATCAAGAGCTCGCTTTTTTAAAAGTCTCCGCGCAAAATTACGTAGAGCTTAAAGATGAGTATTTAGAGGAAGGTTAACTCTATCTCACCAGATGCCGAATAGCTTTCATCTTCTATGAGCTCTTCGGCTTGCATTTCATAATCAAACTGATGATTTCTAAAATGCACCAATGGTTCTTCTAACGTTGCAGGTACCGCAATTACACATGGCACTATCATGCCAGAAACCATGGCAGTAAAGACTAATCGACTAAGCGCAACGTCATAGTGAATATCATCATTAAATAAGACCGCTTGATTCATGATTATTTTACCTTTTCCAATACCGCTTCAACATTTGGAGATTTACCTCGCCACACAGTATACGCTTCAGCAGCTTGCCCCACTAACATGCCAATACCATCAATTAGCTGACAATTTGGATTATGCGTCGCTATCCAGTTTAAAAAGCTCGTCTGCGTATCACTATAAAACATATCGTAACCCCAGCTTGTCTGCGCCACGACATTGCTTGCAATATTCGGTATGTCACCGGTGACACTCGAAGAGGTTGAGTTTATCACACCTGTGTAAGGTAAATGTGGGATTTCATTGAGTGCCACAGCAGTGACTTCACCGTAAGGGGCAAATAGCTTAGCTAATTGTTGGGCTTTTGACACCGTACGATTTGCTACTACGATGTGTTTAACACCAGCTTGCAATAATGGGTATATACACCCCCTTGCTGCACCACCAGCGCCCAAGAGCAAAATCACAGCATCTTGTAATTGCACTTGATGTCTCAGTAAATCCGATACTAGGCCAGCACCATCCGTATTATCACCTAATACTGTTCCATCATCTTGTCGCTTTAATGTATTAACAGCGCCAGCCAGTTTTGCCCGCTCAGTGAGCAGATCAGCATAATTAAATGCTTCTTCCTTGAACGGTAAAGTGACATTCGCTCCAAGTCCGCCATCAGCAAAGAACGCATTGATACTACTAACAAAGCCATCTACCGGCGCCAATATAGCGGTATAGTCAATCTGCTCATTAAGTTCAGATGCAAATTGCGAATGAATCTCTGGCGATTTAGAATGCTTTATCGGGTTACCAAAAACCGCGTATTTATCCATTTTTAGCCTAACAATAGTGATAGTGAATGAAGCAGTTAATTAAACGTATCTTTAATAAAGATGCAAGTGAAGATCCTAAGACATCGCAAAATCATCATGCACCTAACCCCGAACGCACGCCCTATGAATTAATTGGTGGTGAAAAAGGGGCGCTCGCTTTGGCAAATCGCTTTTATGATGTTATGGCAAGCGATCCCTATGCAAAACCACTTTACGACATGCATCCACTGCCACTTGATAGGATCCGTCAGGTATTTTTTGAATTCTTGTCAGGTTGGTTGGGCGGCCCAGACTTATTTGTCGAAAAGTATGGTCACCCGCGTCTGAGAATGCGCCACATGCCTTTTACTATCAACCAAGACCTGCGTGACCAATGGATGTATTGCATGGATAAAGCATTAGATGCTGAAATTGATAACCCACTACTGCGTGAAGGCTTAAGAAAGTCGCTGGCACAATTAGCGACACATATGATTAACCAAGACTAGCGTGCTATTTGTAATTTTGCATTAGCGAAGTCACTTTTGCGCTGAGTCAAATGGTACGGGTTTATTCACACGCATAATGGATGCTTAATTTCTATTAGGTGCGATGCGTGTGAAGTCTATTCAACATAAAATATATGCCCTGCTCGCCATTACTGGTGTATTGGTACTCATAGCCAGTATTTTGAGCAATAGTAGTCAACAAAAAAACCTCGCCGAGCAAACTGTCGAAACCAATATTCGATTACTGGCCGATAACTACTTCGACTCTATCAATACCATGATGCTCACCGGCACCATGTCTAATCGGCATATTCTCGGGGAAAAGCTTCGTAACCATGACAATATTGAAGATGCTCACATCGTCCGTGGCGATCAAGTCAATAAGCTTTACGGCCAAGGAAATGCCAACGAATCTCCACAAACGGATGCCGAACATGCAGCACTCAGAGGTGAAGAGCGCTTAGTCATTGAGCAACGCGGTGATAAACGAGTTATGACTTACCTAAAGCCCATGGTTGCCAGTGCAGACTACAAAGGCACAAATTGCTTAGGCTGCCATCAAGCGCAAGAAGGTGATGTGTTAGGTGCAGTCAAAATCAGCTACTCACTGAGTGATATCGACAATACTGTCGATACCAATACCGTATTTAGTACCGCACTACTAAGTACCATCTTTGCCACTGCGTTCATCATTTTAGGTATTTTATTCCGCAAACTATTTATCGTTCGCTTAAAAAGGCTTGGTAAAACCATGCGCCTTGCTACGTCCAACCAAGATTTAAGCTTACGCATTGAAGATAATATAGATGATGAGTTAGGCCGCCTTGCTACTAACTTCAATAAAATGATGGCAGCCTTTAAAGACAGTATTGCCGAGGTGTCCCGTTCATCAAAAATCCTGATCCACTCTGCGGAGCATATATACACCGCTGCAGAAACCACAGAAGAAGCAATACAAGCGCAAAAACAAGGGACAGATTCGGTCGCTGCTGCAATCAATGAACTAGAAAGCTCATCCAGTGAAGTAAAAAATACCACCCACTTTGCCTCTGAAAAGTCTGACAGTAGCAATCACCTTGCAGAGCAAAGTATGTCGATTGCCCACACCACAGAGCAAAGTATCAATCAATTAGCCGATGATATTCGAGATGCGGCTAATCAAGTCAGCCAATTGCAAACACAAACTCTGGCTGTTGGCAAAGTGCTAGAGGTGATAAGCAGTATCGCTGAGCAAACGAATTTGCTTGCGCTCAACGCTGCTATAGAAGCCGCACGCGCAGGCGAAGCTGGCAGAGGGTTTGCAGTGGTTGCCGATGAAGTGAGAACTCTGGCAACCCGTACTCATGACTCTACCGATGAGATACGCCGCACCATAGATAAATTACAACAAGAAGCACAGCAAACCGTTAACGCAATGACGGCTTCCTGTGCAGAGGCTGATGATCGCGCACAGCAAGTGCAACAGGTTGCTCAGGCGTTAAAGGATATTTCATCTCAAATGCATGAGATCAATGCGCTCAATGTGCAAATTGCCGATGCCACTGAGCAACAAAATCAAGCAGCTGAAGAGATCAACCAAAGTGTCGTCGCCATTCGGGATAATGCCGAGCAATCTTTGGAAGATGCCCACGGTAGTAAACGAGTCAGTGAAGAGCTACTCGAGCTAGCGCGATCTTTGGACGAGCAGGTACGAGGGTTCAAATTAGACTAACCATTAAAAAAGGAGCATCACGCTCCTTTTTTGATAACTTGACCCTTATTAGCTCAACCAATTTATGAGAGCGAGTCTATATTCAACCAATCTTGTGGTTTTAAGAAATGCTCATATAACTTTGCTTCATTAGAGTCGGCTTCTGGGGTGAAGTCATACTCCCATCTAGCTAATGGCGGCATCGACATCAAAATGGACTCCGTACGACCACCACTTTGCAAACCAAATAGTGTGCCTCTGTCCCATACTAAATTGAATTCAACATATCGACCTCGACGATAAAGCTGAAATTCGCGCTCTTGCTCAGTCACTTGGGAAGCCTTCCTGCGCTCAATGATGGGGGCATAAGCAGGTAAAAAGCCTTCGCCAACAGCTTGCATAAAGGCAAAGCTCTTATCAAAACCCCACTCATTCAGATCATCAAAAAATAATCCACCTACACCCCGGGTCTCATCACGGTGTTTTAAGTAAAAATAATCATCACACCACTTTTTATACCGCGGATACACGTCATCACCAAATGGGTCACATAGGTCTTTTGCGACTTGGTGCCAGTGCTTAACGTCTTCCAAATGCGGATAAAACGGCGTTAGATCAAAGCCACCGCCAAACCACCAAATCGGCGCCTCACCTTCTTTTTCGGCAATGAAAAAACGCACATTGGCGTGACTGGTTGGTATATGTGGGTTTTTTGGGTGAATAACCAAAGAGACGCCGCAGGCATGAAAGCTTCGCCCTGCTAATTCTGGTCGATGCGCTGTTGCTGATGCAGGCATTGACGCGCCAAAAACATGAGAGTAATTGACTCCCCCCTGCTCAATGACATCACCGCCTCTAAGCACCCGTGTTCGACCGCCGCCGCCTTCTGCACGCTCCCACTTATCTTCCACAAATTTACCACTGCCGTCAGCTTGCTCTAAGCCCGCACAGATAGCATCTTGCAGCTGCAATAAGAATTCCTTGACCGTTTCTAAATTCACTTTGCTCACGCACTTAGCTCCTAAATACTTTGCCTGTCATGGCATCACGGATTTGGCTTGGTGCAGTGCGACCACCTAACTCACCCTCTTGATAAAAACCAACACGTTCATTAAACATAGCCTTGGCTTCATCAATGGTCATTGCAGGCTCTTCACCACTGAAGTTAGCACTGGTCGATACAAGTGGCTTACCAAATGTCTTACAGAGTTGCTTCACAACAGGATGATCGGTCACTCGAACCGCGATACTCGAATGCGCGCCGGTTAGCCATTTTGGTGTCGTCGATTTTGCAGGTAGAACCCAGGTGACCGGTCCTGGCCATGCTGAAAAGATCTCAGCACGCTTATCCATTGGGATTTTTGCATCATCGACATAGATTAAACACTGGGCAAAATTGTCAGCAATCAGTATCAGGCCTTTTTCAATTGGGCGCTCCTTTAACGCTAAAAGTTTATGTACCGCACTTTCGCTATCCGGATCGCACCCCAAACCAAAAATGGCTTCAGTGGGGTAACAGATCAACTCACCTTGCTGCAATGCATCAATCGCAGATTGCGGCTTAGCTGTTTGATTTTCATTGTGACTCATTGGGATCCTCAATCATATGCTGACAAGCTTTTTGCGGACATTGTAGCATAGCTTTTCCAGCCCGCTTTTTTTGCACCATCACAGGCCAATCGCACTGCTCACACTGATGTGCTACGGGATACTGATTCAAACTATATTTGCATTTAGGATAAGCATCGCACGCATAAAAAAACTTGCCGTACTTATTCTGTCTTTTCTGTAGATGCCCTTTATGACATTTAGGGCACTGAGGAAACGTATCAGCTTGCTCCTCTTCTTCATGCACAATGAAGTCACACTCTGGGTAACCGGTACACCCTATAAACATGCCATATCGACCATTTCTGATCACCAATGCTCGGCCACATTCTGGGCAAGGTGCATCATCTAATACTTTGATTTCGTTGCTATCATGATGAGCAAAGGCACGCATATAATCGCATGTTGGGTAATTGGCACAGCCAAGAAATGCTCCACTTTTAGAGTGTTTGACCACCAGCTCTGAACCACATTTAGGGCAGATCTCATATTCTTTTTCTAATGCATGTTTATCTGCATTAAAAATAGAGTGATCAATTTTACTCATTTGTTTACCTTCACTGTGCATGCTTTGCGCTATTTTACTGTGTGTATCAATATAAGGACAATAAAATTACACATATATTAGTTAAGATAATCGCATTTGAAAGAATTAGAAAAACTGAGGACATGAATTTGCTACGGCACATTAATAGCTCAAATATGCCGCAGGCATTGTTAGTGTAGCAACCCTGATGGTTGCTCGAAGATTAAGTCTTCCATTTGTGCATAAGCATGCTCTTTTCCAGGTACATTAAATAACACCATTAAAATCACCCATTTCAAATCATCCAAACAAATAGATGATTTTTCGAGTGCCAGCATGCGGTCAACGACCATCTCTCTGGTCGTACTATCAATCACGCCTATTTGCTCAACAAACATTAAAAAACCTCGGCATTCTACATCGAGTACTCGACACTCTTCAGCCGTATAAATGCGTATTGCTGAGTCTGGTTTTGCGTTTAAGTAAGGAAATTCGTCACTGTGTTGAAGATCTGCTAGTTGCTCTAACCAATCCAAGGCTTTATATATTTCTGATTGATCAAAGCCTGCGCCAACTAACTCATCTGTTAACTGATTTTGCTCTACGAAGATATCCGCTTCGCTGTGAATATAGTTTTCAAATAAATACATCAGGATATCAAACATATTTAACCCCTCGCTAATTTGATGTAGCCGTTTAATACACGTTCTACTTTGTCTTCAAGCTCTAAGTCCAATAGTCTGGCAAGTACCTGCTCTACTGGCCACTGGGTCCTCTGTGCTAAGGTATCAACGTCAGTTACCTCATAACCGAGATTTTGCAAAACGAGGCAAGCCTCCTGTTTTTTCTCACTTTCTATAATATATAGACTGTTTTCGGGTAAAAAGCTCACCTCTTCGATAATATCGCTGACATTTTCCGTCAGCTTTGCTCCCTGCTTTATTAAAAAATGGCACCCCTCTGATAAACTGTGGCGAATGGAGCCTGGGATAGCAAATACCTCTTTATTTTGCTCAATGGCATAACGCGCAGTGACCAGTGAACCACTTTTTATCTCAGCTTCTACCAATAACACGCCCAAAGAGAGCCCTGATATAATTCGATTGCGCCTTGGAAAATTAGTTCCATGAGGATTTGTACCGGGTAAAAACTCACTGACTATCAAGCCTTGCTCGACAATCCGCCAATACAGCTCCTCATGACGCTTTGGATAAATCACATCTGCACCCGTGCCCAACACCGCGATCGTTCCCCGCACACTTTGCAGTGCACCACGATGTGCTGCGCCATCAATGCCTCTTGCCATGCCTGAGGTGATAACAAAATTGGCTTCTCCCAGTTGCTTAGCAAAGTCATAAGCATTGTCCATCCCTAATCGAGAAGCACTGCGACTGCCGACAATGGCGATTTGAGGTTGATGCAACAGCTCACTGTTGCCACGGCAAAATAACACCCAAGGTGAACTACAAATATGTTTTAGCGACTCAGGATAATGGGTGTCAAAGTAATGGATAATTTGAATTTTTGAAGACACACACTGTGCAAGAATACGATCCACTTTGGACCAATCTATAGTGACCAGTTGCTGTGCTAGGTGGTCACTCAGCCCTAACTGGCAAAGTGCAGGTTTGGGCAACGTAAAAAGCGTAGATAGCGCTATCTTTTGTTTTAGCGCCAAGATGGTGCTCACACCGATGCCACGACATAGGTATAAAGCCACAGCTTCTCTTAATGATAAATGTGCCATGCTCCCTCCTTGAAGCAGTGTTTATATTAATTCGTTACGCTGTCTCCTATCTGAGCTGGTTGAATCGCTTTCATCACCATCGCGTAACTGATATTGTCATAAACTTTGAATAGCATCAGCTCACCCACTTTTTCACTGGGCATATGCCATACAGTGCTATCCTCATTGTTTTCCTCACCAAACCAAGAGCCAACTTCCCCTACGAGCTTATCAAGACTGCTAGAGTCTTCTAAATATTTTGGCATCCCATTACGCTCTACGACTGTCGGAGACTGGCGTAATATGTCCAGTACGCTGCCTTCAACTAGATGCTGCTTACTGCCGACATTGAGCACCACAACAGACATCGGGCCAAATTCACTGTGTTGATTGCTACTGGCGATAATGGTGCCATCAACCGCCTTCGTAGGCCTACTCATTTTAAAAGTCGCCTTAAAATCTTGACCTTGTGGCAATGGTATTAAAAAGTCACCCGCTTTAATTTCCCTTTTAACCGCTTCAACTTTTACAGTACTTGGCACCCCTTCAGAAATATCTCCCGCTTTCAAAGCGCGTGCAGTTCCCACCAAGATGGTTTCATATGCCAATGTTTTTAGGCCATCTTTATAAGCACTGCCCCGACGATAAATACCATAATTTCCACCTCGAACGAGATTGCCTTTTACATACAGCAAATGACCCGTAATGCTCATTTTAAAATTTTTGTTGGCGCCCAGCACAATGGGATAAGCATCAATGTCATCTTGATCAAGTGCTTGATCGTAGCTTAAGTAAGGTTCTAATACCGAAAGAGGTAACGTCGGTATTGCCATGCCTTTTTCTGCTATGATACGCACGTGTGGAGATAATTTTCTTACCCCTTTGTCAATTACTAATATCGGATTTCCGTGCTCATCTTGTCCGAGCGATAAGATATCACCGGGGTAAATCAAATGCGGATTATCAATTTGCGGGTTTTGATGCCAAAGCTTTCGCCACTTCCAAGGGCTATTTAAATACAAACTCGAAATATCCCATAGTGTGTCACCCTTCTTAACCACATACCGCTTGGGCGCGTCAGATTTAACCGTCAAAGTATCGGCCATCGTAGGGAATACAGCTGAAGCTGCCAGTAATAAGGCTGCAATTTGAGATTTCATTCCGAATTCCTTGAGTTATTTTTAGATATTATCCACCAAAACCTGTTAAAGGGGAACGTGAATGGCTAAAATAAGAGCATACATTACCCCATTTATACAGACTGTAAAAGGTATCCATGGCAAAGTTAGAAGTGCTTACATTTCCAGACGAGCGTTTGCGTACAGTGGCAAAACCGGTGGAAGAAGTAAATGATGAAATACGTCAAATCGTCAAAGACATGTTAGAAACCATGTATGAAGAAAATGGCGTTGGTTTAGCAGCAACACAAGTTGATATTCATCAGCGTATTGTGGTGATCGACGTATCAGAAGAACGCAATGAACCATATGTTTTGATCAACCCTGAAATCATCGCCACAGAAGGGACTATGGTCTGCGAAGAAGGCTGTCTATCTGTACCCTACTCATATGCAAAAGTAGACCGTGCTGAGAAAGTGACCGTCAAAGCCCTCAATGAAAATGGCGAAGAGTACCAATTTGATGCGCAAGAACTGCTGTCAAACTGTGTACAGCATGAGTTAGATCACCTTGCAGGCAAGCTTTTCATTGATTACCTGTCGCCTCTTAAGCGCCAACGTATCAAAAAGAAAATTGAAAAAGAAGCGCGCCTAGCGGCTAAAGCGTAATCATACACATTTTTTATTGGACAGATTATTCGTGAATACCCCTTTACGTATCGTGTTTGCGGGCACGCCAGATTTTGCTGCACGCCACCTTCAAGCATTGCTCGACTCCCATCATGAAGTTGTTGCAGTGTACAGTACACCAGATAAACCAGCTGGTCGCGGAAAAAAACTAAAAGCCAGTGAAGTAAAAACACTCGCTCTAGAGAATAACCTGCCAGTTATCCAGCCCGCTTCTCTAAAAAACGACGAAGCAACGCAACAACTTGCTGAGTTAAATGCTGATGTCATGGTTGTGGTTGCCTATGGACTACTACTGCCAAAGGCCATTTTAGATACGCCTAAACTTGGCTGCCTTAACGTACACGGCTCTATTTTGCCAAGATGGCGTGGTGCTGCCCCTATTCAACGTGCTATTTGGGCTGGGGATAAAGAAACCGGTGTGACCATCATGCAAATGGATGAAGGCTTAGATACCGGTGACATGCTACATATCGCCACATGTCCAATCGATACGCAGGAAACCAGTGCAAGCCTATATGCAAAACTCGCAGAGTTAGGTCCGTCTGCATTGGTAGAAACGTTAGATAAGCTCGCAGCGGGTAACATCACCCCAGAAGCGCAAGATGATACCCTATCAAACTACGCACAAAAGCTCTCTAAGCAAGAGGCTGACATTGATTGGACAATGGAAGCCGAGCAAATTGAGCGTAATATCCGCGCGTTCAATCCGTGGCCGATGTGCTTTACACAAATGCAGTCACAAGCAGTGAAAATTTGGCAAGCCAATGTCGTCGAACAGCAAGGTGAGGCCGGTACAGTGTTAAGCGCAGACAAACAAGGTATTGTCGTTGCGTGTGGCACCCATGCCTTACAAATCACCCAACTGCAACCGCAGGGTAAAAAGCCAATGTCAGCGCAAGACTTTTTAAATGGTCGTGCTGAATGGGTAACACCAGGCAATAAGGTAGGTGCCTAATGGCGAATGTACGCGCACTCGCGGCACAAACACTATTTCAAGTCGTCGATAAAGGCCAGTCACTCACAGCGCAATTGCCTTATGCTAGCCAAAAGCTACCAGTCAAAGATCGCGCTTTACTGCAGCAAATGTGTTACGGCGTGCTGCGCTATTTGCCGAGCCTTGAAAACTATTGTCAGCAGTTACTTGATCAACCATTACGAGGCAAGCGTCGCGTTTTTCAGTTTTTGCTTTATGTCGGTATCTATCAACTTCAGCATATGCGCGTCCCCGCTCATGCGGCGGTAGCAGAAACTGTTAATGCACTTAAGTCATTAGGTGCACCAGGCATGAAAGGCCTAGTCAACGCAGTACTGCGCAACTTTCAACGTCAGCAGGCAACTCTTGAGCAAAGTGCAAATGAAATCATGGTCTGTCAGTACAATCACCCAAGTTGGTTTATTAAAAAGATTCAAGCTGCTTACCCAGATACTTGGTCTGACATTCTAGAAGCCAATCAGCTACAAGCCCCTATGTGGCTGCGTGTAAATCAGCGTCAAGCCGATACGGATACCTACGCTCAGCAACTAGATAAAGCGGACATTGACTATACTCTGGATGAATCTCACCCCGATGGTATTTTACTTGAGCACCCAGTAGATGTAACACAATTACCAGGCTTCTCAACGGGTGCAAGCTCTGTGCAAGATGCAGCGGCACAAATGGCAGCCCGCTTATTATCACCACAAGATGGAGATAATATCTTAGATGCATGCGCAGCACCGGGTGGAAAAACCTGTCATATATTAGAACTTGCAGATGCCCAAGTCACTGCATTAGATGCTGACGAGAAGCGTTTAGAGCGCGTCACCGATAATCTTAATCGCTTGTCATTAACGGCACAGTGCGTGCATGGGCTTGCCGATGAACCTGATAGCTGGTGGCAAGGCGAGCAATTTGATCGTATTCTGTTAGACGTACCTTGTTCTGCAACTGGTGTGATCCGTCGTCACCCTGATATCAAATGGTTAAGACGCGCAGCAGACATTGATGAACTGGCTGCGTTACAAGCCAAAATACTGGATAACATCTGGCCATTACTCAAGTCAGGCGGTACTTTAGTCTATGCGACCTGCTCTGTATTGCCGGAAGAAAACCACCAGCAGATCAGTGCTTTCTTATCACGCACAGACGATGCACAGCATATTGCTTTGCATGCACAAGACAAGGTAGAACAGCCTGGCTTACAATTATTGCCTGGCATCACGGATGGCTTCTATTACGCCAAGTTGCAAAAACTCTAAACGTTGTAAGTTTAAGCTATGAAAATCATTATTTTAGGCGCTGGACAAGTTGGCGGTACACTGGCAGAAAACCTCGTTGGTGAGCAAAACGAAATCACGGTCGTTGATATCGATGGTGAGCGTTTACGTGAACTACAGGATAAATATGACCTGCAAGGCGTCAATGGACATAGTGCGCACCCAGAAGTGCTTAGGCAAGCGGGTGCCGAAGATGCCGATATGATCATTGCTGTGACTAGTTCCGACGAAGTGAACATGGTTGCGTGCCAAGTCGCCTATAGTATTTTCAATACGCCCACAAAAATTGCTCGGATCCGATCCGAGCAATATTTAGACTATCGCGAAAAACTATTCCACAACGATGACCTCCCCGTAGATCATTACATTGCACCTGAGCAATTGGTCACAAAGTATATTCGTCGATTAATTGATTACCCTGGCGCACTGCAAGTACTGCAATTTGCAGATGGCATGCTGTCACTGGTCGCGGTCAAAGCCTATTATGGTGGCTTACTGGTTGGTTATGCACTGTCAGCACTGAAAGAGCATATTCCTAATGTTGATACTCGAGTCGCTGCAATTTACCGTCAAGGTAAAGCAATCAAGCCACTGGGCACAACCGTGATAGAAGCGGATGATGAAGTCTTCTTTATCGCCGCTACTAAACACATCCGCGCAGTCATGAATGAGCTGCAAAAACTTGAGCAATCGTATAAAAAAATCATGATAGCCGGTGGTGGTAATATCGGTGCAGGCCTTGCTCGCTCGTTAGAAAAAAATCACAGTGTAAAACTGATTGAACGTAATCATAGTCGCGCATCTCAGCTTTCTGAAATGCTTGATAACACAGTTGTATTCTGTGGTGACGCCTCTGATCAAGAGCTTCTGTCTGAAGAACATATCGAACAAGTGGATGTGTTTATTGCGGTCACCAATGATGATGAAGCCAATATCATGGCTGCCATGTTGGCCAAGCGCATGGGTGCGCAAAAAACCATGGTACTGATCCAACGCAGTGCCTATGTTGATCTTGTGCAAGGTGGTGAAATTGATATCGCAATCTCACCTCAGCAAGCCACGATTTCGGCACTCCTCACTCATGTTCGCCGCGGTGATATCGTCAATGTTTACTCGCTTCGTAAGGGAGCTGCAGAAGCCATCGAAGCCGTCGCACACGGCGATGAAAACACTTCCAAAGTTGTGGGTCGAGCTATCCGTGATATTAGGTTGCCACACGGCACTACCATTGGTGCGATAGTGAGAGACTCGGAAGTACTGATAGCCCATGATCACACAGTGATTGAGTCAGGTGATCACGTGATCATGTTCTTAATCGATAAAAAGCAAATTGGTGTTGTGGAAAAGTTATTCCAAGTCAGTGCGCTATTCGTATAACGTGTATCTGAGATGGCCAGTGTGCGCCATCTCGTCATCACACAGGGCTACTCGTTACCCAGTACAGAAATATCAATTAAATAGTCTTTAAGTATCGCCTGCACTTGCTTATCTTGGCTTTCTAAGTGAATCCCCAATGACACAACGTCTTCTTGGTTTTCTTTCACTCGACACACTTTACCAACAAGCGTCAGTTTTTTTGCATCTTTGCCTTCAATTAAAATTTCACAAGACAGTTCTTTTAACTCTTCTGGCAAATGCGTTTTCTGAACATCAAACATTAAACCCGCCAAAGAAATATCCTTGATGACACCCACTTCACTTTTACCTTCTACATTTAGTACCGCAGGTATCAAAGTAGGAATGCGCGTCTGAGCACGTAGTTTATAGGTTTGTACTTCGTTAGGATAATACAGGTAGATGAGTTTGGCTGGGTGCGTGGTAACTGATTTAATGGTTTCTTTAAATGCGATAATTTGTCCATCACCTTCCTCTGGTAAAGCACGTACAATCACCTCTGTGCCTTCTTTGACATAATCCATTGCCGCCCCCAAGCGCTGATGGCTAGGGTGGTTTAAAATAATAAATTGATTCTCAAGCGCACCAACAAACTCTGTTTTGATCCGCTTGCGATTGGCTGGCAGTACAATCTCCATATCGACAATACTTCCCGCTCGCATCTGTAAAACCTGCAAACGATTTTCTGCCAACTCTTGTATAGTCATGCTAAATACCTCTAACGCTTCCATTGTTTATTTTAGCAGTATGACGCCCCTATATGACGCCAACGCATAATTACTATGAATTATCGTCTAGATATAAAAAAACTTTAACTTTTACACGGGATTTCACACTTGATGATGGGTTTAAGCGCCCATCATCAGACTTTTGGAGGGAGTAAAAAGCGCAGCCCTAAAGCGCGTTGCCAAGGCACCCTTGCCTTGGCATAAATTCAATATTCAGAAAACTAGCCACGCCAGAACGTTGGCGTGAATAACACTAATAGAGTAAATATTTCTAAGCGTCCAAATACCATCGCCAGCGTTAAAATCCACTTAGCAGTATCGGTGATATCACCATAGTGCGCCGCCACATCTCCCAGGCCAGGACCTAGGTTATTAAGGCAAGCAGCAGTTGCAGAAAACGCGGTGATATTATCAAGCCCCGTGCCCAGTAGCGCGATCATGATGATCACAAACACCAAAGCGTAGGCAGAGAAAAACCCCCATACCGCTTCAACCACCTTGTCTGGTAAGGCTTTTCTACCTAACTTAATAGAATAGATGGCTCTTGGATGTACCAAACGATTTAGCTCTCTGATCCCCTGCAAGTACAGTAAAAACACCCGAACTACCTTCATCCCCCCACCAGTAGAGCCGGCACAACCGCCAATAAAACTGGAAAAAATCAGCAAAATAGGCAAAAACAGCGGCCAAGCTGAAAAACTATCGGTTGCAAAACCCGCAGTTGTACTGATTGAAACTGCTTGGAATAAAGCATGATCTAACGTCTCATCACCATCGCTATACACTTGATTTGAAGACAATACCGCAAAACAGATTACCACCAGCGCCAGTTGAATAAACAGAAAGACTTTAAACTCAGGGTCGCGTAAATATGCTCGCACACTGCGACTTGCCACCGCCGCATAATGCAACGAGAAATTAATCGCCGCAATGAGTAAGAACACCACACAGATAAAGTTAATCATCGGGCTATCAAAGTGACCAATCGACGCGTCATACGTAGAAAAGCCGCCTATCGCAATGGTCGCAAACGCATGACAAATGGCATCAAACCAGCCCATTCCAGCAAATTTATACGCCATTGTACACGCTGCGGTCAGAGCCACATAAATGTACCAAAGGTGTTTTGCCGTATCGGCAATACGCGGCGTCATTTTCGAGTCTTTTACCGGCCCCGGTGTTTCTGCACGATATAACTGCATCCCACCAACGCCAAGCATAGGCAGCACGGCGACCGCAAGTACAATGATCCCCATGCCACCGAGCCACTGTAACTGTTGACGATAAAACAGTACTGACTTTGGTAAATACTCTATTCCGGTTAAGACCGTAGCACCTGTGGTTGTTAATCCAGAAAACGCTTCAAATACCGCGTCGGCAAAAGAGAGGTTAGGTTCATCGAGAAATATAAGAGGTACGGATGCAAACGATCCCAGTACCAACCAAAATAACACCACAATCAAAAAGCCTTCTCGGGCTTTGAGTTCACCGCGTTCTTTTCGGTTTGGGTAATAGGCCATCAGACCAATTAAGACACTAAAGATAAAAGCCAAAACGAAAGGCACACCACCACCATCTTTGTAGATCAAAGACACCAGTGCTGGCGGCACCATAGTCAAACTAAACAGTGCGACGAGTTGGCCAAGAATTTTTATAATGGTACGAAATTGCATAACGCAGATCGCTTGTTGTTATGATTAAACTTGATTGTCTAATACACTTGGGCGTTAGTAAACCTCATAACCCGACAAAGCAATTACTTTTGTAGTTTCATTGCCACACTACCGTGGGTCAGATCAAATATTGACTGAATGGCCAGCTTGGCTTCTCGGGCATCAATCTCTATTTGCCAGCCAATATTTGCTGTAAACGTATGTTGGATATTCAGCACCTGATACTGGCTAGCTAAATGCTGCTCAATGACTCCTTGCAGCGCATAGTCGGACTCTCCAATGAGTATTGCTGCAGGTACTTTCACAGCGGTCGTCAACACATTCAAGGCATTATTCAAAGTGCCGCCATAAGCTCGAACTAGACCACCTGTTCCAAGTTTAATCCCCCCGAAATAACGCGTCGTCACCGCAGTAACTTCACCAATGCCAGAACCCATTAAGACATTCAACATGGGTTTTCCAGCCGTACCATTCGGCTCACCATCATCAGAAAAACCTAAAACATGACTGCCTCCTGGAGCCCCAGCCACATGCGCCCAACAGTTGTGACGTGCATCTGGGTATGCGTCATTAATACTGCGAATAAATGCTTTTGCATCGTCCACTGTAGGGGTATGCGCAACATGCACCAAAAACGTACTTTTTTTGATTTCTTCGTGGTGTGAAATGGTTTCAGTTGGGATTTTATATTCTGACATAAAGTATTTTCTAGCAAAAAGGAGCCTTTCGACTCCTTTTATTAAACAAGCTGAGCCGCACTTGAACCAATACGACACACCAACATATTAATCTAAGTTAAGATCGCGCGTCATATTCTCAAGACGGTCTTCGTGAACAATAATGTTGTCTTCAATACGGATCCCGCCATATGGCTTAAACTGGTCAACCTTATCCCAATTGATATGCTGCGCGTGTTCACCTTTCGCTAAATCACCGAGTAATGAATCAATGAAATATAAACCAGGCTCAATGGTAAATACCTGCCCAGCTTCAATGCGTCTTGTACAACGTAAGAACGGGTGCCCTTCAGGTGGTGCCTGATGTGTACCTTGCTCATCAGCCATAAAGCCACCCATATCATGTACTTGCAAACCAATGTGGTGGCCCAATCCATGTGGGAAGAACGTCGATGAAATGCCCTTCTCAACAATCTCATCCGCACCTAAGTTCACCACTTTAAAGTCAGACAAAATTTGCGCTATACGACGATGGCAATCAATGTGTAGATCACCGTACAGTTTACCCGGCTCAAGTGCATTACCAAGGGCTATTTGATGTTGGTTTAACGCATCTACCATTTCTGCAAATTGCCCTTGCTTAGCAAAGTCATAGGTACGCGTGATGTCTGATGCATAGCCATTGAAATTAGCACCAGCATCAATCAAGAACGATAAATGCTTGCTCGGTGCCTGACGTTCAAAATGTGTATAGTGCAAAATGGAGCAATGCTGATTGAGCGCCACGATGTTACCGTAAGGCGTATCATTTTCCATATGTGCAGTGGCATTCAAATACGCCTGCTGAATAGAAAACTCAGATCCACCCGCATAAAATTCATCTCTGGCAGCTTGGTGGCCAAGCACTGCGATGCGGTTAGCTTCACGCAAACAGGTCAGCTCATATTGTGTTTTATAAGCACGATGATAATGCAGAAAGTTCATTACTGGCTCTGGGTTCATTTGACCAAAACCAAGCGCTTGCGCGA
Organism: Pseudoalteromonas luteoviolacea; assembly: GCF_021654285.1. Lineage (GTDB taxonomy): Bacteria > Pseudomonadota > Gammaproteobacteria > Enterobacterales > Alteromonadaceae > Pseudoalteromonas > Pseudoalteromonas luteoviolacea_J. Next base: position 55,839 of record NZ_JAKFZS010000028.1, on the reverse strand, counting down.
CCTCGAGGTATTCGCCGATATAAGCAAACTTCTCTTTGTCGTAAGGCAGTAGTTTTTCAACCTGCTCAGGGTGCACTAACAGCGTAATATCAAAGTGCTCAGCCCAAAAATCACTTGGTTCATCAGGGACTTTATGCCAAAAATCCACAGGACGATAAAAAATCAATTTAGGCTTATCTACGCCATTGACCACTAACCAACAGTGTGGATTATCGATGACCGGTAACCAAGCTTTAAACTGCGGATTAACTTTAAATGGATAATACATATCATCCAAAAACTGGCGTTTAGCTTGACCGGAATGAATAACTAAGCCATCTAGGCCTTCGCGCTCAACGATGGTTTTAGTACGCGCCTGAAGCGTAGTGATATGCTCTGCATACAAATTTGCTAATGTGTCCACAGTGTACCCATATTAGTTCTGTTCAATTATGTTTGAGTCTAACATAGCACCGTCTCAAAAACGATGCCATGCCAACTCCTTGAAATGACGTCACAGCACGACGCTTTAACGTTTGCCGCCTATACTCATATCCAAGATCCCTGCCAACACATTCCCCTCTCGACCAAGCTTGGTATGATAGACCTGTCGATACGCCATCACATTTTTCACATAGTCCCGAGTTTCTCGATATGGAATAAGCTCAATCCATAATTCAGCTGGCATGGCTTCATCCGGTACCCAGCGCTTCACTCTGTGATAACCAGCGTTATAAGAAGCAGTCGCCAATATCTCATTGCCCTTGGTTTTACGCTTTAAATACTCCAAATAGTCCGTCCCAAGACGAATATTTATAGACGGAGTCATCAACTGCTTTTTAGAGACACGCTTTTTCGCCACGTAACGGGCTGTGCTCGGCAGCATTTGCATCAAGCCATAAGCATCAGCAGAGGATCTCGCATCTGGTGCAAAGCTGCTTTCACGACGTGCCACCGCATAGCTCCAAGCAAGATCAACCCGATTTCGTTCACTATAACGTTCAAATAAACTGTCAAACGCCATCGGGAAGCGTAAATCAACATAGTTCCATGCTTTAATCTGCGCTAAGGTGTAAATGGTGCTGTCATACCAGTCTAATTCTGCAGCCAATATCGATGCAGCAAGCTTTTCCTCAGTACTGGAAGTGTTAGTTAAATAGTTCCATTCTCTACGAGCGTGGGTAAAACGCTCCAGCTCATACAGTGCTTTTGCCCGTTTAAAGCCGGGCGCTTGTGACACATTCGCTAACGTTTGCTCATTGACATCCAGTGACTGCGCATTCATTGACGGTGGTAAATTCAGTCGCGCCGCTGCCAGAAATCCATAATAATCTCGCTTACTGGCCAGTGACTGCCAAAGTGAGGTCGCTTTGGCTGAGTCTCCGCGCTTAAAGTAGCTGTAACCGAGCCAATAAGCTTGCCCATTGCTCAAGTTATCCATACCTGTGAACAGTGCCGCGATCCCTTCCCAATCTTGCTCTTTGAGCATATTACTCATCAGCCATTGACGGAGCTTCACATCTTGTAATTCAGTTGGTACTTTATTTAACCAAAAACGCGCTTGCTCATGCCCTTTTGATGCCAAAGCCAGCGCAAAGCGATAAGCAACGCTGTCTTTCTGCGCTTGGCTAAATTCAAACATGTCTTGCAGTTTATCCCACGCTCTTAGCGCCAACTTAGGGTCTCGCCAAATAAGTCGTCTGACGCCATACACCGCGATTTCACTTTCTTTTTGACTGCGTTGTTTATAACGATACAACCCTGCTGACGCGCTTGGGTTTCTGCGCACCGCCACATATAAATCTGCAAGATACGCTTCATTACTTGGCAACAAGGTTTTTAAGTACTTAATTAGCGAGGTTTGACCGCCCTGTGCTGCCTTGGTAATGCGTTGCCAAATTAACGCTTGTGAGCGGTAACCTGCTTTTTGCCACTGTGAAAATAACTTATCACAGGCTTTAGGTTGTGACTTGCCCACCACCCACAAAGGTTCAACTTGATCTAAAATGGCTTTTTTAGGCGCGCCTAAATCCAGTTGAAACTGCAAATATGTACATTTTAACTCTGCATTATTTGTTGTCTGATAATGTTCAATAAATAACGCTTTCTTACCGCGCTTTTTTAAATAGTTCAGCCAGCTTTTGCGCACAGGCCAATCCAAGGGCGTGTGGTCATAGACAGATAAAAACTGACTAATTTCTGCTTGATATTTTAATCTGGGATGACGTTTATAAAATGTCATCTCAACATAAGGCTTCAATGGATGATCGAGCTCATCCAGTGCATGTTTAAATTTAGTGTAATTTCCTGACCAAGCTATTCGCTCAGCTTGTATAAAATCTTGATGGGGCTTTTGCGCATACCCTTGGGTACTTAACAAAGTGAAAAAAGCGCACATACCCGTACTAAAAAACCGAGAGATCCGTAATTTCATGGCGACCTATACTTACATAAATGCGTTGTATATCCAGACCCAGCTAATTTAAAAACCGTGTTTAAAGACAAAAGCTGAGTACTTTCTTAATTAAACTGCACCAGAGCAGTCTTGAGCAGCACCTATGCCCTACTCGTAATCAAGTTATGCATGATTGAAGGTTTAAATAAACTGAATGCGTAAACCTTAAAACACCTTAGTCCAATCTATGCACTTAGCCACCTTAACATCCCAATTTATGCTTTACAGTAAATCTGCGGTAAATTTTTCATTGCAATTTTCATTTAAAGACGCCACACTGAATGAAATGACAACTCATCGTACCAGTGTCACGGAGAACAAGTATGTTAATCAAAAGCGAGTCCTTTGTAGTTGATTTTTGCAAAGGCAATATTGCTGAGTTTAAGTTTTGTCTGCCCGGTTCGGTCAACAAACTTTCTCAACAAACCCTGCAAGACTGTGCCAAAGCACTAGCTGAACTCAGCACACGTGATGATGTAAAAGGCCTAGTTTTTACCAGTGATAAAGACCACTTTATTGTTGGCGCCGATATCTTCGAATTCTTACCTACCTTTAATCGCCCTGAACAAGAGCTCGTAAGTTGGATCAAAGATGCCACTGACGTATTCGATGCGATTGAAGATTTACCTTTTCCAACTCTATCTGCCATCAACGGCCTAGCACTGGGTGGCGGATGTGAGTGGGTACTTGCTACCGATTATCGTATTGCAACCCCAAATGCCAAAATCGGTTTACCTGAAGTCAAGCTTGGAATTATGCCGGGTTTTGGTGGTACCGTGAGATTGCCTCGTGTGATTGGTGCAGATAATGCCATGACTTGGATTTCAACCGGTCAGGAAAATCGCGCACCCGATGCCTTTAAAGTCGGCGCATTAGATGCCGTTGTTGCAGCGGATAAATTAATGGACGCCGCGATAAAAACACTAGAACAAGCCATTGATGGTAAGCTCGATTGGCAAGCAAAGCGCCAACTTAAACTTGAGCCTTTAAAGATGAATCGTGTCGAGCAAGGCATGAGCTTTGCAATGGCAGAAGGCATGGTCATGGCAAAAACCAAAGGCCACTACCCTGCGCCAGTGATGGCAGTCAAAACCATCAAAGCGGCCGCTAACCAGACTCGCACAGAGGCTATGGCAATCGAAAATGCCAACTTTGCAAAGCTAGCCAAAACGGCAGAAGCGGCAGCGCAAACCGGTATTTTCCTAGCGGACCAGTACATTAAAGGCGTTGCCAAAAAACAAGCCAAAGCAAGCCAACTTGATATTAAGCAAGCGGCTGTACTCGGTGCTGGTATTATGGGTGGCGGCATTGCCTACCAGTCAGCCTACAAAGGCACGCCGATTGTCATGAAGGATATCAACCAAGCTGCGCTTGATTTAGGCATGGGCGAAGCGGCCGGCCTACTGGGTAAAAAAGTAAAACGCGGCCACATGAAAACAGAGAAAATGGTTGCCACGCTTGGGAAAATAAAACCAACACTCAACGAACGTGATTTAGAAAACTCAGACATCATTGTTGAAGCCGTTGTCGAAAACCCACAAGTTAAAAAAGCAGTGCTGGCTGATTTAGAAAAGCAGTTACCAAAAGGCACTGTACTGACGTCAAATACCTCTACTATCCGTATTGATGAATTAGCAACCGCGCTTGAAAATCCGGAATATTTCTGTGGTATGCACTTCTTTAACCCAGTACCTAAGATGCCGTTGGTTGAAATCATTCGTGGTGAAAAAACCTCAGATAACACAGTAGCAGCGGTTGTTGACTACGCATTGAAACTTGGTAAGTCGCCAATTGTCGTGAATGACTGCCCGGGCTTTTTCGTAAACCGCGTCTTATTCCCTTATTTTGCAGGCTTCAGTAAGCTCGTAGTTGAAGGGGCTGACTTTAGTCAAATAGACAAAGTCATGGAAAATGTATTTGGTTGGCCTATGGGTCCAGCTTACCTGCTTGATGTCGTCGGTATCGACACTGCCAATCACTGTACAGGTGTGATGGCCGAGGGTTTCCCAACCCGCATGGCCCGTCAAGACAAAGACCCGGTTGCCTTACTGGCCAATGCAGAGCGTTTTGGTCAAAAGAATCAAAAAGGGTTTTACCAATATGCGCCAGATAGAAAAGGCCGCTTGAAAAAGAGTAAAGATCCTGAATCATTGACGCTTTTGAGTCAGATTTGTAATGATGCGCAGCAGTTCGACAAACAAACCATTATTGAGCGTTGCATGATCCCTCTAATCAACGAAGTACTGCTTTGTTTGCAAGAAGGCATTGTCGCTTCACCGCAAGAAGCAGATATGGCACTCATTTACGGTATTGGCTTCCCGCCATTTAGAGGTGGCGCTTTCCGTTACTTAGATCAAATTGGTTTGAGCGAGTTTGTTGCTATGGCCGATAAATATGCTGACTTAGGTGAAATTTACCAAGTTTCTGAGCAAACACGTGCTTGGGCAGCAGAAGGTAAAGTGTTCTATCAAGTGGAGGGCCAGTAATATGGAACATGCAGTTATCGTAGATTGTCTTCGTACCCCTATGGGTCGATCCAAAGGCGGTGTGTTTAAGCATCGTCGTGCAGAAGACCTCAGCGCACACCTAATGAAAGGCCTACTTGAGCGCAACCCACAAGTTGCCCCAGAATCCATTGATGATATTTATTGGGGTTGTGTACAACAAACACTTGAACAAGGTTTTAATGTTGCACGTAACGCAGCGCTTCTAGCTGGTATCCCTCATTCAGTACCCGCTGTTACCGTGAACAGATTATGTGGTTCATCCATGCAAGCACTGCATGATGCAGCGCGCGCTATCATGACAGGTGCAGGCGATACCTACCTTATTGGTGGTGTTGAGCATATGGGTCATGTTCCTATGACCCATGGCGTAGACTTTCACCCAGGCCTTTCAACTTCGGTAGCACAAGCAGCTGGCGTTATGGGCTTAACTGCTGAGTACCTTGCTACGTTACATGGTATTAATCGCGAGCAGCAAGATGCATTTGCAGTACGCTCACACCAACGCGCTCACGCAGCCAGTGTTGAAGGCCGCTTTGCAAAAGAAATTTTACCGACCGAAGGGCATGACGAACATGGCATTCCCGTATTGGTTGAACATGATGAAGTTATCCGCCCTGAAACTAATCTGGAAGGACTGAGCCAATTACGTCCTGTGTTTAATCCAGCCAGTGGCACTGTGACTGCAGGTACTTCCTCTGCATTGTCTGACGGCGCGTCTGCCATGCTCGTCATGAGCGAAAGCAAAGCCAAAGAACTTGGACTGCCGATCAGGGCGCGTGTTAAATCAATGGCTGTTGCGGGCTGCGATCCATCTATCATGGGGTATGGACCTGTTCCAGCGAGCCAAAAAGCGCTTAAACAAGCGGGAATTCAAGTGGAAGACCTAGATGTAGTCGAGCTGAATGAAGCATTCGCAGCACAGTCTCTGCCAGTAATGAAAGACCTAGGGTTGCTGGAAGTTGCCGACGAAAAAGTAAACCTGAATGGCGGCGCCATCGCACTTGGCCATCCGTTGGGTTGCTCAGGTTCGAGGATCAGCACGTCGCTTATTCATATTATGGAAGAAAAAGATGCCAAATATGGCCTCGCAACCATGTGCATTGGTTTAGGGCAAGGCATCGCCACCGTATTTGAACGCGTGAATTAATACGCTTGTTGTCATCACCCATTTCAACTTGGTAACCAAGGCAAAGTCACGATGTGTGGCTTTGCCTTTTTTATCGCCTCTTTCAATTTCAAGTTATTCTAACAAATTACCTCAGCCCTCTTTAAATCTTCATACATGCCAAGTTAAAATATCTTTTTTTATAATAGCTAAGTGCAATTTTATGAGTTTTGATAATGCCGACCATACATTAGATGCCGTTGGGCTGCGTTGCCCTGAACCGGTTATGATGATCCGTGGCATGGTGCGAAAAATGAATCATGGTGAAACATTATTAATCGTGGCTGATGACCCATCGACCACTCGCGATATACCGAACTTTTGTGAGTTTATGGATCACACATTAGTTGCTCAAGAAACCGCGCAAGCACCCTACCAATATTTGATTAAAAAGGGCCAATAAGCCCTTTTTAACCAGTCAGAGATAACCTCTGCCACAAGTCACCTTTTACATAAATAGTGTTCTCAGTGCTCCATATCTCATAGCACTGTTGCACATCTCCCCTAATTAAACTTAAAGGTTTACCCACACAGTAGTGCATAAATGTGTAAACTCACACCGAGCATTCAATGAATTATTTTATAAAGCAATGCGGTAGTTTAAAAAATAGGTAAACAACAAAGTAAAAGGAAAAATATATGAAATTACAGCTAAAAACAAAAAAAATTAAAAACCTAGACCTTCAAGCTATCAAACCAACCCAAACGAATGCAGTCGCAGGCGGTCGAGCCAGCGTTCATGTTTGTGCGTCTCGTGATTACCCTTGTAAACCTGAATAGTATTAAACTTTAGCTATACGGCAAGCACGAAAACTTGCCGTTTCACTTAGGACTACACTTAGATCCACACCTTAAGCTCGCATCGACCCGTTACATAACAACATTGTATTATTTTTTAGTCTCTTTGAATTAAAACAGCAGGCTTATGCGACACCCTGTAATCTAGTGTGATGCGATACCATCCTTTTTTATCTGGTGTAAAACTAAAGTAATTATAAATAGTATTGCAATCGGCCGGCTGCGGTTGTCCGAGTGTTACTAAGCTTTGGTAGCGATAACCACAGTTATATCCTTGGCTCCATGCCTCATCCGCGATTTTAAATTCATATACTTTGCCTGGGCTCATAAACCGAGCGCGAACCGAATATGTGCCATTCCCTTGAGGCTTAAGCTGGTATATATCTTCGGCATCCCATAAACTAAAATCACCGCGCAGATACAAAGCTCGATCAATGACTTTCGCTTCCGCTTGGCTCACACCATTACTCGTTTTCTCTCCCACTTGTGGAGAAGCACAGCCAGCAAGCCCTAATAATATTAAGATGGATAACGCGATTTTATTTTGCACTTGTCTCACCTTTTTTATCAATAAAAAAGCCAGCATCATAGCTGGCTTCACAGATTATTTTTATCTTAGTTTTGTAAAACTGAGATATCCGCTGTGTTTAAGAATAAGCGACTCAACTGGCTCAGTAGTGCCAAACGGTTATTCTTAACCGCTTCCTCATCTGCCATAACCATCACATTATCGAAGAAGTTATCAACCGCTTCACGTAGGCTTGCCAAACGCGTCAACGCTTGTTGATAGTCGCCTTGTGCATATACAGGAGCAAGCTCTTCAGTCAGTGCCGCAACTTGCTCTGCCAGTTGTTTCTCAGCATCTTCAATCAATAACTCAGTCGACACTGCTGCATCGCTGGTTACATTATTCTTCGCCAAGATGTTGTTCACACGCTTGTTAGCAGCAGCAAGTGCTTCAGCTTCATCCAATGTACGGAAGTGGCTAACTGCTTTCACACGGCGATCGAAATCAACCGGTTGTTCTGGACGACGTGCCAATACCGCTTGGATCACATCAACACTAATCCCTTCGTCTTGATACCAAGCGCGGAAACGACCTAGCATAAACTCAAAGACATCATCTGCAACCTTGTCATTTGTCAGCTTGTCACCAAACAGGGTTTGTGCCTTAGCAACAATGTCTAAAATGTCTAACTGAAGCTCTTTCTCAACCATGATACGTAATGCACCAATGGCAGCACGACGCAATGCAAATGGGTCTTTATCGCCTTTTGGAATTTGGCCAATACCAAAAATACCCACTAGCGTGTCAAACTTATCAGCCAATGCAACGGCAAAACTAACTGGGTTTGACGGCAACGCATCACCTGCAAAACGCGGCATATATTGCTCGTTTTGTGCAACGGCCACTTCTTCTGCTTCACCGTCAATGCGCGCATAGTGCATACCCATAACGCCCTGAACATCTGTAAACTCCATGACCATTTCAGTCATTAAATCTGTTTTACTCAGAAGGCCAGCGCGCTCTGCCAATACTTTATCCGCACCAAGTTGATCAGCGATATAGCCTGCCAATGCAGCAATACGCTCAGATTTGTCTTTCAATGTGCCCAGCTGTTTTTGGAATAAAACGCTGCCAAGCGACTCTAAACGACTTTCCAGAGTTTTCTTCTTATCTGTTTCAAAGAAGAACTGCGCATCCGCTAAACGCGGACGAACCACTTTTTCATTGCCTGAGATAACTACACTTGGATCTTTGCTTTCAATGTTTGATACAAATAAGAACTTATTGATCAGCTCCCCTTTGTCATTCAATAACGGAAAGTACTTCTGGTCATCTTTCATCGTATAGATGAGGGCTTCATCTGGTACAGACAAGAACGCTTCATCAAATGATGCGGTCAATGTTACCGGCCATTCAACTAACGACGTTACTTCTTCAAGTAAGTCTTCATCCATTGCCACAACCGCACCGAGTTTTGCAGCTTCCGCTTCAATCTGCGCACGGATCTGTGCTTTACGCACATCATAATCAGCAATGACATATGCCTTCTTTAAGGTATCAAAAATTTCATCAGCATGCGCTAAAGTCGTACGTGCCGGGTGATGGAAACGGTGACCTTGAAGCTCATTACTGATCTGTTTGCCCAGTACTTCACCTTTAATGATCTCATTACCTAGCAGTGCTGCAACCGTGTGCACAGGGCGGATAAATTGCGTTTTATTCGCCCCCCAACGCATTGGCTTAGGGATCGGTAATTTTGCTAAGGCTTTTGCAATGACATCGCTCAGTAGTTCCGTTGCCTGTTGGCCTTTGACAGTCGCCTTGTGAAGTAACCAAGCGCCCTTTTCAGTTTCTAACTTGTCAGCTTCGCTAACATCAATGCCACAACCGCGTGCCCAACCTTGTGCAGCTTTTGTCGGGTTACCCTCGGCATCAAATGCCGCTTTAATCGCTGGGCCTCGTTTTTCAACGACTTTGTCTTGCTGCTGAGTCTCAAGTTGTTTTACTTGAATACCTAAACGGCGAGGCGATGCATACCAACTCACACCTTGGTGCGCAAGCTCTAGCGCTTCTAATTCCGCCGCAGTGTTTTGAGCAAATGCTTCAGCTAACTTGCGCAGTGCTTTTGGTGGTAATTCTTCAGTACCAATTTCTACTAATAAATTTTCAGTTGTCATGATCAGTCCTTACAAAGCGGGAATCCAAGTGCTTCACGCGCTTCAAAATAAGCTTGTGCACACGCTTTTGATAATGCTCTTACACGCAAGATATAACGCTGACGCTCTGTCACAGAAATTGCGTGACGCGCATCTAATAAATTGAATGCATGAGACGCTTTCATTACTTGCTCATAAGCTGGTAATGGTAAGCCCGCTTCGATTAACTTTTGGCTTTCTTTTTCGCACTGATCGAACTGGTTAAATAACGCATCAACGTCTGCATGCTCAAAGTTGTAAGTCGATTGCTCGATTTCATTTTGCATGAATACGTCACCATAAGTCACACGGCCCATAGGACCATCTGTCCATATTAGGTCATAGATGCTATCCACACCTTGTATATACATGGCTAAACGCTCTAAACCATAAGTGATTTCACCCGTTACCGGAGAACACTCAATACCACCGACTTGCTGGAAATAAGTGAACTGGGTTACTTCCATGCCGTTTAGCCATACTTCCCAACCTAGACCCCAAGCACCTAATGTAGGTGACTCCCAATTATCTTCAACAAAACGAACTTCGTGGGTTAATGTGTCTATGCCCAGCGCTTCTAATGAGCCAAGGTATAACTCTTGAATATTATCCGGTGATGGCTTAAGAACAACTTGGAATTGATAATAGTGTTGTAAACGGTTCGGGTTTTCACCATAGCGACCATCAGTTGGTCTACGACATGGCTGAACATACGCGCTCGACATTGGCTCCGGACCAATTGATTTCAGGAAAGTCATCGGGTGGAATGTGCCCGCACCAACTTCCATATCTAGTGGTTGTGCAATTACACAGCCTTGCTGTGCCCAATAGTCCTGTAAAGCCAGGATCAACCCTTGAAAGGTTTTGATATCATATTTTTGCATAGTTGGCTTTTATATTTATTTGGTACATGGGACTCAAATTAGCAGTAAATCAAATAGCGCAAAATTGAGTTTTAATGATTGAAAATTATGCTCAGTATACCGTGTGCAGTGCACAGAATTAAGCGTTAAAACGAAAAAAAGGAGGGTTTCCCCTCCTTTTTTATGGATTTGCTATGAGGCAGAGTTATACGTCTAAGTTAACTACTCTTAGTGCATTCTGCTCAATGAAGTCACGACGAGGTTCGACTTGGTCACCCATCAATGTAGCGAATAGCTGATCTGCTGCAATGGCGTCTTCGATAGTCACTCGTAGCATACGACGAGCATCAGGGTCCATGGTTGTTTCCCACAACTGGTCTGGGTTCATCTCACCCAATCCTTTATAGCGTTGTGTATACAAGCCACGCTTAGACTCATTGATTAGCCAATCAAGGGCTTCAACGAAGCTGCTAACAGGCTGAGTCTTCTCACCGCGCTGGATATAGCCTCCTTCCTCGATGATATGCGCGATTTGCTTACCTGTGTTTGCAATGCGTGCATAATCTTTAGAAGTAATAAAGTCATAACTTAGAGTGTGTGCTTTATCAACGCCGTGCTGACGAATATTCACTACTGGATAATACATGTGACGTTCATCATCATAGCTCACTGCTGCTGAGAAAATTGTCGCATCATCGTCATGCTTAATAAGATCAGCAACAAGTGCTTCGCTCCAAGCAGATACTTTTGCTTCATCACTTAAGTCTGCTTCAGTCAGCTCTGGCTGGTAAACAAGACGATTCATAATGGAAGCTGGGTATTTACGCTGCAAACGCCCAATTACATCAACAGTCTTTTGATAATCATGTACCAAGTTTTCTAAACGATTACCTTCAATAGCAGCAGCCCCTTCGTTTGAATAAAGTGCTGCGCCATCAAGCGCTAATGTTGTTAGGTACTCAGTCAATGCATGATCATCTTTAATATAACGCTCTTGCTTACCTTTTTTCACTTTATAAAGTGGTGGCTGAGCAATATACACATAACCACGTTCGATGATTTCTGGCATTTGGCGATAGAAGAAGGTCAATAGCAGCGTACGAATGTGTGAGCCGTCCACGTCCGCATCGGTCATGATAATGATGCTATGATAACGTAACTTTTCTGGGTCATATTCATCACGGCCAATGCCACAGCCAAGCGCGGTGATCAGTGTTGCAACTTCTTGTGAAGACAACATTTTATCAAAACGTGCTTTTTCAACGTTTAAGATCTTACCTTTCAAAGGCAGTATCGCTTGGTTCTTACGGTTACGGCCTTGCTTAGCAGAACCACCTGCCGAGTCACCCTCCACTATATATAGTTCCGATAACCCTGGGTCTTTTTCTTGGCAGTCAGCCAATTTACCAGGTAAGCCAGCTAAGTCCATAACACCTTTACGACGTGTCATCTCTCTTGCTTTACGCGCAGCTTCACGTGCTCTTGCAGCATCAACAATCTTATTTACAACTGTTTTAGCATCTTGCGGGTTTTCAAGTAAGAATTCATTCAGCTTCTCAGCCATGGCTTGCTCAACAGCGCCTTTTACTTCACTTGAAACGAGCTTGTCTTTTGTCTGAGACGAGAACTTCGGATCCGGTACTTTCACACTGACAACTGCAGTTAGACCTTCACGCGCATCATCACCGGTTGCACTGGTCTTGTTCTTCTTATTAAAGCCCTCTTTTTCCATATAGGTGTTAAGTGTTCTTGTTAACGCCGCACGGAATCCAGCTAGGTGAGTACCACCATCTCGCTGTGGAATATTGTTCGTGAAACAATAGATGTTCTCTTGGAAACCATCATTCCACTGCATAGAAACTTCAACGCTGATGCCATCTTCACGCTCAGTGGTAAAGTGGAAAACATGTTGATGTACTGGTGTTTTTTTACGGTTAAGGTATTCAACAAACGCTTGGATACCACCTTCATATTTGAAGTGGTCACTTTTATTTTCTTCACGCTCATCGGTAAGAATAATACTTACACCAGAGTTTAGGAAAGACAGTTCACGAAGACGCTTCGCAAGAATGTCATAGTGGAAGTTTATATCAGAGAAGGTTTCTGGGCTTGGCCAAAATCTCAGTTCAGTACCTGTTGATTCTGCTTCACCGATAATTGCTAAAGGTGCATCTGGCACACCCATAGTGTACTTTTGTTGATGCACTTCGCCATCTCGGCGGATAGTTAATTGTAGTTTTTCAGAAAGTGCATTAACAACAGAAACACCTACACCGTGTAGACCACCAGATACTTTATATGAGTTATCATCAAACTTACCACCAGCATGTAGTACAGTCATGATTACTTCAGCAGCTGAAACGCCTTCTTCTGGGTGAATCGAGGTTGGTATACCACGACCATTGTCGCGTACAGAAACAGAACCATCAGTATGAATTGTCACGAATATATCGTCACAGTATCCAGCTAATGCTTCATCAATTGAGTTATCAACAACTTCGAAGACCATGTGATGTAATCCAGTTCCATCATCAGTGTCGCCGATATACATTCCTGGACGCTTTCTTACTGCGTCCAATCCCTTCAGTACTTTAATACTGGATGAATCATAATTATCAGACATGGTTAATTCCAATTAATTTGTTATTAAACGACCATGTTCCACGTGGAACATCTCAATATGTTTATCAAGCTGTTCCACAACAGGCGTTAAACTGTCCAAACTGATAGCTGAGACAAATAATTGGGAGTCACAAATAGCAAGTAATTTTGCCACACACCCTAAAGTCTCAGAGCTCAGTTCAGATGGTAAATCATCGATTAGCAATATCGACTGCTTTTCAGTCTCTTTTTCAATTAAGTTATTCTGCGTGATCTTCAGCGCATAGAGCAACAACTTAAGCTGTCCTCTAGACATGATCCCTTCAACACTGTGACCATGAACTTTAAAATTAAAATCCGCTTTATGTGGACCTCGGCTTGTATAACCAAGTTTTAGATCACGCTCGAGCTGTGATTGAAGAACGTCACTTAGTTCCCCTTTCCAACCCGCGTCATAGCGAGCTTCAAGGCCTTCAAAAACAGGGCTAATCCCCCCTATCTTATCAAAAAAATAGCCTTCAAACCTACTTATATACGCTTTTCGATAGATATTTATTTGCTCAGCTAACTCAATAAATTGCTTGTCCCAGAACTTGATCTGCTCAATACAATTAGCGGGCTTAGTTTTCAATAACGCGTTACGTTGTTTAAGGACTTTATTGAAGCTTTTCCAAACATCGAAAAATAAATGTTCCACGTGGAACACACCTAGATCAAGAAACTTTCTTCTCTCTTTCGGGCCACCAAAAAATAACTCATAACTTTCAGGTGTAATAACTTGCACAGGTAAAACTTGCGCTAATTCAGCAATGCGGCGACTTGCTTGCCCTTGAATGCGAAGCTGTGTATCTCCGCTTTGATCTTTACTGATACCAATTGGTATAGACAAGTTATGTAATTGTTTTTTACCATGAACAATGCATTTTGCCTGGCTGCTGCGGATCATTAATTTATGTTTATTTGTGCGAAAAGAGCGGCCACTAGATAAGAAGTAAATGGCTTCAAGCAGACTGGTTTTGCCGCTGCCATTTTGGCCTAAAATTAAATTAAGATCTTTTGAAGGGGAAAGAGAGATTGCCTCAATGTTACGAAAATCATTGAGGCTAATATGTGTCAAACTCATTGAGCGCCCTCTACAGGCGCATTGGCATTACAACATACATAGCATCATCTTCACCACTGCCTTCTATCAAAGCACTGCTATTTGAATCAGCTAATGTAAATTGAACATCTTCTGTTTTTAAAGTGTTTAACACATCCAGTAAGTATGAAACATTAAAACCAACTTCAAGGTCATCACCTTGATAATTTACTTCTACCGTTTCCTCAGCTTGTTCTTGTTCAGGGTTGTTGGCGCTTATCTTCAGCACACCACTGCTTAGGTTAAGTCTAACACCGCGGAACTTCTCATTTGATAGAATAGATACGCGTTGGAATGCACTACGTAGCCACTCACGATTAGCCGTCACAAGCTTATCGCCACCTCGAGGTAGGACGCGACGATAATCAGGGAAACGTCCATCAACAAGCTTACTAGTGAAGATAACTTCTTGATCAATAATTCGGAAATGGTTCGCACCAAATTGTATAGTCAACTCTTCATCATCCGCAGGAAGTAGACGCATGATCTCTAACACCCCTTTACGAGGAATGATCAGCTGACGTTGTGCACCAAGTGATTGCTCAAGTTGTTTTTGTGCGATAGCGAGTCGGTGGCCATCTGTTGCAACTGTTTTAATCTCGTTACCATCCACCTCAAAAGACATACCATTTAAGTAATAACGTACATCTTGGTTCGCCATTGAGAAATGCGTTGCTTCAAGTAGCTTACGTAACTCTAGACGCGTGAGCTTAAATTCGACCTCACCTTGCCACTCTTCCAAGTTAGGAAAATCTTCTGCAGCCAGTGTCGTCAATGAAAAGCGACTTTTACCGCTGGTCAACAAAACTTGATGTTCTTGCGTGCTAAAGTGTAAGTCTGAATTATCAGGCAGACTCTTACAGATATCTAATAGTTTTTTAGCAGGCAGTGTGAGCTTGGTGTCTGCGGTATCATTGTCGAGCGTTACAGATGCAACCAACTCAATTTCTAAGTCAGTGCCAGTCATCGACAGCACACCATTTTTTACTTCTAAATGCACATTCGACAAAATAGGAAGGGTGTGTTTGCGCTCTATAGCACCAGACACCTGCATTAACGGCTTTAAAAATTGTTCTCTTACTATCGTTATTTGCATCACTCAACCCTTAAGATGACAATGTTCTGATCAAGTTTTGATAATCTTCTTTTACTTCGTGACTTTCCTCACGAAGTTCTTTTACCTTACGGCATGCGTGCAATACGGTGGTGTGATCTCTACCACCAAATGCATCGCCTATTTCAGGTAAACTATGGTTAGTCAATTCTTTTGACAATGCCATAGCAACTTGTCTAGGACGTGCAACAGACCGACTGCGTCGCTTAGACAATAAATCAGACACACGAATACGATAGTACTCAGCGACTGTACGTTGAATATTGTCGATCGTTACCAACTTATCTTGCAGTGCTAACAAGTCTCGTAACGCCTCTTTGACAAACTCAATGGAGATTGGACGACCTGTAAAGTTCGCATTTGCGATAACGCGGTTCAACGCACCTTCTAACTCACGTACATTCGAACGCAATTTTTTCGCGATAAAAAATGCAACCTCATGTGGTAAGTTAATGTTACTTTGCTGCGCCTTTTTCATCAAAATCGCAACTCGCGTTTCAAGCTCTGGTGGCTCAATCGCGATGGTTAGACCCCAACCAAAACGCGATTTCAATCTATCCTCAACTCCTTCAATTTCTTTCGGGTAGCGATCGGATGTCAAAATAATCTGTTGATTGCCCTCTAGCAGCGCATTAAAGGTATGAAAGAACTCCTCTTGAGAGCGCTCTTTATTAGCAAAAAATTGAATGTCATCAATCATCAGCGCATCAACACTGCGGTAGTAACGTTTAAACTCTTCAATCGCGTTGTTTTGCAGTGCTTTTACCATATCTTGCACAAAACGCTCTGAGTGCATATAAACGATTTTTGCATCTGGCTTTTTATCAATAATGCCATTACCGACAGCGTGTAAAAGGTGTGTTTTACCTAAGCCAGTACCACCATAAATAAATACAGGGTTAAATGCAGAACCTGGGTTATCTGCAACTTGAGTTGCAGCAGCTTTTGCTAACTGGTTAGATTTACCTTCAACAAAATTATCAAAGGTATAGTTTTCTTTGATATTAGATTTAACGCTAGATTTCGGAGCGGGTTCAACTTTTACATCATTAGCAGGTGCCTGCACAACACTTTTTGATGACACATGCGATGTTGTAGGCGCATGCGTATCACCAATAGATGAATCTGCAGATACTTGCGGCTGAACTTGCGCTATCGGTTTACTACCAACATCAAAACGTAACTCTGGTGCTTCATCACCACAGATTTCAATCAGTAGTTCATTAATTCGATTTAAGTACTTTTCTCGAACCCAATCTAACACAAAACGATTAGGTGCATAGATGGTTAAAGTATCTTCGGTACTTTCTGCTTGTAGTGGCCTAACCCACATATTGAATTGCTGCGACGGCAATTCATCTTGCAAAACATATAAACAACTTTGCCAAACCGACAGATACACATTGCACTCCGAAATAGTTATTATTCCCGTACATCAATAGGGTTGGTTTTTAATGTGCATTCACAAAATAACCAACAGAGTTATTCACAGCTAACTCAGAGATCTACGGAAATGTTTGTATATTATCAATTATTCACAGGTGGAAGCCGGGTATTATGAAGGGATCTTATCCACAACATCAATATTGACTTTTAAAAAAATTAAGATCTCACCAAACAAAAAAGATAAACAACTGTTTTTTATGAGTTTTTAATTTCACTTATTTGAAAAGATCTTATCAAAAAAAGAGCAAGATCTCACCATAAAATTACGATCAATTTAAGTTTTCCAAAGGTTGTTTGCAATTTGCGCCCAAGCTCTGTGGAAAACCCGCCCAAGATCAAACAACTTGATCCACAGCTAAGATCTCGATCTTATATAGATAGATCACAAAAGTTGATCCTTCATATATAAGCAAAGACAATGGCATTTCCTTCTCTATATATAGAAAGCATAAAATAAATTACCTTATTTGGGTAAATAAAACGCTTTTCTATCAATTTTGCACCAGATTGCCTATAAATTAAGCCTACCATAACAATTATGATTGACTTTCATGCGCGTCGGCTTTAATATCTCGCGCTCGCAATGGCACCTGTGCCAGGATCGCGACCTGCATAGGATGTTTTAACTTTAACCGATCGGATGGATTAGTTATGAAAAGAACTTTTCAACCAAGCGTACTTAAACGCAAGCGTACTCACGGTTTCCGTGCTCGCATGGCTACTAAAAATGGCCGTAAAGTACTAGCACGTCGTCGTGCTAAAGGCCGTAAAGAGCTTTCTGCTTAATATTAAGTGGAAGGTTTAGGCTTCAGCAGGGAGTTACGTCTGTTAACTCCCTCGCATTACTCCCGCATATTTCAAGAGCCTGCTCGTGCAGCTACCCCTGTTTTTACACTATTAGCAAAACCTAATGATGTAGGTCACCCACGTCTTGGATTAACCGTTGCTAAAAAACGTTGTAAAAAAGCCTGTCAACGTAATCGCATTAAACGCCTTGCCAGAGAAAGTTTTCGTCTAAATAGGCATAAGCTAGATAACATCGATATCGTTTTGATGGTCAAAACAGGTGTGGATGAGCAAAGCAATGAAGAGCTTACAAAGCAATTAAATAAGCTTTGGCGCAAAATTAACGAACGTTGTAAGCCGGGTGCTCCAAAACCTAAACACCATAAAAAACGCCCTACCAATAAAAAGCCGAAAAAATAACGGCGCTTTTATACTTCTATATCCGTCCTAACATGGCTATTTTAAGTGAATTAAGGTAAGGTTAGCTCACCTTTTAATCACTCAATTATCGAGTCTACCTCGCGACTATGAAACACGCCTCGAAGACCCAAAGTGAGTGTAAACGATTGGTGGATTATCCGCTTTCGGTAATACGTCTATTTTTGATCATGCTTATTAAAGCCTATCAAAAATTTATCAGTCCCATGCTTGGACCACATTGCCGATTTAATCCAACATGCTCAAATTATGCAATTCAGGCAATTAATTTACACGGAATTGCAAAAGGGAGTTGGTTAGCGGTTAAACGCATATTAAAATGTCACCCTTTAAGCGCAGGTGGGGATGACCCCGTCCCTGAAAAATCGAATCAAGATAAACAACACGAGAAATAAGAGCTGTTATGGAATCGCAACGCACGTTTTTATTGATCGGATTGCTTTTAGTCTCTTTTTTGCTATTCAGTGAATGGCAAGAGGAACAAGCTCAAAGCAAAGCCGAGACCAGTGCAGTCACACAAGTGGCCACTTCACCTTCAAATAACGACCAAGCGGATATTCCGACTTCTAGCGAAGCGGACGTACCGGTTGCGCAAACTCAAGCAATCCGTTCTGTTATTACCGTAACAACGGATGTACTTGATGTTAAAATCGATACAAAAGGTGGTGACATTGTTGAAGCCAAACTACTTCAACATGCTGAAACGCATGGTAGCGATATACCTTACTTACTACTTGGTGAATTTGAAGGGAAACAATATATTTCACAAAGTGGCCTTATCGGCCTAAATGGTCCAGATGCATCAAGTGAAGGTCGCCCTGTTTATTCAAGCGAACAAAAGTCATATACCCTATCAGGTGATGAACTGCGTGTTCCGCTGACGTTTGTTGACAAAAAAGGCGTTCAATTTACAAAAACATTTGTATTCAAAGCAGGTCAATATGACGTTGCGCTAGAATATGATGTGGTCAACGCAACAGAAAACCCTGTCCAAGTTCAACTGTACACGCAAATCAAGCGTACAGCACAAGACAAAGACAGTATCATGACTCAAACGTATTTGGGGACAGCGTATGGCACACAAGATGAGCCTTATGAAAAGTATGCTTTTGACGAAATGCGCGAAGCAAACCTTAACAAAAATACCCAAGGTGGTTATGTTGCGTTTATCCAGCACTATTTTGTCAGTGCGTGGGTACCACAAAAAGAGACTAACAATACTATTTACACCTCTCTGAGAAATAACCAGGGTATCATTGGTGCTAAGGGTGAGCCGGTAAATATTCAGGCTAACTCAGACGCCAAGTTATCGGCCATTTATTATATGGGTCCAAAAGATACTGACGCACTAGAAGCACTACATAAAGATTTAGACCTAACAGTTGACTATGGCTGGTTGTGGTTTATTTCTCAGCCGCTATTAGTGCTATTGAAGTTCTTGTACGGTATTTTAGGCAACTGGGGTCTAGCTATCATCGGTATTACCGTGATCGTGAAAACTATCCTTTACCCGCTGACAAAAGCACAGTACACATCAATGGCAAAAATGCGTGCATTACAGCCAAAGATGCAGCAATTGAAAGAGCGCTACGGTGACGACCGTCAGAAGTTCGGTCAAGCCACGATGGAAATGTACCGCAAAGAAAAAGTGAACCCTATGGGTGGCTGTTTCCCACTATTACTGCAAATGCCTATCTTCTTAGCGCTATTCTATGTATTCCTAGAGTCCACAGAATTACGTCACGCTGAGTTTGGCTTGTGGCTAACTGACTTATCAGCGATGGACCCATACTACGTGCTACCGATTCTATTTGGTGCGAGTATGTTCCTAACACAAAAACTACAACCGATGACCATCACAGATCCAATGCAGCAGAAAATGATGACATATATGCCAGTCGCATTTTCTATATTCTTCATCTGGTTCCCATCAGGTCTAGTACTTTACTGGTTAGTGTCAAATATCATCTCTATTGCACAGATGCTTATCATCTACCGTGGCATGGAGAAAAAAGGCATCAAAGTACGCGACTAACGCGTAATCGCATTAAAAAACGTCCGCTGCTGCGGGCGTTTTTGATCTTGTACATACAACTATTTCGCTCATCTCAACTCCCTCCATTTATACACCCAATGCGCACCATGCCCAGCCAAATCAAAATCGCGCCGAACACCAAAGCCAAGAGTCAGTCACGCTCAGCAACAGCACAAAACAGCTGTCAAACACATCTGTACAGCGTTACAACCCCTATGCAATGTCGACAAATGAAATGATAGCCCTGTCTCAACAGCTTTTATCAGAAGGCAAAATAACGCCCCATGAAGCCGCCCAAAATGAGCTTTGAGATTAAGCATACACAGCTGTTTCCTGAAAAAGAGAGACGAGACTTCAATACGCCCATTGACCAGATCCAAGCTTGGTCAGATAAATTAGCCGTTGCACAGCAGTATGGTTTACCAACCGAGCAAATTCAGCAAACCAAGCATATACTTGGTATATTAAAGGGGCTGAGATAACTTTTTAAAATCAAATAAAACATAGACTTGATAAATTTTGATATCGATTTGATGCCCCTTTGATAGGCCTTACAAACACACCCGTGCACTCTAACTGCTCATTCACGACATCATAAGAGCAAGCATATGGAGCAAACGATTTTAGGGGCATTGACTACGTCTGACATCAATGGCTGGCAAATCCCAGTCGTATTTTTTATCGGCCTACTTACCAGTTTAACCCCCTGTGTATACCCTATTTTACCAATTACCGTTGCCACCTTTGCACAGCAAAAGCACCCTCGCATTGCCCCCCTACTGTACTGCATTGGTTTTGCATTCATTTATGCAGGGCTGGGCTTTATTGCAGCCACTACCGGCAGCCTATTTGGTCAAGTAGCAAGTGATCCTCTCCTCCTATTAGGGTTTGCCAATGTTTTACTGCTTTTTGCTGCCATTAATAAAGGCTTAGTCACATTACCGACTCAGTACTTTCAGCTAAAAAGTACCAGTGCCGTACCCCTGATCATGGGCATGATCAGCGCGTTAGTCGCCGCGCCATGTACCTCACCTATTCTAGGCGCATTATTGATATTTGTTGCTTCCGCACAACAACCTCTACTCGGTGCCAGTCTGTTATTTAGTTTTGCGCTGGGCATGAGTACATTGCTGCTACTTGCTGGCACCAGTGCAAGACTACTCGCAGCTCTGCCTAAATCAGGGAAGTGGCTGGCTCACATTAATAACCTCACCGCACTCATGCTCTTAATCATGGCGCAATATTTTCTTATTCAGGCTGGTAAAAGCTGGCTATAGTAACCACAAGGAACCCATTATGAAGTCTTTAGCACCTCTACTCATCTTACTCGGTGTACATACCAACATTTACGCCAACACCTACCCGCCTTTGTTAGCTAATACGCTAGATGGACAAGCGATTTCAAGCCAAGGTCAGGTGACTTATTTGAAGTTTTGGGCCACTTGGTGCGCCTACTGTATAGAAGAAATGCCATTACTTGAACAGAGCTATCAACAAGCCAATACGGGGTATCAAGTCATTTCCGTCAATATTGGGTTCAATCAAAACAAGCGCAGCATCACGAATTACCTGAAAAAACATGGCTACCGCTTTCCTACTGTCTTTGACAGCGACGGTAGTATCACACGCCAATATGCGGTATTGGGCACGCCGCAACATATTTTATTAGATGGCTCAGGAAATGAGCTTTATCGCAGTGCGCTATTTACCGATGAACTAGCAAGTAAACTGACTGAATTACAAGGAAGAAAATAATGTATATACAAGTAAAACTTGGCCTAGTATTAGCCTTATTTATGGTAACTTGCAAAGCACATGCAACAGCCACCGAATATGTATTTATCAACATCTGGGATGAATATTACCAATCCACCAAATTACCAAAACCATTAGGAAAGCGCATTTTTATCCAGCCAGATATCAATATTGATAGGCCTAGCTTAGCGCAGTTTGTTACAGCCTACCCCACATTTAAGGGGATCCGCATCGATCACAACAATCAACTGATGTTTAAATTTCAAGTCCGCAAGACCCCGACAAGGGTTGTTGTAAGCGAGGGACGTGTGGTCTTAAAAGAAGCACTAATTAGTAGTGAACCATCAGAAGCCACTTCAAATACCAAGGTGCCGTTACAGACATTATCGGGCAAAAGTCTTTCCAAAACATTGATACACCAACAGTATCAGGTACTATTTTTCAGTGACAGCCTCTGTCCATTTCAGCATATTCCCGATTGTGAAAAACGCATTGAGCAAAATAATCAGCTCGCTCAACACAATAAGAATGTGCTTACGGTGATAAAGCCATTTTATGTAGACAAGCAAAGTGCACTCAATTACCAAAAGCGCTTTGGGGTGAAGCACGATATTGTCTTTGATACCCATAATCAGTTATTTGAACAGTATCAAATCACTGAACTTCCCTATTGGATTTTGTTAGATAATAAGGGGGACCCCCTCTATCGAGGCACCAATGTGCCGCGATAAGTCACCTAATTACTCTAAAATCCATTTACTTTGACAATAAACACTGTAGGGCGCATCCAACAAGTCCAAAATACTTTTATCTGTGTGCCCTACTAAACGTGTAAACTCATCCAATTGCTGCAATAAACCATCACTGTTTCTGAGTGTACTCAACTTCGCTTTGGAGTGTGCAGCAAGAGACTCGTTATTTATCATCTGAGCTGCCGCTGAGGTATAAAATAGCATGAGATGCGCATCGGTATTATCGCTATCTGCGAGCGCTAATGCCTGCTCTGGTTGACCTTGTTTAAGATGTATATACATCTTTGTATACGCAGCATAAATCGCCACATCAGCCAATTCAAAGCGTTGATATGCCAGTAAAGCCTGTTCAGTCAACGTTTGAGCTGTCTCTAACTCCCCCTCCTTTAACCCAATCCAAGCCAGCATAAGTTGCATGTTTGCACGCGTCAGTGGTGAGATATAGTCAGTCTCAAGTAGTTGGTGATATTGCCGCTTTGCACTATCTAATGCGTTTTGATCGTTTTTCACCAAGCCGATATCCATCCACGCCATCGCCTTGAGTAACTGAAGTTGCTCAGTGGCCGGTAAAAAAGACTCATGTATTTGCACTTGATCTAGATAATATAAGGCTTTTTCACCCTGATGAAGCTGAATATAATAAAACCCCAAATAAGTGAGTACTTGCACTTTAAAATATTCATTGCCACTATCAGCAACAATATCCAGCGCCTCTAATAAACTCTGCTCCCCTTCACTCACTGGTACTAAATAATTTTGCCCATACGCAAATAAGCTGGTTGCCAATTCTAAGTTTGCAGAGATCTGTCGATAGTAGTCTATGGCCTGACTCAGTACTTTTTTACTTTGTACTAGGTTAAGGTGATTTTTTTCCTGTGGGCCGGCAGCTGGTGGGTTTGCAAGATAAAATGAGCGTTGTGCTTCACTGTAAGCAAAAGAGCGACTACCTATGAGTGCATAAGCAGCGTTCATCGCCAAGGTGTAATCTTGCCATTGCAAAGTATGCCAATAAATATCAGCTTGCAGTTGATAAGCACTGGCGATCAGTTCTATTTGTTGGCTTTGTTGTGCCGCTCTCAGTCCAAGCTCTGCACTATTGAGCGCCGCTTCAAACTCCCCCAATGCCTTTTCAAATTTCCCTTTATACAGATGATAACGAGCTTGTAGCCCATCCGGTGCGTCACCCAATGTGATCTTATCAAAGCGTACTTTCGCCTGCGTTACATCCCCTTGCTGCCAAGCTATCTGCGCCAACTCTAATTGTGAAGGTAAATGCTCAGGTACACGCACTAAAGCCGCCTCAAAATACGACCTCGCAAGCTCAGGGCCATACTCGTTCAGTGCTTGTAAACCACGATAGTAATCACTGAGATCTTTTACAGGCGCAGCTGTTTTATTTTCATGATCGGACGTCACTTCTAAAGCCAGTAGCATACGTGTGGCAATTTCACTGAAGTTATGCCCTAACTGCTCGACAATGACATCTGTTGTTCGCCCATCTAGGCTGGCTTGCAGGACAAGTCGTTGCTGTCTCGGTTTCAGAGTGAGCGTTAATGTATGTGGCTGTTTCTCTGTTGGTAGCTTAAGCAGCTCAGGGGCTTGGTTTTTTGGTTTTAATTGATAGTGGTGTTGTAGCTGTGCTTTTAATTCGCTTTCGATGGCGTAGCCCCACCACGCGTTGGCCTCGACTCCCGTTTCATTTTGCAAAGGTAAAATCAATAAGGCCGGTTTTTGCTGAATTTGCTCATTGGATGATAGTGGCCAGATAGCGTGCATTTTGCCCACCGCAAATAACAAGACAGCAGCGAGGCTCAGTGCCACGCCTATTTGCTTGGCACGTTTTTTTGCGCATTTTTCGGCGTGCACCTCACAGATCCACTGATAGCCTTGTTGTGGTCGCGTTCGAATATAAATAGGACTTTGCGCGTTATCGCCCAATGCTTGGCGTAATTCATTGATACTCTGTGTCAGTGCGGCTTCTCGGTATTCACCGTGCTGCCAAAATGCGCTCAATAAGGTTTCACGTTTAATGACTTGATTGGGATGCGCTAGAAAGTAAGCCAGTAACTGTAAGACTTTAGGACGAAGAAGCTGCTGCGATTGCCCTATGTATAAAACCAAGCGCTCAGCATCAAAACGAAATGGACCAAATAACAACACGGCTCAGAGTTTCCTTATCTCTACATCTTGCGTAATTGACTCTATTGATTAACTTCCACTATACCTGAGAAATGCCATTTGCTGTACAATTAAGCTCAGAATACATTCATTTAGCAAGAGCCATCATGATTGCACAAGATACAATAGCAGCTCAGGCAACCGCCCCAGGTCGTGGTGGTGTCGGCATCATCCGAATTTCAGGCACGGGTGCCAAACAAGTTGCTGAAAAAATATTAGGTAAATGCCCAAAAACGCGATATGCCGAATACTTACCTTTTAATACTTTAGCTGGTGAACAGCTTGATCAAGGTATTGCGCTATTTTTCCAAGGCCCAAACTCTTTTACCGGCGAAGATGTACTAGAACTCCAAGGCCACGGTGGGCCAGTTGTCATTGACATGCTGCTCAAAGAGATCAGCCAAATTGACGGAGTAAGATTGGCAAAACCTGGAGAGTTTTCAGAGCGTGCATTTATGAATGATAAGCTCGATCTTACCCAAGCCGAGGCCATTGCAGATCTTATCAATGCAACCAGTGAGCAAGCAGCGAAAAGCGCCCTACACTCTTTACAAGGCGACTTTTCAAAGCACATTAATGTGCTGGTGGAACAAGTGATCCACTTACGTATGTATGTTGAAGCAGCCATTGATTTCCCAGACGAAGAAATCGACTTTTTATCTGATGGCAAAGTGTCTGGTGACTTACAAGCGATCATAGATCAGCTTGCTGAAGTTAGACAACAAGCCAAGCAAGGCAGCATTATGCGTGAAGGTATGCGTGTTGTTATCGCGGGTCGCCCAAACGCAGGGAAATCCTCACTACTGAATGCCTTAGCTGGTCGAGAAGCCGCGATTGTCACTGATATTGCAGGCACTACACGCGATGTTCTGCGAGAACATATTCATATCGATGGCATGCCACTGCATATTATTGATACAGCGGGCCTACGTGAGAGCCCAGATAAAGTCGAGCAAATTGGTATTGAGCGCGCATGGGAAGAGATCAGTGGTGCCGATCACGTGCTATTTATGGTCGATGGCACGGAGACGCTAGAGACAGATCCGATCAAGATCTGGCCTGAGTTTATGGAAAAACTGCCAAAAGGCATGGATATCACCGTCATTCGCAACAAAATCGATCTATGCGGAGAACAACAAGGACTATGTCAGCAGGGCAACTACCCTGTTTTAAGACTCAGTGCACAGGCCAATGCCGGCGTTGATATACTCAGAGAGCACTTAAAAGCGTGTATCGGATTTACTGGTGCAAACGAAGGTGGCTTTATGGCTCGCCGCCGCCATTTAGATGCATTAGAGCGTGCTGCTGAACATTTAGAAATCGGTCAGACACAACTAGAAATGCATATCGCAGGCGAGATCTTAGCTGAAGAGCTGCGCTTAACGCAGCAATACCTCAATGAAATTACCGGTGAGTTCACCTCAGACGATCTACTCGGTAAGATATTCAGCTCATTCTGTATTGGTAAGTAACCAATCTCACATGTGCTCTTAGCGATGGCGTTTAAACACCGCAGACCAAGGGGCTGGCAATTTTGCCACTCACTTGGTGTATGCCTTGCTAAAAGTGGTTTTACCCAGCACCGAAATAGACAATCCCACTAAGATAATCCCTCCCCCAATTAGCTCGACTTTATTTAATTGTTCACCCAGCAATAAATTCGCGCCAATTACCCCAACCACAGGGATGAGTAATGCAAAAGGTGCAACGCTCGCACTCGGGTAATTCACCATCAACCATCCCCAAAGTGCAAACGCCACGAGTGTAGAGATATAGCCCACATACATGAGCGAGAGCCAAGCTTGCTCTGTCATGGCTAACAATAAGGTAATTGGAGCATTACTTTCATATAAATAAGACAGCGCAAAAAGAGGAACTGGCGGAATAAGACTTACCCACACCATAAAATGCAATAAGTTAACCTTACCCGCATACTTTATAACAATATTGGCCACCGACCAGAAAACGGCAGCCCCCAACAATAGCACAACGCCAAACAAGGTCGCACCACCGCCTGATGTAACAAAAAAGAGAGAAAAGCCACTGCAAGCGATAATAATGCCTAACAATTGAAAGCCATTTAAACGCTCACGAAACAAAAGAACACTCAGGATCACTGTAAAGATAACTTGAGCTTGAAGTAACAGTGAAGATATTCCCGCCGATGCATCAGACTGCATCGCAATAAACAGCAGACTAAATTTCATCACGCCTAAAAATAAACCAACAAGTATGACATGATAGACAGGTGTCTTTGGGAAAGGCACAAAGAAAACAGCAGGTACAGCACAAATAAGAAAGCGCATACCGGAAAATAAAAAAGGCGGTAACTGCTCTAAGCCTAATTTAATGGCAGAAAAATTAACTCCCCAAATAAAGACAACCAATAAAGCGATTGCAACACTTTTCATATCCATCAATACCACCACATCCTTTGCACAGCAAACTGATTCAAATTGTACCGCTAGCGTTTTAACGAAATAACACAGTGAGCAAAATAGCAACAATTGCAATTGGTTATTAGGCCAAATCTATACGGAGCTACACAGATTTATAATGACATTCGATCATCGTAAACTAGAAAATCATCTAAAAAGCCTGCTATTACTGGTTATAACTCAACCAATATCCAATTTGATAGACAAAAGATGAGCATTCTCTACTCCCACACCAAAAAGCAGCTTACGTGCACCAATGTCGTTAAAACATGCCCACCTTATCACTGAAATAGACTGCCAATATACGAAATAGTATCGGACATAATGAAAATGATTATATTCTGATACACACCATAAATGACGGAAAAGATAGAAATCTATCACTTCAATACATGAATACCCTGTCAAAATGAGGGGATCTCACCGACAAATAAAACTTTTTTAGAATATTTACTTATATAGATCTAATTTTATAGATCCAAAAAAAGTAGATCACCTAAGGCGATAAGATCGTTATCCATGGGGTAATTATCCACACCCACTAAAACGAGACTGTTTTTTGTGCATCGGCCTATTAATCAAGAATACCAGCACCTCATTGCCACACTGATTACCCCCTGTTTATCCACAAAAACTAAGCCACAAAGCACCAAGGAATAATTTATTAAATCATTATTAATCAATAGTATATATAAAACAATTCACAATAGGACACAAATCACACTGAAAAATTTTATCCCAAGCCTTAAGTAACGCTTTACTTCTGATCAATCCACATTAATATGGCCAGCATAGAAGATTAAAAAACGAATCATAATGCGCAATATTGAGATCATTATCGGTAGCCAAATGGGCTCTGCTGAATACGTCGCTGAACAATTAGCTGAAGATCTAAATACACGATCTTTCAACTGTAATTTACATGAACAGCCTGATTTATCAGAGTGTAATAGCCATACATGGTTGCTTGTCACCTCTACATATGGCGCAGGTGATTACCCAGAAAATCTATTGCCCTTTATCTCACAGCTGACTGAAGCGTCAGATCTAAGCCATATCAGCTTTGCAATTATAGGTATTGGTGACTCCAGTTATGACACTTATAACTATGCGGCAACAAACAGTGAAAAGCTGCTGGTGGAAAAAGGTGCGCAGATACTGATCCCCACTCTGAAAATTGATGTGTTAGATGAAGCATTGCCTGAAGATACGGCACTGGCATGGCTGCCTCAATTAAGTGAGGTTATAGAGAAGAATATATAAAGATCAGTTCTACATAACTTATCCACAAAGTTTGTTATTTTAAACACCGTATGTGGATAACCTTTGATCTAACTGCTGATCTAGTATTACTTATCCATTGGATAAATTTAATCGGATTTGTGCCTGTGTATAAATAGCCCTTTTGATCAAAGCTTATACGCCCTTAGATCCGATCTAATTCACACTATATGATCCAGCCTAAGCTCATGGATCATAATAGGAATATAACCTTATACACAGATCTGGCTCTGCTTAAATATAAGATCAATAAAGATCTTTAAAAAGATCCTTATATATATTTAAGTGATCCATTTTGAGTTCAGGTTAAAATTTAATCGTTTCACTTCTGCGTTTTTCTAGGTAGAATACGCACCCTTTCGAAATTTGCTGGTTGTTTTTAAGTAGGATCCCGTAAATGATTTATCATGAACATTTTGACGTAATCGTGGTTGGTGGCGGTCATGCTGGTACTGAAGCTGCATTAGCCGCAGCTCGTATGGGTATGAATACCTTATTGTTAACTCACAATATGGACACTTTAGGCCAAATGTCTTGTAACCCAGCGATCGGCGGGATCGGTAAAGGACATCTTGTTAAAGAAATTGATGCACTAGGTGGTGCAATGGCTCAGGCCATTGATAAGGGTGGGATCCAATTTAGAACTCTGAATTCATCTAAAGGCCCTGCGGTCAGAGCAACTAGAGCACAGGCAGATCGCGCATTGTATAAAGCGGCGATCCAAGATACTTTGCAAAATCAAGAAAACTTAAAGATTTTCCAACAAAGCTGTGATGATCTTATTGTTGAACAAGATCAGGTAAAAGGCGTAGTGACTCAAATGGGGCTACGTTTTAGTGCTCAATCAGTCGTTTTAACTGTAGGTACATTCTTAGGTGGGCAAATTCACATTGGCCTTGAAAATTACAAAGGCGGAAGAGCAGGGGATCCACCTTCAATCGCGTTAGCGCATCGATTACGTGAATTACCATTTCGTGTAGACCGACTAAAAACCGGCACTCCTCCACGAATTGATGCAAGAATGGTCGATTTTTCAGTGATGCAAGAGCAACCGGGTGATACACCAACACCGGTGTTTTCATTTTTGGGTAAGCAATCTGATCACCCACAACAGATCCCGTGTTATATCACTTACACAAATGAAAAAACACATGATGTGATCCGTGAAAATCTGCATAGATCACCAATGTATGCAGGTGTGATCGAAGGGATTGGACCAAGGTACTGTCCATCGATTGAAGATAAAATCGTACGTTTTGCTGACAAAGAAAAACATCAGATCTTTGTTGAACCTGAAGGGCTAACGTCTTATGAGTTATACCCGAATGGTATTTCCACCAGCTTACCTTTTGATATCCAATTAGATATTGTGAGATCAATTAAAGGATTCGAAAACGCACATATTTGCCGACCAGGTTATGCAATTGAATATGATTTCTTCGATCCAAGAGACTTAAAACAGTCTTTAGAGACCAAATTTATTAATGGTTTATTTTTCGCTGGTCAAATTAACGGCACTACGGGTTATGAAGAAGCGGGTGCACAAGGCTTAATTGCAGGTATGAACGCTGCATTACAAGTTAAAGGTGAAGATGCTTGGACGCCGCGCCGAGATGAAGCTTACACAGGCGTTTTAATTGATGACCTTGCTACTTTAGGTACAAAAGAACCGTATCGTATGTTTACTAGCCGCGCAGAATACCGCCTGTTATTACGTGAAGATAATGCTGATTTGCGTTTGACTGAAAAAGGCCGCGAGCTTGGTTTGGTCAATGATGAACGCTGGGCCGCTTACAATGATAAGTTGGAAGTCATGGAGCAAGAGTCACAGCGTTTACGTTCAACTTGGATCCACAAAGATCACGAAGCGTTAGATCAAGTTAATGCGCTGCTTAAATCACCACTAACCAGAGAGGCTAGTTTAGAGGATCTGATCCGTCGACCTGAGGTGAGCTATCGTGAACTGATGACAATCGATGGCTTGGCCAGTGAGCACGAAAATTGGCAAGCATTAGAACAGGTTGAAATTCAAACTAAGTATGCAGGTTACATTGCGCGTCAACAAGATGAGATAAATAAACAGCTTCGCCATGAGGAAACTTTATTGCCTGCTGAGTTTGATTATAGCCAAGTAAGTGGCTTGTCAAATGAAGTTGTGGCTAAGCTCACTGATGCGCGTCCGCAAACGATTGGTCAAGCTTCACGTATTTCTGGTATCACCCCAGCGGCTATTTCGCTATTATTAGTGTATCTGAAAAAGCAAGGGCTGTTGCGCAAGTCGGCGTAACAGCGATGGAAAACTGTGTTACTAGAACAACTCAATGCTTTGTTAGCTGAAACGGAGATTTCGCTGACCGAAAATCAAAAACAGCAGCTTGTCGATTATGTCGGGCTGCTCGACAAATGGAATAAAGCTTACAATCTAACTTCAGTACGTGATCCAAAAGAGATGATGGTAAAGCACATCTTGGACTCACTGGTGGTTGCCCCGCATCTTAATGGTAAGCACTATATCGATGTTGGTACGGGCCCTGGATTACCGGGTATCGTTTTAGCGATAGCCTTGCCGGACACTGAATTTGTGCTGTTGGATAGTCTTGGAAAAAGAGTGCGTTTTTTAACCCAAGTAAAACATGCGCTTGGACTAAAAAATGTCACCCCAGTCCAGTCTCGTGTTGAAGAATATCAGCCAAGTGTTAAATTAGACGGTGTATTGAGTCGTGCGTTTGCATCACTGCAGGATATGGTCCAATGGTGTACGCATTTAATTGACTCATCGGGACGATTCGTTGCACTGAAAGGAATGTATCCGCAAGAAGAGTTGGACAGTCTGCCTGAAGGAATTTCTTTGGAGCAAAATGTCACCTTGCAGGTACCCAACCTTGAAGGTGAGCGCCATTTAATTATTCTTACTAAAGACTAAATTCGAGGATACTGTGGCTAAAGTCATTGCAATTGCAAACCAAAAGGGTGGTGTTGGCAAAACAACCACTGCGGTGAACCTTGCTGCCTCGATGGCGGCAACCAAAAGAAAAGTACTGCTGATAGATTTAGACCCGCAGGGCAATGCGACAATGGGTAGTGGCGTTGATAAATATGGCGAAGTAGCCACCATCTACGATTTACTCATTGAAGAAACGCCGATTAAAGACGTTATCTGCACAGACACATCTGGTGAATATCATTTAATTGCAGCTAATGGCGATGTGACGGCAGCTGAAGTCAAATTGATGGAATTGTTTGCGCGTGAAGTACGTTTGCGCAATGCTATTGAATCAGTGCAAGATGAGTACGAATTTATCTTTATTGATTGCCCGCCGTCTTTGAATATGCTGACCGTTAATGCGATGGCCGCGGCTGACTCCGTTATGGTACCGATGCAGTGCGAATACTACGCGCTTGAAGGTTTGACCGCATTAATGGATACAATCACGCAATTATCAAAACTGGTAAACCCTGAACTGCAAATTGAAGGGATCTTGCGTACTATGTATGATCCTCGTAACCGATTGGCAAACGATGTTTCTGAGCAGCTTAAACAACACTTTGGCGAGAAAGTATACCGAACGGTGATACCGCGCAATGTACGTTTAGCTGAAGCCCCAAGTTTTGGTGCACCTGCAATGTATTATGATCGCGCATCAAGTGGTGCAAAAGCGTATCTTGCATTAGCAGGAGAAATGTTGCGTCGTCAAGAAAAACAAGCCGCTGCTGTAGCATAAGAGGATAATAACAAGATGTCGGTGAAAAAAAGAGGATTAGGGCGTGGTTTAGATGCATTGTTAAGCTCTGCAAAACCACCTGCCGAGGCAGCACAACCAGAGGCACCTAAAGCCCCTGACGTTGAGGCTTCATCAGCACCTGTTAGCCAGCCATCTGCAGCACCTGAGCAAGAGTTACAGCGATTACCGATTGAGTTTCTACAACGTGGCAAATATCAACCGCGTAAAGATATGTCAGAAGAGGCACTGGAAGAATTAGCGAATTCTATTCGTGCACAGGGCGTATTACAGCCGATCGTTGTGCGGCAATTGGCTACTGAACAATATGAAATTATTGCGGGTGAGCGCCGTTGGCGCGCATCGCAACTTGCCGGTTTAGATGTCGTGCCCTGTATCATTAAAGATGTTGAAGATGATGCGGCGGTTGCCATCGCATTGATTGAAAACATTCAGCGTGAAGATCTCAATGCCATGGAAGAAGCGGTTGCCTTAGATCGTTTGCTCAATGAATTTGATTTAACCCACCAGCAAGTCGCGGATGCTGTCGGCAAATCGCGTACAACCGTGACTAATTTGTTACGTTTAATCAATCTCAATGATGATGTGAAAATCTTGTTAGAACATGGTGATATTGAAATGGGCCATGCTAGGTGCCTATTGTCGTTGCAAGGTGAAGCACAATCAGAAGCTGCCCGAACGGCTGTAGCAAAAGGCCTGACGGTACGTGAAACTGAGAAATTGGTTCGCGCTATGCAAGAGCCGGTGGTTAAAAAAGAAACTAAAGAAAAAGACCCAGATGTCAAACTGTTAGAACAGCAGCTCGCAGAAAATTTGGGCGCAAAAGTAGAGATAAACTACAATCAAAAAGGCAAAGGGAAATTGGTTATTTCTTATGCTGATCTTGATGAATTAGACGGTATTCTTGGGCGGATCCACCCAGATTTACAACAACCCTCCTAAAGGTCAAAATTGCGACGAAATGAGCGCTTAAATTATGCTGCATTTCGTCGCGTCAAGTTGCAAATTGAGCAGAAATCAGTATAATTTCGCCAGTTTTTATACCCTGATAAATTTTAGCGTCATTAAGGTTAATATAAAGTGACTCATTCGTTAGCTGGCCCGTATAGACGCGCCGCATTAAAAGGTGTCTTGCTTCAGGGTATCGTAGCATTAGTAGCTGCAGTAATAGTTTTAGTAGGTTGGGGAGCCCATGCAAGCCTGTCAGCATTGGTTGGCGGACTCGCAATTGTGTTTCCGAACCTTGTATTTGCCTTGTACTCATTTCGATTTGTCGGAGCGAGCAAAGCAAATCAAGTGTATGACTCGTTAAAACGAGGCAAAGGATTAAAATTTTTGCTAACCATTTGCATATTTGCACTGGCGTTTAAACATTTGAGTGTCATGGCGTTGCCATTTTTCTGTTGTTACATACTAGTGATGTTCTCGCAGTGGCTAGCACCGATTTTTTTTAATCATTAACTTTTGGGATAAAACATGGCTGCAGAAGAAGTTACTCTATCAAGCCATATTCAGCACCACTTGACCAATGCCAAGATGTGCTCGACCGATGCCGGTCTTGCCTTCAATAAAGCATGTGCGGATAGTGGATTCTGGACATGGCATATAGATACCCTCGCATGGTCAATCGGTTTAGGTCTGGTTTTTTTATGGATCTTCCGAAGCGCCGCTAAAAAATCCACTACTGGTGTACCTGGCAAATTTCAGTGCTTTATTGAGATGGTTGTTGAGTTCGTTGGCGACAACGTACGCGATACTTATCACGGTAACAGCAAGTTAATTGCTCCACTGGCCCTAACAATCTTTGTTTGGGTGTTCTTAATGAACTTAATGGACTTGATTCCTGTTGATTTCCTACCTGCATTTGCTGGCTTTGTTGGCGAAACTGCATTTGGTATGGACTCACACGATGTATACATGAAAATTGTACCGACAACTGACTTAAATATGACGGCTGCATTAGCAATCGGCGTATTCCTTCTGATGATCGGTTATTCAATTAAAATCAAAGGCATCGGTGGTTTTATTGCTGAGCTAACGCTTCACCCGTTCAGCACTAAAAACAAGCTTGGTATGGTTTTCCTTATCCCTTGTAACTTGTTACTTGAAACTATCGCGTTGTTTGCTAAGCCTTTCTCGCTAGCACTACGTTTGTTCGGTAACTTGTACGCGGGTGAGATGATCTTCATCTTGATCGGTGCAATTGGCTTGATGCAGTTACCACTGCACTTTATCTGGGCGGCTTTCCACATCTTAGTTATCGTTCTACAGGCATTCGTATTTATGATGCTTACGATCGTATACCTGAGCATGGCAAGTGCTAAAGATAGCCACTAAGAATATAATTTTTAAAAGCTTTTTTAACTTTAACTTTAATTTACAAATGAAACTTTGGAGAAAAAAATGGAACTAGTATTAGGTCTTAAGCTTATCGCTGTTGCTTTACTTATCGGCTTCGGTGCAATCGGTACTGCTATCGGCTTCGGTAACATGGGTGGTAAATTCCTAGAAGCATGTGCTCGTCAGCCTGAGCTTGCGCCTTCACTACAAGTTAAAATGTTCATCCTAGCTGGTCTAATCGATGCGGTAGCGATGATCGGTGTTGGTATCGCTATGTACATGTTGTTCGCGCTTTAATTTTTAAGACAATAGCTGAATCGAACAACTGTCAAGTAAGGAGGAGCGGTCGTGAACTTAAACGCCACTCTAATAGGTGAATTAATTGCATTTACGGTGTTCGTACTTTTCTGTATGAAGTACGTATGGCCACCGCTAAATGGTGCAATTGAAGCTCGCCAGAAGAAAATTGAAGATGGTTTAGCTGCCTCTGATAAAGCTGAAAAAGATCTTGAGCAAGCGCGTGAACAAGCTGCTGAGCAGCTTAAAGAAGCAAAGACTCAAGCGGCTGAAATCATTGAGCAAGCTAAAAAGCGTGCTGCGCTTATCGTTGACGAAGAGACAACTCGTGGTCAACAAGAGCGTGAGAAGATTATTGCTCAAGGACACTCTGATATCGAAACAGAGCGTAACCGCGTAAAAGAAGAGCTACGTACTCAAGTAGCAACGCTTGCCGTGGTTGGCGCTGAAAAGATTTTAGAGCGTGAAATCAATCAAGACGCACATAGCGATATCGTTGATAAGCTAGTTGCTGAGCTTTAATTAGGAGGGTATGAGCATGTCTGAATTGACTACTATCGCTCGCCCATACGCTAAAGCGGCTTTTGAACTTGCTGTTGAAAAAGGCACAGTTGAAGCTTGGAATGAAATGCTGTTCTTCGCCGGTCAAGTGACCAGCGATGAACAGGTTCAGACACTACTAGGTAGCCTTGCTACTCAAGCAGAGCAGTCTGAAATCATTATCAAGCTATGTGCTGAACAACTCGACGAGCAAGGTCAAAATCTTATCAAGCTGATGGCCGAAAATGAGCGTTTATCTGCAGTCCCTGCAGTTGCTGATTTATTCGCTGAATTTAAAGCGGATTATGACAAAGAGATCGACGTTACTGTGGTTTCTGCAACTGAACTTGCTCAAGAGCAGCAAGATAAATTGGGCGCTGCGTTAGAAAAACGTTTCGCACGCAAAGTTAAGCTGAATTGTAGCATCGATGAAACCGTAGTAAGCGGTTTGGTTATTAAGGCTGGCGATACCGTAATTGACGGTAGCGTACGCGGTAAATTAGACCGCTTAGCAGTGTCGCTACAATCGTAATTGGGAAAAAGAGCATGCAACTTAATTCCACAGAAATTTCTGCACTGATCAAGCAGCGTATTGAGCAGTTTGAAGTTGTAAGTGAAGCACGTAACGAAGGTACTATCGTATCTGTTACTGACGGTATCATCCGCATCCACGGTCTAGCTGACTGTATGCAAGGTGAGATGATCGAGCTTCCTGGCAACCGTTATGCTATCGCACTAAACCTTGAGCGCGACTCAGTAGGTGCAGTAGTAATGGGTCCTTACGCAGACCTTAAAGAAGGCGTAAAAGTACAATCTACAGGTCGTATCCTTGAAGTACCAGTAGGCCGTGGTCTACTAGGTCGTGTTGTTAACACTCTAGGTGCACCAATCGATGGTAAAGGTGCACTAGACAACGATGGTTTCGAGCCAGTTGAAAAAATTGCACCAGGTGTAATCGAGCGTCAATCAGTAGACGAGCCAGTACAAACTGGTTATAAGTCTATCGATGCGATGATCCCAGTTGGTCGTGGTCAGCGTGAGCTAGTTATCGGTGACCGTCAGACTGGTAAAACTGCACTTGCAATCGATGCAATCATCAACCAAAAAGACACAGGCGTTAAGTGTGTGTACGTAGCGGTTGGTCAAAAAGCATCTACTATCGCAAACGTAGTACGTAAATTAGAAGAGCACGGTGCACTTGAAAACACTATCGTTGTTGTTGCATCTGCTTCTGAATCAGCAGCGCTACAATACCTAGCGCCATTTGCTGGTTGTACTATGGGTGAATACTTCCGTGACCGCGGTGAAGACGCACTAATCGTATATGATGATCTTTCTAAGCAAGCTGTTGCTTACCGTCAGATCTCACTACTACTTAAGCGTCCACCAGGCCGTGAAGCATACCCAGGTGACGTATTCTACCTTCACTCACGTCTTCTAGAGCGTGCATCACGTGTAAACGCTGATTACGTTGAGAAGTTCACTAACGGTGAAGTGAAAGGTAAAACAGGTTCATTGACGGCATTGCCAATCATTGAAACTCAAGGTGGTGACGTTTCTGCATTCGTACCTACTAACGTTATCTCAATCACCGATGGTCAGATCTTCCTAGAAACTGACTTATTCAACGCAGGTATCCGTCCAGCTGTTAACGCTGGTATCTCGGTATCTCGTGTAGGTGGTGCAGCGCAAACTAAAATCGTTAAGAAACTAGGTGGTGGTATCCGTCTAGCGCTAGCTCAGTACCGTGAACTAGCGGCGTTCTCTCAGTTCGCTTCTGACCTTGACGATGCAACGCGTGCACAGCTTGAGCACGGTGAGCGTGTAACAGAGCTAATGAAGCAGAAGCAATATGCACCTATGTCTGTTGCTGAAATGTCTCTGTCTCTATTTGCTGCTGAGAAAGGCTTCCTACAAGACATCGAAATCCCGAAGATTATGGATTTTGAAGAAGGTCTTATTGGTTTCGCTAACAGCACATACGCAGAGCTAATGACTCAAATCAACGAAACTGGTAACTATAACGCTGAGATTGAAGCGCAACTTAAAGAACTTCTAGAGAAGTTCAAGTCGACGCAAACTTGGTAATTTAGTTATTCATGGTGACTTCGGTCACCACTGATTCGGAGAGAGAGTCATGGCCAGCGGAAAAGAGATAAAAAGCAAGATCGGGAGTATTAAGAATACTCAGAAGATCACCAGCGCGATGGAAATGGTTGCCGCTTCTAAAATGAAGAAGGCGCAAGACCGTGTGGCATCAAGCCGTCCATACGCTGAGAACTTACGCAAAGTGATCGGTCGTATTGCTCAAGCAAATCTTGACTTCAACCATCCGTTCCTAGAGGAACGTGATGTGAAGCGAGTTGGTTACATTGTTATCTCAACTGACCGTGGTCTGTGTGGTGGTTTGAACTCAAATGAGTTTAAGAAAATCACATTAGACGTTAAGGCGTGGAAAGAAAAAGGCGTTGATGCCGAGTTTGCTACTTTAGGTAGCAAGGCAGCTGGTTTCTTCCAACGTTTTGGCGGTGAGTTACTCGCTAAAAAAGCGGGTCTTGGAGATGCTCCTTCAGTACAGGACGTAGTAGGTCCAGTAAAAGTAATGTTAGATGCATTTACTGAAGGCAAAATTGACCGCTTGTTCGTTGTGTACAACAAATTCGTGAACACAATGAAGCAAGAGCCAACGATCGAACAGTTATTACCTTTGCCAAAAGCTGAAGAAGAAGTATCAGCCCACGCTTGGGATTACTTATATGAGCCGAGCCCAGAAGCGATCTTAGAGACGCTACTGGTACGTTTCATTGAGTCACAGGTGTACCAGGGTGTAGTAGAAAATGCTGCATCTGAACAGGCTGCCCGTATGGTTGCGATGAAAGCCGCAACTGATAACGCAGGCGACCTAATGGATGAGCTGCAACTTGTTTACAACAAAGCACGTCAGGCTGCAATCACACAAGAAATCAGTGAGATTGTTGGCGGTTCGGCTGCTGTATAACGCTTCGGCAAAGTTTAACGAGAGGAATAGACATGAGTTTAGGTAAGGTCGTCCAAATTATCGGCGCCGTTGTGGACATCGAGTTCCCACAAGACAACGTGCCAGCCGTATATGACGCACTAAAAGTTACAGAAGGCGACCTAGCTGGTTTGACACTAGAAGTGCAACAGCAGTTAGGTGGCGGTGTGGTACGTGGTATCGCACTTGGTACTACAGACGGTCTACGTCGTGGTATCTCAGTAGAAGGCACAGGCGAGCCAATCAAGGTTCCAGTTGGTACAAAGACCCTAGGTCGTATCATGGACGTATTAGGTCAGCCTATTGATGAAGCAGGTCCAATTGGTGAAGAAGAGCGTATGTCAATTCACCGTGCTGCGCCTTCATACGAAGATCAATCAAGTTCAGTTGAGCTACTAGAAACAGGTATCAAGGTAATCGACCTTGTATGTCCGTTCGCAAAAGGTGGTAAAGTTGGTCTATTCGGTGGTGCCGGTGTTGGTAAAACCGTAAACATGATGGAACTTATCCGTAACATCGCAATCGAGCACAGCGGTTACTCAGTATTCGCTGGTGTTGGTGAGCGTACGCGTGAGGGTAATGACTTCTACCATGAGATGAACGACTCAAACGTACTAGATAAAGTATCACTAGTATACGGTCAGATGAACGAGCCACCGGGTAACCGTCTACGTGTTGCACTAACGGGTCTAACGATGGCTGAGAAGTTCCGTGACGAAGGTCGTGACGTACTTTTCTTCGTAGATAACATCTACCGTTATACGCTTGCAGGTACTGAGGTATCAGCACTACTAGGTCGTATGCCTTCAGCGGTAGGTTACCAGCCAACTCTTGCAGAAGAGATGGGTGTACTACAGGAGCGTATCGCATCGACTAAGACTGGTTCAATCACTTCAATCCAAGCGGTATACGTACCTGCGGATGACTTGACTGACCCGTCACCAGCTACAACGTTCGCGCACTTAGATGCAACAGTTGTACTTTCACGTGATATCGCGTCTCTAGGTATCTACCCTGCGGTAGACCCACTAGATTCAACTTCACGTCAGCTTGACCCTCAAGTAATCGGTAACGAGCACTATGAGACAGCACGTGGCGTTCAGACTGTACTTCAGCGTTATAAAGAGCTGAAAGACATCATCGCGATCCTAGGTATGGACGAGCTATCTGACGAAGATAAGCAAGTTGTATCTCGTGCACGTAAGATCCAGCGTTTCCTATCTCAGCCGTTCTTCGTTGCTGAGGTATTCACAGGTGCACCTGGTAAATACGTATCTCTTAAAGACACAATCTCTGGCTTTAAGGGCATCCTAAACGGTGATTACGATGATATGCCTGAGCAGGCATTCTACATGGTTGGCTCAATCGACGAAGCAGTTGATAAAGCTAAAAACATGTAATTTAGGAGGTTGTTATGGCAATGACAGTACACCTTGATGTAGTAAGTGCAGAGCAGAATTTATTCTCTGGTGCTGTGGCTACAATTCAAGTGACAGGTAGTGAAGGTGAACTTGGTATTCACCCTGGCCACGCGCCACTCCTGACTGGCCTAAAGCCTGGTATGGTACGTTTGGTTAAAGAAGATGGTGCTGAAGAGTACATCTACGTTGCAGGCGGTACGCTTGAAGTTCAACCTAAGACAGTGACAGTTCTAGCGGACGTTGCTATTCGTGGTGAAGAACTTGATGAGCAAGCTGCTGAAGAAGCTAAACGTGAAGCTGAAGCACAACTTGCTTCAGGTACTGCAAGCGAGCTGGATTATCAGCGTGCCGCTATGCAGCTTGAAGAAGCGCTTGCCCAGCTACGACTACTTCGCCAGCTGCGTAA
Organism: Pseudoalteromonas luteoviolacea; assembly: GCF_021654285.1. GTDB lineage: Bacteria > Pseudomonadota > Gammaproteobacteria > Enterobacterales > Alteromonadaceae > Pseudoalteromonas > Pseudoalteromonas luteoviolacea_J. Next base: position 15,644 of record NZ_JAKFZS010000028.1, on the reverse strand, counting down.
ATAAGCAGCCACCTATCTGGTTTGAAACCCACATGCTGACAAGCATGTGGGTTTTTTTATACTTGTGGTTTTATCTACATAATTATTGCGTAAAGTGTTATGGATAATATTTATATGTATTTACTTTTGTATTCAAAAAATGAAGCTGTATTCTGAATATAAAACAAGCCAGTAATGCTTTACTTTTTTACGCAATCCACTCGCTTCAGTTACATCTATTCATATATTCACTTGAGTAAACCATGGCTTTGAGTAAAATGGGTATTCGTTAGCAGCCTACTCGTTTAATACTCACCATGAATGAAGTAAAATTTTCTAGGCAAGTAAAGGAAGTCAAATTTGGCGAATGGGTGCTTGATCCAAAACGTCAATGTATTTGTGATGGTGACACTACTCGTGAGTTGGAGCCGCTTTTATTTCGTTTGTTGTGCTACTTAATTATTAACAATGAGCAAATTATTACGCGGCAAGACTTGGTAGATGATGTATGGAGCCAAAATTATGTAGATGATAATGCAATTAACCGAGCTATGTCGGAGTTGCGGAAGATTTTAAAATCTGAAAAGCAACGCGGTATCGTGGTTAAAACGCATTATCGTAAAGGATATAGTTTTTTCCTTGAACCTGAAATCATATACCATTCTGATACACCCGCTCAAACTCACTCAGGCAGTGTCTCTCCAACCAAACCTCCAGTCTCCAATAACGAATCCACCAGTGATAATGAAAAGGCACCTAGTCGTTTTACATGGTTATTTAAAGGGGCTGCACTGTGCTGTATTATAGGGTTAACTGTCGCGGCAGGGATAAAGCTTGGTGTTGATGAGCAAGAGACAATCACGCCAAATATCGTTACTCAAGATCAACCTATACAGGAACACGTTCTGTCATGGGTGCAAGGCCGTTATACCTTACTTAATCTATCTCCTGATGATGCCATGGTGGCCTATTCTTTTATTAAACGTGATACTGATTATTATTCTTTGGTTGTTAAAAACTTAAAAAGTGGTCATGAGCGCAGGTTAGGTGAACAAGGGGTAAATTATTATCCTGTAGGTTGGTCAGTAGACTCTAATACCATTTATTACAGAATAGTGGATGGTGATAAGTGTCAAGTGTGGCAATTAAATGCAGACTTTAACTCAGGGAGTGAGTATTTATTTGACTGTAAAATAAATAGCATGACAGGAGGTGAAGTGAGCCAGGGCCGTCTTGTCTATGCAAAAAGTGGCTATCGCAATCGGGATGAATTATCTGCGTTAACAAACCGGGATTTGGTTACAGGGGATGAGTTTCAGATCACCTCTCCGAACTTAAACTCCTACGGTGATCGCTTTTTGACTTATATTCCAGAAAAAGAAATTATCTTGTTTGAGCGACGCCAGTACGATATCAATGAATTGTATATGACGGATCCGGATGGAGGAAATCAGGTTAAAATTTATGACTCACCATCGCGCATTTGGGGGCTCAACTATGACGAAAAGACGGAGCAACTAGTCTGGTTCAATAATGCTGAGAATGTTGTTTATGGTTTTTCTCTAAACGAAATGCGTTTGGTGAAAGCGCAAAAACTGTTGACCGATCAGTTTTATGCGAATTATGAGATACTCAACAGCCGCGATTTGCTAATGACAAGCTATCCTTTCGTATTAGATATTTATAGGTTAGACAAGCAGGGTAAAGCGCTTGAGCCGCTCATTAACAGCAAACGTGAAGACACGAGAGCAGTAGAGGTTTCTGATGGCTTTATATTCTTATCTCGCTTGGGACACGTACAGCAAATACATAAAATGAGCCGAGATGGTGAAGTTAAACCGCTTGGTTTACCGAAAGCGAAATACAAGGCATTGCGGTACAATCAGACAACGAATGAGTTATTGGTTCAATATGCGCGTAAAATTGAAGTCTATAATCTAAGAGATTTATCTCTTACTATGTCAAAGTCCGTCGATGGCACACTGGTATCAGTAGAGTATTTAAATGATGAAGAAATCAGTTATACCGTGATTGACGATCAGAAGGTGAATAGCCGTGCATATGTATGGTCCAGTGTGGATGGACATGTGAAAAAACTCCCTATGCAAAGTACGTTGTGGCTAGATCGTTTGGATGAGGAAACCCTCATTACGCTATCTTCTAGTGATATTATTTCGGCGTTTGATTTACACAGTGGTGAAGTGATCCATCATGTAGAATTGCTTCCAGCAAAATATAAGCATTCGGTTGCCATTTTAGACGGTAATATATACCACTCTAATGGCAAGCGCATTTTTAAAATAGACTTCTCATCGGACGTACCCATTGAGACTGTTTACACAGTCAATGATCCTAAATTGTTTATTGAGCAAATACGAGGCTCAAAATCAGGTCAGCTGATCGCCGATATTATAAAGACTATAGACAATCAGTTACTCAAAGTGTCAATCATAGATTCAGAGAATAGTCTTAACTAGATGCCAGTGTGAGGTGATATTTGAAAGCCCGATGTTTATATCGATAATATGTATCGGGCAGCTTTGGATTGATATATTGGCATCCGTTTCACGTATATTCTGATAGTTGATAGAGTAATAATGAACGTTAGTACACATACAATAGAGCTCATGTTACTCATCAGTTTAACTTCGCACGCTATACACATCGCATTTTTGAATTATCTTCACAACATCATGATCCTTTAACTTTCTTCAAGCGGCACATGCACAGTGCTTTAGCTCGTTTAAAAGCTGGTTAAACGATGTTTGTGCCGTAGATGTGATAAACTCATCTGTACTTTGTTGTAGGCTGACTAAATCACTCCTAGTAAATATGAGATTGCAAATAGTGTATCCAGTCAGAGGTTGTTGTTTAGAATCTGTCGTATCACCTTTGGTAATATTTAAACTGCGAAGTATAAAGCGCCTTAGTATTCAATAGAAGCATACCCTCAAGGTATGCTTACTTACTAATTAATGTGAGTAGTTTAATGGTTTGCATTCATCCAATCTGAACAATTTCCTTTTTCATCGGTAATTAAAAGCGAGTAAATAGTTATCTTGTGAATGTATGTTTTTACGAAATTGATAAGTTCAACCCAAAAATGCGCCTGCCTAGTTAGACGCGATTTTGGCTTGCCTGTGGTTTGTAGCCTCTTCTTTCATAATGCTGCTTAGTAATTCCCCTCGATTTTTTAATCTTTTTTATTATCAGCACCTATATATCAAGCTTGTTTTTTATTCGTTTATTAATCAATATGTTGTGAAAGGTTACGGGAGATTTCATAAGATTTGATATGTACCAATATGGCAGTGAGTGCGTTAATGTAGTAGTCACAGAAGCACACGAAGATGTGCGAATATAATTAATAAAAACTATCAAGGAACTAAAACATGCTACTTTCTTTAAAAACAAAAACACTTAAAATGCTTTCTCAAAATGCACAACTTGGCGCAAAGCAGACAAAATTAATCGGTGGTGGAAATAACTACTCTATACCTAACACGGATACGGTCACACAATTTTCTGTACCTAACACTGATACTGTGACACAGTATTCTGAACCTAATACTGATACTGTGACACAAATTAATCGCTAATTTTGTCGAATAATAAAAACAAGCTGTTGATAAATCAGAAAGCCTCATAAGGCCTTAAGAAAAATAAAGTCGTAACACTATCGGCAATACGCTCATGCATCTAAATAGTATATGAATAGGCCGCTTCTAATGAGCGGTTTACTCATATGCTTTATAGATACCAATCAAATATTTGAAATATGATATTTCATCAGATGCCGGATATTATTAAGGATTGATATGAACAGTTTACTGGCTTTTTCTCTTATCTTGCCGACTTATGATGCACCTATGGTCGGACAATTATATTTACAGGCACCAGCAGTAGAGTACTTTTTTACGCGTGAGAGTGGGGTTGCCACACGAGCAGAAAAGCTAGAGGTTGGTAAACTTGTAGAAAAAGGAGAAGAGCTGGTTAGATTCAAACCGGATGCTAATATTAGCTCAAGTAAAGTGTATAGCTCGAATATAAAGGGATATATTGAGTTTATTAAGGATACTCAGTCTATACTGGGCTCAGGCGAGTTGGTGGCTAAAGTTTCTTCGGATCATGTATTTGGTAATTACTACTTCGACAAGCATTATGATTTAAGCAACATCTCCCAGAGCGTTTGGTTATGTACAGACAAAAAGCCAGTTAAATTTAATGTCGATGGGATATTGCAAAACAGTTTACTGGTATCTGTTGAATTAGACCAAATGAGATACAATGAATTGGCTGAATTATCCAATGGACAAGTTCTGTTGCATCCCAACCAAAGCGATTGTGGGTGATTGCTAGTTAGATAGTATATCTGTATTAAGTTAATCTCTCCTTTCGCAGTACATCTGCTCATCACCTATATCCATTGCTTCGTAGGGCTATTTAAGTTAGCGATTTAGCATTCTTGTTTTATTCCTGTACATTTAATGTATGCCTAACCTCTTATTTATCAAAACCCTCTGCTAACACATGACAATATAAAATAATGTGTCAGATAAGGTTAAAAATCTATATTAAAGAGTGCTGAACCTTGAATCGCAGGTGGCTGCTTTTCATAATCTCGTGCTCGTTTTACTTTCTGTTTATGGCTTGCGTTTTTGCTTCATACATACCATAAATAAATTGTGTGAAGTTCTTCCATTCAAACCCATGTTGAACATGAGTCAACGCCACTTCACTCCAATCCCTCTAAGTAATGTGGTGGTTTACTTTTATGTACATACACTTTCCTATGCTGGTGACTAAATTTTTATTTTGAATATGATCAATCTCATCACATTTGAGAAAGCTTAACCTAGAAAAGTACCTGCCTTTTTAGAGGAAATTATGGCTTTTGTTGAGCTGTAAACCTCATATGCCCCTTGGTTTATTGCGATTATTTTTAATAAGCCTCTATTTTTAATCATTTTTATTTTTCGTCACTTACTTATCAAGTTATGTTTTTATTTTATTTATAAATCAAAGTCTTATCTAATGTTATGAGAGGTTTTATAAGATTTGATATGTACTAATTTTACTGTCAGCGCGCTAGTGTAGAAATCACTGAAGCACACGAAGATGTGCAAAAAATAATATAAAAATTACTACGGAATTTAAGCATGATACTTTCTCTAAAAACAAAAACACTTAAAACTCTATCTCAAAACGCAAAGCTTGGCGCCAAGCAAACAAAGTTAATCGGTGGTGGGCTTAACACTGATACGGTGACGCAAAATAATAGGCTTAATACTGATACCGTTACACGGGTAAATGGCCTTAACACCGATACCGTAACGCAAATTTAAAACTAACTCAGTTTTATGGACAATTAAAAAGAAGCTGCGAGAAATTCAAAAAGTTGCGTGTGGCTTTAATAAATCGTAATACACAGCATGACGCACAGTGCATTCAGCTAGCATATGCATAGGGAGCTTTGAAAGAGTTGCTTATTCATATGCTTGATAGATGCCAAGTTAAAATTTCATCAAAAGCAGGATATTTATTAAGGACTGATATGAAAAGTTTATTGGCTTTTTCTCTGATCTTGCCGACTTCTGATGCACCTATGGTTGGGCAATTATATTTACAGGCACCAGCAGTTGAGTATTATTTTACCCGCGAAACTGGGGTTGCCACTCGAGCTGGCAAGTTAGAGGTAGGCCAACTTGTTGAAAAAGGAGAAGAGCTGGTAAAGTTTAAGCCGACGACTGATAGTGGTTCAAGCAAGGTATATACCTCTAACATGAAGGGATATATTGAGTTTATTAAAGATACTCAAACTATGCTGGAAACTGGTGAGTTAGTGGCTAAAGTTTCTTCTGACCACGCATTTGGCAATTATTACTTCGACAAGCCCTATGATCTAAGTGATATTAATATCTCCCAGAGCGTGTGGCTATGTGCAGACAAACAGTCTGTGAAATTTAATGTCGATGGGGTTTTACAAAATAGCCTACTGGTATCTGTTGATTTAGCACAAATTAGATACAGTCAGCTGGTTGAATTGTCTACTGGGCAAGTTCAACTATATGCCAACCTAATTGATTGTCGATGAGCGATAGTTCAGAGACATTTTTATAGTACATCAATTCACATCAATACTATTCATCTTTTTGTGAAGTTGATTAAACAATATAGTTTAGTTGAACGTTTAGAAATTCCCCGAAATCTGCTTGTAATCATATAAAAGTATTTATTGGGAATAATCCTTATTTTGGACTTTAATTGCCCATTATTAAACAATACAAAGTTAATCTCAAAGCGAACTTTTTAGTTTAAGCTATTGTTTTTTATGTTTTGTTTTTTTATTTTTGTGTTTTGACGCTAATGGCTTTTGAAGATAAATTAATGTTCATAATAGTTGAGGGTATCCAACATATTGAGTATGAGGGAAAAATGAAGCCAACCGAACAAGATAGCTATAACCCATTTAGTGATGTTCAGTCGATCAGAGCGGCAATTGATTTATTTGAGTCAATCAGCCAATCAGAGCAGCTACAGGATGCTTTAAAAACGATTGCGAATGATGTCGGCTATGACTACCTCGCATTTATCGATTATTGCCCGTTACCAAAAAAAACGAATCAACTGAAGGTTTATGGGCAATATGAAGATGAGATTATTATGCATCTTGAAAATGAAAAGGTGACTTCACATGCGCAGTCAGGTATCCGAATTTGCTCTTTAGCCAAGTTAACAGACACAAATAAGTTAGGTGCGCACCTGTTCGTATTGCCGCTAAGGGGGATAAAAGGCATTGTGGGCGCTTTAGTATTTAGCATGCCGAGGAATCAATTTGTGAAGAGCTGTGCTGAAGTTATAGATTGGTATTGGACGATACTATCGCCATATTTGTTAAATGCCGCGTTAAGGTGCCGAAGAGAAAAACTTAGCATTACGAAAAGAGAGCGAGATTGTATGTTTTGGGTTTCAGAAGGAAAGACATCTTGGGAGATAAGCCAAATTTTAGGGATCAGCGAGCGCACAGTTAATTTTCACCTGACTAATTGTATCGAGAAAACACAGAGTGCAAATCGTCAACAAGCGATTGCCAGGTGTATAATTAATAATTTGATTTAGCCGTGTCTGAGTGTGTTTCACCTTATAATGGTGTGAGTTAAGAGCCTAGGCTTACACGTTGCGTCAAGTTTATTTGTGAAATGGGAGCTTCAAATTTAGGCCATATCATACGTGTAAAATCATTTCTTATTTCATAGTCAAATTATCGGTTTTTTATCTACCTTTTATCTTAATTAGTATGTTTTTTGGAAATTTACTAAACATTTAAGCCTATAATGAAAAAATTGAGAGTCTTTTTTATACTATTGAACAGCTTTAATATTCAATTTATTATATTTTGAATAATAAAATTTAAAAATAACTTAATTAGTTGTTTTGATTTCTTTATTGGATAAAATATGTGTAACGGCAATGTGACACAAATGAAATGAAAGAAGTCAGCTTTTCAAGAACGGTAAAAGAAGTACGGTTTGGCGCGTGGACATTAGATCCTAAATTACAAAAAATTAGTGATGGTGAAGTCGAGCGTGAGCTTGAACCTCTTCTTTTTAAAATTCTCTGTTATCTCATTATTAATAATGAACAAATTATCACGCGGCAAAATCTTGTTGAAGATGTATGGTGTCAAAACTATGTAGATGACAATGCTATCAATAGAGCGATGTCAGAGCTGAGAAAAGTTTTGAAGTCAAATAAGCAAAGAGGTTTAGTTGTAAAAACGCATTATCGGAAAGGGTATAGTTTTTTCTTGTCTGCAGAGGTACTTTATTTCGATAAGCAAACAGAAGTCATAAACACTGTCACACCATCCAATCAAAAATCAGAACAAAATTCACCAATAAGCTTGATAAGCCCTCTTATACGAATCGCATTATTCGGTGGATTTACGGCTGTGCTTGGGTTGCTCTTTTTGTATTTTTATAAAACGAATGAGCAACTAGATAATCATATTGAATCAGTCCAGTTTTTAGATACTGATTATGAAGAGCAAATTTTATCTTGGATGAATGGTGAGTACAGTAATGTATTTGCTTCTCCAGATGAAAAGTTGGTAGCTTTTTCTTTTATTCCTGCTACTTCAAAAAATAAACTATTGATAGTAAAAGATCTTAATTCAGGGTTAGAGAGAAAACTGGGTTTAGATAAGCATTCAGTATACCCAATTGGTTGGGATGAAGATTCCAGTGCTGTATTTTATCGTGTGGAAGGTGTGGACGACTTTTGCGAAATCTGGAGTACCAGTGCCGACCTAGAGTCTGGGGGTATAAAACTGTTCGATTGTACGCATAAGGTTGCACGTGGCGTAGGTATCGATGATGGGCACTTTATCTACTCTAAATATAATTATAGAGGCCGTGATCAGCTATCCGCAGTGACTTATAGGACTTTAGATAATGGCAATGAATTTCAGCTTTCTTCACCGAATTTAAATTCGTATGGAGATAGTTTTTTGCTTTATGAGCCTTCAATTGGCGGCATATTTTTTATGCGACTTCAATATGGTTTTAATGAACTGTATATGACAGACCTAGACGGTAGTGGGAAAACTAAGCTATATGAATCATCTAGCTATTTTCGGGAGCTAAAGTACGTTGAAAGTACAAATTCCATTACATGGTTTGATAATAGGTCTAATCAAATATATTCATATTCATTAGCAAAACAGGCATTAGAGAGTATAACGCAATTACCTTTAGATACTGTGACGTACTTAGATCATTCATTTATTTCTGACTCTAAAATAGTTGCTACGACCTTCCCGCATGAACAGAGCATTTATACAGTATCTCTGACTGATAAAGCGTTGGCGCCGCTTATCAATGAAAAGTATATAGATATAAAAGCTGTCAGAGCAGATGATGATGTCTTTTTTCTAAGAGTGTTGGGTGACGATGTTGTGGTAATGCACGGCCAAAAGTATGGAAGTGGTTATCGATATACCAAATTTAGTGGCGGAAAGAATCAAGACTTATTATATGAACCAAAAAATAAGCTGTTAATTTTAAAAGTAGGTAGCTCAATTAAGATTTTTAATACAGAAAATGAGCTTATTGATGAAATTAATGAACAGGGTGTTATTACTGACGTTAATGTGCTGCAAAATGGAGATATCGGTTATATATTGGTGAAAGAAGGCCAAGTGGATAGTCAATCCTATGTTTATTCAGTCAGTTCGAAGAGGAAGTCTCTTTTACCAATAAAAAATAATGTCTGGTTCAATAAGGATAAAAATAATCGCCTAGTCTATCTCACGTCTGATGATCGCTTGAAGTCTGTCAACCTTGAGACAAGAGAGGAATATGTGGACACTGACTTTCCTACTCGGGTGCAAAAGCACCTTATTGTTATGGTGGGCGAGCATTTTTATTATGCTAACAGGAATACTATTTATCGTTTAGTAGACGGAGCATGGGAAGTCTTTAAACAACTGGATGGTATAGTTGTTATACATATGTCTTATTCGTCTCAGCATAACCAGCTTGTATTAGGCACTTTGAAGCGCAAAAAGAATCAGTTGGTCATGCTTGATATTAATGAAGCACAACAAAAGAAGAGTTTGTAGTAAAAAGCAAAGAGCAAAGAGCTTAAACGAAGCTCTTTGCTCAATTCAATTAAACAGATTCATTTTTCTACTCGGTGTTATCTGAATTATCAATAGAAAACGATGCTCTATTCGTGTCTCAAATACAAAAGTTTCTTAAATTAATGCATTACTATATTAGTTGCGTTCTAGTTTGGTTTAAAAAACAACCAAAAAAAACGAATTAATTTGTTTTTGTTTCATAATAAAAAATAAAATCATATATAACATATAGTTATGTGTAAAAGGTATTTTTAGAAATAATAAGTTTTTCTTTCAAATTAATATCACTTAGCGCTATTGTGTGTGTATCGACACAGGGTTATTGACAAAGCAGTGTCTGCTTTAATTAATAATTCGAGATTAACTTCACAATAGGACAATAAAATGAAATTAAAAAAGAAAGCTCTAAAAAAACTATCTTCAGAGATCAAGCAAAAAGAAGTATTAAAGGCAGTTGTTGCAGGTAACCTTGAAGCACATTCAATCACCATCATTACAGAGTTTAACGGTTCGTGCGTTTGGTGATTACAGGCAAACATAAATTATACATGCCTGTGTCAAGGTCATAGGCACAGCCATACTACGGTGCAGTCGTTAATTTGTGTAACGGCTGCATAAATCATTTCAAGGATTAGACTCGATAATATACAAAAATTATCAAGGAACAAGATATGTCTACCCTCGGCGCATCGATCAGCGCATCATACTTTTTGTTTCTGTTGCAAGGAACTGTAGATTTTCAATCACCTTCAAGAGAATACCATTATGCATTGCACTCTGGTTCTATGAAAAAGCCGGTTTTAGAGCAGGGCAGTCGCCTTTCTAAGGGAGAGGTTATTTTACAATACCAAAAGCGCGATACTGCAGAGTTTACCTCTCTGAAATCGATAGGAGAAGGATGGCTAGTTGAGGTGCACAGTGACGCGAAAATTGAAGCTGGTAATCTGCTAGCGATTGTTCAGTCTGAAAGTATTCAAGGTATATTTAACCCGAGTGATGCTTCTGAGCTTGGGCAGCTGAGACCGAGTGAGTCCTATTGGCTCTGCATTGAAGGGCAAGAGTACCAGATCGTTATAGAACATATTCTCAAATCAAAAGTGCTCATTTCAATGAAAAGAACGAAAGAGTCGCTGTCTTACGAAAACAAAGTCAGCATTTATGAAGAAGCAAAAAATTGCCCAAAGCATGGCGGTGCTTTGGGCTTACATGTGCGAGATTTGCAGATGTAATAAGGAGACAAGATAATACCGCCTCGCTCCAATAAATTCAATCAATATTTAACCAATCTAGATATAACTCTCATTTAAACTTCTTAAAATACAGACGCCTAAAATACCGCGTCTTCTTTTTAGCGCAATATAATGTTTTTTACACGATTATAAAGGTGTATGAAGACGGTGCTCAAATTGTTAAATCATAACTCTATGGTGCGATTTATAGCTATGTCTGTGTGGAATACATCATTTGTCTAGTCTCCGTTTTGGCACGTTTAGTTAAGTATCCGAGCTGTTCGTTTACTGTCTTGGAATGACCCACCTATTCACTCATATCTTCAAAAAGCATGGTTTCCAATATAACTCGGATTATCGACTTATTTAACAATAATATTAACTGCTATTTATCTGATTTTATTGGTTATTTGAGTTTTTTGAGTTTTTTGATTTTATATTTTCAGTTACGCACTATGTAGCTAATTAGCACTCTTTAAGCAAATTTAGTATGAGTGTAAAAGTTTAGAAATGGAGAGATACGAATGACTTTACAAGACTACTTCACACGTTATTACTCGATTATTAGCTCAGGCAATTTGGATGAATTAGCACAATATTACCACACAGCATCTCCGATGATGGATGCAGCAAAATCTCAATGGGAGATGATGCGTACACAATGTGAATTTGAAATAACACTCACACATATTGAGTTAATTGCGAAGCAAGAAAACTTGTTGGTTGTGTATGACCAAATGCAATTTGCAGGTGAAGTGAATGGTCAGCAAGTAAATCGCCATTCAAGTAATGTTCATTCTTTAGCGAAAGAGGCTGGTGTATGGAAAATATTCTCAACATCGATAGTGCCTGAAACTGAGGAGTAGTTATGTCTGAGCTATTTAGAAAGGAGGCGATTGAACACCAAGGTCAAAAGTTAGATGGTGAAGTGTCTATTGCAACACATATGTCTTTCAATTGGATTTTAGCGCTTATCCTCACCATTGTCGTGATTGGTATTACATACTTGGTAATTGGCGAATACCACCGAAAGGAAATTGTGGCTGGTTATCTCAGACCTACCGAAGGGTTGAGTAAAGTATATCCATTGGGACAAGGCGTCATTGATGAAGTTTATGTGAATGAAGGTCAGTTGGTAGAAAAAGGTCAACTTTTGGCTCGTGTTAGAATGGAAAGAATTTTAACCTCAGGTAGCGATATGAATGAAGTGATCCTATCTGAATTAGTAAAGCAAAAAGAACTAGTAAAACAGAATATAGAAAACCAAATTGAACTTGTCAGTGTGAATCAAGAAAAGCTAGATTCACAGATAAATAATACTGAGTTTCAACTGGGTCAGGCCAACAAGCAGCTGGCATTATTAAACGAGCGGGTTGGGTTAAGCATTAAGCGCTTTCAAGATACACAAGCTCTGATTGATAAAGGATTTGCATCGCAAGCGGATTTAGAAGCTGTGCGAGATGCAATGTTAGCAATCCAGCAGCAAGCAGAAGATTTAGAAGGGCGTGTTTTAAGTCAGCAGGAGTCAATAAGTCAATTGCGCTTAGAACGATTACAATTGCCAATTACTTTAAAAGAGTCCCAAGCGCAGTTGAGAAGTCAGCTTGCTAGTATTAATCAACAAATTACCCAAGCGAGTGCACAGCAAAGTTATGACGTACGCAGTCATCGTAGCGGAAAAGTAACGGGCTTAATGGTAAAGCCTGGAATGATTGCACATAGCTCAGTCCCGTTAATGACTATCTTACCAGAGGATGCAGTGCTTGAAGCCGTACTTTTAGTACCGTCTCGAGCATTTGGTTTTGTTAAAACAGCTCAGCATACTCGTATCCGCTATCAAGCATTTCCTTATGAACGCTTTGGCATATATGAGGGAGAGATCACCAGCGTTTCTAAATCTATTTTATTGCCAAGCGAAGCAAACCTGCCTGTCGCGCTTAGAGAGCCTGTATATCAGGTGATTGTGACGCTCAAAGCGCAAAATGCCAGAGCTTATGGGGCATCTGTTGCGCTTCAAGCGGGCATGCTGCTTGAGGCCGATATTATGGTGGATAGCAGAACATTATTTGAGTGGCTATTTGAACCTCTATATACCATCAAAGGAGCATTATGATGGAAAACCCGATGCATCTATTGAAATTTAGTGGCACAAAACGACTTCCGGTCATCTTACAAACAGAAGCGGCCGAATGTGGGTTAGCTAGCCTCGCTATGGTCGCGGCATATCATGGGTATAAGACTGACTTGACCACGTTACGTCAAACGCATGAAATTTCTTTAAAAGGCGCAAACCTTGAAGAGTTGATGCAAATTGCTGATAAGTTACACTTGAATTCTCGTGCGCTAAGGCTCGACTTAGAGCATTTACCGAAGCTTAAAACCCCGTGTATTCTTCATTGGGACATGAATCATTTTGTTGTGCTAAAAAAAGTGAGCAAACAGAGTGTTGAGATACATGATCCTGGCCTTGGCCATCGAAAATTCACAATGGAAGAGTTTTCAAAACACTTTACAGGGGTTGCTTTAGAGCTCAGTCCAACCGAAGAATTTAAATCAGAAGATACCCGAGTTGATTTAAAACTCTCTGATTTCTGGAGTAAGGTGACCGGGTTAAAATCTACTTTGGGTAAAGTATTTATTTTATCTCTTTTACTTCAGGCATTTGCGATCGCGAGCCCCTATTATATGCAGCTTGTGGTTGATGAAGTGATATTGAGCTTTGATCAAAACCTGTTAGCGATCTTAGCGTTGGGCTTCGGGCTGCTCATGTTTATTGAAATGGTAACAGGCGCCGTGAGAAGTGTTTTACTGCTGCACTTTGGTAACTTAATGAGCATCCAGCTAGGTGCCAACCTCTTTCATCACCTAGTGCGTTTGCCATTACAATATTTTGAAAAGCGCCATATTGGTGATGTTGTATCAAGGTTTGGCTCTCTTCAACAGGTAAAAGACTTACTGACAAAAGGTGTTATTGAAGCCTTAATTGATGGTGTGATGGCCATTGCAACTATGGTGATGATCTTTTTGTACAGCCCGAAGCTAAGCTTTATTGTCTTGGCTGCAACTGTTGTTTACGCAATTGTACGTATTGCGATGTATAGGCCGTTAAGGCAGATGTCCGAAGAAGTGATTGTCACACAAGCAAAAGAGCAATCTAACTTTATGGAAACAGTGCGAGGCATACAAACGATTAAGCTGTTTGGAAGAGAAGTGCAGCGTCAAAGTGTCTGGCATAACAAATATGCGGATAGCTTAAATGCGGGGATTAAAGTAGGGCACCTGACGATTGGGTATGAGGCGATCAATAAGATCATATTTGGCATTGAAAATGTTTTAGTTGTTTATTTTGCTGCGTTATTAGTGATGGAAGGCAACTTAACAGTCGGTATGCTTTTTGCGTTTATGGCTTATAAGCGTCAGTTTGTAGACAAGATGGCGTCTTTAATTGAGAAGCTTATTGAATTTAAGATGCTGAGTTTGCATTTTAATCGCTTAGCCGATATCTCTTTAACGGATAAAGAAGGAGATATGCAGGGTAAAATGGGTTGTAAAACACTCACTGGAGGTATCGAACTTCAGGGAATAACCTACCGCTATAATAAGAAAGAAGCACCTGTTTTTAAAAACCTTGATTTGGCTATACAAGCGGGTGAATCGGTTGCTGTCGTTGGCCCATCAGGGTGTGGTAAAACCACATTAGCTAAAATTATGCTGGGATTGTTTGATGCTGATGAGGGTAAGGTACTCGTAGATGGGGTAGATATTAGGCAAATTGGATTATCTGCATACCGTTCTCAAATAGCTGCCGTGATGCAAGATGATCAGCTGTTATCAGGTTCCATTGCGGACAATATTTCATTTTTTGATCCAGATTTGGATATGGAAAGAGTGAAATGGGCGGCGGAAGTGGCGGCAATGGATAAAGATATTCACACAATGACCATGGGCTATAACACCTTGGTAGGGGATATGGGCGCAGCTCTTTCGGGGGGACAAATTCAGCGCTTATTGTTAGCCAGGGCCCTGTATCGAAAGCCGAAGATTCTTTTTATGGACGAGGCGACAAGTAATCTAGATACGCGGTTAGAAAGTTCAGTCAATGATGCTGTTAAAAACTTAGATATTACACGGGTAATTATTGCGCACAGGCCGGAGACAATTGCGAGTGCGGATAGGGTCATTGAATTAAGGTATGGAAAAATACATGAAGTTGAAAAACCTGATTTAAAAAATAGGTTTTATAATGATTTAAAATCTCCATTTCTTATTATAGATAATGAGCCTTTTAATTATACTGGGTTTAATGGTGGGTTTTTAATGGAGTGATTTTTAAATAAAGGGGGTTTAACCTCTTTATTTTTGTTTTTTTTACTTTTATTTATAATTATTTTGTGTTGACTTTTTGGGTTTGTTTGTTATTATGCATTCATCACTTTGAGGTTTTGAGTGGTATTTAAAAAGAGGTTTGTCTTACACTTTTGGTATAGAGTTAAAGTCGAACTAATGGTAATAAGAAAAGAAGGTAATCTAAATGTAATTCTTTTCTTAATATCTAAAAACTAGGGTTGTTCCGAGCATTCTTGGCGGAGAGTTAGGTTCAGTCCATGGTAATAAGGAAAGCGAGTAATCTATATATCATTCTTTTCTTAATACCTAAAAACTAGGGTTGTTCCGAGCATTCTTGGCGGAGAGTTAGGTTCAGTCCATGGTAATAAGGAAAGCGAGTAATCTACATATCATTCTTTTCTTACTACCTAAAAACTAGGGTTGTTCCGAGCATTCTTGGCGGAGAG
>NZ_JAKFZS010000027.1 GCF_021654285.1 Pseudoalteromonas luteoviolacea | reverse complement strand
GGTAAGTAAATCATCGATATCGCCTAAACCATCTTCAACATCGAGCTCTGTTTCATGAGCGTCTAGTTCAGGCGTGACCTCTTCTTCAGCAACAAGCTCATCAATGCCTGCTTCAAGCTCAATCTCAGTGCCTTCATCACCAACATCAGCAAGTAAATCATCAATATCGCCTAAGTCATCTTCAACATCGAGCTCTGTTTCTTCAGCGTCTAGCTCAGGCGCAACCTCTTCTTCAGCAACAAGGTCATCAATGCCAGCTTCAAGCTCAGTCTCAATGCCTTCATCACCAACATCGACAAGTAAATCATCGATATCACCTAAATCATCTTCAACATCGAGCTCTGTTTCATGAGCGTCTAGCTCAGGCGCAACCTCTTCTTCAGCAACAAGGTCATCAATGCCTGCTTCAAGCTCAGTCTCAATGCCTTCATCACCGACATCGGCAAGTAAATCATCAATATCGCCTAAGTCATCTTCAACATCGAGTTCTGTTTCATCAACGTCTAATTCAGGTGTAGGCTCTTCTTCGGCAACAAGCTCATCAATGCCTACTTCAAGCTCAGTCTCAGTGCCTTCATCAGCAAGTAAATCATCGATATCGCCTAAATCATCTTCAACAGCAAGGTCTGTTTCCTCAAGATCAAGTTCCGGGGTCGTTTCTTCTTCAGCTACGCTTGCTAATATATCGTCAACATCATCTAGGCCCTCTTCGCCCAGTTCTTGTGTCGACTCAGGCTCTGGATTCGCCTGCGCCAGCAAAGCGTCAATGTCATCTTCACCTGCCAATTCACTTTCTTGCTCCGCTTGAGAAAGCAAATCATCTATATCTTGCTGTTCTTCAGAGGCTTGTTGAGCGTCATCGATTAAGCTATCAACATCGTCAAGTTCTAAGCCATCCTCTTCATTAACAAGGTCATCTTCGTCTAATGCACCATCAAGCAAATCGTCAATATCATCTGCACTTAAGATGCTATCAGTATCAGCTACTCCTTCAGCCTCATCAGGCTTTGGGGGTTCTGCTGCCGCCTCGTCGATTAAACTATCAATATCATCCAGATCTAACGTATCATCGCCAGCAATATCAGGCTCTTCAGCCAGCTCTTCGCTTAAAGCTGCCAATGCATCATCACTTACATCAAGTGTGTCATCTTGCTCATCACCAACCTCATTGAATAAATCATCAATATCGTCAGCACTTAAAATATCGTCCCCACCAGAGGTGTTTTCTTCAACATCTAACGTTACTTCATCACCTAAAGCATCGTCGGTCGAATCAAAGCTTTGCTGCAAGAAATCGTCAATATCGTCCGACGCATCCTCCGATGGCGATTCATCATCAAAAACAATATCGTCGTTAAGTAGGCTATCTAATTCATCTTGATCAAGCGTACTACTGCCTGTCTCAAAGCCATCATCTTCATCGTCCAAAGCATCAAACACAATGTCATCATCTTCAGGCAGAATGTCATCATCAAGCTGGACACTTTCATCTAATGGAGAAATGTCATCTGTTATTGGCATATCGAGATCAAGCGGATCTGCTGCGGCTGCCGCAGTTGCAGCGCCTGCTGTTGCTGCAGCCGCTGTGGCTGCTGGCGCTTGAGGTAAGAACTCATCATCTTCTGCACTACTTTCAGCTGCTTGTTTGCGTTTTCGCATAAAGAGCACAAGACCTATGATAAGCAGCGCAGGTATCGTCGCCAGTAAGGCAATCACAATTGGGTTAGACAGCGTTTTGCTCAAACTTGATTCTTCAGCCGCTTTTTTATCAGCTTCTTGTTGCGCAATCATCTCGCTTTGCATATCAATCACAACTTTTAACTGCTGTTGGATCTCACTGTCTTTGCCAAGCTGCTCACGAACATTTTGTAACTCATCAGAAATGCTGCTCAACTGCTTTCTGAGCAGGTTATTCTCTTCTAAAATATCTTCCACATTTTGCACTGAAGACTTGAACTGGTTTTGCAAATCAAGCAGCTTGGAGTCTTGTTCCATGCGTAAATTTCTAAGCTGATTAGTCAAGGCTTTTTGCGCCTGCTCAACGTCAACTTTACGCGCCTGTGTCACGCGTTTTTTGGCATCATCTATATCAGATTGATTTAAAGTGCCATTTTTCTTACTCTCCCACAGCACATCGTCTTGATCTGATTTTTGTTTTGCGATGCCTGGATTGACTCGTCTGATTTCTGCCAATGTTGGGATACGTAGATACGCGCCATCACGCATGTGATTAAGGTTTTGATCTAAAAATGCGCCAGGGTTTTTGTCATACAGAGCTTTCATAACCTGATAAATGGTGACTGAATCATCAGGTCTTATTTTTTGTGCTATACGCCACAACGTATCTGAAGGGCGAATAGGACCAACTGAACGCCCTTCAAGGCCATAATCAACGCCTTTAGGGCCCTTCAACACGGTACCAACTTGAGTGTGTGCCGGGGATGTTATGAAAGCCAATGCTAGGATACAAAATAAGGCTAAACCGCGCATGCTGTTCCTTTGTTTAAGGTGACCACTTACCCAACCAGTAAGTGAATAAAAAATTTGCTCATCTTTGCTTTTTGCAAGCTCTGTTCCAATTGCAAACTATAAACCAGTTATTAGGGAATATCCATTGTCAGCGTAGTGAATATTAACACTGGCATAGTACTTTATGGTTAGAATGAAAATGTTTTATAAATCAGGGAGGTGGTAAAAAGAAGGATTTGTGCAATCTGTGGGGCAAAATGCTGCCATTGCATTTTGCCCCACAGTAAAATTAAAGGTAATTTGCGACTAGCTCTTCAGCAATTTGCACACTATTTGTCGCGGCACCTTTGCGCGTATTATCAGACACAACCCATAAGTTTAGTCCCATTGGGTGTGAAATATCAGCTCTAAGTCGGCCTACATACACAGTATCATTGCCACTGGCATCACTAACTGGAGTTGGGTAATCTTCTTCATTTTCAATGAGTTCTACACCAGGTGCATCAGCAAGTAACTGTTTTACATGCTCTAAATCAAAAGGCATGCGTGTTTCTAAATGAATCGCTTCGGCGTGGCCAAAAAACACTGGGACACGCACAGCTGTTGGGTTCACCATTACGCTGCTATCTCCAAGAATCTTTTGCGTTTCCCACACCATTTTCATCTCTTCTTTGGTGTAGCCGTTTTCTTGGAAAGTATCTATTTGCGGTATTACATTAAATGCAATTTGCTTTGGAAATACGTCATTTTCCATCGGCCTTGCATTCATTAAATTAGCCGTTTGCTTAGCTAGCTCATCAACTGCTTCTTTACCCGCGCCTGATACCGCTTGATAAGTGGATACATTGATGCGATCAATACCATAGGCATCATAAATTGGCTTCAGCGCCACCAGCATTTGAATCGTCGAACAATTCGGGTTGGCAATAATATTTCGATTTCTAAAATCAGCTAAGCTGCTCGCGTTTACTTCTGGAACAACTAAAGGCACATCATAATCATATCTAAAGTGTGATGTGTTATCTATCACGATACAACCCGCTTCTGCCGCAATCGGTGCATATTTTTCCGATACACTGCCGCCTGCAGAAAATAAGCCTATATGCGCATCTGCAAAGTCAAACTCTTCAACATCAAGCACGGTGACTTTTTCACCCATGAAATCAATTTCTTCCCCTGCACTGCGACTGCTCGCCAGCGGGTATAGTTTATCAACTGGAAATTTTCTTTCGGCTAATGTTTCAATGATCTGCTTACCGACTAGGCCTGTTGCGCCCAGTACCGCCACGTTAAATTTCTGCGACATGTTTATTCCTCATTCATTTCTACTTGAAAGCCAAGTTGTTGTAACTTTTGCGTATGGCTTAGCTGCGACACGATGTTCAACGTTGAAAACTCTCTTCTCGGCGGGTATTGCTTACGTAATACATCAAAACCCTGACTTTCTAAATTGGCTCGCATTAAACCATTATCACGGCGAATATCATAGATCATATGCACAATACGGCCATAATCTCTTTCAGTGAACGTATTATTGAGCTGACATTGGCTTATCGCAGGTGTGGGTAAAAAAGTTTCTAAGCGCTTAGTTGGCTCAACGTCAAGCGTTTTACACAAAGCCTGATAAAGCATTTGCGTTCCCCGCGCTTTGCCTTCCAAAGTGTGACCAGCGATATGCACTGATGTGTACAGGCAATGCGCCATCAACTCAGTCAAAATATTTGGCTCATTTTCCCAAACATCTAAAATCAATTCTAACTTCTGCCCAGCTTGCTTAGCAGCTAAGAGTGCTTGATTATCAATCACATCACCGCGACTAGCATTGATAACTAACATGTTAGGTTTTAACTGCTTAATCCTTTCTTTGTTTAATAAGTGCTTGGTTTGGTGAGCGCCACTTTTCACTAAAGGCACATGAAAGGTCACAAAGTCAGCTTGCGCTAGCGCGGTATCAATATCTACATGCTCATTAAGTTTGCCTTGCTCAGCCAGCACTGGATCACACAAAATAAGTTCTATACCACTGTGCGCTAGCTTTTGTTGCAAGCACGCACCAATGTTGCCCACACCGACAATGGCTAATTTTTTACCGCGCAGCTCAACATCACGATCCTGACTGTACGCATACAAAGCACTGATCACGTATTCAGCCACAGCAACCGCATTGCACCCAGGCGCACTAGAAAAAGCAATATTACGCGTTGCTAAATACGTTTGATCAATATGATCAACACCAATTGTGGCCGTACCAACAAACTTAAGGTTGTCTGCATTGTCTAGCAGTGCTTGGTTAACTTGCGTTATCGAGCGCGTTAACAACACATCTGCATCTTGCACTTGCTCAGCAGTCACTGCACGCCCGTCAAAACGGGTTACCTCTCCAAAACTTGAGAAAAACTCTTCCACCAAAGGCATGTTCTGATCAGCCAAGATCTTCATGTAATTTTATTCCTAAACGTCGCACGGAACTCTATTGTAACTCAGCTATTGCACAGACCCTAGCTCCGCCTTGCACCAATACCAAATGCACCAAACATGAGGCTCAATAAAAATAGCACTAAGAGCTTAACGCTTGGCTGTTCAGTCACGTTGACCAATGGACTAAATACAAAGGCGTGTACATTGCACCAAGCTAGCAACAACGCAGTAGTATGTGCACCACGATATGCATAACATGCGCACACTATGCTACTGATAAAATTGATAAGAATCGCATACTCAAATGCTTCAACACTGAGCAGCATGGCAGTGAACGTCATCACTATGATACTTATATTCCCCAATTGCATAAATAACCCCTCCTTAGGTCTTTTTTGTAATATAGATAAGTTTACAAAATTGGCAATTGAACAATTTTTAAGTGTGGCAATACACTGGTGTGGTCAAAAATTGGCTTCTAAAATGATACTTGGGAGGCTTTTTTGCTTGAAATAACTGGTCAGACAAGCTAGCCTTAATCATGTGGTCAGACCTCTAATAAGGAAGAACAACATGACACTTTTATTTACTATCGCTTTGATAGCACTGGTCAGTGCAGCCTGCTATCATCGCGCCAGCTGGAATACCTGCTTGGGTGTTGCAGCCGCGACTTTGGTTGTCGGTACTTTTGCCGACGCCTTTGGAGCATTGTCTTGGTTAATTTTTTTAGCCGTTGCAATCCCATTTTCTGTTACTAATATCCGCCAACAATATATTGTTGCTCCCCTTTTCAAAGCATTTAAAAAAGTCACCCCTACCATGTCTGAAACTGAAAAGTCTGCAATCGACGCAGGGACGACTTGGTGGGAAGCTGATTTATTCTGCGGTAACCCAAACTGGAACAAACTACATCAGTTTGCAAAACCGAGATTAACAGCCGAAGAGCAGGCTTTTTTAAACGGCCCAGTTGAAGAAGTTTGTGCCATGTTAGACGACTGGGAAGCGACCCATGAGTTAACAGATTTACCGCAAGAAGTGTGGCAATACCTTAAGGACAAAAAGTTTTTTGCTATGATCATCAAAAAACAATACGGTGGTCTAGAGTTTTCAGCATATGCACAATCGTGTGTGCTACAAAAATTAACCAGTAAATCAACTCTATTATCGTCAATCGTCGGGGTGCCAAACTCATTAGGCCCAGGTGAATTACTTCAGCATTATGGTACGCAAGAGCAAAAAGACCATTATTTACCTCGCCTCGCAGTAGGTGATGAAATCCCATGTTTTGCACTGACTTCACCTGAAGCGGGCTCAGATGCCTCCTCTATCCCAGATTTTGGTGTCGTATGTAAAGGCGAATGGGAAGGAAAAGAAACGCTTGGGATCCGTTTAACTTGGAATAAACGCTATATCACGCTTGCACCTGTTTCAACCGTGCTGGGCCTAGCATTTAAAATGCAAGATCCTGATGGCTTGCTAGGTGATAAAGAAGATATTGGTATCACGTGTGCGCTTATCCCAACCTCCATGCCGGGTGTTGAAATTGGTCGTCGTCACTTCCCGCTAAATGTACCATTTCAAAATGGCCCAACACGCGGTAAGGACGTTTTTGTACCATTAGATTTCATCATTGGTGGCCCCAAAATGGCTGGTCAAGGCTGGCGTATGCTAGTTGAGTGTCTATCCGTTGGCCGTGTAATTACTCTGCCTTCAAACTCAACAGGTGGCATAAAAACTTTAGCACTGGCAAGTGGTGCGTATAGCCGTATTCGCCGTCAGTTCAAACTGCCAATTGGCAAAATGGAAGGCATTGAAGAAGCGCTGTCAAAACTCGGCGGCTATGCATACAGTAGCGACGCTGCATTAAGCATGTCTACAGGGGCTGTCGACTCAGGTGAAAAGCCATCTGTGATCTCAGCCATCCTAAAATATCACTTAACTGAGCAAATGCGCGATGCGACCATTCATGCTATGGATATTCACGGTGGTAAAGGTATTTGCTTAGGTCCAAACAATTATTTGGGACGTGGCTACCAAGGCGCGCCGATTGCCATTACTGTTGAAGGTGCAAACATCTTAACCCGTAACATGATTATTTACGGACAAGGGGCTATTCGCTGTCACCCATTTGTTTTGGCTGAATTAAACGCATGTAATATCAAAGACAAGCAAGAAGCGCTTGATAGCTTTGATTCCGCATTAATGGGCCATATTGGCTTTACTATTTCTAATCTAGTACGCACTAAGTGGCTAGCCATCACCGGCGGTCGTTTTACCAAAGTGCCATTTAATGATGAAACAGCAGACTACTACCGCAATGCTGCGCGTTACAGCGCTTCATTGGCCCTCATGTCTGACATCTGCATGGCAGTATTTGGTGGCTCCTTGAAACGCAAAGAGCGTATCTCAGCACGATTAGGTGATCTGTTAAGTTATTTGTATTTAGTGTCAGCTACGCTGAAGCGATACAACGATGAAGGCCGCAGAAAAGAAGATCTTCCTTTAGTAAAATGGGCGTGTCAGGAGCATTTATACTTGTGTCAACGAGCACTAGCGGACTTGATAAATAATATGCCATCAATGGCACTTCGCGGAGCATTAAAGTTGATATTGTTCCCATTTGGCCGTCCTGTGCGCAAGCCAACAGACCAAATGGAACACGATATTGCCAAGTTGCTACAAACGCCTAATGAAACACGTGACCGCCTGGCAAACTACATCTACACCACTGACGAGCCGCGTAACTTGATCGGTAAGCAAGAGCAAACACTCAAAGACATCTTGGCTATTGAGCCAATCTTTGACAAGGTGTGCCGCGCTAAAGGTCAAAAGCTGCCGTTTATGCAACTAGACAAAGTCGCCAGTATGGGCCTTGAAAGTGGCATTTTGACTCAGCAAGAAGCAGATAGTCTTGCCGCTGTTGAGGCCAAGAGACTGGCAGTGATAAATGTTGATGATTTTGACCCAGCCGATTTACTGGCAGGTAAAGCTCGAGTGGTAGACAGTAATGTAGATGCTGCTTAAGCCACAAAGTTAATCATAAAAAGGCCGGATTACCCGGCCTTTTTCATGGTTATTCTACCAAAACCTTGGCCAGCATAATCGCCACAACGACAATAGCCCAAGTGAGTGCCATAAACCGCACCGAGTGTAAAATAACCCACATCATCAAGGGTGCCGCAAATAAGGTTACAAGTTCAAAAGTACCACTTCCCAACAGGGTAATGCCGCCAAGCCACATCAAAGTCGTTAAGCTAAATACAAATACACACTGGCTGCGTTGGATCTGCTTGAACTGAGATAACGAATACCAAAAACTGCGGTGTTTAATAACCTGCTTGTTAGTATCAATTAATAAACTGCTCCACCAAAGCACTACAAATAATTGCGCCATCACCACGTAGTAACTTTTTAGATCTGGACGCTCTGTAACAATTATCCAAATGCACCAATAGGTTAAAATCGTCATTCCGAGACGCCAGATCACAACCCATGGCTGTTCAAGAGTCCATTGCACCCAAAAACTATGCGCTGTGACTTTGCTCAGCTTTATCGCTTTGTAATCACGTGGCAGCCACAACGATACTCCTAACAAGACCATCAAAGCCGCATAATAAGTCATAAAGTGCTGGCATATAAAAGTCAGTAAGCATGCTGCTACCAATACCACCAAAACAGAGATTGGCCGATAAAGTAAGATGGCTGCGAGCATAAGCTGACTCAACATAAACATGATCAACTGTGGCGCTTGACGCAAGTTTTCCCACCCCATTGATACCGCTAGAAGTAAAGCCGATAAAAACAACACATGGCAAAGCAGCAGTAAACCTTGATCCGCGAGCCATTGATGCACTCTAGATTTCAATAAGGTCCCATGATAACTGCGATGCGCTGTATCTAACACCGCACTTTTTAAGGTGTGCAGTAACAGGCTTTGCAAAAGCAGAAAGCCAAATGTCATATAGATCACTTGTGACTCTGAGTCATATTGCACAATTTTGCCAAGCGCAAAAAAGACCCCTAAAGCCAAACCTGGTAAATAAACAAAAAATAGCGTCGCTAAAAGCAAAGAAAACTCAGCTAGCTGACGACGGAGTTCTTTCAGCTCTACCTTAAATGCGCTCAATCTGTATCGATAATAATGAACCAAGTGCCCTCCTAGCTTTTAAATAGCGGTTGAGGCACAAAGCCCACCTCAAAAAAAGGTGCAGGCTCATGGCAGCTGATCAGGATCTGTCCTTGATAATCCTGTATATAGTCAATGAGGTGCTGAGTACTTTGATGATCTAATGCCGCACTTGGCTCATCTAAAATGACATAAGGTGTGTGGCGCATCAAAGCATTGATCAGCTGCAACTTTTTTTGGTTACCTGATGACAGCGCGCTAAATATGGTATCTAAAAAAGAAGAAAAGCCAAGTAATTCAATCAACTTGTCAGGAAAAGGACATTGCCAACTTTGCTGAGTCATGCTCAGCAGTTGCTTCGCTGTCAAAAAGATGGGAAACGCAATATTGTCTGATGCCAACGCGACTTTTTCTTGCGGTGTTTTCAGTTGCTCTCCATCATAATAAATGGCCCCGCTATAGGCGCGATCAATGCCCGAAATAATAGAAAA
Source organism: Pseudoalteromonas luteoviolacea (assembly GCF_021654285.1). Lineage (GTDB taxonomy): Bacteria > Pseudomonadota > Gammaproteobacteria > Enterobacterales > Alteromonadaceae > Pseudoalteromonas > Pseudoalteromonas luteoviolacea_J. Next base: position 67,639 of record NZ_JAKFZS010000027.1, on the reverse strand, counting down.
CAAGGTACTTTTACCCAATCCATTCGGGGCTTCTAAGCACACTTTAGGCGCATTAAATTCGATATGATATTTTTCAAAAATGGGTTTATGGACAAACACTTTTGTTAAATTTTCAACTTTGATCATAAACAGCCTACTTATTATTTTTAGTGCATAATAACAAGTAGCCCGTTTACTTTTGAATCGTTAAAGTGTTGCAAAATTTATCTAAACAAGTCATCAAAGCGATGTCATAGCTCTACCCGCATACTCGCTATAAAAGCTTTCAATAGCCCCACGCTTTTGCATAGTCACAAAGACTTGTCGGCCTGACTTACCGCCAAATGCCACATTTGTGGGATATTTACCTTTCAATTTAACCGTTCTCAGTAACTCGCCTTTCGGAGATAGTATGGCTACTTCACCAGCGCCGTAGCGCGCAACGTATAAATTACCTCGCTCGTCAGTACGCATCCCGTCCAGACCATGGTCATCAAATTGATAAAACAACCTGGCTTCACCCAACTGTCCATTTTTGTTTATGTCAAACGCCCAGATCCTTTGCTGAACACTCTCATTTACATACAGCACAGTATTACCCGGGCTTATCTCTATCCCATTGGTGGTGCCCATGTCTTTTTTTAAGCGCTCAACTTGCCCTGTTGTGCTAATACGCCATACCTGACCATTCCCACCTTGCCAGTTAGGGTCGCTCGCATACAAAGTGCCATCGTCTGCGATGGCAATATCGTTAGGTTGATTCATAGTAGGCTCATGGGCAAAAACACGGATCCGCTTTTGTGGGGTAATTTGCAATATATTGTGCTGCGTATAATCTGCAATATACATATTGCCTTTTTTATCAAAACGGATCCCGTTACCTATGCTGCCCTTGGGAAGCTTAACGTATAAAGAAGCATTATTTTGCGCGGTGATCTGGCCAATCGTTCCCTGCTCTTTATAATTCACCGCATATAACACACCACGTGCATCGACTGCGGGTCCCTCTACTCCGTTTGTAAACTCCCCATCAGCGACCCAATCCTGAGTTTGATATAAAGGTTCATTAGGCGTGTTAAGGCTTTGACAACCACCCAACCCAATTATTAACAAAGTAGTGCCCAGAATTGCTTTCATAATTCGCTCCATGGAAAAAATTTAGTATGCAATCTGGGCAGTAGGTTGTGAATTGAGATTTATTCACTCTACGTATCAAAATAGATAACGCACCTTAAAAATCGCACTGTCCTCGTCTGGTCTAGTCCAGTTTTGCTCCACGCCATCAAGCCATCCCTGTTCGCCTACGTTGTCCCGCTGCAAAGCCGCAATATCTCGGCCGCCACGGCGATACACCAAATAAATGTCAGAGTACGCCCCCAGACGATATCGTAATTTAAATTGAGACATGAGGCCTTTATCAACAAAACTAGTATCAAGATTATTTCGCTGCACCAAGCCTTGCTCAGTTATCTGAAAAACCTCCTTACTTGCTGCCTCTAATACAGACCATTGCACATTCGCTGAGAGCTCCAGATTGTCAGCTAGCAGCGAAGAGAGCTCTATGGTATTTACAAAGTAACGTCTATCATATTCTGTGATTTGGTTGCGCTTATTGGCGACCAGCCAACCGTCGCCATTGCGATAAAAATTATTAAACTTAACATTCCAGTTTTCATGCGGCATCCATGTCATATCTAGCGCATATTGCTGAGCATGCCCAGATAAACCCTCTTGATCAAACTCTATACTCGCCGCCCAGCTAAAGCTGCCTGAATAAGGACTCACATATAATACTCTCGTTTCAAAAGCTTCAGGGAGTTCAAACGCAATACTGTCAGCGCCGATATTATCTTGCCAGCCCTTACCGGTATGATCCAACTGCACCGTCCACTGCGCGCCATTACTCATCATGAGTTCCGCTCTATATCCCTGCTTTGAGGGTAGCTTTAAACCATCTGTATTCGTTTCATAAGAGACATCAAATACATGCTTGGCCCGCGTCAACCAATTATTGTTAATGTTCACTGCATGGCTAAAATTTAAGTTCATATACTGCCAATCATTGCGCTTCATATAACCCATATCTCGGTTATTAAAGTATTGATTGAGCCGCAAGTACTTTCCCGACGCGCTGGTATTTGGAGAGAACTGATAGCCAATATCGAGCGACGCCCCATTACCGGTATTTTGCTCTTCGCCATCAATTTGACTCAGTAAAAAAGCGCTTTGCACTGACCATGTTTCACTTTGATATTGGCTGTCCCAAGCGGCGCTGTGAGCTTGACGGTTAAGCCAAGGCCGCTCTACATGTGTCGCTAAAACCCCCGTTCGCCAATTCGCCGTTCGATAGCTATATCGGCCCGCATAGAAATGTTTACCCACTGTGTTATCTAGGCTATTTTCACGTACCGCAAATCCCCCCCACTGATTATGCGTGCCTTGATGAACAAAACGTACAGCCCCGTCAATAGGCGTGATCATCTCGCTACCATCATCACTGCTCGCCCCTATTCGGCGGGTATGGATCAACTTAGTGTCTTGTAGCGCATCAACATTAAACACACTAATATCTTGAGTAAAAAAGGGCCGTTTATCAGTCCTTAGGGTCTCTACCGCTGAGTAATTTACATCGACATCATCACTATCAACTTGGGCAAAGTCAGGGTTCATTGCCACAGACAAAGTTTGGTTGTGAGCTGGTTTGTAAAGTAAATCAAAACCCACATCTGATTCTCTATTTTTCCCCTGACGCTCAGTAAAATGATGCTGGTGTGTCATGTAGGGAACAAAGCTTAATTGAGATTGCACAGGCACTTTGACTTCGAGCTTTGGCATATTTAAAAAGAAGTCACTGTTAGATAATGTTTGCTGCTGATTGGCGAAAATATGATTAGACCCTAGCTCATACAGCTGGACCCCAAGCCCGATAGTCGCTAACCCCTGCTCATTGAGCTTTGGAGAGAATGACACACTGTGCCAAGGAATAAATATCTCACTGCTCCAATGCGTCGCATACTCATGATAAGCACTTTGCCAGTCTCCATCCCAGTCATGATCTGTGGTTCGCTGTGCAGTCACCACCGCATCTTGAGTACCACCACCGAGTGTGATTGCAAATAAGTAAGCACTGCTGCCATCACCTGAGAAATCTATATACACGCGGTTAAAATCAGCCTGCATAAAGCCATCTTGCAGATTAAACTGCTTTTTACGACTGTGCTCAGGCTGAAAGTTAGTGATGCCAATATAAATGCCCGATTGATCCGAAAATACCTGTGCATTGAGCTTATCGTTAAACACTTTATGTGTGGCTGGCACAACCTGAAAAAACGTTTCTATTTTTTGTGCTGATTGCCAAGCTTGATCATCAAGTTTCCCGTCAATAATGAGTGAGTTAGCATAACTTACAGGTATAATTGAGCCAATAACCATTGCTAAAACACTGCACTTGCATGCCCTCATTCAATTTCCCCCTTTTATCTAGAGGGCTGTTATATAAGCAAATATTGAACGTTTAAAAGCTTATGGTTTTCTGAAGAATAGTTTTAAATGGCTGAACAAGATTGACTTTAACCTGAACAAGGTTACCTTTGAGTTGAGCCTAATATGACAACAAGGTTGGAAGATGGATCGTGAAAATACTGCTATTGAACACAGCACCAAAAAAGTCGACAATGAAGAAAACAAACGCTTTCAATTTGCCCATTGGCAATTCTTTAATGACAAGGATGAATTGTGGAATACACAAACTCACACTGTGAGTAAACTGGAACCACAAGTTGCTCGATTACTCACTTTACTGATCATACAACAAGGCCAAGTCCTCACCAAAGAAATGCTCAATAAGCAGCTTTGGCCAAATACCATTGTAGAGGCAAACAGTCTCTACCAGCTACTTACTAAGCTGCGTAAAGAGCTTCAAGATAGCGCTAAAAATCCGCTATACATTAAAACCGTGCCAAAAAAAGGGTATTTATTTTTACCTGAAGTGTCTGTCATCAGCATGTCAGAAAGTGAGCCAGTGAAGCGCGATAGCAACATAACGACCCAAAACCAACTCGCCAAGACTAAGTTACCCTTGTCCAGTCAAATTCAATCACTACTGACTAAAAAGCGCTGCTGGGCACTCACTCTCTCTGCTGGTGCTTGCTTTAGTGCCATCGCGTTTTTTTCATCAACACCAGATGATATTGTAACTCCAGTATATGAACGTGAAGACATTACCTATGCACTCGGTGTCGAGTTTAATGTTGCAGCGCACATTCAATATGACTTATTAGCCTACATTGAACAATTCAACACCCTAAAAATCACAGATAAAAAGGGGCAGTACCAACAAACACGGACATTTGACACACGCATTGCACATCCTACTTGGCATCCTGAGAAAAAGCAGCTTGCCTATTGGCAGTATCAAGGTGACAAATGCATACTGCACATCAGTGATGAGCATGGTGACATGATTCACAGCAGTGAGCCTATGCCATGCCACGTAATACGTCCGCCAGTTTGGCAATCTGACAATGAGTTGGTGTTGACCATCATTGAAAAATCAGAACATAGCGCTTACTTATATCGTGTTGAACAAAAGCAATTAGTCAAAATTCCATTACCAAAAAAGGCGAATGAGAAGTATGTTGGTGCGATTCGAGCTTGGGGTGAGCAAATTTATTACCTCATTGTCGATGCCGAACACAACTCGCGTTTAGTCAGCTTAGACGGTAAAGTCCATTTAACTTGGAGCTTCCCTATCTGGCTTTTTAATTTTGACCCAGAAAAAAAAACGATAGTGAGTAATGATGATAGCGCTCACTACAACTTAATCGGCAAACATAGAAATGGTCAAACTTACCCTGTGTTTGCAACCTCTCAAGGGATGTTTAGCAATCTCTCTATTGACCAAAGTGGCGATATTTATACAGCAGCAGAAACCTGGCAGGTGAACATTCGAGACCAAGATGACCTACCGATATTTTCTAGCTCAAGTAACGACTTCCTGCCAGTCACCAATGATTTAGGTGAAACCGTCTTTATGTCACGCAGAACTGGGCAATGTGAGATCTACCTGCACTCTAACAACCAGTTAAAACAGCTGTCGTTCAATAAAGGCCATGAACTGGTCAGCTTTTTAGCCTGGGATCCACAGCTCAGCAAAATTCTCTCAAATCGAGATAAAGAGCTCGTGCTGTATGATAGAGAGGATGTCATTATCAGTTTTGATAGTCAGCACAATAGTATGCCAAGACAATTTGGCTGGCTTGATCAGCAAAGCATTTGGTCCAGTGACACGCAATTTGTTCATACCTTTAATTTAGATGGCAGCTTGCTCACCAAAACAAAGTTTGCGTCAGATTTTTTAATTTTTGATACCGAGCAACAAAGCTGGATTGTTTTGCAAGACGATACATTATATTTGACCTCATCTTTGGCAAATTTTGACGCACAAAAACAGTCATTAACAGCGCTTCCCAAAAACGCGATTCACATGATTAAAAATCCACGCCTCGTCAACGGCGAACTTTACTGGCAGTCCACTTGGTCAAAAACAGACATTATTTGGAAGATGCCTCTTTCATCTCCTCAAATGGTAACCAAAATAAGGCAAGAACCTCTGATTTGGCACTATGATATTACGCCAGATGGTGCGCTTAGGGTGGCGAAAATGGAATCTGTTGAAGCTGATATAAGACGTATCGCGCCACAACCTAAAGACAGTTAACTGTTCAAAAACGAAAGCCAGTAGATTAAAAACTGGCTTTCAAAGATGTACTAATATATTTTCAATAATTGACATATTTCCCCGATACCTCTCCACAATCATTCCACTTTTTCATGATAAAAACATCATGATGTAATTAAAAATAGTGAAATAAACATGATGCGCTCTAAGTATTTGGCATTAGCTATGCCTTTTTTGCTCACTGCATGCTTCAGTGAAAGTGATAATAAACCTAATCTCATCACGCCTGAAATAAGCACGCAAACCGATCCAGTACCAAATGTTGCTTTAACTGAAATTAAAACTCCGCAGCAAACAATTTATCAACCAGGCCAACCAATTACACTCGATTATTCAATTAGCTCTGAATTGCTAGATACCCAAAACATTGGGGTCACTTTCATGGCAATTGCCAGAGATAAAGTCGCGCAGCTTGAAACCGAAGACAAGCCAGAAGGCTTTAACTTAGGTGTTCACCACATTACACAGCTAGAGTCGGGCTCACAAAGCTTCACCGCAACACTGATGTTTCCAAATGAGCAAATACCCAGTGGTGAATACGTCATTGCTGCCTATGTTGACAGCGCCAAGCTCATTACCGATGAGGCAAACTTAGATGACAACCGTTCGCGAGGACATGACAGCAATGATTTTGTGACCTATGCGCAAATCACCATAGATTCATCCCATTACCATGATTTTGTGCTTGATAGAGCAACCGTCGGGGATGGCTTTGCCATGTTCCCTGAGTTTGGCACTCGCGATGCTGAGTCAGAAGGTAACCCTACTCAAATGCGCTCGGATATCATTGGTCACATTGATGCAAGTAAGTTTGGTAACACAGTCAACTCTGCGGATGTCACGGCAGAAATCATTATTGAAGATCAGGCGTATACGGCTCATTTCTGGCAAGAAGGCCAAGATCACTATGCAGAGAAAATGCGCATCACCTTTGCACAGTTTGAGCAAAGCCACTATTTCCCATATGACATTGCCGTCAATGGCGCGCTGCTACATAAAATTAGACAAGCCTATGATGTCAACTCAAGCGAGAACGCTTTTGATATTCGCTTCACCTTACATGACACGTCAGAATTTGACGAAGCAGATACCAGCAATAACAGTTTCACTTTAAACGTGCCTTACAGCTTGTATCAAGATACCACCCCAAACGATGACGTATTGGCAAAGCATAATTTGCCGACCCATACTGACTCAGCAAACCGTTCAGCGCGCAGTTTACCAAACGATGACTTGGCTTTTACGCTTAGTCAGCAAACATCAGAGCAATTTATTTTACTCGACTTATTTAGTAATACCTATGGTGATAAGTCAAAAGTCGCGGTTGTACCAAGCTTCCTATCTCTGATCATTTTAAAAGCGACAGAAGGCGGATATGCATGGGCATCAAGTGGCGGCGGATTTGATCTATATATGTTTGATGACAGCGTCGACTTATTCTCCGCAGGCGCCAGTGGTGTTGCCGATGGTGCGAATGGTACTGTAAGTTACTCTATGGGCGTATCCCTGCTAGGTAAATCACTGATTTCTGAATCAGACTCTGTCACGGCACTAGATGAAAGCTACACGCATGATTGGAGTGAAGAGCAGAAGTTATTCTCTACGACTTTCACGATTGCCATTGTGCCAGTAAGTGTATCTGCGGGCATTAAAGGTGAAGTTGGCGTAGGCGCAGAATTAAAATATGAAGATCAACGCTTTAGTATCGGTGGTGACATCTTAACAGCAAGCCTTGATGCATATGCAACAGCAGGCATTGATTTATTGATTGCCAGTGGCGGTATCGGCATCGACTTTTTGATCATTTCTGAAACCTTATCAGCCACGGCGTATACTGATATTAGTAAAGCAATAAGCGACTCTGAAATCACCTATGGTATCGATGTGAGCAATCATATGAAGGCCATTGAAGGCGAGTTATACCTTTGGGTGAAGTACCCAGGTTATGAGTTCTGTTGTTCATTCCCAACTAAGACAGCAACAAAAACCTTGTATGACACAGGCGCTTTGTATAATAAAACATGGCAAATGCTGGATTACAGCGATAGCTTTAAGTTCTAAACGAGTAAAGTATGAAACGGGTTACCCCATTATTACTTTGCACATTAACACTGCCTTTTGGCAGTGTTAATGCCAGCCAAGAGTGTGCGCGCTGGGGCGAATTTACAACGCATGCAAGTACAAAAATGACCACTCTCAACACCCCAAGTCAAAATAAACTCACCGTCTCTGGCGACTTGGTGTATCGACCTTTACTAAAAACAGACACGCATTACTGGCTAGGTTTGCAGCTATCATCTGCTGAATTACAGCTCGACAATACGCCAATTCAAGCCTTGTATTACAGTGTGCCATTTGCAGTAAAAATCGCATCATCGGGTGATATTTTAGACTATCACTTTGCAGCCAAGCTTAAGCCTGAAGATGAACAAAAATTAATGGCCATTTATCAGCAGTTTCATATTGAGCATGTAAAACAGCTCGATTTAAGTGCACCGGTCATTTTGGAAGAAAATGACAATCTTGGTCGCTATCGAATTCAGTATCAGGCACGCGCAGATCAATCAATTCAAAAGCAAAAGTTAGACTACACGTTGACGACACAAGGGACTCAGCTATTTTCCTTTAAGAAACCACACATAAAACAAGATTTATTCACTTTCAACTTAACGGATTGCTGGATAAGTGAATTGCAAGGATACAACAATACCCTGGTTGAAAGCGCCAAAGGCGATATCAATATTAATGTCTCTCAAACTATTCGATATACTCAAAAACAGCAACCGATTGCAGCAAATATTGCGTTAATGTCGTTGCCACTCTCGCCATTAAAGTGGCCACAACTGCCCTTAAATAGCGTATACCCAAAGCCTAAGCCTGTGCCGCTTGCCAGTGCAAAAAGCTTTACAAACTTACTGCTAAGCAAAGATTTACGCGCTCTATCAACAGAGGCACTGCTACAACTTCTTTATGATAACCAAATACATTTAAATGTATTGCACAGCTTGATCAAGCAGGGCTCCTTCGAAGATAAACAGCTCAGTCGTTTACTCCTTATGATTGGTAAAAGTGATTTTACCTATGCCCATCAATTATTAACTGACCTCTACTTAGATACAGAGCTCGATGCCAATCAACGCTTTCGCAGTTTAATGGCATTAAAATACAGCGAGCATCCTTTGTCTCCAGAGCTCATTGACTCTATCTACAGCCATATAGACAGTGAAGAGTTAACCTCAAGCGATGAAAAACTAGCACGTACAGCGCTTATGGTATTGGGCGTCATAGCAAGTAACCAAGCTGGTAGTGAGTTCGCTCAATCCTTGACTGAATCACTGGCAGATAGACTGGTAACCACACTCGATGCCAAAAAACAGGCAACATTACTAACAGCATTAGGTAACAGTGCTGATGAGGCGCACCAAGAGAGTATTTCTAAGTTCTTACAAAATGATGATGCGAAGCTTCGTGCAAAGGCCGCACAGGCTTTGGGGAACATGCCAAATGAGATAAGTTTAGGCTACCTAGAAAAGTCGCTCAAAAGTGAATCAAATACTGACACACAACAAGCATTGCTATCAGCCATGGGGAATAATCAACTCTCTGAACGTCAAATAGACAATGTTATTGGTTTTGCGCAAAAGCAGCAAAGTAATGCAGTGCGAGTTGCCGCCATCAATGCAGCCGCAAAGCAAATGACCCATAATCAAGAGATAAAAAACAAGCTTAAGCCGTTACTCAAGCAAGAACGCGATCAGCAAGTGCTCAGAGCCCTGATGAACGCTATCCACGGAAATAACTAATCAGTAGAGGCAAGGATGCCCTTTTCAGCCACCTCCCATTAGAAGCTCATAGGCGCCCTGTATAAAACACCAACAAGATGGCAGATCAGACATTAATATTTAGTTTTGATAAATTCTTGAATAGGAAAACGTATAAATTGAAAAAATAGATTAAAACAAGATTTAAATAATAGAGGAGATAATTCATGCATGATAGACATGAATGGCGGAGTGGACGGGACTCGAACCCGCGACCCCCGGCGTGACAGGCCGGTATTCTAACCAACTGAACTACCACTCCGCAGTGGCATGTATATGTTCTTTAAGATATCAAATGGCGGAGTGGACGGGACTCGAACCCGCGACCCCCGGCGTGACAGGCCGGTATTCTAACCAACTGAACTACCACTCCGCAGAGATATCTTTTTACGCTAAATGGCGGAGTGGACGGGACTCGAACCCGCGACCCCCGGCGTGACAGGCCGGTATTCTAACCAACTGAACTACCACTCCGCAGTAAGCGTATTGTCATATTTTTTTGCTAAAACACTAAAAAGCCAAATGGCGGAGTGGACGGGACTCGAACCCGCGACCCCCGGCGTGACAGGCCGGTATTCTAACCAACTGAACTACCACTCCAAGTGATTTAGCTTGCTTCTTTATTTAAATGGCGGAGTGGACGGGACTCGAACCCGCGACCCCCGGCGTGACAGGCCGGTATTCTAACCAACTGAACTACCACTCCAAAGAAGCAATGCACATATGTAAGCGGTTGGCGGAGTGGACGGGACTCGAACCCGCGACCCCCGGCGTGACAGGCCGGTATTCTAACCAACTGAACTACCACTCCAGCTTACATCGCAATACAAAATTAAGTGGCGGAGTGGACGGGACTCGAACCCGCGACCCCCGGCGTGACAGGCCGGTATTCTAACCAACTGAACTACCACTCCGCGATAACTTTGTATCTCACTGACAAGGTGTGCTCCCTGACAGCGGCGTGAATAATACGAATGACCCCTTTCAGAGTCAACTATTTTTTTGAAAAAAACTGCATTTTTAGCGATTAATGCAGTTACACGATGAAAATTAAAGCAGCTTGTATAGAACTCAATCAAAAAAATATGTATTTAACTAAAATGCCTGACTTCAACAAGGCTACATTTGATTTGAAAGTTTACCGCTTATCATCCGACATGGATAAATTTAATACATCCCCTGCATCAGTATCGCTTTCATCCGTTACATTTTCATCGCCTACCACCAGCTCGTCATCATCTGTTTGCGATTTTTTCTTCAAAAATGGCAATGAGGTGGGCAGAGGAATAGCAAATTTAATTGGCTTGTTTTGGACAAATACCCGATAAAGCAACCAACCTAATAATAAAATCACCAGATTACCCACAACAACAATGGAAATTAATAAAACAGGACTTGTTTCTGGTTCAACAGGCTCAGATTCCTGTAATAGCTCTTCAGGTGAGATTGGCTTTATCAATTCAGGCACTTTTTCTATAGGGCGCTCTATTTCAAAGTTATAATCAGGAATCGTGGCCATAAACTCACGACCATTAATGTTTTCACCAAATGCAGATAACTGGACACTGTAGCGTCCCCAGTCATAATTCTTAATTTGCAATTGGCGATAAAAGCGCGCCGCTTCATTGAGTGTAAATAGCTGCTCTTCGCCATTCGGGTATAAAATCTTACCCTGTAAAATCACGGTTTCTGGTTTGACGATTTCACGATTGAGTTTAATGACTAACTCATGTTCAAACTCCTCATCGTCAGCCAATTGCAGCTCAAAGCTAAATGGCGGTTCGGCTATTACTATCGGATCTTTAACAACCCGCCGTTTTAAAATCGGTGTTTCAATATAAAACTCGGGCTGCCACTCACCCGCTGGAAAAACAAGCTTAAATTCTCCGGTAAAGATCCCATCTAATGGCCTTTCGTCAAAATCTCGACCATCATCTTTAAACTCGGTCACACTTTGTGTGCCCGCACCAAAATTCGCATACTGCTCATTATTGGTACTGACAAACTCCACATACAAAGTAACCACGTCTCTGAAGTAGCCCACATCAATAGGCTTGCCATCATTGGTTACTCGACCGTTTACCTTAAGCATTTCACCACGAAACAGTAAAGGCGGTAATGGATCCACGGCGAGTTCAATTTCTCCCAGCACCATTATCCGACTATCCCTTAAGATCTGTCCCAAAACCTGCCAAGGGCCCGGCATTGGTTTATCGATGATAATAAGATCATAACTGATTTCATCAAACCATTCTAAGCTTTCATCTTTCACGGAATGAATAGTGTAAATTTTGCTTCCATCGGGCCTGACGAGCACCACAGCGGGTGCACCTGGAGCTCGGAAAAAAAGTAAAGTGATTTTATCGACGTTATGATCAATGCGGAATCGATTGTCTAGCAGCGGAATTTCATTCGAAACTCCATCACGTTCTAACATCGTGATGTCTGGCGTTTCACTATAAGCCAACAAGCTTGAAAACATAAACAACACAGCTAAGCAGATGCGCATTGATTTTTACCTCGTTATTGTTGCCATAGGCTTTGGCCACATGCCTTGTTGACTAGTTCCATTCTTTCTCTATGTGCTATTTCTTCATCTTCACTGGCATGGATCACTCGCAGCTTTGGCCTATCTGCGGCTAAACGCCTAATGCCTCCTGAGTCGCCTTGTTGTTGACCTTCTAATTGCTGAGCTAGATTCAACTTTTTTTGACCGCCGGTCATGCCCAAGTAAACGTCAGATAAGATCTCAGAATCCAGTAATGCGCCGTGCAGCGTACGTTTAGAATTGTCGATGTCATAACGTCGACACAAAGCATCAAGGCTGTTCTTCTGTCCTGGATGCAAGTCACGGGCCATGACTAATGTATCCAGAACTTCACAAACATCATTGGTGGTTGGAAACCCTTGATTAAGCATTGCGAATTCGTGATCCATGAAGCCGACATCGAACGGCGCATTATGAATAACCAGCTCGGCTCCTTTAATATAATCTAAAAACTCTTGAGCGACTTGGTGAAAATACGGTTTACCGCGCAAAAACTCATTGGTAATACCGTGTACATCAATGGCTTCTTCTTCAATATCTCGCTGTGGATTTATATACACATGAAAATTGTTTCCAGTGAGGCGTCTATTAACGAGCTCCACGCACCCTATTTCAATGATCCTGTGACCGGCTTTTGGATCTATGCCGGTGGTTTCTGTATCGAGTACTACTTGTCTTTTATGCATACCGTTGGCTGCCTAACTTTGCTATGGTTAGCGTCTATATGCCCATTCTACATAAAACAGGCGAATTCGTGCAAAAAACAGTAGAAATTTATACCGATGGTTCATGTCTTGGCAATCCAGGGCCTGGTGGTTATGGCGTTTATTTAAGCTACCAAGGCCATGAAAAGCAACTGAGCCAAGGCTATCAACTGACCACTAATAACCGAATGGAAATGTTGGCAGCCATTATCGCACTTGAGACGCTAAAGCGTCCTTGCCAAGTTGTACTCTATACAGATAGCCAATATGTTAAACAAGGTATTGAATCTTGGCTGGCCAACTGGAAAAAGCGTAACTGGCAGACGGCAGCTAAACAACCTGTGAAAAATGTTGATTTATGGCAACGATTAGATGAAGCCTGCCAACGACATGATATCCAGTGGCGCTGGGTTAAAGGTCACGCAGGCAATAAATACAATGAGCTTGTCGATGACCTAGCAAGGGATGCAGCTTCGCAAGATGATTTACTCGAGGATAAGGGGTACAACCCTTAATCGTTTCTACTCACTTCATGCCGGCTGCGACTGTGCTTTAACCTCGCCCCTTTGACAGCTGGCGTCCATTTCGGGCGAGCATGCCACTTTGGTTTAATCGGCGTCAAAGGCGCAACCCGTTTACGCGCAACCAACATGTATACACTGCCCATCGGTTTTAAATAATGTCGACAAAAGCGACGCCATGGGGCAAATCGAGATAACCGAGAACCTCTGGCAAGTGATGCATGAATAAAACGTTCATCGGCAATGATCTCGAACCCGAGTAAGTTTAACCAATCTTTCACCCTAGAGGGCGTAAAGAAACGCCCAGACCAAGGTAATTTTTCACCGCTGAACGGCAACATATGTGCAAGCCCACACAAACTAAATGGGTTAAACCCAGTAATGACAATATATCCACCGGGAATTAAAGTTCGGTGCGCCTCACGTAAAATATGATGGGGATCTGAATGATATTCCAAACCTTGAGATAAGATACAGGCATCAACACTGTGTTCATAAAAAGGAAGCTCATCAATTTCAGCTATCACCCCAGCATGAGGCCCACCAGAAGAAATACAGACTTGATGATCAATTGGGCTTTCAGACGTATCCAGCTGACCACTTAAGCAGCCTAGCTTTAGCATATGATAACCAAACATGCGTGGCAGCCAGCGTGCCATGCGCCGCTCAATCCCCGCTTTGAGGTATTCCCCATGAGGAAAGTCTTGCCATGACTGTGGTTTAGGCCCTTGCTGAAAACTTAATGCTGGTTTCATCCCGTTCGCTCGTTATACTTGTTGACACCTTCACTTTATAGAGCAAAGAGTTATGGCGCAAGTTGAACCGATAAAGGCATTTACCGACAACTATATCTGGGCAATATGCAACCAACATGACAATGCAACTTGGGTAGTCGATCCAGGCCAAAGTCAGCCTGTATTAACTTTTTTAAACAAAAATAACCGCACATTATCAGGGGTCCTTATTACGCATCACCATTGGGATCATACTGACGGTGTCGCTGAGTTACTTTTACAGTTCCCTAATATACCAGTCTATGGCCCAAAAGATTCCAAATATGACGGCATAACACACCCTCTAACACAAGATGACAAAATAACTATAGCAGGCATTCCATTTAAAGTTGTGCAAACACCAGGACACACCTTGGATCACATCTGTTATATCAACGATGACTTGGCATTAACCGGGGATACTTTATTTAGTGGTGGTTGTGGTCGCCTTTTTGAGGGAACAGCTGAACAAATGTGGTACTCGTTAGAGTCTCTCAAACAATTGCCTGATACTTGCCAAATATACTGTACACATGAATACACGCTAGCAAACCTCGCATTTGCGCACGCCGTAGAGCCTGAAAATAAAGCGCTCTCTGACTACATCAAATGGTGCCAGCTACAGCGAGCAAAAGACTTGCCCACATTACCGACAAATATGGGCAATGAGCGAGCCGTCAACCCCTTTTTACGCTCAGATCAAGCAGATATATTGGCGCATCTACCAGCTTTTTTACAAAGCACACCTGATATCCTTTGGCAAAGGTTTGCCCTGTTAAGGCAGTGGAAAGATAACTTTTAGTACCATCGCCCCCTAGTAGACAGACAACGAGGTTACATTTAGGTGCTGGTCTTAAAAAAAATTCACGTTCCGGCACCTGTTGAGTCAATACCATTGATAAATTCTAAACGCTGTACAGTACTGCGCGACCGTACCTTTCCAATTCCTCGAGATAAGGGTAAAATTGTCGGGTTTTTGCCCGACAAAAAGAGATTTATGAAAAAGCCACTGCTGATAATTGCGATTTTAAGTTTAATCACAGGCTGTGAATTAACACAAACTCAAACAACGCAATCCGAACAAATCGAAACGCGTGACCATGCCAGTCCAGCACAAATAAGTGATGTGCTTGCTCACGCGATCCAAGAGCCCATTGAGGCTGACGAGCCGCCACCTGTATTTGATGATGTATGGGAAAGGATCCGTTATCAGCTATCAATTCCCGTGCCGCAGAATCGCCCTGTCGTAGCAGAAAGAAACTATTATCAACGCCATCAATCTTATCTAGATCGGATTTCTAAACGCGCTGAACCGTATTTATATTTTATTGTTGAAGAAGTAGAAAAACGCCAAATGCCTATTGAAATCGCTTTACTGCCGATTGTTGAAAGCGCATTTGACCCATTTGGCTACTCTCATCGCAGTGCATCAGGCATTTGGCAATTTATGCCTCAAACGGGTGAGCGCTTCGACCTCAAACAAAACTGGTGGTATGACGGCAGACGTGACATTGTTCAATCAACGCGTGCAGCACTGGATTATTTAACCTATTTACACAAAACACTCG
The DNA here is from genome assembly GCF_021654285.1 of Pseudoalteromonas luteoviolacea. Classification (GTDB taxonomy): domain Bacteria; phylum Pseudomonadota; class Gammaproteobacteria; order Enterobacterales; family Alteromonadaceae; genus Pseudoalteromonas; species Pseudoalteromonas luteoviolacea_J. The sequence goes on along the minus strand of NZ_JAKFZS010000027.1, from coordinate 51,985 downwards.
ACGGAGACTGGCTAAATGCCATTGCTGCGTATAATTCAGGTGAAGGCCGAGTCATGCGTGCGATCAGGAAAAATCGCAAAAAGCACCTTCCAACGGATTTTTGGTCTTTGGATTTACCCAGAGAAACCACTGCCTATGTACCTAAGCTACTGGCTTTATCTGATCTACTCATGCGCCAAAATGAATTCAAAGTAACATGGAATAAAATTATCAACGCACAAGTTGTTGATACCGTAGAAGTCGGTACGCAGATAGATTTGGCATTGGCTGCTGATATGGCGGGGATCTCATTAACCGAGTTATATCGATTAAACCCGGGATTCAATCGCTGGGCAACCGATCCCAAAGGTCCGCATAGTCTATTATTACCCACTGATAAAATTGAGCAGTTTAAAACTAAGCTGGCAGGCACTCCGATGCAAGAGCGACTGCGTTGGCAATACTACACGGTTAACCGTGGAGACAGTCTGTCAGTGATCGCGAGTAAGTTTGATACCAGTCCATCGGCCATTCAAACGCTTAATAAGCTGGATAGCCACATTATTCGTGTGGGCCAAAAACTGCTGGTTCCTTTGAGTGAAGGCGAGCTTAAAAGCGAACATCTACCTGCATCAGTACGAAAAGTTGCGAATAAAACCCAACAAAGTAAACACACACATACGGTGAAAAGTGGTGATACATTATGGGATATTAGCCGAGAGCACGATGTCACCATTAAACAATTGGCGGCTTGGAATAAACTCAAGACCAGTGCTGTGCTAAAGCTTGGTCAAAAACTGACTATTTATAAGTCGCAGCCAAAGACAACAACTCCGGGTCTTAAAACAACCGAGCGCTCCATCACTTACAAAGTGCGCAAAGGTGATTCATTGGCACGGATCGCATCCAAATTTAATGTCACCATCAAAGACATCATAAAATGGAATAACATCGCGGGGCAAAAGTACTTACAGCCGGGACAAAATCTAAAACTTAAAGTCGATGTGAAACGCACCTAAATAAAAAGGCCTCAATTGAGGCCTTTTTATTGATATTTATAACGCTGCCACCCACTTTATTAACCAGGGCTCTACCGCTTCCCAAGGCTCAAAGTACTCTCCTGCATCCACATCCAATCGCGGCTGGATAATGTTGGCATTCAATTGTTGAATCAGCGCATCAATTTGACGCCCAGCACCACAATACGTATCACCATAGCTGCTATCACCCAGCGCAACAACACCTACACTTTTGTCGGTCAGCCTAGGCATTTGCGCCTGCATTTGAATAAACAATGGGTATAAATTATCTGGAATATCACCTTGTCCTGTTGTCGATGAAACAAACAGCGCATGCTCTGCCGATTTAACATGCTCTAAGGTTGCTGGCGCGGCAATGTGTGCTTCATGCCCTTGCTCATTCAAATGAGTCTGTATCTGCTCAGCCAAATTCTCTGCATTACCGTAAACACTACCTACAAACAAGGTGATTGATGCCATTACTGATAGTCCTTCTGAGTCGACGGCCAACCTAGCTGACGGCAAATGTCCAACATTTCCTCACCTAACTTGGCGCGAATTAATATGGGTTGTTTAGTATAAGGATGGAGAAACTTTAGCTCAGTTGCAAATAACATCAGCCTTTGCAGGCCAAAATGATCACGGAAAAAATGATTATGTTTATTATCTCCATGATTTACATCACCTATTATTGGTGTTGATAAGTGATTTAAATGCCTACGGATCTGATGCTTTCTGCCGGTTTTTGGAAAGCACTCAACCAAGGAATAACGAATGCTTGGGTATTTACCAAACGGAATATCGAGACTTGCTTTATGCAGACATCTCACTAACGTCTGCGCCTCCTGAGGTGCTTTGTCTTGATCAGCGAACTTATCCGCTATTTTATCCAATTGCTCTTTAAGCGGCTTATCTACAAACACTTTGTCTTTACTGTGTCCACGAACCAAAGCAAGGTAGCGCTTTTGAATGTCTCCTTCAATGAACACCTGGTTCATATCTCTGGCCGCTTCTGAGCTTAAAGCAAACAATAAGACCCCACTGGTTGGTCTGTCTAGACGATGCACAGGGAATACATGCTGTCCCAATTGATCTCTGAGCATCTGCATCGCAAATTGCGTTTCTCGCTTGTCTAAAAAGGAGCGGTGAACGAGTAAGCCTGATGGTTTATTAATGGCCACATAGTGTTCATCTTGATAAATTATTTCTAGCATAAATTACTGTGCCCCATTTGAAATGAGCGTATCTATCTCACTTAAACACTTGAATAGAACTTGCTGATCAGGATGTTGTGCAAATGCCACATCACACATAGGCGCAATAGCAATGTTGGTCGGTAATGGCACAGCGCTTTCAATCATCGCGGTTATTTTAGGGATAAATACAAATTGTAGCCATTGCTCAAATCGTAACGTATCACAGCAGAATGGCTGCACAGATGCCAAAGCTTGCTCGTCAACTGGCTCAGCTTGCCAAAGTTGAGATTGTTTTAATTGTACTTCTAATACAGCAAGATGCTGTAAAACCACTTGGCTCACTGTCACGCCTCTAATTTATTATCAAAGTGGCAGTATACCACTTGTGTCAATTAAGCACATTTTCAAAACAGATATTAGAGACCTATGTAGCTTGCGACTCTTACCCCCCACTGCAAATACCGTTATACTTGCACCCACTGTAATTTTTCGTGAGCAAACAATGACGACACATATTTCTACTTTAGGTGAACTTTTAACATCAGCTGGCACGCAGTGGCGCGTGTATGATATTGGTCGTCGCATCACGAAAATAGACAAAAAACAATTTGATCAAATCGAAAACACGCAAGTGCCTTATCCATACCCTTTAGGCGGGCATGCACTTATGGCGATTCAGTTTTGGGATAATCAAGCGACATTGGACCCCTATGTCTGGTTCTTAAAATTTCCGCTTGATGAGCAAAGTAAATTAAACATTGCCAGCAGAGATCATTTTGCATCCATGGTCATTGAAGCACTTGGCACACAGCTGACCGGCGAAGCCGCACAAGGGAAGCTAGACAATAACCCTTATGTATATACGCCTAACGCCAACAAGTTAGCTGCATTCAACGCGTTGATGAAATGCGAGCTAAAACGCCCAGCATCAAAGTACTATGAAACAGTAGAGCAATATTTTACTTCCCATGGTCAAACTGATTGGCAAAACCTCGCGCTGCAAGGCCTCGCTGACTACGCCTTGCGTTTAGCACATGGTCAAAACCAAGCAAATCTGGTGGCATTGTGGCCTACTTTACCAGCGCAAGTACAAAGCCCGCTTGCTGCCATGCTTGAGCATGTCAGTATCTCAACAGAACTTACTGAATTTTTGAAAACGCAATTACATACACATCTAACAAGGGATAACTTAGCTGGCGCTATTAATAGCTTTAGAGCCATGTCTGGCAGTCACGGATTAGGGCTGATCGCACAATCTGTTGATCAGCTATTGGCATCAGAGCAAAGTTTAGAAGCTGATATTTTATTGACCATTGCCGGGCGAGGCTGGGAAACCTTGACCGATCCAGATAGGCTTTACACATTCATGGATAAAGCAGCTCAAAACAACCAAGTAGAAGGACTATTTGAAAGTATTTTTGCTGACTTAGTTGCAATTCCAATGCTTCGTCCTCATGTATTAGGTTTACTGAGAGCGCAAAATCGCAGCGAAACCCTATCACGGGCAATTGGAAGGCTTTTTTCATAAATGATCACACTTTGGATATTTATACTGATTTTTTCATCATGTAGCTTTTTTTGGTTCAGCAGGAAAATCGCTGAATCAGCACGTGAGCACGCAACGCAGCAGAGTGAAAAGCTCAATGTGCAACTGCTCAGTGTTGCCTGTCAAAAACGCCGCTTAGGTGTGTTGAAAAATGGCCAGTTAGGTATCAAAAGTGAATTCCTGTTTGAGTTTAGCTCAGACAGGGATAACGCATACAAAGCGACACTTTATTTAGAAAATCAAACATTGGTCAAAATTGATGTGCCACCACATAGAATCATAGATTAAGTGATTAAGTGATTAAGTGATTAAGTGATTAAGTGATTAAAGAAAGAATAAATTAAGAATAGAAAACAGAAAAGAAACTAAGGCGCAACCCTGTTTGTCACGCCCCAATCCGACGATATCCCTGTGAGGTATCCGCTACCTCTGCCTACAACATACAAGCAAGCCGCCAACTTTCATCATCCCCTGAACGGGTATACATCCAATCACACCCGATCCTCATCCATGCCTTCATCCAACGTGTATCCTACACTCGTTCCACTTACGCATTGTCCTTGTGCGCTCCAACCTAGTCCCTTGGCACTTCCTATGCCCGTACATCCTATGTATTAGTACTGAAATGTCCTCAAATACCTTTTCCTTAGGCTGTCCTATCCGTTTTTAACATATCCTATGTCTGCACTTCCTGTACGCTATCCTATGCCACCTTGGCTCCTCTTCGCCTAATCCTCGGCGCTCCTATCCTTTTTTGACATTTCCTATGTCTGCACGTCCTGTGCGCTATCCTCTGCCACCTTGGCTCCTCTTCGCCTAATCCTCGGCGCTCCTATCCTTTATGACATTTCCTATGTCTGCACGTCCTGTGCGCTATCCTCTGCCACCTTGGCTCCTCTTCGCCTAATCCTCGGCGCTCCTATCCTTTTTTGACATTTCCTATGTCTGCACGTCCTGTGCGCTATCCTCTGCCACCTTGGCTCCTCTTCGCCTAATCCTCGGCGCTCCTATCCTTTTTTGACATTTCCTATGTCTGCACATCCTGTGCGCTATCCTCTGCCACCTTGGCTCCTCTTCGCCTAATCCTCGGCGCTCCTATCCTTTTTTGACATTTCCTATGTCTGCACGTCCTGTGCTACGTCCTAGCCTCTTGGCTCCCCTTCACTTAGTTCCTTAAGCGCTCCGAACTTCCCGTGTAAAAATCCGATACCTTCCTAGTAGCAATATTTGCTGCCGTATCCTTTTATCCTTCAACACGAATAAGTTTAAGCGAATCCGCGCTAATAAATAGGAGATATTCTCAATTAAATATCTTAAAAATCTTTGCAACAAAAACAAAAAAACATTAAAAACAAACACTTAAGCTAATTCCAGGGCTATAAACCTGTGATAGTAACTATGAATACGCACAACCATGTAGGAAAAGTCTCACAGTGTTTTTTCCAAATCGTCAGTTCGTGATTTAAAGAGCAAATCACCAGACACTGATTTAAACGTAATTTCTTTGACCAGTTGATAGCCATGTGCTTCAAAAAAGTTGACTTGATTCCCTTGTGTGACAAATACCGCCATCCCTGACATAAAGTCATTTTCACTGACTAATGAGTCCAGCGCACTTAATAAATAGTGTCCATACCCCAACCCCTGATAATGTGGATCCACAGCGATAAACGATAAAAAGTAGTACTCCCCTAAATCCCGTAACTGGCCTTTGATGGCGCGCTCCTTTTCTATGATTTGCTGAGTCTGTAATACACCTGCCCCCATCATTAACGTAAACCGCCAGTGCCAGCCAAAACTTTTATCAATTTCACAGTGAGAAGCAAAAGCACATGCCACTGCAACCAAGTTTTCATCAATATATATCCCCAGAATAGGCTGTCCTGATTTTCCAAAGCGTGTCAGCTCCTGCCTAACCAATGCCCTCAATTTTGCATCGTATTTGCTTTGGTTTGGTTCATTAAGAATGCGCACAAGTAATGGATCATCTCGATAAGCTTGAAATAATAAACTTGCAGCGACATGAATGTCTTCAGGTTCAATAAATTTGACTGCAATTAGAGGGGTCTGTGTTTGCTCTTCTGTATTAGACATAATCTTCCCTTGTTTATTCACACATACTGTTAAGTAAAAACAAAACTCGTTTGGGTATTGTTTTTATTTGCTGAAAAAAACATCGGCATCTTTACTATAGTTGTAGAGATTTTCTTGTTCAATGGGGGTTACATGGATAATAGCTATCATTCGTTAAATGCATTATTCGCACAGCTTGGTCTGGATAATAGTGACGAGCATATTTCACAATTTATAGATAATAATAAACTGCCAAGTAATGTATTAATTGTTGACGCGCCATTTTGGAATCAAGGGCAAAAGCATTTTATCGAAGAGTCGTTAAACGCTGATGCAGACTGGAGTGAAGTGATAGATACACTCGATGCCCTGCTGCGTTAAATCGACAGATCGTTGGGCTCATTGTATAAAAGTGATAAACTAGACTTTATTTTTCGGTCGTTTAATATGCACCCAGCAGCTCAACAAGCCATCAGCACATTGCTTGCTGAAGGTAAAACTCCAAGCGTGGCAACAGTTAAAGCCAAACTGACTGAGCCACTCCCAATGCCTGTTATTATCGCCGCGCTGGCCAGTTACAAAAATAACCCCGAAGCAATTACACATGTTGCACAACAAAGCCAACCAACTCCTGCTGAACCACAAAGTCAATTAGACAGGATTGAAGCCAAGTTAGATAAGCTTTTAGCACTGTTAGAAGAGAAGCAATAACATGTTCGTTGTCGATTTAACTTTTGATTGCTATCAAGACACCACGCTAGAAAAAGCAGAGCAAGCTATCAACCGCCTCGTCAATGCGCTGCGCTTCAATGGCCAAATCATCGGTGATGAATTTCCGACAGTACTCAAAGACGGTTTTTTTATTACACGTGTTATGTGTCCACTTGAAGACTCGCTTCACCCACTTCATCACAGTCCTTTTGTAAAACACGCTGTTGAACAACTGCAACAAGCGGGTTTATTGGCGCCAAAAGTGAAAGTGATTGGGCAGGATATTCATGCAAATGGTGCAGATCAATGCCAAGCGCCTTCGTGCTATATCCTTTATACAACCTATGTACATACATGCAGCCCGCTTTATTGTGGTGATGATTTTCAGCCAGTGCCCCTTTACAACATTCCGGCCATCGCCAATGGCGATTACAAAGCGCTCATAAAATGGCAAGAAGATTGGCAAGCTTGCGATCAAATTCAGATCAATGGTGCAACTCGTTGCGAGTTTGCAGCATTAGAGGAAATCACCAGCTTATCTAGCGATTTATCCCGCAGAGGGCTCGACTTATCAAAGCGCATTCGTTACCTCACGCAAAAGCCTGTGTACTACTACCTATATCGTGTCGGTGGGGAGAGTCTTGCAGCAGAAAAGCAAAGAAAATGCCCAAATTGTGATGGTGATTGGGCATTAGATGAACCTTGGTTTGGGTTATTTGATTTTAAATGTGACAGCTGTCAATTGGTCTCAAATATCTCTTGGGATTTTCAGTGATCAAAGCTCAAATTAGCTAAAAACGACTCAATATCTTTAGCCAATACATGATGTGTTGGCTTACCTACATACTCTAAACACACCTCACCGCTATTTAGCTTCACCGAGATCAGCAGGTCATCTCTGTCTGTCAAACCGATAAAAACAGTGTCATCTTGCTTTAAACGTCGCTTCATCAATACATGACCGGTGATGTTCTGTTGTAAATTCACAAAATCATCTTCATTCCAAACCTGAAGCAACTCAATGTCGTTACCATCAAACTGTGCCTGAATATTGCCAGCAAAGACCGCGCCATAAAAGGCATGTAATGCTGGTGGAAAGGTTACCTCAAGCGCCTTTGCAAGATCTTCAAGCCCCTGCTTCGGCTCCCTTGTCACCGCTTGCCACTGAATGTTACCTGCATCATCTGCCCCACCTACCTCGCATTTACTTGGGTAATCAGGATCGTGGGGGATCGTAGGTAAATGTCCATCTCGCTGCTCAATTGCCTCTGCATATCGCTGATGTAGTGTTTCCATCAAAGTTGTCAATGAAGCCATACTGCCATTCTCGTTTTAATTCGCTATAATTCCGGCCATTGTAACCACTATTGGTGAAACATGACAGATTACAACAACGCACCTGAACTGAAAGCCTCAGTGCTTGGTAAAACCACCGAGTATGCATCTGCATACGATGCATCATTATTGCACCCGATTGCACGTAAACTTAACCGTGACCAAATTGCGGTCGATGAGCAAGCATTGCCGTTTAAAGGCGAGGATACTTGGACTGGATACGAGCTTTCTTGGCTCAACAATAAAGGTAAACCACAAGTTGCAGTAGCAACTTTTGTTTTTCCATGTCAAAGCTCTCATATCATCGAATCTAAGTCTTTTAAACTATATTTAAATAGCTTTAATCAAACGCGATTCGAGTCAATCGATGACGTGCACAAACATCTAACAGATGACCTGTCTCATGCAGCAAGTTGCGATGTCAAAGTAACCCTATTTGGCCCAGATGAGTACAACTGCATCCCATTTACTCCGCTGCCAGGCGAATGCATTGATGAGTTAGATGTGGACATTGATACATACAGTCCAGAAGAGGGCATATTAACACACACAGACAATGCTCAGGTATCTGAAACTCTCTATAGTCACTTGCTCAAGTCAAACTGCTTAATCACTTCTCAGCCAGATTGGGCAAGTATTGTGATCCGCTACGAAGGCCAGCAGATCTGTAGAGCATCTTTGCTTAAATACCTTATCTCATTCCGCGATCACAATGAGTTTCATGAGCAATGCGTTGAACGTATCTACTGCGACATACAACGCGCATTAAAACCAAGCAAACTGGAAGTATATGCGCGTTACACGCGCCGCGGTGGCTTGGATATCAACCCGTATCGCGCCAGTGAGCAAAATACCACTGGGTTTAACGTACGCGTCAATAGACAATAATAAAAGTGCCGCTTTGCGGCACTGTCTACATCGTTAACTTTTTCTTCTCGTTGGCACTGCAATCGCACACACATCAACGTAATTTGGCGTAAACTTGAACCACGGTTCAGGCCTGTTCGTTCTCGCCGCCACCAGCTCCTCAAAAGACAAAGAGTCAGTATCTAAATATTCAAAATGGATGGGATCTTGCTCAGCTATATCGCTGAGGACATCAACCCCGATGATTGGATTATACGGCTTGCCTTCTTCAGGTGTTCGCTGAAGTTTCTGCACATGTCCCATTCCCTCTAAAACACGACCAAACACGGTAATATTTCTATCTAGATAACGCTGTGGTGAAAGCGTAATATAAAATTCTGTACCACCACTATTTATGTCATTTCCTCTTGCCATGGCAAATGTGCCCGTACAGTGTGTCATCCATGTTTTTGTGCCACCATGATTTTGACCTACAGCAAAGCCGTTCAAAAAGCCAGTACGGATCGCATATCCGTCAGAGCCATCCAACGCCATAATCTCCAACTTACGATCTGTTTTATACGACAACTCAGCGTTTAGGCGCTTCTGACCATTAGTCGGTATTTTGCTATCAGTAGGATCTCCCCCTTGTGCGACAAACCCCTCAACAAAGCGATAAACACTGAGACCATCATAAAACCCTTCTCGAGCTAGCGCTTTGATATTTTTTGAATGGTTCGGTGCTAACTGCGTATTGAGCTCTACGTATACATAGCCGGTTTCCAGTTCGATACGGATCACATTGTCATTGTTAACCATTTGCCATGCAGTACTTGGCGCTGTATTAATAATTTCGGACGGCGCACGGACCACAGTAATCGGCTCATCCGCCTGCTGCATACACCCTGAGAGCATAGCCACAGAAATAAAAAGGAGAGAAGTCGCTTTTATCATTTTATTTTTTATACCATAACTGAGAATTATCAAGGGGCGCACTGGGCGGTAAACGACGATTTTTCAATTCAATGATCGTGCGTTTTTCAAGAGAAAGATCCGTGATCAATTGCGCAAAATGATGACTAAATAATTTTTCAAAATTGCCATCTAACAAGGCCTGATGCAAGCCACTTTGCAATATGCTGTGAAGCTGACTATCTTCTTTATCCACGAAAAAATACACTGCGGATGGATAGTAAAATAACAGATCTTGTTCAGCATAGGTTTTATAGCTCTTTAAAACATCTGGTAATTCCAAAACACTGATGGGAATAGCATCAAAACGATTTGATCTCAGCATGTTAAGTGCACCTGAAAAGGTATGAAACGCATTTACCGACAGCTTGTTATCAACAAAAATATCATGATCTGGCCAATCATGCCTAAGTCCATAGTGAAATGACTGCAATTGAGAAATGTGATTCAATTTTGAAAAACGTGCTTGATGCGACGCATTGATAAGTAAAATACGATAACCAAGTAGCCCCCTCACAATTGGAAAGCGAACTGCACGAGCCATATTTTCTCGCTCGAAACTGGTTACAGACCAGAAAATATCAATGCCATTTTCCTTCCCCAGTAGCCTAATGGCTCGGCTTTGAGTCGGAATATTTTTTACATATTCAAGTTTATAAGGCTCTTTTTGATAAGATAAAGCAAGTTCAATTAATTCTATAACGTAAGGGTGCGCACCTGCTGTAACCCTTACATACTTCGTGTCTGTTGCATAAGTTGCGCAACAAAACAATGCAACGAGCAAATAGCTCAAATAGCGCATTAATCACCCCAATTAAACTTGTACAACAGGTCAATGCTATCGTAAAGGCCACTCGTTGCCTCTAGGTAAAGCTTTGAAAATACTCGATAACGTACTGCAATTTCACTTAAAGAGGCAAATACGCCTACTCGATAACTCACTTGCACACTCGGTGTAATGTAACCCGAAAGCTCCACCTGTGTATCGTCACCACTTCCTTTTGCAGCTAAATTTATATCTCTTAATCCTAACTTTTTTCCAGCTTTTGTAAACAGTCCTTTACTTTTATCAATCCCTTTTGCAAGTAATAGCTGCGCTAGAAACGTATTGTTGCCGCTATCTCCCTGACTAAATGGCGCGCCATTTAACACGTACTCTAGCGCTCTGGCCTGATCCATTGCAGGCTCTGCAAAAATAGTTAACTGAGGAGATGCTATGCTGCCTGTCGCAGCAACACCAGCAATGACATTATCCGCGGTTGTGTCAGGATTGCGAATGGCTCGGATATTTAAATACGGCATGTCAGGTGGACCATTAAAACCAAGCTGACCAGTTTCAATCACTAGGTCTTGTCCAAATGCAGTGTATTTGCCCTCTAATAAGGATACTTCTCCGCCCATCAAGAGCGCATTGCCTACCTGGCGCTCAATATCTAACGCACCAGTCAGGTAGGCATCTAAACCAAGCGCAATAACTCGCACATCATCAAGTAGCTTTATATCTATATCTGCTTGATAATCTATGTATGGCGTTTGATCTTGCACTGCAATGTCGTCAATAAATACTTGATCATCACTCACTAAAATTGCGTCTTCGGGTAATGTGTCCAGCTGTACTCGGGCAAACGGAACTTCGACCACGCCTTGTAAGTCTAGCAACTTCTCATCGTATCTCACTGTCAAATCGGGAGAAATCGCAAGCTGTACGCCTGACATAGGGCGTAAAAATAACTGCTCACCAGTTATTCCCCCCTCAACCAGAAAATCACCCTGCCAATCTATCTGCCCATTCAACCTCGCATTACCTGATTGTGGTGTTTGTACATTGCCTGCTAAGTTCACATGATACTCATCAAAATCAGCTACAAGGTCTAATTTAGTCAACTGTATCGGTAAATAGCTCGACTCAATGCGCACATTTTGAATCTGTATTTGCCCTAACATGTTGGGTTGCTCTAAATCACCAGAGAAGTTCACTGTACCATTAACGTCTCCATTTAATGTCATATCTGGCCATGCATAAGCGCGAGCATACGCCGTTAGCTCATCAAGCTGTATACCATCAATTTGAACCTGCCCAGCGACCTGTTTGCTGTTATATATGTCCGCAAAAGACAGCACGCCTTTAAATAGCCCTAGCTTATTAAATTCAATATGCCACTGCGCTTGTAGCGCTTGCTTGCTTGCTTGAACAACAACCTCTAATTCCTCAATTGCTAGGGTGTGACTATGCAGTCGCTCATCTTGGGTTGATTGAACTTCAGGATTTAACGTCACCTGCCCTTCATTTATCCATAGTTTGCTATCAACTTTATCAACCACACCTTGTCGCACTGCAACTTTGCCATAGCCATTGAGTTCCCCTCCAAGTATTATCTGGTCACTCACCTTTGGCCCCAATGAGGCTAGCGGGATATTCTCAATCTCAAAATTAGCAATACTCTGGGTTTGTGATACATCCGCTTTAGCACATACTTTTCCTTTGTTTAACTGCCAGCAGTGATGTGTAACATTAATCTGTGACGGACTCGCAACCAAAATAATGGGCGCGGATAACTTGCCATACAAGTTATCCACCTCAAATGTACTCTGGCCAATTGTTCCTCGCCAAGTCTGGTCATCAACTCCCCCTGATAGATTGGCCGACAGAGAAAGTCGTGGGCTATTAACGGTAATGGTCCCTTCATGCGCTGCGCGATTTCCGGCAACTAAAAATTGCACTTGAGCATGCTTGAACTGAGAGAAACTAAAATCAGCGACATCTAACTCAGCTCTGCCCTGATAATTGTTTGTTGCATCTAGCTGCACCTTGACTGTGCCCTCTTGTAACGAGAACTCATCAGAAACAACTTCTGTGATTGCTGTATTGATCGCCACAATCGGCGCCTCGAGTTTCCCTGTTAGTGTAATATCACTTTTCAAAATGGCATCGAGTGGTAATAATCGGTTTGCGTTATGTTTAATATCTGCGAAAACAGCTAAATCTAATTGCTCCCCTATGCTCCCAGAAGCCCTGAGTATACTTTCCCCATATTGCACTTTAGCCCGCTCCAATTGCCCTAAGTATTGCTCATTAAGCTGCCCGCTAAATGAAATCGCAAGCGGCAGATCTGCAACCATTCCCTGTAAATCAAGTGAGTCCACATAAACCTGCCAGCTATCTTCAACAGACGTGAATTGCAACTCGTAATGACCACTTAACTTGGCAACTTCCTCAATACCGAGCCCTGGCAGTGGCAGCTCAAATAACTTACCTTGTGCGCTGGCCACTATACCGTTTTGCCATGATATTTGACTTGATAATTCAGAGAACGCATCTGCAACAGAGATACGACTTTTATCGATTGTTAGCTGTGACAAACTACCTAAGATTGCTATATCAAACCGTACATCGTCAGATAATTGCGCTAACCTATATCCATTAAGCGAACCTGCTATTTCAGCACGGTAATTGTTCAAGTCCCCAAGACTGAATACTTTTAGCTTGGAGAGCTCACCAATTTCTGACAGTGCTACATCTGATACCTCTGCATTTAATTGAAAAGGCCAATTCGTTGTTGTCGGGGACGCCTGTATATTTAATTGAGCATTGAACAACCCAGACATTTCGCCATGTAGCACCAAATCATTCACGCTGCCTTTGAGCGCAAGAACAGCAGCGCCCTCCTTTGTACTGACCCCAATAGCACCATCGATAACATGCGATATTAAATCAAAGCTTAAATCCGCATAGGAAAACATTTGCTTATGCGTAAAGCGAAATTGTTCAATGCGAGCCTGCTGATGGGAAAGTGTCAGTGTGAAGTTGATATCCTGTACTTCAACAGGTACTTGTTCCGGTGATTGGATGGTAAGCCTTGACAGCTGAGCCTTGTCAACCTCGATGTGCAATGGCACAAATATCGAGGGTATGGCGATCGGCGCTATGTGTGCAGGCACGCTAAATGGTTCAGCTTTCGCCCTCTCTGTATTAATTATGCTAACTTGTTCGACAATCAAACAAGGGACGTTTAGCCTCTCGTCCTGAGCATACGCCTCTAGTTCAAGGCCATTGAACCTCATAGACGTGCCTGCTAGCTCTAGCTCTACTTGCTCCAAATTAAACGACTGTATACCCATTGATACAGGCAAGGCGATGTACTCATTAATGGATTTGGGCTCGGATTTTGGGTCTTTTGAGTTTTGCTCTTTACTTGTAGAGGTTGAGTCAGCCGCTATCACCTTAATATCAGAACCCGCTATTTTGAGACACAAAGTGGCACAATCAAACCAATCAAGCGATAAACGAAAATCTCTTGCTGACACTGAGACATCTGAGGTTTTATACGTGAAATCAACAAGGCCACCAGAGAGCAAGCGGCCTGATTTGAGCGACACATTTAATTCAGACACCCAACTGCTTGCAAATGACACCACCATTCGGTTACCGACATGGGTTTTTGCTAACAAAAGAATCATGACAAACAAACTGAGTAAAACGACGACCCATCGATGTTTCAATAGAGCAAAGATTTTAGCGTACAGCATTATATTTCTGGCCCTATAACAACACTGAGTCGAGTACTACGACTTGGCTTACTCAGCCCCCATGCATGGTCAACACGGATCGGACCAAATGGTGTGATATAACGAAAACCAAAACCAGCTCCCACTGACCACTTCTCCTCAAAATCATTGGTTGCCGTTCCGCCGTCAATAAAAATGGCAGCTCGCCAGTTGGGCAAAAATTCATAATTATATTCTGTGCTTGCAGTCACCAGATACTTGGCTCCTAAAAGCTCACCTTGTTCCCCCTTGGGCGAGATAGATTGAAACGCAAAGCCACGTATACTCTGATCGCCCCCCGCGAAAAAGCGCAGATTCAGTGGTGTTTTATCAAAGTCTTTTGCAACCACAGCACCTAATTCGGCTTTAAGAAGTAACAGATGACGCGCTTTGTATGTTCTCAGCCAAGCCTGCTTCCAGTGGATTTTAGTCAATGACGTAGATGAGATCACATCTTCGTGCGCAGCCTCAATGGTGATTAACTGCTCATTGCCCCAGTAAGGAGTCATGCCACCCTTACTCATTTTTCTCGCATAACTCACCCCAGGAAGGAGCATTTCAGTATCCAAGATAAGGCCTGTTTGCTCACTTTTCTCATGCTCTCGTTTCAAAAATGCAGTTCTCACCCAGCCACTATCTAACACCCACTGACGTTGTAGCTGCACATTCCACGCAGTCATCTTGACGCCTTCTGTTAAGTCATCTTGTAATTGATAACCACCGAGCACGCGCCACAAATCATCATTTGGGTCCCCGGCAGGGATTGTATAAGCGCTGGTGACATCTTGCTTTCGCTCTGATACATTCAGATCCGTTTCAAACGAATGGCCCATTTGATTAACCCAAGGCCTTTTCCACTTAAAGCGAAACTTCGCCCCAAGCTCCGTACTGTACCCACCACCTACTTCAAAACTATTCGCTGGCTTGTCTGTCACATCGACTCTAATTGGAACTTGCCCTGCGTTACGCTCTTTTAATAAGGGGTAAACAGTCACATTCGAAAAGTAAGGAGTCTCATTTAACGAAATACTCAACTCACTCAATTGTTTTGCATCATAGTGATCACCTTGCTCAAACGGTGCTAGTTCAGAAATAAAATATGCCGCCTTTGAAAACCCTGAGAGCTGTAATTCACCAAATTGATATCTCGGTCCTGAATCAATGATTAACTTTACCGCCCCATATTTTTGTGCACGGTTGATCTCCAAGGCACTCTGCTGCCACGTAAAATCAAAGTACCCCCGCTCCAATAAGGCGCTCTCAATTTTACTTTTTGTCGCACTATAAGCGTCATGACGAATATCTTCACCCCGTTTAATAGGCAAAGCGTTTAGTAATTTCGACAAGACCAGATCTTGACTGCCTGCACCGAGTATCTGAACATTTATATCTTGCCAGTGAAACACTGTAGAGAGCATAATATCAACACTTAACGTTTGGGCTTGCTCAGAAAAAGAAATAGCACTGTTAAATTCATAATAGCCGACCGCTTGAAGTGCCAATTGGATATCTGCTCGAATGGCCTTTTCTTGTCGGTGTGAAAACTCGGTGTCGTGATATTTATCTAAATAAAGTGCAACATTCTCATCTGCTAAGTCACGCTCAGAATGCACCTCAATGGTCTTGATAAGCATTTGTGCAGCCGCAACAGGAAGTGGGATATAGGCAAATAAGGCGATAAAAAAAACAATAAGACGTGGCACACAAACCCTTTTAACTCATCAATCAATATTTTGTGGTCACACTCAGCACCACATGTTGATTCAAACTACCACAAGCCACCCTAGATTCTCGACAAAAATTTGTCATTGACGCTTTTTATTTCACCTAGGATAACGGACAATACAAGTAATTTTACTAATTGAGTGATGATATGCAATTTCCTAACGATGACAATGGTGAGCTGTTATCTGAAATAGCCGCAGCAGGCGTCGATCTGTCGCAAATGCAAAATATTGATTTTTACATCTTATTTGAGCAAAAGCAGAATGCGGAACGCTTTATTGAGACGATTGGCAAAGATGAACTCGCACCAAAAACACAATTGGGGAAATGTCCTGATACTGGTGTTTGGGAAGTATTAACCACAGTCACTATGGTGCCAGCACACGAGTTATTAAGCCAAACGGAACAATATCTAGAGTCTATCGCAAACAGTCACGAAGGATATGGCGATGGCTGGGGCTTAATGGCCGGCGAAGAATAAACGCTACAGTAAGTCGCAGTAACACTATGCTGCGACTTATCTATGCCTCTTAGCTTTTATCTGCAACCCTAAACCCGCCTTTGTAATCAAAGATTTTTTCAACTATTTGCCAGCCGTATTTCTTATGCTGTTTAGCAATTACAAAATCAGGTGCAGTCAGTAAAGTAATATCCACGTCATGTGCACTTTTCCAGTTATTAGCTTGCTCACCGGATTTAAGCCGCTTTGCAAAATTTTTATGGAAATAAAATTTACTGCCTTTGTTCGAAAAATCATAAACTTCGCTTGCCTCAGCACCATCCTCATCAAAGTAGGATACTTTTAGCACATTCGATTTAATGACTTCAGCTGTCATACCACTGCAACGCAAAACTAAGGCATTCTTTAAATTCAACGCATCACGTAATTTATCATCCGGATCAGCCAGAATTTCGCCACAGCTATGGCATTGCCTAGCTGCAATGTCATTCTCGGCACCACAGTGATCACATTCTTTGAATCTGAATCGATAGTCACACTGCAGAGACTCACCTTCGGCTTCATTTTCCAAGATCCCTTGGCATCTTCTACCGAAATGTTCGACCACCTTGCCTTGCTCATCCAGTTTACCCCAGAACGTATTTGCAAAACCGCAACCAGGACACAATACTTGAACAGGTTCACTATCAGGGTTAGGTTTCACCGTGCCAACTTCAGGATAAAAAAGATCAAAGTCATTACCTGCATAATCGATCACTAAGCAGTCTTTTTTCCCCGTATCCAAACGCAAGCCTCTGCCAACAATTTGCTGATATAAACTCACTGACTCTGTAGGCCTTAATATGGCGATAAAATCGACATGGGGAGCATCAAATCCAGTAGTCAGTACTGACACATTTACCAAAAACTTGATTTCTTTATTTTTAAATTTAGTAATGATGTCATCACGCTGTTTATTATCTGTATCACCTATAACAAGCTCAGTTTCGTCACTGGGCAAATAGCTGACAATTTCCTTTGCATGTAATACCGTAGCAGCAAATATCATAACGCCTTTACGGGAGCAGGATTCACTTAATACATGGTCAATAATACTTTTTGTCGCACGAGTATGAGAGTTCAGTAAACTATTCATATCACTTTCACTAAACCGCCCAAAGCTATCTGGTTTCAAAGCTGAGAAGTCATAGTTTTCTACGGCTGGGTCAACTTTTTTGGGTGGAGTCAGATATTCATTATTGATCATATAACGTAATGGTAATTCATATATACACTTATTAAATGGGCTCTCTTTATCTCCACGTACGAAGCCATGATAGTGTTCGTGATAAATCCAACCTAAACCAAGTCGATAAGGGGTCGCTGTTAAGCCCAATAATTTAAGATTTTCATTAAACGCTTTTAAACGTTTAATTACTTGCATGTATTGACTATCTTCTTCGCCGCTCACGCGATGACATTCATCAATTATTACTAGCGAATAAAATGTATTTAGTTGTTCTAAATTTCGAGCCAAAGACTGGACTGATGCAAAAGTAACCTGCTGTTCAAGCTCTTTTTTATTAAGACCAGCAGAAAATATGCTCGCCTTTAAGCCATAGCTTTCATATTTTTGCGCATTTTGCTCAACTAGCTCTTTAACATGGGTTAGCACTAAAATCTTGCGTTTTGCGACTCTGGCAAGCTCTGCAATAACAAGACTTTTACCGGCTCCTGTAGGCAAGACAATCACTGCAGGTTTGCTACTTTTCCTAAAGTGAATAATGGTATTTTCTACTGCTTCTTTTTGGTAGGGCCTAAGCGTGTAAATAACGCACCTCTAGTCACCTGTCATCATAGTTAAAAGTATATCACCAATTACATTAGACGAGCCATGACATAACATCACAGGCATATATATACACTTAAAAAACCAAAATTTAAAATAACCATTATAGGTACAGCCAATATACTTGTAATTAATATAGGTAATTACTTTAAAGTAAAAAATAAAAATAAAAATTTAAAATAAAGATAAAAAACTAAAAGAGTAAAGGTTAGATACGATTGATTTCAAATGAGGCCCGGTGATGTTGAAAGTAGGTGAGGCACATTAAATGCCTCACCCACCTAAAGGAATAGTCCTTTTCAATTTAGAAATTGATTTAAAATATTTTATAATTATATCTTATAATCATCTAAATTTACGTTTGCGAACGCTTTAGGTGTTTTACCGCGCCCGGTCCACTCATGTACTTTACCATCGATTTCGATTCGATATTTCGGACTGACTTTGCTGCGCTTGTCCATAGCACCAGAACCAACTAAGTCATCTAGCGTTAATCCCTTTTCTTTTAGTAAAGCTAGTACTTCTTCTTTCGCTTGTGCTTGCTCTTGTTGTTGAGCAATTGCTTCTTGAAGTAGTTCATGTGCTTTAGTCAGATCACTGAAACTAGCATTTTTAATAAAAGATTTTATTTCACGCATTAGATTTCTCTCATAAAGTGTTGATTACAATTTTATTGAAGTATTAAAAAGCTCTAATACTGAGAGTATATTATATTTATATAATTTCAAATTAATAGTCATTATTTAATAAGAATATGTTTTATTTAAAAAAGGTACATTTTAACTTCATGCAATATCAGCATTAATTTTTTTCATTTAGATGAACGCAAAAAAGAAATAAGTGTATGTTTAAAAAGAATTAATTTAAATCAGCTAAGTTAAAAGCAGGTATTACCCTAATAAAAATTTCAACTTTCTTAAGCAGACGATAGTTAAAATTCAAAAGTTATCAGACCACTTTTTAATACGTTTTCAAGTCAAAAATATCAGATACACAGCCATTTGATATAAAAAGTGACCTGACGTGATTGGATTTAGTGTCAATTTAAGTGCAATTCCGCCCTTGGCAGCCAGCTCATAAAAATAGCATCAAATGTTCAAATATGAGTAGCATCCCGCAACCTTATATCTTTTTTTAGCGACTGAAAGGGATGATGAATTGGTAGATATTCGTGAGCAGTAAATCAAATCATGTATTTTATTTACATGCATAAATTACTTCTCTCAGCATTTTCAAACACTGATATGTAGCATCATTCAACTTGCAGAGTTTTTACAATACAAAAAAGGCTGCAATTGCAGCCTCTAAAAGTTTATAAAGTGATTAACTCATCGTTATTCTGCGACTCGCCAATCTATCGTGCCACCAGCCTTAATTGGCACAACATGAGTATCTCCAAGTGGGTATGACTCTGGCACCTGCCACGGTTTTTTCTCTAAAGTAATCGTATCTTTATTGCGCTCTAAGCCATAAAAATCAGGCCCAAATAAACTAGCAAAACCTTCTAGCTTATCCAAAGCATCTGCTTCTTCAAATGCTTCAGCATATAACTCAATAGCGGCATGCGCAGTATATGCCCCAGCACACCCACACGCAGCTTCTTTTTTATCTTTAGCATGAGGAGCAGAGTCTGTGCCTAAGAAAAACTTTTTGCTACCACTGGTTGCAGCATCAATTAATGCTTGTTGATGAATATTTCTCTTCAAAATTGGTAGACAGTAATAATGTGGTCGAATTCCACCAGCAAGCATGTGATTACGATTATATAAAAGGTGGTGTGCCGTAATCGTCGCCGCTACATTGTCTGGTGCAGATTGCACAAACTCAACAGCATCTTTAGTCGTAATATGTTCCAGTACAATTTTTAAACTCGGAAACGCATCAACAATTTTTGCCAATTTGGTTTCAATAAATACTTTTTCCCTATCAAAAATATCAATTGATGAGTCTGTGACTTCCCCATGGATCAATAACAACATACCCACTTCTTGCATTGCTTCAAGTGCAGGAAAAACGTTTTCAATATCCGTTACACCTGAATCAGAGTTAGTTGTTGCGCCTGCAGGGTAAAGTTTTGCAGCAAAAATATGTCCACTTGCTTTTGCTTTACGAATTTCATCTGGTGTTGTTTTGTCAGTCAAATACAAAACCATTAAAGGCTCAAAACCGGCTTTAGGTCCTGCTGCCATAATACGATCTCTGTATGCGAGCGCAGCATCTGTACAAGTCGCAGGAGGTACAAGATTAGGCATTATAATCGCGCGCCTCATATATCGGCTGATATCGCGAACGGTGTCTTTAAGCACTTCACCGTCTCTTAAATGCACGTGCCAATCGTCTGGGCGAGTAATGGTTAGGGTCTGATTACTTGTCATTGCTAATTTCCACTGCTGAATTTGCCCGATCATAGGCGCTGTCATGCCTTTAGTAAAGCAATTCACGCATATTATCAGTGATAGAGTCAGCTATTTTCAGCGCCACAATTTATTAAATTCAACCCAGTAATTAACAGCAAACCTTTGCTTTAGACTAAATTCTTTTTAAACCTATACACAAGTACCTAATTAATGGACATGTTGTGCTTTTTTTTTTACAGTGCGACATCTACTTTTTTACAACATAATTTGTGATTACATTGATATGTAAGATAACGTACGATCAATGTCCAACCGAGTATTGCCTATGCTGTCAGAAAAAAAACTAGAATCAAAAACAGAACAGTTGAGCATTATCAATCAGTTTTCATCCTCTTTATTACAAATAACGCACTTAGAAGAACTCTTTGAATACGTCACTTCACAGGTAGTTAAACGGCTTGGTTTTGTCGACTGTGTAATTTATCTCACAGATGAAGACAATACCTATTTAGAAGTCGTTGCCAGTATGGGCATTGCCCAGCAAAGTGAACGCTATGAAGTAGCACAAAAAACCATGCCTATTGAAGCTGGCATAACCGGGCACGTCGCCCGAACTAAAAGACCTTTCATATCAGGCGATCTCTCTACAGAGCCCTTATATATTGCGGACTCACGCCCAGCTTTATCTGAGTTATGTGTCCCTTTAATTTACAAGGAGCACTTAATAGGTGTAATAGACTGTGAACATCCTGAGCAAGACTATTTTACTTCCAGCCATTTACAAATTTTATCTACCGTAGCCCATTTATTAAGCGCCAAAATACATCAAGTGCGAACTGTTGATCATTTAACTGCAACTGTGTCTCAACTTAATGAAGCACAGCTCATTGAAAAATGTATTTTAAAAATTGCTAATATTACTTACCACTCTCAAGAGCTAGATACATTTTATGATGAGTTATACAAAATCATAAACACAGTTCTTCCTGCAAGTAATTGCTTTATAGGAATTTATGATACAAAACAAGATATGCTTGAGATTGAGTACTTGATTGAAGATGGTAATAAATGCCTAGCCCAACAAAAAGTGTCGAAATCTCAGCTTAAGCACACGGCTTCTTACTACGTAATAAGGACACAATCAGCATTGCTTTGCGATCAACTGCAGTTTCAAGATCACATTCAACAAGGCCATTTTGAAATGATTGGCCGCTGCCCTGAGGCTTGGCTTGGGGTGCCCTTTGTTGTTAACGATCAATACCAAGGTGTAATCGTATTGCAAAGCTATAAACAGCAAGAGACTTTTAACCGCCAGCATTACACCATTTTGACTTATATAAGTCGGCAGATCAGCATGGCTATTGATCGCCGCCTAGCGAAACAAGCCCTGGAGCACAGAGCATTACATGATGAGCTAACAGGGCTTGCCAACCGTTACCTGTTAATAGAGAGGATGAAACATGCCATTTTATCACTTGGACGACAGTCACAATCCAATATTCACTGCCTTATATATCTAGACTTAGATAGATTTAAAAGTATCAATGACTCCCTAGGCCATGATGTAGGCGACCGCTTTTTGATTGCAATTGTCAATGCTTTGCAAACATGCATTCGTAAGACGGATACCTTTGCGAGATTAGGAGGGGATGAATTTGCCATCTTCATGGAAAATATCCAGGATGAGGATCAGGTAACTAAAGCTTTACAGCGCCTGACACAAGCGATTGCCAATCCGTTTGTCATAGATACTCATGTTTTGCAGGCATCAAGCAGTATTGGTGTAGCGTTCACCGAACATGATTCAGACAACGCTATCACATTGCTACAACAAGCCGATGCGGCCATGTATGAAGCAAAATCAGCCGGCCGCAGCCAGATCCGCTACTTTAATAATGCCATGCGTAGTAAGTTAAAGCATCAAGCCGATATAGAAAATGATTTACAGCATGGGATCTCTAACAATGAATTTGAGCTTTTTTTCCAACCTATTTTTACACTCAATCAACCTCGTGTCGTAAGCTTTGAGTCTCTTGTAAGGTGGCATCACCCAAAAAATGGGTTAGTTGCACCGGATAAGTTTATCCCTATCGCAGAAAGTACTGGCCAAATTATAGAGCTAGATCGGCATATTTTGACCCTCGCAGCCAAACAGCTATCATCGTGGAGAGAGCAAGGCATGCAGGAGGTAAAAATTACCGTTAATGTCTCATCTAGACATTTCGCGAGCCTAGAGTTTATCGAACTGATCGAACAGCTGTATACACAATATGATTTAAGAAAGGGCAGCTTATGTTTAGAGATCACTGAATCCGGATTAATTGAAAACCTTAGCCTAGCGACAAAGATAATTAACGGGATCACCCCGTTAGGAGTTCAACTCTATTTAGATGACTTTGGTACTGGGTATTCTGCATTAGGCTATCTACATCAGCTACCTATTCATGTTTTAAAAATAGATAAAAGCTTTGTAGAGCAGCTGTGTACAAAAGACAGTCCACTAATTGATGCTATTTTATCGCTGGCTAAATCACTACAGTTGCAAGTCGTTGCTGAGGGAATCGAAACACCAAAGCAATGGGCAAGACTAAAACGAAAAGGATGCCAATTAGGGCAAGGCTATTTAGTATCTAAACCTATGCCAGGTGATAAAGCAATGGCTTTTCTGCAAGCTCAACAACCCCAAACTGTTGATAAATAAAGGTAAGAAAACCCAAACAAGCAGCTTTAGCTGCTTGTTTGGGTAGAACACCACTACTTCTATTGTGCTCGTCATTCTTTTGCTACTTTAACCATATTGTACAGACCTGCTTGTGGTTAAGCCCACCCGTTTATATTTCTGGGTAAACTCATACTCGCCCGACAAAACAATAGCTAATACCTTGCTTAGATTGTAAGACACAATTATGCACTCGAGTCTCACGTTTTCAGGCTAATATCGCCTGCTGAGATATGTCGCCAGACCAGCAACATCTCGATAACAACTTTAAATTCGCGTTTCTTACCAGTGCAAAGAAAACCTAATTTATGAATAATGACCATAACAAACAACTACATCTAGACATCTAGAAATCTAAAAAAACAGTGTTAAAGTCGAATTTTCTCAACTGTTCGACTCTAAAATTCAACATGAGCAAAATTAATTTGTATTTTTTTTAAAAAAAGTTAAATAAATAATGACAACGCTGTCAAAAATAGTGTTATAGTGATTTAGTGAAATTTTGAACAATCGCTGATGGAATTGTAGACGTCTAGACGTTGAATACCCGGATAGTACAGCGTAATATGGATGTAATCTGAGTTTTACTCACGTTTAGAATGAGATTTATTAATGATGATAGACATTAAGCACTTAAAAACCATTGCTACCCTGAAAGATACTGGATCACTGGTGAACACTGCACGTGAGTTATTTTTAACTCAGTCTGCTTTGTCTCATCAAATTAAAGACCTAGAAAATAAGTTAGATTGCCAGTTATTTGAAAGAAAAACCCAACCAGTGAGGTTCACACCACAAGGCATGCTGTTACTAGAGCTTGCCGGTGAAGTGTTACCCAAAGTAGAAGCGACTAAATGCAGATTGAAAGAGAGTTTGAACCAACCAATCTCTCAATTAAAACTCAGTGTTGAGTGCCACGCTTGCTTTCACTGGTTATTACCAACAATTAAAGAGTTCAATAACTTTTGGCCAGACATTCGCGTCGATTACGAGCAAGGGTTTAGCTATGACGCAATACCCGAGCTACTCAATGATGAGTTAGATATTGTCCTTACGTCGGATATTCGAGAGCCTGATCAACTTGAATATGCCCACGTTTTTGACTTTAAACTCAAACTCATTGTGGCACCAGATCATGAACTGGCAAAAAAAGCGTATGTCACTGCACTAGATCTTAAAGATGAAACAATCATTTCCTACCCGATCCCTAAAGAGCGTCAAGATATCTTTAAGCACTTCATACAAAATGCGCGTTTTGATGGCACGCTTAAATCAGTCGACCAAGGCTTATTAATTTTTCAACTTGTTAGTGCTGGTATGGGTGTCGCAGCGCTCCCCGATTGGCTCGTAACGCCTTACGAAAGTCAGGGACTAATTAAATCAATCCCATTGGGTGCGCTCGGTTTGAGTCGTCCCATGTATCTTGCGATGAAAAAGAGTATGAAAGACAACCCTGTTTATCGACACTTTTTAAATACGTGCAAGCAATCTATTAGCCGATAATTGGTAGACAGGTTAAACTAGCTCTAACTGGGACAGTTAGAGCTAATTATGTTTGAACTAAAAAAAATCATCGGTAGCTTGCTCATGCCGCTACCGGCTTCACTGATCTTTATCTTCTTTTTACTGTTAATCGTATCCAAAACAAATAAAAAGAGTTATGTGCTGTGTTTTAGCTCGGTCGTTACGCTGTGGCTTATAAGTACACCATATGTTGCGGATTTCATAATAACGCCAAAAGAACAGTCAATCTCTTTGTTTGCTCCACAACAACATAAAAACGTGGATGCCGTTGTTGTTCTTGGTAGCGGACTTCATCCAAATTCTAAACTCACTGCAAATCAACAGCTATCTAGTACCGCATTAGCGCGATTAGTCGAAGGGGTAAGGCTTGCACATAAATACCCGCAGGCAAAATTGGTTGTTTCGGGTGCCGGTTTTAACAATACTACCAGCAGTGAATTAATGGCGAAAACTGCTCAAGCACTAGGTATTAGTTTTCATCGTATTCACCAAAACCCCAATGCCTATGACACGGCTGATGAGGCTAAACTATTAGCACCAATGCTTGTTGACAGTACCGTTGTTCTTGTTACGTCAGCCAGCCACATGCCTCGAGCACAAGATCTATTCTCAGCACAAGGTATAGACACACATTCCTCACCTGTCGAAATATATGGGTTCGGCTCAGCCCCTTTTTACCGTCAGTTTATTGCATCAAGTTATGTATTACAGGCAATAACAGCCTATACTCACGAATGGATAGGACAACAGTGGATCACTTTAAGGCGTATGCTGGACAGTAAAGCGCTGTAGCTTAATATGTAATAAAAAAGCAAAAATTGCATAAAGTTAGACCTAATGAAACTTGAATCAGCGCTTAAAAACGCAAAAAATTGAAAAATTGCTCAAAAATAGGTATAAATGGCGTTTATTCTTAACCTGCGTATCCACGTACAACACGACTGGAATCTACGATGAGTAAACTTGATAAGACTGAAGTTCTAAGCGCGTTTGAAGCTGCTTATGAAGCTGTGAATGGCAAAAAGCCAGAAATCACGATCAAACCAGGCTGGTACA
Source organism: Pseudoalteromonas luteoviolacea (assembly GCF_021654285.1). Lineage (GTDB taxonomy): Bacteria > Pseudomonadota > Gammaproteobacteria > Enterobacterales > Alteromonadaceae > Pseudoalteromonas > Pseudoalteromonas luteoviolacea_J. Next base: position 26,094 of record NZ_JAKFZS010000027.1, on the reverse strand, counting down.
GCATTGATGGTGGCAAAAATATGCGCCTAGCTGATGTCGCTGCACTAACCGAAGAGCTAACTTCAGGCACAGCTGGTGCAAGTGAAGAAAAGCCAGTTAAAAAACCTGCTGCGAAAAAAGCTGCCCCTGCGCCAGCTGCAAAGACAAAAGCTGCGGCATTTACAGTTGTTACTGCAAATGAAGAAGGCTACAAAGCAGAAGAAGCTTGGATTGTAGAGCTTGCTGAGAAAGACCACGATTGTCGTCTTCCTCGCGGTGTTGTTTAAACACTGAAAAACTATGGTGCCACATAACTATGCTGGCACCGTATTTTAACACCCCGACAACTTACACTAGCTAGCATTTGAAGCGCTGTCTGGTAACCTCTCCCCAGTATTCATCTTCATACTTGTCTTCAATTAAATCCAACCCCGGTAACATGGTGATTGCACTGCGCCAAAACTCGGTGGCATAGTCCGCTCCTGTAATTTGTTTAATTGTCCAATTACCCGGTAAACGCTGCCACAATGCATGGGCAAACTGAGTGCCTAACTTCGCTTTTCTAAATACAGGCACAATGTAAAACTCAGCAACTTCATAACTTTCAGCAAACTCACTATAAATTGCAGCAAATCCCGCAGGCACGTCTGACTCATAGCATATAAAAGCAGATACATTGCTATCCCTTATATCAGTATCTAATTCAAACATCCCATCAGCTAAGGGCTTTTTCTCAGTTAGTTTAGAGAACTCGGCCTCATAAGCCTGTGCTAAATTTAAATAAATTGCTCGATTACATTCTTCAATGGCAACAATTTCCATTCCTCACTCCCCACCGCTTACATTTGCCTTAGTCTAACGTCAAATTAGGTTAAGATTATGGAGTCTTAGAATCAGCTACCTATCCACTCCAGTTTCATTACATCGAACAACATCTTCCTCTAACAGCGCTTGATCTCGCCAGCGAGAGAGTACAGGGCAAGTAAATACCTGCTCCACATACTTTTGTGCACGGGCGTTTAATTCAACACCATAAGTATCGAATCGCAAACATACAGGTGCAAACATCGCATCCACCATCGACCAATCACCAAATAGCCAGCCATCTTTTTGCTTATAGCGCTGCATTTGCTCAGTAAAAATTGCCTCTACTCGCTGGATATCTTTAAGTACTTGCGGGTTAACTTCAATATGACGCTTGGCTCTAATATTCATCGGCATGGCATTTTTCAATGCCCTAAAACTGCTGTGCATCTCGGCACATAAAGCACGTGCCCGCGCCCTTTCAGACGCACTTATTGGTAGCGCTGCACCTGATAGATAAGATTCATTGATGTATTCTAAAATAGCAAGAGACTCCCAAACTGTCACATCGTCATCAACTAACACAGGGACTTTTTGTGTAGGACTTACCCCTTCTAGCCCCTGATAAAATGACTCAGTCGCTAAGTTCAACTTTATTTCGTCATACTCTAAACCAAATTTCTCCAGCAATAACCATACTCTCAACGACCATGTAGAATAGTTTTTATTGCCAATATATAACTGCATCATATCTCCCTAATCTCAATTTATCTGTGTAATTACATTCATCCTAAGTTGTAATTCACACTAAAACTAACGGATAATTTAAATACAACACATCAAAATAATTGATAGATGGATATTGACGCATTAAAAAGTTTTCTCGCCTTTGTAGAAACAGGTAGCTTTAGTAGAACAGCCATACAAATGCATAAAACCCAATCGGCAATCAGCATGCAAATGAAGAAGCTTCAGCAAGATGTGGGGCAAACGTTATTTATCAAAGAAGGACGTAATTTACATTTAACAGCAGAAGGTATCGCGCTAGCTGGATACGCAAAAAAAATAATCCAGTTACAGCAAAACGCTTTAACTAATTTGCGTTCCGCAACACCAAAAAAGCTACTGCACCTTGGCTGCCCTGATGATTATGCAGAGTCGGTCCTACCGGTTTTGATTCAATTGTTACATCAGCATATCGCGCATTTAGAATTACACGTAACCTGTGCATCGAGCCCAAATCTACAGTCACAATTAGATAAAGGGCTTATCGATATTGCCATCATTACCCGCAGCGCGGATTCTGAACAAGGCTTTTTACTTTGTCAGGATAAAGGTGTTTGGATTGGTGCAGAGCAAACTCAATTATTAGAACAGACAAGCTTACCTCTTGCCGTGTTCCAAAAAGAGTGCCGATTTCACCAAGCGGCCACAGAAGGGCTAATGAAACAAAATAAAGCTTTTCATATCATCGCATGTTCAGGCAGTGCCAGCACATTGCGAGGGTTAGTCAAACACGACCTCGCACTCAGTGCTATGGCGAACCTGAGTCGTAACGATCTAGCTGTGTTACATGATCCAAGACTTCCTTTATTGCCAAATATAGAGATTGCATTAGTTAAAAATACTGGCACGAATGCCGTGATCTCTGAGGTGCAACTTGAACAATTATGCCAACAATTTCAGTACCAATTTCAGTGCTAAATGTTACTTCACGCACATTCTCACCAAGCCTTACACTTTTTGACAACGGCGGCACAGACTCTCACAAGGCTTGCCCCTAAACTGAGTCACAAGTTAACCAAATGGAATATGCGTAATGAAAACTTTATCTCTACTCTCACTAGTCCTTGCTGTAACCGCGTCATTTTCATCAATGGCAAACATCACGGATGAACAACACAGAATTGGTGCACAGCTCTCAGGTGGTTCAGCATCTTATAAAAGCTCAAGCCAAGATGGTGACGGCGTTGGTCAGCTATATGTTTACTACAACTATCAATTTGACCCAACATGGGCATTAGAAGTCGGCTTAAATGGCGGCAGTGACTCTGATGATTGGGAGTGTACTGATACTCAAAATAGAAAATTCACCTGTACCCAGCTGAATAAAACTTTATTTGGACTCGGTGCCAATGACATTGATTATGGCAACCTTATTGTTGCCGCAAAAGGCCAATATCAGCTGACAGAACAAAACTCTTTATATGGTAAATTAGGGGCGAATTTCTACGATTACGAAATAAATCGTGGCAAAGCAACGCTAGTAGAAGAGGATGGTGTTGGCTTTGTTGCTGAGCTAGGCTGGCAATATGATTGGCAAAATGGCATGGCAATGAATGTGAGCTATCAATACCTAGATATGGGAGACCTCGATGTCTCAAGTTTAGGCCTGGGTATCAGCTACCGCTTTTAATCTTGAGGCTGGTGAGGTATATGAAGTGTGATTGCGACGCCGCCTAAAGCACTATGCGCAGCACTAATTGAACCGCCATGTGCTTGGACGATCTGCTGACAGATCGCCAAGCCCAAACCAGACCCACCATGATCTCGGCTGCGAGACCCCTCGCAGCGATATAAACGTTCAAAGATTTTTTCTAAATCATCACTAGCAACGCCTGGAAATGAATCCTCAGTAGAAATGGTTAGTCCTTTTTTATTCATTGTTAACGTCACACGAGTTTGACCATCAGCACTGGTATAAAAGTGACTATTTCGTAGTAAGTTAAATATCACTTGCCGAATTCGAGCTGCATCCAGTTCAAAAAGCGTGCTGTCCACTTCTTCTGAAAAAACTAACGATTGTTGCTTGGTGGCATACATGGGCTGAAATTCTTCGACGATTTCTTGTAATAAAGTACTGACATCAACAGGCTGCTTATCTAACACCATGGCATCATTGTCAAATTGCGCAGATTGATAAATATCTTTTATTAAATTATCTAAGTGACTAATCTTCTTCTGTATTTTGACAAAGCCTTTAACCGGATCTGGCTCAATATTATGCTGCATCGCCTCTACTGTCAGCTTAAGCGCCGCTAAAGGCGTACGCAATTCATGAGATACATCTGCTAATAAGCGATTCTTCTGGGTCAAAGATTGCGCCATCATATCTGCTTCTAGTTCAACAAACTGCTGCTTCTGCTTTTGTCGCTTGTAGATATAAATGCCTATCGCCATAAAACACAATAATAAAGAAGCCCCCATCCCACGTTGCAGTTTTAAATTCTCCAACGTAGCCTGTGCGAGTGCTTGCTCATTTTGAATGAGTTTAAGCGCTTGCTCTTGACGAATAAACTCCACATTTTGCTGCATGGTTAATGCCTGTTGTTTATCCAAGTCATGATACAACTGAGTTCGAGATTCAATAAAAGACTCAAGGCTTTGCACCGCATATTTATACTGACCTAAAGCTTGTAAAGCTTGCGCCTGATAGCGATATAAAGTTGCGCGATAAGAGGTACCAATGTCAGGTAACTCCAGTACCCACTCAATCTCTGACAAAGCCGATTCATATTGAGATTGTGCCAACCAAATCTCTATCATCACTATTCTAACAGTATGCTCTGTGCGCTTTGCTTTTGCTTCTATCGCCAAGGTTAATGCTTCTTTGGCTGTGACTAAAGCTTGCATTAATGCCTCTTGAGCAACATAAATATTAGCCAATATACTCAACTGCCATGCTAGATCACTGTTAGCCCCGCTTGCGCGCGCAAGCTCAATGCCTTCTTGGCTATGTGACAATGCTTCTGGGATTTCTCCTAACTGCAAATGTACTTGACTCATTTTTCCATGGCTATTGGCAATATGGATTGGATCACCGAGCGCCTTATCGACTTCTAACGCTTGCTTGAAGTGCTGTAAAGCCTGCGGGTACTTTTCTAAATCTCGATAGATTTCACCTATGTTATAAAGCGAATTAGAAATTCCTTGTTGATTTTGTAACTGCCTTTGAATATTGAGGGATCTTTCATGAAAGCGCAGCGCCAACTGTAAGCTTCCCATATAATCATAAATCACACCGAGCTGGTTATAATATGTTGCTAAGCGCGCATTATCTTCTATTGGCGCGACTAAAGAAATGGCATCTTTAATCACTTGCTCAGCTTCACTATATTTAGCTTGATAACGCAAGGCCCAAGCTAAGGAATGTAAAATATCACTGCGCAGTGCTACATGCTCTTTTGGCACCAGATCACGAGCTTGATCCAATAAGAGTAAGCCCACACTAATATCATTTTGCTTTAAAGCTAACTGCGCTTGTAATAACTTTATTTGTGCTGGTGCATCCTGAAATACTCCCATTACAGGCAAATACGACTCTAATTCATATAAATGCTGCTTGGCTTGATCAAAGTGACCTAGCCTTGTTTTCGCTTTTGCTTCTATCACCTTAAGTTCAAACCAAAATCGAGAGCTGGGCTGTGGATGTAAGAATAGTTGATTTAGCTCTTCAACTTTTACTAAGGTTTGCTTTGGGTTTTGTTCTAGAGATGAAGAAAGTTGTGATAAGGATGTTTGTACCAGCCTTTCATTTGCATGGCAAAGCGGTATCCACAATAAAATAATCAGCAGTAAATTAACTTTGCGAGCAAACAACACGGTATAGAGCGACTCTCTCAAATAACATTTCAAAGAATAAAATCGCTAAACACTCATCGAAACATTAGTGATACTGTGCCTAGCTCATCTTTTACACTAGATAATTTAACTGTTTTTCGCCAACTTAGCATCTAATGTTTATAAGTAAAGGGGAAAAAGCAGTAAGAAAACCTCACACTGCTTTATAAACTGCCCTACAGCGGCTAAGTATTTAATAACTGCTGTTGTAACAATTGAATTTGATCTCGCACCTTTGCAGCCTTCTCAAACTCTAGTTCACGAGCGTGTGTCATCATCTGATTCTCAAGCTGGGCGATCTGCTCAGTCAATTGTGCCGTTGACTTGCCAGCAACAGAGACAGTTGCAGCTTTGCTATCTTGGCTTGTATCAGCTGTAGCATCAGAGCCTGCGACTTCTTCACCTAAATCCATGACATCGGTAATTTTTTTGTTTAGCGCTTGCGGAGTAATACCGTGCTTTTCATTATAAGCTTGCTGCTTTTCACGCCGGCGTTCTGTTTCATCAATGGCAGCACGCATCGAACGCGTCACTTTATCCCCATAGAGTATGGCTTTACCATTAAGGTGACGTGCCGCACGACCAATAGTCTGGATCAATGAACGCGTAGAACGTAGAAAGCCTTCTTTATCCGCATCTAAAATCGCTACCAGGGAAACCTCCGGCATATCGAGGCCTTCTCTTAATAAGTTGATCCCGACCAGCACGTCAAAAACCCCTTTTCTCAGATCTCGAATTATCTCCATCCGCTCTACCGTATCGATATCTGAATGCAGATAACGTACTTTCACATCGTGATCATTTAAATAATCGGTGAGATCTTCCGCCATGCGTTTAGTCAATGTTGTAACCAGTACACGCTCTTTAAGTGCAACTCTTTGATAGATTTCTGAGAGTAAATCATCTACCTGTGTGGTTACAGGGCGCACCTCCAAAATAGGGTCTAGTAAGCCTGTTGGTCGGATCACCTGTTCTGCAACTTCTCCACTTGAACGTTCGAGTTCATAGTCACCAGGTGTTGCTGAAACATAAATAGTTTGCGGCGCGATAGACTCAAACTCCTCAAACTTTAATGGACGGTTATCCATTGCTGAAGGCAATCTAAATCCATACTCAACCAAATTTTCTTTTCGGCTTCTATCACCTTTATACATAGCGCCTATTTGAGAGACAGTTACATGAGACTCATCAATGATCATCAAGGCGTCATCAGGCAAATAATCTAGCAATGTTGGAGGCGGCTCGCCAGGTGCACGGCCTGACAGGTATCGGCTATAATTCTCAATGCCTGAGCAAAAGCCAAGTTCTTGCATCATTTCAATATCATATTGGGTACGCTGCGCAACCCGTTGCTCTTCAACTAGTTTATTTGTATCCATCAAATAGGCGCGGCGCTCCTTAAGCTCCACTTTGATCTTCTCAATGGCATCCAATATTTTTTCTCTAGGCGTAACATAGTGCGTCTTAGGGTAGATAGTCGCTCTCACCAAATGCTTGTCAATTGCACCTGTTAAGGGATCAAACAAACTTATCCGCTCAATTTCATCATCGAACATCTCCACGCGAACAGCTTGAGTCTCAGATTCAGCAGGGAATATATCAATGACTTCACCGCGGACCCGATAAGTACCACGTGAAAAATCCATATCATTGCGGGTGTACTGTAGCTCGGCAAGGCGTCTGAGCATGGCTCTTTGCTCCATCGTCTCACCCACCTTTAATAACAGCATCATCTTCATATACGAGTCAGGATCGCCCAAACCATATATCGCTGACACAGATGCAACAATGATCGTGTCTCTTCTTTCTAATAGCGCTTTGGTAGCAGATAGACGCATTTGTTCGATATGGTCATTAATTGAAGCATCTTTTTCAATAAATGTATCGCTGGCGACGACATACGCTTCAGGTTGATAGTAATCATAGTAAGAAACAAAATATTCCACAGCGTTATGAGGAAAGAACTCTTTCATTTCACCATATAACTGCGCCGCAAGTGTCTTATTGTGGGCCATAATGATGGTCGGGCGATTCAGCTGATGAATAATATTGGCCATCGTAAACGTTTTGCCTGTGCCCGTCGCGCCAAGCAAAGTTTGATGGGCAAGACCCGCTTCCAGTCCATCACAAAGCTGAGCAATGGCTGTTGGCTGGTCACCATTTGGAGAAAATTCAGATACTAAATCAAAAGACTCATTCATTAAGAGTGCACCTCAATACCTTCTTGTTGCATGCCATTAAGTGTTTTACTAAACCAAATATACGCTGAAATAGCGGTAAATAGATTACCTATCGCCGCCCCTACAAATAACCCGGTAAGGCCTGCAATGTGAGATCCTATATAAGCACAGGGTATATAAAAAACAAATAAACGCACGATACTTAAGATCAACGCATTCATTGGTTTATGCAGCGCATTAAACGAAGAGTTGGTTAAAATGATAATGCCCTGTAAACCATAACTCAGCGGTAGCGTATAAATGAACAGCTTGATGATCGCAATAACCTCAGGCTCATTGCCAAATGCTTGACTTACCCAATGTGCTGTTAGGATGAGTAATAAGTAAATACCAAACTGCCACATAAGCACAAACTTTAGCGTTTTAGTATAGGCTTCTTTAACTCGGGCAAAATTGCCTGCGCCATAGTTTTGGCTGACAAAAGGCGGTAACGTCATTGAGAGCGCTAAAATAACCAAGCATGCAATTGACTCAATTCGACTTCCAACTCCGAATGCAGCCACAGCCTGCGCACCATACGTTGCGACAATCGCAGTCATCACTGCCATGGCAATTGGGGTAAGCATATTCGCGCCTGCGGCAGGCAAGCCTATTTTCATAATTTTAGACACTGCTTCCCAACTACTCTGTTTAGCGCTCGAACAGCTTAAAAGGCGCTTCTTTATTGCTAATAAATATATAATAACCACAACACCGACTGCCCAAGCAATCACTGAAGCAATGGCGGCACCTTGCACACCCAGCTCTGGCACCGGTCCCCAGCCAAAAATGAGGATAGGATCTAAAACCGCATTAATTAAACCACCTAAGCCCATTATCATACTCGGTGTTTTTGTATCTCCAGATGCACGCAACACCGAGTTGCCTATCATAGGTGTAATTAAGAATACTGCCCCTAAGAACCACACATTCATATAATCATGAATATAAGGGAGCGTTGTAGCATCGGCTCCTAATAACATAAATATAGGATCCATGAATACATAGCCCAATGCGGCAAGTAGCGCGACTAATACTGCGGCCAGTATCAAGGAAATAAAAGCATCGAACTTGGCTTCTTCTATTTCTTTACTACCTAACGCTTTTGCGATCACCGCTGATGTACCTATGCCCAAGCCAATCGCTAAGCTAATGATGGTGAAGGTGACAGGAAAAGTGAAACTGACCGCAGCGAGCGGCTCAGTCCCCAATAAACTGATAAAGAATGTATCAACTAAATTGAAGCTCATTAACATTATCATGCCAAATATCATTGGCACAGTCATACGCTTCAAAGTCGCTGGAATTGATCCATTCAAAATATCACTATTAGAACTAGATTGACGTACTGCGGACATAAAATATGATACCTCTTTTAACAGCCCATCATTCTAAATCATCATTCTAGATGATGCCACGCTATTATTGTCAGTTATACGATAGAAGCGTGTTATGGTTTTATATTATAAAAGTAGCTGTTTTTACCTTATTCTTTGATAATTTCCGCTCTGCACAAAAAATGTCAATTTTATTTCAAATATTATGATTCTTCGGCTCACTTTTTGCACATATGCCAAACAATGTTGAAATAAATCTGTCAAAATACTCACATCTGCATACAAAACTCACCAAAACACCTATATTGTTGATATATATAAACTTTAAAAAAGATAAAAAAACTATTGCTTCGCGCTAATGCCACGGTTTGCTTAGCTTTCATAGAGTTCTTAAAGATTAATAAACAATGTTATCCACAGATTCCGTGGATAAGTTTGTAGAGCCTTTAAAAATAAAGGCCTAGACGGGGATCTTCTCACGCTATTTATTTTCTCAATATGATCATTCCAATTGCACTAGATGATCTGGCACTTGAAATGTGTCTTTTATCTGCTTTTTAGCCTAATTTAATAAATATACAACTTTTAAAAAACTACCCAAAAATAAGATAAGTCATTGTTTATTAATTACTAAAATAACATGCATAACTAACCTATGCAGTTCTACCTTAATATTTGAGTAAAATATTTACCAAATCGACTGTAAAAGAACTGCAAACTAACCTAGTGTTAAGATCCGCCAAAAGATCTCGACAACCACAAATTGCGATCTCAGAAAAAGTGCAAAAAACAGACCTTTCGAACATTTTTGAGCCATAAACGATAAAAAACACTGAATACCTGTGATTATAGAATACACAATCCCACCATCAGTAAACGAAAAGCGTCTTATATATGTGATAAAGATCCTTTTCAAAAGCCGAATCTAAGCGTGTGTAAACTTGTATATTTCGGTTTTTTGTCGATGTGGGTGATTAAAAAAAAGCTTAATTGTTGATTAATCCAGCGAAAAGACAGTTTTTTTGCATAACTGTGATTTTTATTGTTGACACTTCGCCGTGTCGTCATTAATATTTCGCCCCGTTGAGAGACATGCTTCCCCCTTAGCTCAGTTGGTTAGAGCGACGGACTGTTAATCCGCAGGTCCCCCGTTCGAGTCGGGGAGGGGGAGCCAAGTTTCTAAACATATAACGATTCCCCCTTAGCTCAGTTGGTTAGAGCGACGGACTGTTAATCCGCAGGTCCCCCGTTCGAGTCGGGGAGGGGGAGCCAAATCGTTATAAAGTGTAGTTCCCCCTTAGCTCAGTTGGTTAGAGCGACGGACTGTTAATCCGCAGGTCCCCCGTTCGAGTCGGGGAGGGGGAGCCAACTACTCTTACACATATTTATTGCTCCCCCTTAGCTCAGTTGGTTAGAGCGACGGACTGTTAATCCGCAGGTCCCCCGTTCGAGTCGGGGAGGGGGAGCCAATTCTCAGAATATGTTAGACTTTTTCCCTTCTATGCTCTACTCTACAAGCACCTTCACTGGTGAATTTTTGCTATATAATTAGGACTACTTACCATAATGGAAAATGAATCAAGCAATTTTCTGTGTTTGTAATTCCTAGTATTCCATATTTGTGATTGGCAGCATTATATTCATGTACTAATGCTAAAAGGTATTTCTTCCATTTTCAGGCAGAAGATAAATAATGGCAGGCTTTAAAAAACTCATTTTTTTACAATTCGTATCTTGGTTACTTTTTTCAGCGGCTGGCATCTTTTTTGTTGCTTCAAGCTTCGATAGCGCCGTGAGCCGTGCACAAGTAAGTGCACAACAAATGGTCAGTAACTACATTCAAGAAAAAACCGTCAATGATATGAACCCGGATCATATACGTTTGTCACTCAGCAACGGCAACGTATTTTCTACTTTTATAGTAAGAGATTTTTCTGGCCAAGCTGTACTGCAATTAGGCACTCCTGCTCAACTGCCCTTTTTAGCGGATATTATTGCGAGTAGTTTTAACTCTATCCGTCCGCAATTTGCAGTTAATAAAACCAAAGACATTAAAATAGAATTTGTGATTAATGCGCAAAGCCAAGCATCGCTATTGCAACAGTCTCTCCTGTTGATGCTCATCATCTCTGGTTTAGTTGCATTTATTCCAATATTTTATATGCAAACCATATATAAGAAGCTAAACCGCAATGTCAGTATGACGGTAGCTAACGCCGTTGATGTATACATTACGCAAAACCAAGTTACAGAAAGCATTGAAGAAGACTTTAATACAGGTAAAGTCACTGAATTAGGCGCTGAACTTGCCCCTTCATTTAACCGCTTAGCGCACTTTTTAAAGAGTAAGCAGGAAGACATCAAATCAGCCGCACACTCAATCAAACAAGAAGCATATAAAGATGTGGTAACCGGGCTTGGAAACCGTAATATGTTTGTAGAATATTACGAACATCAAATTGAGCAAGCGAATAATAAAAGCTTTGGCACACTTGCCATGATCAGATGTAGTGAATTGCAAATGATCAACCAAACACGAGGCTACCAAAAGGGCGATGAATATATCCGTGCCGTATCTGATATCGTCAAGCATGTCAGCGGTACTTACACTGGAAGCCAAGTATTTAGGTTAAATAGCTCCGACTTTGCTGTCATTTTACCCAATGTTCCCTCAAAAGAGGCGGAACAATTTGGTGAAACGCTACAAGCCAGATTTACCCAATATCAGCAAAATCAAGAACTCTCATCCGTTGCTAATGCCGGTATTGTTTCTTACGAGTCAGGCAAGCCATTAGGTGAGTTATTATCCGTCGTTGATAATGCAATGAGTATGGCGCAAAGCAAACAGGCCAATGCCTGGCATTTACAGCGAGAAAGTGACATCGTCAATAATGTTGGTGCAGGATTTGGTAACCAAAACTGGCGCCGCGTTATTCGAGAAGTTATCGACAGCCGCCGCGTGAACTTGATGATGCAAAACATCATGCCCATCGGTAAAAATGTCAAAGCATATGCTGAGATCCAATCTCGCTTTAAAACCGAAGACAATCAGATGCTGCCAACGGCGTCATTCTTGGCGATGGCTGAAAAGCTTGAGATGGCCATTGAAATTGACCAGCTTATTATTGACAGTTCTCTGGAGCTAATTAAAACCAGAAACTTCAATGAAAAGTTTTTTGGCATTAATGTCACAGCATCCAGCGCACATAGCGACCAGTTTGTTATTTGGCTTGAAAGACGCTTATTAAAAGATGGTAACCTTGCCTCAAAGCTGATTTTCGAAGTCAGTGAATTTGGCTTGCAGCAAAATATTAAAGCCAGTAAGCGTTTTATTGATATGGTCCATCGTGTCGGCGCCCGTATTACCGTTGAGCGTTTTGGTGTGGGTTTAACTTCATTTAAGTTTTTTAGAGATCTAAAACCCGATTTCATAAAAATGGATGCAAGTTACACTCGAGGCTTAGAAGAAGATAAAAACAACCAGTACTTTATGCGCTTGATGGTTGATTTAGCACACCGTATCGGCGTCAGTGTATTTGCTGAAGGTGTTGAAAGCCAAGAAGAAAAACACATCGTCGAAACACTTTGTTTAGACGGCGTACAAGGCTACTACATCGAAAAGCCAAAAGAAGTCTAAATCCCTGTAATTTGGAGGGGTTTTATATCCCTCCTATAATTGTCAACATTCCCTACCAATTTTTGATTTCAATGCAAATAAAGTCTGCTAAATGTTGTGATCTCAGCGTGGAAAATTGTTAGAATTTCCAGTCTTATGACACGTTGCGAAACGAAGATAGATAGTTAAGGGGCATGAATGACAGAGTATATGTTGTTGCTTATCGGCACGGTGCTGGTAAACAACTTTGTGTTGGTGCAATTCCTCGGACTTTGTCCGTTTATGGGAGTTTCAAGCAAACTTGAAACGGCCATCGGGATGTCACTGGCCACCACCTTTGTTTTAACACTCGCTTCTGTCACCAGTTATTTGGTTAATCAGTATATCTTATTGCCATTAGAGCTGACTTTCCTGCGCACTATGAGCTTTATCCTCGTTATTGCTGTTGTTGTACAGTTTACCGAGATGGTGGTGAGAAAAACCAGCCCAACTTTATATCGTCTACTCGGTATTTTCTTACCTCTGATCACCACTAACTGTGCCGTACTCGGTGTCGCATTATTAAATATTACCAAAGAGCACACTTTCATCAGCTCAGCCGTATATGGTTTTGGTGCAGCGGTGGGCTTTTCCATGGTGCTAGTATTATTTGCTGCGCTTCGAGAGCGCTTAGCGGTAGCTGACGTCCCTACCCCATTTAAAGGTGCTTCGATTGCCATGATCACCGCAGGCCTAATGTCGCTTGCATTTATGGGTTTCTCTGGATTGGTGAAGTTGTAATATGACATTACTGTATGCTCTGATAGCGATCGGTGCCCTGGCACTCGTATTCGGTTTGATCTTAGGCTACGCAGCCATTAAATATCGCGTTGAAAGTAATCCTATTGTTGATCAAGTGGATGCTATTCTTCCACAAACGCAATGTGGTCAATGTGGCTACCCTGGTTGTCGCCCCTATGCTGAAGCTATTGCCAATGGCGATGAAGTAAATAAATGTCCTCCTGGCGGCGAAGCCACGGTTAAAAAGCTTGCAGATCTAATGGGGATTGAAGCCAAGCCTCTTGCCGGTGGTGAAGAAGCTGAGCCCATCAAAAAAGTGGCCTATATCCGAGAGGATGAATGTATTGGTTGTACTAAATGTATCCAAGCCTGTCCTGTCGATGCCATTGTCGGCGCAACACGTCAAATGCACACTGTCATTGCAGATGAATGTACTGGCTGTGACCTATGTGTAGAGCCCTGCCCTGTTGACTGTATAGATATGATCCCTGTCGCTGAAACAAAACAATCTTGGAAGTGGCAAATTGATGCAATTCCAGTGAAACAATTAGACTGAGAGGTTTAAGTGGAAACATTACTTGAACAAATTGAAAGCGGCAAACTGTGGCAATTTCCTGGTGGTATTCACCCACCAGAGCAAAAGTCTTTGTCAAATCAGGCTGCTATTGGCTCACTTCCGCTGCCAGAGTATTTAGTCTTACCATTAAAACAACATATTGGCGCAAATGGCCAGCTCCTTGTGAATAAGGGCGATCATGTTTTAAAAGGGCAAGTATTAACACAACCAGGTACAAACTGGTCGCTGCCAATTCATGCGCCGACTTCAGGCACTATTACTGATATCAAGCCAATGCCTTCAGCGCATCCATCTGCGATGCCAGAATTGAGCATCGTCTTAACGCCAGATGGCAATGATGCTTGGTGTGAGTTAGAAACTCGCGCATCCCTTGATGGCTTAGATAACAAAGCACTCATTGATATTATTCACCATGCCGGCATTGCAGGTATGGGCGGTGCAGGCTTCCCCACCTATGTCAAAGCGGATAGCGCAAAAACCATTGAATATTTAGTCGTCAATGGTGTTGAATGTGAACCTTATATCACTGCTGACGACATGCTCATGAGAGAGCGTGCCCAAGACATTATCCGCGGTATGGAAGTGATGATGTCTATTTTATCACCGCAATGCGCGCTGGTTGGCATAGAAGACAACAAACCAGAAGCGTTGGCTGCGATGCAACAAGCTGCCAAGCACAATAACAAGATATTAGTTCGCTCAATTCCAACTAAATATCCTTCTGGCGGTGAAAAGCAGCTGATTAAAGTGCTGACTTCAAAAGAAGTACCCAGCGGCGGGATCCCGGCAGATGTTGGTGTCTTAGTGCAAAACGTAGGGACACTGTTTGCTGTCAGCGAAGCCGTTTATGAAGGCAAACCTCTGATAGAACGAGTTGTCACCGTAACCGGTAATACAATACACAAACCACAAAACGTGTGGGCTTTACTCGGCACTGAAGTCAAGCACCTCGTTTATAGCCAAGGGTTTACACCTGTTGAAGATCAGCGCGTGATCATGGGCGGTCCTATGATGGGCTTCACGTTGCCCACAGTGAGAATACCCGTTGTTAAAACCACAAACTGCATTTTAGCGCCTGATAATCAAGAACTGGCAGTCGCTGGGCAAGAACAAGCTTGTATTCGTTGCAGTGCCTGTGCTGATGCCTGTCCACAAACCTTGTTGCCGCAACAACTGCAATGGTTTGCCAAGGGTCAGGAGTACGACAAGCTCGAAGAGTACAATCTGTTTGACTGTATTGAGTGCGGCGCCTGTTCTTATGTTTGCCCAAGTGAAATCCCGTTAGTGCAATATTATCGTGTTGCTAAAGCGGAGATCCGCGAACAAAAACTTGAAAAAGTAAAAGCTGAACGTGCTAAAGAGCGCTTTGAAGCACGTAAAGCTCGCCTTGAAAGAGAACAAGAAGAAAGACAAAACCGTCATAAGCGACCCGCTCGTAGTGCGCCAGCCAAAGATAAAGCTAAAGTGTCTGAGGCACTTGAGCGAGTTAAGCAAAAACGCCCTGAACAGTCAGCGGTACAGGCCGCCATTGAGCGTGCTAAAGCGAAAAAAGCGGAGGGCGATACCTCGGCGCTTGAGCCTGATAACAGCGCAGTAGCGTTAGAGCGAGCAAAAAGAAAAGAACAAGCTAGGAAGTACAAAGAAGAAAAAGCTGGCTCAGATACAGGCAGTGCACCAAAAGATGCGGTTGCTGCGGCCATTGCACGTGCCAAAGCGAAAAAAGCAGTCCAAGCAGCTGACACAGTAGAATCGCAAGAGCAAGATCCACGCAAAGCAGCCGTCGCCGCTGCCATTGCGCGCGCCAAAGCGAAAAAGTCAGGTGACGAGCCAAAACAAGGATCAGAAGATGATCCTCGAAAAGCTGCTGTCGCTGCTGCGATTGCCCGAGCTAAAGCAAAAAAAGCAGAGCAAGATCCTGAGCATAACAGCGCAAGTGCTTCAGATGACGTGAAAACGGATGACCCGAGAAAAGCAGCTGTGGCAGCAGCCATTGCGCGTGCGAAAGCGAAAAAAGCGGCCAAAGAAGCTGAGCAAGTGGAAGAGCCTGTCGTTGATGACGAGCCGGAAGATCCGCGCAAAGCTGCTGTCGCTGCCGCCATCGCCCGTGCTAAAGCGAAAAAAGCCGCCAAAGAAGCTGAGCAAGTGGAAGAGCCTGTCGTTGATGACGAGCCGGAAGATCCGCGCAAAGCTGCTGTCGCTGCCGCCATCGCCCGTGCTAAAGCGAAAAAAGCAGCCAAAGAAGCTGAGCAAGTGGAAGAGCCTGTCGTTGATGACGAGCCTGAAGATCCGCGTAAAGCTGCTGTTGCTGCCGCCATCGCCCGTGCGAAAGCGAAAAAAGCAGCCAAAGAAGCTGAGCAAGTGGAAGAGCCTGTCGTTGATGACGAGCCGGAAGATCCGCGCCAAGCTGCTGTCGCTGCCGCCATCGCCCGTGCTAAAGCGAAAAAAGCCGCCAAAGAAGCTGAGCAAGTGGAAGAGCCTGTCGTTGATGACGAGCCGGAAGATCCCCGTAAAGCTGCTGTTGCTGCCGCCATCGCCCATGCTAAAGCGAAAAAAGCCGCCAAAGAAGCTGAGCAAGAGGAAGAGCCGGTCGTTGATGACGAGCCTGAAGATCCGCGCAAAGCCGCTGTTGCTGCTGCAATTGCCCGTGCTAAAGCGAAAAAAGCCGCCAAAGAAGCTGAGCAAGAGGAAGAGCCTGTCGTTGATGACAAAACAGAAGAGGATGTGTCATTAGATGATGACACACAAACTGAAGCACTCAGTCCAGAAGATAAGCGCAAAGCTGCCATACGTGCCGCCGTTGAGCGTGCCAAAGCTAAAAAGAAAGCCCAAGAACAAGAAGGAAATGATCTGTCATGAAATTAACCATGGCTTCATCGCCCCATAACCACAGCCTTAAATCGGTTAACAAACTCATGATTTGCGTGATGTTAGCTTGTATACCTGGGATCTTGGTACAAAGCTATTTTTTTGGTATCGGCGTATTTATTCAACTGGCATTGGCACTCACGACGGTGAGTCTTGCGGAAGCTGCAATGCTAAAACTTCGAGGCCGTCCAATTTGGCCAACGCTCAGTGACGGAAGCGCATGGCTCACAGGCGTTTTAATCGCCGTCAGTGTGCCACCCTTGGCACCTTGGTGGGTGGTCGTGATTGGTGCATGTTTTGCGATTGTGATTGTAAAACAACTTTATGGTGGGCTTGGTTTTAACCTATTCAATCCTGCTATGGCAGCATACGTCCTGCTACTCATTTCATTTCCTGTGCAAATGACTGCATGGTTACCAGTTCAATCTCTGCTGAATGCGCCTATCACCCTATTTGATCAAATCGCATTAATTTTTACAGAAGCAACTTATTCAGGCTTATCACTAGAGCAAGCAAGACAAGTCATTGATGGCGCGACTGGTGCGACGCCTTTGGATCACGTCAAAACAGCCATGGGACAAAGCCTTACAGTGCAAGAAGCTATGGATAATAGCGCATTTAATCGATTTGCTGGTGAGGGCTGGCAATGGGTGAATTTAGCTTATCTCCTTGGTGGACTGTATTTGCTTAAAGCAAAAGTCATAAATTGGCATATCCCAGTCGCCATGATCGCCTCTTTGGCTGTTTGCAGCTTATTTGGCTACCTTTTAGATGGTCAAGCTGGCGTTGCATTCCATTTACTGAGCGGTGCAACCATGATCGGGGCATTTTTCATCGCAACGGATCCTGTCTCAGCATCGACCACCAATAAAGGCAGACTTATCTATGGTGCCCTTATTGGCCTGCTTGTCTATCTGATCAGGCAATTTGGCGGATACCCAGATGCCGTGGCATTTTCTGTACTGCTACTCAATATGGCAGTACCTTTGATAGACCATTACACCCAGCCACGTACTTATGGACATGGAGCAAAGAAATGATCCTCGCATCAATGAAAAAAAATGGCGCGATCCTCACCGCCTTTGCCCTTGCCACAACAGGCAGCGTTGCGCTCGTGCAGCAGCTCACAGCACCTCGTATCGAAGCGCAAGAAAAGAAACACCTGATGCGCACCTTGACACAGGTACTGCCCGCTGACAAATACAACAATGAACTGTATTTAGATTGCATCGAAAGCGATGCACCAGAGCTTGGTCCTAATGGACCGCATCGAATCTATCGTGCTAAGCAAAATGGTCAGCCTGTCGCTTTATTAGTGCAGCATATTACCCCTGAAGGTTATAGCGGTAATATCGACATCTTAACCGCAGTATATGCCAATGCAGAAATCGCAGGCGTGCGTATTACCCAGCATAAAGAAACACCTGGCTTGGGCGATAAAGTCGAAGTTAAAAAGTCAGACTGGGTACACTCTTTTGCAGGTATGACAGTACAATCAGCAGAAGACCAAGCCTTTAATGTTAAAAAAGAAGGCGGTATGTTCGATCAATTTACAGGGGCAACCATCACACCTAGAGCGGTTGTCCACTCTGTGAATACGGCTACTTGGTTTGCCCATCAAAACTTTGATAGCCTATTTGCACAAAGCAATGTTTGCCAAGAGGAGCAGTTATGAGCGAGTACAAAACACTAGCCCATGAGGGACTTTGGAAAAACAATGCCGCCTTGGTACAGCTGCTTGGCTTATGTCCCCTGCTTGCTGTCACCAGCACAGTTACCAATGCCTTAGGCCTTGGGATCGCAACCTTGCTTGTATTAGTTGGTTCTAACGTCACCGTGTCTATCGTCAGAAATTGGGTACCCAAAGATATTCGTATCCCTGTATTTGTGATGATCATTGCCGCGTTTGTCACCATCATTCAATTGTTGATGAATGCATATACATTTGGGCTCTATCAATCTCTGGGGATCTTCATTCCCTTAATTGTGACCAACTGCGCCATTATTGGCCGGGCAGAAGCTTATGCATCAAAAAACACCCCCATATTATCAGCGTGGGATGGTGTGATGATGGGTCTGGGCTTTGCTGCCGTGTTGGTCATCTTAGGCGCAATGCGTGAACTTATCGGGCAAGGTACCTTATTTGATGGCGCAGAGCTATTACTTGGAGACTGGGCCACGGCATTGCGAATTGAAGTACTGAGCTTTGATAGCCAATTCCTAGTGGCTATTTTACCTCCTGGCGCTTTCTTGGGGTTGGGCCTTATCATTGCTGCTAAAAACTACTTTGATGAGCGCCAAAAAGCACAAGCTCAGCCAGCAGCACCAGCTGAAAAAGCAGAAAGAGCAAGGGTTACTAGCCTAACTTAATACAATTAAACGCAGCCTAAGCCGTCACTTAGTCTGCGTAAACCCTAAGTGTGATTGCAGGGGCAAATAAGATGCAATCACACTTAGCCCCTCTTAGCTAACTACTTAAAAACCGTCATGAATAAAGCAAAACGTTTAGAGATTTTAACTCGACTGCGAGAAGACAATCCAAACCCAGAGTCCGACTTGGAGTACACCACCCCGTTTGAATTATTGGTTGCAGTCACCTTGTCAGCACAGGCGACAGATGTGGGCGTTAACAAGGCAACTCGCAAATTGTTTCCCGTCGCCAATACGCCAGAAGCAATTGTAGATTTAGGTGTTGAAGGCTTAAAGGAGTACATAAAAACCATTGGCTTATATAATTCAAAAGCTAACAATGTGTTTAAACTGTGCCAAATTTTAATCGAAAAACATGGCTCAGAAGTCCCCCAAGACCGTAAAGCGTTAGAAGCCTTACCTGGAGTTGGTCGTAAAACCGCAAACGTTGTATTAAATTGTGCATTTGGTTGGCCGACCATTGCAGTCGATACCCATATTTTTAGAGTCTCTAACCGCACTAAATTTGCTATGGGCAAAGATGTCGTCGCGGTAGAAGAGAAGCTTGAAAAAGTCGTGCCAAAAGAGTTTAAAGTGGATGTGCACCATTGGCTTATTTTGCATGGTCGCTATGTATGTACTGCACGTAAACCAAAATGCGGCAGCTGTATTATTGAAGACTTGTGCGAATTTAAAGAAAAAACAGATGTCTAAATTGGCAATTTAAAGTTCAATCCTGTCATGGACAAGCTGTTCTTTGCGCTAAATTGGTTATTCAATAAAAGATAAACTGCTGCTTTAAATACCTTTATATTGAAGGCAAGCGTTTTGCTAATGTAAAGCTGCTAGCAATTATTGCCTAGCAGCCTTCATCAAAATTACAGCTTATTTATTCCCATCGGCTTTCTTTCGTCTCCATGGTTCAATCGTCTGAGTAAAATACTTCCACCAAACATAACGCCACGGGATCAGAACCATTAATACAGCAATGCCAATTATCGATGCTTTTGCGTTTACAATGTTTGGCACATCTTGACCTGACAGAAATGGAGGCAATGCAACGACAGTCAGCCAAACCAGTTTCCAAACGATTTCATAGAGCATAATAGGTAAAAAAGTTAAAGGACGAAAAACACCGCCTATTGCAAATAAAGCCAGCGCAAACAACATTGAATGCCCAAGGCCTCTCCAGCGATCCCATTCAGAGGCGCCTTCTAAGATATAATTTAACTGCTTAGAGCCCAGAACAATTACCATTGCAGCAAATATAAGTCTAAGCCCCCATGTTTTCCACAATGCGACTGCTGGTGCACAATGTTGTATTGAGTCGTACTCGTTAGCTGGCTTATTTTTCTCACAGACACTTTCGTTATCAATGACAGATTTATTTTTCATAACTGTACCTTGTCTTCTAAATTTCACGTCAATACTGCCAATATGAAAGCTCTAAAGCGCATCGAATTTCAAAATCGATACTAATAAAAGCGGATAAATCAGAAGATTATCGAAAAGAAACGAGATTAATGTAGAATCGGTATAAAAGTGGGAGGGAATCAAAATTGGATCCACTAAAAATTGCGCAGTCACTTACCGTCTTGCTAAGTTTGGTATTAGCTTTCAATCATTATCGCCTTCGACAAAAGCACATTTTACATTTAGCTTTTGCAGGTTTTTGTGCTTCCTCGTCGATGTATCTTGCCTATCAACTAACAAGCACTTACTTTACCCCTTATCATCACCTGATAGGGATATTCGGGTTTGCGACCTGTAGTGGGTACTGGCTTTTTTCACGTGCATTTTTTCGAAAAACCAATCCCATTAATCACCACCACCTCCAGTTTGCAGGTGTACTAGGAATATGCCTGATATTAAGGCACCTATTCCGATTTATAGAAAAGATGTGGCAGCTCCAAAGCGATTGGCTATCAACTTCAATAACGGTGTTATCCGAAGCAATTGCAATATTATCATCAGGTATGCTCATTCTTGCGTTTTGGGAGGGCTATCGGGTATTACAAAGCGCAGCTATGATTCAACGTAAAATCGCGATGATCTACCTGTCTTCATTTTTGGTGAGCATCATCAGCGTTATGCTGATTGCTGTCGCTCTGCCCAAAGAATTAGCGATGGGCGAAGGACGAAAATGGTTGGTCGTGTTCGCATATATTTTAATCTTTTTCAGTTCACATTGGTTGATACGATTTCGTCAGCAACAATTCGTGAAACAGGATGACAAAAAAGAGGATGCTCGCCAAAGTGAGCGCCCACTCGCTCAGAAAATTCAACATCTGTTGGTTGAAGAAAAACGCTTTTTGGACGCAAATTTACGTGTTGCCGATATTGCTCGTGAGCTAGACCTTCCCGAGTATCGTATCCGCGCTATTATGCTCGATTACTTCGATGCGAAGAACTTTAATCACTATGTGAACCAGATGCGTATAGAGTACGCAAAATCAATATTAAGTGCACCTGAGAAACGCGATTGGCCGGTGCTTGTCGTTGGTATTGAAAGTGGCTTTGCGTCTGCGGCCCCATTTAGTCGTGCGTTTAAAGAGTTTACAGGCTGCACTCCTGGGCAGTACCGTAAACAACAATTGACCTCATAAACCTATGTAATCTGGGGCGGTTTAAATAGTCATAATATACAGGCTCTTCCATTGTCATTTTTAGGGGCTCAGTGATGGGCGCGCTCTCGCCCATCACAATTGATATAAAATAGCGCGCTGTTACTCTTTAATATCTCGCTTAAATACTGGCAACCTCTTGAGGAGTAAGCTGTCACCGATAATACGGTTTAACTGTTTTGACCAACCAGTGAATAGCACTCTAATTACCCAGTAAAATAGTACGCCTATCATCAGATAAATTAACGCATTACTGTTAATAAAATCAGGCCACCTATCTGATGTATTTGCTGAAAACGACATCACAGCCCCCAGCATAGCAAAACACGACCGCCACGTGTGCCTAGCGATACGATGCTTACCCGAAAGGCCACCCTTTAGGATCATCCTAAGATCCATACCTGCTGCCAATAAGGCCACAGAGGCATGAATCGTGAAAATAGCTTTGAAGGTCGGATCCAAATCCACTGTGGTATATACAAAATAAAATAATGATATGCTGACATAGAGTATTAAGCACATAGCCAATATTTCAAAAATACCGGTTGTTTGCTCTTTTCTGAGCACAATCGCCCAAGCAGTCGCACCATAATAAAATGTCATCAAGGACATGGTTGCACCGCCATTAAAAAAAGCAGCGGTCCCTGTCATTATTAACATCGCAAGGAAAAATAGGTTACCTGACCATCTATGCCGAAGCTTTCCTTTTGCAAAGCTCAAAGCGCCAATACCAAACAACAGTAAAAATGAACCAGCTATAATATGCACCGTAAGCATTACGCCTCCTTTTGTATTCATGTGCATGCTTTCATAACCGTTCAAACAGATAATCATACACAAACAGAACGGTTAAATTTCATACTTCACAGTGTTGGATAAATTGGCATAAGCGCAACGTTATAGATACCCTTGAAATGTTACAAAAAATAACCACTTGTTACTAATTTTGATTATATCTATACTTTTTAATCTGTTAATAACGATTTGAGTTCTCAAAAAATTTTACTGTGGTATTAAAAGGAAATTTGCACCTAAGCGGTGTACTTGAAAGGCTAAGATATGTATTACGTGCTTTAACTTATTACACCTGTTACTTAAATAAACTGATAGCCTGTCTAATTGTCATACCAAATGTATTTTTAAAAGTACGACTCAAATGGGCACTATCAGAAAAGCCTGCACTAAAAGCGGCTTCGGTTGCACTCGCGCCTTTTTGCATTGTCAGCAATGCACATAACATTCTTCTCCATAATAAATAAGGCCGCCAAGCAATGCCTACTTGCTCAGAGAAAAGGTGTAAAAACCGACTTTCTGACAAATGATATTTGTGTGCAACCTCTTTTGCACGCCATTGCAAAGGCTTAATACACTGCCCATCAAAACACGAATTCAGCTCAGACAACAAACGACTAATCCGAGGATCTGTAATTGTATTTAGCTGGTTATCGAACATCTGCGCTCCCTGTATTAACTCAGAAAATGCTTTGAAAAAAACAGTGATCGCGTCACTTTGAGATAGAAGGGGCTGCAGGGTCGCCGAGATGCTGAGCACTTTCAGAGGCTGACCACTTAATTGCGCCTTTAAGCACGCCCCTAATACGCTGTGTGGCTCAACTAATAACACCCACCCGCTTTCCATCTTCAAGCAATGTGGCGTATTTGAGTCAATGATCACCGCATTATGAAGTGTCTTACCAGCTAGAATGCAAGTACTGTCCCTATCTGGACAAACAACTTGCATAGCGACATGCTGGTGTGCAATCGCATCTATACTAGCGCCATAGAGTAATATATACCCAGTCTTTATCCAGACGTTTTGCTGCAAAACTTTTTCACTCTCTTTGCCGTTGGTAGATGTGCTTTTAGGATTAACTCTAATTAAATTTTCTCTTTATTCATTAAAAAATACTTTAAGATCATATGGTATAGGCATAGACTTAAATGCACTGACATTGGCACCCCCCGTATTGCCTTTAGGCACCCAAAGGCGTGAGAAAATAATCGCTGCAAACACTCTTAATATTTGTGCCAATACTTCTTTTTTATCCGCCAGTTTAATTCCTACCTTTAGCATCCACCAATGGCTTTTGGTGTGTCTGAGTACAGACTGCTGACCAAGAATATGCGCTCTTTCAAGAGACTTAAAACAAGTAATAAAATCGCCTTGCAGATACAAAGTCTGTGCAGTAAACATTTCCCTTTCATAGGCCAGTTTTAGAACTTTATTCATAATATACCTCTGTAAACTCAACAAAACTATCCGCTTAATTGCGACTACTGAAAATCTTATGAGAAATAGAGATAAATTAATTGAATAAACTGGCTATTTTTATTTAGATAACCTGCCAACAAGTGTGGCATGTAGTGACACGCCACATTCGTCATAATTAACTTTGAAATTTAGCGATAAACTGATCCACTAACGATTTTTGATCAGCTAGGGCTTTTTGGGTGTTTGCCATGGTTTCAAGAGATCTATCAGAGCTTTGCAATGAATCAGTCGCTAACTGCGAAATCGTCACTGCATTATTATTGAGCTCGTTACTGACTCCCGACATTTCTTCCGTTGAAGTTGCGATTTGATAATTCAAGCTGGAGATATCGTTTACTATTGAGTTGATACTGTCTAAAGAAGCTTTCGTGCCCTCTGCTTTTTCCACGCATTGGCCTGACTTATCAACCCCATTTTGTATTGCTTGCACTGCTCGCTCTGCACGTTGTCTTAGGTTCGCGACAATATCATCGATTTCCTTGGTCGAATCTTGAGTACGCTGTGCCAGCGCCCTGACTTCATCAGCCACAACAGCAAAGCCTCTGCCTTGCTCTCCTGCGCGCGCTGCTTCAATGGCCGCATTTAACGCCAGCAAATTCGTTTGTTCGGAGATCCCACGGATCACATCCACAACACCGCCAATATTAACGGTTTGTGCATTGAGATCTTCAATATCGGATTGGGTTTGAGTCAACTCTTCTGACAAGGTGTAGTTATTTTCCATATTTTCATTGACCGCCAAACTTCCCTCTTTTACAGACTTGAGCGCAGCTTCTGACTGCGATGCGGCATTGTTGGTATTCGACGCAATTTCTTGGATCGTCGCCGTCATTTGATTGATCGCAGTTGCAAGTGACCCTGTCTGGGCCTGTTGATTATTAAGCAGTTGCGCACTTTTATCACACTCATCAACGGTTTCTTTGGCATGGCCTCGTACCGTATCACTGGCATCTTTTACTCTACCAAGTACCGCACGTAACTCTGATTCTCTCGCTAGTAACGCCAGCTCGATCGCTGCAATATCATTGACCTTGTTAATATAAATCTTTTGCATCAGAGGGTTGTCATAGACCTTTCGTGCTTTTTGACTTAACTCCCTTACTGGGGACAAACGCTGGTAGGTCAAAACTAAAGCAACAACAACCAGAATGGTTTCTAAGATATAGGACCACGGTGATGGCAGCGACGCAAAAACCATGCTTAGTATGTAAAATACACCAATAATCAACATCATCTGCGCAGACAACGACATAGAAGCTCTCGTAAAGCTCTCTACTGCTGCCCCATCATTAAGTTTTTGATATATTTTTTCTGCCCGATTAACCACTGCACGATCTGGTTTTGTTCTGACCGATTGGTATTCGACAGTTTGGCCGCTATTATTCGAAATCGGTGTCACATAGGCATTAACCCAGTAGTGATCACCATTTTTACAGCGGTTTTTTACCATCCCCATCCAAGGCTTGCCAGACTCAATGTAGTTCCACATGTTTTGAAATGCGGGTTTTGGCATGCTTGGGTGGCGCACAATATTGTGCGGCTTACCTTCTAGTTCATGTAGTTCAAAGCCAGCTACTTCACAAAACTGACGATTAGCATATTTAATCTGCCCTTTGGTGTTGGTTGTTGATAGCAAATTATAAGAACTGGGATAGTCGTATTCGCGGTTGGTTACCGTTGATCTTCCTTTAGTCATAGCAACTCACTCTAAATTAAAAAGCAATAGTAAGTGATTACGCTAATGCGAGCATGACAAAAATGACCAAAAATTGTTCTAAATCAAGCTTATGGAGATAATTGAAAATTTAAATTTATTCATCAACCAAATCTTAATTGAACATGAAAAGAAAGGAAATACACAATACCAATCAAAGTCATTAAGCACGAGAGTCAATTGCGCACTGCAATAATAAATTTAAAGTTAGCAAAGGGGATAAAATTAGCAAGAATAGCTGAAAGATAACAAAGAAAATGGCGTCCCCTAGGGGATTC
>NZ_JAKFZS010000026.1 GCF_021654285.1 Pseudoalteromonas luteoviolacea | reverse complement strand
AATATAAAGGGGGAATATGGGACAGGCAAGATTTGTCCATAACGCCATACAAAGTTTATCTACCAAAATACTGATGAAATATTTTACTTTATAGATAAGGAAAACGGCTGAAGGCTTTTGCATCACCTAGAGCCGTTACAACCAGCTATGTAATACTTGGCATTGTTCGCCCTGCTAGGTCTGCAGGGAAGCCTCTTTCTTGGGCAAGGTATTCAGCCCTTTGGGCAATTTGTTGTTCAGTTATATCGCTAGTCATAGAAGTATCAACAAAACTATTTCGGCGGCGTTGTGAACTGTCGTCAGTTAACAAACCAAGTTCGACTAATTTATCAAAGATGGTATTTGCCGCTGGCAGGGCAGACGATGCCTTGACGATTTCACATCGAGCATAGCTATTTGATTGAAAAGCTACATCAGCAACCCTTAATGTGGCATCAGCACCTGGTATTTGCTGTGCGCCATACATAGGGCGCCCACCAATATCAGCGCTATTAAAATTAGGGATATAGCCAGCTACTTTTTCGATAGCTTTGGCGGTTCTTTCATTGATTACTTGTTCATCCCACTGATGATTTACTTTTCTGATGTATTTACTCGGTAACTCTGGTTGAGCACTTTCTTGTTTTGCCGAAACTAACCCATCCTCAAAAAGGGTAATGTCAGGTGTCATTGCGTGTATTTGAAAGTAACCATTAGGGTATGGAGTTAATTGTGTCATGCCATCTTTAGTGCCTCGAGTACCATGAAAGATAACTTCGGGCCATTTAGCCTGGTTGTCATTCCAACGGCTAATATAAGCGGCTTTAAATTCAACCATACGCTTTGGTTTGGCTCCTACCATGTCATCAATGGTACCTGTCCTAAACCCACAGGCATTAATTAGATAATCTACTTCAAATTTTTCATCTACGCCCGAACGTGTTGTTTCAATCATCCATTTTTGTGCACTGTTTTGTGTCACTGAAGTCACGTGAGTGCTTGTTAATAACTCACAATGTGGACTATTTTCTAGGGCCAAACTGGTTAATGCTGCTAGCCTAAAAACACTAATGCCATATTCTTGTACCAAAAAAATTGGGAATTTAAGCCGCGTTAAATCTGTTTGCTTCGCAAAGGCTATCATCCATTCATCGGGCGTTTGTGGATGATTTGGAACCGGTAATTGCGATAATTTTTCAATGTCTGCGCGTTGATACAATCTAAAATACTCGGATGCAGGCCCCAGTATTTCATTTTGTGTATCCGACGCTACGAGTCTCTGATACTCCTTCTGAAGCACTGTTAGCCTAGATATAACATCGCTCGGGTCGCCTTTATCGTGCGATGGTACAGCTACGATTGTCGGTCTGTAATCTATGGCTTCTTGATACAGCTTTGCAGTATTGATAGATTGTTTCAATAAATCGATACATTGCTGATCTGATATTTCTCTGTATAAATTGCCCCCTGCGTGAAGGTGACACATTGGCGGACCATTGACTAAGCTAATTTCTTTTTCGAAAAGCAATACGTCAGCGCCTTGTTGGCTTAATTTTAATGCGATGGTTGCACCGCCAATACCACCGCCTATGATCCCGACGCGAGTATTGGCATACTTTGGCTGTTTATTTATCATGCTCTACACAATAATGGAAATGTTAAAACGTCAAGCTTCAAAAGGCTGAGCTCGTTAATGCGCTGATTCCTCAACGGGAACTAGGGCTTCAATGATGTCGGCAAAATTATCTAACACCAGTGACGCGCCATGGCTATTAATGTCCTCACCGTGGTTATATCCATAGGTTAAACCGATGCTCTGCATCTTTGCTGCTGTTGCTGCAAAGATATCGTTTTTCGAGTCACCTATCATTAAACACGACGATGCTTTAACGCCGAGCGTTTCACATACGTAAGTCAACTGCATAGGGTCAGGTTTGCGTTTTGGTAAGCTGTCGCCTCCTACAACCATTTCGAAAAGGTTGTCTAGACCTAAGTGCTTTAGAATAGGGCGAACAAACTGCTCAGGTTTGTTTGTAACAATGACCAAGCGATAACCATCACGATGCAGGTTTTCTAATGTGCTTTTTACATTGGGGTATAGTGTCGTATCAACACATACATTTTGTTCGTAATAAGCAAGAAAAATTGAAAGTGCTTTTTCGACGTAAGCAGGATCCAAATCCGGATTTATGTCAATATGGCCTGATAATGCTCTTTTGGTTAACACGGCTGCGCCATTACCAACCCAACTTCGGATCGTGTCGGTAGGGTAGGGTTTCATGTCTAATTCATGTAGCATTTGATTAATGCTGAGCGCCAAATCTGGCACACTGTCTATCAATGTGCCATCCAAATCAAACAGCAATACGTTTTTGTCGGTGAATTTCAATGTAAATTCCTAATATTGGCCCTAGTTTAAACCGCGCTAGTGTATCTTTAAAAAGAGCCACTTTCTACGGCCATCCTGGCTAAATATTTGTGTTCTGTGTAAACCTTGTTGAACTGTGTTTTGTTCATAACGTTTTAAGGCTTTTGCACCAGAACTGTTATCCAATCGACTCTGTAATACGTCCCCTAAGTATTTTCGGTTCAAAAAAGAATGAGTATTTCTACAAATTTATAAATTGTCTTGCATTGCAATAACCTAGGCCAACTCTACGAGTTGAAAAAGAGAAAATCTAGAGAAAACGAACTTATTGCTAAAACAAAACACATGGGCCAAGGTTTAAATATGCTGCCAAAGGCAGAGTTAAATGAAAATGATAAAAGCAAGAACAGCACTGATAGATTTGCCGTCGACATAGTAATAACACTTGATAACACGGTGTGTTCGCCTAATAAATACAGGGTCTATCTCTTCAATCCGCCTGAGTCAAGAGATTAAGCCTGAGCTTTTAATAGATGTTTCCTACTCTTGTTCCTTATTTAAACGTTTATATTTATAATTAGTGTAAGTTATTGAGTGCCATAAAAATGCGCTAAATAATTTTATGAGAAAACAACAGGATTTGAGACAGCACATGAATTACACTTTACGTAAAGCCAATGACGGTGATATGGATTTTTTATTGAACCTGCGCCGAATCACAATGGATAACTATTTGTTAAGCGATGGGGTGGATATAAGCGATAGTGAGCATCTTTATCGCATAAAATATAATTTTGAAGATGCCCAGATAATCCAAATCAACAATGAAAATATTGGATTGTTTAAAGCCAGTTTAATTTCTGAAAAATCACAATGGTATATTTTTCAGATACAAATACTACCTTCATATCAAGGTTTTGGAATAGGTAGGAAATTAATCACTGATTTATGTGATAAAGCGAAAAAAGACAAACTATCGGTAGGCCTAAGTGTTCTCAAAAGCAACCCTGCAAAG
This sequence comes from Pseudoalteromonas luteoviolacea, assembly GCF_021654285.1. Lineage (GTDB taxonomy): Bacteria > Pseudomonadota > Gammaproteobacteria > Enterobacterales > Alteromonadaceae > Pseudoalteromonas > Pseudoalteromonas luteoviolacea_J. Next base: position 76,251 of record NZ_JAKFZS010000026.1, on the reverse strand, counting down.
AAGCTTTATGACGCGCTTGGATTTCGAGTTATCGGCTCAGACTGTTCTGAATATGTAATGATATACGATGCTTAACAAACGTGAGAGCGAGTTAATATGAAAAACGATTGGCTGTAAGTGAGCACCATGGGCGTAGTAGGTTTTATGATTGAACTCAAATTATGTAAATTTTAAAGTAAGTGTTATGGATACGATAATTCAGCATATAGAAACGTATTGGACAAAAAAGTCTCGTGGTAACCCAAGAGCTACAGTACGAAATTCAGTCCCTGAAAAATATCCATTAATGGGTGCGCCAGGAACTAGAGGTGTATTCTTATATAAAGTTAAATATTCAGAGTATAGTAACTTTAGTGATCCTGTTGTTTCAGGCTTTCGATGTATAAATGATAATCAGCAACGACAGCTGGGTTTCAAGCTAGAAGTATTAAATGGAGAGCTTTTAGTTTCAAAATGGGAAAAAAGAGGCCGCGTTAAGCATTTTTGTGCTCTAAAACCGAATACATGGATTAAGATTGTCACCAACGAGCGTACTCCCATAGAGTACACTTGGGCATATTATAAGCATGTGTATAACATTTATTTTGGCAATCCTTTAAATGCTGAGAAAGTACTTTTATCTCAAAAGCCAAGTAAAGTGTTAATTGATGAGAAAAATTTATGGTAATTTTGTCTCTTGAAAAACAATAAGGTGAGATAAGTGCTCAATTGGGATGAAACTGATGTCCTCGCTACTCTTGAGGTGCTTCCAGAAATAGAGAGTGATGGAATATGGCATAAATATGCAGTGAAAAAGCAAGGGATAGAGCTGGTTGTGTTTATCTATCAATATGATGGTGATGTTCGTATCGAATTGAAGACTGAGTTACTAGATAAGTCCGTATTTTCAATGCACATAATGGATTGTCCTTCGATTGTCAGAAAACTTGATAGTACAGGTGAATATCTGGAATTTGCTGCACCTAACATTGTTGAGTCTCATCATGGTGAACCCGAATCAATTCGATATGGTGCCCGCGTCTATGTTACCCCATCAATTAATGTGCCTTTGTTTTAAGTATTACCAGCCTTATGTGAACTCATGGTAATAAGATATATTATTAGATTAAAGTAATAAATAATGAGCTTTACTAAACATATATTGAGAATGGCAGAGTGCATGTGCTCAAGGATAATATGTTAAGGACGACACAGATTTAATTTTTAACTTGAGCAGATAATAATTATTTTCAATTGTGAAATTGGTAAGTGCTTTGCAGATCAAATCTGAAGCTGGTTTCAATCATATTGATAAATACTCAGCGACTGACACACTCTGTATGGCAGTCGCTGATAAGCTGGTTAGTAGTAATACGCTCGAGAGCACATATTACCTGTACAAGAGACATTCAAGTCGAGCGTTAAATTATATAGATATTCAATTGAACTGATATCGACTTCAGACAATGCGTTATGGTGTAACTGGAGGTAGCTTAATTGGCTATTATTTGCGAGGTCGACAGTGGTTAACTTGTTGTTGTCAAGATATAACTCTACAAGTGCACTGTTATCACTCGTATTGAGCTGCGTTAGCTCGTTGTTGTCAGCTATTAAATTTGTCAATGCTTCACTTTGGGTAATATTTAGTTGGGCGATATTGTTTTGGCTTACATCTAAATAAGTTAACTGAGGTTGCGCTAACAAGTCTAATGCACTTAGCTGATTGTTGTTTAAATACAGTGTATTCAAAACTGAATTGGCGTTTATGGTAAACTTGGTCAAACTATTGTTGCTTGAATTTAATGATTGTAGTGCCGAGTTTGTAGTGATATCTAGTTCAGTCAGTTGGTTGTAGCTTACGTCTAACGTAATGAGAGATGGACTAGATGGCAGAGTGATCTCTGTAAGTTGGTTATTACTAACGTCAAGTTGTTGGAGTACGTCAAGTCCCTCAAGCTTGATAGATGTTAGCATGTTGCCAGAAGCGTACAGGTCCTCTAGAACAGGTACATTTGTCACTGTAAATGTGTCTAGTTTATTATAGTTTACATAGAGTGTCGTTAATTCTAATTTATCCGAGATATTTATAGATGTTAACTCGTTAAAATCAGCATCGAGGTAATGTAATCTTGGGTTGTTAGTTAAGTCTAGTTCCGTAAGCTGATTAAAAGATAAGGTGACGTTCACTAGAAGTCTGTTGCTGGATAAGTCAAGTTCACTTAGCTGATTGTTCGCAACATATAAATAGTTTAAGGCGGTATTCTTGCTAAGATCTAATTGTTTAAGTTGGTTATCATACAAGGATATAGACCCTAAAAGTACATTGTTAGACAAGTCAATATTGGTTAGCTTATTGCCCGACGCATAGAAGGATGTTAGTTCCGGGTTATTAGAGATATCGAGTGTTTCTAATTCATTATCATGGACATCAAGGTAATCCAGCTTTGTGTTGTGTTTGAGATCTAGGCTTGTAAGTTGTAATGAATTGGCAGAAAGAGAATTAAGCTCTGGCATATGAGACAGATCAAGGCTTATAAGAGGCATGCTGTTAAGCCATAAACTTTCCAGCTGAGAGTGAGCTGACAAGTCTAATTCATTAATTTGTATAGAACTTAGTTCTAAGTACGTAAGTTGTGTTAAATGAGACATCTCTAAGTCTTTCAAGTAATCACTACCTAAACTGAGCTGTTTGACGTCTGGCGTTGCAGAAATGTCAAGCTGTGTCAGTTTTTGTGCATGAACAGTTATGTTATCAAGCAGCGAGTTGTTAGATAAGTCGATCGAGGTGAGCCAATCACTATAAACAGTAAGACTTTTAAGTTGCTCATTATTAGATGTGTTGAGGTGATCCAATCTCTGCGCAGATACATGCAACTCTTGCAACAATGTATTCGATGAGATATCAAGCTCATCAATTTGTGATTGGAATATTGATAGCTTTTCCAGTGCTGTGTTCTTTTTCACATCAAGATTTGTGAGAGCGTTGCTTTCGAGTGTTAATGAGGTGAGCGCGGTATTTTTTGATACATCTAGCTTTTTTAGGCTATCCGAAAATACGGTTAATTCTTTCAGGCTTGCATTTTGTTCTAATTGAATAGTGTCAAGTTGGGAGCCTGATACCGACAGTGTTTCAAGTGCTTTAAAGTTCGAAAAGTCTAGGGCGGTAAAGCTATTACCAGAAACAGATAGTTCAGTTAGGACTTCGTTAATTGGAAATTTTAGTTGTGCTAATTGGTTATTTGACAGATGAAACACTGTAAGCATTGGGTTGCCAGAAATGTCTAGCTCAGTCAGCTGGTTATCTTGTATATCAAGTTCTGATAAGTTTGGCAGAGCCGTTAAGTCTAATGCAGAAAGCTTGTTATTCGAAAGTCGTAAATTGGACAATTCTGGGTTGTTCGAAAGGTCAATTGTGCTTAAGGCATTGTCCGTGAGGTCGAGTGATTGGAGGAGAGTATTATTTTCTAAATTAATGCTTGTTAGTGCATTAGAGACTATGCTTATCTGGACGAGTTCAGAATTCTTACTGAGGTCAATCTCAGATAGTTTATTTCCTGATACTAACAAAGATTGCAGCTGTTCAGCATCAGAAATATCTAAGCTTCCGAGTTGGGTATCATATAGCTCTAGAATACTCAATTGTTGCGTGTTAGCTAAGTTTAAAGATGTGAGTGGGGTGTATAAGGCATATATTTCCACTAACTCTGAGTTGTCCGACAGGTCTAGGTTAGTAACCTTGACATTGTTAAGCCATAGGTAGTTAAGTTTTGAGTTGTCAGTGAGCTGTAGATTCGTCAACGGTGTATAACTAACACTCAAACGTTCAAGGTTAATATTTGTACTTATGTCTAGTTCGGACATTACCTGACTATTGATTGACAAGGAAAGCAACTCGATGTTTTGAGACAAATCTAAGGTCTTTAATTGCGTAGCATCTACAGATAAAGTGTTGAGTTGCTTATTTTTTGTGATATCCAAAGACTGTAATTGGCTATCCCCTACCCATAGATATTGGAGCTGGGTATTCATAGAAATATCAAGCGTTTCAAGTAGAGGGCTTGATACACTAAATGAAGACAACTCTAGATTTTTTGAAATGTCTAGGCTGGTAATGCTTTGATCGTACAACTCTAAATGTTGTAGCTTTTTAAAATGCGCAATGGCTTCTGTGTTTTCTATGGGCTGATAGCAGGAAATTGATGTAACTTCATCGGCGAATGTGCTGTCGCCTTGCTCAGATAAACATTGTGTAAGTACAGGGTCTAGATCCAATGAACTTAGTGTTACTCGAGGCTTAAATACAATATCCACAGTACAGTTTGACTGCATGTCTTCAATGTTGTATTGGTTGCCAATCAGTGTTCCACCACACCCAGTAGCTGAGTCTACGTAGTAGCCGTCATCTGGCTCTAGCAAGAAACTTTGAGAGTCACCTTCACGCACAGAGTTTTGAGCGTTAATGACGCTTCCGGACCCAGTAATATTGGTATTTAAAGTGTAAGTTGCAATATTTGTCGTGGAAGAAGAGCTGTTTGTATCACTATTGTTGTTACTGCTGCTGCCACCACCACAGCCAATTAAAAAGAAAGAGAGCAATGCAGCTACAGAAAAAGTTGGTTTATGTGTCAATTGTATACTCCAGAAGTTTATGCCAATAGCTTATCAGAGCGAAAATGCTCCATATACGCAGTCAAGTTAACGATATAGTATAATTCTGTAAATATAAATTATACATTTATTTAATATTTTATTTTAATCTTTCTTTTTTGTATTTGTAATGGGTTTTAGTGTGCGGTTTCCTTTTATATATAAATATATTTATGTATATATTTTCTCTTTCGGGTTTTTATACCTCGCACGATATGGTAATAGGTTTATGGTGAGATTTATGATCACATAAAAATTTATACTTTACTTTAGAAAGAATGAAAATTTAATGTCGTCTCTATTGCACATGAAACTACATACGCTGAAGTTTTTAACTGAGCGAGTAATTTAAAAAAAACTATGGTTACTTAAACGGGCTGGTACTTATGTTGATAACTGTCTTCTCTGATTTCTGAATATATAGATATTGGTCATTCGAACATGAATTAGGTGATGTCGTTCAAAGCATTTCCTAAACAGATATATGGACTTATCAAGCTTCAAACGTTGCTTTTAGAATGTTGACCCTAAAAAGCTATAGGAGAAAGTAGACAAACTACATTAAGGTGAAAGTTTCGACTTAGTATTTGGAAGGTAAGAGACGTTTAAACCTCAGAAGTAAGGCAGCAAGCTAGGCTGAATAGTACAGTCACATTTTTGGTCTGAAAGTTAATATGTTGGATTGAATGCAGGTAAAACAATAATAGATAGGAGTATATATGCCACATTTTGTAATGGATTGCTCGGAAAGTGTTCTAAAAACGCATGGTGAAGAGCTTATTCTTGAACAAGTTTTTTTGGTAGCGAGCGCAACGAATTTATTTGATGATAATGATATTAAAGTGAGAATAAACCCTTTTAAAAAGTACTCAGTTGGTAATAAGCGAGAAGAGTTTATTCATGTATTTGCTTCCATCATGCAAGGTCGAACAGAAGAGCAAAAAGCGGCATTATCTCAGGCTGTCGTATCAAAACTTGTTGAGATGTTCCCAGAGGTGCCAAATATTGCCATGAACGTTGATGACTTTGAGAAGGCGACATACTGTAATCGCACAATGCTGTAGTGTCTTTATAAAAAGTCTGTAACTATCATATTATCAGCTCTGAAATGACATGCTATATCTTCCATAAGTGATATTTGGTGCTTAAAGGTGAATTAGGTGAGTGCTTAAAAGTTATGCTATTTATTTCGAGAGGAGCTTAGTTTGAATACAGCTTAATTCAGTCTCTAAAGCATGGAGTACTCTTTAAGGGCTGACTCGAGTGTTTTGGCTCACACCGCTTTTTATGTTTTCATGGTGCATGATGAATGCGCTTTAGCAAAAGGATATGTTCATGGCTAGCAACAACAAATATAAGAGGCTAAACGATAGCAGGGATTTTATTGTTGATAATTACCATGCATCGCTTAGTTTATCTGATATCGCAAAACACTCATGCATGTCCCCGTACCACTTCTTGCGTGTTTTTAAGGACACGTATGGTGAAACACCCAATGAATATTTGATCCGGCTTAGAGTCGAGCAAGCAAAGAGAATGCTTATTACAGAACACTTTAGTGTCTCTGAAGTTTGCGAAAAAGTGGGTTATGCAAGCCTTGGTAGCTTTTCATCTTTATTTGTAAAGCAAGTTGGCGTGGCGCCGACTTCATATCGACGTAAGTTATGGGCTTTATCAGCAGAAGCCTATTGTTTTCCTGCTCAGGCGATACCTGCGTGCTATGCGTATCACTTTTTGGGTAAATTTGCGAAATGAGCAAGATTGAAGAAATATTCTCGTGATTATTTTTGTATGATGAAGATGATTGAAAAAATAAGGAATATATAAATGATTACATCCATAGCACATACAACAATCTATGTACTTAATCAGGACGAATCGCTTGATTTTTATAAACACAAGCTTGGTTTCGAAGTGGGAGATGATATGAAGGTGGAGGGCGGTTTTCGATGGTTGACTGTGCACCCGAAATCTAAACCTGAACTCCAATTAGTATTGGCAGAGCCTAAAGAAGGGCCCATGTTTAGCAAAGACGCGGCAGAGAAAATACGCAGTTTAATCGAAGATGGCGCATTTGGTGCCGGTGTTTTTGAAACAGAAAACTGCCAAGAGACTTACGAAGAACTCGTTTCTAAAGGTGTGGAGTTTATTCAACCGCCAACTGAGCAGCTATACGGTGTTGAAGCGATGGCGCTTGATAACTCTGGAAATTGGTTTAGCTTGGTTCAAAGATTATAGAAATTGCACACATAGTAGGTGTAGCAGCATATATCTGATCTGACAGTATTTAACAAATAAGTTTAGAGCTCAGCAGATAGGCTCCTGCGAGCGACGAGCGGTTCAATTTATTTATTAGTATTGATGGTGTGATCATCATAGGGCTCTGTTCAATGCATAGGGCACCTAAAAAGATCCTACGGTGTCGAATAAAAAATTGCTAAGAAATAGAGAGGATTATTGCAACGAGCTTAAATCATTTGTGATTTATCGTTAATAGCCAGATTAATAAGTAGCAGGTCGCAGAGCCAATATCTTACGCCATAGTTATTGTGTAGTTTAACGTAAAACGGGCAATCTAGTTTGGAGTGGCTAATTCTTAACAATAGGATAATGAATCTTGAAATCGGAGTTTGGAACCGTTTACCAATGAGCGGTAATATTTCGGCATATTAAAAACCGTGCTTTTAAAGCACGGTTATCTAAGCTACTTTTTACTATTCTACTGAATAAACTGCGTTACCTTCACCATCGTTAGTAACATTAATTTTGTAATAAAGAACTGGCTCGTGATTGCCTGATGGCCCTTTTACTTCACTTAGCACTTTAGTTCTGGAGTAGGTCAATCCATTGCCTAAATATAATGTGATCTGCGCTTCTTCTGGCGTTGAGCCAGAGTAGTAGTTTGCGCCAATAGTAAACAAGCCTTCAGCTATATTATCGCAAGATACAAAGTAGTTTTCGGGCCCTTGACCATTTGTGTCATCCAAATCTAGGTCACCATAGTCACCTATTTTTTTGGAAAAATAAACATGCTTACCGCTGGGCTCAAAAACATGTAAATCAACATCGGGGTTATTACCCCACTGAAGTGTTGCTCTAATCGCCCCTTCGCCAGCTCGGCGGGTGGGGTAGACTAGGTTCTTGGCAAGCTTTGTAATGCCAGCATCAATGACTCCCCACGATGGTAGATTTGTTCGCATGTAGCTATCCACGAAAGAATGATTTTTAATATCTTCTCTTGGATCGGGGTCATCGGTCGGATCTAAGTTAGTCAAGTCGTTATCAATGTTTGAAGGTAAAACATCCTCAATCAACCTTAATGCGTCAATGACCCTATCATCGTGTGCGGTTACATAATCTTCATGGTTCCCAACCCGTCTGGAAGCTGGGGTTGCTACTCCAAAGTATCCAATGCTATCTGCATACTCAGGAGTGTCTGTGATCACAGAATCTATCGCTTTTGTTGTAAATAAATTACCTTGGCTATGAGGCAAAATGATCACTCTGTGGCCTGCAGCCAGCGCATCATTGTAGTAGGTAGCATGTCTGTCATTGACCATAGACCTATCTTGCAGAGCATCAACTTGAGCTTCTTGAAGTATTTGCGCAAACTCTTCTATCTTCTCCTCTGACAGATAGCCGAAGAGAAAATATTTGTCTAAATATTGTTGGATAAACTCGGACGAAAGCCCGTTTCTCAACATGATATAAAGAGCGTACCCGTTACCTTTTCCACCTTCATCTAGAATTTTTTGCTGGAAAACTTGAACGACATCTTTTGGAGTACCTTGTGTGTCGTTATATGCGGTGTCGAATATGTATGTGTGGCCTTCTAGGGAAGAAAGTTTCGTTTTAAATCGCTCCTTTACGAGCCGCATTGAAATATCCGCTTGAGTGGGGCTATTATCGACACCATTAGCAAAATAAACCTTCGTGGTTGGCGTGTCATTATCTTCTAATGAGCAACCGTTTAATTCAGCGTGGCTATACCCAGGAAGGGCCATTGCAATGCCTACTGCCAATACTTTTAAATTAGACTTCATATTACTTAAGTTCCTTTTAATTCTGTGGCAGTCTACAAAAACCTTCGGGCGCGTCTAATGACTCCTGAACCTTGCCAGACCGTGAATTGCTGTATGCAAGGTAAGCGCTCAGACGCTCATCTGTGTCAATCATCATAACTTCGATAAGAGTCAGCTCCTTGATAGCATCTTCTCCATATTGTTGAAACAAGCAATCTGCGATGTAAGATGAGCTTTGAGAAGCTTCTACGTCATCAATGTCATCCGATGACAAACCCGCCACTAAAAATGAGTTCATAGTTGATGCAACTTTCCGGTAAACTTCCTGGTCAACGATACTGAGCGGATATCTCTCTAGTATTTTATGCTCTACATCATCTCTGACTCCATCACCGTCGCTATCTGTTCCTAATAAGCCTTCTTGAGGTGACGCAGGCAACGGTGGCAATTTCATAAAGTCTATTTCATTGATCAGTAAAGAAGATTGGGTTGAGTCTGTTGCGCCATCATCATCAGTCACCTCGAGTTTGATAGTCACTTCAACATCTTCAGCAATATCACCAATATTTAGTTCGGCAGAAGCGCCGCTTGATGCTAAGGTGATTGCATTGCCTTTATAGTCACCTAAATCTAATGACCAGTCATAACTACTGATTGAACCGTCAGAATCGCTAGAGCCGGAACCGTCGAATTGGATAAGCGAGCGCTCCTGCGCATTAGCATCTGCAGCAATGCTTGCCGCTGGAGGTTGATTTACTTCTGGGGAAGGTAGTGGCTGATTAACTACTTTTGAGGGGGGGGGCGTAGTGTTTGTCTCGTTATCTCCATCGCCGCCACAAGCGGATAACCCTATTAAGCAGCCAGTTACAAGCGCTGCAAGTTTCATTTTTTCCATTGAGATTCCTTCTTGGATTTTTTATGTTTGCAATTATTGAGCGTTCAAAGTGCTAACAACCCTATTTTGCAGCATCAATTATACAGAATATTACGAGCTTTCATACCGACTATGGTACGAGTTGTAATAAAGGGGAAATAGCTAACATGTTATTTTTTAAGCTATTAAAGGTGGAAAGTTATAGCAATGTCTGACAGATATTTGCATAGAACGGTGGTGACCTACTTATATGCGTTGCTGTAAATGCAATTGTCAGATTTGATCAAGGCCTACTATTTGTACCTAATTTTTTAAACTAAGGCTCGTACAAAAAGGGCATTTTTAATGTCTGCCCTAGTTGTTTTTATAGTTCAGTTTTGCCACTTGAACTAGAGTTTGGAGATTGTTGTTAAATAAATGCAGGCAAGACCTTCTCGGCAATGACCTGTTTGAAAGGAATATTGTTATCGTTGGCTGTGTGCACAATCATTAGGTCTAACTCTTCAATGATCATAATGATTTGACCGTTGCCGCCTTGAGCTGACACTCCTAAATATTTTCTATCCCCAACTTTTAAGTCTACTCCCCACCACAGATAGCCGTAACCTTGTTTAGAGACATCTTTACCGCCCCAATGCACTTCATCATCACCTGTCATGACAAGTCTGCGAGTACCATCAGTGATAAACTTTTCAGGTATAAGTTGCTCGCCCTGCCACTTTCCTTTGTTCATCGCGAGCATACCCCACTTGACCATATCCCGTGAGGTCATGTTGGTTCTCCAGCCCGCTTCTGGCAAACCTGAAGCTCCATTCGTTCTCCATCGATAATTGCTGATCCCCATCTTGTCGAGTAACTCTTTTTTGATGAAGTCTTTTGCTGAGCCCGGAACGACCGCTTCGAGGACGTGCATAACCAGTAACGGACCATAGCCGTACTTGAATGTTTGTGAGTCTTTGGTGACGGGTGTGCTGTAGTTTAGTATTGTTTGGATCTCTTTTTGGCCCATCAATTGGTTTGGTAACTTATCTATCTGTGCCCTTTGCTCATCATTGGTTCGAATGCCTGAAGTCATGGTTAATGCGTGACGCAAAGTTACTTTATCAGCGCCTTTTTTTACTGCTCCTTCTAAGTCTAATTTAGTTAAAAAGCTCGTTAATGGCTTGTCTAAGTCATCCATGGAAAGATAGCCCAATTGAATGGCTCGACCGAGTGCTAAACCCGTGTAGGTTTTTGTGACTGAGGCCTGATAATGAGGCAAGTTGACTCGGCCTTTTGCGTAATAGGATTCAAAAACCAGTTTTCCTTTGTGGGAGATTAAAAGGCTGTCGTAATGTCCGTGCTTATAGGCTGCAAGCTCTTTTGCAAACTGCATGATCTGTTGTTTATCAGCCCCAAAGTTACCTAGCTTGCCTACGGGGATCCCATCCTGTCTATTTTCCGGAGATGTATCGATAAATGGCTTATCAAGAAAGGGAACTTCTGTATAACCAATGTGTATATCTGTTTTTGCAACTTCAGGTGCCAGGTGCGTATTTTCTTTATTGCTTGCTGAGGTAAGGCCGCTATAGCTGGATAAGACAGCAATGGTGAGTATGCTTTTCACTGCGCATTTTAGAGTCATTCTTTATCCTTGTTACTTTGTTGGTAATTATTATTAAAACTGGATTGAGGTGATTTACACTCGTAATTATTCACGCCAATTCATCTGCTGCTAATTACTATAACGAAATAAGAAAGACGCACTTGAACTCCCTATGATTTTTTGATTACAGCTTGATGATTTAAATTATATCTATATTTATCAGTTGCTTGGGGTTTTTATGATTGTAGGTAAATTAAGTTAACCTAGGTCGTTTAAAGCGTTTATGCTGATTGTCTATTGGTTTTTAGGTTTATATTTTGTAATTTAGGTGAATAGAGATAACAGTAGAGTATACAAATGGATAGGGCGGTTAAAGTATGCTGGCAGCAGTATCCTGAGCATGTACGAGTCTGGCTGGAATTACTTCGTGGGTTAGTTTTTCAAGTTGCCAATGAACTCGATTTAGGTGACGTTGAAGAGTCTCTTAAATGGGGAGAGCCTAGCTATAATGTAAAAGTAGGTAGCCCAGTAAGAATTGATTGGAAGCCGAAAACACCAAACAATTACTTTCTGTATTTTCATTGCCAAACAAAGTTGGTTGATACCTTTCGAGTCCTATATAGTGAAGCACTTGAATTTAATGGCAATAGAGCAATAGTACTCTCTGTTGCGGAGCCACTGCCACAGACCATCATTAAGCACTGTTTAGAATTAGCGCTTACCTACCAGAAAAGGAAGCACTTACCATTATTGGGCGCTTAGTAATCAGTTAAGCTCGAATCATGAATGACGATTTGGCTCTGAAAACTTGCTATGACCGCGTATAAAGAGCTGCTTAATGCGTGGCAAGCAGCTCTTTTTACGGACTAGCTAACAGCACAATTTGATTTTATGTCTATATCGATTAGATTTTAAAGTTTTTCTCGGGATGTTTTGATTGATGTATCCAAGGTCAACAAGGTTGAGCTGGTCAAATCAAAAGTATAAAACTGGGGAGATTGGCCTTCTTGCGATATAAGCAACTTATTGTTTTCAATTGTTCTAAATGACCCGACGTCTTCCAATATTAGGCTTAAGTCTTTGCCATCAAAGGTTGAGGTAAATAACTTGGCTGAATCTTCATGGTCAAGATACCCATTTCGATTAGTGTCTTCATTAATGATCAGGTAAACGTTTTTATTTAATAAGTGCTCCTCTTCACTTGATGAGACCCTTGCCTTTGAAAACTCAAGTAGTAGTCCGTCTTTTCGTAATAACATATGTGGTTTGCTATTTTCTCTAACAAACATCAAGTTAACGGCGTTTCTGGATAAGAAGTGTCCGTTATATAAGTCGTGCGACACTTTTGAGCCTGTAAACATAGAATAAATCTCACCGTCATGATGTTGAGTAATATCAATTTCTTTAGCGCTCAACGTAAAGATGTATACATCTTTTAACTTTGCGAAGTATTCTTTTGTGTACTGTGTTTGTTTAATTTGCTCTTGAGTATCACTGTTATCGACCAGTGCAATTTTTGGTGGCTCATATTTATGGTCGAAGAATTCCGAAATAAACTCGACAGAAATGACGACAATAAAAAGTGTCACTGCCAAAAAGAATAAGACGTGATTAGATTTTTTTATGAAGTTTAGCGCTTTACTCATGTTGTTCCTCTAAGTGAGTTGGTTATTTCTGAGTATGTTGAGGCTATATCAAGCTCAGTACTTAATGCTCAAAGGTAACATATAAAGGGAGAAGATATTTGCCTAAGTTAAAATTAGTTATATGTAACTGAGTTACATTAGGCTCATGTGTAGAAGGTTTTGTGAGGTGATGTAAGCTATTCTCCTATATTGATATTCCAGTGTTAGCATGAATATCTATCTTATTAGTTTTATTTTATAACTTGGCAGAATTTTACACTCAGTATCTGGTATAACTATCAGGTAGGAACTACGTGGAAGTCGTGTTATTACAGGCTAAGTATATTTTATATATAAAAATGGGTTGATTAGCAGAGTAAATCGTTTTTATGGTCATATATAGGCAGTGAATAGCATGTTATTTTGGCTCCTATTTACTAGCAGACACGAAATTGAATTAGATAGACAGAGCGCTAAGCAAGGGAAGTATGACAGAGATAATTGAGCCCATAACTAAACGCCTTCAGCTGCGACAATGGAAAGAAAGTGACTTCCCTGAGTTTGCTAAAATGTCTTCTGATCCTGAAGTGATGAAGTTTTTCCCTAGTACATTGAATCGAGTTCAGAGCGACTCTATTGCTAAAACATGTCAATCCTTGCTTGTTCAACAAGGATGGGGAGTGTGGGCAGTAGAACAGCGTAAGACCAGTGAGTTTGTGGGTATTGTGGGTTTGCATAAGCCGACTGCCACTTTGCCGTGCTCACCTTGTGTTGAAGTTTTGTGGAGACTCGCACGCCCACATTGGGGTTTTGGCTATGCGACAGAGGCGGCCGGGGCTGCGCTAAAAGTCGGCTTTGAAGATATTGGATTAAACGGAATCGTATCATTTGCGGTGGTTGATAATTTTGCATCTCGTGCAGTAATGGAAAGAATACACATGATAAATACCAATGTTGTGTTTGAGCATCCAGATGTACCTTACCCAAACTCTCTAAAGAAACACTGTCTATATAAGCTCTCGAGAGATTGGTGGATGAAAAAGGCACTTCAATCGCCTTTTTGAAGGTTTAGAGGGTATGGCTAGCTTTCTGGGTTAATGACTTTTTCAATAAGGTGAAGTCATATCGACATACATAGCGCAAAACGACAGTGAACAAGCGATGTATATCTTATTAGTTTCAACATAAATATAAGGACATAGAAGCAATATTGTGAAAAAAATTAAGTTAGATGAGGGACTCTATCAATATCAGTTTCCTCCATTTGAAAATCAACATTTTGGATTTAACATTTATGCGCTCATACAAGATGACGAAGCACTGTTGATTGACACGGCCTTTGAAGAACAGGCTCAGGCAGTGATAGATGATTTAGCTAACACAGGTATCCAAGTGAAAAAAGTCGTTTTTTCTCACTTTCATCCAGATCATATTTCTGGTCTGCCGGTACTTAATTCACCTGAGCTTTACGGTAGTTATTTATATAAGTCGACCTTAGAGAAATATATACCTAAAGAAAGACACCACTACTTTGAGGGGGTAAACCTTATAACGGATGGAAACGCGTTATCTTTTGGAGCATTTCGTTTGACGTTTAAGTTAATACAAGGTCATGTAATTTGTGGCATGTATACAATTATCAACGATGCATATATTCACGTCGCTGATGATGTCATGACTTCCAATGGTGGATTGCCTTTATTGCCTTCAGTGCAGGTTGGTAATGCACAAAAACATGCAAACTCTTTAGAGCTACTCAAGAACTATGCGTCTTATACTTTGTTGCCTTCTCATGGTAATGCATTTAAAGGTTCGGCGGATATTTTACAGGCCATACAAGATAGGCAAAGCTATCTTCGGGCAATCGCTGACAGCGATGAGCCAATTACTGTCGAAAAGGCGTTAAAAAACGTCAAGTGTGATTTTTTGCATAAAGAATGGCATGACTACGTTTATAGTTAGAAGGGTGGATAAGGTGTAGCCTAAAACCTAAGTACATAATGCTCCGTTAGGTGTTTTATTAGAATAGGTGTTCTTATGTTGGTGATATAAATATACACTGTCGCTATGAGTGTTATGAACTGCTTTTATCATTTAGATATAGTGGTCACTATTTTTGAGTAAAATGATAAACAAGCAAGGTTGCTACATGAAGACACACATAGCCATTTCTGTATCTACTGCCACATTTTTGTTTCTACTTTTTATCATTGGCCTTTTTACTGCCCACAATGCAAATGCCAATGCCAATGCTTCTATTGACGGCAGTGAAAACCTAGATGAGATGCAAACGCTTATCGGGTTAGAGCAATATGTCGACTCTTTGATTGAGCGTGGCATGACACAGCATTCAATACCTGGTGTCACCATTGCCATTGTTAAAGATGGCGACGTAGCGCTGCTCAAAGGCTATGGCTATGCGGATGTGAGCAGCCGAAAGAAAGTCGACCCCCATACCACCCTGTTCCGTATAGGTTCAATCACTAAAACCATGACGGCGATCGCGGTTATGCAATTGGTAGAGCAGGGCAAACTTGCCCTTGATGCTGATATTAATGACTATCTCACGGAATTCAAAATCCCTAATACATTTGAAGCGCCAATAACCATTGCTGCTTTGCTCAGCCACCGAGCAGGCTTCGAAGAAGCGGACGCAGGTAATTTAATCAGCGACCAACCTGAACAGATGCTAAGTACACCTGAATATCTGACTAAATACATGCCAAAAAGAATTTGGCCTGTTGGTCATAACATGTCTTATTCAAATTATGGGTTTGGTTTGCTTGGGTATTTGGTAGAGCAAAAATCGGGTATGGATTTGGCATCCTATATGAAGCAGAACATGTTTGCTTCTCTAACTATGCAAAATACCACGCTAGGTGAACCGCTTGGTAGCAGCTATGGTGCTGCCAATATGAATGACACTCTGCGGCAACAGTTGGCAACGGGGTATTTCAAAGACACTGTTGGGCGCAATTTGGCAAAGCCGTTTGAATTTCTAGGGCACATTGGCGGTGCTGGGGCGGCCTCTTCAACAGCACATGATATGTCACTGTATATGCGCGCCCTGATGCGTGAAAACAATCAACTAGTCACGCCATTAACCAACGAAAGCATGAAGCACAGGCTTTATGACGATAGAACGCTCGCTGCAGATGTCGTTCATGGTATGTTTGAAGGTCACTTTAGAGGGCATCATTACTACCATCATTCGGGGGCTACACTCACTTTCTCATCTAATATGGTAATTTATCCCGAGTTACAGCTGGGTATTTTTATCGCGAGTAATATGGTTGGCGGAGCCGCGCATTTGGCAGACTCTTTACCTAAGGTTATTCTAAATAAATACTATCAAAGGAAACCGTTAAAGTTAGTCAAGCCAACTGCGGCTGGTGCATATAGCCAGTTTCTGTCAGTGCCTGTTGCAACGCGTAAGTTAGAAGAGTATACCGGATCTTGGTTGAGTACCCGCCGCTCTTACACTCAGTTAGAAAAAATGGCAGCCTTGGATAGTTCAGTGACAATTTCTCTCGATGCACAGGGTGATTTGAAAATGCGTCGGTTGGGAAGTAACGTGTCATTTAAGCTAAAACGACTTCAAGAAAATGTATTTCAAGCAGAGTCTTATCACGGATCAATTTTTTATTTTTACCCAGATAGTTCAGGAAAAATAGCACGCTTCTCCGCAAGTATGTGGTCTGGTGACTATGAAAAGATGAGCTTGTCGCAAAGCCCGTTTTTCTTTTATTTTGTTTTAGTGCTTGCCTCATTACTTGCACTGTCCACGTTAATACTCATTGGTAATCGAAAGAGCCGGGTTAAGCACCTCAATGCATTCGAAAATACGGTTTGCATCTCTGCGGGTTTGATATTAGTTACTGTGACTGGCTTTATTTTCATGAACTCCGGTTTGGTGTTGGACGAATATAATTTCTTATTAAATTTCCCGACACTTGAAGTGAAACTTCTACTTGGCTTTGTATTAATGGTTAGTATTACTACGTTAGTTAAGATGGTTGGATTGGTATTTATTTGGCGTATGGCTGAATTAGGGTGGATACACAAGCTTCTCTATTCGATTTTCACGCTGAGCTGTTTAAGCTTTTTATATGTTTTTTGGGTATGGAATGCGATAGGGTTTAAGTACATCAGTTAAGACAATTAGCTGAATAGACTCAGTCATTCGCAAGTTCTGGGTATAAAATCAGTTTGTGTTGAGCCCACTATATCACTGTTGCTGAATGAAAAGTGGGCTCATTTGAATCTAAAAGATAACGCTTATCTTTGCTGCTACTTGCTCACTTTTCTTAGGTTTAAATCATGAAAGTTATAAGAAAAATCAGTGCTACTACTTACTGCTTTCATTTTGAATCCGCTGACCTTACCATCGAAGTCGACGTCAAAGTTTACAAAAGCATCCGCATTTAGTGTTCGGTCATGCCATTTTGCTACAAATCGGTTGCCTTCTAGGTGGTCGAGCTTACCAGTTAAGGCATTACCACGAGAAAACTTAATATTTAGCTCGGATCCTGTTACTGTGACATCCACTGTGCCATACCAATCATCCTTGTAAGTACCAGCATATTGAACAAGTGCAACAGGCGGTTTGGTTGTGCTCAGTTGTAAAGGCTTCTCTGTTTTCTTTTGCTGTTTTTTGTAGGCTTCATATCGTTTGTTGCCTTCTATGTACACATCAATGTAATTTGTGGGTTCCGCTTCAATATAGTGTTCTAGGATAGTTGCGGTTAGGCCTTGAGCTGCTCGTGACCATTGATTTGTAAGCGCAATCACAGCAACATCTTTTTCAGGTAAAAAAGCGATATGTGAGGTCATGCCTTGTACCGCACCGCCATGAGAGACATGCAAGTGGCCATGAAAGTCCATCAAATTCCAGCCTAATCCATATGCTTGAAAATGTGTCTGCGCGTATTTTTGATCAATATAAGAGACTTTCTTTAAAGTCACTGGCTTCCACAGTTCTGCGTGTTGTTTTTCAGACAGCAAGTTTTGCCCATCAGGCAGTTTTCCTTTGGAAAGAAATAGCTGTGCCCACTTTGCCATACCCGCTATGTCACAATTAATTTGGGTATCATCTTTGAAAAAAGTGGTTTTGAGCTCACCATCCACTTCCATGTGCGGTATCGCACGTTTACTTGGTGTTTTAATTCGAGTCGGGCTTGCTACACAGTCAGTCATTTTCAGCGGTGCCAATAATGCTTTTTCGACATATTCGTCCCAAGGCATCTTGGTGATTGCGCGTATCACTTCTTCGGCGACAATATACATTAAATTGACATAGGAATATTCAGAACGAAATGAACTGGTTGGTTTTAAATACTTTAATGCTGAGATGATTTCATCAGGCGTTGCGTGTGCCTTTGCATCAGGCCATTGTAATAAGTCTCCAGCACCCAGTGGCAAACCAGAGCGATGAGTTAATAAGTCGCGAATAGTAAACTCTCTTGTTACCCAAGGATCATACATTTGAAAGTGCGGAAGGTAATCAATGACCTTATCGTCCCAGCTGAGTTTATTTTCATCTACGAGTAGTGCCAATGCCGCAGTTACAAATGATTTTGAAATTGACGCGACCTGAAATAGGGTATCCGTATTTACTGGTGTGTTGTTTTCAATAGATTGAACGCCATAGCCTTTCGCATGGACCACTTCTCCACTTTTTACAACTGCCAATGCAATTCCTGGCACATTAAGCTCGTTTGATGCTTTTTCAACAAGTGCATCTATTTGTTTTGGCGTTAACTGTGCACTTAGACATAGTGGAGAAAAAATTAACTGTGATAAGACGATACCTGTATATACAGACTTTTTGATATAGTTCATTTAAATAGACCCTTTAAAGCAATTTACTAATTGATAAGGACATTACCAATTACTTCTTACTTTTCCAGCACTTATATGCAAGCGGTGGCGTTTCTTCTGCAAAAGGCAGCAAAACTTATCAGTGTCTGCGTTCGACTCTTTTTGAATCCTATTGTGATAAATATCAAGCAGGTATGTGGATGCTTGTTAGCCATTTTTAGCATGATATTTTCTACACAACTCGTGGCAAATGAATTTAATAAGCAATTTATTCAAGAAGTTAAGGTTTGTTATGATGAAAATGAAAAGCTGTCTTCAAAGACGTTTATTCTCCAAAACTGCAAAAAGATGTCGCTGGGTGAGGTAAAGCCGGGTAATAAGGTAACATGGATAGGCTCCACGTTTGACATAGACGCACCTGAACTTATCGATAAACCAATTGGGTTGTTTTTTTCTGCCCAAGCGGCGACAGAGTTTTACTTTAATGGCAAATTAATAGGCCGAAATGGTTATCCCTCTTCTCAACCTGACGAAGAGCAGCCTGGTGTGATGGACTTTGTTACTTATATACCTAAAGGGTTGCTGCAGAAGTCTCAGAATGAAATCATTATTAAACTGTCATCTCATCATAAAGCTTTCGATATCAGTCGCTCCATTGGGCTTGCGATAGTGACATACTATGACTCACCTCAAGATATCGTATTGCATCATTATTTACCCACACTGGTGCCGTTAGGCGTATTGATAATTGGTTTGTTTTTCTCAAGCTTATTGGTGCTACAAGACTTGAATCCAAGGCGAGGCGATTTTTGGCTTCCTTTACTCTCTTTGCTGGTGGTGCTTCAATTACTGACTGAAGTGTCAAGGGGTTTAGTCGCATACGAATATCCTTATCATGAAATTCGATTGATGGTTATTTTATTACTGGGGACGTTGAGCGGTCTGAGTTTGCTGTTATATATCATAGATGGGTTTGTAAAGAATCATCGTAAGATCTGCTTTTTCTTATCCATGTTATTGACGTTTATATCTATTTATCTGGGCAGTACGATAGAAGACAAAACTGTGATCGCCATTCAAGTGCCTGCTGGTATCAGCTTTTTAATCACAGCTTTTCAAGTATTTAATAGGCAGGACAATGCGAGAAAACATGCCAGCGCACTTTTAATATTCTTTACCATAATTGCACTGAACCCTAATCAATTTCTCGATCTCTATTTTTATTATTTTGTTGCTGCGCTTTTGTTGTTCTTTTTTGTTCAACATGCAATTGCATACAAACACGCGCAATCTCAAAAGCAGCTTGCGCAGCAAAGAGCTGATCAGCTACAGCAAGCATTAGATGAGTATAGTGAGCAGCAGGTACCATCTAAGATAAAACTCAATCTTGCAGACAAAAGCGAGTGGATATCATGTGAGAGTATTTGCTTTGTGAAAGGCGCGAGAGACTATGTGGAGCTCTGCTTGTTAGATGAACGAAATGTTTTACACAATGAAACGCTTGCAGTTATGGAAGAAAAACTCCCTGGTACATTCCTACGGATACATCGTTCCTATATTGTAAATAAGCATTTTATTCAATCGCTTAAAAAGCTTCCCTCAGGTGGCGGAAGTCTACAGTTAAGCACTGGTGATACAGTGCCTGTGAGTCGGCGGATCATGCCAAAGGTTAGAAAACAGCTTGATTGATGCACTTTGAACAGACAGGTCGTACGCCAAGCTATTTTTTTGTTAAAGAGCGGTGCATGTCCTTTACTGCTTAAGAGACTTCCTTTTTGTAGGGAAGTCTACAGTCCAGTTGTGGTAATACAGTATCTATTAATAGGCTGAGAACATGACAAAGGTTTAAAATCACTGTGACTGATATTTTGAACATGCTAATACCCTTAATAAGACAACTTTAAAGCATGGTAACTCAGCTATTGACTCGCTAGAGGGCAGTTTTCGTCCTATAGATTGACTGATGTCATGATTAAAACTAGAAAGTGCATACTTTGCGCGTTATTCAGCTCATCAATCAGCCTTTGCGTATTTGTACATTTGTTTATTGAGTTTGTATCCCCTCCTTTTCGATACCACACAGGTTAGTACTGCATTTCACCATGGAAATTGATATTAGCTAATGTATTAGTCTAAATTTCTCATATGCGAATACTGACTGTCTTATTTTTCATAATATGAGGATTAGCTCTTTCTCAACGACTTCTATTAACTATAACTAGTAGGTTTTACCTTTGACTTTAATGATGAATTTTACACTAGCTCTAATTAAGTCTGACATAAATATATTTTAAATATTGTTAGTTTTAATCCTGAAATTAATAAAGGAAATTGCTTGTAAAGAGGGGTGTTAAGGTTTGTTAATGGTAACTCAATCTTTTTATGTTGCATGTCAAAATAACTCTTTCACAAAAAATGCTTATTTCCGTTTTTATTAAAGTTGTTTGTTTTTTAATTTTCATACATGTCTGCTTGTCGTTTTTACAAGTTTCTTTGTTGTGAACTTTTTATCAATAAAGATTTTTTTTAGTTTCTATTGAATTTTTGTTGCTTTTTTCGTTGCTTGACTTGTGAACATACTATAGGGCGGCTGTTATCTATTATGCTTATTTATTCTGCCTTTTTTACCTTTTGGTGAAGCTGTAGCTTGATTTTTTTTGTTTTAATTTAACCTGTTGTTTGTTGGGGTTTTTATTTGTTTTTTTTTGGTTTGTTTTATAATGGGTTTTTGAGTTTCTTTTTAATTGTTTTGTTCTGTTTTCTGTTTTGGTTTTTTATTTTTATTTGTCCTGTTGGTGTGTTTTTTTATTTTCTGTATTTACATGCTGGTTTTTCTAGTATTAATATGTGGTTGGTTTGTAATTTATTTTATTTTGTTTGGTTTTTAAACCTGAGTTTTGATCTTGTTTATAAATAAAAAAGGAAGTAATTATGGGGAAGAATAGTAAGTTAAACCCAATAAGTATGTCAGTTAAACTGATGTGTATAGGTGCACTTAGTACTGTGCCTGCTCATACTGCATACGCAAATGAAGAAGCAATAGAAAAAATTGAAGTTACGGGCTCACGTATTATGCGTGAAGGAGTGATTGCACAAAACCCTGTGTCAGTCCTTTCTGGACAAGATTTAGTTAATACTGGTGCTCTAAATATTGGTGAAGCGTTAAATAAACTACCAAGTTTAAAACCTACATTTGGTATGCAAAACTCAGGTCGCTTTATCGGAACCTCAGGCCTCAATGTACTAGATTTGAGAGGTATGGGCGTTGATAGAACTTTAGTACTTGTAAATGGCAAGCGGCATGTTTCAAGTAGTGGTGGTTCATCCATGGTTGATACTAATACTATCCCAACTGAATGGGTTGATCGGGTCGAGGTCATTACTGGTGGTGCATCTGCAATTTATGGTGCTGATGCTGTAACGGGGGTAGTTAACTTTATCCTTAAAGATAGGATTGAAGGATTCTCTGTTTCTGCAACACACGGTGAGGCTGCGAATTCTGATTATGACAATCAAAAATTTAATATTTCTTTTGGCCAAGACTTTCTTGATGGAAAAGGTAATTTTGGCATCTCTTATGAATTTGCAACTCAATCAAGGTTGAATGCTCTTGATAATGAGTTTACAAATTATGCAGTTCGCGAGCTGACTAACTTTGAACGAGACCCGAATAGGCCTGATGATTTAGATAATCCAGATGAAAAAATGTATGACAACGCTGGGATTTTTAATTTAACAGAATCTGGGGTATTTAATGCGGGTGGTATTTATTACACATTCAATGAGGATGGAACTCCACGTCCTGTGCAGCTGGATTATAATAAGTTGGATGGGTTTGGGTGTGTCGATTGCGAGTATTTCAACTTGCGTAAATATACAGAGGTCCAGCCGACTTTTGATAGGCATATAATCAACTTTAAAAGCAACTATGATATCAATGATGAGACCTCTTTCTATTTTGAAGGTAAGTTTGCAAAGATTGAATCTGAAAAGTGGGGGCAGCCAAGCTACCATACACGTTCAGGGATCACACTCTCTCGGGACAACGCCTATTTACATCCGCAAACCGCACAGATCATGGATTCAACGTTCGATGATGAAGGTAATCCTTTGACGGCTATTAGTATTAACCGTTTTAATGGTGATATTGGTCGCCGTTTCGAAATTAGTACACGTGAAACAACACGTTTTGTCTTTGGGCTAGAGGGGGTTGTCGCAGAGGATTGGGACTATGAAGTATTCATCAATTCGGGTGTGACTGAAATTGAACGCGCGAATTATAATAACTTAGTCAGACCAAACTTTCAGGCTGCAATAGATGCAGTATTTGACGATTCAGGTAATGTGGTATGCCGAGATGCGCAGGCGCGTGCAAACGGCTGTGTACCAATGGATATAATGGGTTATAACCGTCCAAGCCAAGAGTCTATTGATTACGTCAATACGGTATCTGTAGGTACAACTAAATTAGAGCAGTTAAATGCGGGTGCAAGTCTTGCTAATGCTGGTTTTTATGAGCTGCCAGCAGGTCCTGTAGGGGTTGCTTTTGGTATTGAATATAGAGAAGAGAAGAGTCGTCAAAGAGAAGATGATAATGCTAAATCTGGTGATACCTTCTTTAATGTTCTCGGTGAAGATGAAGGTGAGTATGATGTATCAGAAGTGTTTGTTGAGGCTTCTATTCCTCTGTTAGGCGATATACCACTGATTGATACACTGACTTTAGAGGTTGCAAGTCGATATGCTGACTATAGTACAGTGGGTGACGTGACGAGCTGGAAAGTCGGTTTAGATTGGCAGGTATATGATGATCTAAGGTTACGTTCTACGCTATCTGAAGCGATTCGAGCGCCAAACATTGGTGAATTATTCGGGGCTGTTAGTGAAACGTTTTACCCTATTGACGACCCATGTAGAGTTAAAAACTTAAATCAGGTTTCAGGTGCGGCTCGAGATTTAAGACAAGCGAATTGTACTGCATTAGGCGTGCCTGTTGGGTTTGATGACTCATATGATTCAGCTAGGATCAGAGGACAACAGTCTGGTAATGACGAGCTTGTTCCTGAAGAGTCCACAAGTTATACCGTCGGTGCTGTGTTTACACCCAGTTTTGTGGATGGTCTAACATTTACTGTTGATTATTGGAACATAGAATTAGAGGATGCGATAGACTTTATTAATTCTAAGAAAATAGTGACCCGTTGTGTTGATGCCAGTAGCATTGACAACCAGTACTGTGCTTTACTTACACGTGCGAATGATGGCAGATTGACGCTTATTAAAAATAAAGCCTTGAATATTGCTATGCAAGAATCAGCTGGTGTTGATTTTGAAGTAAACTATGATTTCAAGACAAGTTTGGGCAACTTTAAAACTCGCTTAATGGCAACGCGCTTGATTGAACGAAAGGACTACCCGTTCCAAGAAGATGTGGCTGAATTTCAAGAGTATGCTGGTGTAGATACAGAACCATCTTGGGCGGGGGCATTAGATATTGGCTATAGTTATGATGACTTTTTTGCTAGTTGGAAAACACGTTACACCAAAAAAACAAACCGTTACCGTGCTGATGAATTAGAGAAAAACCCTAACCCTTCTAACCATATGGAATGGCCGACTTATATCGTAACAGACATTTCTGGTGGTTATAATTTTGACAACGGAATGGCAGTTAAAATAGGTGTCGATAATATCTTCAATAAAGAGATGATCAGATATACATCAGGCACTACGCTTGAAGGCGGGACTTATGACAATATAGGTCGTTTTGGCTATGTTCAACTCTCTTATAAGTTTTAATTAGTTTTTAATCACGTCAAAGGGCATGCTATAGCATGCCCTTTTGTTTAATATTAGTGACATCCAAAACCTAGCTTGGTACCCTCGCACTTCAAACTGTAAGCGGATTATAAGTAACCCAGAAATCGCTTCATATTAAGACTACAGTTGAATTATCCGCAGAATTCAGAGATATATAAACACTTCGATCCTAGTTATATAGAAAATTACTCTAGTGATTACATTTTTTAGAAATCATATATGAGCAATACGGGTTTTACGGGTGTGAATTACTTGGAGGTATGGAGTGTTTCAAAAGCAGTTGTGAACGAGCTAAGAAGCAGGGAAAAGGGCATAGAAGAATAGGTGATAAAACTGCCTTCTATACGTTCTTAAGCTTAATCCTAATTACAAAAAAAGCCTTTGATGAGTTGATAAAAAGTGTTGACCACTACAACGAGTAATCTTAACGCTACATATACCTATCGTTTAGGTATGGCATCGCGCTTTGCTTGAAAGAGAGAGCGCTTCTTGGGATCAGATGAGCGTTCAACTGCCAAAGCAAGGAGCTTATCGGTCTTCTCTATGTCCCCTTTTGAATGATAAATTCTGGCTAATTCAAAATAGGGTTCAGGGAGGTAGGGCGTTTCAATGATGACTTCTTTTAGCTCTTGGATTGCTCTTGTAAATCGTCCTTTTTGGGCTGATCTTTGAGCAACTTGGATCTTATCAAATGGCGTCAATGCTGTTTCATCAAGTAAATTCTCCAACTGCTTAACAAGCTCAGTATTATTCTGATTTTTGGCAATAAAAAGATAATTCGCAAGTAAGTTTTGACTAGTTAGATTGTAGTTCTTTGCGTATTCATAAATCTTCATAGCATGACTTTCTTGCCCACTGCGACGGTGTAGTACTGCTGAAATATTTATCAGCTCAGGGTCATAAGGTTTGTAACTCAATGCTTGCTTGAGCATATTAAAGCTTTGATTGAAGTTGTCCTCTAATAATGCGTCAACGGCTCTATTTGCATAAAATTTTGTAACAAGATCATTGTAGTTTGCATTATCGATAAAAAAACTGTCTTGGGCAGGGAAGTAATCAACGACTGTACCAGCTCTAATGACTTCAATTGTGTTTGGGTCAGAAGTCGATTTTGGCGCGAGTAGTTTGGTACGAAAATGATTTGAAATGAGGATGGTATTGTTATTTTTTTTAAATACAGGGACGGTGCCTACTTCTATAAATGTCGTATCCACTTGTGCAAGCTTTGCATATGCTTGAGTGAGTATGGCTAATGAAATGCAATTACCTTCATTTCTTTCTAATGACTCAGTTGCCGTGAGGGTGGCACCGTCGTAAGTAAATAGGTCGATACGCTGCTTTAGATAATTAAAAATGATCTTATCTTCTCTAACCCCCTTAATGAGTTCGTTATTGAAATAATCTAAGAATTTTTCTTGTTCTTGGACGGGAAGTGTAAATATTTCTTGCTCATTTATCGTAAGTACTTGCTCGAATGTGTCGTCACTAAACAGCGCAGATACCAAAGGGATTGTTTCAGGAGGTGTATCTTTTGTACTAGAGCAGCCACTTATCAGCGCCATAAAAAGTAAAAAAGTTATGTGCTTAGTCATAAATAATATCCTTAACGATTGTGACAACGGGTTTAGTTATGACATGAATTGATGCGGCTTTCAATATAGTATCGCAATAATATGAGAACCAAATTGCGTAGCCATAGTATGCTGAATGGCTTTACTGTTTTGTCGAGTTTAGTTTTGCCTTTTCATAAATATAATTCAAAGCTTGTTCATGAATACCGTTTTAGTTTTAGTTGTCAGTGGGTTTTAAAATAAGTTATCTATGAGTATTTTTTAACCTAAATACTTGAGATTTCAATTTGTTATTAGTAAGTGAAAATAAATCAATTCATATTTGTTGTAATTTTGAACAGTTGGCGGTTAGTTTATATTTTTAATACAAACAAAAGGAAATTAAATATGAAGTTATCTCTTATGGGTATGGCAGTTATCTTACTCTCTGCAAGTGCACTGGTACCAATGGCTCAGGCATCAGGTTCTCCATATACACTGTGTAAATATGAATTTGAGACCGGCGCCCCAGATCATATCAGACCACCAAATTCAGACTCATTCACTAAGTATTACTCTGGACATGTGAGCTGCCCATCAACATATGTAGGCGCTTGGGGCTATTATTTATTAAAGATCCAAAGACACTTTAATTAGAGTCAACCTAAATAAGTAGGTTACACGGCCTAGGTAGCACGGTTTACTTTCAGAAAACTTGGTGCGCTAAACCTGCAAGTTCCTTGGCTGTGTATATTTAGGAACTTAATCTTCATATAAGAACATTATTTAGCCTCACCGTTTTGTTTACTTATTTCAAGCCTACATACATCAATGTTTTAACAAATGAGCTTATAGCCTTATTGGTTGCTATCGAGAGTGTGTCGTTAGGTAAAGTTAGCAGTCAAAAATATGAGCAAAATATTTCTGCTCGTTACTTTAGGGTTTTGACAAGTGCTTTCATTGTTTCTATCTATAGGTAAATTTAAAACTGCGTGCAGCGAAAAGGGGATCACAAGAAGTACTCACAAAATAGGAAACCAGTTTGAACAACTCAGTATATTCACGCCTTTGGTATCAAGCGTTTGCTGAGTTAATATTAGCTTTCGTACTGAGAGCTGAGCGTTTTCACCCTTTGTAGAAGCTACTTTAACTAAAATTGAAGCAAATTGGACTAGGAGCCAGGTTATAAAAAGCTGTATTGCACAAGTGGTGATATCTGGCGCAGTAGTCGTGCTATTTTTTAGAGGTGTAATTATAAAATTAGTAGTATTTGGTGATTAAATTTTATTTTTATTAAAATAAGAAAGTGATGGTTTTTGAAGTTAACCATCACACCGTGATTTATTTTAGTTAAATAAAATCACATTAACACATAGCAGTCCAACAGCAGGCTGTTTGCTGTTTATTTGTATATAGCAATGTATCACATGTTTGTGCTTTGACAGAGCCACAGTGATTGGTGCAATTATCAGTAAGGCGTCCACCACCAACTTCAGGGGTTGCGTTAACTGGAAGCTGCTTATTATCTTGGCTTAGGGATTTAAAGCTTTTTTTATTTAGGCTAAGTTTCATATTCAATCCTTTTAAATTATAATTGCAACTATAACTTAGTTGCTGCTTGGTTTTTATTAATTTTAAATGTTTTTTAAAAATATAGTGCCCATTTAATTGGTATTTCTTTCTGAGAATTTTTATATTTAACAGTTCTTATAGCATTACCAATACGATTCAGTCATTTCTGGCTGTATAGGCCCCCAATGATACCTTTACCATGCTCACATCATTAGATATTAACGTCATAAAAGCTTAACGCTACTATCACTTGAGTGTTTTTGTTTTAATGTAATGTATCATAAGGAGGCCCTAAGTTACCGGTTTATTTATATTGTGTAAATGCCTGGATTCTATAAAATTAAATATTTAATGCGGTTAAATCTCAGGCTGTTTTTTTCAAGACTTTATTGTTGACAAAGCCTAAATTAAATAAAATCATCAGCTTTGTTTTTATTGAACCTTTAGTTATGTCGAGCTTAAAAATATGATGTCTAAAATAACCGCTTTAGTTGAAGCAAAGCTTTTCCAAAACTTTTTGATAGCAGTCATTTTGTTTAATGCTGTTACCTTAGGCTTAGAAACCACCACTTTTGGCAAAAGCAATGCTGACCTATTGCACAAAATTGACACTGTCATCTTACTTATTTTCACTTTTGAGTTAGTGTTAAAGCTAATTGCTTATCGATTGAAGTTTTTCAAATCTGGCTGGAATTGCTTTGATTTAATCATTGTTGCAATTTCTTGGGTACCTGCTGGTGGCGCGTTGTCAGTGCTACGAGCGTTCAGAATTCTCAGAGTATTACGCCTGTTCTCTGTTGTGCCACAGATGCGAAAAGTTATCGGAGCTTTGGGCCATTCGTTACCTGGGATGGCTTCGGTTGTAGGCGTGTTAGGGGTTGTGTTTTATGTTTCTGCGGTATTGACCACTAAGCTATTTGGTCAGCATCCTGATCCGAATATGCAAGAGTGGTTTGGGAGTATTGGCGCGTCTTCGTACACGTTGTTTCAGGTCATGACGCTAGAGAGCTGGTCAATGGGGATTGTAAGGCCCACAATGGAGCTATTCCCTTATTCTTGGTTGTTCTTTATTCCCTTTATTGTTTTTACGAGTTTTGCGGTGCTAAATCTTTTCATTGGTATTATTGTCGACGCAATGCAAGTTATGCATGAGCAAGAAGAAAAAGAAGAGGGCGCATCTGCAACAAAAGAGGACATTCAACGTCTTGAGGCCAAGCTGGATGCGTTGTTACAAAACAACAAACACAGTTAATTGAATTTGTGCTGAGCAAAGCAGTTCAAAACGGTGAGTGCAGTTAAATCCTTATTGCACTCACTCGGCGCTTTATATCAAGTGGTTAATTTGATTGCGATAAGTAATCGAGGGTGAACTCAGTGAGTGCGCGCGTACCTAATTTAAACGCTGATTCATCGGCAAAAAAGTAAGGCGAGTGGTTACTTGGCGCATCTTTAGGATGGGTGCCTTTCGGGGTTCCTCCCAAAAATACGAATAAACCAGGTACCTCCATGGCGTAAAACGAGAAGTCTTCGGCGCCAGTCACTTTCGGCATATTGATGAGCCCTGATGCGCCGACTACTTTTGCAAGCGATGGTAGCATTTTCTCGGTCAGCAGTGGATCATTCACAGTGACAGGGTAACCTTCTTTAATCACGACTTTGGCCTTATTGCCAGAGGCTTTTGCCGTGTGCTCTGCGGTATGGGTTATTTTATCAAAGATCTGCTGTCTATTTTCCATATCAAAATTGCGAATTGTCCCTATCATATTAACTTCTTCCGGGATGATATTGTTTCGTACACCACCTGAGATTTTGCCAAAAGATACGATTGCAGGCTCTTTGGTAATATCAATTTGTCGACTCACAATATGATTGACTCCAGACACAATTTGAGCGGCGGCCGCAATGGGATCTGCGCCAGCCCAAGGTGTAGAGCCGTGCGTTTGTTCTCCTGTCACTGTAATTTCAAATCTATCGGCACTGGCCATCGTTGGGCCACTCCGATAGCCGATTTGGCCAACATTGAGCTTGGATGTGATATGTAAACCAAAAGCCACATCGGGCTGATATCTGTCAAATATACCTTGCTTTAACATCAGCTCCGCTCCACCTTCTTCTCCTTCTGGCGCACCTTCTTCTGCTGGTTGAAAGACGAACATGACGTTACCTGCAAGCTCGCTTTGCATACCGCTGAGTACTTCAGCTGCACCCATTAACATTGCGACATGTGTATCGTGGCCGCAAGCATGCATAATACCGACATCAACGCCTTGATAATTTGTCATTTTTGTTGATTTAAAGGACAAATCAGTTTTTTCTGTCACAGGGAGCGCATCCATATCTGCACGTAGCATGACTGTTGGCCCTGGCTTTGCGCCTTTTAGAAAACCGACGACGCCAGTGTAAGCAATGTCTGTTTCGACTTGCATCCCTAAAGATTTTAAATGCTTTGCGACGAGCGCAGCAGTGCGCACTTCACGGTTGCCTAGTTCGGGGTTTTGGTGGATATCTCGCCGCCAATTAATGACTTTGGACTCAACTTGCTTGAGCAGGTTGATGTGATCTGATGAAGCCAATGTGTTATAGCTCAAACTCATCAACAAAATTGATAGCCCTATTTTATTTGTTATTTTCTTCATATCCTTTCTCATATTTTTGTTGCTAGCACTTAGCATATCTAACACGAGAAATAGGTGTTTTGAATTAAATTCGACGAGTAGCTAGGTAAAAAGGATTGATTTTTATTTTTGGCTTTTCTCGTTCGAAATGTTCTATGGTGTTAGAATAATTTGTTTATATAGCTGTATTGTCGTCAGTTTTTATTAGAAGCAGTGGAAAATTATGATGGGATCTGTACTCATGGATATTTTACTATTCTCAGCTTTAGATACTTTGCTAGGAGTAACCTTGTCAGGTATTTTGTGGTGCTTATATGTAAAGCTAAAATCTTTTGCGCAAGGTGAAAGCGCAGATATTTTTATCGCGATAGGAAATGGTTGTAAGTTTTTATCTTTTTCAATTTTTCTACCGCTATTATTTGAAGTAATCTTGCTAATATTATTAGGGGATGGGGCGCAGCGCTATCTTATTTATGCTGTTGATGTACCTTATTACATACTGACTATTCTTGCCTCTTTATACTTTTTTAGAAGTATCCGGTATATCAAGCAAAAAAGTAAAGCTGAAGCCTGAGCACTATATGAACGATGCGTACCTTTGATGAACGATGCGTACCTTTGATGAACGATGCGTACCTTTGCTTTTGGCAAGGTAAGCATCGTTTTTTATCTTTGATTACTTATTAACAAAGCCTTGAGTGGCAAGTACCAAAAGAGTGGCAGCCATAAGTTGTACCCGTACAGTCTCTCCAATCCGTTCTGAAACCGCCAGCAACTTTGTCTGTTAGCTCTTGTGGTAGGTTTTTATTTGTTTTAGTAAGGCTTTTCATACTTTTTTTATTAAGTGATAGTTTCATTGTAATTTCCTTTTTTGTTTAATAATTGCACATTAATCATAATGCGATTGAGTTATTTGGCTATTGAAAAATAATGAAATGAAATATTTTATGTTTACTTCAATAAATAGGATAAAACTTGGTGAAAACAAGCGTTTTATAAATTTTTTATCGGCATAAAGTTTTGGATTGGTTGCTAAGTTCAGTTTTTTATACTTTTTATTTTAATAATGTGTCGTGCTGTTACACATTCAGATTGCTCAAGTTAAGCACTGTGCTTCAGCATATTGATTACGTGTGTGGTGCGATTTTTATAAAAATCAATAAGTGAACTAACTGGCTTCATGTTTAATCGCGGTGGATCCTGCTAATTTGAGCGGTTTTCTTTTCGCGAAAACACGGAGACTTGATAACAAAAGTTATTGGAAGGAAGCTCAGATAATTAAGCCAGTTAGGCCTAAGAGAGCTCGTCTAATTGTATGAATAGCTTTTAAAATTCAACATACTAGTTTCCACCTCATTACAGTTCTAAATCATTAACCAATTGATACTAAAGCTTATTATTATTTTGTGTGTGTTCGATTCTGACTTTCAGGAAAATTCAATGAGAAATCATAAAGACGTAAGGCGAATCTTTTTTGAAGTGCATACCCTGAATTAGCTTAATCGAGTTGGCCTCGATGAGATAACGAATTGCGCCAATAAGAAGGAAAAAACAATGAAGCTCTACGCTCATTCGATCACGCTATTTTTATCAGGTTTAATATTTAGCGCTACTGGATTTGCCAAAGATATTACGGGCCCTTATTTTGGGCAAACACCACCTGGCGAGACGCCAGAAGTATTCGCACCCGATATTGTATCTAAAGAGCATCGAGATTGGACTGGCAGATTTACGCCAGACATGACTGAATATTACTTTACAAGAAACAATCGTGAGGCTCGAACCAGTACGCAATTGATGTTTAAACTGATTGATGGGAAATGGCATGAAAAAGAGTTACCGGCAGGTGTTGGCGGCGCTGTTTCTGCTGATGGTATGAAGATGTACTCAGGTAGAACCTATCGTGACCGCATAGGTGATCAATGGTCTGAACCAAAAAGTATTGGCAAGGCATTTCAATCGATACCTATTATGGTGATCAGCGTATCAGACAAGGGTATGTATGTTTTTGATGAGCGAGAGGTTAAAGGCACAATTAGATATTCCCGTTTGATTGATGGCAAACGTGAGGCACCAAAAGCCTTTGGCAAGCAGATAAACTCAGGAAAATGGACTGCGCATCCATTTGTAGCACCAGATGAAAGCTATATCATTTGGGACAGTGAAAGAGCAGGCGGCTATGGTAAGACTGACTTGTATGTGAGTTTTCAATTAGAAAACGGCATATGGAGCGATGCAATAAACTTAGGAGAGAAAATCAATACGCCTGGGCCAGATACAGGCGCTGTGGTGTCTCCTGATGGGAAATACTTATTCTTCAACAGGAAATTTAGCGAGGATGATTCGGATATTATGTGGGTAGATGCCAAAGTCATTGATGATCTCAGGCCCAAGCGTTAAAAGTCATAGTATATTGTTAGTTGAATAAAGGCGCCTATTGAGCGCCTTTATTCATTTTAGTGCAATTGTTGTCCTGATAGTTAAAGTATTCGCTGTTTTTTCATCTACTCGTGCATATATTAATTTTTTTTCGCTGAGATACTCTACAATGGAGCCTGCACCTTAAGAGCGCTAGGAGAAAAGTTTGGCTAAAAAATATTATGTTGTTTGGAAGGGCAGAGAAACGGGGATTTTTTCGACATGGGCACAATGCAAGTCTTTGGTTGATGGCTTTGCGGGAGCTCGATTTAAGTCTTTTCCGTCATTAGCAGAAGCTGAAGCCGCGTTTGGTAAAAAATCTAATTTACAAGGTGAAAAAAGTACGGCAAGTAAAGGTGGTAAAGCCCCAAAACCAGCGCCGTTGACGCAAGCACAAATCGATACTATGCCATATGAATTTAAAATTTTTACTGATGGTGCGTGCGATCCGAACCCAGGGGAAGCGGGTACTGGGCTTGCTATTTATCATAGTAATCAATTATCTGAGCTTTGGTATGGATTCTATCAGCCTGTTGGCACAAACAATACGGCTGAATTACGAGGGTTAAAGCAAGCACTGGAGGTTGCGCTTGATTATCTAGAGCAAGGACACACTGTAGGAATATTTTGTGACTCTAAATATGCGATTGATTGTATTACTAAATGGGCCATTGGTTGGCAAAAAAAAGGTTGGACCAAGTCCGATGGTGAGATCAAGAATTTAGATATTATTCAACCGGCCTTTGAAATTTATCAAAAAATTGCGAGTAAGGTTAAGATCCATCACGTCAACGGGCATGTTGGCATAGAAGGTAATGAACTTGCTGACAGGATGTCGGTCGTAGCTATCGAGCGGCAATGCGAGATACTACGTCAGTTTGAAGACGTTGATAATATTGATGCTATATTGGCTTTGCGAGCTGGTTAGGCGTAGTCTTTAATACAATGATTTCTTTAAATAAAAACAATCTATTTTCGGATAAAAGTAATATAGGGAGATGTTGAACAATGAAATTCAGTTTTATTATATTTGTAATGGTGATTTTCTCTGGCTGTACGTCACAGCTATGGCAGGCACCCAGCTATCAAGAGAAAATTACTGGTTTTTATGCGGCTAAAGATAAAAAGTTATTGCTAATTACAGGCACAAAATACAGCTATGTCTTTGATGCTAATGACTTACTGACTAATTCATTAGAAGTAAGCAGGCATATTGAATTCATTCCTACGTATAGTGATTTCAAAATTGACACGAATAACCAAATAACCGGCACACTTAAATTAGTGTCCAATAGGGTTGCAGATAAGAAAATGCTAGCGGTAAATAACATCCCATTTGATCAGCATGGCAATGTAGCACTTGAGTTTAATTTAGAAGGCAAGCGCTATGATGTTGAAGGAAACTTTCCTTTTCAAACCTTAGCGGATGATCATTATGTTGCCATTGAAACGCCTGAAAGCGGGGTTACTAAAGTGGGTAAAATCGTCGTAACGCCCGTTGCCGTTGCCATTGATGCCGCAACAGTTGTTCCTATTGCTGCTTTTTTTGGTGTGTTGGGTATTTTAAACAAGGTTTAATGATCCGCTATTTAACCATTGTGTTTTATAAAGAGCTTTATAAACCAATGTCAAGGCAACAAATCGTTTTATCTAATTTTAAAAAAAGAGGGCTTAGGCTTTATAAGTTGGTTTTACTATGTGGTAGATACGTTACAGGTCTACCACTTTTACATTTGTTTATACTCTCTTTGTCTCATACCTCTTCTGCAATGACGGGCTCGACCCAGCCATCGATTAATGCCCTTTTCATCGTGAAAGCGCTTCCACGTTTTACATTAGTTTACACCACATACTGATTAAAGTTGGTACATTGGCTTCAGTGAATTGAAAGCTACTTGCTTGATAATAAATAAAAATTAAATCTGCTTTGTTTGTAGGTAAACACTTGCATGAGTGGGACTGATCAGAGTGGTAAAACAATATACAAAGCAAACTTGGAAACCTAAGTTGATTTTCGAGTGACAAGAAGTAAAGGATAAAACCATGAATAAAATTAAATCCATCTCAAGAGTGATATGTGTTGCTGCGACAATGATGTGCAATGTGAGTGTAGCTGCATCATTTCCTGCGCTTAAAGGGGATTGGTTCGGCCAACAAACACCAGGGTTAACGCCGGAGGTATTTGCAGCAAATACGGTGTCAATTGAAGGGCGTTATGAGTTTGGTATCTCTTTTTCACCAGATTTGAAAGAGATGTACTTTACAGCGTTAGATGTGATTACAGGAGTGGATACAAGCCCTAAAATCATGTATTCAAAAATCGAGAACGGGTACTGGACAAAGCCCAAAGAAGCCAGTTTTACTGATGGAAAGATGGAATATGAGCTCGTTCCTTACGCAAGTTTAAATGAAGAACGAGTGTACTTTACCGGCAGAAGCCCTGGCTCTAATGAATCTGGTATTTGGTATGTTACCAGAGAAGATGGAGGGCTAAGTGAAGCAAAGCGTTTTGAATCATCACTAAACACTGGACGACTCTCTGATTTTAATCAGGGCATTGATGGCGATATGATCTTTACCAATATGTCAGAGCGCAGAATGTATACCGCAAAAAAAGAAAATGGGCAGTTTTTAAGGGCTAAGCCGATGGACATTGAATTTGGTTTACATGGTTTTATATCACCTAATGAAGATTACTTGCTGGTTAACGCGAGACATCGTGACGATAAAGCGAGAAAAGACAGTGACTTATTTGTCTACTTCAAAGAAGCTGATGGTAGTTGGTCTAAACCTATTAATTTAGGTACGAGTATCAATACACCTTACTCAGAAACAGTGGCAAGAGTATCGCCAGATGGTCAGTATTTGTTTTTTGCCAGATATAACGAGCCAGATGATGTATCAAATATTTATTGGGCCAGTACGCAAATTATCACTGAGTTGAAAGAGGCTTATTTTAACCGGTAATAGAGCTAAATATAGGGTCACGGAAAAGGTAGGTCACTTTCCGTGATAACTTAGCGGAACTTTGATTCTTATCGCAGCATTTTATACATCAAAATGCAGGTAATCATCACTATTTTATTTTCATTTTATGGATAGTTTGTAGTGTGCCTCTTCTTTAATTTTTTTACGAGTTCATTTGGCAAAAAATAACCCTGATATGCTTTTTGAATTGAAATTTAGTTTGTTGTATTTTTTAATGAACTTTATCATGCAGTTAGACTCTATACTCCAAATATTCATTAAACTTGATAAATCAAAGAAGTAAGTAACTGTAATTAAAGCTCATTGTTTTTCTATTGGATTCATACAAAAAAGTGAGTAGTGGGACTTATGAAAATGGACTAAGTAGCTTATCAACTTGGCTTTATTGGTACGGTGGAATAATAAAAATAAATCAAGGAGATATATAGAGTGATTAGAGTGGCCCTTATCTTTTTGCTATTGTTGCAGTTTAGCGTACATGCACAATCGCAAGTCAGTATTGCAAAAAGCTTTGAATTTGAATCAAAGATACTAAAAGAGCAGAGAACAATAGTGGTATCTCTGCCGGATGGGTATGACGCTTCAAAAGCCGCTTATCCCGTGATCTACCTACTGGACGGTGTTCAAAATTTGAAACATGTAGTGGGGAGTGTTGATGTTTTAACACGCGTTGGTAGCATGCCGCCCAGTATTATTGTTGGGATCAAAAGTGAAAACCGAATGAAGGATTTCAGCCCAACCAAAATGGCTGGTGTTGAGGAGAGTGGCGGAGCGAAGGTTTTTTTAAATTTTTTGAGCAAAGAACTCATTCCTTATATCAATAATACATATAGAACAAATGATTTTAGTGTGTTAGAAGGTCATTCCCTAGCCGGATTGTTTGCCGCTTATAATTGATGGAGTCGCCAGATTTATTTGATGCCTACATAGTGATGGGTCCCGCATTTTGGTGGAATAAAGAAGAGCCAGTGAAAGACTTTAAAGCATTTTTAAGCGCTTCTGATACGTTAGATAAAGCATTGTACTTTGGTGTTGGAAAAGAAGATGGTAATCGTCATTCGTTGAAGCGATTTGTCAAAGAGCTTGAAACTACAACACCCAAAGGTGTTCGTTGGAAGCATGAAGAGTTTGATGATGAAGGGCATATGTCGGCACCGTTGCTTAACAACTATTTTGCGCTTAAATTTATCTTTTCAGATATGAGACTTCCTCAGGCGATTATGGATGACTTTAGCAGTGAGAAGTTCTTAGCCCATGAAGCTGGCATTATGAAAAAATACGGTCAAGCAGCGAAGCAGCCTCAAGAAATATATGTGCCTTTGGCCCTAGAGCTGATGAAGCAAGAAAACTATACAGGTGCTGTCACGGTGTTTAGGCGTAATGCTGAAGCTTATATCATGAATAAATACCCACAAAATTATGTATGGTTAGCTGAAGCGCTAGAAAAAAATAAAAAAGTGAAAGAAGCCATAAAAGTATATGAGCAAGCTTATACACTTTCACAAGAAACCGGTTATGGTGAGACTGATAAGTTTGCTGCAAAAATTAAAGAGCTAAAAGCAAAGTTGTAAATATCGGTTTGTTTATTTCACAGTGTGCTCCTTGAACACTTTAAAGTCGGAGCATACTGACAACGCATATTTTTAGCGGGTAGGCTGAGTAGTCTATTTAACTAGTCGTATAAATAATAACCAGTCGATTTTACTTTCCATCTTATATTGATGGTTTTGAGTCGTTTATTTAGGTCACTGCACCTGCTTGGTAAAGGGAAAGAAAATAATTACTTTCCCTTTTATTCATAGTTTATTCAACAGGGCTTATGTGAAATTAGCGCTTTCTAATACCCGGTACACAGCGGTAAAAGTTTGTTTTTGGCGCGCCAAACCATCCCATTGCTTTTGAATCATGCACAGCATAAAGCTCATATTCAGCACCAGGCTCTAATGTAATAGCAATAGATGCCATACCTTTAAAGCCAGCACGCTCAGGTTCTTTACTAAAGTTACACTCTAGATTAAGTACAACTTCACCAGATAAAACTTCACGAGGTTGACTTCCTTCGCCTGTATAATAAATGAAGCCGTGCTCATCATACTGTACACCAGGGATTAATAACGCATTATTGTTATCAAAATCGAAGTCAGAAACTGCCACCATTTTAACCACATCAACATGTGCGTATATAGTAGGGTCTGCAACTTCAGGTGCGTTTAATACTTGGTCATACGAGTAAATTGTCGCAGTTGTTGCCATTGCTGAGGTAGATAGAGCCGTTAGGGCAAGTGCAGCAAGTAATTTTTTCATTTTTTTATCCTTATTAAATTTAGTGAGTTTATGATTTATCGCCTGTTGACGGAAAAATAGTACCCACGGAATGTTTTAATTGGGTTTATGTTTTATTAAGTGTTTGTTAATTGTGTGGGGTGGTATTTGTAGATGATATTTATCAAAAGCCGGGATTGATGATAATAGAGCATTCGTGCTTGAGAATATTTGCCTAAATGATTGGGCTTTATTTTGTTGCTGCTATGACAAATGTGTGACTTCTGATTTAACTGAGAAATAGCAATCTTGCATCTATTTATAAAGAAGTTGAAAAATTGAGCATGTTATAAGGAGGGCTTGCATAGCTGGGTGAGAGAGGAAGCACTTAACATTCAGATTAAACGGCGCTAAGATGTCGCCAGTTTGTTTTATATCAGTTCGATAATTAGCCTCCATAGTGTTTAATGCTTCGGCTGTGTTTTAGAGGTTGATCCAAGATTATGCGCAAATCAGATAAAAAATTAGAAAAGGACATTGTTGCTGCTTTGACAGAAGCGTGTGAGGATGCTTTGAAAGTGTATAAAGGGTTTGAGTGGTTAACGCATGTGGTTAATTATCAAAATTTTCCCGGCAGCTTAACAGTTGTATGTATTTTTGATAATCAAGAGAGCTTAAACTTGGCAATGGGCGACGATAAAGGTGCAGGGTTTAAGTCGGCGATTGAGCGCAAGTTAATAGAACACAACATCAAGATTAAAGGTGTTACAAAGCGCATTTTATTTGATACCGAAGAGGCATGTAACGCTGAGCACAATGGCAATTGGAGTAAACGGTTGGATGGTGTGCAGCACGCACGTCATGTTTGACCGAGAGTGGACTTTTATGCTTACTCAAACGATTGTCAGTCTTTTAAAAAAATACCTATTTTCATGTTAGTATCTTATTAACCTTACATTCTAGAGTTGAAACTCTAATTTGGATCTTCGTAGCTTGCCAGCTGGTTATACCAGTTGTAAGCTATAAGCATATATCCCTTCATTTATTGCAACTATGCCATATATTGTATGTCGAGAAATCACAGTACACTGTGAGGATAAATACCGACTTTCCGCAACTGTGTTTTTACCCAAAGGTACATTGAGAGGAGCCGCTCTAATTGGTCCTGCTACTGGAATAAAGCGACAGTTTTATACCGCATTTGCAGAATTTTTGGCTGCCAATGGCTATGGCGTTTTAACCTATGATAACCGTGGAATTGGGCAATCTTTACAAGGCGATGTCAGTGACCATGACGCGACATTACAAAGTTGGGGTCAGCTGGATCAGCAAGCCGCCATTGCCGCGCTGATATCTGAATTTCCCGACTCCAATTATCATTTAATTGGCCACAGTGCCGGTGGACAGTTAATTGGTTTGGCATCTAACGCATTGAAGCTTAAATCAATGTTTAATGTTGCGAGCTCATCGGGTCGGTTGCTTAATATGAAGTTGCGGGATCAAGTTAAGTCACATTTTTTATGAACGTGTTTATTCCGTTTTCTAATTTACTTTTTGGTCATACAAAGTCTCAATGGTTTGGCATGGGAGAGGCGTTGCCTTCAGCTGTATCAAAACAGTGGCGTGCTTGGTGTAACGGAAAAGGCTATGTGAAAACCGCATTTGGTAAAACCATAGACAAGCACTACTTTTCAGAGCTGACGTTGCCCGCTTTGTGGGTGAATGCCGTGGATGATTTTATTGCAAATGATAAAAATGTGCGGGACATGATGTCTGTGAGTCCTAACATGAAAGCAGAAACTTTAACTTTAAACCCCAAAGAGTTTGGTTTGAAAGAAATTGGCCATATGAAGTTTTTCAGCCGTAGATCAGAAGTGCTTTGGCAAATATGTTTAGATTGGTTAGTTAAACACTCCGAACCGTGATTTTTATGGTGCGCCTTGTGAAATTGATAGTGGTATAATCATGTCCTGGAATCTGAATTAGCAGTATAGAAATCAGGGGATTAAATAAAAAATGGAGTTTAAAACAGCGCAAAAAGTTAAGTTGCATGGGCTTTATTTAGTTTTAACTATATTAACTATGTCACTTGGGCTTGTAACCAGATCGAGCATGGTGGATTTTCCTCAGTGGGTCCATCTTTACCTTGGGGATTTTTTGTGGGCGCTAATGGTGTTTTGGTTAATATGCTCATTAAAGCCTAAGTTTACGACAGTGCAGTTAGCTATGATCGCATTATTGTTTGCTTATTCGATTGAGTTCTCTCAGCTTTATCAAGGTGACTGGTTAAACACAATAAGGCATACCAAACTTGGCGCCTTGGTGTTTGGATTTGGTTTTAAAGTGAGCGATCTGGCAGCATATACACTTGGTATTGGGTTTGGTGTGTTTATTAAACATACATTGTTGAACCAGAAGAAAAAGTAGTAACTTTTTTTCATGTAATATTCATCGAACTATTTACTATATCTATTTGTTACTTTGATTTAAAGCTGTGCTTTAAACCTCGTTGACAACATTGCACTAAATATGGTGACAATACAGTGTAGCCAATCAGTAACACTTAATTAGGATTTTCTCATGAGTGCACAATCGGGTAATGAGCGAACTAAACATACCCAGGCATATTATATTGGCAAGGGCGTCGCTTTAGGTAGCAGTATTGGATGCATTATTGGATTGGCGATAGGGATGCCATTTGGTTTACTCGCTTATATTGGGATCCCTATTGGTGCGGGTGTCGCTATTGGTGTTGCAGGTGGCGTAGCTATATACCATGCAAAGCATCAAATTTAGGATTACCGTATTTATTTCAAATGCGATTGGAGGGCGCTATGGATTTTTCGAGTACTATCGATGGTTTGATCTTGTTTGTTAGTGGTGCTGTGATCTTACTGTATACCAGAGGAAGTTTGTTCCCTAGGCTCATTAAGAGCGAAGCGGCACTCGGTTACAAAGCCCCTTTATATTTGGTTGGGACCAGCATGACTCTGCTGGGTATTGGCGCAATGATGCACGGACTGTTTTAAAAGACAATTCGATATCTTATTACTTTTCAGCGGCATCCTGTTCTCTTCTGTTTGTACTTCTTTACGTTATTTATTAACTCGTGATTTTGATACTTCATTTTGAATGAATTGTAAAAATCACGGTTGTTGTAATAGCTTTTGGTTAACAAGTAGGTTCGTGCAATAATAGTGATGATATAAATAACAAAACAATATGTTGAAGATTTATCTAGGGAGTAGTCATATTGAAACTAAAAATCTTATCACTATTTTCAGCGGGTGTTTTTTCTTTATCGGCGCAAGCGACTATATTTGGCGCATGTGACGTTGCAATCAATGTATCAGGCTTTGAGGCATCCAAATGCGCCAAAACAAAGGCGCCACTTGATTATGCAAATCCAGATCTAGACCAAATCGAGCTAGCTATTCGTCAATTTCCTACAAAAGATGCTAAACAGTCTCGTGGGCAAGTGTGGCTTATACATGGCGGGCCAGGTGAAGCAGGGGCAGGGTTCACTCCATTTTTATCCGTATTTCGGGAAGCATTTAAAGGGTATGACATTATTGTGCCGGATCATCGAGGCACAGGTGAGTCTAGTCGACTTTGCCCAGCTCAGGAGTCAGCAAGTAGTGAAGCGGGTTATTCACTGGGTAATACAGAGTGGGGGCTCTGCATAGGTTCTTTATATGCTAATTCATCAAGAACACAGGCGTTTACAATCACTCATGCTGCTAAGGATCTGGCAGGCTTAATCGAAAAGTACCGCGCTGATAAAGAAGTATATGTATACGGTGTATCTTATGGTACGCAATTGACGTTACGCCTTATGCAAGTGGCTTCACCAAAGTTAGACGGTATTATTTTAGATGGACTTGTACCAAAAGAAGGTGATACTGAATGGGAGATCAGCCATCGCACCAGAGTTGTTGATAATGTAGGGCGTAAGCTACTGACAGATAAACAAGAAAAGCAGTTTGAAACATTACTAGCGTCAGATAATAAAGTGTGGCAGTCAGTGCTCAAGGGAGGAGATATTCGTTTTTTCATGGCTTCATTGCTTAACTATCATGACTTACGAAACCAGATCCCAGATTTAATTGAGCAAATAACAGCGGGTGATACGTCACTGCTCAAGCAAACTCTGCAATCACTTAAAGACAAGCAAGGCGATATTATTTCAGCTTACCCAACAGCGGCTCCTTCTTTACCTCTTTCCATGTTGATCACAAGCTCTGAAAATAACAGTAGGGCTAATTTAACTAAGGAAATAGTGAGCAAAGAGGCAGAAGGTGCGCTATTTACTAGTCACTTACCTCGACTGTTGGTAGATGTGCCTGCGCCATTATACCCACGTGATAAATACTTCGGGCAGTTACCAAAGCAGCTCCCGAGAACCTTGATTGTGCAGGGTACGCTAGATCCCAATACACCTTATGAAGCAGCCCAATTACATTCAAAGCACCTTGAAAATCTAGGTGATGTTCAGTTTGCTACTGTTAAGAATGCTGCGCATATTTTACCTATGGTCGCGCCTGAATGTTTTACTCAGTTGGCGTCACAATTTGTATCTAAAAATAAAGTCTCTGAAATATGTGAACTTTAAACTTCAAGCTTGAACTGAGTGTTATCAAAATATACGTTCATTAAAAAAATTCTACAAAATGCTTGACCCTCACGTTAGGTGATAGTTAACGATTAATTTGTCTTTCAGTAGTAACTAAAGGATTTAGAGTTGAATAAAGCAAAACGTTATAGCGTAAGTCAATTGAGCAAACTTGCTGGGGTGAGTGTTCGTACGCTGCACCATTATGACAAAATTGGCTTGTTAAAATCGCTTCGAGGAGCAAATGGTTATCGTGAGTATACGCAAACTCACTTGATCAAGTTACAGCAAATTATTGTGTATAAAGAGCTTGAGTTTAGCCTTGAAGAAATACAAAGCATTTTAAACGCAACGGATTTTGACTTATTGCAAGTTCTAAAAGACCAAAAAAGTATGCTGTTGAAACGACAAGAAAAAACACAGTTAATTATCAACAGTTTGGAGAATTCAATGAGCATATTAAATGGTGAAAAGAACTTAGATATCTTATTTAAAGATTTACCTTCAGAAAAAGTAGAGCGTTGGAAAGAGATGATTGCGCAGATTACAGAAAGTGGAACTTTAGATGAGTTTTATTTATCTTTGCAGCACTTAAGTAACGAAGAGGCTGAGTTTGAGCAGCGTTGTTTTGATGAGTGGGTTGAAAATTATAAACCATTGCTAAGTTTGCCAGTCCACAGCAAGGAGGTGCAAGCTTCAGTTGAACGGCATTTTGCGATAACCAACCGGCTTACCTCTACGTTAGAGGGTGGTGGTGCTGATTTTAAAGGAGTAAGTTACGAGGGGTACGTGGAACATGCCGACTCAGTTGTGTCGAATGATATTGCTCGAGACATGTATGAGCATTACAGCATAGGAATGGCAAGTCATTTACACAAAGCCATGCTGCACTTTGCTGATAACACATTAAAAGGCAACAGCGACAAGTTTAAAAACTTGGGGTTAGGTAACTGCTAAATAGAGGGCTAACTTCCACATATGCAGCATAAATAGGTGATGGTGTCATCACCCCAAACATATTAATAAATCAAAACAAACCAAATTACTTCCCCTAAGGGCATTATCAGTGATGCCCTTATTTCTTGTTTAAATTCATACTGCTTCATAAATTTAGTACTTCAAACTCAGTCAAAATATAGGTGTGACCAGTTAATCACCTTGATTCCTTTTAAGTTATGACCGTTTTATGTAGTCTAGACGGGTTTTTATTTTTGGAGGCATTT
This sequence comes from Pseudoalteromonas luteoviolacea, assembly GCF_021654285.1. Lineage (GTDB taxonomy): Bacteria > Pseudomonadota > Gammaproteobacteria > Enterobacterales > Alteromonadaceae > Pseudoalteromonas > Pseudoalteromonas luteoviolacea_J. The sequence continues at coordinate 32,639 of NZ_JAKFZS010000026.1, read as the reverse complement.
CGCTATGTTGCGAATTCTTATTTCTGCAAGCTTGGGGCTTGCAGTAAGCGCAGGTGTGTCAGCACAAGATGTGATGACCCCTGAAAAACTGTGGGAAGTTAAACGTGTTACTGCGTTGGGATTAAATAAAGATAAAACCCATGTCATTTACAGCGTAACGACCCCGAGCGTGGCAAATAATGATTTTGCCAGCAAGGTATATCAGGTGCCTGTTAAAGGTGGGAGTGCACAGCTATTAGAAGCCTATCAAGGCTTATTAATTGATAGCAATATCTCTCCTGATGGCACTAAAAAGCTATTCCATAAAAAGGTGAATATCGAGTCGGTTTTAGCAAGTCATAGACATAAAGACTTGTCTCAAGCGAATGCTTATGTATTCGATGATCTAAATTATCGCCATTGGGATACGTGGAATGATGGTGGCTTTAAGCACGTTTTCTATCAAGATTTAGCGACTGAAAAGAAAGTCGACATCATGGAAGGTAAGCCTTACTCAAGCCCAACCTCTCCATTTGGTGGCTCAAGTGATTACATTTGGGGCCCTAAAGGCGAGAACATTTACTATGTAAGTAAAAAGCTGACAGGGACAGAGTATGTTACCAGTACCAACACCGACATTTATCGTTATAACCTAGCGAGTAAAAAAACCACCAATATCACCGAAAGCAACCTAGGTTATGATAAGAGCCCTGCGTTTTCGTCAAAAGGAAATCTAGCGTGGCTTCAAATGGACGTGCCAGGGTATGAAGCGGATAAAAACGACATTATAGTACGCATCAAAAACAAAGAAGTTAATTTGACTGAGCAGTGGGATGGCACGGTAAATAGCTTCAAATGGAGCCCAGATGGCAAGCGTATTTACTTTGTTGCGCCAACCGATGGCACAATCCAATTATTCCAAGTATCAGTCAGTACTAAGCCAAAGATCAAACAGCTAACGAAAGGCCAGTTTGATGTGAATGGTATTGTCGCGGCAATGGATAAGCACTTAGTCGTGACGCGCAGCAGCATGAACCGCGCATCAGAAATTTTCCGCTTTGACCTACGCAAGAAAAACCTAACAGCACTGACCAAAGTCAATGACGCATTTTATGCAGGCCTTGACTTACCAACCGTTAAGAAGCGTATGGTGACGACAAAAGACGGTCAAGAAATGCTAACTTGGGTGATTTATCCGCCTAATTTTGATGAAAATAAAAAGTACCCAACACTACTTTATTTACAGGGCGGCCCTCAGTCTGCGCTTTCACAGTTTTATTCGTTCCGCTGGAACTTCCAAGTAATGGCATCACAAGGGTATATCGTTGTGGCACCAAATCGCCGCGGTATGCCAGGTCATGGTGTTAAGTGGAATGAAGACATTACGCAAGATTGGGGTGGTAAGGCAATGCAAGACTACCTTGATGCCATTGATGATGTGTCAAAAGCATCTTACGTTGATAAAAAGCGTATTGGCGCAATCGGCGCAAGCTTTGGTGGTTACTCTGCATTTTATTTAGCGGGCAACCATGATGGTCGCTTTAAAACCTTTATCTCGCATTGTGGTATCTTCGATTTACGCAGCATGTACGGCACAACGGAAGAGCTATTCTTCGTAAACCATGAATTTGGTGGTCCATATTGGGAGCAAGGCAATGCGTCTATTAACCAAACATATAATGAGTTCAACCCAATTAATTATGTAGATAAGTGGGATGCACCTATGTTTGTGATCCATGGTGGTAAAGACTACCGTGTACCATTAGGCCAAGGTATTCAGGCGTTTCAAGCTGCAAAATTACGTGGTTTAGAGAGCCGTTTCTTATACTTCCCTGAAGAGAATCACTGGGTATTGACGCCGCAAAACGGCATTGTATGGCAACGTGAGTTCTTCAAATGGTTAGAAGACACACTATAAACTAGCAACAAGTTAGTTTGTATTAAACGTTTTGATGCCTGAGTACAAACCTGTGCTCAGGCATTTTTTATTGCTTTGATAATGCTTTTAAAGCAATAAAATCGAGTATTATCACGACAGTTACTAGGTTCATTAAAGGGCTATAAATACGAGGCGGACTCAATCAAATTGTGAGTGTCAGGCTTTCCCTTTGTTGGCTTGGCAAATTGTTTAGATGAGCGCACTAAGCTGATATTAACTTCACCCGAAAGCCAGAATGGCCCGTCAATTACCTTGCAATGGGCTATGCCGACAAAAAACAAAGCGTACGACACAAAAATGCAAGTGCTTTGGGAAATAGAAAGTCTTTAGTAACACGAAAAAAGCATACAAAATTATAAGCTGAGTTCCAGTATATCTTGATTCAATTAGATAACTTGATCTAACAACACATACTTATTTTTTATATCTGATACTTGCCAAGAGAAGGGGTTAAGTGGTTTTAATTTTTTGTTCAGTAAGCACTGACGGATATTTCTGTTGGTGATGAATGCTATGTGACAATCGAAGTACTTTTATTGTTTCTGTATCGGTGACATTTAATTGAGTTATTGTTATGGTGAAGTTTAATAAAGAGAGTATCTGAATCGCTGTTTTATGCGATATTTGTCGTAGTAAAAGTGTTAGATTTTATGGAGTTTAAATGTTTAGGTTAAGGACCAAATTTTTCATTGTACCTTTTTTGGTTTCTGGTTGTGCTACCACTACAGTTCAGTACGAAGAGCCTACTGTTGGGGATATAGCTAAAGTTAGGTTTGTTGCTTCAGGCCACCATGTTGGAGAGGCTGTAGTTGTTGGGTTTGATAACTCTGAGTGTGAAAACGGAAAAAATCGAGTATCACTATTTGCAAAAATGCATGGAAACTTTACGAAGTCAAAAAGGGTTGGAATACCATTATGGAGCTACGGGGACTATGCTGCGAATGCTAAAGAGTTTTTATTTGAAGCGGATAAACCACACAATTTTTTAATATTTAAAAGGCCTGGTGGTTTGGGGACAAGCATATCTTGTGGTTCATTTATATCAACATCATTTGAGAAAGATAGAAACTATGAGATTGATTTTGATACCAATGGCTGCAGAGCCATAGTTTATGAGATTCAAGAGAATGATGGCGATTATAGTCGTGTACTTGCACTTATTGGGAACACCAATATTTCAAGCATGCCCAACCGCTGCATTAGAGAATATAATAATAGAATTGGTACAAAGATTCCTGTTAAGGAACCGAAGTTGAAATAGCGAAATTGAAATAAAGTAAAGTGAAATAGGACACGCACAAATTTTTTGCTTAAATTGCGTTACTGACCACTGTTTAAATATCGAGTTTTTAATTGAGTTGAATAGGAATGACAAGAGCACGAAACGCACTGATAGATTTATCGTCGACGTCTTATTATCACTTGATAGCACGGTGTGTACGCCGTGCTTTTTTGTGTGTGGGGTGGATAAGTACACAGGAAAGTCTTTAGTAACACGAAAAAAGCATACAAAATTATAAGCTGAGTTCCAGTACATCTTGATTCAATTAGATAACTTGATCTAACAACACATACTTATTTTTTATATCTGATACTTGCCAAGAGAAGGGGTTAAGTGGTTTTAATTTTTTGATGAGTTTGCCGCTTAAGCTGTACTCGTAACCTAAGGGCTTTCATCAACCTCAAGCCAATGCCATAAAGTAAATAGGCTTTTAGTCAATGTTGATGAGGGTTGTGTTATTAGCCTATTTTTGTTGATTGGCTGAGCAACTAAAAACTACATTATCGTCTCTTCTCTAAGTGTTTTTGGATGCATTAGATTATGAAATCATATAAAGACGGTTATCAAATAGAAGCAGCATGAAATGTTACTTGTGGCATATCTTTTTCAATATACGTGCTTTGAGCATGGGTAAAAATGGTGACTTAATAGTAAGTTCTATTTTGATTTATTTATATGTACAGATATACATCGCTCGGTATTTGTCAAACACCACTGTTATACTGCAAGTGATGTATTCAAGTTGTTTTCAATCTGGTGACATCTGTTTAACTTGTTGTTATGCTTGAAGGTAATAAAGTGCGTATCTGAACCGCAGCTGTTATGCGACATTTATCGTAGATGAAAATGTTAGGCTCATTATCGCTTAATTAGCAATATATAGTGTATTTATGGAAAAAAACTTAGAAAAGATTGTTGAGCAAGGTACTGATATGGCGAATAAAATCAGAGATTTTGCCGCCCAAGTAGAAGTTATTGAGAAAGAGAAGCTAAAAAGAGATGAAGAGATAAAGCGTCTCAAATCTGAGATAGATGCAGCGAGAGAAGAAGTCTTAATTCAAAAGAAAAAAGCGGAAGAAGCAGAAAAGCTAAAGTCTGAAGTTTATGCACCTTTGATTCATGATTTATTTGATGCACCAAAGCAAGAACTAAAAAAAAGTGTCATTGAGCAATCAAAAGTGTCGGGAAATAATTCTGCCCGATGGGCTATAGGATCAATTCTAGTATCGGTATGCGCTGGTATATATTCTCATTATGTATCAATTGAAAGTGGTAAAAATTTAAATAATGAGATAGCTAAAATAAATCATGTTGTCTTTCAATTTAAAGCTTCCAGTGAGCGAGCATCGGATGATTTAAGAGGATTGTCAGAACGTAATTTGGCTATGTTCCAGACTCTTTGGCCTGAAGAGTATGTTGTTTCAGGGATCATAGAACTGTTAAATGATGAGTCTGATAACTTTAATCAATTCTCATCAAAAAATGATGTGGCTTTATTTTATACACAGCGACTAATTGATCGTTTCCCACAAAGTAAACATGAACATTACATTTCAGCCTTAAATAAACATGGTAATAATGTTTATGTACCTAGTTTGAACGACTTAAGGGAGTGGGGAAACAATATTGCTGCAATTTATCACAATATCCAAAGTAATGAAGATTTTAGTCAACAATCTCAAGAGGTCGTTAATAGCTATGGAGTCTTTGATAAATACAAGCTTGAAAATGACTCCATTAGCTATGAGGGCTGGGGGTGGGGGGAGGTGGAATCATCTCAAGTAGCTGAGCTTGCGAGGTTTTCTTTAGATGCGGTATTGAGGCATATAAAGCACAATACAAAAGAGCCAAACAAGGCATTTAAGTCAGACTCGTAAGAGTTGGCGCGTTCCGCTTCGGTGTATTTTTGCCAACTATTACTCACCACTAGACGCGGCGTTAGGTGTTAGTGTGTTTCAACGGATTTGGCATATTAAAATCAATAGGTCTCATATTTCATTAAGAATGAAATTCGAAGATGCTATTGAAGTCCTTAAAAGGGTTGATGAAAAAGTAATCCGCATCGAATTAACACAAACGGATACTCGCCGGCTATCTATGAAAACAATGGTGTGATTTCGTCGGTTTGGTACAACGACCCTGCGGGGAGATTTCTTGGACTTGGAAAACGCAGAAGAATTGAAATGTACCCCGAAAGTAATAAATCTGATGGAATTTGGGAGCAACGAATGAATAATGGTTGGGTTACTTTCTATTTCAATGATCTAGATAAAGTATCCATGGCGTACGGAAACCATAGAGATGTTCTTAGGTTTAATATGCGAGTCGGAAACGAAAAACCGAAATAGCAAAACCGAAATAGGACAGGCACAAATTTATTGCTAGAAGAATTTAAAAACACGAACAAAAAACAGCTGGCTTTGTTTGTGTCTCACAGATTTTAGCCGTTTAATTTTTGCGTTATGTACAAAGGTGATTATGACTAAACCAGCTCAGGTATTTGTATTGCTGTTTTCCTTTTTATTTATGTTCTTTGGTATAGAAGGATTAACCGGTGATACAAGCGACGCTTTCAAAGTTGAGCGAGTCGCGGAAGGAAGAATTAGGGTCTTGGAATGTCCAAGAAAGTATTCTGCTCGTTTACAGTTAACTACTTCTGACGAAGTGCTCTATTTACCCAAATCATTCAAGGACTCTACTGGTTGCCGCAATGAAAAGGTTGCTAGGTCATTTACAGGTAAGCTAGTGAAGCTTTATATAAGTCGTAATGATAAGGTAGTGAGAGCCAAGATCTCTGGAAAATCTTATTTAACACCGCGCAAGACTATTAGCGACTCAAGAAAATCATCCATCACTGCTCTTTTTATTGGTGTATTTATGTTTGCTCTTTGGATGTTTAAGCGAAGTAAATAACAAACTAAATCACTAGGCCAAAAAGACCAAAATAATACAGGCACAAATTTATTGATATCTCCTTGGAGTCAGTTGCGATTTTTAAAAACGAGTATGAGGTTGCGGTAGCAAGTGATGTTAGTAATGGTCGAGACGGAATAGGGGTGAGATTTACTTCAAGGGTAGATTGATCCTTGAGATATTTCGTGATGACACTAAATAATCTCGTGAAATGACAAACTGAAAAAAACTGAAAAAGGACAGACACAAATTTAGTCTCAGCTGAAAGCCATTATGGTTCATCAATGTTCTTGCATTAAACGGAGCCAACAAAAAGTAATGCGTATGAAACTGCAAGCGGGTGCTTTTGGCAGTGGATCGTCCTCTCAATAAATCATAAAAATAAGACAAAAATTATAAGTAGAGTTCCACCGCATCTTGATTCAGCTTGAAACTGAAAAACAAACTGAAAAAGGACAGACACAAATCTTTTGCTTAATTCGAGTTACTTGACTACTGTTTAAATATCCAGTTTCAAGTTGAGTTAAGTAGGAATGACAAGAGCAAGGAAAGCCCTGATAGATTTGTCGTCGACGTCTTATTACCACTTAATAGCACGGTGTGTACGCCGTGCTTTTTTGTGCGGAGATGATAAGTATACAGGTAAAAACTTTGACCATAGACGAACATGGTTAGTGGAGAGAGTAAAACTGTTAAGCAGTGTATTTGCCATTGAAATAGCGGCTTATGCCATTATGAGTAATCACTATCATTTGGTTGTTAAAGTGAATAGACAGCAAGCACTTAATTGGTCAGATAATGAAGTGATATCAAGATGGTATAGGTTATACAAGGGTAGCCCAATCATTGATAGATACTTTCACGGTGATGCTCTTAGTGAGTCAGAGCAGTTACTTGTGTCTGAGTTAGCTGAAAAGTGGCGAGCTAGGCTATATGACATTAGCTGGTTTATGAAAAACCTCAATGAATACATAGCAAAAGAAGCAAACAAAGAAGACAACTGCACAGGCAAGTACTGGGAGGGGCGATATAAATCACAAGCTTTGTTAGATGAAACGGCATTGCTCAGTTGTATGGCTTACGTAGATTTAAACCCAATCAGAGCGAACGAGGCAAACAAGCTAGAGGATAGTGATTTTACATCGATTCAAGAACGCATAAAGCACCTCCAAAATAATGAAGCAGCGCACCAAACAAAACAACCCCAAACACTAAAACCGTTTGGTACAAGAGAGCAGGAAAACACTTTACCTTTTTCATTGTTAGATTACCTTGAACTAGTTGATTGGACGGGTAGATATATTCATCCGAAAAAGAAAGGATACATACCAAAGAATGTGCCCAGTATTCTAGTGTCACTAAGAATTGAAGAAACGACTTGGCTAGATAGGATACAAAGTTTTGGAAGTCACTACGGTAACTTTGCAGGTTCGCAAACTGTGTTAAAAGCACATGCCGCTAAAAATGATGTGAATTGGTATAAGGGAGTTGGTTAGTAAAAAGTTGTTTTAGCCAGGCTTATAAATCTAACTTTTTCGTATTTAATAAAATTAAAATATTCCTATTTGAAGTCTATATCTAATGTATGTGGTTTCTTGATACATTTTGTTGAATAAATCCATGATTTTGAAAGGTACCTCGAAATTAGTTTTGCTTTTAAAACCTGCCTGTCCATTTTTACTTTAAATTAGTTTTGCTTTTAAAACCTGCCTGTCCATTTTTACTTTGCCTGTCCATTTTTACTACCTGTCCATTTTTACTACCTGTCCATTTTTACTATTAAACGCAAAAAAACGTACATGAAGAACTTAAAATTATTTTTTAAACAATGGTTTAGGTGGTAATTTGTGCGAGAGCATAGACATTGTCATCAAGACAGTACTAACTAGTGGAACAGCCGCATATATCAAAATAGGTAATTCATGCGCTTGTTATTATTCGGGTAACTAAAAATGAAGAAGGCTCCAGTGGAGCCTCGTTTATTGCGCAAAATATGCGTCTGCATAAGGCTTTTTGATATTGGCTATAAGCCTATCTAAGGCCATTAGGTTCATTTCATTTGGTTTAGAGTGTTTGTGCCTGGCAAGTAAGTTCCGGTTGCGAAGCAGTTGCTGATTATCTCCCTCAAGAAATGCGACTGTCGCTTGGACATACTCTTTCCAGAGGAACGTCGGTTGGCTCGGGGGAGCTTTTGCCACAATCTCGTGACCTAGTTTAACTGCCTGTGGAGTGTTTCCAGCCATGGCATGCATCTGAAGTAGGTGCCATTGTAGAGAACTGCTGTCAGTTTTTGTATGTTCAATATATAGACCAATTAGAATTGCAGCCTCATCATAGCACTTTTGCCCAGCAAGTGCTCGCCAGCCCCTGTTTGCCGTTTGGTCGAATTCTGTGTGATCTATGTGAAGTTGTGCCTCTAGGCTTGAAAATAGTTGCCCACAATTAGCCAAGGTAGCTGAAGAGAAGAGCAGTGCGCCGTATAAGGCTATAAGTTTGCGTAAGTTGTCCATAGTGTTGTATTCCTAATGAAGGAAGTAGCTAATAGTTACTTCCGGCTGTTTAGTATTATGAAGTTAGAAAATAAATAGCTCTGGCATACTGACTATGGTAGAGGATCGCAGTCACCCCAAAGGCCATTGAAGCTCGAATCCATATAGGATTTCGAGGCCATCAATTCATTTTTTTGATGCGCCGCTAGCTTGCTTTAATACGCCACCAGTTAACTCTTTAGCAACTAGTCTTCCCAAAGATCTTGATGATAGCTTTTTATTATCCAATTTCATTTTATTTATCTTCCTTAAAAATATTTTTTATTGTTAAAGTTTCTTTTTGCATTGTCAATGCTGTTTTTAAAGTGATTGTACTTTGCCTTTTATGGTTTTCTATTTTATGTTTTAATATTTATTAATAGGAGGTTTTTCTGGTTGTATAATGTGGGGTTGATATTTATAATTGATGTATTTGGTAAGTGTTTATTTAATTAATGTTGTTTCCTCTGTGTTTGTTAAAAATTATTTTTATTATTTTGTTGCTTACATTAATGGGCCGTGGTGGTTTAATAAAACCGGGGTCATTGATAAGAAAGAAAAGAGCGTCATACATCGAGGTGTCCATGGTAAGTTATTGTTTGGCTTGTAATTAGGTGGGAAAATTTACTGTGTCACTATATTTTAAATAACAGGGTTATTCTTGCTGTTTTTTTTGGTTTTATATTTTGGGTTATAAAATCACCAGTCCTGTATTAAAGTGTTAATATTTTCCTGGTTATTTTGTTAATTCGGTTTGTATAATAGATTCAGGAAAAGTTTTATACAATCGACTAGGAGGTCGGATGAATTTTATAATTTTAATTTTATCCTGAATTCAACTCCGAAGTGCGACACATCTTTAATGTCAAGCAGCCGTATCTTGTTCTTTAAAAATAATGGCTGGTTGCTTGTGAAAACCGAAAAAAGGGTGACCAAATGGGACAGGCACAAATTTTTGTGAAAACTCGGAGCTAGAATGACGCACATTTATGATTGGTTTAGTTTTCCTCAATACTTTTCTGTTTCCTGCCCTAAATGCAGCGCAGAAGCAAGAGCTAGCGAACTACCAAATCTCAAAAACGTAAACAATGAGCTTGTTCGTTATAAGCAAGAAGTAGTCAGCGGATCATTTAAATGCGAAGTTTCGTGTTTAAAGTGTGGTTATCAAAGTGACTCTACTGAAATTGATTGGGTTGACGACGCATATTGGAGATTTGAGGTCAAAGGGAAAATACTTTGGGCTTGGTCAAAAGAGCATGCTCTTACTATAAGGGATTATCTTGCATCCACCGACCGTCGCGAAGAAGGGTTTGGGGTGTACAGGGCATCATTACTGCATCTTCCGAAGCATTTTAAATTATCAAAACATAGGGCGGCGGCAGTCAAATCCATAGACAATGTCATTGCCCAACACATATAAAAAGACCAAATGGGACTGGCACATAGTTATAAACTTGTAACCGGTTACAACGACGTTAGGCATAAATCAATCAGTTCAGAGATTATGGAAAAAGTAGAAATATCAGAAGATATTGTCCGGTTCGTAGAGGACCTTATTAGTTCAGGTGAAGAAAAATTTGAAGTAATTAAACTCCGTGTACTAGATGAAGAGAGTGAACAACACGACGATGAGTTAATTGACTCCGTAATTCATGATTTTACAATTGTTTTACAGGGCTTAGCTTCTGATCTTGCTGGATGGTACGGTGAGCCTAGAATCGCATTAGATGAAGAAGAGTTTGATGATGAAACAGAAGAACAGGGCGAAGAAGAGGGAGAGCCGTTTTACGTTCCTTGTTCTTTTTCGTCGGCTATATGGGAAACTGAGGAATTGATACTTTATCTGGCAGTATGTCAAGAGGATAGAGAGTTCCCAATAATGTTGGTTGTTGGTGTGGAGTACTAAAAATACTTAGCAAAAATCAGCAGCGGATTTTGTCGCTGGGTCTCCAAATCCGCTGTGCAATACGTTAGCCATCAAATGAAGTTGTTGAAACAATGAATGAAAAAGTTCTAGCTTTAGGTCAAAAATGTTTGCGCATAGTGAGCTCTGATAAACGTACATCGAGCTTTCTTGGTGGGAAACCGCTAGTTGGTGGCCAGTTTGAGTGGCCACGGAAAAATGAAAAACCTCTTGGCTTCATCGGGCAATTGGATTTAAAAGAAATCAATCCAAAAAAAGAGATAGACTGGCTACCTCAAACGGGTAGACTTTTATTTTTCTATGACCTCGAAGAGTGGCCTTGGGGTTTTGATCCTAAAGATATTGGGGGTTGGGCAATTCTATATGAGAATGGCCATTCTGATTTATTCCCGTATGAGCTGCCGTCAGGTTTTGATTTAGATCACTTACTACCGTCAATCAAATACGTTAAGTCTGAAAGCTTTATTAGCTATCCTGATGTTCAAAGGTTGGATTTTGAATCTCTTGGGATTTCAGAAGATGATGAGGAAGAATATTATGATTTCATCGATGAACATTTTGGCGATCAACCTCGACACCAAATAGGTGGTTTTCCAAGCCCCATTCAAGGAGATTCAATGGAAGAAGACTGCCAGTTAGCTAGTGGCGGTGTTTATTGTGGTAACCCTGAAGGCATTAACTCTAAGGAAGCTGAAAAGCTACGACGTGAATTACTCGATTGGAAGCTGCTTTTACAATTTGACTCTGATGAAGAAATAGAAGCAATGTGGGGTGATATGGGGATGCTGTATTTTTGGATAAGGGAAAGCGAAGCTAAGAATTGTGATTTTTCTAGGCCTTGGTTGATTTTACAATGTAGCTAAAATGGGACAGGCACACATTTATAAATTTAGTCTCCCCCGAAAACCACGATGGCTCATCAATAACCTTGCACAGCACTGAGCCAACAAAAAACAATACGCATACCACAGCAAAGCAAGCACTTTGGGAAGTGGAGCTCCCTCAATAACTCAAAAAATAACTCAAAATTATAAGCTTAGTTCTACCACATCTTGATTCAGCTCGATAAGTTGGTCTAGCAACACATAGTCACCTTTTATATCTGATATTTTCCATGCAAAGGGCTTTAGTGGCTTCAATTTTTTAATAAATTCGCCGTTTAAGTCGTATTTCGTTAAGTAACCTGATTTCATGTCATAGCTATAAAAGTGTTGTTTGTATAACACTAAGCTGTGGCCATTCAGTGTCGGCATTCGCTGGTATTCAGTGCTCTCAGTGTTAAGCATTTGCTCAAAAACTTGCCCATCAAAGTCACTGATATAGAGGGCATGATCACTGAGCCAGACTGATTGAACATCGTCAACTGAGTGGGCTGTAAAAGTTTGCTTGTCTAGGTCCAGTTGCCAAAGTGTATGGGCAGAGGGCTGTGATGCCGTGACAAAAACCCCTGATTGAGGGTGCCAGTTTAGTACATCCACTAGTGGTGCTGGCGCTTCAATGATGCGAGTTTCTCCATTCAAATTAACCATGTAGAGCTGGGTTTTATGAATGACAGCCAGATTTTGACCATCTGGAGACCAGCTAAACTGCTCTATTTTGCTGTGCTGCGAAAAATGTGTCAGTTGCTTTTCTTGTACGCCGTCCCAGAGCCATATCTGATCTTGTCCACTGCGAGCAGAGATAAAGGCAATCAGCTCACCATTTGGTTGAAATCGCGCATACTTTTCTCGGCTTTTAGAGCGCGCAAAGCTTGGATATGGTTGCACGCTTTGGTTTATTACGCGCTCTGTTTTGACTTCGAGCTCACCACTTAAAGGGATGAGTGCAATATCAGTATCTTTATTGCCTTTGATGGCGATGATGTTTGAAGTCAAAGGATGAGATTGCGCACTCACAATATCATTGATTGCAGTTTGATACGCAGTCACTTTGCCATCCAGTGTTAAGTGATAAAGCTTACCATGTGAGACTGCCAACAATGCATTGCCATGACCTGAAAAACGGATAGAAAAGTGGCTTACTTGCAGCTGTTGATTGCTTGTATCTATTTCGTTTTGTTGCAAGAGTTCGCCATGCTTACTGAGTATGCTCAGCATATGCTGGTTTTCTTGATTAAAGGAAAGCACTGCATATTGAGCATGCACTGGGTCATAGTCATACATATAAACTGAATTTTCTGCCAAGTTAAATAGGGTATTCGAGTGCTGTGCCAGTGCATTGAACTTAATTAAGGTCTGCGTGTTACCTTGGCGGCTTAAAAATGCATATTGGTGGTTTGGCAGCGCCACGGGTCGTGTTATCGAGTTGGCTTGGCACTGATAGGGCACAGTCGCAACTTGCGGCGTATTTAAGGCGGTAGCAAAATTCAGCATATTGATTTGCCAGCAGTTAGCCTGTAACGGTTCGTGTTGTGTCGTTTTGCTTTGGTCACAATGGCGTTGCTTTGTATAAAGTATGTTACGCCCACCCGGTGTGAAGCGTGTATCGCGGTAAAAGCCGGGCTCTACACTTAGCTGTTTTTCAATACCTGTTTGTAGGTTTTTAGCCCAGATATGGCTTTGGCATGAGTGCGTATGGCGATTAAATACGATGTATTGTCCATCGGGACTATAGGTCACCTCACTCTCAAAGGCATCTGTATAAGTGAGCTGTTTAAAAGAAGTCACCTTTAAAGGTTCGGATTGCGTATGCCACCATGTCACTAAGCCAAGCATAATAATCAAAACACACGGCAGCCCAAAATATAGAGCCTGTTTGAGACTCAGCGAGCTTTGCATGGCGGCGAATTTAGTTTTATTTTCGGGCAGCCATTGCACATCTACCATGAGCCGATAACCTATTTTGGGATGTGTCGCAATGATATGTGGCGATTTTGCATCATCCCCAAGTACTTTTCTTAGCCGTGCAATACACCGCTGTAAGGCATTTGGGACAACTTCACTGCCTTTCCAAACTTCATCCATGATTTGTTGGTGGCTAACCACTTCAGGCGCGTTTTGTGCGAGTAAAAGCAGTACCTGTAAAATTTTGGGTTCTACCTTGGTACTTTGCTCTGCATAAGAGATTTCAGAACGAGATAAATCGATGAGATGTTCTTGAATATAAAAACGCTGCGTTGGGGACATAATCTTATTTTACGGCTCGAAGTATGCTCGAGTATATGCAGTTAATCAGAGGCTGTCGAGTATCAAAATATTATATAACCTATTGTAAATTATAGATATCAGCTATTCATCATGAATTCCTCAGTGTGCCTTTGTTGTGCTTTTCGGGCTTTAAAGCACAGTAATGGCGCAAATGTCATTACATAGGAAGGGAAATATTATGCGTATCTATTTCATACGAAAAACGTGGTCAAAGGCACATGACTGTCGAGCTTTACTTTGTGCACTCGTGGTGCTTCAAAGTGGCTCTGCTTACGCAGATGAGGCTGCCATTAAAGCAATTACGCGCGCTGCTGAAGTCTATGGCACTGACACAATTTCAAAACTCAAACAATTAAAGGTGGAGGAGTCGCTATATCGTTACATGCAAGGGCAAAGCGGTCATGTTGAAGAGGGCTCGCATAGTCTGGTGTTACATAGGTATAAGCAGCAACTTGAAATTGACTTTGCTGCCAAAAGTAAATCGTTTAAACGCAGTGATGAGAATCTAATTGGTAATTATGGCTATCACTCATTAGTCACGCTTGATAGACGTTATCTAAACGGCAAAGGCATGAAGATAGATCACTGCATGCAAACATATCAGCCCAGCACCAGAATGAGTTGGGACTCTGTGGCTCCAAATATGGAGCAGAGTGTAGACACGCTAATTATTAAGGAGCTCAGTGACAACCGCGCAGATGTGAGCAGTGGCGGGGTTTCCTATATTCAAGGGCACGCTCATACGGTACTTAATTGGACGATTAATCAAGTGCGTAAAACAGCTTATATCGGCTCAGCTTCTGGTCTGTTGTCGCGTTTGATAACGAAAAAAAACGAAATAGCGACGCGTTATGACTTTTTGGGTCATACACACAATGATCAGGGGCTTACATGGGCGAGTCAAACTATTGTAAGTCAAGAGCATAAACCCACCTTGCATGTGACAGAGCGCGTTGTCACACAGAGTGCTTCAATTGTCCCCTTAGTACTAAAACCTGATGGCTACAAACTTAGCGACAACGACACGTTTTTAGATTTTGCACAGGCGAGCGTAAATGAAGTTGCAAAGGGTGTATTTTTAGTCGGCCAAGGGTGGGGCTTTACTTTATTTGTTGATATTGGCACGTCTTATATCTCAGTAGGCTCATGGCAAATGAATAAGGATACGTTTACCTGGCAGCACAGGTTAAACAAGTTAGATCAGTATCTGGGTACTCATAAGCCAGTGTCTCAATTTATTGTGACGCATCACCATGACGATCATTTAATGGGGTTAAATGAAGTCAGTACACATGGCGCTAAAATACTTCTGATGGCGGAACATCAAAAGGCGGTAGAAGCGAGCCTAGAGCAGCCTTTAACACCAAAAAATAGTGCGTTGCTACACGACGGTATGATGTTAGCCAATAATCAGGTACAGGTTTTTGATGTCCCAAGCAGCCATGCTGATCATAACCTGGTTGTGTATTTACCAAAACAAAAGGTAGTATTTGCGGAGGATATGTTTGGCAGTAGCTTGGAGACTGGGTTTCATTCACCTAATAGTTGGCCAAGTCGAGATGTATATTATCGGGCGCAGGTTTTAAATGAGAGGCTTAAAGAGCTTGGTATTCAGGCGGAACATTTTGTGTCGTCGCATCATGGCCGAGTGCTCTCGAAAGATGAGTTCACAGAGCTAGTTAATTTAAGTTGTCCAAAAAACCATGTGTTAATAAATCGCCTTTATGCTCGCTAGCCCATTGATAAGATTTATGAACTGTTGCTTTAAAATAAGAATAACTATGAATTCCACATTAAATAATTAATATTTGCCTAGTTATTTTCTAAATTCGGTTTGTATAATAAATTCAGGAATAATTTTTATAAAGTCGAATTGGAGATCGTATGAAGTTTTTATTTTTAACCATATTAATGCTAACAATACTTGGCTGCAGTCCATTAGATGAGTTTTCTGCGCTTAAAAAGTTGAACGATGCTGAGCGGGTTTGGGTATTTGCGCAGTTTAATGTGCCAGAAGAAGATGGCGAAATAGAGTCCTATTATTACTATGGAGAGGTATCTAAACCTCTTTACGAGTCTATTTCAAGCAATGAAATTGGCTCAGGCTTTATTTTAATGTCTAAGGTTAAGTATTGGGGTAATGATGACTTAATTCATGATTATGACAGCAAAGAGACCTCAGGTGAGTTGGTTTTTAGAATTGAACATATCGCGACAGTAAATTTGATTAATACCCCACCAGTTGCAGGCAAAGGATATGAGCAATTTGCAGAAAAAGACTCATCTTCAGAAAATGAACCTGCTCAAGCAGCGAGTAGCTAAATGTAAAATTTTTAAGTTAATAAGATAGATATGAAAGTAGTTGTTATAGAGGCACATGTCTCTGAGTTTCCAGAACCCTTTTTTTTAAAACCAGGCGAACAAGTTACACTCGGCAATATGGATGATGAATTTCCAAATTGGGTATTTGTCAAAACAAAATCAGGCCAACAAGGGTGGGCGCCAACCCAGTATATTGAGAGGGGCTCTGTGGCAACTGAGGGGATACTGTTGCAGGATTATGATAATAATGAGTTAAACACCACAGTTGGTGAAAGGTTGACCGTGCTCTTTGAATTAAATGCGTGGTATAGGGTGACAAGAGGTGCGGGAGAAAAAGGCTGGGTGCCAGTTAATACGGTAAAAACAGCGCCAAAATGAGTGTGAATTCTTGGGTTTGTTGCAATGGTATTTGAAGTTTTAGGCTTACCCACTTCATTTTAATAACGACAGCAAGGAAATGCGATGTCTAGAATTGCTTCAAATAAAGAAGAGCTGTTGTCTGCCATTGACACGATTTTCCCTAAATTAATGGCAGATTATCGCTCGATATCTGCCAGTAAGTCTCGAGTTCTAGGTGTACAAGGGAACGTCAAAGGCTCCGTTGTCAGCGTATGCGATACCTTGGCTTATTTATTGGGGTGGGGGAATCTTGTTTTAAAGTGGTATCACTTAAAGCAACAAGCGCAGCCTGTGGATTTCCCTGAACGCGGATTTAAATGGAATCAATTAGGGTTACTGGCAGAGCACTTTCATCAAACATATGCTGATTGGGAGTACGAAGACTTGCTTGCTGAGCTTGAGGTGTGTGTCACAGATATTCGAGCACTGATCTTAAACTCAAATAACCATGAATTGTATGAAGTACCTTGGTATGAAAAGTGGACACTAGGACGTATGATCCAATTAAATACGGCTTCGCCAATGATGAGTACACGGACAAAAATACGCCGGTTTAAGCGCCAATATTGCTAACAGGATATATCAAAGAGAGCATGTGACAAAACCTATTTTGATTTAACTATTTAGTACAGTAAATCTAACCGGAACAGCAAACAATTAGCTCGGGTATAAGTTAGTTTATCGAATTAGATGTTAGTTAGAGTAACAAGGATAACGTTATGAAAACAAACGTGGCTTTATTATACATTATATTAATTTTATGCAGTTTTACATCTGTTGCTAAGTTTTCAACCTTAGATGAGTCTTTAAAAGCTAGGGCGCTCACTCAGCAAATAGATATGCTGGGCAAAGAGGGGGAGTTTAGTGGTAGCGTTTTGTTCTCCCGTCAAGGACAAGTGCTTTTTCACAAAGTTGTGGGGCAGATCCACCCACAATCTAACCAATTAATAACTGAAAGTTCAGCTTTTAATTTGGGTTTATTGTCAAAGCAATTTACTGCAATGGCTATCATGATACTTAGGTATCAAGGCAAGCTGGATTACGATAAACCGATCCAGATGTACTTACCTCATTTCCCTTATTCTGAAGTAACAACAAGGCATTTGCTAACACATACTTCGGGTATCGTTAACTATGAGGGGGTGATAGATAAATCGACCTCAAACCAGCTGCTTACCAATGAAGATATAATGTCAATGTTTATCCAATTTACGCCAAACTTGGCGTTTATTCCAGGCAGTCAGTATAAGGTTAGCAATACTGATTATGTGATGCTGGCGCATATCGTTGAGAGCGTATCTGAACAGTCTTTAGAAGAGTTTGCTAAGCAGCATATTTTTGCACCGCTCAATATGCATAACACACATATATTCACAGAATTATCAAAAAACGTTGAGTTTAAAAATAGAGTCTATGGGCAGTCTGGCCTTAAGCAAAATAGTCAGGTTCATATTGATGGCGTAACTGGCAGTGGCTCCGTGTATTCAACCGCTGTTGATCTCTTAAAATGGCATGAAGGCCTAAACACTAATAAGTTACTGCCGCCTTCGTTGTTAAATGAGGCATTTTCCCCAGCAATACTCAATGATGGCTCAATCGAATATTATGGCTTTGGTTGGGTTATTGATAAGCGCCGCCCTGAAATAGTCTCTCACTCAAATGATGTACTTGGCTCAAACGCTTTTATTATCAGAAATATGAAAACAGATGAGTTACTGATTTTGATGAGCAATTATACTAAGGGTATTGAGTTTGCCAAGCTTAAAGCGCTTGTTTACTCTGGATTTGAAACGCAATTTAGTGACATTTATTAAAACCGCTGTGAGATGTGGTTGTTTTGCAATACCTAGGTATGGCAGCTAAGTTTTCTTTAAACGAATTAAACGATGAAATATCAATGGTATTAACTCAATCACGACTGCACTATGAGGTAATGAAACACTTTATTGAGCATGCAAAAGCGCCGAGTATAGACAAGCTGAGCGTTTTATTTGGACTCAATGAAGATTGTATTATTAAGGCGCTAAAGTTATTACAAGCGGAGCATGGTGTTGTTTTGCACCCAGTATCGAATGAAGTCTGGGTGATGCATCCGTTTTCTGCTGCACCGACAAATTTTTGGATTAAGTCTGATGATAAGGGCTGGTGGGGAAATTGCGCTTGGTGTGCTTTGGGGGCAGCAGCACTGTTAGATCGAAACTTGACCATAACAACTACGCTGGGTGGCGAGTCAAAACAGGTTGTGATTGAAATCATAAATGGAAGAATTGCAAACAAGCACTTGTATGTTCATTTTCCTATTCCCATGAAGAAAGCGTGGGATAATGTAATTTACACTTGCAGTACTATGCTGATGTTTGAGTCCGAATCTGACATTGATGCATGGTGTGAAAGACACAATATGCATAAGGGCGATGTTCAGCCAATTGAGCAGGTTTGGGCGTTTTCAAAAGCCTGGTACGGGCGACACTTGAGCCCTGATTGGGTAAAGTGGACTGTGCAAGAAGCGACAGAGATATTTGAGCGTTTTGGACTTACACATTCTGTTTGGAAATTACCATCGGAAGGAGGCAGGTTTTGAGCAGGCTTATTAGCCTGCTCGTATGCAATTATTTTACACAAGTATTTGGCAAGAGAATATCAACCCACACTAATCTGTGATCCGAAGAAGCGGCTCTATTTGCCACTAATTCTGCACCAGACTCGTGTTGCGCTGGCCAAAATACACCGCCATTAATGACATTTAAATCGCTAGATGGCAGCACGTAATCAGCACGCATTCCCCAATGTGCAGTATGTGCCACTGCATTTGCATTGTGCGGTTTGTTTAACCTTCCACCTTCTGATTTAGGCGTGGCTAAGTTGTTTACTCGGCTGTGTGTGAGGAGCTGCTTGATGGCATTAGGGTGGCCATCACCATCGACGTCACTGGCATTTAAATCACCGACAATCACAAAAGATGAACCGCTGAAACCGCCAGTTACACCTGCGTCATCGTAAATGTAGTTGTGACCAGTTGCAGAAATATAGTCTTTCCAAAGCCTTAGTTCATCATGGTTTCTTTTACCATTTCTGTCCTCAGGCCCATCAAAAACAGGTGGCGTCGGGTGGCTAGCAAGTACGTTTAGCTGCTGGTTACAGATCTGAACTGGAATATCCCAATGAGACTTTGAAGAAAGTCGCATGATGTCACGCTCAGATTGTGCATACCAGCTCTTCCCATCTTTGGTAGTTGGCATCATGTTGTTTGGCATATCTTTCCATAGAAAGTTTTGAAAAGTACGCACTTGATCAGCGTCTATTGGGAACTTTGATAGTAGCACCATGCCGTATTGGCCCGGATATTTGCCAAATCCATAATGAGTGAGTTTGCTGTCTTTGCCAGTCAAAGGTGTTTTAACGCCCGTATTGACAGGTGCTAAATATACATGAGGATAAGAAATTGGTTCAAAACCATTTTGAGACACCTCTAAGTATTTACTTTTAAATAAGTTAATACCTTGCTCTGGGTTGGCAATATAGTCAAATTCATTTAAAAGGATAATGTCTGGGCGTGTGCGTTGAATGATCTCGGCAATATTATTGATTTGCTTTATTTCACCGCTTTTTAGTGCCTTAGTTAATACATTACCAGAAACATCTAACGCTTTGTCAGCTTGATAGTTAGTTGCTTCCATACTTACGTTAAACGTAGCAACACGTATCGTGGTGTCGTTATAAGCGGCTGCGTCAGTTGTTTGAGTTGATGTTTGTTGACAGCCTGTGCCTAGCAAAGTAGCAGCTAAGGCGATAGATACTAGTGATGGTTTCATTATTAACCTAATACAAAATGCAATTGACGATAGTCTACCTGTTTGTTGTTCAAAGAGGGTTTAAAAGTATGTTAATTATTTGGTTTTTATTTTTTGAGAATAATTCTGTAGATACTTCACAAACAATGAATATGCTGATAGTTTTTATTATGGGTACTTAGAGTTACAAAAGAACTTGTATTTAACCTAAAAACTGCGTTTTACAAGAATATAGTTAGCTGGGTGAAGGTGCACAGTAAAACACACAAAGACACCTGTTGTAGTATTTTACACTTAGGAGTAAGGCCTTGGTAAAACTAGAAGTAAATGATGAAATTTGTTTGAAGTTATTGTCGCTGTCGGATGCCCCAACGTTATTTACACTCGTTGATGACAACAGGCAGCACCTAAAACAGTGGCTACCTTGGCTTGATTTTACCCAGTCAGTTCAAGACTCTGAAGAATTCATTAAAACAACTCAAAAGCAATTACATGATGAACTTGGTTTGATGGGCGGGATATATTTAAATCATACTTTGGTAGGCATGTGCGGATATCACCCCATAGATAAAATAAATGGATGTACATCAATTGGTTATTGGCTTGCAAAAAAGTATCAAGGGCAAGGTATTGCAACTCAATGCGTGAGTTATTTAATTGACCATGCATTTGAAACCCTAGCGCTTAACAAAGTGTGCCTTTCTATCGCAGAGTACAATTATAGAAGCCAAGACATTGCGCTTCGATTAGGGTTTGTGAATAAAGAGTTTAAGCCTGACGCTGAGTTTTTATACGACCATAGAGTTAATCATATCTGTTATTGGATGGCGCGAGAGGAGTGGATTGCGCATCAAGTGCATATTCACGGCACTGAAATTGATGGTGCTTAACTTTTTCAAACATAGTTAAGGACAACATTAAATCATTGCTTTTCGGACTACAAAGGCCATGAGGTTACGCATATGGCACACCACCGCAATGCAAAGGCCATATAGTGTAAAAAGGAATGTAGCAGCATGCAGTTATGTCGATTAGATGAAAATATTTTTACAGTTCATGCGTTTCTTTCGGAGCGGGAATGTCGTGAATTAATCGTACAATCAGAATTGAGTGGTTACAGAAATGCAGATGTGCAAGTGGGCGTTAGCCGCTCATATCTGAGTAACATACGAAATAACCACCGAGTGAATTGGATATCAGAATCGTTGGCTGAGCAGTTGTGGAAAAAACTATCTCACATGACTATGCCAAATATTGAAGGTAAACGCGCCATTGGTTTATCACCTCATTTTCGTTTTTATCGCTACACACCAGGACAGAAGTTTAATATGCACAAAGACGGACGGCAAAGTGTGTCAGGTGGTGTAACGATGATGACTTTATTGGTGTATTTAAATGACGACTATGAAGGGGGATGTACGCAATTTAGGCAGTCAAATCTGGAGGTGCATGCCGCTATAGGTAAGTCACTAATATTTGAACATCATTTATGGCACAAAGGAAATGAAGTACTAACAGGTGTTAAATATGTCCTGAGAACAGATATTGTTTATCAATAATTAACCTGTCCCCATAAGAGCTGCGAGCTTTATCTTTAGCGACTTTATTGCTTGCGTAATTTCTAGTATAAACTGGTTTTTTTTCTCGTGGATAAAAGTATGACCCAGTCAATACAGCAGCAAATTGGTAACATCGCACTCGTCGTTGAAAGCTATGATGATGCCATCGAATTCTACACACAAAAACTACAGTTTACCCTAGTTGAAGACACTGATTTAGGTGCTGGTAAACGTTGGGTTCAGGTTTCCCCTCCTAATTCAAATGGCACTAATTTACTGTTGGCAAAAGCAAGCAATGATGAACAACATCAGGCGATCGGTAATCAAAGCGGTGGACGAGTGTTTTTGTTCTTACAAACTAATGATTTTTGGCGTGATTATCACTTTATGAAAGACAATGGCGTGGTGTTTCATGAAGAGCCAAGAGTTGAACAGTACGCAACTGTTGTCGTTTTCGAAGATTTATATGGCAATAAATGGGATTTGTTAGAACTAAAAAAATAACTGCTGGCTCGAAGAAGGAGCTTCGTTAAGCTGGTCATCGAATATAGGCATATACCAAAAAATAGCGCATTATTTGTATTTAAGTTTGTTTTACCTCAATTCATTGTTTAATAAACACACTTCAATTAAATTTTTTATTAATTACTGAGTCTATGAAACGTATTCTTGATGCGTTCATATATTGCTTTGCCCTAACTATACGGGAAAACGAGCGATATACAGTGCACAGGATAGCAGCATGTGAGCGCATTAATGCGATGGCATGGTGAATGATTGTTTAAATATACAGACTGAGTAAACTAACATGGATATACGCCTATTCTCTCCTTACTTTCTTGGCTCTTATGGTGAAAATAACCACGAGTTTGAAGATATCTTTTTAGAGTTCTTTCGGGACCACGTTTATTGGCGACGTAGTTTTCATCCAGAAGATTTACCGCCAGTCTCAATTATTGAAAAACAATCTTCCCATTACCTAGAAACCATGGCTAAAACCAAGCAAGAACTGCATAAGCTGAGTGCGGATTTAAAGCAATCCGTGCCATTTTCAAACCCACGATATATCGGGCATATGGCATCAGACTTATTGCTGCCAGGAATGCTGGCGCAATTTATTACTGCGCTGTATAACCCTAACAATGTTACAGAAGAAGCCGCGCCAGTCACCGTTAAAATGGAGTTGGAAGTGGGTAATAAACTAGCGCAAATGTTTGGCTACAACTTAGATGTAGACAAAGGTGCAGTCGCTTGGGGACATTTAACCTCAGGTGGTACGGTGGCGAACTATCAAAGCTTATGGATGTTTCGCTCCGTGAAGTACTACCCACTGGCGGTAAAGCGCTGTGGTGAGCTGGCAGATATTGACTTTGTGGATGGGCAAGGGCGTTCACTGCAAAGTATGTCTACTTGGGAATTAATGAATCTCTCGATTGACGAAGTAGTGCAAATTCGTGTCAATTGCTTAAATAAGCTCAAAGCCATGGGTGATGAGAAATATGATGAACTGATCGAGTTACTTAGAGAGCAGCGTATTGAACACCAAGGCCATATTGACTTTTTTGAACTGCATGAAGATTTAAAACAGCCCGTGGTGTTTGTGCCAGCCACTGCACATTATTCATGGGTAAAAGCCATGAAGATTTTGGGTATAGGCAGTAAAAACCTATGGCAAGTTCCTACTGATGAAAAAATGCGTTTAGATCCGACGGCACTTAAACAGCTGCTGCTAAAAGCAAAATCTGAAAACCGTACTGTCCTTGCGGTGATTGGAGTTTTGGGGACTACCGAGTTTGGAACCGTTGATCCTATCGCTGACATTGTATCTTTGCGTGACGAAATGATCCGAGATGAGGGATTGAATTACTATATTCACGTGGATGCCGCATGGGGTGGCTACTTGTCGTCTGTATTTAGAGATGAAGACAATCGAATGCGCGAACATGAAGCGGTCAAAGCAGGGTTTAAATACTTCCCATCTGTCAAAGTCTACAATGCATTTGCCGCGCTATGTGAGACTGACTCCATTACGGTTGACCCGCATAAGCTAGGTTATATGCCCTTTGGCAGCGGTGCATTTATCGCCAGAAACAAAAATATGTGTGGCTTTGTGGTGCAAGAAGCTGCCTATGTATTTGATAAAAAGAACCGATTTGTTGAGCCTGAACCTAAATTAAATCAGTTAGGCCAGTATATCATGGAAGGCTCAAAGCCGGGAGCAGCTGCAGCAGCAAGTTATGTGGCGCAAAATGTTTTACCACTCAATGCTGAGCACTTTGGCAAATTACCTGCCAGCACAATTCGCACCACAGAAGTGTTTTACCATAAGATTGTAGCATTGAGTGAAAAACTGGCAGGCAAAGCGACCTTGATTGCCCCCATAGAGCCTGATACAAATCTGATTTGTTTGGCCATTAACCCCGCCGGTAACTCCAGTACACGAGTGTTAAATGACTTTACTCGCAAAGTGTTTGAGCACATTAAAATTGAGAAGTCGACGCCAATGTTTAGCAAAGAGTTTATCGGCTCTTACACTTCTATTTTTAGAAAAAATATCAATGATAAAGTCGCACATAATTTATGTATTAAGCTTGGCCTTGATCCGCACTCGTTTGTGAGAGATGTTGAACAGGTTGAGTATCAAGATAACGCACTGTTTGTCTTACGACATACTTTGATGAACCCATGGCTATCAGATGATAAAAATGGTGTTACTTATATGGATATGTATCTTAACTACCTTGAGGAGATCATTTTGAAGGTAGTAGAGCAATAAATTCGACCTATAAAGGATGCTGAGCTTTGGCCTGACAATGATGTCTGGGTTGAGCTTGGCAGATTAAAAGGTAAATATCTCAAGTTAATTCAGTCAACTGGGTTATCTGTTTTTTGTTTGAGGTTGTTTTCTGTACAGGAATAAAAACCGGATAGTAGTACCAGACTCATTATTTTTCATAAGGGACAAAAATGAAAAGAACATGTTTTGGAATCGTATTACTACTTTTATCTGTATCTGTGTTTGCGCAGCACGGAGGGGACTTATGTTGGGGGTGGGATGATAGAAAACCTCCGGAACTTAAAGAGGCGATGTTTAGGCAGCTTGTTGAAGATAATCGAGTAGAGTCGATTTATATTTGCGGTCAGCCAATAGGACTAACTCAACCATTGGTGGTTGATAAACCAGTACGCATTGAAGGGGTAGGTGGGTTAGCCGTTATTTTTGCCAAAAACAAACTTCCTGACTCTGCTGCTATGTTGAAATTTACTAAAAACGCCAGTGGTAGCAGTATGTATAAAGTAGAAATAGACGGTAACTTTCACGCTACTAAAGGGATAGAGGTTGAAGGCGCAGATTCCTTTTCTATTCATCGTTCTACGCTCAGAAACTTCATAGGGACTGACTTTAAGTACGGTGCTGTAGATGCCTACTCAGATATTTATCCTGCACGCGCAATTCAAATCACAAATGGTAAGCGTATCAATATCATTGATAACATTATTGAGAATATTGGCGGGCATGACACAAGCTCGGACAGGTATTTTAATGGGGTAGACCTTGTTCGTGAAGGACGTTTGGCACATCGTGGCATATCTATCGTAGGATCAGTTAGTGGCCAAGTCGATATTATTTATAATACTATCAATGATGTTTACGGTTATTTAGACTCAAGCGCAGTTTATGTACAAAGTATAGGCTGTGGCGTACCTTGCTATGAGGGAATGATATCTAATAATGAAATAAGCAGCTTTGGTAAAACGGCCATAAACCTTATAAATAATGGTTTTTCTGTTCAATCTAACCATATTACGTCAATGGGTATGAGTAATCAGGTAGGTAGTCGCACAATTGGCACAACATCATCCGCAATATTCTCACTTTGCACTGGGCTTCAATGCAATGACAATATTATCAATCGTAACATCATAGAGCTACAAAGAGCGTACAGAGGGATCCAAGCTATCGGTGAGCATTATGTTGGCGGGAATCAAGTCACAATTCATAGCCCATACATCACAGCCAGAGGTATGCTTACCTATGAGTTTTCACTTCAGGTTAGCTCAGGATTGAGCCACTTCAGTGGTAACCGTATTTATGGGGAGGCTAAAAACCCGCATTTAGGTGCGACAAACTATGCAGATGGATACTGCATTAATAGTGTTTCACACACTTACCGTAGTGAGGTTTACCATGACTGTGATCCTGTGTTGCCCAGCGCTGTCTTACTAAGGCATTAAAGGCAAATTCACTCACCCACGCTCGCAGCTTAGCTGGGTGGGTGAGACATGCTGCGACAACGCTGCACATAATGCTTGTTCCTTGCTTTTATTTCTTTAAATTCCTGCTCAATTTATAGACTTTTTTGCCGATAACCAAATTACATGGATGGGCTTGGAGGAGCTATGAAAATTGAAAGTGCACAAATTGAGATGCGTAACAAACATGAAGGGCAATTTCACGTCAGTGAGCAGCGTACAGAAGTGACCATTCCTGAAGAGGAGCAAAGTGCTTTGCCCATGGCTGACACTGAAGTTGCTAAGGCAGAGCAAGCAGCAAGTGACATGGAAATGGGCAACGATGCTAAGCTGTATATTCTTAAGTTATTGGTACAGAAGCTAACCGGAAAAGAAGTGAGTTGGTACGATGACACCATAGGTAAGGACGTAGCAGAGGCTGAAGCTGCCGCTGAGCTCGCAGCTGCAGATGCCGAGCAGCCCGAGCCAACTCATGTTATTGTTGAGCGTTTAAGTCACGAGCACCAATCTAATGTATTTAAAGTAGGTGGGCAAATTACACTCCAAAATGGTGAGAAAATTGCTTTTGCGTTTAAGTCTGTATTTGAGCAATCTCACACCAGTTACGAGCGCACAATTGAAGATATTAATATGAAAGATCCGCTGATTATCAGTTTTACCAATAAGGCAGTTGAACTGGATAGTGAGCAGATGCAGTTTGATATTGATGCCGATGGCAAAGCAGATACATTCTCCCATCTTAAAAAAGGCTATGGCTTTTTGGCGCTGGATTTAAACAATAATTCACGCATTGATGATGGCACTGAACTGTTTGGTGCGTTAAGTGGTAATGGTTTTGCTGATTTAGCCCAATACGATCAGGATGGCAACGGCTTTATTGACGAAAATGACGAGGTCTTTGACAGCCTCAAAGTGTGGATAAAAAACAAAGATGAAGACAAGTTGGTGACACTGTCAGAGGCCAATATTGGCGCTATAGGGTTGCAAAATACAGAGACTCCTATGAATATTCGCGAACAGGGTGAGCTGAAAGGGGCAATCAGAAAATCAGGTTTTTATCTGGACGAGCAGGGTAAACCGAACTTAGTACAGCAGATTGATTATGTGGTTTAGTTACGCCGCATCATGAGTAATGTCTAACAAGAAATTACGATGGTTAGATTCTAAGTGTCGCTGTGTGTCCATACCATAAATTGCTTTAACGTACAGTTTTCAGTTATAGTTCAATTGTGTGATGGCGCCTACGACTATAGTTAACTGGTAATTTTTTGAATATCATTGTGAGAAATCACTAGCACCATTCGGTTGCTAGCTTCTATTCCCTCGAAAACAGCGTGTTTTTGAGCGGCTTTTTATTATCTAAATATGAGTAATTGAAATTGAAAAACAATCTATCTATTCGTGAAATGAGTCCATCCGACCTTTCAGCGGCAAAGCTGATAATTGAAGACAACAAGATGTTTCCATCTGAGCTTTTACATGAAATGAGTATGCCCTTTTTTTCTCAAACATCAGAAGAGAAGTGGTTCGTTGTTGAGAGTTCTGATAAGCAAGTTATAGCGATAGCTTATTGTTCCCCAGAGAGAATGACGGAGGGAACTTGGAACTTACTTTTGATAGCTGTATTGCAGTCACATCAAGGTCATGGCGTCGGCAGGTTGCTAATTGAGCATGTTGAGTCGGCGCTTGTCCAGAAGCAGGCTAGAATTATGCTGGTTGAAACGTCAGGGCTTCCCGAGTACGAACGAACCCGCAAGTTTTACCCTCAATGCGGCTATACCCCAGTCGCAGTTATTCCAGAGTACTACGGTCAAGGAGATGACAAAATTGTATTTTGGAAGTCATTAATGTAACTGCTTGAAAATAAAGGTACTGTCAAAGTACCTTTAATCACTCAGGTGCCACTGATCTAAATAAGTGACACGGTTTTTATATGAAAAGACAAAAAAGTACATTCTAGATAGTTGTACTTTTTTGTTACTCCGTATTCTATTTAGTTCAATTTAGCACCGTTATCTGCGTTATTACTCGATGTAATGGGCTTTTGCCCTTCTAAATCCAGCATATACACCGCACCTGATGAATTGCCGTTATCATCGCGATGTGGTGCGGCAACGATAGCATGTTGATTTGATAGCGCGAGATTCCAGCCAAATCTGTCATCGATTTTTCCGTCTTTGGCGACGATTTTTGATGTGTAGTGCCACAGGTTACCTTGTTTTTTATACATATAGACAGCACCTGCATTACTGCCGTTGGCGTCATGGTGCATTGCACTAATTAAGGCGGTGTCATTAGAGAGTGTTACGCCGCGTGCAAATCGGTCATCGGCATGAGCATCTGGCGCGACCAGTTTTTGTGTTTGCGTCCATTTTCCATCGGTCCGCTCAAAAATATACGCTGAACCTGCATCCTCACCTACACCTTCAATATCGTCTCTTCTGGCAGAGATCAGTGCAGTATCGCCTCGCAGCGCAACTCGTACTCCGAAGATATCTGTATGTCCACCATCTTTTGCCATCAGTTTAGCTTGTTGCTGCCACTGTTTACCATCAAATTCATAGGCATAAACTGCACCGGCCTCTTGTGCTATTTCATCATGTAAGTCTGCACCGACAAGAATGGTATTGCCATCAATCGCCACACTAATACCGAATAAATCATCCGCAGCACCGTCTTTGGCTGTGAGTTTTGTTTGATACTGCCAAGCACCGTTTTCGCGAGTATATACATAAGCTGAACCAGAGTCTTTGTGTGGAGCGTCACTGTGCGGCGCACCGATGACTAAAAAGCGCTCAGTCAGTGCAATGCTTTGTCCAAATACATCGCCAGCTTTACCATCAATTGCAGTTAAAATTTGTTTTTGTGTCCAAGTGTTGCCTTGTTTTTCGAATACCACCACGGCGCCAGAGTCTTTACCTCGGCTGTCTCTTCTTGATACACCTAACATGGCCATATTATTTTTAAGTGCCACATTACCACCAAGTGTGTCCTCGCTGAATGCAGGCTCTGCCACTAACTTTGCTTGTTGGTACCAGCCGTTGCTGCCGAGTGCATACACGTAGGCGGCCCCTGCATTTTGAATTGTTTTTGTATCCGCTTTAAAGGCACCGACCAGAGCGGTTTTACCGTCTATAGCAACGCTAAATCCAAAACTGTCTTCGGCTTTGCCGTCATGAGGTAAAAGTTTTTGTTGATTGGCTTCGCCCTGGGAAGCCACAAGTAGAGTTAGACAAGATAACACTTTCAGTAGAGCACCCGATTTCATTATTATTTTCCTTGGGTTAGAAATATTGTTCCAATATATGAAACTTTTTAATGCATAACAAGTGTCTACAGCGTCGGGTTTGTGCAAATTTATTCGAGGTTGACTCATATGCTATAAATGTTTGTTGAAACTGATCTTTGACTACTCCATAAGCCTTCTTAGAGTAATGCTGTGTAATAGATTTTTCTTATGAAAGTCCGTAATTTCGTGTCGAACACACATATATCAAAGGATTATCTAAAGTGAAGCTAGTTATATTATCTTTAATGTTTCTTATTGCTATGCCCATGTTTGCAGCGAGTAACGGGCAAGAAACGACAGCAAAAGGTATAAATACACAGGAAGCGCGGATAAAGGCGGAGCTAGAAAAGCGCTTAAATACCGCGATTATCTATTTGTTAGCATCAAATTTTAACGACCCTAGCTATTTGGCCAAATATAAATCTTTAGTCAAGGATTCAGAAGGAGATTTGTCGGTAAAAGCGCTGCGAAAAGCACTTAATGATGCGTCTGATCTGCTTGAAAACGCGCATTTTATCAACCCACGCCAGGCTGTACTTTGTTCTCTAGAAGATTTCCAAAATGGCGCTTGTTTTGCGCCGAGTTGTACACCTTGTATATTGGATAAACCAGGACCATTGGGCACAGGGCTATTGTGTAGGAAGGTAAAGTCGTCAGAATCGCTTCAACCATGTTGCGTAGTTGGTGGTGGTGCACCATGTGAAGTGTTTGATGACCACAGTCGCTTGAAAAACTCCGAGCTGTTTGAATAAACTTATATCAGGGGACCTAGAATAATGTTGAAAGTAAAGTTTTAATATAGGTTCTCTCACATACAAAACACAAAGCAATTTAATTGTCTTAATCCATACACAGCATTTTTGCTTATATTCATCGATAACAAATGGTTACATTCACTCATACGAGGTAAAGTTCATACCGCTTAAACCTTGACTATACTCAGGTCTACTTAAGGTTTTGGCTCTCAAAGCGACACTTTTGAGTGTTATAGGTTTAATTAAGCGGATTAACAGCATGATCAAATTTACACTTGCTGCGCTGACTATGTTGGCTGCAAGCATGGCGCACGCGCTACCTAATATTCAATTCTCTAAACTCGACTTAACGCAAAACAAGCGTTTAATCATTTTTGTTGATAACGCTAATTCATTAAGCGGGCTTGCGGCGCAAGTAAACACAAAAACAAATGGTCAATTGCAAGGCGCAATTGAGAGTGCAGGCTTTAAAAGTGGGTTTGGTAAAACGAAAACGTTTTATGGTCTGGCGCCTTTTGCACAAATTACCGTGATCGGTACTGGCTCTGATGCATTAACACAAGCTCAACTGCAAGACTTAGGTGGCTACGCAGCGGCGAGCACACCAGATAATGGCCATGCTCAGTATGCGATCGTTACTGATGCGCTCAATACGCAAGTTGCAACACCTTCAGCTTGGGTCGCAATGGGGGCAGGTCTTCGCGATTATCACTTTGACAAATATAAATCACAGGCAAAGCAATCCTTACCTCGTAACTTTGTGCTTTATAGTAACAACGTTGCTGCAGCTACTAAAAAATATAATGACGATTTACAGTACATGGTACAAGGCGTACATCTAACCCGTGATATGGCATCAGAGCCGGGTAAATCAATTTATCCGCAGAGCTTTGTAGACAGAGTAAAGGATGCTTTTGATGATATCGATAACGTTGATATCAAGGTTATGAAAGTCAGAGAAATGAAAAAGCGCAACATGGGCGCGATTTTAGGTGTTGGCTTGGGTTCTATCCATGAACCACGCATGTTGGTGATCAACTACCGTGGCGGTAACAAAAAAGACGCGCCAATTGCATTGGTGGGTAAAGGGATCACATTTGATACTGGTGGTATCAGTTTGAAGAAAAACAGCGGTATGTGGCAGATGAAATCTGATTTGTCTGGTGCTGCAGCGGTTGCCGGTACATTATTGGCTGTGGCAAGCAGAGGTGAAAATGTCAATGTTGTCGGTGTGATGCCGCTAGCTGAAAATATGCCAGCGGAAGATGCTATTCGTCCGGGGGATGTACTAACAACAATGCAAGGGACGACGATTGAGATCATCTCAACGGATGCGGAAGGCCGTTTGTTACTAGCCGATGCAGTACGTTATGCACAAGATGAATTTAAACCTAGAATGCTGGTTAACATTGCGACGTTGACAGGATCAGCCGCAAGAGCGTTAAGTGATGAGTATGCGGCCATGGTTACGCGCGACTGGTCTCTTGCTCAAAATATGATGCAAGTTGGTGAAACCAGTGGTGAAGCGGTTTGGCCTCTGCCTCTGCATCCTAATTTCTTTAAGCAAATTAAGTCAGATATTGCAGACATTAAAAACTCAGGTGCAGGTAACCCAGGTGCAAGTATCGGTGCAGCAGTCGTCGCGACGTTTGTAGATAAAGATATTCCATGGGTACACTTGGACATTGCAGGTGTTGATTGGTTAAATCAGCCGATTGCGGTGGCACCAAAAGGCTCTCAAGGCTGGGGTGTACGTTTTTTAGATCA
Source organism: Pseudoalteromonas luteoviolacea (assembly GCF_021654285.1). Taxonomy (GTDB): domain Bacteria; phylum Pseudomonadota; class Gammaproteobacteria; order Enterobacterales; family Alteromonadaceae; genus Pseudoalteromonas; species Pseudoalteromonas luteoviolacea_J. The sequence goes on along the minus strand of NZ_JAKFZS010000026.1, from coordinate 792 downwards.
ATTAGTTAGGCAAAGCAGTAACTAGTAGACACCTTTCTTTTAAGTGCACCTATGCTAATGGTGCACTACTTCCTCTTCATTTATCTGTCAGTGTGCTTATGTCTTCATGTTAAAATAAATAGAGTTTTAGTTTCGCTTTTTCTCTATTTACTTAATCGCTTTTTTTATCAAGAAATATATCTGGCTAATATGTTTTTAAGTTTATTTTTACGTTGGAGAGCCCCATTAATAAGGGTTGATTTTATTTAAAAATATTTCAATTGTCATGGTTTGTTACAGTGCGTTGTTTTTATTATAGGTTTTTCTGTTTACTTATATTGAATTTATATGTAACTTTTTTATGTCCACTTGATGTGGATGAAAGGAAATACCAATAACAATACATAAAAATTGATTAAGGAAAACAAATGAAATTAAAACTTAACAAAAAGTCAGTAAAAACACTTTCCGAAAATAAAGCTCTTATGGCTGGAATGACGCCTCAAGTTGCTGGTGGTAATCAATTGGCAAGTCGCTTGACAAGCCCTTGGGGTGGTGACTGCTGGACAGGAAACGACTATTCATGCCCAGCCGCAACGTGCGAACAGCCTTAATAAGGTGTAATAAATAGTAGGGGAGTAATCCTCTACTTTCTGGAGTTTATTCACAGGTTAATTTGTTATCTACTCGTAAAACCCTAAAAATTATATTTTCCACTTTAAATTATATTTTCATTTTAAATAAAAGTGCTGTTTTTATATTTAAAAATAAAATGTTAATTTGTCTTTTTATACATGTTTTATACTTATGAAC
>NZ_JAKFZS010000025.1 GCF_021654285.1 Pseudoalteromonas luteoviolacea | reverse complement strand
ACTTAAAAACACTAAAAAAATAAAAACAATAAAAATTAAGAAGTCACTATTTCATAACTTTCTTTATCTAACACAATTCACTCATAATTTGGGATTATGAAAACCATAACTGCCAATTTATCCCACTATTTATATTTGTCAAAGTCTGGCTATGATTTAAATGGAGATATATAAAATGCAAAATACGCGACGTATCGCAATTATTGGCGCAGGCATCGCAGGTCTAAGCATGGCTATTTTTGCCACACAACAAGGCTTTGATGTAGAGGTGTTTGAAAAAAGCAGTGAGATATCACAAATTGGCGCAGGCGTAACGCTATGGCCTAATGCCATGTTTGTGTTGGATAAAATGAAGTTAACTAAGGCCATCTCTGAAATTGGAGTGCAACCATGCGGTGTCCAGCAAATGAACCAGCAAGGGCAAGTACTCTCAAAATTAGATCTTTCACAACTCAGCCAAGAATGTGGCTATCCAAGCATCAGTATTTTACGCAAAGACTTAATGCTTTGCTTGTATGAGCAGGTCATGCAGCTCAATATCTTGTGTCACTTTAATTCGCCTGTTGATAGCCAAGATATAGGTAAGCTTTCTAGTCAGTTTGACCTTGTGGTCGGTGCCGATGGCAGAATGCACTCTCAAGTAAGAGCTGCAATTTTTCAAACACCCATTGAACCTATTTATCAAGGGTTTATCAACCTCATTGGCACCAGTCCGACCCCAGCCAGTGTCAAGAGCAACCCTATTCAGGAATTTCGTGAAAATGGCGTGCGCTTTGGCATTGTCCCAGCAACAGCAGGCTCATGTTATTGGGCTGCTGCTTGGGCCTGTGACATAAATAAAAATTACACAACACAACAGTGGTTCAAAGAAGCACAAAGTCAATTTAAACATTGGCCCAAGGCCATTAGCACAATACTGCATACGGCAAATATGCATAGTTGCAATCATATTTTTGTCCACGATCTAGAGCCGCTCCCTTACTGGCATCAAAACAACGTGGTGCTGATCGGTGACGCTGCCCATGCATCACTGCCAACTTCTGGCCAAGGAGCGAGCCAAGCACTCGAAGATGTGTGGCATTTAACCCACTTGCTCAATCAGCATGAAGCGATACCTGACGCACTAAATCACTTTTACCAAACGCGAATCAACAAAACCACGACAGCACAAACAATAGGTCGGCATTTGGCTAAGCAATTTTTCTCTGACATACCTCAGCAGCCGGTAAAAATGACCCCTGAAAAATTGCGTATGCTTTGGATGCAAGGTTTAACCGCTCCTAATCTACTTTCATAGCTCATTCATGAAACATCGCTTTTTAAACTTTCCATTATGGAAAGTTTTTACTTGCCAAGTTGGAAAGTGTAGACTAAGTTTTAGTTTCCATTGTGGAAAGTTAAGGAGAGCGAACAATGAAAGATACACAAAATAACATCACAGAAGTAGATAAAGATGCAGCGAAACAAGCGCTTGCAAGCATTCAATCCACGCAGCAAGAAACCATTGAACATAGCCGCCCGCCAATGTGGCTAAGCGCTATCACAGGTTTGAGCTATGGCGCGATTGTCGCAGGATATGGCCTAATGCGACACGAAAATCAATGGGCACTCATGATGATCGTCGGTGGGGCCATATTTGCGTTCTCTGTCGCAATTTACTTATACCGCTGTCATTTATTAGGGATCAAGCCTGCCATATTGCCCCGCTCCAATGCCAGTAAAAGACTCAATATTTATAGCGCACTATTTTTTGCAGTAATGGTTGTTGTAAGCCGCGAGCTTACGCTATTTACTGAGTTGAATTTTATTCCTTGGGTATGCGGCCTAATGTGTGGTGGTGTGCTTGTTTGGTTACAACGAATGTATCCGACAGGTGAAGTTGTAAGCATGGAGCGTCCAAATGAGTGATCTAGACCCCATTATCCACGCGCCAAACCGCTTACAGATCTGTGCGATGCTGGCCACCAGCGCAGAGCTCGACTTTAAACTGATTAAATTGCAGCTAGATGTCAGCGACTCCGTACTCTCAAAGCAGCTGAAAGTATTAGAAGAAGCCGAATATATAGTGACGTCAAAACGCAGTAACCAAGGCCGCCCCTGTACTTGGGTATCCCTCACAGAATATGGCAGAGCGGCATTTAACACTCATGTCGCGGCATTAAAAAAGATCATAGCCTAGTACTCATAAAAAGCGCTGAATAACTTTCAGCGCTTAATCATGCAAGTAGCTACTTATAAAGCCAGCCTTAATACTTAACTAAAGCGTGCCCAATCCCACCGGTGTAAACTTCCTGCTTGCAACCATAACCTGGACCAAATTGCTTTTTATTACCTTGAATTGCGGCAATATCCCAGTACCCCATACTATAACAATTTGCTAGCGCTTCTTCAGGGCTCGCCAAGACGCGCTTCGTCGTTACTCCGCCTTCATCACAAAGAGCATGACCAATACCGCCACTTTCAGCTTCTTGTTTACACCCATAAAGTGGACCATATTGCATTTTATTCCCTTGAATAGCCGCAATATCCCAAGCATTCATTTGGTAGCAAAAATTCACAGCTGCTTTTGGAGAAGCCAATGTACATTTCTCTATCGCAAATGCACTGGTGGCAGCAAATACAGACACTAATGAGACAATTTTTACAGCTGAACTGAGTTTTAACATGAAATTTCCTTAAAAGTTAATTTAAAAAACTTAGCAACTTAAGCTAAGAGGTTCAGGTGCGCATCCCTTGGGTAAAATACTACTCTTTTCTTGCTCTTCTACCATTACACTTGGTTACAAAAATTGGTGAATAAACACTAGTGAACACACCCCAATAAACGAAAATGATTATCAATTACAAAATCACATTTAACAACAATGTTTGCCCTGCTTGCCTACCGTTGCACTCGCACTTGATTCCATTTCTTAGAATGCAAAGCTCAGCCAAACCACATTATAAGTACCTATAAATTAATATTTTTATGAATTTAATTTTCTTCACAAATAGACCCGTGTCAAAAAAAGCCTAGCTGCTATGCTTAGTGTTCAGTAGTCAAATAGAGAGCCAACGTTTGATGTTGTTACGTTGTATTACTTGGATATTGTTGTTTGTTAGTCTCAATGCCCTCGCCGCATCATTCACCGAGGCTGAATTTGAAGAGATAAGAGCAGAAATACGCAGTGCATCTTCTCAATCCCCCTTAGAAGCGATATCGACCACCGAGTACTTTTTATTTAAGTTCGATAAACAGCTGAGTACCAGACAAAAAATTCGTTTGTTATATGGTAAGGCTTGGTTTCAAATTCAAACCGATGACATGCACAGTGCAATATCGACTTTGTCACAATGTAAAAAAATGAGTATTGAAGTCTCAGATCCCACCATTTTATACAGTTATTATAGCCTCACAGCAGGTGCATTAACTCGCATGGGGTTATATGAAAGAGCCCTTGAGAACTACCTGGAAAGCTACAAACTAGCGGCCTTAATGGACACTGAGCTATTTCTTCGACAAACCGAAAACAACATCGGTAATGTCTATTTAAAATTAAGCCGCTATGAAGATGCAAAGGCCTATTTTCAACGCTTTTATCAAGACGCCAAACAAAGAGAACTCGCTCAACAAATGGCTGTTGGTTTGAACAATCTCGGAGAAGCGCATTTTGGACTAGGCGAATATCAAACAGCATTGGCATTTCACAGGCAAAGCTTAAGCCTTAGAGAGCAAAACGAGTTCACTTACCATAGCTCTTGGTCCCACCATAACCTAGGCAAAACTTATATCGCGTTGGGTGAGCTGGAACTTGCAAAACAACACTTAGAACGCGCGACAAAAATACGCAAGAACAGCAATGCCATCGCTGATAGCATTGGGCCGCAAATAGACCTCATGAAGATTAAGCTTTCACAAAAAGCGTATCAAGACACAGAAACTCGCTTAAAAGAAATCATCAAATTAAGTGACGAACACACCAGACACAAAGAAAAGTCAGAAGCCTATCAGCTGCTCAAGATGTACTATCAACAAGTCAACGACTTACAAAGTGCACTCGACACATCCGCTTTGCTGATGCAAAGCAAGCTCAAGTTTTTACAAGGGCAGGCTGAAATAGGCGTTGCTTTTCATGCGGCCCAAATGAACTTGGCCATAAAGGAGCGTGATATTGCTAAGCTTACTCAAGAAAACGCGCTTCACCAGCTCAATACCCAAGCAGTTAAAACACAGTTAATTATCATGATCATCGCCATGGTGATAATTATATTACTCACTGGCTATTTTGTACGGCGAATAAAAACAAAAAACCTCATCTTAATTGAAACGCTAGACAATTTAAAAGCGACCCAAAAACAATTACTAGAAGCCGAAAAAATGGCAGCAATGACAACTTTAGTATCAGGCATGGCTCATCAACTTAATACACCGTTAGGGCTTGTTGTCACATCAGCCTCATGCCTTGAAGAAAAGCTAAAAGAAATACGTCAACTGCTGTTGGATCAAACGCTCAGTGCAACACAATTAAAAATCTTCTTAGAAGAAGCCTCCGAAATGTTGGCTTTGACCGCCAACAATTCAGGGCGCGCTGCTGACATGATCGCACGCTTTAAACAAATCGCCGCGAATTTAGATACCAGTGACGCTTCCAACTTTGAAGTACTTGGCTTCTTAACTCAAAGGTGCACTCTCATTTCACAAAGCATCGAATCTGATGTTGTTTTAACAGTTACTGGCGATGCCGTAGATATTCACTCTCATCCAGAGACTTTGATAAAGGTCATTTCTCAGCTAGTAAACAATTCTTGTGCGCATGGTTTTGCACAGCAATCATCTAAACACATTAATATTGAGGTCAAAAATGACGGTAATTATGTGCTGATTACCTATCAAGACAATGGCATAGGTATTTCTGAGGACGATCAAAAGCATATGTTTGACCCCTTTTATACAAGCCAACTCAGCGAGGGAAATTTAGGGTTGGGTCTGAATATCGCTTATAACTCAGTTGTCCATGTTTTAAATGGTGAGATCAGCTATGAGCATCAAGCGAATGGTGCAAGGTTTATAATTAAAATACCAAAAATGAAAGCTACTAACATGATATAAACCGCCCAAATACTTGGGCGGCGGCATAGAATGAGTAAGGTAATTACAAACCTCGAACGCGTTTAGCTTGCGCAGCTTTTGAGTGCTTTAGCAATACATCCATTAGCTCTCTTGTTAAAAACTCAGATACACCATTTCTTTTTGCGTTTTCAAGCGCTTGATCTAATACCCAATGCTCACGCTTACAGTCTTCGACAGGCTGATGAAAAATGGCCTTTAAATCGCCGACTTCTGATATCTTAGAAAAGCGTTCTGCAACCAAACTGATAAGTTGCTTATCTATATGATTAATGCCACTTCTCAATTCTGCCAGTGCATTTGCATAATCACCGTCATAGCCATGCTTGCTTGGTAGCTTAGTTTCATTTTCAAAATCAACAGTCATGTGTTTACCCTCCTTAGTATTAACAGGTAATTTTTTGCTTAATTTCCGGCGCAATTTTAGCCATACAATGTTCAGCTACAGCTGCAATTGTCCAAGCTGGCGTACAAGCACCTGTGCTACCTGGGATGAGTGAACCATCAACCACGTATAACCCAGGAATAACAGCGCCCTTAGCGTCTTTAAGTGCACCATAGTTATTACATGCTTTACCTAGCACACAGCCGCCTAATGGGTGCGGAGTCATGCCATAAGCCACATCAAAATGTTCGTTTTCAACATCTGAGTTTGCAACCAATGTACGCTGCGTATTGTTACTACAATGCAATGGACCGCGATACCCTTTAAAGCGGGTTAGTTTGCGCTGGTCGTCCTCACTCAAATTGGCAGTATTGGTTTCTTTCCATGCATTTAATGTCTTTAATGCTGTATTGATCGAATCACCCATCCCCCCTTCATACTTACCATCAATCTCTAGTGTCTGTGGATATGACAAGCCAAACGTACCATCACACTGTTTTACAAACTGCCCAGGGGCGGTATCTCGACAGACTCCCATCATGAGCGTATTTTGGATAGACACGGTTTCTTCATACCAAACTGGATAAACCACCATCTTGGTAAATGGTGACGCGTGATTTTTTTCCAGATAGGCTTTAGGCTGCTGCCCTTTACCACCAAATAAGAAATCACACTCAGCAGATCCCGGGCCACCATTAGCTGGCCGTACATCTTGATTGCAAAACTGTGTAGCAAATAAATCACCATTTTGTCCCCAGAATTTACCTACATAGTGGCTCAGTTCTGGTAGTCCAGTATTAGTGACATCTGTTAGACTCGGAGAGTTGGAGGACTCGAGCAGCAAACGTGCTGTGTGCATGGAACCCGCTGACATAATAACATTGTCAGCTTCATAAATAATTTGCTGTGGTGCATCCACATTGGCTTCGTTAATTTTATTTACCGCAACCCGATAAACAAACCCACCTTTATCGCCTTTAGCAATGCGATTGATGCTCGTTACTTCGCTCAAACATTCAATATCTAACTGATTGGTCTCTTTAGCTTGCGCGAGGTAATTTTGGTCTAGACTTTTTTTAATACCATAAAACGTTTTGCCACGACACGCGTCAACTTCATGGTAGCTATTCATGCCATACCACATCTCCCCAATCGTTGCAGAAGGTAACATGGAGCCAGATACTTCATTGGCAACCACAGACCAATCTAGTGCCAAGGTGCTAAATTTGGGCTCCACCGACGCGAGATCATATTTTTGTTTATCAGCCTGTAATTTTTGCGCCTGCTCTAAAAACACCCGAGTTGAGAGGTAATCCGGCGAAGCAGCAATAGAGATTGGATTGTCATTCGCATTTTCGCTTAGGCTCGCCATTTCAGTTTGAATGTTGCTTTGATCGATTTGCGCACTTGTTACTTGATTGAATTGCAAAGTTGCGTCGGTATCAGTTGCCTTATCAATCATGGTTGTTGGCTTCATTACTGATTCAACAACATCATACTGAGCTGCAATATCATCGTAGCTTAACAACTTGGTGCTTTGATTTTCTGGATCTCTAAATGCCAGATTGAACGCATCTTTTGAGGGCTTTTGGAAAATAGTATTATATACCTGTGATGTACCGCCCAAACCTGCGCCAACCCAAACCGTCATATTTTCCGCTTCAATGGTTTCAACTAACCCCGGATATTTTTTCACCGGTCGCTTGGCAAACTCACCATCGTTAAAGTTAAGCGGAATGTCATTTAAGCCAAGGGTGATATCCCCTACAGGCGTGCCAAATGGCTCTTCTGTTGCCATCCACGCCGCGCGTCCATCAGGTTGACGATAATTACAAAATGGCGGTAATGACTCTGCACCGTTTTGTGCCTGACCGTCTTTACCTGTTAAATTACCCCACCAATCTTTACCGCGCTCGAGCAAAATAACACGCTCATTGGTATTTTCTAATTGCTTACAAAGCCTCAGTGCAGCCACACTGCCACCAAATCCTGACCCTATAATTACGGTGTTAGCCCGGATCGGTGTATTAGATGAATTTGAATTACTCATGTGATTTTCCTTTTCATGGTTTAAGCGACATGGTCGCCAACAACGTTCGAATGACTAAAAAATGCAATGCTTTTTTTAATTGCAGTGGCTACCTGTTCAACTTCATCCTTATGACAAACCACTGCTACTCGCACGTATTGGCGCACCACATGCTTTACCTCATCACTCACTGCTAGGTAATGCCCAGGTAATACTTTTACGCCATAGTGCTGGTATAAATGCTGACAAAACTTTTCAGAATCGCATCCCACATCTAGCCAAATGTAAAAGCCACCTTGAGGAAGTTCATATGCAGAATATTCTCCAAGGTACTCAGTAAACACATCGAACTTCTCTTGATATATCGCGCGGTTTGTCACAACGTGCTGCTCATCAGCCCATGCGGCTTCAGAGCCTTTTAGTTGAATTGGAGACAAAGAAACGCCGTGGTAATTGCGATAACCTTGAATCAATTTGATGAGTTTTTTATCTCCCGCGACAAACCCCGACCTTAAACCTGGCAGCCCAGATCTTTTCGACAAGCTATGAATAGCAAGGCAGTTTTCAAAATTAACATTGCCAATATGCTTGCACGCTTCTAGCAATCCGACAGGCTTAAAAGGCTCAGAGTAGATCTCGCTATAACACTCATCTGCAACCAAAACGAATTGGTGCTTTTTCGCTAACGCTATCAAGCAAGTCCATTGCTGTATTGTCAGTACTTCACCGGTTGGATTATTAGGCGAGCAGACAAACATCAAATCAATATCCGCCCAGCTAGCGAAATTATCACTCCCATTTAACGTCAGCTGCGCTAGTTGTGCTTGGGTGATACAACAAATGTTTGCACCAACATTCTCAGCACTGGCCTGATAAATCGGATAACCCGGATCTGGCATCGCAACCGTAATCGGTAGCCCTTGCTGTAATTCACGATTAAACAAAGCAATGGGCATCATAAAAATCCCTTCCCGACTGCCCGCCAGCACCGTTATTTGTGATTGCGCATCGATTGAGCTTTCATCAAGCAAATACCTTTTGCACAACCAATCTCGGATCGTGTTTAACAACGCTTGTTGCAAGGACGCTTTTGGATAGCGCGCAAGCGCTTCAAATCCATCAGGGATATGAGACAAAATCTGCTGATTTAAAGGCACATTCGGCTCACCGACGCTCAAATCAATCACGTTTCGCGATGGACTAATTGCAGATAAAAGGCTCTCAAGCTTTGCTTGAGGATATAAACGCTCTGCAAAGTGCATGGCTTTTACTCCTTTTACATTACAATCTCTGTATGATTGCGTACCAACGACTCTACTTGATCCTTCACCCCGCTTAACAAAGGCTCTGGGCTGTTTACTACATCACACATTAGCTGAGCAATATGCGCGCTATCGTGTTCAGTGAAACCAAGTCGCGTAATTTCTGCGGTTCCCACACGCATAAAGCCATCACAGAAAATCCCATGCGCTTTAAGTTTGTCTCTGTGCTTAACGCCCGTCTCTTTGTCGAGTAAAGGTAAAACTTGATGACAGTATGTCGAGTTTTCAAAATCTGGGTTCGCCTCTCCTCTGAGGGTAAAGCCATTTTGTTTGAAGGTGCTTGCAAACGCGCGCGCATTTTTCACAATTTGACCGGCATACCTTTGCCAAGGCACTTCATCAAGCGTTAAGCCAAGTGCGGCAATTCTGGCAAGGTGCGGGTTGCAAATCATGGTTGGCCCATTAAGTGGTGTAAAGTTAGAAACTAATTCAATTTTTTTATGCAACAGCTCGGAGTTAGTCAGGACTAGTCCGCCTTGCGGACCGGGGAATGTTTTGTGTGTTGAACCAAATAAAATGTCAGCGCCTTCATTTAGCGGATCTTGATACTCACCACCGGCAATCAACCCTAAACTGTGAGAGCCGTCATAGGCAACAACGCCCCCATAACTGTGAACGACTTCGCTGAGCTCTCTAACTGGCATTGGCACCATAAAGATGGACGCACCCAAAATAACTAGCTTGGGCTGCTCTTTAATTAACAAATCAATACAAGCTTGTTTGTCTAATTGCCACTGTGCATCATCGAAGATCAGCGGCAATGACTGGCGATGAAATACTTCGTATTGAAATGGATATCCGCCACCGGGGAAAAACGGCGGGACACGCGCAACCTTGTCTCCTGGCTCAGTCAAAGCAAACACAACGGCCATTAAACTATTACTGCCTGAGGTGGGTGAAATATTGGCAAATTTGCTGGAAAAAACTGACTTGGTTTTCTCGATTGCAAGCTGAGTTATCTCTTGAGAGATATCTGTGCCTGCATAAAATGGCGCTGCATACCGCGATGCTAAGTCATTTGATAGTAATTTAGAGACCTGATCCGACAGTCGGTTTTCACTCACAATAAGATTAATCGCCTGTCGACGACATTGCTGATGTGCTTCAGCTAGCTCAATAATGGTGTTCATCCTCATTCCCATTTTGGTTGATTATTGAGCCAACATGTTAGACACATAAAATAAATAAATTAATTACAAAGTATTACACCGACACTCATAAAGTAGTAAAGCCATGAAAGTACTGAGAAAAGCCAATCTTCTAGGAAATGCTAATAACTAAGAACAAGATCGCTTTTAATGACGCTTGATATAGGGAGGTTGCGCTGCAAAAGGGTCAGAATGCGACAGTGCTAAAGGCACGTTTTAAAAAGCAGATTTAGACACAACTTCATTTTTCAATCATATCAATAGTCGCTAAAAAGTTGCGTCGATTTCGGCTTAAGGCTTTACTAAAAAGGACTTAATTCATGCTTTTATGTCTACGCTTTGGCTAAACGTTGAAGGGATAAAAGTTTGGCCATGCAGCCCTTTTACAATTGCCAACCTGTCTTTTAAAAACGCAACCTGACCAAAGTCACCGATATCCTGATTAAACTCAATAGACTGTTCAATTTGACCGATATAATTTGTTTTAACGTCTCCCATTTCGGTCTGACGTCCGTCAAGGTAAATACGCCCACCGGGCAGCACCATAGGAACGGGTAAGTCTGCTACGCCAGAACGGACTAATTCGTTATATTCATTAGGCGAGATATTGCGCATATCGATACGCTGCTCAGTTTTAATCACTTCATCACGACTAGCTACAGTACCTGCTTCTTGAGAGTTGGCTTTTATGGCTGATGTATTCTGAGCAGTGAAATGCTCATTAGCGGCATAACTTTGCCCCATTCCTTGGATATACATGTAATTCCTATTATGTTCTACTGAGTATATCTATTTGAAGCATAATTCAAGCCAATTATGATGTTTTTGCTTTACTCATCTGATGTAGATTTGGGCTGTAAAATTAATTACCGCTACTTTGGCAATATAACGTACTTATACTCGCTATTGCCCTAATATCTCTATCGCCAACTTCTCTTTTTTATTACTCCCCCAAAAGGCACAATCCGAAATTACTACTATATTGCGCCAGCTAAATATTGATATTAGATTTGTAACCAACTAGCTGACTCTGAAACATTTTTTTAATTTCCATTTAAGTGATTTCTGGCTAACTTTCGATGCTGTGATAAAAATAAGAAAAATTTAGTAGAAATTTTTTCATATCAAAAAACAAACAAACCGTTTACATAAAAGATAATCAATGCTCAAATCGAAAATTAAATTCAATGTAAAAGGAATATTTAATTATGAATAAATTTATTGGCCTTTGTTTGCTCCCTTTGCTTAGCAGCGGTGCAGTCCAAGCAGTCAGTGCAAATGCACAAAGCAACACACAATTTAATTTGGCAGAATTGGTATCGGAGTCATCTTCTCGGATCTATCCGTTTATTCCTGGATATCACCCTACTTATTGGAACACCGGAGGCAATCACCAGCGTTACAATAACTGCTACAATTACGCCGCTAACCGTATCTCTCCAACAAATGCCAAATCTCAACCTGGCTATGCTAAGGGCCACCGAGGGTTCAATTCTGACAATGGGGCGAGCTGTGCTGGTGTCATCGCAGGTGCCAAAGCAGATGGTTTTAGAGAGGTACCAAGTTCATTATGGAATTATAAAAAATCAAACTTTAGCAATAGCCTGACTTTGAGTGCACTCGTATTGGCACCACATTATGACTATCACTGGTATCGCCGAGATAGCAATCGTCGATGGTCACATAAACCAGGTTCAACAAATGCGACCAATTTAGACAACTCAAACAGAACGATTTATGATCCACAACGTGCCGATCGCGGTGTTTACACTCAGTTTTGTGGTTATTTTGAAAACTACTCGTCTGTTCCTGCTGATTTTGTTGGCCCGTACATAGAACAAAATAAAGGAAATATTTATGTCACCGGTACATTTCAATCAGCAAACTCAAATATTGAGACAGAGATAGCGGAACAAGACAGTACAACTTCAACGGTCACGTTACTCAAGTATTCTGGACGTGAAAACCCTTCTGTGCCATTAGAAAAGTTAAGTGATTATTTGCAATATCGCATATCTGAAGTTGCCAAATTACAAGACACTTCAATCCTTCGTAAAGAACTAGCGCAGCCTGGAGAAGACTTTGTGCCAAGTATACTGGGATATAAAGGCTTATTGATCAATGACACTAAAGGTGTGTACTTTAACCCCGGCGACCAAGTATTAATTAGTGAAGGAACGATTAAAGTACTAAGTTCAAATAAAAATGAACTTGCCACATCAACGTTATCTTCTAGCATAATTAAATCCTCTCTACTTGACTTATCCCTAGAGAAAGATTTAGTTAATTTCATTGAGACTGCTAAATAAATGCTTAAGGCTTGGTTGGGGTGTGCTCCTCCAAGCCTCTTATTTGAAATGGAAGAACCTATACAACCAAATAACGCGCAGTCAAATTCAATACATATAAGATTAAAATAGCAAACAAGGAGAGTAAAAATGACACGTAAATTGTTATCTATTATTGCTGGCTCAATGCTTGGACTAGCCAGTTATGCAGCTCAAGCCGCTACAGTAAGCGCTTGGGGCGGTGCTGAGCATCTAAATTATGATACTGCCAGAGGCAGTGCCATACTCAACTTAAAGCGTCGCTACCCAAACGTTCGTAATGTACGTATCGCGCAATGCTTTAGAGTAACATACCCACCTGCTTACAAAGTAGGTGTAGTCACTTGTCAGGCTGTTGGCGAAGTATAGCTTGTTAAAGTTTAAGTATTAGGGGTGAGGAAATTCCCCTAATACTCACAACACTTTACTTTTCCTTACTCATTTAAAACCTTACACCAATATGTGGTTTCATTTTTTACCTAGTTAGCGTATCTATCAAACACGGTGAACATTAATCAACAGCAAAGCAACCAATGCCAATACACAACTATAGCTTTTGCTTATCCAGGCTAGCAATATATTTTAATGAAGGATTAGTTAACGAGCTTGATATTTAACTTTTTAAGTTGAAAAAGAATTTTGAACGTCCTCTGAAAACTATTAATATTTGAGTTAACATTTATAGACACTACGTTTATGTCATCTATTGTATTTTACGCTCAACCAATAAAGCAGCTGATGATAGGTACGCATAACATTTATTTATAAAGTAATTAGTAAGCAGATACGCAATTTCTTCCCTTATCTTTAGAGTCATATAATGCCGTATCTGCTTGGTCAAACAACTCGGTTAAACTTTGACCTGGGCTGTTCAATTGAGTAACTCCAAAGCTTGCAGTGCAATTGATACAAATACCACCATAACAAATCTGTTCTACTTCTATTTTTTTACGTATTAAATTCAACTTATCGATTGCCGAAGCTATATCTGTGCCTTGTAATATAATGGCAAATTCCTCACCTCCATATCGTCCAATGATATCGCTTTCTCGTGTAGTTTCTGCTAATAGTTTTGCCACTATCTTCAACGCAGCATCTCCATGGCTATGACCATAATTATCATTTACTTTTTTAAAGTGATCTATGTCCATTAGTGCAACACAAAATGGTAACTCATGTCGCTTAACGGCAGATAGTGCCTTAGCACCCTCGATAAGAAGCTTTTTTCGATTGGCAATGCCAGTCAAACCATCTGTCATCGCCATCTTTTTCAGCCTGTTTTCAAACTTATAGCGATCATTATCAAATGTAACTGCAATTAAAATTAACACAAACATAGCGAGTAATTCATACAGTATTTGTAAAACGCCTTTATGTGCACTCTGCAAAGTTATTATCGGAGCAACAGGCTGGTGGTATTCAATAAAAAAGTAGCAACTACAGCAAAGAACAGACAAGAGTATTTTTGTGCTTCTCCGGCTCCCTTCAAGTAACAACCATGGCATGGGTAAGAGGGTCAAAAATGTGTTTTGAATGCCAACCTCATTTCCAATAACCCAGTAAGCCTGAATAAAAATAAAACTTATAACGCTGACAAATAGTACTAACCCTGCGAAGTAGTGATGTTTGTAAAATTGTAAAGTCAGCGCCAAGCAACAAGCGACTAAAAACAGCATATTCATTAAAACGGCTGTCATGGATGTATAGAAGAAGATAAACAAACAGGCATCAAACACAACGATGGTACAAGACAAGAGCGCGAAAATATTACACACTCGGATCTTATGCGCATAAACATCGTCATTGTCGCAACCAGTATTGATTACATTGTTAAATAGGAGGTTAAAACGTTCGATCATATGACAAACTTGCCGAGCAACACATTTTGAGTATAGAGCATTGTAGTGAGCTTTCCTTCCTATCCTTTTATTAATGCTACACGCATTACACTCGCGTTTTCTGCCCCGCTCCCTCTTAATAGCCACTTTAATGTGGCGGCTATGTACAACAGTCAGTATGTGGGCAACTCTACAACTAGGATAACAACATGTTTTATCGCTTGCTCCACAAAGGTTTCAACCGAGTGTTACAACTTGCTTGCTCTAAAGCTGAACGGTATATATTGCGGCTAAGGTCTCGTAGTTCGTAGATCCGAAGGGAAAATGCCCAATATTGGGAGAAAGGTCACCCGAGAAACTGCACCATAATATTAATGCAACAAATTGAAAGCAATGGAAGGAAAAGTCAGGTTATCACGAGCACTCTCTGGCTGAAATGGGCGTTTATCGCTTTAAAAAGCTTACAGATAACAAATTAACAAGCCGTACCTTCAACGGCCAACACACAGAAGTAATGATTAAAACCAAGGTGATCAACAGCGCCGTTCTAAACCACTAGATAAAAACATAAAGTTTAAAAACCACCTTATAACGCACTTAAAACAGCAAACCATAGATTAATTAAAAATCATTGTTATACCACCATCACAAAAAAGCATTTGTTAAAACCTAAAAAACCAATTAAACCCCAACCCTTCTCACCAACGAAAAAAACCTTAAAAAAATATTAAAAAACAATAAACCAATTAATATTTTAATATTTAATATTTATAGTTGAAAAAAAGAAATATTATGATAGTGTAAACCCAACGCAAAAAACGTTAACACAATGATATTTAATTAAGGATAAAGACATGAATATCTCATTAAAGAAAAAAAAGCTAAAGAATTTAAACAATAATGCTTCTATAAACCAAGCTCAAACACCTTATGTTGGAGGCGGTTCGTCTTATGTTAGTGCAAACGGCTATGGATGTAGTGGCACTGACCGTCCTCCATATCGCCCGTTACCTCCACACTAATAAGATATCAGCCCTATTAGGCATTAATAGGGCTTTATTAAAATAAATAAGAAGATGAAAAAACAAAAAAATTTTAATAAAACTTAAATATAATAAAACCCACAAACACAAAACCATCATTTATTAATAAAGACCCCATTTCATTACAATTTTACGCTAACAAAAAGACCTATGAAATTAAAGTTATTAAACACTTTTAAAAAAACACCTTGGTACTTATCTTTATTTCTCGCACACTAATTTGACAACGTTCTAATCGTAATAATTTTACCTTACTCATCTCGTTCAAATACTACAATACCCTCGTTGTATTCCATTATGGCCTTGCGTCCTAAATAGTTTAAATTTTAACCTTTTGCGTAAAACATAATGCAACTCAAGCCACCATGACAAAGAAAATTAAGAACTGCTCTGCCTATAACCGAGCGTTGATACAGCGTGGCAATATTGCTATTTGGCTCAGCGACGACGCTATTCAATAATGGTAAACCACAGAAAAACAAGGTGATCGTAGTCGTTCAAATAAATACACTGACTTTGCAATTGAAACTTGCCTGACACTTCGATCTGCCTTTAATTTGCCACTTCGAGCACTCCAAGAGTTCGTTAATTCACTCCTCAATTTAATGGATGCACCTATTCATTTATTTGTTTACAACTGTTTGTGCAAGCGAGAAAAGACAATAGATGTTCAGTATAGAACCAAGCCAACCACACACGGATTTATTGATATTGTTGTCGATAGCACCGGCCTAAAAGTTTATGGTAATGGCGAATGGCATACCCGAAAACACCGAGCCAGCACGCGTCGACCTTGGCGTAAATTGCATTTATCGATAGATGCAGCCAGTCATGACATTGTCAATGCAAAGCTATCAATGGTGAATATGTCGGACGGTGAAGCGTTAGGTGATTTACTACGGCCACTAAGCAGAAATATTGACAGAGTAACCTGTGATGGTGCTTATGATACGCGTGATTGCTATGATGAAGTTGCTGCTAAACTCCGAGCCCCCAAGGGAAAATGCCCAATATTGGAAGAAAGGTCACCCGAGAAACTGCACCATAATATTAATGCATCAAATTGGTTTAAAGCAATGGAAGGAAAAGTCAGGTTATCACGAGCGTTCGCTGGCTGAAACAGGCGTTTATCGTTTTAAACAGCTTACGGGTGACAAATTAACAAGCCGCACCTTCAACAGCCAACACACAGAAGTAATGATTAAAGCCAAGGTGATCAACACGATGAACAGGCTAGGTATGCCTGAATATTGGTAAAAATAATAAGGCCTCAGTAAGGCCTATTTGATCAACAAGGCCTATGCATTGTGAAACCTTAAATAGATACATATTAACCACTTACCTTGCCGGAGATACGTTTAGTTCTTACCTTCCTATAAACAGCTACGTAATAACATATTGATATTACAATTGACCAAGCTACTGCCTGCCCAAAACTTGAAGAGTAAAACAACAAAGAAGCAAAATTCACTATAGAAAAAACAACTGGATTTATAGATATTAGGCCTTTATAACCACATAAAAAAACCAGAAAGCTGTAAAAAAATAAAAAAGTATTAAAGTTAAAAAATAACGTTCCTCTCTTACCTTCCTGTCTTTTCTGTGTTCATCTTCCATCTTCCTTAATAAATTAACTTCGTACTCTGTGGCGTAGCCCTTATCCATTATGCTTTGGTACTTTTCATAGTAGGAATTTTCTGAGTTGATGTACTCAATAGTATACCGGTTAGCATAATCAATATAAAAAGCTAAAGATACAAAGATGATCGTACCTTGTAAAAAGCACCATAAAAAAAAGTTTTTATTAATAACCACTACAACCTAACATTTTCATATTCAGTCCATTACAAAAAACTAGACAACTGGAAATATCATCCATGGAAAAAACAGGAGCCATTACCTATATATCTAAAATAGGGGGTGTACATTCACTCATAGAATAAGCCTTATACTATTTAAGTTTTTAGCACAGCTCTCTAAACCCGCCAACTAAAAACCATGCAGAAGTCATCCATGTATGTCTTATTTCATCATACAACGTAACTCGTTTTACATATTAGATTAATTTCTTTTAATGACACGATTTCCTGTTTATTTTGACCGCTGAACGGATCTGTGGTTACACAAGCCACTATCAGCTGGGCCAACATGAGTCATGCCTTCAATATCTTAAGCTTTAAGATGTGTTTCTGATTTAGAGTGTTGTCGTAGAACCGCGAGCAATAATAGAACAACCGAACTGAACTTTCTTCAGCGGTTAAAGTAAAAAAACACTATGATGCAAACCATGGACTAGACGTTCACTCGCTTTTAGAACAAATTGAATTATAACGTACTGGAGCCACCTGACTTGCAGGTGGCCTTCCCCTGTTATGTAGTGACACTTACCTATTGGTTAAAGGCCTGACAAGTAAACATATGGATGCGCTTTAAGTTCGGTTAGCAGCGCTTCCTCAACCACCGTATAACTGGCATGCATGCTTACACGTTGCGTTAAGTTGTCTAACCCGACAATGCTATTAAGTAAGTTCTTTTTAAAACTGATACTCATTACTCGACTATTGACAGGTATTGTGAAACTCGTCGCTGGCACTTCATTAGCTGCAAATACGCGCACTCGCTCGGGAATATCAATCGACGAAATATTCGTTCTGTTGATAAATAACTCAGCCAGATTACTTAACGACGATAAGTCTAACTCTGTCAACTCAGTATCTGATAAATTCAGAGTATACAAATCTCCCCCATTGAAGTTAATACTCTTCAAAGGATTGTTAGATACATCTAACTTATCACCGAAACCATTATACTTTGGCAAGTCTAGGTGCTCAAAAGCATTATGGGATAAATTAAGACTCAAACTAATTTCCCCTTCAGCAGTAAAATTAGACAACTGATTGTTGGCTAAGCTTAAACTCCGATTGATAGCGTTATGAAATAAATGAAATACAGTTAACTGATTACCAGATAAGTCAACACTCTCAAATTTTCCAGACAATTGAGCAGAAGTCAGCTTATTGTTAGCTAAATCCAAATCCTGAATCTCTGAACCGGAAGAAATTGAAATCGATTCCAATAAATTGTTTTTTGCACTCAAGGAATACGGGCTCCCCAATACGGTGAGCTGGCTGAGCTGATTATTATCAAAATCCAAACTTCCCGTGAAGCCTGCTGGCACCACTAAATTTTCTATTTTGTTGCCCCTGAAAGAAAAATCGGTGAAGCCTATTTCTTGGTTATCCGGCAATAAAATGCTGCTGACGGTACCCGTCTCAGCATAAACACCGATATCACCCGTATGCTCCGAAAAATCTAAAAACAACAGGTTGTTTCTTCTGATGTTAAGGTTGTTCAACTTTGGCATCATACCAACATGTAGCTCAGTTAAAGGCGTATCAGTTATAGACACCTCCTGTACATTAGAGCTAGATGAAAACAGCATACTTTGTAGCTGTGAGTGATCAGCAGTGAACCGTTGCAGTCTCACCGCCGGAGAAATATCAATCTCTTGCAATTGTGAATTGGATAAATCAAGCAAGAGTAGACTGCTATACCCTGTCAGGTCTAACGTTTCAATCGGCGTCTTTTGTAAATCCATATTTTTGAGTAAATGTTCAGGCGTCACACCAGAAATTGATTGAAGGGAAGAGCCCTCTGCATTGAGTGTTTGCAACCTTTTGTTATTTGACAAATCCAAGGTTGTAACACCCGTCATTCCAATAGATAAATAGTCTAGATTCTGCAAACCAGATAGATCTACTTCCGTGATATCTGAGTCAAATATACTCAGTAACTTTAATTCAGGTGTATCTGGCAGAGTAAGGTGCCCCTGAGGTAAACGGGCTAACTGCAAACTTTTCAGATTAATTAAACTGGATAAATCTAAATTCAAATTATCTGGTCCACCATAAAATGGACCCATGTCAACAATAAGCCCAGTCAAATTGGTCAGCTGACCAATCCTTTTACTTCCTTCCTCATTCAGCGCAATCCCTCTCAACGCAATACTTGTCAGTGAGGTCAGTTTTTCAATACCTTCCAGACTTGTCGGAGCCTCGGAATTGAGGCAAGCAAGCTGGTGATCATACTCAATATATTCATTGCGGCCTCTGTCAATACAGGCTTTTAAAACAGGGTCTGAGATACCCAGTCTGTCTGCGTTTGATTCAGGCAACGGCGAAGCTGTCATCTTGACCATACACGACTTTTTCACAGGCTCGGACTGAAAATCAACGACAAAATCATTCATCCAATCTAGACGTATACCACACCCAGAAAAGGCAGAGGCATAAAGCCGCTGTTGATTATTCCGGCGTAGCTTAATTTCAAGATGCTCACCATATTTAAGGCGACTGGATATAAGGTTGTGTGTTGCTTCTAGCGCCTCAGGAATATCCAGAGAGACCTCGACAAAAGGCACTTGAAATAGCAGCTCTATCTGGTTTTCTACATCACATTGTCCGTCAACGATTGGGCATAATACCAGCGCATCAACATTAACCTCCTGAACTTTGTATCGGAAGCCATCTGCATTTGGGGATTTCCAGAATTCTCCTTTTTCGTAATACACCGTAAAAGCAGATTGTTCATCAATAATCAGATTGGCGAAATAGGGTTGCTCAAGTTGTTCAAACTGCCAGATACGTGTAGTGCCATTGAACTTTTCATAGAACTTGGTTGAATTAAAATAAGCAGGTAACTCAAGATCAACGGCAAACGCTGGCTCAATCTCCACGACACTCAGTGCATCTGATGTACCAGAGCCAGACAGAACACGAATATAAGCGCGCTGCCCATCCAGCGCTATTACTTCATATTGCGCTATAATACGAGTCTCACACTCAGGCTGGGCACGACCACACAGATGGTCGTATTCTCCGCTCTGTGTGTTAAAGCCTGTGGTCACAGTGAGTACATTGTTTTCCATGATCGCTGATGCAGCACCATTAAACCTGCCAGAGCGATATTCACCACCGGCAAATAAATAAAAACCATCTATGTTCTGGTCATCGACATTGAACCATGCACCTTTGAGCTGTTCGACCCCCAATGATTGATGACCCGTGCGGATCATGGCCCAAGTACCAAACATCTGCCAAGGCGCATGATCACTATGATCGGTTTCATGAGCAATCAGCGTAAACAGGCTATCTTCTTTTCTCAACACGGAGAACGCTGCTAGCATACCTGTTTCATCGGTTAGCTCAAATCTATTTTCAGCAGTCACCTGCCAGTTAACTTGTCGGTTGAACACAGCTCCATCATCTGTTGATTGTAATCTGCCCGTGCCATCCTCATTTAAAGAAAGCTGATATGAAGTCAAAGACTGGTCAAAATTCAAATACCAGTCACCAACCAGTTCATCCACAGCAACTTCAACTGGCGGCTGTGAAGCGGCGAGCTCAACTTTAGTGCAAATCAGTCCATGTCCGTTTGATCCTGGCTCAATATCAGCGCTATCGACACTGCCGTTCCAGCACCCAGACATCGCACTTGATGTACTGCTGTACCAGAGTGCAAATTTTGATGCGTAATAATTGTAACCGTTGACTCGCGTCCGAATAATGTCATCAAAAATAAAGTCATAGACATTGGCATTGCGCTTTTGCACAGTAAAACTGGTGCTACCATCCAGACCGTAGAATGTACCGTGCCCATCAGCATCAATTGTATAATACCAGCTGTCAGTCAAACCGGCTGGCGTGGCATCGACCAGGAGCATATTCTGTGTATGCGCAGTCCTATCAATAAACTCCACTTCAATCACACACGATGAGGTCAGGCTATCGACCCAATATCGCCTGTACGTACCAGTATCAACTAAATATCCACCACATCCACTGATGTTAGCGAGAATAGCTCCTTCAGCCTCATCAATTTCAATGTAGAAACTATCACCATAAAAGAGTTGTTCCTGAGAAAACGTCAGTTGACCACGGCCCGTTTGGGAAATCGTGACTTCCAGCTCAGGCTTGGCAAAGCTAAACTCGTGTTGCTCCCCTTGCCCACACGACGCGCCTTCAGAAAAATGACACATAACAATGCTGTGCTCTGACTCATCAGTTATTTCAAGGTATGAAACGTCGTTTGATCCAATTTGCTCTAACCTTAAGCGGGGGCCTTCCATACTTGCTTTGTAACGCTCACCCTTGAAGACAATTGAATCAAAACATAAACGAATTGGTGAAGGATTGGTCGGGCAGTAGAGCTCACTTCGCAAATACAGCACACTCCCTTGCGTTAAAGAATATAAGTGTGTCCCAGCATCAAACAAGCGCTCAAGTTTATCCGTATTAAAAAATGATTGCGTGAATTGACCTAGTGGCCAGGTTTTGTCCGACAGTTTAAAAAATTGGATTCCACTTTGCAGATCAGCAAAATTTTGCTTTTCATCGACGTTTACCACTGCAATCGTATTACCGACCTGTGCCAGCAATTCATAACTGTATACGCCACTAATGTCACAGTTCACTAGCGCTACATTACAAAATTCGACACGTCTTCCGTTCAACTGGTAGCGATAACGTTTGAGCATGCCATCTTCAATGTCGCCTTGAATACCGCGATGCCACCTGAAATTAAAATTATTGTTCTCATCTATCGAGAAGGCTGAATGAGATGTTTTACTACTTACTTTGCGCCATGTTTTCTGATAATCAATATCCTTGAAGGTGATCGGCTGGCGTTTAACAAAAGTACCTTGGCGGTACGTCTGTGCACCAACAGTTCCGAATTCCATCAAAGTCTGAAAACCAAAATCAAATGGTCTAATAAACTTAAGACTAAAGTTCCAAAATTGGCTGGTGAGCCTGACTTGACCGTCTTCAATGTGCCAACTGCCTACCCAAGCAAACTGACCAATATCAAACTTAAGAACACCACCAGCCTTAAAAGTCAGCTCAACATAATCCTGTTTGGATACCCGGGAGAAGGACAACCCCCAAGTTCCCAATAATTCGGATTCTGTAATGCCAGCCAAATCAGCCGTACCAAAAAGTTGGGCGGCTGTAGAATAAGTATCAGCGGGATGCTCAGCCATCGCCTGTGTATCTGATAGATAAAATTCCACCATCACAGCCAGTGACTTATGTCTGTGATCGTACATGTTCATTGTAAAAAATGAAGTGAGAAACCCTGAGACATGTTCAAACTGATTACTCTTTAAGAATATTTCACTGTCAAGCTGAACCGAGATTGTCTGACTCGTTTGCGTCCAATTAAACGTCTCTTGTTTATCAGCCGTGGTTAATACTCCAGTCCCGTCTGGACTAAAAGACAGTTTATAATCAAGGCCATCTACATACTGTGTTTCAACCAAGTAATAGCTGCCATTTGGCGTAAATGCCACTGCTTCAACCAAAGTATCATCACTGGTAATTTCCTGCTCCAACTGTTTTATCAGGTTGGGCTGAGTTTCAGCGATACTGGCGACCAGTTCATCGACCAGTTCTGGGTCATTAGCAAGCTCGAGCGTAGAGTTGACAGTATCAGGAAGTGTTACACCATGATCAATGACAGCTTTTATGACCGCGGCTAGCATCAGTTGCTCCTGAGAAGAAATACGCGCTCTGACTTGGTTGAGCTCACTGTCATTGCTAAAGCTTTGCTTATCTCTGCCCAACAAAACATATTCAGCAGTCGTCACATTTGTAACATTCACATCAAATAACTCGTCAGCAGTGACGACTTCATCTATACCCGCAGCTTCTTTGATGGCTGCAACAGACTGTAGCTGTGAAACAAGCGAAACCTGGCTTTGCTGATCCACCCCTTGTGCAGATAGCTTTGCTAACACACCGCTATGAGCTTCATCCACTTCAACATCCAGCGTGTAATCACCGTTTTCATCAGCCCGAGTCTCAAACGTTGAATCAGCAATCTCCATACTTACTTTTGCCAATGCAATCGGTGAGTCGGTCACTTTACCAGCAACAGTAAATGCCACTTTGACGTTTTCAACGGTCACCATTGTTGAGGTACTCGCGCTCGCACCTTGGTTATCCGTAGCCGTATAAGTGAATGTAATATTTTGTGGGCTCTGAATATCCGAACTGACAACCGTCAGCGTATTACTAGTTTGACCCTCTATGGTCAGAGCCAAAGAAGAGTCATGAGACCAAGCATGGCTCACGACTTCGCCATCTAAATCAATTGCAGACGCAATCACCGTAAATGGCTGCCTTTCCATTGCGTCCTGAACGGCATTAATGGAAACCTCAGGAGCGGTATTCGCGCGGGCTATCAAATTAACTGAATGCTCAACCGTTGTTGTTGCGCCCTGATTGTCATATACCGTCACAGTAAAAGTAACAACTTGATCCACCATAATATTGTCAAATGATACCGACAGTGACTCAGTCGTTTCGCCTATGATAGTCACTCCAGCCTCAGCATTATGAGACCAGGAATATGAAACGACTTCGCCATCTGAGTCGTTAGCGGTCGCAACCAACACACTTGTCGTGCCCTCAACTACCTCGTGCTCACCAGTGATTTTTACCTCTGGTGCAAGATTATCAAACGCTTCAAGCATCACTTGGTGCGTTTGTTCATTAGTGCGGCCATCGCTCAGCGTTACTCGAGCCGTAAAATTGACAACCTGACTCTCTGAGATATCTGGTATAGCTACACTCAATGTCCCCGAATCATTCTCCGTCAGCATCAGTGGCAAAGACGAATCATGTGACCACAATATCTGAGCCGCACTGTCTACCAATATGTCACTGGAGAGCGACAACTGTAATGTACTCTGTTCTTGTATGGAATCCTTACCATCGATATTGAGATGCCAAGTTATGGGGTCTGGCACGAGGATCTCTACAGTCTTTGAAGCGATCGCTTGCTCGCCCTGATCGTCTGTCACTGTGACATTCACATCAAACGTAAAGCTTTGCTCAATCTCCTTACTCACCAGAGTAAAGGAAGGGCTATTAAAGTCATCAGAAGAAACTGGTAAGGCCGGATCAAAGCTCCACTGATAACTCTCAATTCTGCCGTCACTGTCAGATGCATTGGCTATCAAAGTAATTGGAACTAATTGCTCAGCTTGTGTGCTGCCTTCAATACTGACTTTAGGAGCCTCATTAGCCTCTGTGGGCGCACCACCGCCAGAGTTTGCGACACTATTTGTGCCATCCGAGCCGCCTGACCCGCCACAGGCATTCAGCCCAAATAACAACATACTCAAAAATAGCGCCTTTGGCACCACGCTATCACCAAACAATCGTTTTAGCATCCTTTATCCTTTATCCTTTATCCTTTAATCCAATCATATTACTAATCAAATCACACTAAGCTGAACAAAAGCCCATAAATTGGGTACAAATCATACAGCAACCACAAAGAATTTAAAGTGATTACTTAAGCGGGCTGAAAAGATTTGCAAAATAAAAAACCAATATTAAGTAACTATTCATTTATTTAATCTAACTAAAATCCATATAGATGAGGCTAAATCAAGGTATTTTATGCATATTGAAGTGACATACAAACTCGCCCTATTATTCTCTGTAATTCATAAAGTTAGGCTATATTTTTTATGGATTTGTTTAGCAACTTTCGTCAATCAAGACCGTGAACTGAGTAACACAAAGTATTTTCCCCCGCTCTCCCTATTAGTAATTGAGCTTTTTTATTATATTGGTAATAACATCGATCAGAATGCCCACCCCTGCTCCAACAAAGAATGCCGACCCCCTCCAATTCATTATCAACCAATGCCCTTTGACGTTATAACCCCAAATTAGAACAGGTCATCCTCATCACTTAATTGGATAGTAGAGTTGACGATATCAGTGATATCAACACGCCCGATAAAACAGTTTATTATTCGCAGTTGAAGGCCATAAAAAGAGAGCATGTTGCTCGATTTAGAATAATACGTGAGGTAGGTTTACGAATTGAAAAGTAACTCAGATGTTTACTAGCAATAAATTATAAGTAAGCAATATAAATAAAATAGCATATTTAAACAGCCCATTTTGCCATTCTATTTTTTATACAGAATTTACACTATAACCATTTTATCTAGATGAAAAAGCCCAGTATCACTGGGCCTTGCCTTTTAATTAAATCGACACGCAGCATATGCAGGGTGCGTCCAGCAAATTTCTACACTTTCCCGGTATTGGCCCGCTCCACCGATTTGAAGCGTAAGTGCATTATTTAACGCATTATTTTTTAGAGATTTCACTGATTTTTTATTAAGTTTGAGTTTCATATTGATCCCTCATCTAGCTTTTATGGATGCCATCACGGCTGGCAATAAATGTACTCAATTATACAAAACCACAACATTGCTCAAAATTCAATCAAAATTGATTGGTATTCGCTTTTAGGAAATATGAAAAGAGAAATAAAGGCAGCGATAGCTGCCTTTGAGGTATAAATTTAGATAGGACGTAACTGCTTCAAACGGACAGCCGAAAAGAATGCCAGCGCAAAAATGACTAAGGCACTTATCAAAATTTGCCAAATATTCGTTTCTTTATTGAGTGGCTTAGCTTCAAACAATGGGAAGTTTTCAACATCAGTTTTAGTCACTGGTTTGTCAAAAAACATAAAGTCATAGAAGAAGTAACGGATCTGTTGATGATATTCAACCACCTGCAAACGATAATCAGCTTGATCAGCGCTGCTGGTATTTGCGAGCTGATTTAATTTAAGCTGAAAGAACAAGGCCGGAGACAGCGCACTCAAAGTTTGTAGCGTTTGCTGACGCGCTTGATTATTGTCGCGATACGCTTGCCATAACTGAGCTACCTCTACATCACTCAAATGCTGCTGTGCATAATACCATTTCCAATCAAATGCCTCGCCAAGTGGCGCGGTATCTTGCCAATTAGGCTCATGCTGCAAAAACGTGTCTAAAGTTTGCTGCTTATCTTTATCCCAGCCATCGTTTAGCGTGACGCGCTGTGTCAAGCTCATTTCAAGGGGAGCATCAGTCTTGTACTGGTTAGACAAATATAAGTGCACAGCGCTTGGTACTAACATGGCAAAAACCACCCAGCTACTCAGGTATGCCAAACTGTTAAACACGCTTGTTTTGCCAAAGCTCATGATCAAGGTAGCAATGGCGAACCAAAACACCATGTATAAGGTGCTTGCCAGCAGCACAGTCCAAAAAATGCCATCAAATGGCAATGATAAGAGCATCGCCGCACTGACCAATAATAAGATCACCAATAACCAGATCACAGCAAAACGCAGCGCCAGCTGCTTTGCAACCTGACTAAATGCACTTTTTGGCAGTGCATTTAGCATTCGCCAGCGCCCTGCATGTTGCTCATCAGAAATCAAAGTAACGGTTAAGATACCTATAACAAGGGGCAACAGATACACTAAGACAAAGCCAAGATCTAACCCCCCTGTTCGCTGCTGCGCAGGGTTGACTATTTCTCGATTAAATATTTGGCTTTGCAATGCAGTAGCACGCACTTTAGAGGCAACCATAGATGAATGACTTTCACCGACAAACAACGCAGCCCACGGACTGAGTTTCCACTCTGTTGGTGCGCTGGCATAATAAGCCAAAGAACCTGGAGCTGGCAGAGTCTCTCTTTTATTAACGTGTTCACGCTCTTTTTGAAACACGATTTTAGATTTGTACTGATCAATGCGCAGTGTTTTATACCCTTGTGCACCTTGATAAATTGCAAATACACCGGCTATCACAAAAAGTAGCAATACAAGTTTATTGATAGCCCCTGAAAACAGTCGCTTACACTCAAGTTTAAACAGTAGCATAAACTCTCCTTTGCATCCCTTTAGAATTTAATGAACCAAACATCACTAAAACCACCAATAAAGGCAGCAACCAAGCCACAGAAAACGGGCTCAATGACCAACCAAGCACAGGTGATTTATAAGTAAAGGCTTCAAACTCCTGCCAGTACGATTTATCAATGCGCTGATCCCTGTCATTGTGATGATCAATTTCTTCTGTATGCAACTTATTGAGTTTTTGAATACGCGCATAACGGTGCGCTTCTGCTTGTTGCTCAAAGTCTAAAAAGTGTCTCGTATCAGTACGCGTGAGCGCCATTGAAAAATCTCGTACAAACAAATAAGGATTCAACCAATAAAACTGGCTAACAAAACGCTGCTGCGCTGAGAATTGCTCAAGCTGTTTTTCGTAATGCTTTTTATATATCTCAGCATTAAGCTTTTCGCCCTCTTGCATTACCAACCCTTTGTAATTGACTGGCAGCTCCTCGACCGTGCTCACGCCATATTTTTTCAATGTGTCTTCACGGAACTTATTAAAGTAAGGATCGTTCGGATTGTGACTGTCCCCGACTTTACGGTTATCCAGTTTAATGGCTAACTCAAAGTCATTGCGCTTTTGATGAGGGTACTGATTATGTGCAAATTCAGCCAGCATGCGCGGCATCAAAATAGTCAAAATAAACCAAATAGACGTTAATAACACCAAAGCTTGCTTTGGCGCTTTTACTAAACTAGAAACAAACAGTGTTAAGCCAATCCAAAATAGGCAATAAAGCACGTAAACGGTGAATAACAACAATAGCCTAAGTGGCGCTTCAGATGAAAATGCGGCACCTGTGCTTGCCGCCAATACCAGCGCCAAAATAAAAACAGGCAAAATAAAGATCACGGACAAGAATAAATAGCTTAAGCTTTTTCCTGTGACTAAATCTCGAAATGACACGCCCATAGACATAAGTTGGCGTAAAGTCCCGCTTTTTTGCTCACCACTGATGCTTGCAAAGCCCAGCGCAATAATGAGTAACGGCCAAATCGTTAATAAGATATTGGCACTACTTAGCTCTGAAAATCGCAGTAAGGTCCCACCATCTTGATCATTGGCAAAATTAGCACTGTTTTGCTTATGTGCTTCTAAGAAAATGCTGTTGCCAACCCAAGAGTTCACCCCTAAATCAAAAAAGCTTAATGCGCTGGGCGTACGAAAAGCAAAGTGACCAAAATGCGCCACTCGGTGCGGGTGCCTATCGGGCTGCGCTTCCCACTGCTGCTCAACAAGTGATTGGGCTTTTGCCTGCGTTTGCGCGTTATGTTGATACTGCTGCCAACCTGTGAATAACGCGATTGCCAGCAATAATTGGATCATGATGAAGATCAACCACAAGCTAGGGCTTTTACGCTTACTGGCTAATTCGTGGCGAAATATCTTCATTACTCTGTGATTTATCATGTAATTATATTTCCTGTATGAACACAGCAGTGTTTAACCTACTGTCACGACGACTGCTTAGCTTGCTTCGCGGATAACACTTTTACCTGAAATCAACTCATGGTAAGTATTTTCAAGTGTCTGCAATGGCAGTTGTTTGTTATCAAGCAAGGTCAGCAATGTACCTTTGTCCATGATCCCAATTTTGTCGGCTAACGTGTGCGCACAATAAAAGTCATGCGTTACCATCAAAATCGCAGCGCCTTTTTTCGCAAGCTGCTCGATGATGCGGATAAACTCCAAGGTCGCACTTGGATCAAGGCCTGACGTCGGCTCATCCAATAAAAGTACCTTTGCTTGTCGAATGATCGCAAAGGCAATGCCGACTTTTTGCCTCATGCCTTTCGAGTAATTTTTTAAAGATTGTGAGCGCGCACTTGGCTCCAAACCTGTCTCATCCAAAGCCGCGTTGATTTGCACCTCAGTCACAGATAAATCGGATAAACTCGCCAAATACTTAAGATTATCAATGGCATTAAACTCTTGATACAAATTGACTTGCTCAGGTAAGTAAACAAGCTTTTCTTTTGAGCCTTTGCTGCTGTGTACATCCACACCATCAATCAAAGCTTGCCCGCTATCTGGCTGTAAGAAATTCAGAAAAATATTCAGCGTGGTACTTTTTCCTGCACCATTTGCACCTAACAGGCACATGATTTGGCCTTCTTCAACATTAAAGCTAAGGTCGTTAATTACCTGCTTATCTGAAAAGGATTTTTTTAAATTTTTGGCTTCTAACACAAAACACTCCTTATACTAAAAAATTCCGCCAAAGCGACAACCACCTAGAATTTAGGTATTTCTCATCGCTCGAGCGGAACTTAAAATAGACGACTACGTCAATATTGCTTAGTTATAACATAACATTTGTTGATTAAATAGAAACATTTATCATTTAGCCTGTCGGCACTAAGAAACTAGCCGTGCCTGTAAATGCGCCACCTTCAACATGGATCTGTGCATTTTTGTAGTACACCAGATCTTTTGAAAGGTGTTTTTTACAGTGTTTTGGGAAAAAACCTTCAAAACGGACTTCTTCTGTGGTGTTAATTGTGCGTTTAAATTTAATATCTAAACCTCGTATATACACTTCACCAGCTTTTTCACTAAGCTGATTGTCCCAGCAACCGTATATAATCCCTAGCTGAGAAATCCAAATCATCGCGCTTTGCGCACTGAAATGAAATTGACCGTCTCCTGGCATCTGAAAGTGCTCGACATTAATTCTGCCGTCGATGTAACCCGGCTCTAACGACACCGAGCTAAACGACATGCGT
This sequence comes from Pseudoalteromonas luteoviolacea, assembly GCF_021654285.1. Taxonomy (GTDB): domain Bacteria; phylum Pseudomonadota; class Gammaproteobacteria; order Enterobacterales; family Alteromonadaceae; genus Pseudoalteromonas; species Pseudoalteromonas luteoviolacea_J. Next base: position 55,098 of record NZ_JAKFZS010000025.1, on the reverse strand, counting down.
TCTTCACGCCAACCATTTTCTAAATAGTCAGACATATAAGCACGTTGCTGCTGTGGGGTGAGATGAATCATTTAAAGTTCCTTACTTATTGGGTAGATGTGCTGGTTGCGTTGCTTTGCGATTCTTGGGTTGCAGAAGCGCTCAACACTGTGTTCAGTATTGCTGTAATAAGGCCAATTAGAATTAGGCAATACCATGCTAGATGTTCACTGATATTGGATAAATCAAACGCGACACCGACCACGCTGCTGCCTGCAATGAGGCCCACTCCCGCGAATAGATAGAAAAAACCGTAGTGCGTAGCGACTGACTTGTCTTTTGCCAATTCGGAGATCTCGCTCATAATAAACGGGAAACTCACCATAGTACCTAGGGTAAAAATCACAGCTAACACACTCAGTGGCAGGTAATACAACACCCCGTGCTCATATGGCCAAGCGGGGATGAGCGTAGCGAAAGACAGACCCATCAATGCGATACCGATACTTATCCACTGCTTTGGTGATAGCCAACGTTCGCATAGTTTGGTGACAGGAAATTGTAAAAAAATCGAGATCAAAGCACATAGAGTCAATACCCAAGCGACATCTTTCGCACTACCTTGTTGGTCAACAATATGCATTGGGATTGCGAATGAGATCTGGTTGATAAGCATAAAATACCCTGCCATTACCGCAGAGAACTTTAAAAATGCACGATTACCCAATACACCAGCTACCATTGCTTTCACGCCACCATTTTGAGAGGTCGCAGAGGACTTATCATCACTGTCGCTTTTATCTTGCTTTTGACGCTCAGGGATCAACACTGTGAATACCAGTGCAAACAATGCAAATGGTAATGCAGAGACAATGCATAACATATCAAAGCTAATGTTGAGTAGCAGTACCCCGCAAACCGGGCCAAGTAGCTCGCCACCGTTTCGCGCAACCCCCACTAAAGAGAACATTTGCGCGCGGCTGAGCACTTTTTGCTTTGAAAAATAAGCCTGTGCCGCCGGAGTAAATAACGCACCAGCAAAGCCCGTTAAAAATGCAGCAAGAAACAATAACGCGGTTATGTCTGAGAATAAAAACAGACAAAAGCCAACTGCACGTAACAAGCAACCAATAACAATCAGCTTCTTTTCACCAAATAGATCTGCGAGTAACCCACCAACTAGGAATAAGCCCTGCTGGCAAAATGAACGCACACCTAAGACAACCCCCACCAAGGTGGCACTGAGTAACAAATCTTGCTTTAAATATCCCGCCAAAAACGGGATCAGCATGTAAAACCCGAGGTTAAACACAAAGGCAGCAACCAACATCCACCGATACTCAGCCGAAAGCCGCAAGTAAGAACTAAAAATTGACATAAGTTACTCTGGCTTTTGCGCAATTAAAATTGAGTGAAAGTTATCTGCATAGGTTTGGATTTTCAGTTTGAGCTGAAATGGCGCAAGACCTTGCTCATCAATGCTTGGATATAACAAGGTGCGTAAATTATAAGCTGTACGAACAACCAGCTGTGCACCCGGCTTCATCTGTGCATACAAGTGCGCAATGATTTTCTCTTTCAAAGACTCATCACCGACTAAGGCCGCAAGCCAAATCACGTCATATTGGTCAAGATTACCTTGCTCACAAATATCATTGTGGATAAATTTCATTTGGTGCTGTTGTGACAGTGCATCGCACACCTGCTGACCCAATAATAGATCTGGGCCATTGATATCAAGGTTATCAACACTCAAGCCACTTTGATGTAATGCCAGTGTCGTTAATGGCAATGCGCCCGAGCCAACCATTAATACATTCTTGACCGGCGTCGCTGCCAATGAGTGGATCGCGTTTATCTCCAACCCTGTGGCCCGTTGGTAATGTTTGTAATACGGATATTCGTTGCTCAAAGTCAACTTTGAATCTGAACTTTGAACGATACGCTCTGCCCAATGTCGCTCATATAAGCTCGATGCCTGACTGAACAGTTGCTGGATCCCAGGTTTTATCGCTTGGATCTCTTGTTGCGCCAAAACATTATCTGCAAAGTCACTGCCATGCTCATTAGAAAGCAAGTCCAAAAACTGATGAAACGTCGTCATATTGTCTGGGGTGATCTCAAGTGCGGACATTGACTTGATATGTTGGAATCCATCCACGATTTTAGTTGCGTGAACGAGTGCCTGATTTGAAATATTCATAACGAAGAATTTACTATATTGCCCCTGTTTTATGTTATAACATAACTTACAAGTAACCTTGATGTAAACCAATTAAGATGAATAAATTCATTCTACTTAATAACTTACATTTTATGTAAACATAAAATTTACGATTAAAATAAATACAGACAGAGTCTTTTTTCATGGGAATAAATAAAAATAAGTCTTATTATCATACACATACAAGGCGATTACTGGTCTTGCTTGCTGTATTAATTTTAGGCGGTTCAGCGTGCGCAGCACTCCTTATATTCGGAAAAAAAGAAGTCGCAGTATCCCCGCGCATAGACACTCGCCCAACAGTTGTGACACAGCCTTTAACTATTGTTGATTATCGGACAAAGCTTTCGCTTTCTGGTGTATTGCAACCGAGCGAGCAAACCGACATTGCGTTTGAACTCAGTGGCAAAATCGTGTGGTTAAATAACAAGTTCATTGAGGGCGGGATCGTCAAAAAGGGCGAAGTTTTAGCTTCACTTGACCCGTTTGATTACGAGACTGAAGTAAAAGACAAACAAGCAAATCTAGCACTTGCACAAGCAACTCTGTCTGAAGAACTGGCTAAGGCAGCTGTCGCTAAAAAAGAGTGGGCACATAACCCCAATACCACCGAACTTGCACTGAGAAAGCCCCAAGTAGCGAGCGCCAAAGCTCGCTTAAAAGCTGCGCAAGCAAGCTTAGAGAAAGCCAACAAAAACCTTTTAAGAACAAAATACTATGCACCATATGATGCACTTGTAACCAACCGACATACGGGGCTTGGGCAAGTCGTGTCTAAAGCGCAAGCACTAGGCCAGCTGGTGAATTTAAGTTATGGCGAAATGCATGTACCCATTGCTGGATTTGACCGTCCATTTTTACCAACCTTGCCGATCACAGACGTCCAAATAAGCACCGGCAGCATTGAAAGAAACGGCGTTTTAACACGCCATACGGGCCGCTTTAATGAGCAAACACGCATGGCATACTATGTAATAAGAATTGACGACCCCTACGCATTACATAGCGATAATACCCCCTTGTATTTTGGTCAATTTTTACAAGCCAATGTCAATGGAATAACGCTTGAAAACGTCCTCAAAATACCGCAAGCACAGCTTAAAAATAAGGCGGTATGGTTACTAGATGAGAGTCAAACTCTGACCAAGTATTCTGCGCCTGTACTTCGCCAAGAGCAGGACTTTGCACTGATAGCCGCCCCCAAACAGCAACGCTATCAGCTTGTGACACGGCTCCCTGAATATCCACAGCATGGCATGCAAGTAAAACAACAAACCGCTAACGTGCAATTGGCAGACAAAGGAGATAACCAATGAGTCAGCGTCCAGGTTTGATAGGTTACTTTGTTAATCACCCTGTTGCCGCTAACTTAATGTTATTACTGATTGTTTGCATGGGGATACTTGGCTACAACAGTATTCAACGGCAAACCTTTCCAATATCAGATAGCAATAAGGTGACCATCAGAGCAGTACAGCTTGGTGCATCAGCTAAAGAGATAGAAGAAAACATTTTGATAAAAGTCGAGCAGGCCTTGAAACCTCAAGTGGGGATAAAGCGCATTGTCAGTACCGCTTCTCCTTCCGGTGGCCATATCGAAATTCAGCTCCATAACAACGAAAACGTGGCCTCACGACTAGATGAGATCAAGTTAAAGCTCGACAGCATCGCAACTTTTCCAAACGATATGGAACCCTTGTTGGTGTATGAAAATGTGCAAAGGCAACGTGCATTTAGCGTCGTTGTATCGGGCTTGGATGACCCAGTGTCATTAAGGCGGCTGGGAGATGAACTGAGAGATGAATTATTACAATTGAAAGGGATCTCTCATGTCGACCTATCTGCGATGCCTGACTATGAAGTCGCCATAGAAATCGCACCTGATAAACTAAGAGAATACAACCTAACCCTTGCACAAGTTGTAACAGCACTGCGGGCTCAATCAAATAACCTCTCCGCAGGACAAATTAAAACTGCCAGCGGTAACATCTACCTTAGAATGCAATCCCGCCAATACACTGGTCTGGGGATAGCAGAAGTGCCGATTTTAACCGGCTTGCTAGGTGAAAAGATTTACCTAAAGGACATTGCTATTATCAAAGACGGCTTTAAAGAGTCACTCAATCAGGGGCGATTTAACGGTAAGCGCGCTCTGTATATTATGGTATTAGCTGATAAAGAGCAGTCACTTACACAAGTTGTGGACACCGTAAAGCCATACATTGAGCGCAAGCGCCAAACACTGCCAAGCGAAGTAGAGATTTACGAATTTGTCGACGTAACCTACTACCTAGATGGCCGATTAAATATGATGTTAAGCAACCTAGCTCAGGGTGCCCTACTCGTCTTTATCGTACTCGCAGTGTTTTTACGCACCCGACTGGCCATTTGGGTCATGTTAGGCCTACCCGTTGCCATGCTCGGCGCATTCTGGTTGATGCCGTTACTCGGCGTCACCATGAATTTGGTTTCATTATTTGCCTTCATCATGGTGCTCGGCATTGTGGTAGACGACGCCATCGTCATCGGTGAAAGCGTGTGTGAGCAAATAGAAAAGCATGGACACTCTAATCAGCAAATCATTCTCGGTACGCAAAAAGTCGCCATGCCTGCCACATTTGGCGTGTTAACAACCATCGCTGTATTTATGCCCTTTATGTTCAGCACAGGTCCCAACTCAGGTCAATTTATTGCCATTGCTGGCGTGTGCATCTTATGTTTATTTTTCAGTCTTATCGAGTCAAAACTGATTTTACCTGCTCACCTCGCTTCTACTCCTATGCCTAAGCTGTCTAGCACACACTGGCGTTCGCGCTTTAATAATCACTTTCAACAAGGGTTAAACAAAAGATACGTGCCGATGCTTAAGCTATGCATCAAACATAGGTATGCGGTGATCACAGGCTTTATCTTGATGCTGGTTTTTTCAGTGAGCCTGCTTATCAGTGGCCAAGTTCGCTTTACGCCAGTACCTAAAGTGCCGCATGACTATCCGTCGATCAACATTCAAATGAATAATAACGTCTCAGAGGCGCAGACACTGGAAGCGGTAAGGCAAATTGAAAGCTTGATTCAACGAGTGGAGCAAGAAATACAAGCTGAAACAGGCAAAATCATGGTCGATGCCATGTATACACGCGTTGATCATCTGACTGAAGCTGAAGTTGTCACGCCGTTAGTCGCCGAAGCAGACAGACCTTTTAATACCTTTGAATTAGCCAGGCGCTGGCGAGAAGCCCTCCCCACTATACCTGGAGTTAAAAAGTTTACTATTGAATCAGATGTCATTGATATTGCGGAGAAAGGAGACTTACAGTACCAGCTGTTTGCACACGACATCGCAACTTTACAACTGGCAAGTAAGGACTTCATCGACAAACTAAATAGTGTAGACGGCGTACACAGTGTTTTTTCTTCACTTGATAGCGCACAAACTGAATATCAAGTGCAGCTCAAGCCATTGGCACACCAATTACAAATCACCGCAAGTGATGTGACCTCACAACTTGCAGCCCGATATTTTGGTATAGAGATGCAGCGTGTAATGCGTGAAGGGCAAGAAGTGATCTTTATGGTCAAAGGCGTACATGCTGATCGTGAAAAAGTCAGTGAAATAAATAGAACGCTCATTACACTCCCCAAAGGCGAACAGGTATTTTTTGGTGATATTGCCACAACCGTCGAAGTACCTGGGATCTCGGTGATCACTCGTGAGCAAGGCCATCAAGTTATCACTATCAGTGCCAATGTCGACGAGCAAGTATCAGCCATCAATGACGTCGCTAAATTAATCGAAGAGACACTTCTGCCTCAGCTTAAAGTAAAACATCCGGAGCTTATGACACAGCTCGGCGGTGCGCTATTAGAGCAGCGTAAAGAGCAAAGCCAAGTGGTCAGCTTCGCCATTGTCGGACTGTTAGTTGTCTATGTATTACTCGCACTGCCGCTACAAAGTTATGCTCAACCTGTTATCGTGATGTCGGTTATCCCCTTTGCCTTAGTCGGTGCGCTATGGGGCCATTTCATTTTAGGCTATAGCCTAAGCATGATGTCTATTTTTGGTATCATCGCCGCAGCTGGCGTTGTGCTCAATGACTCATTGGTCATGACACATGTGATAAATAAAAGCCGAACTCTGGGTCAAGATATTAAAGACGCGGTCATCGATGCGGGTGTGTCCCGTTTTAGAGCCATATTTTTGACATCTTTGACCACGTTTTTGGGCTTAGTCCCTATCATGTTTGAATCAAGCTTACAGGCGCAATTTGTTATTCCAACCGCCATTTCTCTGAGCTTCTCAGTACTCTTCGCCACATTTGTTACCCTAATAATGGTACCTTGCTTATATGTCGTACTAGAGGACATCAAAGGAATATTCAGTAACATACAACGGCGCTTGATTTCACAACAAGCATAAAAAAATGCCTTGGTAGGGAGACTTACCAAGGCATTTTGTTAAGACTTATTAGTCTCTGTCGTTGTTCTTAAAACTGATAAGACGTAGACAGTAATACTTTACGAGGCTCACCAGGCTGCACCCAGAACTGCGTATAAGAGTTCGTAAAGTGTTTGCGATCAAAGGCATTATGGACTTGTGCTTTTACTGACCACTGAGCATTAATATCATAATTAGCGAATAAGTTAGCTGTCACGTAAGAAGGGAGGTAAAAGTCAACACCACGTTGGCCTAGGCGCTCATCCACATACTGAAGACCGCCACCGACGGTCAGTGCATTGCCACTTACCACATACTCTTGACTGACTTGCAAGCTAGCCGAATGCTCTGGAATGTTTAACAGATCATCACCTTGTTTAATCGACACATAAATAGCTGAATCGACGTAGTCTTCCTCAACCTGTGCGTCTAGGTACATGTAAGAGAATTTCACTTTAATATCCGCGGGTAATTGACCGGCGATATCCAGTTCGTAACCTGCACTACTTGCTTTACCAATCGAAAGCCCTGCGCCTCGGTGATCAGGGTTAGGATCTGCAACAATGATATTCTTCTGCTCATTATCAAAATACGCTACGGCAATATCTAAATTATTATCAAGTAGAGACAACTTAGTACCAAACTCTAGTGAATCTGTTTCGTTCAAATCAAATACATTGCCTTTGAAGTCAGCACCAAGATTCATACGATACCCTTGGCCATAAGAGGAATAGACAGACCAATTATCAGCGACTTGATATACAACACCCAGTTGCGGGCTAAAACGCGTTTCAGAATGTTCTGTATAAATATCTCTACGTTTGTCATCTAAAGTTTGCTTCATTGAATCAAAACGACCGCCAATACGCACTTGCAATGTATCACTCAATTCAATCTGGTTTTGGATGTACAAACCTGTCGACCACTGATTTTCTTGAGTAACAACGGCGGGGAGACGTTCACCCGGCGTTACTTGACCATAAACTGGGTTATGCACGTTGATCGCATATAGATCTTGATCCGAAGCAGTCGGTGATACTGGTACACCTCTGGCAACTAAGTAGGCTCTATCATACTCAAATCTATCATAGTCAACACCTGCAATGATGTTGTGCTTGATTGAACCTGTTTCAAGCTCGCCCGCCACTTCGAAACGCACAACATATTGATCCGTATCATAATGGCGCTCACGGTGCTGTCTAGATAACGTTTGTCCGTCAAAGTAGAACTTTTGATGCGATGGTAAAAGTTCTACATCACTTGAGAAGCTGTCTAATTCAGTTTGGCGATACGCAGCGGCAGAGCTCAGCTCCCATGTATCGTTTAGGTCATAATTCCACTGTAATTGATGACCTAGGACACTGGTTGTTGTAGGGCCATCACTGGGCTCACCTAAAAAGCGTTCAATTGGCATGAACTCAAAATTCCCCCCAACGGCAATGATACCGCGGTCAAATGGGATCTCATTCTCAGCATACTCTAAATCATAAAAAATTTGCGAGCGTTCGCTTTGCTTGAAGACCAATGACGTCATTAGACCATGCTTTTGCGTTTCAATGGTGTCACGGAAGCTATCTTCCTCTTGATAAAACCCAATAAAACGGCCAGCTACATCATCACTAATGACCGTATTCACGTCAGCCTCAAAACGGCGGTATGCGCGGTTACCTGCGGTAAGTTGAACCGAGCTTGCATCATCAAAAGTGGCTTTTTTAGTTACAAGGTTAATTGAACCACCAGGCTCACCTCGGCCATACAGTGCAGCTTTTGGCCCTTTTAAAACTTCAATACGCTCAATGCCAGATACATCACGTGGCCCTGAAAAGCCACGTCCTGCATTAAATCCATTTACCAAGTATCCACTTGGTACATTTTCGTCACCGAAGAATCCGCGAATAGCATAGCTATCCCAAAGGCCACCTAGACTATTTTGGCGGCTCACAGAAGCTGACATATCGAGCACATCTGTCAGATCAGTTAACCCTGTATTTTCAATTAACTGCGCATCAAATTCAAAAATCGCTTCTGGCGTTTCAAGATGAGAAAACTCACCACGATAAGCTTGACGCTCACCTTTGACTTCGATTGTTTCGATGCTGTTTTGAGCTTGTGCAGAGAAAATAGCAGCAAGAGAGAGAGTAAGTACGCTTAAACGGCAAGCATAGTTAAGGGGTTTCATTACAAATCCTTTATTTGATATGTTATAACGTTTTTAGGTACTTTAACATGTGTCAAAGCCACTGTTAAGATCTATTCGCAATAACGCACCATCAATCATCAATTTGTAACCTTCTGATTTACCTGCTTAACTACTTTAATAAAATAAAAAGTAATATCGCGATTTTACGAAATTAAATTTCATTAAAATATTTTAATGGTTAAATGTTTGACTTAAATAAATATAATATTTAAATTTAAAACTTCTTAAAACATGAATAATTAATAATAACAAGGAAAGAAAATGAAAAATTCAACTATGTTAGCGTTAGCTTTAACAACTGGCTTTTTTGCAAACTCTGCCTTTTCAGCAGAGTTGGTATGCCGTGTTAATTCATTAAATGGTCAGTCACATAATAGTGGCACTTCAAATTGTTGGGCTATGGATTTTAGTTTCAGAAATTCATCGAGCGGCGTTTTTTATTTAAAAGATGTGACAAAACCAATCGAGAGAGTTCAATGGAACAACAATCGTAGTTGCAGTGGTACACAGTGTGCGGTTACAGTACGATCATTCCAATATAAAAGCATGACAGCACATATTTTTTATAAAGACGGCACCTCTGAGTTGACTAATAGAGCTGTAATGTTTTATGAAAATGGCATGTAATAAAATAGGCTCACATTAGAGAAAATCACTAGAGCTTTATCAAAAGCTCTAGTGATTAATATAATAAAAACTTTAATTTTAATTATTATAAATATTACTTATAATTAAAACATAAATGAGTTTTAAGCTTTCACATCTCAAAAAGAGCACCGTCGCTTCTGCTACATACCTTTACTCAAGCGCTTGTATACTTGACATTAAAATTTGGCTTATGATTACCGCTTGATAAGCAAGCTCTCAGTGTTGCAACCGCATATAATTACTCAAAACATAGTCGATAATCAGGCTTTTTCGGATTATTTGGAAAGTCCAACCCCTCAACTGGGTAACTATTTTTAGAAACTTTTACATTCGACATGAGAGATTTATTGATGAAGGTGATCTCTACTGTTTCTGGAAAATCAATTGAATCAACATATCTACCATAGTTATTACCATGAATATGTACAATGTAAAAGTGCTCTGATATGGCTTCAATGAACTGATTGAACTCATTACTTTTTGTATCTAAGTTGTGGAACTCCGCCGCTACAACATTTATTCTGTTAGCATGTTTACATAAATCGCCGATTACCTGATACTCAGCGCCTTCAATATCCATCTTAAGAAATACAGTATCACTTTTACTACCGCAGTATTGTTCGATTAGTTCATCTAAGCTAATATCGAGCTGATCAGACTTATCACTTACACGACGCTTTAAATGAATATTTTTATCGCGAAAGAACGAGTAGAAAAAGACACAATTAAGTAAGCGAGTCCAATATTTATTACGTTTATCATGGCGAAACAAAATTGTATTAATTAAGGACTTAACACTATTTTGTAACGTCTTTTTAACGATAAAACCAAGGCCTACAGTATAATCAACCCCAACCACTTTAGAGTTAGGGTTCTCCATTTGAAACTCTTTATCAAATTTCCAGTCATCATTGATCCCAAGAGACAACAATGTATCAGTACCTGATATATAAGATTTTGGTACAACGTAGCCACCATCAAACTTGTTTCCCATACGAATAAGATCTGAGCAATGGTTTGGCTGTAGCGCTGGCTTATTAATTGACATTTTACTTCCTGGAATGTTCCTTATGAAGGTTCAAATATTAACTTTGCACAATTTAATTTACAAGTATAGGTACATTTTAAAATGTAAAATACATCAAAAAATCCAAAAATAAAATATAAATATTTTCATTTAAATATGGAAATAAAAATCATAAAAAGCTTGTTAAAAAGATCTTAAAAACACAAGATTCAACCAGATGGACGTTCGCATTTTATCCAACTAACTTTATCAGCATGACATGATCTGTATAATTATAAAGCCCTAAATAACCAAATTTACTTAAACCTAATTTATTTCAGTAACGGTATCGTAAAAAAGCTATAAGACAGTCTCAGGAACGATTAAATCCCCTTCAGTCATAACAAATAGTTCACCTGTTAAATTCAGAGTCTTACCAACATATAATCAAGACCATAAAGTGAACTTTAAAACTACCTATGAGTTACTGTAAATTACTCTATATGCTATTCGATAAGGGATATAGATATGCAAATATCAGCTTTTATATCGATTTATCTCTAATTTTTTTATGTTCATAGCAGTCCTAAATATAGTCTCCACCACTTCATTCCAACTAATTAAGAAAAAATTTACTCAAAAATTTTGAGTAAATAGATTCACAATTCTTACAAAACACTTATTTGAATTAATTTAATTTAAATTTGATTAATTAAAAGTCTTTACAAACACATCTAATTGATTAAAATGCGCCCCGACAATTAGTAATGATAATTATTTTCAACAAGGATTTAATGATGATTAAAGCACTACTTTTTGCCGCATCAGCAGCGGTGTTCGCAACTTTCCCACAGCAATCTCAAGCTATTGGCGGCTATGTAGATGTACTTTGCTATAAAAATGACACTTTGATATTCAACCTACGATTTTCTGGGTATGAGACTGACTATATTATTCGTACGATAGATCACTGCGAAAGAAGACTTGGAGGGAAAGCCAAAACACTTGGTTCTAGTTGGTAAAGGGTATTAAAACTCTCAATTAAGCAAAATTAAAAACTGTTCCATACCAATCTAATCAATTAATAATAAAATTTATATAAAAAGGAATGACAATGATTAAGCCAATTCTTTTCGCGCTTACAGCAGCAGTAGTTTCTGCAATGCCAATGGAATCACAAGCATTTTCTAGCGGGTTCAAGGTTACATGTTTTAAAGACAATAAAATACTGTGGAGTTTTGATTTCTTGCATGGGGAAGAATCTTATGCGTCTCGTGCAGCTTACCACTGCGAAACAAGACATGGCGGTAAGGCACATTGGAGTTATTAATTCCAATAATAGAGAATAGCCCCATTAGGTGGCTATTCTCCAAATTTACAACACCTACTGTTCTGCTGTAATTGAAAGTGTATTTTGCAATGTGTCTTGAGGGCCTACTTTTGCAGCTCCACCAATCACATATAATGTGTTATTCAAGGTAACAGCACCATGTCCATGACGTGCTTGAGGCAAATCGGGTAGTGCTTGCCATTGATCCATTTTTGGGTCATAGCTCCAAGCATTCGAAAAAGCCTCCCCTTCTTGCCATTGATGATTTGGCCCAAACACTTCTCCACCAGTGACAATGATTTTTTCATCCAGCACACTCGCGGACAGCCCTGCTGACGCGATAGGTAATGGGCTTAAGGCAGTCCAAGTATCCATTTTCGTGTCATATACTTCAACGTTAATTAGATTTTTACCACCCTGTGCCAAAGAGCGTCCACCAATGACATAAATCTTACTGCCAATGACAGCACTTGCAGCAGAATTTCGCTCAATACTCGCGGGCTTTGCTTTTCGCCAATATGCATTATTAACGAGCACATAATGCGCGTTGGAATCTACCTTCTTGCCAGTCTTTGAAGAGACTGTTTTGCCACCAATAACATGGATGTACTTTCCGACATTGGCATAAACAGACTCCGCTAGCGGAATAGGGAGTGAAGGCCCTGAGCGCCAACTCTGAAACTTGCCATCCAATCTGAACACAGACCTTTTTATTTTCCACGCATCATCTTTAGGCCCTGAATACCCTCCGATCCCATAAATATAATGTCTATTACTCACCATCCCCAGATGGTGACGACGTTCGGGTAATGAAGGGGCTGTCTGCCAACGTTCAGTTGAAGGGTTTAACAAATAAACATCTTTACTCGGGCCCAGACCATGAAAAGACGGCGTTTTTGATGGAGTAAAGCCACCCCCAACGATGATCCGCTCCTTAAATACCGCGGGATAGATCTCTTGCAATGGTATAGGTAAAGAAGGCGCTTGTTGCCAATAAGCTTTTTTATCATCAACTGCTTCTGTGCTTGCCCATACACTAGCAACGTTCAGGCCACTGAATAATAAGCAAAATTTCACCAATAAATATCTTTTCGCAGTTAACAAATGCATTCGCACTCCTTAGTATTTGGTTGTCTGTATTTATACCGTTATTCTCTTACTCACGATCAGTGTAAGCGTATTGGCATCTACATCACTGTTAAATAAATAACACACCCTAAATAAGAGTAGATATAAATGCGCCAAATCGCTGTAAATTAAGTTGAATTCCATAGAAGTAATAGCAAGTTTACTTTCGGCCACTTGTCTACAAAAAGCGTCTCACTCATCAAACTTTTTATACTGGCACTCAAAACCCTTTTACAGTTCAATGCTCATAAATACAGAGACCAAAACAGGACACCTTTTTGTCTACACGACCTCAATGCGAGTCCCAACCAAGATGGTAAAAAATTGCAACAACCATACCTACGAGCAATACAAAGTAAGTTAGCTGACTTAATGAAAAAGCGGCACAGCTAGGGTTGAAACCAATAGAATATATGATTAAAAATAGACTTTATAAGGCTTGAGTTTGCATCATAGTTGGTTGGCATACATTAACAACCAGTTTATTGAACACCAATGAGAAAGAATACATTTGAAGCAGACGCATAAGAAATATATCTATTTAAATCATCACCTTCCAGTCATAAAATTATTAATTAAACTCTAAAAAAACACCCCATTAAACTTTACATAAGAATTACACACACTTAATATACAGCGAGTTTTATCTACTATATCTAGTATTAGGGAAATTATGGATGTTTTAGACACCATCATCTATTCCGGTATGTGGGGTGTGATTTTACTTGCACTTGTGCAAGCAATGCACAAACCTAAGCAACCACAAACAACGTATCTCATCGCGCTATTATTCTTGCTACTTATACATGTTAGCGGAGAGCTCGTCATTTATACGGGTGCATATCAGTACTTTCCTGCATTGGTAGGAATGCAAATGCCTGTACGAATCCTCCTTGGTCCAGCTTTATTTTTTTATGCATGCGCCACTATGTCGCCAACGCTTGCGATTTCTAAAAAAAGCTACGCATTAGCCATGATAGGGCCTGTTGTGGCTATTCTTGTGATGTTGCCATTTGCTATCGGATTCACATCAGCCGAAAAACTTGCTTTAGCAGATCCCGCAACACGTAACCCAGAGCACTTTAAAATCGCGTTATACACCTGTGTTGCCAATATGATTGTATTTATGGTGTTTAATGCCTTTTACTTCATCAAAGCACTGCAAGTACACGCCAGACACCGTCAGCAATTATTGGAACGCTTTGCAGAAATACAATCAAAATCTCTAGACTGGTTTAGGATCATGCTCGTGTTATGGGGCATTGTTTGGCTTTGCTACTCGCTATCTTACGTACCAACCCTGACTGGTTGGAAACTGCCATGGTTAAAGCTTTTACCATTTTTTGAAGCTGCCGTTTTACTAGCATTCGCTCAATTAGCACTTAATCAGCCAATCTTAACCAAAGAGGATAAAGGGCAGCCTATTTCGATACAATCGAGAACGGCAACATTAAGCCAAGCAAAAATGGACGCGATATCAGATAATTTAAAAGATATCATGACGCAAGAACAGATATTTATGGACGAAGAGCTGTCTTTAAACAAACTTTCAAAGGCCATTAGTGTCAGTGAGAACCATATTTCTGAGACCTTATCGCAGCAACTTAAAACCAACTTTTTCCAATTTGTTAACGGATACCGGATTGCTGCAGCTGAAAAACTCCTACAAGAAACCGATAAACGCGTCTCGACCATTCAATATGAGGTTGGGTTTAATTCAAAATCAACGTTTAACACAGCGTTTAAAAAAGCAACAGGATTAACCCCTTCACTGTATAGGAAGCAAGCCGCGTTTATAACTCACTAAAATATATACGAATAAAAAGACCGAACGGGCCCATTAGGACGATCTAAACACAATTTACGACAACAATAGACCCATCTTAAAAACGCACTGTCGACATGCACACTAAATAAAGCATGTCGGCAAGCAAAAAAATAAAAGGGTTTTATTTATGTCTACTTTACTTGCTACACGTATTGCCGGATTACTTATCCTGATCTCAACCAGCTCATTTATGTATGCCGATTCCATCATTTATGAGCTACTCACTAAGCCAGACTTTTTAGAGCAAGCAGCCCTTAACAGATCATCACTGGCGTTTGCAGCATTATTAGAGTTTATTAACTGTGCTGCGGTCATTGGCATGTCCATTCTGATTTACCCGACTATCAGACAATATAGTGAACGCATTGCCATCGGATATGTGAGTGGTCGTTTGATTGAAGGCGCAACCTTGATCACCGGTGCAGTAACGCTGATGACATTGATTGCCATGGGTAAACAGGTCATTGACAACCCAGATGTATCGAGTGAATACCTTTATATGATGGGCAGTGCGCTAAAATCTGAGCGTTGGTTTGGCTTTTTAATGGGGATGTTTTCTTTAGGCTTGTGTGGTTTTTTACTGAACATCACTTTATACCAATACCGCCTAATTCCAAGAGCCATTTCAGTACTTGGCATGATTGGTTACGCAGTTTTACTACTAAAAGTCGCTTTTGATTACTTTGGTTTTGATTTCTCAGGTGCTTGGATGTATATCCCAGGTGGCATATACGAACTAATCTTCCCACTATGGATGATTTTCAAAGGCTTTGATTTAAGCGCAAAACCAAAAGCACAATCTTAATTAATATAAAACCCACCAAGGAAGCTAAATACGGCTTCCTTTTTCTGTTTTTAAGCGCATCCATTGCAATCCCCTCCCCCGACAAACTCCGATAGCCCATAAAGTATCTTGTTGAAAACTTAAGCCACAATCGCGCTTTAATAAAACACTCACATGACTGACCTGATGACCCCTATCTGACTTACGTTCAGGCGTTGAAGGAAGTCATGATTGAAGCGACCGCTATTCTTTAAGGTGTGCCTTATGTCGATTGACGTTTTTAACACAAGACAAGCTGAAACCTATCACGCTAGCAATACGGGCATCAACATGATGACAAATAAACATCGACTGGGAATAAAAACACTAGCATTAAGAAACATAGGCTTATACGTAATAAGATTAAACAGATCCAATTAAATTAGCACAATTAGATAAAGACAAACCGACTTCCAACGGCTTGATGACAAAATTAAAGCGTCATACTAAAAAGCTCGCTCACAGATATCGAATTACTTTTGTCCCAAATGGCCTCCGAGCGAAATAGATTCTTGTGAGCCATTCATTGGTACAACCCTGAGTTTAATTAAAAGTGACAGTGCAATGCATACTGAACGATAACAACTGATTTGTCTGCATTTTATCGAGAGTAAACAAAAACCTTTTATAACTCACTAAAATATATACGAATAAAAAGACCGAACGGGCCCATTAGGACGATCTAAACACAATTTACGACAACAATAGACCCATCTTAAAAACGCACTGTCGACATGCACACTAAATAAAGCATGTCGGCAAGCAAAAAAATAAAAGGGTTTTATTTATGTCTACTTTACTTGCTACACGCATTGCCGGCTTACTTATCCTGATCTCAACCAGCTCATTTATGTATGCCGATTCCATCATTTATGAGCTACTCACTAAGCCAGACTTTTTAGAGCAAGCAGCCCTTAACAGATCATCACTGGCGTTTGCAGCATTATTAGAGTTTATTAACTGTGCTGCGGTCATTGGCATGTCCATTCTGATTTACCCGACTATCAGACAATATAGTGAACGCATTGCCATCGGATATGTGAGTGGTCGTTTGATTGAAGGCGCAACCTTGATCACCGGTGCAGTAACGCTGATGACATTGATTGCCATGGGTAAACAGGTCATTGACAACCCAGATGTATCGAGTGAATACCTTTATATGATGGGCAGTGCGCTAAAATCTGAGCGTTGGTTTGGCTTTTTAATGGGGATGTTTTCTTTAGGCTTGTGTGGTTTTTTACTGAACATCACTTTATACCAATACCGCCTAATTCCAAGAGCCATTTCAGTACTTGGCATGATTGGTTACGCAGTTTTACTACTAAAAGTCGCTTTTGATTACTTTGGTTTTGATTTCTCAGGTGCTTGGATGTATATCCCAGGTGGCATATACGAACTAATCTTCCCACTATGGATGATTTTCAAAGGCTTTGATTTAAGCGCAAAACCAAAAGTGAAAATTTAATAAATATATTAGTGGTAATAATATTACCCACAATACCATCAGCAGAAAAAACACTTTGAAAAAAACGATTGAACAAATTAAAAACATATGCTTTTATAATCAAGCACAAGATTGTGCAAATAAATTCAAGGAATATTATAATGATTAAACTTAATAAAAAAACCATATTAAAAGTTGTTGGTGGTTCTAAATGTATAGGGCCTCATACAACTGCTCCAATAGAAGGTGTGTTAGGAAGCATTTCGCAGTGTCGTAACTGTGATAAGCCACCCGAAACAAAATAAAATTAAGCTTACATAACATAAGCTTAAAATAGAGCAGGCATTTGTACACTGCAAAATGTCTTAAATCTTGGAATATAGATTAAGGTAAAAACCTGCTCTTACCCCTACTAAGAAATTCAACTCTACTAAAAAACGCTTGTCACACACATAACAAAGCGCATAAAAAAACTCAAAAAATAAAAGTAAAAATAAAAATAAATTTTAAAATAATAACAACCACACCTAAGATAGAATTAAATATTTAATATAATTAAGTCGTAAAAACCACCAAAATTATAATTATACATCGAGTGCCATTTATAAAACCAAATTATTGTGAACCACAAGTTGAAAACATTATTTCGAAACATGCGCCTTTTTCGTACTCTGGGCAATATCGAATACTGCCTTGCAAAACATATGTGACTAGATTAAAAACCATATATAGCCCCAGCCCTACCTTCCCCTGATGTCGTGCAGTGGTATAAAACGGCTCAAACATATGCGCTATCGCTTGCTGCTCAACCCCC
The DNA here is from genome assembly GCF_021654285.1 of Pseudoalteromonas luteoviolacea. Taxonomy (GTDB): domain Bacteria; phylum Pseudomonadota; class Gammaproteobacteria; order Enterobacterales; family Alteromonadaceae; genus Pseudoalteromonas; species Pseudoalteromonas luteoviolacea_J. The sequence goes on along the minus strand of NZ_JAKFZS010000025.1, from coordinate 37,239 downwards.
CTTCCATTGTCAGTAAAGCGTAGAATCACTTGCTCTTGTTCGGTGGTGACATCTATTGATATGTGTCCCGCTTTTCCTTCAAGCCCATGTAGCAGTGAATTGAAATACAAGTCCTCAAAAATCTTACCGAGCGCTTGAGAGTCACACTGTACCATGCAGTTTTCTGGACAATCTATCTCAACAATCACATCACTGTCCTTACCATGAAACCCAATAACCCCTTCAATACAAGCTTTAAGGTCAATGCGACTTTCACTACTAACGTATTCATGAGCTGACGCTTGCTTAAAGCGCTTAATGAGTTGAGCGGCTCGCTCCGTATTACTGTCTATCAACTCAATACTCGATAAAGATACATCAATAAAGGACTTTGTATCACTGAGTGTTAACTTGCTGGCTTCTAGCTTAGACTTAAACTCATACAGCTCTTTTAGTAATATAGAGCTGGCGGTAACCGTCGTGCCAAGCGGTGTATTTAATTCATGAGAAACCCCTGCAACTAAACGCCCTAAAGACGCCATTTTTTGTGCTTCAACTAAGTTGGCTTGTGTTGATGTCAGCTCTTCGAGTATCTCTGCCAACTCATCTCTTGATTGCTTTAAGCTTAAAGTCCGCTCTTCAACTCGCTTCTCAAGCGTTGCGTTTAATTCAGCCAATGCCAACTCCGATGCTTTAATTTCAGAAATGTCTTTAATCGTGCCACTAACTCTGAGCACAGTACCATCTTTTGATCGGGAAGTGACCTTCCCCCTATCTGAAACCCACAGCCATCGTCCACTTTTAGTCATGACACGATAGTTAACTTCGTAAAAGTCACTGTCGCCTTCAAGGTGGCAGGTAAATTTACTGTGCAAACGTTCATAATCATCGGGATGAACACTGGATTTTATGGCATTTAAATCGGTGCCAATTTGCTCACATGGCAAGCAGAGCTTATTCATCTGGTTATCTCTGGTTATTACACCTGTTTGTAAATCCCAATCCCACAACTCATCACCACTCCCCCAAAGGGCATGGCTTAACCTTTCTTTTACTTCACTAACTTGCTTTAGTGCCGCTTGTTCAACTCTGAGCTGTTTATTTTTGGTGCGCCAAAAATAACTAAAAGACAAAAAGCAAAACACAAATAGCATACCGATTAAAAAAACCACTTGTTGTACAGCTTGCTTTTCAATTTCAAGGTCTTTGATGCGATTTTGTTGGACTAAACTGGCTATTTCTCGCTCTTTTTCTCTGACACCAAACTCAATCGCCAACGCACTGATCCGGTATTGATTATTCTTCTCTTCCCATTTATTTTTTAACGTTAAATAGTCTTTGATGTGCGCCAAGGCTTGCATATGCATGCCTTGTTGTTCAAATATAGCGGCGACTTCAAGCTGGCAGTCCATGAGTAAAGCCTCTCTTTGATGTTCTTGAGCAATCTCTATCGCCCGCAAATAAGCCTCGATCGCACTCTGTGGCTGTTGTCTGACCAAATGCAGTTTCGCCAGCGCCTGATGGATCTCTGCAATTCTATCTTCCCAAGGTGAACCTTGATACAGCGAAATACTCTGTGTTAAATAACGCTCAGCTAATTCAAGTTGCCCGGTATCAATGTACAGACGCCCTAAGTCTAGGTAAGTAGAAATATTTGGATCTGGTCTATTTATTTCTTTTTTCAAAGCCACCGCTTCTTTGAGCATTTGCTCTGACTTTTTAAAATCTCCCGCTTCTCGATACACACTACCAAGTCGGTTATAGGAGTGGATCATGCCAAGCTTATACCCTAGCTTTTCTTTGAGCCTTAAGGACTTCAGGTGCATCTCTATTGCTTTTTCAAACTTGCCCACTTCATCAAAATAAGTGCCCATGTTGCTATAAAAAATGGCTTGTTGATTAGGGTTATTAAGTGTCAACGAAATTTGGATCGCTCTTTTTTGATGAAATAAGACCTTTTCGTATAAGTTCATTTTCCTGTAAAGAGACGCTAAACTTTGATGAATAGATGCCGCCATGGTCGGATTTTTCAGCTTGCGGTATAAACTCAAACTTTGTAAATAACTGCCAAGAGCTGCTTCATAATCTCGCGTTTTACTGTCTAAATGTCCAGAAAGACGATGCGCATTTGCTAAGTAGCCCTCAAACTTTCCCAGTTTCGCCTGCTCTATCACATCAATTAATCGCGCTCTAGCCAAGTCATATCTGCGCTGGCGAATGGCAATATCTGCCAGCACAATTTGCACACGCAGCTCGTTTGTCATGACGGTGCTCTTTTGAGCAAACTGCTGAGCTTGTAAAGCGACTTCATTGGCTTTGTTCAAATCGCCATAAGATATATAGGCACGAGACAGATGGCTCAATAATCTTGCAGACTGATCATGGCTTGGATGTTGCTCTAAAAGTTGAAGCCCTTCACCGGCATATTCAAGTGCTTGAGGTGTATTGTAGTGAAAGTTTTTTTGTACATAATCGATAATCGCTTCGATTTTTTCAGTGCCTTGACTATTTTCAATATTTTTAACAAGCTGCTCATTGGACAAGGTGGCAAACGCAAAGCTATTGAAAAATAGCACGATAATACAAAATACAGCAGCATGTATGTTCAAGGCTAATCCAGACATCGTTACAACCTGTGTTTTGTGCTCAAGCAACTAAAAAAATCTTATCTGCTGAGCGACTCCATGGGGTTAAGTTTAGCTGGTTGTGAAAATTCTGTTTAAATGCTGCCTATTTGTACCCAAATCATTGAAATAAGATAAAAACCCCTCATATAAATTCCACAACAAAAATAAAATTAAATGGAGTACAGCCCAACCTGGCTGGTATTTAATAATGACGAGTAACACAGACTCAATCTTGTCTTTTAAATCGTTAATGTCGGCAACACACGATGAACTTGAAAGGCTCACACAGGGCGTCATCGATACCTATGACACCAAAACATTGCAAGGTTTTGACATGAACGCTGCGATAGCAGCAGAAAGCAAAGATCTTTTCTCAAGATGTGACGACTATAAAAATGGCTTTGCCGAAGTAAGAGCCCGCCGAAACATTGCCGACTCTGTTCCAGACAAACATTTACACGACCAGATAATTAAATTGCCCTGTGGCACACTTTGGCTAGCTGGAATTTATCGCAACAACTTAGATCAAACATTAATAGAAGTCATTGGCGAAAAAGCGGTTAAATTTGCAGATCTCAAGCTTTACTTGCCTGAGATTTTAGCGTTTTTTAGTTGGTGTAAGCCTGAAATGGTCTCTATATGGTCGAAGCCAAACAGCGCTCACTTTAACGCCCTTAAACAGGTTAAGGGTGCAGAATTGGAAGACTGCTTTTGGGGCGCTAAGATTGAACATATTAGCAAACTAAACTCAAATGAAATCGCCCTTAAACCATTTGATTTGGCGAATGACTGGTCTTGGTATAAAGATGAATACCACACTTTTCATAAAGACGTTCCGCAGTTAAAAGATCGCCTAGAAGTCGAAGATAAAGAATCTATTGCTGAGTCAGTAAAAAACGACTTGTGTTATGTTGCTTACAAAGCAACACAAAAAATAGGTGCATTAGTACTAGAGCCTTGTACTGAACTTGGCTATAAGGGCGTTCTTATCAGTGATTTTATCATTGCAAAACAGCACAGAGGGCAAGGCTTCGGCCCTAAGATCCAAGCTGATGTACTCCGCCAAATTAGTGCACGTTTTGAATTTATATGCGGCTATATTTACGCTGGCAACCAAGCTTCAATGAATAACGCCAAACACACTAGAACACTACTTAGAACTGAGTTTACACTGCCAATTGAGCACTTCGTTGGCAATAATGACGCTGACTAAAAATAAAAAAGCCACTATGTGATTGCAATAGTGGCTTTTTTAAATCACCTTTATAAGTGATTAGTTGCAGTCACGAACCCACTGCCACACTTCCCATTTAGATGAGTGCTCTGCAGGTGACGCGCCTTTGTTCCACCACTGCGCTTCATAAATGCTGCCATTTTGTGACGCTTGATCGCCTTTTAAATACACTTTACCGGCAGACCACGCATCAACAGCACAACCACCACCTAGAGAAATAGATACCTGTTGAGTCTTGGTTGACTGTAAACCCTCAGTATCCTTTACGGTTAAAGACACGCTATAAGTGCCCTCAGAACCATATGTATGCACAGGGTTTCTCAATTGACTCGTAGTACCATCACCAAATTGCCAGTTATAACTAACCACGCCTTTATCATCAAAGGATGTATCAGTAAAAGTCACAGCCAAACCACTTTGTGTGAAAGAGAAGTTTGCAACTGGCGCAGTGTTATCAACAGGGCCATTATCTCCTCTCGGAATGACGCCACCAAAGTGTGTTGCCACTTCTAGCCAGATCAATTCAATGCGGGTACCGCGATTCAACTTTGTCGTACATTGCGTGCTATTACCATAATGGTGCAGTGCAATGACATTATTGTCATAAGCAGAAACAACTGGCGAACCTGAAGAACCGCCTATGGTGTCACATTTATAGCCCATGTCAGTATCAGAGCCACGACCTGCTGTCACCGTTTGGTCAATTTGACAGTAACCACCGGTATTTTGATCACTCTCAATCGCTAGCTCTTTTGGATTGCCACTACCGTGCTGTGGAATGAAAATACGCTGCCCTTTTTGCTGAGCTGACACATCTAAACCAAAATGACCGAACTGTCTGATTTTTTCAAAATCATTGACTGTAAATAACGTATAGTCCAGTCTATAATCCGTCGCAAGTAGCTGATCTGCCATTACTTTAACAGTGCCATTTGTACTACCAGTACCACATGCTGAACGCTGATAGTTAAACCACACCTCGACATTTTTCGCATCTGCTGCTGAGTCAAAGCAGTGATTATTGGTAAACATATGATTGCCGGCACCAACACGCCAAGCGGTACACAAACTGCGCCCACCAATTAATAAGCGTGCAACTGGGCGGCTTCGCTCATACTCAACTGGATGAGATGTTTCCCAGCATGCGACATCTCTACGTTCGTTAATACCACAAGTAGAATTAGGCTCAATCATGTCAAAACCTGACATGACTTCATTCGCCGCAATCTCAGTATCAGAGTAACCAGCAAAGAAGTCAGCAATTTCAATACCATGTCCTTGCTCCCAAAGACTTGTATCACTGACAACCAATCTCAGCTTGATCGCATCTGATGAAACTGACATAGATGAAGAGACACCGCTGTCATTTTGATCATAACGATAGACTTCTTGACCTTTTAAGTCACTGACTTCAAGGTAGGCACCTTTTGGCAGAGAAAACTTAGCGAAATTCACTTTGATAAAGTGTGCGTTGGGGTAATTAATAACATGTTCAAACTCATTATTGGCAGAGTTAACTACGCTATTAAGGCCTAAATTTAGTTGATAAGAAACCGCTTGGGCGATCTCAGTCTTTTGGGTAACGCCAGTATCTTGAACGCTTGCTTGCGTGCCACTAGCAAGTACTAGCGCGCATACAGGAAGTATTGATTTGATTACTTTACATGATGTCATAAGGTTAAAATCCTTTAATTGTAATTATTGTGCTTTTTTAATAAAAAGCTTATGAAATCTATGTTATTGCAAGGTTAAATTCAAGATAAAACTTTAATTCCCCCTGTAAACAATTCATGACATGAAACCCAAGACCTCGTGGTTCTTCTTGATACCTATCTCATTTATTACCCTGTCAATTTTCGATTAAACCATCAAAAATTGCGTACTATATAACGTAATATTACCTACCAAAAATCGTATTTTTTAAGCTAAATTTCAATAGATTAAAAAATAAACCGGAAGATCTGCCAGCTTACTATCACGAAAGCTAAATGCTAAGTTATATAAGTACCTATATTCATACGTTATATCAGCCAGTTGTTAACTGGCATTAATCTCTAAACAATACTTAATAACATTAAAAGAGAAATCAAAATAATGAAAAAACAATTGGCAATGGGCTTACTTTTTACGCTCGGCTCTATCAATGCTTTCGCACAAGAGTGCAAAACTGAAGTGGAAACAAGCAAAGTCAGTTATTATCAAGGTTTCGCAAACTGTAGTACTTTTGTAAATGGTTCACTTCAAAATATCAGCAAGTTCATCAATTTAACGACAAACTCCACAGTATTTATCGGAGACTGGGTATATAACCCTGCAACCAAAAATCAAGTCTATGCCACTTGTTTTGCAAACGTGCCTTTTGCGTATTCCGAGACAAAAACAACCAATGTGAGGTATTGCAAAAATAAAGTCCTTATCGAAGCGCGAGGAGGTTCACCTGAGCACGCTATGTCGATTCTGAGACAGCGCGGCGCAACTGAAGTGGGCGGCTGTAGACCAGACTTTACCGATCAACCAGTACACTTTGTTTGTGCTGGCTACATCTTAGATTGGGTTAAACAGTAACACTATTATTCTATTAACAAATCAACCAAATGCGTACTTGCAGATTAGGCACGCTACATCATTAAGGAAAACAGATGAAAATTAAACTAAACAAGAAAAAGATAAAAGCATTAAGTAATGACACACTCGCATTACCGGTAAAACTCACACCTAACATTGCAGGTGGTGGCCGCAGAACATATGGCCCAGATCACTGTGACAATCAGAGTATTGCACAACGCATGTGTACTGAAGAAATTTAATGTATAAAAGATGAGTCTCGTTCCTTTAAAAAGTAGAGACTCACTTATGATGAATTGCCTACATTAAATAATTACATATTCATAATCGTACTCAGTCTCTTTTTAATCACCGGATTGGATTGCGATTGATAAAGACCATCTAAGCGCTCTATATTCATAGCTGATAATTTATAGTTTGCTTGCTGATATACACGAGCGAAAGCATCAATCGAGGCCATTTCAGGAGATGCTAATAAGCTCGTTACTACCTGATCCTGATAGTCCGCCATTTGCCCTAAAGATTTAATAGTATTCTTTCTGACCTGTACATCCGAGTGCTGGAGCAAAGCTGGGAGTTTTGCAATCAGCTTAGGGTTTTTGCTATTGGCCACCGCTAACACTGCGGTTGAAAGGTGAGCAGGACTGCGCATTTTATCAGCCAAATAATCAGCCACTTGGTTGGATTGCACTGGAGAAAACTTACTCATTGTACCCATGTTAAGTAGCGCCATATCGGAAATCGCCTCATTTGTTCCTTTCTCTACAACATGCCTTAAGCTAGAGAAACCAATATCTGATGCATTTTCAAAGCGTCCTAACGCCATCACTAACTTTTGCTGTACCTGAACACCTAACTCATCATCAGTCAAAAGATCTGAGAGCATTTGCTCAGCCTGAAGAGTCTGTGCTTTTTGTAACGCGTAGATAAATGCAGAAGTTAAATTTTCATGCTGCTCAAACAGGCCTTTTAAGCCACTTTGATCAAAGTTATTAAGCATATATAGTCCAATCGCTTTTGCTAAATTAGGATCTAAATTACCTTTTAGCGACTGTATATACTCCAAAAAGTTATCCCCTGTGACCTCGATACCAGTGCCCCGTGCGTTATCATCCGGCAGAATATGTGTGTTGTGATTAGCTTGCCAATCAACGGGTTCAAAAGGCGTGTGTGTAATAGGCTTAACTGACACAGTTTGTACAACTTCATAGCGTTGTCCACTACGCTGCCAAATTTGATTATTATTATATTCTAGAGTCAATGGTGTGCCTGGACGGGATAAATTCAAAGTGATCTGCCACTGTTCTTCTTCTGTGTTGTCTGCATGTTTTTGATGGGCTGTCACTACTCGTTCTATCACATTATGTTGTTGAACGTACTGGAATGTTTTCACGCCCAACGCATCTTCAAAAGTAAGCGGTGAGTCTAATGAGTAACTCATTAAATCAAGTACTTTAGATAGCACAGATAATGGGTGCTGTTCACTTAACCCAAGCATATCAAGATCTGAAAATTGTCGAGACTGATACTTCACCAAAAAGGGAATTTGCGTGGGCATTGTTTGTAACTTATTGTCTGCCATAAACACAATATCACTCAACATGGCGGCTGACTTGGTCGATGCAGACGCATGAGGTTGGAAATTCATTTTCCAACTCAACTCAGAGAATGTCATCGCGCTACCACTTTCACTCAACACAGCAGAATGAATATCGACTTGATAGGCAAAAAAATATGATTTTTCAGTCAGTGTTTTTGACTGCTCTTGTGTAACTGCTTCAGGCTCAATTAAAATTTTATCATTATTGCTCAAAGAGTTGAGTATCGCCAAGCCAACTACCACAGCTACAGCGGCGCATATATAAATTGTTTTTTTCATGGACTCATCTCAAAAGTGGTGGCTAGGCCACCACGTTTTACAGTTTATAGATTTTCCCAAACAGGGCTTGCATATTCGTATAGCACTGTTTCACGCGTATATAGTGGATCCCATTTCATAACATCCACATTGAATTGCAACAGGCCCCATAGCTTTTTACAGTAAGCTTGTATTTTGCCATCACCACCTGTCAGCTTGGTGCTAATTTTGAGCTCTAAGAAGCCTTGCTCAACAACTTGTGTATCTTGAACCACACGGCGGATCCCTGCTTCTACATACCCCTTACCTTTGACTTTAAGTAAATTTAATTTACCTTTTACGCCCGCCTCAGAAATACCGTGACCAAACGAGCCGTAGGCAGAGCTAGATACCAGACCGCCAACATAAGGTTCAACAGATGCATATACATAATCTGGACGTCTCACACCATCAACTTCATATGGCTCTTCGTTTCCATGACCGCCAATTACACCGCCAACAGTAAACTCCGCACCGGCTTCAACACCTGCGCCAAATTTAACACCTACTTTTAGCAACCCTAAAGGATCGAGAGGTAGCTCAACCTTAGGTTTGATAGGCTCAGGAATTAAATCGAAATAGTATTCGATTGGATAAGTGATAGAGGCATTAAGTAAGTCATCACAATTTGGTTTAAAACTTGCTACCGTGTCATCGCCAACAGTAAAGTTAAAGCTCATGCCTTGTGTACAATCTAGCTTGCTTGGATCAAAGGAAAACTCTAATTCTCCGATGGACATTTTAAAATTACGGTTATGTAGTTTTATCCAATTTCCCGCCTGATACGCCCCTTGCGTCGCGCCATTACTAACCTGATCGACATACATCCAGCCCTGCTGATCACGATATTGGTGCGACTGACCAATCACATTATTCTTTTGAATAGTTCTCACATTGCGTTCTACATAGCCCGGATCTTTATAAAGGTAGGCATTTGCAGCAGGTGACAATGTAATCGCAGAGACAACGCCTAGCAATGCAGCGTATTTAAATTTCATGGTTATCCTCATATATCTTTTAAGTTTTTAAATGTATATATGTTGCGCAACAAGATAAAGATAACACACTTTTTTTACAATTAGCTTTCATTTTTACCTTTTTCAGATAAATAAAAGCGGGAAAATTATTAGAACCCCTCACAAAAATACGTATTTTAAACTTCACTAATACATTATTTAGAATAATAAGGAATGTTATTATTGTTATAATTAGATTAAAAAACCAGAAATAGGAATAAAATAAAACCAACAACCCCATAAAAATAAAGCTTGAGACAATAGATGATGCAAAATACCACAATTCATAATATAGAAATAAAAATATGCTACATGCATAAATTTCATTTGAATAAATAAAACAGACACAATACTGTTTAATTTTCAAACAGCAAAAGGAGCTTAGATATGTCATCTAAAATAAAATCGGCCTTAATCACAGCCATTGCGGCAACAACACTATTTGCATCGTTAACATCCACAGCATCTGCGAGGTATATATATTACTCAAAGCACTACACATATGTGACTCAAGATGAAGCCACTGCTAAATTCAGAGCTGAATTTAAAGCAAAATACCCAGGTATTCAGATCACCTATGCATATTGCTATTACCCAGGTGGTGGCATGCCTGTTTTTATGTGTAATGGAAAGGGAATAAGATAGTAGAAAAACAGAATCTAGAACCGAAAATAAAGCGGTATTTCGGTTTGTTGCATTTAAGAATAAAGCTGAAACCTTTTAGGATATAGAATTTCACACTTGGGTGCGTAACCTTATTGATGTACTGCAGCCAAATACACAAAATAAGATTAATCGTTACGGGCAATAATCGACTGTGAGTACAGCATCATAACGTTACCTAAGTAGAAACGCCACACCACTACCATTGTACATATATCATCTATTTTACGGTCTGTTAGACCTGTCTAACTAATGAAACAGACGTAGCGACTTACAACTTTAAATTAATAAGAGGAGCTTAGATATGTTATCTAAAATTAAATCAGTATTAATTACAGCCATTATGGCGACAACATTATTTGCATCGTTAACTTCCACAGCATCAGAGAGAGAGGTTTTCTATAGAGCACACTATACTTATGTCCCTTTGAGTGAAGCTATGGTTAAGTTTAGGAATGACTTTGAAGCGAAATACCCGGGGGTTCAGATCATCTATTCAGCTTGTTATTACCCAATAGCAACTATTTTTAACGTATTTATTTGCGAAGGAAAGGGAAGAGTATAAAACTAGAAATTAAAACCGAAAGTACAGCGGTATTTCGGTTTGTTGAAGTGAATAATAAACCTGTAACCAGTGAAAAATACAAAGCTCTCACACTTGAACGTGTTCACATTGATATACTTAAGCCATATACAACAGATAATATCAACCTTTATGGCCAATAATCGGCTGTAAACGCAGCGTCATAAAGTCACCTAAATAAAGCTATAGCTGACATACATCATTCATTTTACGGCCTCTCCCCCCCTCCAGCAGTAGCTTATGAGCAAGATATTTAACGAGTAATAATAATAGGTAAATTATTCGACAGGTTCACAGCTAACTTTTACTTTTTACAGCTAAATTAGAAGCACTTTTCTTAAGAAATATGGAAACTAAGGAAATGGCAAGATACCCATAAAGACTCTCATTTTTAGTCAAAAACAATGGCAAAACCACCTTGAGAATTCAAAGTGGTTTAATTTATAAGTACCCTAGTGACACTTTTAATTAAATTATTCCACCCTTTCAAGTAGCTCGTTAATCTGCCTGCGAACTGGCGACACAACATCTGATTGATTTGCTAAAATTACCACCACATATCCCGTATCCAAATGAATATCAAGACGTGCATCAACCCCTAAATAAGCGCCACCATGACCAACAATACGATTACCAGGCTGACCACCAACCGAAAACCCATAGCCATACCATTTTGCCGAGTTGTAGGCAGACTTTTCACTGTAAGCTTCCTCGGTTAGCTCTTTACTGAGTAATTTATAATTTGTCAGTGCAAGTGCAAAGCGATGTAAATCTTTACTTGTCGAAAATCCACCACCAGCAGGACTACCTTTTACAGCGCGAGTATAAGTACTTTTCACCCAATTATCACTGTGCATGCGCTTTAAATAACCCGTTGCTAATTTCGGTGTAGTTGAGTCTAACTCAAAGCTGCCAGAGTCAGTCATATTGGCCTGATCGTAAATGTATTTTTGAACAAAGTCGTAGTATGACAACCCGCTGGCTTTTTCAATCACAAGGCCAAGCATCAACATCCCTGAGTTACTATAGCGGTTACGTGAACCTGGAGAAAAGTGCAGTGGCGCCCCCGCAATGAGTGGTTTATAGCTTTCTAAATCTCGGTATAACTCTTTGTTACTGTCATTAAATTCATCGTTGAAAAAGTTACCCAGCCCTGAGGTATGCGTCATCAAGTGACGCACAGTGATTTGATCAACCTCTCCTTCAGGCAACCAACTGCGGTCAACATAATCAACAAGTTTATCATCCAACTTTAATTTACCTTGCTCAACTAACTTTAAAGCAGCCAATGCCGTAAACATCTTATTTATTGAACCCAGTGCAAACCGAGTATCTAATGTGTTTTTTACTCGCCACTCTCTGTTAGCAAAACCAACTGCTTGGTTAAAAATAACCTTTTCTCCTTTTGCAACCAATACCACGCCAGAGAAAGCATCATTGTTACCCAAGCGATCCATCAAGATGGCAAGCTCACTCGCAACTTTTTGGTTCGATAGTCCCGCTGTAGCTTTCTCTTTGGCTGGCGTATCACGTAAATAGAAATAGTTCATCCCGTGAGGGTTTTGTGCTTCTCGATTAATCATCAACGTATAAGTAAGCTGATGATTTTCTGATTTCACTAACAGGCGTTCGTTGTTATTCTCTTCGGATAACACTTTAAGTAAAGTCAGCTTTCCATGCGTATTTTGTATATTTAAAAAAGCACCAACATGCGCTTCGATACCATAAGTTTGAATACGGTTTTGTGACATGTGTTTTAACAAATATTCCTGTACATCATGTCTATCACCTTTATTAAATAACTGTAAAAACGAATTAGACAGTTCCTGCTTAGCTAATAAGCAACCAGAAAAAACTAGAGAGACTAGAAGTATGAAATTTTTCAAAATCAATCCTTTATTATTATTTATGGGTATTCCTTGTCTTAATGAAAAACATTAAGGCATCAAGTGCTCAATCTACATCAATGAATAAATAAAAAACATGCTTTTACATAGAAAAGTTAACATTAGAATTTAAGAAAAAAATATAACCCTTTTTTTAAATCATTAAATTAGACACGTAAAAACTGATGTGCACAAAAAACAGCTCATCAAAATATATTTATTTTTAGAATTAAATAGATACAACTATTCATTTAAAAGCTTGATAAAATTAAGCGGTTGGTAATTATCTAAAAGAGGAAAAGACGATGAGATATTTATAGAGTCGCGCCTACAGTGCTTAAACAAACATGTAGGCACATTTATTTATATTTTTTAACACTCGCAGAAGTAATCTTGCCCTGAAATTGATAGTGTTCTACAGTCTCGTAACGTTGCACAATCCTGTAACGTCCCACAATTATTTCCTAGTGTAAGGCAAGCATAGCTCTGATAGCTACTACCACCAGCAACATTGACCGTCGCTTGATTATCAATACTGTTATCTTTTGTTAATTTTTTTAAGGCCACTTTTTTAAACTTGAACTTCATCGTTTTCTCCTTGTTTATTTCCTGTCTTTTTATAGTTTATTTTTTATACAAAAAATAAGTAGACAATAACAATACCCATACAATAAGTTGATAGAAAATCACTGTTATTTAATTGAAAAATACAACCAATGAAATATCTTATTTCTATACATTAGATACTCTCCAGATTGATAAGCGGGAATTTTTAAAAGACATTGAATATCCACAACTCTCTCAATATGATTTTGTAAAACACATCCCATCAAATAATTTCAGTACGGTATAAGGCTCGTTATTTCATGCAATCAGCCTCGTAGTCGCAATTGAACTAAAGCTGTTGCATTTACACACCAGACTTATCAAAAGAATAAACATCCATTAACCGCATACCTATTCACAAACTAGATAAAATATTCTAAAGTACGCTCACTTTCGTCACTGAGAATCATATGCTTAAGCACTTATCACACATCTTTGTTATTGCTGCTGTGTTAGTCGCCTTTGTTGGCCAGTCGCTCGCTTATAATTTCGTGATGTCTTATGAACAAGATTCAGTACTTGTTTCTGATGTGCATACCCCTGCTTCAAACTCTTTAGGCACTGCCAAACAAAACGCACAAAGTGAAGATGATTGTTGTGAGGTTGACTGCTGTGAAGATGAATGTATTTGTCCAGCAAATGCCTGCATGACTTTCGCCTATGTGAAACCAGACAATCAATCCGTATCATTATCTAAATACCATCATTTGGCACATACTATTGCCCATCAGCACCCGATTGATATGAAAGATTTACTCTTTCGTCCCCCTATTTTTACCTCTTAAGGATCAGTGCGCCTGTAATTCGCACATTTTTTAAAATTCATTTTATTTATACGCATTGTGCGTATCGCTTTTGCATGTTTAGAGGTAAAAATGCTTAACACCTATTCTACTATCGCCATCTCTGCGATGCTCCTGCCATTTGTATCATATGCAGGTGAGCATCATCATGAAGACAGCCATGGCGATCATCACCACGACCATAACAATAATCAGGTTGAAAAAATCCAAGTTACTGCATCTAGACTTGGCCGTATCGTTACAGAATCCGCCACACGCACTGAAGTTATCAATGCAGAAGAGGTGCAAGAAAAAGCCCTGATGAGGCCGGGCAACATTTCAATGCTCGTCGCCGAAACAGGGGGAGTCAGAGTACAAAATACATCACCGGCGCTCGGCAGTGCCAATATTAGATTACAAGGGTTATACGGCCGTTATACCCAGCTATTAAGCGACGGCTTACCTTTATACGGCGGCCAAAGTGCGTCAATCGGGTTACTTCAGATCCCACCAACTGATCTGGCCAACGTCGAAATCATCAAAGGGTCGGCATCGTCGCTCTATGGTGGCTCGGCACTGGGTGGCGTGATCAACTTAATATCGCGCACCCCCTCAGACCAATTTGAAGGGGAAGTTTTATTTAATGCGACTTCTAAAGATGGTCAAGACATCACAGCTTATGTCGCTTCGCCAGTAACAGAAGCACTCAGTACATCTATCACTGCAGGGGCGCACCATCAAGCAGCAAAAGACCTTGATAATGACGGCTGGGTAGATATGGCTGCTTACAACCGAGCGACTATGCGGCCTCGACTTTATTGGTCTAGTGACAGTGGAGCAAACTTATATGCCACCTTTGGTGCCATGACTGAGCAACGTACAGCGGGAACTCTTGAAGGCGCACTCATGCCTGACGGACAACCCTATGTTCAGGCACAAGATACCACTAGACTCGACAGCGGCTTTATCTTTGAGCAACCACTAGACGACGTGCTCAACCTCAATGTCCGAGGTTCTGTCATGCATCAAGATCACGACCATCAATATGGCCAAGTACTAGAAAACGACACGCATGAAAGCTACCTGCTTGAAACGAGTTTATCTGGCTATACGGACGATGCAGCTTGGCTTGTGGGTATTGCGCATCAAAGCGATGAGTTTTCATCAGAAAGTTACCCTGAGTTTAACTACCAATTTGAAGTTCCGGGCCTATTTTCACAATTAGACTACGACATCACCCAAGATGTCGCGATGTCACTTAGTGCCCGAGCAGATTGGCACAGTGAATATGGCACGCAATTCAGCCCACGCATCTCCGTACTCTACAACCCAAGTGATTGGACGGTACGTGGCTCATACGGCAAAGGATTCTATGCACCCACGCCCTTTATCGAAGACATTGATGATACGGGCCTTTCACGACTTGCGCCGATGACAGATTTAGAAGCGGAGCGCGCAACGACCGCATCCATTGATATTGGTTATACGTTCAATGGCATCGAAGCCAGTATGACCTTGTTTGCTTCTGATGTGGATAACGTCACAGAGCTTGAAATGCTAGATGGTGCAGATACGCGCTCAGATAAAACAGTACGTATTGTGAACGCGCTTGGGCAAAGTGAAATTCGCGGCACTGAATTGCTACTGCGTTATCGTTGGCATGACATTAAATTGACCGCCAGCTACTTATATACAGATGCCAGTAAAGCGACATCGGCAGGTTTCGGTCGCGAACCTCTTGCTTTGACACCAAGACACTCCGCTGGTGCGGTGATCATGTGGGAAGAACATGGTAGTCATTTAGTTGGGTTTGAAGCCTATTATACTGGCACGCAAAAGTTAGAAAACAATCCCTATCTGGACAACAGCGACCCATATTGGCACCTTGGACTGCTGGGCCAAATCACACTGGGCAACGTCAGTTGGTTTTTAAATGCTGAAAACTTACTGAATATCCGTCAAACCAAAGACTACTCACTCTTGCTACCGCAACAGGCAAAAAGTGGACGCTGGACAACTGATATTTGGTCTCGCAATGACGGATTTACCGTCAATGCAGGAGTCAGAGTCACGTTTGGTTAAGGCGATCTGGTCGCTAATTAGGGAAATAGACTTAGCTCTATTTCCCCTTTTCATCTGCTTAGAGGGTTAAGAACGTAGTAGATTGTGAATCACTGTACGCGGGTAAATTCCATCTTCCAGTTCACTTCCCATGTTTCGCCATCATCTTTAGAAAATGCTTGCTGCCAAGTTGGCATATCCGGGTTCGTTGAGTCCCATACAAATCTGACCTTAACAGCCACACCATTATAGGTTTCATCAGCATAAAAACGCCCTACGCCATCCGTGAACTGTCCTACAACTGGGGTATCCATTGCACCGGGTTTTCGCCCATCAAGCCACCAAATAGACCACTCATTGGTCTCACTGTTGTAGGAGCGAACTGCTTTTGCTCTTATTGACTCACTTGGCATGTGTAAATGATTATCTTCGACATTACCAAACCCACCCAGTGTTTTCACTGTGGATGATTCGCCATCAAATTCAATCCATTCTTGCGAGCCATTTAAAATATCTTTTAAACGACGGTGTTTTACTTGCCAGTCGCCAATAATAAAATCGAAATCCTTTGGTTCATTGTGCTCACGTGTTTGAAGCATGGGTCTTCCTGTTGATTGTTTTTAGTTTCGAGACACGATACCACAAAAACTGTATATTTAAACAGTACTAGATATGGAACATTTAAGAAAGTGATTGATTTAAAAAAGATCAGGGAAGTAAGCACACAGAGCCGCATGCATACTTGGTAGACGTTTTATCGGGCAGTAGATCGCAGTAATGCGGCTTCCATCACCTGAAATACGCTGGTGTTGTCAACGTAGTTGCCATTCCAATTATAATGCTCACCCCAAAGCTGCCCAGCTTTTGGATCTGTGCGTGAAAATTCCTTAAATCTGTCAGCACCTTTACCCAGCACCCAAAGAGGGACTAACTCATTAGTATGGTTGCGCGACGCCCACTGATAGCCAGCGATGTTGCCTTTACCTCTGTTTTGAACCGCTAAAAAAGCATTAAATTGATCTTCTGCTGGGTTAAAACGTGCCGTTTCTAAAGACGCTTTACTTCTATCCATTGCAACTGCACCACCTTGGCCATTTGTCCAAGTGCCCTCTCCCCAGATCCCACCGCATTCATGATCTGAGGTGATAATCAGCAAGGTTTCGTCCCAACTAGAATTGGTTTCAACCCACTTAATTACTGCATCCACAGCTTGGTTAAAGTCGACTTGCTCTTCGATGAACCTCGGCATATTGTTGGCGTGCCCCATCCAATCCACTGCACCACCTTCAATCATGGCAAAAAAACCGTCTTGGTCTTGGTTCAATACATTTAATGCCCCCATGCTCATGGTTGCAAGGCTTGGCACGCCCTCGTTAAATGCCATCCCTGACGGCGTATTTGCACTATTTAAACCAGCTCGACTCGCTTGCAATGTCGAACCTGAACGGACAATCCCGACGACGCGCTCAGGAAGAGGCTGCCCTTGCGCCAACGCTTCAAATTCAGATTTAGACTCGATATACGCAGTGGCGCTTCCTTTCTCGTTAGCACGTAACACGTTATATGTTTGCTCACCGCCCACGTATTTGTATGTTTGCTTGTCTTGTGGTTTTAACTGTCCGCTGGCGTCATAAATTGGATGTCCTGCGCCCATGATCACTGACAGGCCAGAGTCATGCATTTCGTTGAAAATCTCAGCGTAATTATTGCGAGACACATTATGTGCTACCGCCGCCGCAGGCGTCGCGTGAGAAACCATCACAGATGTCACGGTACCCGCAGATAGCCCCTTTTTCATTGCAATTTGCGCAATCGTATCGAATTGCTCGCTGTTACTCCAATCCATATTCACCCGACCAACCGCCGTTTTTCGGCCACTCATTAACGCCGTACCAGCAGCGGCACTATCGGTGTAAGAGGTATAACTCCCTGATCCGGTGAAGTCATTTAACATGGCATTTTCAAAACGCTGCCAACGAGTTAGAGGGTCATAGCCTTGCTCAACAGCACCTGCCGCTGTTGATATATCTGCACCTTTAGCTAATGTATTGCCATCTTCATCCACTAAATTTAAAGCACTATGTGCAAGTCCAAAAACCAGAGGTTTTGTCCCATCAGGGCGTGTCACCTGATAAGTTTGCTGACCCGCAAGGCCTTGATAATAATCGGCTGCTAACCACCCGTTAAAGCCAATGCCATCTGACACCATCAAAATAATATTTTTAGGACCACTTGGCTCTGTTATTTCTTGTTTTTTATTAGGTTGTATTGCACATGAGGTTGATAACATCACTGTGGCAATTAGCGATAATTTAAATAATTTTTGCATCTTAATTCAGTCACTCAGTTAGTTAACAGCTGAAAAATATACCAATGCGCTGCTACCTTTTTGAGACACATGCGACAGAGCGTATAACAAAACAGCTGAAATACGTTATGTTATAAGATAACATTACCACCGACTAAGTTGATAAAAATATTTCATCGCTAAATTTAGGAAAATAACTAAATCAACATATTTAGTGCGTTTAACATCCATTTTCGATATTAAACACCAAAAATGAGAGGAAGTTACGCATAAAACACAGTTCATCAAACGCCGTTGAACAACAGGAAAACCGCCACCATTAAGCACAATTTGTACCTTTTACGTGGTTTTTCGGTTCAACTGTAAGTTTTATGCGATAAATGCCAACAATGCAGTATTGTTATTATGTATCATCTAAGCACAACTAAAAATATTAAATTTCACTACCTTTATCTAGGGGATATACAGTGTTAAGAAAAACGCATTTGGCGCTAGCAATTTCAGCAGCCATGTTTCTGAACGGTTGTTCAGACGCACCAGAACAGCAACAAGCAACGCAAGCAGAAGCAACTAAATCAGCATCAGCAAACGCAGCCGCTGGCAACATTGCTCAAAACCCATTTTTCCAAGAGTGGAACACACCATTTGGTGCACCACCACTTGGCGACATCAAGACAGCACACTTTTTACCAGCTTTCAAACAAGCAATTGTTGAGCACAAAAAAGAAATTGATGCGATCACAGAAAATGAACGCCCTGCTGATTTTGACAACACCATTGCAGCAATGGAGTTGGCAGGTTCAACACTAAACCGTGTTTCACTTGTATTTGGTAACCTTGCAAATACTGAGTCAAACGATGAAATGCAATCGTTACAGCGTGAAATTTCACCTATGCTAACACGTCATCGTAGTGACATTCGTATGAATGAAGCACTATTCAAGCGTGTAGCAGCGGTATACGACAACCGTAAATCAGCACTATTAAATGCTGAGCAAACACGTCTACTTGAGCGTGTTTACAATAGCTTTGTTCGCTCAGGTGCAAAACTGACTGGTGAAGAACGTGCTGAGTTTGCAAAAATTAATGAGCGCCTTTCTGCACTAACAACTGAGTTTGGTCAAAATTCACTGAATGACTCTCGTGCGTTCACTTTGGTATTAGAAGAGTCAGACTTAGCAGGCTTACCTCAAGCACAGCGTGATGCAGCAGCAGCGGCAGCAGCGGCAAGAGACCTACCTGGTAAATACGTTATTACACTGAACCGTTCTAGCGTTCAGCCTTTCTTACAATTCTCTGACAGACGTGACCTACGTGAAAAAGCGTTTAAAGGCTGGGCTAATCGCGGCGACAACGACAATGAGTTTGATAACAAAGCCATCATTGCAGAAATCGTTGAACTTCGTGCGAAGCGTGCGCAACTACTAGGTTACAAACATCACTCTGAGTATGTACTAACGAACTCAATGGCAAGCAAGCCTGAGACGGCGATGGACCTACTACTAAAAGTGTGGGAACCAGCGGTTGAGAAAGCAGAGCAAGAACGCGAGTGGATCAAAGAGCTAATGGCTGCTGAAGGCGTGACACATGAGCTTGAAGCATGGGATTGGCGCTACTACGCAGAGAAAGTGCGTAAAGCTAAATTCGACCTAGACCAAGGTCAAATCGCTGAATACTTCGAACTAAACAACATGATCGAAGCACAGTTCTATACAGCTGAGCGTTTATTCGGTCTGAAATTTGTTGAGCGTACTGATATTCCAGTATACAACCCAGTTGTCCGTGTTTGGGAAGTACAAGATAAAGCTGGTAAAGCAATCGGCTTGTTTTATGGTGACTACTACGCACGTTCAACGAAGCGTTCTGGTGCTTGGATGAGTTCATTCCGTTCACAGCAGAAACTAGCTGGTGACGTGAAGCCACTTATCCTAAACAACATGAACCTAAATAAGCCAGCTGAAGGCGAGCCAACGCTAATGAGTTACTCAGATGCAGTAACTTTATTCCATGAGTTTGGCCACGCGCTACACGGTTTATTGTCAAACGTAACTTACCCAACACTTGCAGGTACTAGCGTACCGCGTGACTGGGTTGAGTTCCCGGCACAGTTATTTGAGCACTTCATTGCACAGCCAGAAATGCTTAAAAAGTTCGCGCTACATTACAAAACAAATGAGCCAATGCCAAAAGAGCTACTTGACAAGATCAAACAGGCTGGCACGTTCAACCAAGGTTTTGCAACTGTAGAATTTACAGCGTCTGCGCTAGTAGATATGGCTTACCACCAGCTAACTGATGTGAAAGATTTAGATGTTCGCGCATTTGAAAACAAGATCTTAACTGGCTATGGCAAACCTGAAGAAATCATCATGCGTCACCGCAGTACACACTTCGGTCATATTTTCGCAGGTGGCTACTCGTCAGCTTACTACGCATACATGTGGTCAGAAATCTTAGATGCTGATGGTTTTGACGCTTTCCTTGAAAAGAAAGACATCTTCGATAAAGAAACTGCTGAGCGTTTATATCAGTTTATCTATAGCCGTGGTGATACATTAGACTACTTTGAAGCTTATGAAGGCTTCAGAGGCAGAAAGCCAACAACTGATGCACTACTTCGTAACAGAGGCTTAGATTAATCTAGTCTGCTAAAAAAAGCCGAAGTCATGTACTTCGGCTTTTTTACTTATAATCCTCTTTCTCCAATCTACCTGCGTTTTACAAATCACAGCGACTTTAACCAAACCAACCAAGCGCTTTACCACCGACGCGTCAAGTTATGTTATATTGTACCAAAACAAACCCATTATTCTGTTACTGCTTAGCTTCAAAACCAGAAATATCGAAGCATATTAGGAAAATTTAATGTCTATTCCAGTTACCATTTTGCACGGCTTTTTAGGTTCAGGTAAAACCACTTTACTGCGTAGTATACTTTCTCAGTCTGTTGAGCATGACTGTGTACCGGGCGTAGTTGTAAACGACATGAGTGAATTGGATGTCGACGGGGTTTTGATTAAAAACACCGAGGTCTTTGATGATGACAGTAATGACTTTTTTACCATCAGCGGCCACAGTATTAGCAGTGCAAAAGGCCTTAAAGAACTTAAAGTGGCATTAAAAACGCTGAAAAAAAATGCGCAGCCACCTTGGATCATTATCGAAACTTCTGGCAGCAGCCACCCTTTGCCTTTGATTGAGTTCTTCAAAAATAATCGCGACTATGCGTTAAAAGGCGTTGTCACACTCGTTGACTCAACCTGGTTAAAAGACGATTACCAATTTGCACAATCGCTTGTGCCTAAATGGCAAGAAAACCTGAGCAATCAAATCAGAGGCATTGAAAACTTACTGGTTGAGCAAATCTTATTTTCTAACCAAATCTTTTTGACCAAAACGGATAAAATAACCGCAAAAGCGGTCGAGACCATAGCGCAAGCACTACACCCAATTAACCCTTATGCGGCTATCTCTGGGACAGCTTGGGGCAATATGGATGTGACGCAATTTCACCAATTTGAAGACTATAACTTCTTTTTAGTTGAACAGTTGATCACTGAGCTGCGCAGCACCGTCAATGCCCCTTTAACGCTATCAGGCAAACAGAATCAAAAAATTGTGTCTAAAGTCATAAGAGATGATCGACCGTTTCACCCAACGCGTTTATGGGAGGTGTGCCATAACCACTTAACCCATGGTGTTTTTCGCAGTAAAGGGTTCTTTTGGCTACCAACCAGAGATGAGATGTCTTTATTATGGAGCCAAGCTAATGGCAGCGTTGGACTAGAATTTGTTGGTTTCTGGCGCGCGCCCATTTTAAAAGACGAAAGCCATAATTTTACCCAAGAGCACTATGATATTTTAAAGAAAAAAGTCGATAAAATAGAGAGTCGATTTGGTGATAGGCGCTGCCGACTGACAGTCATTGGTCAAAAAGATGAGGCGTCGAGTTTCGTAAAAGCACTTGAAGCATGTTTTTTAACAGATGAAGAACTCAATTTTTGGCGAAACGGCGGCACTTTTGAAGATCCGTGGCCAACCAATGTCGCAAAGATCTAATCACGTTAACATGGCAGGAAGGCTAAGATACTTTCCTGCCCTTACCTACATGTGAGTTACATGTCATCGTTACATCACGTTAAGCTTTGGCCAATGTACTAACCAGCCTTTTGAACGTACTCTTGTATCAAAAACTGCCCTTTTCCTTTTTGGATTATAGGTTAACTGCCCGCGAAAAAGCGATTCAAAACCAAAAGCCGCAATGCATTCATATTGGTGCTTTGTGACTTGAGTAATTGCGACTGCCGTTTCTTTTTCAGGCCAATAGCTCATCGCATGCAATGTACTGGTGTATGGTTCATCTTGATTTTTAATATGCATATTAGCCTGATTACGCACTTGCCAGTTAAGCTCAGGCATGCAATTCGACAGCTGCTTCTCATATACTAAATACCGACTTGAACCGGCTTCATCAGCATCAAAATAAACCACGTCCACATCATTTAAAGGCGTAAACCCTCTAAAATCGTGGAGTGAGTCCCAAATTAAATTACGAACAAATCCTGCGGCTATATAACATTGCGGCAACGCTAATTGGGCAACCGCATCAAGTGCTTTTAGCCTTATAGGGTCTCGTTTAACCAGTTCGATAACCTTATCCATCTTGGCTCATAAAATGTTTTAAAGCATCATAGTAAAGATAATCGTAGTTTTTGCCTATGAACTCTTTTAAATTAGCAAGTCATTTCGGGTCTAAAGCTGATGCACCCAATATGGCTCATGCAGTACCATTGAGGTTTTGTTAAAGGACAATAATACGGACTTCCAGTTTGCGCGCCGCCAGCAACTTTATGCGTTTGTTTGGTTGGAAGGGGATGTGATTGAAGCTTTTTCATCGCTTTCTTTTTTAATTGTAGTTTCATTTCAATTTTCCTTATTGATTATAAAACCATCAATATACAAGATACCATCTCTTAAGGTAAACGTTTAAAACCAAACTATCTTAATAACATGTAAAAATGTGCACGAGGAAAATGTCGTGATGTTGTCATTTAATAATATGAAATCAGTTCACGAAATCTAAGTAGTAACGATGGTTAATCTTG
The DNA here is from genome assembly GCF_021654285.1 of Pseudoalteromonas luteoviolacea. Lineage (GTDB taxonomy): Bacteria > Pseudomonadota > Gammaproteobacteria > Enterobacterales > Alteromonadaceae > Pseudoalteromonas > Pseudoalteromonas luteoviolacea_J. The sequence goes on along the minus strand of NZ_JAKFZS010000025.1, from coordinate 13,927 downwards.
GAGTCATATTAATTTGGGAGCAATCGCTCCCATGAATTAACAGCTGACTTCAGGTCTATTACTGATACAACCTAAGTAACTCATGCAATACCACGCTGGCTGAGTGTGAGGGCAATTAAAAGGACTTCTTGACTGAGCACCGCCAGCAATTTGATTTGTGCGCTCAACTAAAATTGTTTGCCCTTGCAACTTTTTGATCGCTTTCTTCTTTAAATGTAATTTCATACAAACTCTCCTTATTATTGATTGAAGATCCAATATACTCGTTACACTCGAAAACACTCAAATGACTAAAATTCAACCACCCAATTAACTCTGTGCGCTTGACGATGATTTATTGCCCTCAAAGCCAAGGTGATAAAGCCTAGGCTCAGAGGGCATGTTGAAACGCTTTCTATTGCTTGCTATCAACTAACCTTACTTTTTGCATCATGCCTTGATCCTCATGATCAAGAATATGGCAATGCAATACAAAATCACCAGTATATTGCTGTTTTACATTACCTTTAAATCCCGGTAGGGAGTTGGGGTAACGATATTTACTGTAAATCACGGTATGCGGCGCTTTCCCCTGCTTTTCAGAGACATACTTCTCAATATCATGATAATCTTTTATATATACTTGCTTGCCAATATCATGAAATGGCACACCTGAGTACTCATCTTTCTCTATGGCTAAGGTGTCTCTCCACACCCATTGCGGGTTACCATCAGGGCCTTTCCTCTGCGCATAAAACGGATTGACATGAATATGAAATGGGTGCATCGGAGCAAGGCCTCTCGTACATAAGTCCCATCGCTGCCATTGGCCAAGCTCTAACTCTCGTGTTTCAATTTGCCCATAAGGCTTACCATCAACTGAAAAAATCACATCTCCACCTTTGCTTCCAGGCGGCGCATTACCATCATTCAAATCAGCATTGCTGACATCTTGGCAACTTATATTATCTCGCCCTTTAACTGACGCGCGCTCTCCCAAATAAAACATCATGTTTTCGATATAGGTATCATGTGTCATTTGTCTAATTTCTTGCTCGGTAGGTGCTTTGTGTGCTTGATATTGCAATAGACTATTGCTTGTTGGCAGTTTGGCTTGTGCAGTGCCTACTGGGTTGCCTTCAACAACAATTTGTAACAGCTCAGCGGTATCCTCTGGCACCCCTTGCAAAGACTTATGAGGCGCTGAGTCCAAATCCACTAACCAGTAAACTCCCGCTTTACTGGGCGCTTGATACAAATAGTCTGCACGATATCCTGGCTGCAACGGCTCAATAGAATAATCTTTATTGGCTAAATCCCATCTATCCAATTGACCCGTATTTAAACCATCCACTGAGATTTGATTAAGAAAGCCAAGTGGCTTTGGGTTCAGGCTTTTATTCCAATTAGATTCAACAACTGACAGCTTTACTGTTTCTCGTACTCCTGCATGGATAAATCGCCAACGCTGAATTTCATTGGGTTTCATCTTAATTTGAGGAACAACCAATCCATTAATCAGTGTTCTGCGCTGCATTTTTTGCCAACTGCCCGGCCCAAATATGCTGAGCTTTTCAAATTTCCCCGGCTGACCAGGAATTTCTTTGGTACACACAGACACATCGGCAGGTGTATCACCCACTTCATAGTATTCGATTATCCCATTACAATCATATGCCACTTGCTGTAGCACAAAAATGTTGTCAGCTTTTCCTTTAATTTGAGGCTGCGTCGCAATGTTTTTTTCCGATGTATCACTTTCAATGATGATGGCGCCTGCCATCCCACTTGATACTTGTAGCGCTGTAGAGCCATGAACATGCGCGTGATACCAAAATGTCCCTTGTGGGTGATCTTCCGGTATTCTGATTTCATATTCAAACCCTTTCCCAGGTTGGAGCTCTAACAACACATTATCACTACGCTTACTCGGTGAAACCCACAAACCATGAGTATGAAAGTTAGTGACATTAAAATTATGCGGTGTATTCATTTTTTTTGTTTGCGCATCACTCAATAGTTCATCTGAATGATGTGAACCATGCCCACTGCCCGCGCATAAATAATCAGGTGCCTTATCACAGCCGGGTAACCGGTTTTCTAACCTAAACCGTAAAATTTCGCCAGGCGCAAGCCTTAATGTTGGACCCACCAAAGCACTTTTAAATTTATCGTTCGGATTTCGTTTATAAGCATAATTTCGTAACCATGTATTACATTTTGCGATTTCCCTTTGCTGGTACTGAACCGCCATTGTAAAATTGAGTTCACCCTTTATAGAACTAAGTACCTCTGGGTTCTCAAACGGCGCGAGCTCGGGAGGAATATATTCATATTCACAGTCTTTCGAAGACGGCATCGATGATGGTAGATATGCTGAGGGGTTATAGTCTTTAACATCAAAATAGTTTGGCTGCCACTGAGACTGTTTATGATGTGTGTGAACATGCTCTAAAGAGGAGCACGAGGCAGATAACATCGCACTTAAAGCAATAAACACCGACTTTTTCATACGCATAGAGTAATCCTTTGGTGATTGTACGTCTTTTCATATTGTCAAATCTGTATATTTAGAAAGCCATTACACTGTATTACACATTTGGGTTATACATGTCCCGCCACTTCGGCCTGTTAATGTATAAATTAATTACGCTATGGATTTATATAAGTGCTAAAAAGAAAGGAAACCTTGTTACTTATTACACAAAACTAAGCACCAAAAGAGAGGAAATAAGGGAGAAATACTCCCTTAAAAATCATAAGTAATACTAAACCTTGCGTTTAAAAGCTCTCGCAAGAGTTATAATACGGTGTACCTGTGATATTTTTACAGATATCATAACCTGCGCCACCATAATAAAAATCACCAGCAGTACCGCCTTCTAAATAATCATCTCCATTACCACCGTAAAGTCGGTCAGATGCGGTATCTCCATACAACTTATCATTCCCGTTACCACCATAAAGAATGTCACTACCGGTTTTGCCATAAAGACGGTCGTTACCATCATAACCATAAATGATATCAGTACCTGTGCTACCAACGATAATGTCATCACCACCAGTGCCATAGTGTGTGCCACGCGCTTCAGCAGAACTTGCAAAAGAAGCCGCAGCCAGCGTACCGACTACCATAAGTAAATTTACTCGTTTCATCATTTTTCCTTAATTATAATTGATTGTTTTACTTGTTTTTTTGGAAAATTAATCCCAAATCCTGTCTATTCTGCTACAGACTACAAAGCAGCATTTTTTAACTGTGACATCAATTTGAATCATCACGTATATCGCTATGCATCAAACGTAGTTTTGTTATTTCAGTGTCGTTTAAGGCGTATCTGGAAAGTGATTTAAGTGCATACAGTCGAATGGGAGGTGGCTCATTTTCATCATCCACTACTTGCCAAAGCACACTGCGATTTTCATCTGATTTAAAAGGGCTGTCTCCCAAGGACATGACCGCGCGCGCACGTGTATTAACATCCGGATCAGTCAAAGCCAATGTTCTCACGCCTTTTAAATCCTCGTTGTTGGTCGCCCATTGCGCCATTTGATAAACCCCGTGGCGACGCACATTTTTATCTTCTGCTTGTACTACTTTTGACAAGGTTTGGTGTACACGTTGATAGTCTTCTGCTGAACTTGGAGCTGGTTTTAATGCCATCAAAGCAAACTGCTGCAGATCAGAACTGAGATCATTCCCAGCATCAATATGTGCCAATACGCGATCTCGTGTCTCACCTGTGACTTCGTCCATTTTCGCTAGGAGCAACAGGCCAGCTGATCTTGCTTGCTCATCATTCGATAGATCCAGCGCCATATCGAGCGCCGCGACTTGCGCCATTGGATGCCCTGACTCAGATAGCACCGCACTGAGCTCCCTGCCAAGCAAGCTATTTGGGTCATGGATAAATGTATCAATCAATTCAGTGACTAAATTAGGGTCCTGCTCAAGCAACATCAAAAGCTGTGTACGCATTGCGATATGCTTATTACTCGGACCCATAATGGCATGCTTAAGAGGTTCGGGGTTTTGTGTGATGCTGGCTTTAAGCTGCTCCAACGTATTATCAAGCTTGTCACTAGCTGTGATATTTAAATCGTTTTTTAACGTGGTATTTGTTGTTTTACTGTCGGCAGATGAAACTAACCTCTGATCTTGTACTTGATTATTTTCGCTGTCGTCAGATAAAAAATCAGTTTGAACGATTTTTTTTTGCGCCGACTTTTGTGGTTCAGATTGATTTGATTTTGATGAAACACCCAATTGTGAAAAATAAATACCTGCAAACAAAATAAAAATGACTATCGCAACTAGATATCTATTCAAAAAATGCTTTTTTTGCAGCATCCTTACACTCTTTTGTTGTTTTATTTTTAGGCTAAATTAAATGACTTGCGTGACGGTTATGTTGCATAAACGAGAATATTTTTTGACCCGTAAAGTCTTTGAATTAAGAAAAGACGTTCAATGAAAATACAGCTTTTACGTAGAAATATAAGAGCAGAAATGTGAAAAGACTGACCGAAAACAGTCAGCCTTTATAAATTAACACAATGAAAATTAAACTGACAGCGCCGTTATCCTTGCTCCCCTTCATCGTGTAAGCGAATAACCACAGTGCCTGCGATCTTGTCATGAAAGCCTTGTTTTTTAGCATCCCAAGCCACCCAAAAAAAGCCAAGGCCAAAAGGAAGCATTGAAATATAATAGGCAACATACCTAATAATAGACTGTTTTTTAGATAAGTTTGCCCCAGTTTTTTCATCAACAATTTTTGCCTTAATCACCATTTTTCCGGGCGTTGCTGACTTATATAACCAGAATAGAATAACAACAATCAACGGGAGAATATAACTTATCAAAAAATCTGCGGGCCCTTGCATGACATCCGTGGATTGCCAGTATGCCTTACCATAAATCATATAAATTAAAGGCACTGTGAGTAACATAAGAAAAACCGTATCAATTATGCTTGCACCAAAGCGAGCCCAAAAACCAACATAGCTTGGGCGCTCATTCTCAATTTTATTCATAAATTAAACCACTAAAAAAAGTAGAGGCTATCATAGCTATCTATTGAAAGAACGACTAGCAGTAAATTTTACTGTGCTAATATATAATATAAAAAAGCCGCGAAAAATCACGGCTGTATTGTGGTGCTCATTCATAGCAAAAGAAAGACACCATAAGAGCCCAACAGTATTGGTGCAGCATCGGTCACACCAATAGCTCAATCAAAGAGTAATCACTCAACCTCTATATTTATCGAACAGTCTTCAAATAACATCGGGGTATTAAAAGTTGTAGACTAAGACTCAACTCTGAAGATTCTTAAACCACAGCCTTCAAAACTCTTTAGCTTAGGCCCAGCTCCTCTTGTATTATTAACATTAAGATTTACGCCAGCCTGTTGACCAAATGATATATAGCCCAGCTCGAAGTTAGTGGAGTGTGTGACCTCACCAATGATATTCAACGCAACATTTATCTTAGGGGGAGTATAATCAAATGTGAGAGTATCTTCAGGCCCGCACTCTTTACCAACTTCTTGCCAACAAGCAGAGAAGCCTTGTGAGTCATTTGACAGCAACTTCAAACGATATGGAGTCGACTGAACTTGAGCAATAATAACACCGTCAATTAGGTTTATAGGGTAGACGGTTTCACCATCTATACTAGATATGGTTAATATACTCGCATTTGTCTGCATATGCTTATGAAATAACCATTGCCTTGGCTTACCATTATGTTTATCGTTCACAATTAAGCCGTCTAAATGATGTGGCTCAAAACCATTCAGGCTAGTGTTTGGTTTAAAATCATATGCAACAAAGTGTTTTCCATTACCACGACCATCAAGATCAAAAACATCTAGGTATATTTTACCCTCATGTATCCCAAGCACCTCTAATTTACTAGACTCTCTCAGCTCACAACCTTGTGACTCAGGATCACAATGAGGATCTGCTTTGTTAGACTCGATATCGTATGGATGAGATACTGATAAAATATTATTCGCAACAGATGCCGTTTTTTTAGTCACGCCATCGTTATTTACAACTCGGCCATCAGCAAAAATATCAAATCCGTCACTCCCACCTAATGTTCGATGCTGACCAACTACATCAGTCAACGATAGGGAAGATTGCGCTTTAAATAAAATTCCTGACCCATGACGTAACCAATCGTCTTTATACACGCCACCATTGAGTTCACTCATAGTATCAATCGCAAACGCAAATCCACCAGCACGCTCCTCGAAAAGCGTAAGCTCAGCAAAGTCTGCTTGACTCACCGTTGTTAAAATTAATTTACCCTGTGAATTAAGCTTCCAGTTAAGCGCTTGAGACGCCTCTATATCAGTGCCAAACCCTGTGATCATTCTGCCGTTATTATCAGCATCCATTTCCAATATCATGGTTTGCTGGGCCTCAGACACGACTGGCCACTGCATTGAACCTGTTTCAGTATTTAGTTCAAGCTCAAGACTATTCCTGGCATAATTTCCGTATGTCAGATACCAACGCCCTACAAGTGAACTCTCTTCCACTTGAAGACTGTCTATATCCGCACTGTTTATGACCTTTCTTTTTTCTATTAGCGAAGATTGATAGTTTTTAACCTGCCGCCAACTTAAGTAGGTACCATCTTCTTCGAAACTTAGGTCAAAACCATTGACTTCAATCAGCGTCATTTCATCCAATTTAACGATTACGGGATGAATGCCTGATAGGCGAGCCTGATAATATTTATCTCCGGTTCGCGTCAATGAGAAAGACTTAATTTCATCTAAGCCGTACAAAGTCCCGCGATGCTCATCATCAATTGTAAAGTAACTACTGATTGGTACTTCATGATCCAATTCCTCAACAAACAAAAAGCGTCCAGTCATTACTTCATCAGTGTAAAACTCAGTATGTATTGTGCAATCTTCTGTCGGTTCATATACAACATACTTTGCATAAGTCCTTTGATAGGTATCAAAAGACCCTCCACAACCACTCACTTTACCAATGAGATGCCCCTCATCCGCAGTTAAATCAACGAAGAAACGCGCCTCGTATTGAAATAGGTCGGTAACAAATAGGATAACAAATAGGACAGGCACTTTTCTGTTTGAGGTTAGAAAAATTGTCCAGCAGGTTCCGTCCCTAACCAGCGCAAAACGCTTGGCAAAATTAGCGACAAAGGAGCACAGCCAAGCTTTTTGTGTCCGTCCTTTAAGAATTTACAGTGAGCGTGCCCTTTGCCAGAAATTATTAGTCTCTAAGTTCTTGTTCCAAAGCTCAAACTTAGCACGGTGACTTTCCCATGGTTCATCTAAAACTTCACGTTTGTCAGTGACAGAATAAGCCATACCTTCCATGAACCATTGAGGAGTATCTAGCCATACCTCAAAGTTACCAAGTTTTTCATGCTGTAAATGGTGAACAAATTCATGAGAGAGGAAAGTCGAATTCCAACCTCTAGGACCTACTATTATACCAATTGTACTAATTGTTAAAGCTCTCATGTGTTCAAGACCGAATGAGTTAAAGCAGGCCGAAGTAGAACAAAAAATTACTTTAGGACTTTTCTCGAACGAAGCCACTTTTTTTCTATGAAAAAATATGCTGATGAATAAAGCCTTGATGCATCACCAAGTTTAGAAGAGTCATCAATACAGATGGTAGCACTAACACAGTTCAAACCATTAAGCTCAGGTGCCAATATTCGGATAGGTTTGTATCCATGCCAAAAAACTAATGGGCTTAAAAATAAAACAACCAGTAACAATTTCATCTTCATACATTCACATAACGAATGAGATGGGCTCCCTGTTTATTGGCAAATGTGCCAGATTGAAGGTGCGAAGCTAAAATCAGGAGCTGTCCATCATGAATTCAGGCAGCAGGTTTTCTTACAAACACGTTTATTACTCATTTTTCCACCCCGAATTCAAGTTAAGAAATTATGCCTTAAAGTTAGGCAAAGATCAGTGTGTTTAACTTGCCAGAGGGAGTCATACCAACGCTCCGATAAGGGGTGCCGCCAAGCCCCCCCTTAATTGGCTTGCTATATCCTATTTATTTAGTTCGTGGACCATTAACACTTCGCCGGTTTTTGCATCCTTAACTATTGTTTTGAACGGCCTAAACTGTTTATCTTCACGCATACATTTTATATAGCGCTCTTGGAGGTCATCTATAGCTTTTATATCTTGTGGCTTTTCGAGAGACATATACTCCTTCATATAATCACCATATGACTTTGGCTTGCTCTTAGAGCTATATGATGAAGTGTAATTTCCTGTTGTGACAGAAACAGCTGCACTTGCTCCGTGATATGCACCATTTATATCTAGATCTTTATAAAGTCTATTTTTAATATACTCAGACATATGTTCAGTAGATATCTTATTTAGCTTGCTTCGATCTTTTACTGTTTCACCATTAATCTGAATTCCTTCTGCATAAACTATGCTTTCGCATTCGCCACTTGCTTTTAGATATTCAGGATGATCGCTAGGAATTTCACCCAACACGGGGTTAAATTGAGTTGTCTCATAGATCTTCTTCACTGGCTGATATGATTTTTTAGCACCAGTGGAAGCACATCCCGCTAGCAACAATAACGATACAACAAATATCAGGTTTCGAAACATCATAAACTCCATACATTTTTAGATATAACGCCTTACCAATGGGCGCATAAATGCTTGGCTAAAATTAACAACGAAGGAGCGCAAGCCAAGCATTTTGCGTCCTTTTAAGTTACTTGTTAGCAGTAAAATCACTCCAAAGCTTCTTTACTTCGATTTTTGATTCCACGTCCTAGAGAGAAAGGTTTAATTTATTGATATTTTTATCATCAATTGTACAACCAAATGTCAAATGATATTTACCGTTGGAAGACTTATAGCCATCGTCAACTGATATTACTTTACCATCAATATCAAGTTCTCTTGTTTTTTTTAAATGCTCATACTTTTCATTTAGCAATTGGTACAAATCCTTAAATGCTGCATTACAGCCATTTGCATTCACGTATTCTTTTTCAGCAATAATAGAATATACATTCTTAGTAGAATCAATTATTTGAACAATAAATGAATCGAATACGTTTAGTCCGTCAGTTTCTTTTACGTTTAAATAAAAAATTCGAGTTGGATATTCAACAGTACTTGTTTTTAAATATTCATCTGGTATCGCTTTGCCAATATGAATTCCAAATACATTTGTCAGGTCTTCTTTGGGCTCAAAAGAGCAGCCGAATAAAAAAAACACGAAGAATAATGTAAAGGAACTAACCATGCACTTCTCTTTACTGCTAACAATTTAATATCGACCCAACGGGTCATTCTTCTCATTGTATCACTTTTATCACAATAACTAACTTGTTGCTAAAGCTATATTTTTCAATCATTATAGACATTATGGAAAGGATCAAAACGAACCACTGGGTCGTTTTCTTGACTATGGGAGAAACACAGCAAAACTGTATATAAATACAGATATACTTTAGAGCTAACTTAATGAGAACTCGTTCACCATTTTTAAACCACACCGTCGATGTTTATGTTGACTAAGCAATATTCTCTCAGAACCGTTGATACATACCTTGAGTGGATTTCTTCCTATATTCACTTTCATGGCAAGCGACACCCACTTCTATGGGCAATACCGAGGTTGTCGAATATCTCGACTACCTTGTACTTAAACGTAATGTGTCGCCTAAAACACAAGCGACAGCGTTAAATTCCTTATCTTTTCTGTATAAACAAATCATTAAACAGGATTTGTGTCCTAATTTAACGTTTGTAAGAAGCAAGCGCCAATCTAAGTTGAACAAATAGAACAAATAGAATAGAACAAATAGGACAGGCACTTTTCTGTTCTCCAGTGAACATTACTGGGCACGGGGGTTAGTGTTTTCCGAGCTCTTGTCATTCCTATTCAACTTAACTTTATGCTGGATATTTAAACAGCTCGATTTAAGCAATTAATTTGTGCCTGTCCAACAGGAGGTCAAACAAAAGCAGATAAAACCAGTGTGTGGTTACAAGACTTGATTGAACGAGATGGTTTTAAACGCGCGGTTGTGGCATTGGCTGCGAAAAATGCCCATCTAATCTGGGCCCTACTGCAATCAGGCAAAGAATATCAGGTTGATTATGTGTGATTTAATTAACTAAACGAGGTTCACCAAAACACTTAATCCCACCGAGTCTCAGCAATAGCTATTGACGATAACACGGTCAGACCGAGAGCAACAAAACCTGTTTAATCGGGAAGTAGAAAATACTGTCTAACGAATGAGGTCATTGCTCAAGCGAAAATCACCAGGGCGATAGCGTAGCAAAGCTAATAAACGCCGAGCCTAGAGCTGCTATCAGATCTTCTTGTTGTCGAAGACACCTGCTGCTTGACAAAGGGGAGTCCATGTAGCCCTGTTAACAGGCTAAAAATTGTTGGCTAAGATAGCGACGAAGGAGCAAAAGCCAACTGTATTTTGTCCTTGTTTAACAGCTTGTTATACGTATTTTACACCTAATTTTCGGTGCTTAGTTGTGTAAGATAATTTTTTAATTTTACAAAACCTTCAAGTCCACGCTGATCGGTTTTATGTTCGGGCTCCCAAAACGCTACGGCAGTGTATTGATATAAAGAGCTTTCTAGCATCCAAGTATCTCCATCCATTCCCCGAGTTTTATCTTTTGGAAATTCCAATGCTTTCTCTAATTTGCTCACTAAAGTTGAGTACTGTTCTTCCGTTAACTCAATACGTTTCTTTGATTTAATACCTTTCCAATCATAACCACCAGCGCCCTCATAAGTTGTAGTTAATAAATGATAAGGTTTATGTCTATTGACCTCGTAGATAACAGGATTTGAGAAAGTAGGAACTACTTTCATTTTTAAAACTGGTCGAAGATAAAAACCAGGGTCCGTATATTCGATGGTGTTTCTCGTAGATTTGCAACCAACAATTGAAACTAAAATCAAAAAAATTGAAAAGTATTTCATATTACCACACCGATCCTTCGATACGTATAACGCTTCAAACACCGGTGCAGCTATGCTGCATCCGCGTGATTTGACTTGTTATATTCTCCGAACATGAACTGTTTATGCTTTTCATGTTCGCCCATGGACATGACGTGAAAAAGGAAATCTTTATTTTTATTATCTGACTTAGATATAAGGTCAGATATTAGCTGTAAACAATTTTGCTGATGGCCAGTTAGTGATGATTTAACTTCATCTAAATCACTAAGTTTTAAATTGCTTATGAACGTGAAATAATTTTTAAACAGGCCACATAACACATCTGAAACTTGCACCTCAATGTATGAGTTTGAGTCAACAAATTCGTAATTAATGCTACTGAGTTCCTTATCATAATCCTCATATTGCTCAAAACACTTTTGAATTTCAAATTCATTATCTAATACATGCTTCGAGCCATTGAAAAGCTTTATTCTTTGGTTGTAAAAGATTGAAAAGCCGTCAATTAATGACCCCACTTTATGGTCATACACAAAAAAGTACTCTTCAATATTACGGCACATATCGAACAGCTTAGAAAGACTTAACAAACTAAATGAAGTTCTTTTGTCTACAATTTTCCTCGCCCTTGCCTCTGGCTTAGAGTATTTTTTTGCTAATTTATTCAATCCTTTATTAAAAGAAGCTGCATCTTTAGGCTCTACTTTTGGGTAGGCATACTTTGATAACAAGCTCAGAAAGTTGGACTTATTCATTTTCATTAGCTCGTATAGTGCATCCTTATGATAGTCAAGGTACATTCTCTTTCCGCCAGCAGGTGAATAGTTTAAACCTCCATATTTGTCTACATGCTCACAACAATCATCAATGACATCCACTAAAGACCAGTATTCCATATTGATGTTGTCATAATGAATATAGTAATCACTTTTAAGCAACCACTCTAATATAGTCACCAGCTTTTTAGATTTTAGGTTATCAAGAAATCCACCTTTCGCAACCTGTTTGAACTTCAATTCTTTAGCCGATGGAGGAAGCTTAAGAGTATTTAAAAGTTCTTTGATATCACTTTCTGCAACATCACCTTCGTGCACTATTCCTGCAAGAACAAAGCACGGCGATGGATTAGAATGTGAATCCGTATTAAATCGTTTTCCTTTGAGGAAAAGCTTTCGAATATTGTTTGATTCATCATAAAAAAATGTATAACTCATTCACCAAACTCCCTGGAGAATATAACGCCTCAGTTAAAAGGCAAAATTTGGTTGGCTATAATATGAAGCGGAGCGAAACCAGCCAACTGAATTTTGTCCGCTTTTAAAGTGTTTGTTATGTATGCTTTTTGTAAGACAAAAACCAACTGTTACCCCTGATAGAATAATAAGTCCGATAAACACCTCCTACACTACATGAGCTATAGGATATTGAACGATTACCCCAATTGCAGTTTTTACCGCTGTATGAAATATCTATACGTACCCCACCAAAGAGAAACTCTGTAATCCAGATATCCATATTAGAGGCTTTAGCCCATTCTTGATTAAGGATGCCTAAAATATTGCGAACCTGACCTCTACTAAGGTTTTTACCTACACCGAATGATTTCTTCCAAAGGTTACATGATGGAGAACAAATAGGACAGGCACTTTTCTGTTCTTTTCTGTTTTATACCAATCCGCTTAAATATCTGATCTAATATAGAGCATATAAAATTACAGACTAAATAACGTTGAACCCAAGTATTTTGAACCGCTTTTAGCGCTTTCTCGAAAAGAACCCAACACACGTAAACGGATACTATTACTTGCCGAAGGCAAATAGTAGGACAGGCACTTTTCTATTCTTTTCTGTTTTAAAGTTAGAGCCGAATTCAGAGATGTATTCCAAGCCTAAGGTGTTTCTGAGTAACGTGACTAAAATCCGCTTTATGGTAGAAATAAATATAACTTAGGAATATATTCATTTTATTAAACAAGAAGAGTCTAGATTGATAAGCAAGGCTAAAACTACTTTTTACTAACCAACTCCTTTATACCAATTCACATCATTTTTAGCGGCATGTACTCTTAACACAGTTTGCGAACCCGCAAAGTTACCATAGTGACTTCCAAAACTTTGTATCCTATCCAGCCACGTCGCTTCTTCGATGCTTAGTGATACTAGAATATTGGGCGTACACTTTGGTATGTAACCCTTCTTTTTGGGATGAACATGTCGACCCGTCCAGTCAACTAGCTCAAGGTAGTCAATTAATGAGAATGGTATTGTGTTTACATGCTCCCTCGCACCAAACGGTTTTAGTGATTTAGGTTGTTTAACATGGCTCTTGGCTTCATTTGGATTTGATTTTTTTGAGTTTGATTTGGTGTTTTTAAAGTGCTTTATGCGCTCTTGAATCGATGTAAAGTCGCTATCCTCAAGATTATTTGCCATGTTGGCTCGAATTGGATTTAAGTCCACGTAAGCCATGCAACTGAGCAATGCCGTCTCATCTAACAAGGCTTGTGATTTATACCGCCCTTCCCAGTATTTGCCCGTGCAGTTATCTTCCTTGTTTGCTTCTTTTGCAATGTACTCATTCAAGTTTTTCATAAACCAACTAATGTCAAACAGCCTAGTTCGCCACTTTTCAACTAACTCAGATACAAGCAGTTGGTCTGCCTCACTAAGAGTATCACCGTTTCGATGCTTATCTGCGATAGGACTACCTTTGTACAACTTATACCATCTAGATATTACTTCGTTATCTGACCAACTAAGAGCTAGCTGCCTATTTACTTTAACAACCAAATGATAGTGATTACTCATGATGGCATAAGCTGCTATATCAATGGCAAATACACGACTTAACAGCTTTATTCTTTCGACTAACCAAGTTCGTCTATGGTCAAAGTTTTTACCTGTGTACTTATCTTCTCCACACAAAAAAGCACGGCGTACACACCGTGCTATCAAG
>NZ_JAKFZS010000024.1 GCF_021654285.1 Pseudoalteromonas luteoviolacea | reverse complement strand
GGTCATTAGGTCATGTAGACCCCTTATTTTTCTTATTATGAAGACTGAGCAACCGGCTCAGCGGGCGCTTGAGCTGCTGCTTTCTCACCTAAAATACGGTGTGTAATCGTACCTGCGGTCATCGACCCCGATACATTCAGCGCTGTACGAGCCATATCAATCAGCGGCTCAATAGAGATAAGCAACGCTGCGATAGTCACAGGCAAACCCATTGCAGGTAGTACAATCAGTGCCGCAAATGTTGCACCACCGCCCACGCCAGCAATACCAAATGAGCTAATCGCGACAATGGCCACAAGCGATAAAATAAACGAAATATCCATTGGGTTGATACCCACACTTGGTGCGACCATCACAGCCAGCATAGCAGGATAGATCCCCGCACAGCCATTTTGACCAATCGTCGCGCCAAATGATGCTGATAAGTTCGCAATCGCAGGCGGCACGTTAAGCTTATTAATTTGCGTATCCACGTTCAGTGGAATAGTTGCCGCACTGCTGCGAGACGTAAATGCAAACGTCAGCACCGGCCAGATTTTTTGGAAAAACTGCTTAGGGCTCACGCCAAATAAGCCAACCAATAAGCCGTGTACGACAAACATTAAGAAAATAGCCACATAAGAAGCGATGATAAAGCCCAGTAAATTCGTGATATCAGCCAAGCTTGATGTTGCCACCACTTTGGCCATCAAGGCCGCAACACCATATGGTGTCAATGAAATCACCATCTTCACCAAACGCATCACAACGGCTTGTAAGGTTTCAACAAATGTGCGAATTGGCGCTTCTAGCTCTTCACGTTCACTCATTACTTTGCGTGCGGCAATGCCCACCAAAATACCAAAAATCACCACTGCGATAATGGAGGTTGAGCGCTCCCACGCTAAGTCTTGGAAAATATTTGTCGGGATAAAACTCAGTAACATTTGTGGAATAGACAAGTCACTGACCGTTTCACTGCGAGACTCAAGCACCGCAATGCGAGATGTTTCGCGTGCGCCCTCGGTTAAGCCTTCAGCACTGAGGCCAAATAATTGCGTAATAAAAATACCGATAAGCGCAGCTATCATGGTGGTGATCACCAGCACCGAAATCGTAATGCCACTGATTTTGCCAAGTGCTCCTGACTTATCTAGTCGCACAACCGCAGCCACCATAGACACCAAAACCAATGGCATGATGATCATCTTGAGTAATGCGACATAGCCGCTCCCGACCACATTCGTCCAATTTAGGGTTTCAGTGATGGCTTGATGCCCTTCCCCCAAGAAAAACTGTAAGGCGAAGCCAAATACACTACCTAATGACAGGCCGATTAAAACGAGGCGCGAAAGCGTAGCCCCTTTTTTCTGGGTTTGAAATAAAACAATGAGGATTGCAGCAAAAACAGCAAGACTCACCATGGCGATGAAGGACATATCGTTACCTTTGAATGATTCGTACGAGAGAAAATCTAAAAAGAAGATAAATCGGAATTTTTATCTAGCGCGCACAGTAATAAATTATTGCGATACTGAAAAGAATGATTCGGAATGATATATATTTTCAAGTTATGGATATGGTGATTTATTGGCTGGCTTTGTTCTTTACTGTTCAAAAATCAATACAAACCAGCTCATATCCTAGCCTCAGTGCAGTTTACATGTAAAAGGCCACGAGTTAGTCGCCATCTATCTCCGCTTGCAGCGCCTCTAACTGCGCCAAAATCGCCAAAAACTTTTCACCAAAGGCCGTTACTTGATACTCCACCCGTGGCGGTAATTCATTAAAAACCTGTTTCTCTAAAATGCCAAACTCAACATTGCGCTTTAAACATTGATTAAGCACCTTGGTGGATAAGCCCTCAACTTGACGCACCATTTCACCCGGTCGATTTACCCCAGCATGCAATAACTGATATACAGTCAACGACCATTTACAGCCGTAGATAGTCTCGACCATGCGCGCACTGGATTGCGGTGCCAATTTTCTTGAAAATTTTTTTTCTTGTGATGTCATAAAGATGTACCAAAAAGTACCTAACTAACCAATTTGTACTTACTATTCAGAGGCTTTTATTAAATTTAATCTTATCACGACTTTTTAAAACAAGAGACGTGATTATGACTTTTTCAAATACAGGCACAGCCCTCATCATTGGTGGTTCAAGCGGCATGGGGTACGCCACCGCCAAGCAACTGCTGCAAGCCGGAATTGCAGTCGAGATTGTGGCCAACAACCAACACAAGTTGGACTCAGCAGTCAGCGCATTGAGCGAGCTAGGCACTGTGACTGGCAAACAAGTCAACTTATACGATACCCAGTCGGTGATGACGCTGGCAAAGCAGATAGTAGAGTCATCAACACACTATCGCTACCTTGTTAACGCCGCAGGATACTTCTCTCCCACCCCGTTTGTTGACCATACCCTTGCAGACTATAACAAGTACCATGATTTGAATAAGGCGACCTTTTTACTCACCCAAGCTGTGGTAAAAAATATGCAACGCTTTGATGGCGGGAACATTGTCAATATTGGCTCGATGTGGGCCAAGCAAGCCATCAAGGCAACCCCTTCTAGTGCGTACTCGATGGCCAAAGCTGGGCTGCATGCGTTTACCCAGCATCTCGCTATGGAATTGGCGGATAACAACATCCGCGTCAATGCTGTCGCCCCTGCGGTTGTACAAACCTCCATTTACGGCGCATTCATACCGCCGGCAGAGATTAAACAAGCACTTGCCTCATTTAACGACTTTCATCCCATTGGCCGAATTGGTGAACCCGTTGATGTCGCAAACAGTATCTTATTTTTATTATCCGATGAATCAAGCTGGATAACGGGCACCATTATGGACGTCGATGGCGGCGTTATGGCGGGTAGAAACTAAAATATAACAACAGGGCGTTGGCTCAAAAGGGTAACTCTATGCTAAACATGAATTTTGCACAGCAGCTTGTGATAAATACCGCCACTCAACCTTGGCTTGCCAGCCCCGCCAAAGGGGTTTGGCGAAAGCCATTGGAGCGCGAAGACAAAGAATCAGGACATACCACCAGCATCGTTAAATACGAAGCAGGCTCTGCGTTTAAACCTCATCCGCATCCGCTTGGTGAAGAAATATTCGTACTTGAAGGCGTCTTCTCTGATGAACATGGTGACTACCCTGCAGGCACATACCTACGCAATCCGCCAAATAGTGTGCATGCGCCATTTAGCAAACATGGCTGTGTGATTTTTGTCAAACTCAACCAGTTTGCTCCCCAAGACTCAAAAACCGTCAGAGTAAACACCCATGAAACACCTTGGCAGCAAGGGCAAGGTCATTTACAAGTGATGCCACTGCACAGCTTTGAGCAGCAACATACAGCACTGGTAAAATGGCCTGCCAATGAGCGATTTATCCCACACACGCATTTTGGTGGCGAGGAGATCTTAGTCCTTGAAGGCGAATTTATGGATGAGCGAGGTCAGTACCCTCAAGGCACTTGGCTGCGCAGCCCGCACTTGAGCCAACATACCCCTTATGTTGTGCAACCTACTTTAATCTTGGTCAAGGTAGGACATCTTGCTATTAAATAAAGCGCGGTGCTTTGACGTTGTTGTCCCTAGCCTTACTTGGGTATAATCCGCAGCACTGCCAACCTATTTTAAAGCTGGATCGGAGCTCAAAAATGAAAAAACTCTCTAAAGTGCAAGAAAAACAACAAGCACTGGTACTTGATGTTGCTGACAGACTCGAAGCACAAGCGCGTGAAGAAATCCCAGGTATGCTGCAATGTTGGTTTGATATGGAGTTTCATCTATTCCCCAGCTCTTTATTACTGTGCTTTCAGTTCGAAAATGAACAAGCATTAGAAGCTGCAAAACCAGATCTACTCAAATGGCAGAAGCGCCTAAGTGCCGCCATGGTGAAAAAAGGGGTGATCTTAAAAGATATGCGCAAACACTTGGTGTTTACTATGAATGGACCTGAAGATTAAAGCCACCCATGTTTGCTTTAAAAAGAAGGTAAACACTGCTTAACTCAATCAGTGTTTACTCATATTGCCGCTTTAAACAGCGAAAGCGGCAATAGGGTTAAACAAGGGAGTTCGGCTTGATTATGCCTCAATCCTTGTATTTCGCTCGATCCGCAGCAATGCCAAGATCATGGTGAAGTTCATAAACATGCCAAATGTCACACCGATGGCTATCAACTGTGGGCCTACTGCGTCAAACACACTGACCAATTTTTGATCTTGTTGCTTTTCTGCCTGCTTTTGCGCTTCTAGATTGGCGGTATACCTTTTAACAAACCATTTAACGGCATCCATCCACTCCACTTTGCGCATATTTTTGTCTTTTAGTTGCTCCAAAGACGTCGCATCTTCAGAGAGATCTTTGGTAAAGGCCACGATGTCTTTCCAAAAAGCATGCTCTTGCGTATTTTTATCCAGCTTGGTAAATGTGCTTTTCAATCGCTTTCGTTGACCAGAGCCTTTCAAAGACTGCTGTCCAAGCTCTTTTGCATACGCATTAATATTAATTTCAAACTGTTTAAAGTAGTCATCAATAATTTTTGCTTCTGCCGCTAATAGTTTTTGCTCTTCGATAGAGGCGTTTATCGCACTTTCGTAACTGCCGCCCTCTTCGTCCACAGCATACTTTTGCTCTTCTTGCTGTTTTAAATAATCAGCTAAGTAGTGGTACGTCGTTTCTTGATTTTCAACATCTGGCCCAATGAGCGCATCCATAATATTTACACTGGCCCCGGTCGTAAATAAAATCGCCGCAATAATCGACACTGTTGCCCAAAAGAAACTAATGTAAGCAACAATCTTAAAGTATTGCCTTTGCCAAAGGTTAGGTTTCTTTTTCTTAGAAACTGATTGAGTACTACCCGACGCAGGTTTCCTACTGCTGCCAGAGTTTGCTTTATTCGCTTTATTTTTAAGCACACTGGTCGCACTTTTACATGCATCTGAAGCACTTGATAAAGATTTTTTAACTGTGTTAGAAAATCCACCTAAATTTAAATTATTGGATGGATTTTCCGGCTGAATAGCGCTATCACCACCTTTTAAATATACAATAAGCCCAATTGATTGCAGCTTGTCTAGCTGTATATCAGCTTCTTGTTTGGTGAGGTTTTTAACTAACGCAAACGCTTGCCCACTAAATAGCTTATCGCACGATTGTGGCGATAACCCCATTAATTTGCATAGTTCACTTTTAGCATTATCAATATTGATATTTGGCTGGGTTTGTCCTTTAAATACGATTCTATATGAGGCGTCCATTTAAAGTAATTCCTTTCCTAGAATTAATTTCAAGCGTTAATTTAACAAAACACTGTTAACTTTCAAAGAAATTAAAAGTCATTACAAAGCCTCAAAAATCAAATATTAAATTTTTAATATAAAAACCCATCACACTGACAAAAATAACAGGCCATATAAAACCGATGAGTATTTAAATTCATATTCAAAAAACATAAAGACTAAAAGTTAATAGATGAAATTAAAAATCAAAAAATAAAAACCTAGATTTAGCACTCCTTAAACCCTTCAATAAAGACTAAAAAACAGACACCTTGTATTAAAACCGTACAACACATTCCTCTTCCCTCACTTTTACAAGGTCTTTTTTATTTATATTAACCCATCAAGAAAGTAGTAAACCCTAATAACCCTGTAGATACTCGGTTTTATAATTCTATACATGATCATATATTAGCGCCCTATCGTATCTTCAATGCATTCAAATTTTTAGCGCTCATGCTAAATAGTTAATGCCTGTTTGCCCCACACACAACATACGGGTGAATTTATTAAGGAATGGAAAATGAAAAAAACATTTTTAGCCCTGTCTTTTGCAGCACTCTCAGCTCACGTGCACGCCGAGCATCAAATTGGCGAGGCTGCGCACAGTAAAATTATCAATAACCAAGGCAAGCAAGTCGGTACTGCACAGTACACACAGGGCAATGAAGGTGTCGTGATTGAAATCATTGCCAATGACCTACCCGCTGGCAAACATGGCATGCACTTTCACGAAGTCGGCACTTGTGTTGACCAGCATCACTTTAAAAAAGCCAAAGGCCATATCATGCCATCAGGCAAACCACATGGTTATTACCATCCAAAAGGCCCCCATGAAGGTAACTTACCAAACCTGATTGTCCGCAAGGATGGTTCTGTGCACGTTGAGCTGTATACCGAGTTGGTATCTGTCAGTGGCCGAGGCAATAAACCAGCGCTGCTTGATGAAGATGGCTCTGTATTGATGATCCACGCGAATCAAGACGACCACTTAACACAGCCGATTGGCGGCTCTGGTAGCAGAATAGGATGCGGGCTTGTGCTTCCTGGTAAATAATAAAACACATGCCCAAGCACATTGACAGCTTGGGCTTTGCAAGGTCATATAACGCTGCGATAATTCATTCTAACCTTACTGCCTGCGTTTATATCTACTTAAATAAACCATCAATTCTCCTGCTCGATTGCAATACGCAGTAGCGCCTTATTTTTTATATGCTGTTTTAATAAATCAGAAAACTGTGCATCATTGTGTAATGGCGCGAGCAAATGATCACGCTCAAGCGTCCACCACTGCTGATTAAACGAGTCCATCCAGCCCAGTTTAAGTGCAGTATTTAAGTATGCCAAAGCCTGTGAGGTATGCCCTATCTGAGCATGCACCTGCGCCAATACCAGCTGCGCTTGAGCACGGTCGAGTGCATCGCCTTGCAGAATAAATGTCTTTACCGCATGTAAAAGTCGCTCTGCACTTTCGACATCATGTAATTGCTTTAAAGTCGCCGCGTATAAAGTCACCGCTTGATAATTATCAGCCGTCACCGAAAAAGACTCACCCAAGCGTTGGTTTTGCCACTGGGGGTACAATTGCAAGAGCGTATTTTTGGCTGCCTTAAATTGCGCTGCACGAAACTGAGCGTGGGCCAACTCAAACCTTGCCTGTGCGTTATAGGGCAGCTTAAACACCCTTGCATGGATCAATGCCAATATTTGCGCATCTTGCTGCTGGGAGCCAAGCTCAAAAAGCGTGAGTGAATGCCTAAAGTGGCCATGTAATGGCTGCATTTTGTTTAACAGCACTTGGGCTGCCTGCGTAGCGCCAACACTCAAGTAGGCCAATACTTGCTGTTCACACACCTCGATACTACTACAGCTCTCAAATAACTCAGGCGTCTGTTGCTGCCACGCCAACATGGCTAAAATGGAGTCTTTGCTATGTCGATGCACTTTGGCAAAATCCAGCCACCGCGTCTTTGCATCCGTTTGTTGCAAAAGCGCATGCTGATACATACGCTGTGCCGAGTCTGACTTATTCATTGCCGTTAATAAAAAGCTCAGTTCACGTTTTAATGAGGCCGACAATGGGTTGAGTACGATGGCCTGCTCTAAATGCGCTACAGCCTCTTGTTGCTTACCAAGGCGAGCCAATAAGGTGGCGTACCAAAGATGTGTCATGGCGCTGTTTTCAATCTCAAGGGCTCGCACCAAGGCCGCTTCTGCCTGTCGGTAAAGCGCAAAATCCCCCGTTGCTTTGGCCTTGTCTGACAAAATCATGCCATAAGCGGCCTGCCCCATGGCCGAATCAGGGGCCAGTTGCAGCGCATGTGTAATATGGGGCATCGCCGCCTCAATGGCTTTAAGCTCAGGCATGCTGCCATAGGTATGGGACAATGCATAACTCACAGCCAAACCAATATGGGCATCGACATAATCCGGTTCAAGTTCCAAACTGTGTTGAAAGTAACTCACTGCCTGTTGCAGCGCATCGGGGCTGCGTTGGCGCCAATGATATTGCCCCATCAGATACCATTCATAGGCTTGCGCATCGAGGCTTTTTATAATGGGTTTAGAAGAGATTGAATCAGGATAGACCACACCAAGTAAATGAGCACTCACTTCATCTTGCAGCTTAAAACTGTTTTTGCTGTTTTCATCAAAGATTTTTGACCACAGCAGTTGGCCTGTTTGCGTATCAATTACACGCACTTGCACCCGTATTTGCTCTGCCATTTTTTGTATATTGCCCGTCAAAACAGCGTCAACTTGCAGCGCCTTGCCGACCTCTGTGGCATTATCACTGCTTTGATAAGCAAATGAAGAGTCACGGGAGATCACTTTAAGCGATTTAATCTGCGCTAACTGATGAATAATGCCATCCGACAAACCCGTTGCAAAATAGCGACTATCTTGCATCGGACTTAAATCTTCAAATGGTAAAACCGCGATGGAGTTCACATTAACCTGCGCGGCGCTGGCTGAGTCACTTGTCAGTCGTCCTAACCAAACCACTATAATAATAAGTAACAGCACACACATTGCACCATACTTGATATACCCAAATTGCGCAGTCTTCTCGTTTGACTGCGCAATAACGTCAACAGGCGCTATCAAAACATAGCCTTCATTGGGGATGGTTTTGATAAACTTGGGATTGCGCGCATCATCATTGAGGGCTTTGCGGATCTTACTCATGGTGACAGACAAAATATCCGCAGACACCACTTTACCCGCCCAAACCTGCTCAAAAATAGATGCTTTATCAACTGTTTGACCGGCGTGTTTAATTAACAACAGCAGGAGTTGCATGCTCTTGTTATCAAGTACACATGTATGCGACTCGTTTTTTATGCGATTGGTTTTCGGGCATATCTGCCATGGGCCTAGCTGATAGGCATGCGCCAATAAAGGCGTATCACATTCTGTATTCGGCACATGTTCTGAGTGGCGATTGTCCATTTAGAGACCTATTTTTATTATTCTTTTTTACACGTGCGTTAATCACGTTGAGTCAATATGGTGATACAGGCATTGTGCTACGCAAACATAAGCATATCAATAACCCCTAACGATGTATTTTCTCATTCTCCAAACACATCGCTGAACCACAGGTTAATACTTATACAGATCCAAATCACTTATAACAAACTGAAATATATAAATATATTTTATAAAAAACAACTAAACCCCATATTTTGGAAGATTTAAGGTGCTTTAAGTTGTCCAGTACCAGTGTGCATGTCACCTTGATGTCATTGCGTTTAACAAAGAGGCTATTATGAGCAAACCATTACAACCACAAAGCGCCATTGCACTCACGCTATTATTAATGACCAGTACAGCCGCTGCAGCACAAAACTCGCCGAGCAGCACCTCAACTAAGTTGCTCTCGGTTACCGGGCCCTACCTTGGGCAAACACCGCCCGGCTTAACCCCAAAGCCATTCGCACCGGGACTTGTTAGCACAGAGCAGACACTTGAAAGTGAAGTGCTGTTTTTACCTGATATGAGCGCACTGTCTTTCACGCGTTACGAAAAAGGCGCCTATCCTGACTTATATGTCATAAAGCACCATAACAACCAATGGCACCAACACCTTGTCTCAGCAGAGGCCGCCAAAACCTATAACGAGCAATTTAGCCCAAGTGTTGAAACACTCAAGCAGCAAGCCGTGTTCAAAGACATCCCCGTGGTGGGCTACACAACCTCATCAGCAGGCACCCAATTTTTTTATGAGTTAGATTTAAAAGATGGCAGCGGGCACATGAGTTATTCGCGCCTTATTGACGGCCAGTATGAAACCCCAATCAAAATGAGTGACGCGGTCAACCAAGGCAAATACATTGCACATCCCTTTGTTGCCCCAGATGAGTCCTATTTAATGTGGGACGCCGAAAAAGAAGGAGAAAGCACCCCAGATATCTATATTAGCTTTAAACAAAAAGATGGCTCTTGGGGCAAAGCGATTAATATGGGCGATAAAATCAATACCCCGCTTTATGAGCAAAGACCCAAGGTAACCCCAGATGGTAAATACCTATTTTTTTGGAAAGGCGATGTCAAAACCAACGCAGATGGCAGCCGATATGTCGTTGGCGGCCCACATTGGGTCGATGCCAAAATCATCGACACGCTAAAATCAAAGCAATAATACAGCGCTCATCAACCTGTGAAGCACACTCTTTTTTCCCTCAACGCAAGTTGAGGGAAAATAGAAATAACAACAATCACTAAACGACCTTCTCTCTCGTCTTTGCTCTAAAACTGAGCTGCGGTTTGGCTTTCAACCAAGATCCACACCATAAAATACGATACGTTTTTTTCACAAAAAAGCCCAAAAACCTGATTCACGCCACAATATTGTAAACAAACCGTTGACCTTTCGACTATTTAGAAATATCGTGTAATAGTTAGCTATAAAGGATGATAAATTAGAAAGGTCATAATCCTCTAAGTTTAAAACAAACCGAACTGTTTAAATTAAGATGCAACATTGTTAAAATAATATTTTTCATAACTTATAAATATTTCAATTACAACATAACAAGGAAAAGACTTTAGCAATGGTAGACAAGCCTGCCTGTGGTAACAATCATTGACAGGTTAAAGATTATTATATGGATTTCTCTCTTTTAGCTTGTGTATTAACAATATACTGAGAGCTAATTTACGCTGCTAGCTCCGGTTTATCAAATATGATTTGTTGAGTGGTACAAGGTTAAGTACAGGAAGACGCATAATGAAACAGTCACTATGTTTTATAAACGCATCACTTGAAACGCTTACCTCCAAAAAACCAAGTTATATTTTCGATGATGATACATGCAAAACGCTTAGAAAGTTTAGAGTGAAATTGCCTTCAGCAATCATAAAAATGGAGTGAAAAGTAATGAACAGAAACCCCACCCGTAAATTAACGCAAAAAGACTGTCATGCAATTTTTGGTGGCTTAGCAGCCAAGAAAATGCCTAGAACAGTGTCTGTCAAAGGATTCCAAGAAGAACCTTCTATTAAAGTTACGTATTTGTTGGGGAAAAAAGCTAAACTTTAGTCTTGGATAAAAAATGAAACTCTCATATATAATTTTATTAAGTATTGCGGCAATTGCATATTTTTACATTCAGCTATGGGATGATCGCTTAGTCACACCACAATACTTAGTATTGTTATTTATATGCACACTTTATGGTAGATACAAAAAAGATACTAATATGACCCATATCGCTGGATATATCTTTGTCGCATCCAGCACAACTTACATTATCTTTGAGCGTGGCTTGATAAATCATGTTACGCCTGAAGAAAACCCGCTGTTACAAGGAATCGTAATTTATGGAACACAAATGGCTTTCAGTTTGATTACAGTGTGTGTCCTAATATTTCGTGTACAGCTTTCTAGACTAATTTCTAAATCTCCTCAAATCCAATTAACTAATTTTGATGGAATTTTTCATTGGCTATTTATTTATTGTTCATTAATTTATCTACTTGCAATGTTAGAGCATATTGCCTGGACATATTTTAATATGAAGTCGTGGACTTTAATTTATGACAATTTCGAAGGGTTGATCTATATCTCATGGGCACTGTGCAGTGGAGGGTTGTTAACCATGATGATTTGCTCACCAGAGCTCAAAAGCAACTCTCAAAAACGAGAGACCTCCTAAAAACCTAAAACAAAAAACCAGATCTCAATCTGGTTTTTTGTTTGCTCTTATATCAGTGCTTAAAACACTGACATTCCCACCGAGCCATTAGGCTAATTTAAAGCGGTTGATCATTCTCATCATGTCTTCAGAGACCTGACTGAGCTCTTCGCTTGCGGTTGCCATTAGGGTCGACTCGCTGGCAAGGGACGTTGAGCCGTCATTTAAATTCGCCACGTTTTGATTGATGCCATTCACTGTCATGGTTTGCTGCTCTGTGGCGGCGGATATTTGTTGATTCATGCCTTGAATGGCGTGAACCTCTTGGGCAATTTCATTCAGGGCATCTCCTGCTGATGAGGAAATCTCTGAGGTATTTGAGGCTTTTTCTGCGCCTTTACTCATTACCTCTACCGCTTGCTCTGCACCCGCTTGCAGCTTCTCAATGATGGTTTGAATTTCAATCGTTGACTCTTGCGTGCGCAGTGACAAGGTGCGTACTTCGTCTGCGACGACCGCAAAGCCTCGTCCCGCTTCGCCTGCTCGGGCCGCTTCAATCGCTGCATTAAGGGCAAGCAAGTTGGTTTGCTCCGCAATGCCTCGGATCACCTCTAATACCGTATCCACATTGCGGCTATCTGCTGCAAGCCTAGCGATCACTTGGCTGGCTTCGCCAATGTCTTGTGCCAGTAATTGCGATTTTTCAATATTACATTCGATGATCTCTAAGCTTTGCTCGGTTTGCTTGGCCGCTTTGACACTAAACTCGGAAGCGTCCACGGTTCTGCCAGACACCTCGGTCACGGCTGTGAGCATCTCGCTCATGGCGCCCGCAAGCTGCTCAGTGTCACTTCGTTGTTGATTTAAATTCATATCAACCGATGATACCGAGGATGACAAGCGATTGGCTGAGTCCGACAACTGGGTGCCTGCGGCGCTGACGCTGAGCATAATATCTTGAATGGAGCCAACAAAGCGGTTGAAGTACTGCGCCAAGTCAATCAGCTCTTTGCTGCCCTCTTCTTTTAATCGCTGGGTCAAGTCCCCTTCGCCACTGGCCAAGTCGCGCATCGCAGATACCGTGCTCTTGATGGGCTTTGTAATGCTACGAATAAAGTAAATCACCAAGGTCGATAACACTGCCAATACCATGACGACATTCATTAAGGAGATCATCTGCGACTGCGCAATGTCTTCTTCTAAAGCGGTAATGTTAATGCCCGTACCTATCATCCAATCCCATTCGTGAAAATAATCCGCATAGCTGGTTTTGGGCGTCAGCTCTGTGGCATCAGGAGATGTTTTCCAAAGGTACTCAACAAACCCACCGCCGCTTTTACCGGTGGCGTATAGCTCTTCAACAAAGAGTTTGCCGTTCCCATCTTTGAGCGGCAAGATATTGGTCCCCAATAAATGCTTAAGACCCGATGCGAGCTGTATGCCGTCTTTGTCGGCAACAAAGATATAATTGCCATTGTCAAAGCGCATGGCCGAAATAGACACCAAAGCGAGCCGCTTTGCCTCTTCTTCGCTCAATGCACCACTTCGGCTTTGCTCATAATAGTGGTTGATCACACCCAGAGCGCTTTCAATGATGAGCTGCACACCATACTCGTAATTGGCACGCATATGCTTGTTGGTGTTATGGGCATCTAACAAGGAATTAGCAAACAAACCAATGGCAAATAGCACCACTATCATCCACGCCCGCGTGCTGATGGGCGCATTATGAATTGAAAAATTCATGACACCTCCTTGTTACTCGTGCGGACCAGTCACTTTCTTAGCAGAAAAGCTGGACTCATGACTGGTATACAAGCGTCGCAATGCATCTTTGCACGACCCTTCATTTTCGGCATTGCTTTCAACATGCTTAATCACATCCTGAAACTGCTGCAATAATTGCTTAGAGTCTGCCTCTGATTTTTGGCAAACGCCGTTCGACTCTTGTGACTTACGATGTGACAGTTTTTTACCCTGTGCACGCTTAAATACACTTTCCATAATTCCCCCAGGCATTCCCTGTACACATGGCTATGTTTACATACCACGTCCAGTCATAGCGGATGTACAGTCCTTGTTAAATATTAAATTGATACACGTTGACTCTATTCAAGGCGCAATCTGGTAAGTAGACCTTGTTGTTTTTCACATGCAACAAGTACGGCAGCCACAACTGGCCTTTGTCTCTGTCGGCGCCAAACCCACTGAATGACTCTAAAAACTCACCAGAGCAATTGAATACTTTTATGGCTCTATTCACTAAATCAGAGACAAATAAGTAGCCATTCTCGTGATCAATACTGGTGGGCAGTAAAAAGCTTTCACTGGCAGTGCCATAGCCCTCTTTACCAAAGCTACGTAACCACTTGCCATGACTATCAAACAC
The DNA here is from genome assembly GCF_021654285.1 of Pseudoalteromonas luteoviolacea. Classification (GTDB taxonomy): domain Bacteria; phylum Pseudomonadota; class Gammaproteobacteria; order Enterobacterales; family Alteromonadaceae; genus Pseudoalteromonas; species Pseudoalteromonas luteoviolacea_J. The sequence continues at coordinate 81,718 of NZ_JAKFZS010000024.1, read as the reverse complement.
CTCAATGCGGTTGTTATTTTGGTCCGTGACAAAGCACAGACCTTGCTCATCGACGGTGATATCCGATGGCGTATGAAACTCCCCATGCTCAGCGCCCAAGCGACCATAAGTGTGGACTAAAAATGGCCCGCCGGTATCAGAAAGTCGCCAGCGACAAATACGGTTATTGCCCGAATCTGCAATTAAAATGTCGTTGTTGGTTGGATCTATGGCAATGCCCTGTGGCTGATTGAGCTGCTCATCCCCTGTACCAAGGCCACCAAATACGGTGTAAGGCACAAGCTCCCCCAAGGTATCGTTGTATTGCAAAATGGTCACTATGCCACTGAGGTAGTTACTCACCACCAGCAAGGGCACGCTGTAATCTAGCTGACCTGGCAGCGGTTTAGCTGGCGTCAGTGCCGCTATGCCCAAAGAGCCCGGTAGCATGGGTAAGCTGATCGGTCTGGCTGAATCACTTTTACCGTCTTCAGTGGCTTGCAATTGATAATTGCCTGAGTCCATCATCCAGAGTAAGTCTTCTGGGTCATCAAACTTATCGTTGAGAAAAACCCGCACCATGGTTTGCTGCCACCTTTGCACCCACTCAGTTTGCGCTGACAGTGCAATACTCAACCAAGACGGCAAACCCGGTGGCTGCATTACTTTAAGCAGCTGATCTTGCAACGCAAGTTGATGTTCTATCCAGTGTTCAAGCAAAGGCGCATTGCTTGAGTAACCCGATTGAGTTTGCGTTACATCTCCCACCACCGAGGTCACAAAGTGCAGCTGGCCGGGGTTATCCCGCTCGTCCCCAATTGCTTTAAGTACCTTGGTTGAGCGTGACTTTCCGCCTTTGAGCGTAGCAAGATTGACCGTGTGCTTTTGCAGTGAAGCTAAAAACGGTTCGGTGATCAACATGGTTTGCGGGTCGTTAATTTCGGTAATTTGCACTGGCGCAAAAAAGCCGTCTAAGCTCCCCATAAATTGACCATTTAAGTCATACACAGAAATCGCATTGGCTTTACCACCGGGGATCAATACGCGATTTTGTATCACAGTCACGCCGCGAGAAAGCGCTAAGCCATCAATGTAACACTTGCCTGTGGCGCTAAAGGTCACGCCCTTGCCTTGCCAGTCGCAGCGCACGACTGTTGAAAAGCCCGTGTTTGAAATGTAAATATTACCGTCTTTATCTAAACTCAGCCCTTGCGGCCAGAGTAAATGCACCGTATCACCGCCATTTTCAGGCACTATCTCTTCAATTGTGCGCTCAAATTGGCCATCTTCACTAAAAATCACCAATCGAGATTCACTGTGCTGACCCTCATAAAATTCATCAGCCACACACAATTTGCCGTTATGCACCACGATGCCATTAGGGCCTCTCAGTGCGACCTCGGGTTCATTACCAAAGATCTTCACGGTTTTAATCTCTAATGACTCGGAATAAGACAGAATATGCACTCTGAAATTGCCAATATCGGTGACGTATATCCAGTTTTTATCTGGGTGCGTGACTAGTCTAAAAGGCATATTAAACTGTTCAGGCCCCGTCCCAACGGTGCCAAAGCTTGCCAATATTTGATCCATCTTGGCATCAAATACCAACACGCGATTGTGCGCGGTATCCGCTAACCAAACCCGACCAAATTTATCAACACAACTGCCGACTGGCGTGCTTAATGAAAGGTGTCCGCTTGTCGAACACGGAAGCTGCGGCAACTGATCAACAGTTGTCCCAATGTAACTGTGGTATGAAATCCCCATAGTACCTAGCCTGTAAAAAAAGAGTCCGTTTAGTCAAGCTTCTACCCAAACCCCAGATAGATCCTTGGCGGTGCAATCAATTATCATTACGATTTTTTGACTGGTTTATACAAAAAAGTAGCAGGAAGAAAACGACTCGCCAGTAAGTCATGATGGAAAAAGTGCATTTATTAAAAAATTCACATTTGTTGGTATCTAGCGCACAGCGGGAAAAATAAAAAATATCCATAAATTACATATACATGATAGTAGTACAGACACGATAATAAAGAAAAAAGTATGGTTCTATTGTTCGGTACGTCGCAAGATAGAGTTATTAATATTCTTCATATTGAGTAATTTCATTCCCAATACCATCTATTTAGAAACGACGTCAGCATGATATTCACTCATCCTCATCTCTGGGTAGATTAGGTAAAGAGTGAAGCAGCACAACACTGCTCAGATAGGGTCAATCCCAACTTTTTTGCATCGAGTCAGCAACTGCACGGCGCAGTTGAGCTTAAATATCAACCAACCTATCTCACGCCCATACTTTGTCGATTCCATCTATTTAAATTTTCGAGTAAGCTGCCCTATTCCATAAAGAGCCCAGAAGAGGAAAGTGCGTTGGATAAAAGAATTGAACCTGAATTGCCCAGTATTACGCCCGACTTAGATCAGGTTGAAACCTTTAAACAGTCCCTCAACCCATCGAATAAAGCGCCTTTGCCAGACCAAGATCCTGAGCAGCCCAGTGCACCAGCTAAACAATCAGGCTTAATGACATGGCTTGGCAGCGCAGCTTTAATCGCCTTGGCGGCATGCTCTTATGGCCTCTATCAACAAAACCAAGCCACACAAGCACAGTTAATTGAGTCAACAAAACGCATTGCTGAGCTTGAACGCACGCTCTCTGCCACTGGGGAAGAAATGGGTCTTTCAGCAGGTGCAATGCAAGCAAACTTAACAGCCTTAAGTGAGCGCACTGATGAGCTTTGGTCACAAATGGACAAGCTTTGGGCATCGGCTTGGCGCAGAAACCAGTCTGAAATCAAAAAGCTAAAAGAGCAAACAGCTACCCTTTCAAGCAATCAAAGTAAGCACGTGAATGCACAATCTGGTGTCGCTACGCGCGTTGATACACTCGCCCAAAGCCAAACTGATTTGGTATTCAAGTTGTCACTTTTAGAAGAACAACTGCAAGCTGCCGAAACCCTGAAAAATCAACTAACTTCCATCAACACAGATTTAGATAAGTTAAAGTCTCACTCTCGTGGCAGTGACGCTAAACAAGTTGAAATTGGCAGTAGCATTGCACAGCTAGAAATGACGCAAAATGCCCTCGCTGAACAACTGGAGAGATTAGAAAGCAGACTTGCATCTGCAGCAGCAAAAGTACCGCAAACAGCGAAGTAAATTTAAGATGAAACTCATCATTAGGGTCTATTAATTAGACCTTAATGAATCCAAATATTATAGTCTACTTGCCTTTTAGCCAGTTTCAGACTTCCTCGTCGCACAATGCTGACTAATGCCTTTAAGCGTTAAGGCCGTTATTGTTTCGTTAGCTATATCCATCATAAATTGAATCTTCATGCAGCAATGGTGTACTAGAGGGTGGCTTTGCGTAGATTAAGTGCAATTGAAGACAGGGCGCATAAAAAATGGGGCCTAATAGTGCCCCATCAACTTAATTTTGTATTTAGCTAAACGCTTTACCTGATTTACTTAGAACAGACTCACAGCGCTTTTTTCTTGGTGACTTTATTTTTGTGGCCCAGAATACGAATTGACCAGTTATCGAGCGTGCCCGGTTGCGTATTATTTGCAACCGACACGGCTTCACCTTCGCCATCTACATACAGGGTAAAGTTTAATGGCTCACTATTCATATCTGTAATATGAATTTTCCACTCACCATTACCCGCATTGGCTTTTTCATCCCAGAACTTGTAACTCAACATCAGATGATCATTATAACCTGCTTCGCTGCCAGGAGCCTGCTCTGGTAGCGCTAGGTTCTGACCAATTAAGCTGTTAAACGGTGACATCACAATACTACGCGTCCCATTTGGCGACTCAAGCTCAACTTTCAAATCGGAAATACGCGTGTGGGTTGCATTAAGACGGATTTGTACGCCCTCAATAATTAGGTCATCTTCTACCTTAATACTTGCCGTCGTTGTTCGTGTTGCATCGTCATAGATCGGTGCATCTACTGCGCTATTAAGCCCATACCAAGGCGTTTTTACCAGTTCGGAGGGTAAGTCTTCAATGGCATAACGTCGCACCAATTCAGTCGCTTTATCGACATTTAACAGGCCGAACCCGTAATAAGGAGAAAACGCATGCCCAGCCGCATTAGTTGACCAACCCTCTAGACCCGTGATGCCATTAACTTCAATATCTCCACGAGCAGGGTCGACCTTAGTCGCCGTTCGTGCGAGTAGATGGCGAATATCACGCGGTGTCAGATCGTGGTTTTGCTGTTCAGCTGCGGATAACAGCAATGCAATCGCACCTGATGTATTTGGTGCCGCTGAAGAGGTGCCATTCATTCTTACGGTGAAATCATCATAGTCACGGCAATCAAAATTCGCATCTAGATTTTCAACGATAAAATCACAAGAGAGCCGCGGCGTCGCATGCCCTGGGGTTCCTCGGTCACCGCCACCCGGAGCAGTCAGGAAAACACTACTGCCGACAGTGGAGTAACTTGATAAAGCACCATTTGCACTGAGTGCACTAACAGATAAATTCCAAAAGTTAGCCGTTGTATAAAATGAATTACTATTTGTCCATGGCAAACCATGATTGCCTTGAGCTGGAACTGCATAACCTAAATAAGCGATGCTGTTCTCAGTGAAATAGTGAATGCGAGAACGTCCATAAGCATTACCAGCCGCTTGAACATACACAGCAGTACGCGGGTCTAAATGTGTTGATAAAGATACCGCCTCATAGATTTTTTCTTGCTCTGGCAGGCTAAAAAATAAAACTTCATTATCCTGCGCATCTTTCACAGTTTTTGAGAAGGTGTAAGGCAAACTCACAGCAGGGCTCATACCATAACTTTTGTTAAAAACTCGAACCCTGTCAGCAGTTGAGTTATCCAAGTTATTCCCGTCAAAGCCGTGACTCACTTTCCATTGCTCATGACTGTCAAACGTACCGCCATAATTCGCAAAGGACGCCATAGTCGCTTCAGGAGCAACCCCTCTCACTCCAACATTGTTTTGCACCGCTGCAATGATCCCTGCGACCATGGTGCCATGACTTGAACGATGCCCAGGAACTGCATCAATCAATGGGTCATCAATCATGTTGGAAGCTAAATCACTATGACTCACATCAACACCAGAATCGATCACAGCGACAAGCACATCTTGACCTTTGTGGCCCCAAATATGTGTTTGCCAAAGGTTTAAGTCGGCCCCCGACTGTGAGTTATTCAGTACACCTGAATTAAGCAAGTTCCACTGTAGAGCCAGCATAGGATCGCCATTTGGGTCGAGCCATCGGTGTTCATAATCACGATCGGTTGTTGCCAATGCATTCACTGATAAAAGCGCTGAAACCAAGCCTGCTACATATTGTTTCTTTAATCTCATTACAAGTTCCTTTTTTGGGTTAGGTTTATTTACTAACATCTCGACTTTTAAACTGCCAAGATAATTGCTGCTTTTCTATTTCTTTCCTGTAACAAACTGTATGACTTTGTATTTGAGATTTATGGATTGGAATATAGCGAGATAGAGCTCAATGGCATTAGAGAGTTTTAACTTTGGAGCAATGTCATTTTATGCTTTAAGCACATAGTCAGGTGATGGTGTTATTAGCTAGTCTTACTTAAAATACAGCGCAACCGCTATCGAATGGCCAACGCAAAAATGCCAGATAAACGGGGGCGATATTATCATCGGCCCCGCTTTCATTTACTGACGGCTTGCGTTACAGATCGGTATCATCTTCTGCAGTACGTACTTGCCTATGCCCTGCTTTTGCTAGAATTTCAACATAAAAAGACGTCAGGTTTTCTTGCTGTGTTTGGTCTATTAACTTGTTGATTTGTGAAACATGTACAGGCTGTGCTTCAGCTTCAGTATTACCAAACTTACAATCAAAATCCCAAAAATCAGCACCTTCTGGTAGCGTTTTATTACGCTCACGCTTTAGATATTTTTTGATTTCAAATTTAACCGCGTCAACGCGTCTTGCTAGTTTTACTTTCGGGTGAGTTAATTCAAATGTTTTTTTCATAATTGCCTTCAAACAAGCCATACGCTATCGAGCGTTAACTTGCTGAGTAATAAGGTGAGTCTATACATGCGCATTGCGCACTAAAATTAATGCCAATAAATAACGGCGTAATTTTACGTGAAATTAGCCGCAGCCGCATCCTCTTTTATGTACACCGACAGTTAAGGCGAGATACTTTCAAGCAAATTTTAGTCACTGAAGGCGTTCTTGTCTAAATTCGCATCCCCATAAAATACCATACTTATTGTGGTATCAAAATTGATGTTAGCAGGCCTATTCGTCACCCGTATTCACACTTGGTATAAATAAAAATGGGCCAGTAGACTGACCCAAAAAGTAGAATTCAACTTGCCTATGCAAGTTTAGCCATCATACTAAATTAAAAGTTTAAGATTTTTTTGACATGGCATTTTTGAGGTAAAACGCCTTTTTGTACCTCAACTTGCACTCTGTCACCTGCTGAGAAAGCGGACGCAATATTCGTTACTTTTTCAAGTAAATCAGGCTTGTCATAAGTAACAATGCCATTCATACGACAACTAAACCTACGACCGTTGCTATCTGTTGCACTGACAGTGAAATGGTTTTCACTTACCGTCATAGAAAAGGTACCCGCTTGGCTATCGTCTAACACAGCGTCCAGAGTCTCAATAATGATCCCACCTCCATAGTTATGCTCAGAGATGGTGACCTGTGCTGCCGATGCTAAGTTTGCAGACATACCAAGTACAAGCGCGCTTGCAGCTAAAGCTTTGTTCAAATATTTCATTGTATATTATTCCTTTATACATTTATGGTTGTTAAAGCACCCTAGAACTCAAAGTGCTGATTTTATAATCCCAAAATAATTTGAGTAATAAATGTACCAATATTAAATATTTAATACAATTATTAAGTAAAAAACACTAGAAAATAAAATAAAAAAAGACAAAAGCATTTATTTATCTGCAATACTTATAGTGACCCACCTATCATTACTCGACCTTTATTATTTCCACTCTCAGATCAATAATCATTGAGGATGTATCACAATCTAGTTAAATCAACTTGCAAAAATAAGCTAAACTTGAAGCTCTCAGAGTACTCAAATAAAGAAATATGTGACGGGCTGTTTCTTGCTATTATTGAATATAAACGATTAAAAACTCATCACTTATAAACATAAAAAAGAATATGAAACCACAGCTCATATCCTTTTTCTCAATAAAATAAATAACAATTTGCTCACTTATTTGAGCTGAGATCTTCCCATGAATGGGTTTAAAATGTGCCATACCTCGACAACGCTTGACCATGCTCTCCAATAAATAGCATGCGATGTCCCTCTGTGCGCCATGGCCATTGCAGCTTCTTTATTTGCTCAGACAGCACCTCATCACTTACGACATGGTGGCGCGCTCGGTTATTTTGATAGATCACATTAGGAGGCAAGTGAAAAACCACAAGGGTGACAAGTGCACCATAGCGCTCTCCTAACTGACATAAAACACGCCTGAAATCTTGCCGAATATTGGTCGCATCCCATACCACATCCCGCTTTTGTGCAAGCGCTGTTTTTAACCGGGATTTAGCGAGCTGCAATACCTGACCACGATTTTTTTGACAACCTCGCCTGCCATTGAGTTCAGCTCTGATCTCATCGAGAGAGATAACTTCAACCCCCGGTAAATTCTGTGTGATCCATGTAGACTTACCGCTGCCGCTTAATCCACACATCACGTAAAAATGACTATAGTGTTGACAAGCTTGGTAGTTTTTTGCGATTGCTTCCTCTGGTAGCACAATGGCGCCTTGCGATAATTGTTGTATCGCATACCCATCAACAAATCGCTGCTGAGACTCAGAGGTTTTCACTTGAATATTTTGCAGATACATCTGTTCAGGATTGCAATTTCCCCATAAACAATACTCTTCAGCAAACATTCTAAATTGCGCTAACAAGTCGAGTTGCGAGTCTACATCCTCACAAATCCGGCCATTCATGTCTGCCATTTCCAACCAGAATAAAAGCTCTAAGTCTGCACAGAGAGAGAGTTGAAGATAGTCATTGAATACACCATCCCTTACCACCAATAATTTGGGCATATGATGAAAACCTACTAACCCCAAAATCATCATCACGACGCGGTGACACAAAGGCAGCGCCATCAATCTCAGGGCCAAATAGCTCGCGCCAATGTCTTCATGTTTTGGCGCAACAACCCTTTCTAAACCGGCAATCTCTTTACGCCGTGTCGTTATCGGCTTGGCAATATCATGCAATAGAGCAGATAAAATCAACGCTTGACGCTTTTCACCCTTAATATGTTCAGCGTCAGTCCTAAGCAAATCATACAGCTCGTTCAAAACCATATTGGTATGAATAGCAACATTCCCTTCGGCGTGCCAACGTGCATCTTGCTCGGTGTTAATAAACTCATTGAGGAGTGGAAAATAACACGCTAAGTATGACTGACATTCGTCAAAGTCCGGCGAGTGCCCGTGCGCTAAGCTATCTAGCCAACTTTTTAACGGGTTCGATTTAGCCATTTGGTTTCTCCATTAACCCATTTGTTATCACTTTGTCGTGCATCCAATGCGTGTCGGTCACAACATGATTTGGCCTCACCCACTTTGCAACCGCAAACGCAAATTCATCATAGTGAAATTCATCTGCCAGCCTCACCACATAACCTTCTTGATTACGTGTATCCACGGCGATATTTTTAATGGCATGTTCACACCAAATTCCGGAATATAAGGTCTTTGGCGTACACAGTCCAAGCTGCTCAAAAATGCGTGTACTATGTTGCCAACTCAAACATTCATTCTTGTCATTCCAGACAGAAAAAGCCAAAAAGTAACTCGGCAACGCGTGATATGCGATTGAATGTTTTGCATAGAGATTTTCACCACAAATGCGCCACCCAGATGGGATTTGATAGCCAATTTGAGCTTGCAGCGCCTTCACCCAAGCCCGGGATGGGTGAAAACGCCCATCAATCGATCTCGCGTGCATATAATCTGAATAAAGCGTGGTATTTTCACCATCCATTTTCTCTGTGACAATAACCTGCTTGCCAATAAATTGGCTTAGATCACCTTGTCGAACGTCGTCTCGAGTGACACCCGATGACCAAGGTAAATGAGGGGTACGAGGGTATTTTACTCTCATCATATTTCTCCAAAATTATTAACTAAATGACTAGCTTTACACTAGCTTTCGGTGAAATAGGCACAGCCACACAGTCTCATTTTTTCTGCCAAATAAGAGTATTAAGTTGCTGTGCCATGATGAAATTACATCGCTCTATCCTCTCTTTTTCTTGTCATTTATTTAGTCTGTTATCAATATGTAGACAGACTCAAATAATCGTCAACGGACAAGGTTATCAATTCAACCAATTCTGCATCCATATACTGATATTCATCAGGAATATCGAGCACTTGGATGTCTTTATAATTTAACAGACGCGTAAACCGAGTTTGCAATCGTTGTTTGTGTTTGTGCTCCATCACAAAAATCACATCAGCCCACTGAATATCATTTACCGACACCGTCTTTTTTGCATTGGGACTGGTCCCAGCAGATCGTGCGACAACCTCAGGGTGGTGTTTAAAAACGTGCTCACCGGTCGGACTACGCCATTGATTTCTACTGCATATAAAAAGCAACTTTGTCATATTCCAATTAAGCGTTTGCACTTAGCAGGCTAAGACAAACTTATCTCCTTTAAATGTCCTCACAGGGTTACCTCGTTCAAGGTCTAAGTGCTGCTGCCAACGTGCTTGCTCTTGCAATGTCATCTGCTTCTGTTTGTGCAATTCCAACTTTTGAAACAGTAACACCTTCGCCAACCGCTTATTCGCATGCTGACTGCGTTCACTTTCTACTCGCACAGCAATCCCCGTTTCATTATGTATTGCACGGACTGCCGAATTTGTCTTATTCACATGCTGGCCGCCAGCCCCTGATGCACGACACGTTTGAAATGTCACACTGCGATTAAATTGTGCTTCATTAAGCTCAAACATTTGCCCACTGAAAAACCAATTTTTACGCTTGTGTTTAGGCCGATATTGGCTTTGACACACCCATAACATGGCGCCTTGCCAAGCACGCGCCAACTGCTTTGCACACGCTTGATTGGGCGACTCTAGCTGGACCAAAGCCGACTTAAAACAGCCTTTTTGCTGTGTAGGTACGGTATCGACGATGGTCAGAGCGACCCCATTTAACTGACATTCCCTTTCTATTGCGCGCAATGCTAGACCAACGGCCTTACAGCATTCTATTGGGCCTTGCCCTGATGATAATTGCAGTAATATCATGATGAACAACCCCCATTGGTCTTAAAGGTTAAAACGGGCTTTAACCTAGCCACGACCTCGATTAACCCCGCGTCCTCCATATCGCTGATCACAGTTTCACATTTTTTATATGCCTGAGGAGCCTCGTCATACAGCAGCTCCTTATTACCGCATATAACTCGACTGCCCAGTGAAGTACGATACAGATCTGCACGTTTATACTTGTGACTCAATCGGCCATGACACTCGCCGCGTTTCCATTTTCGACCTGCACCATGTGCCAATGAATATAGACTCGTGATCTGTTTTTCCTCTGATCCCTCAAGCGGTTTTACGAGGTAACTATAATCACCACGAGAGCCAGGTATGACCACATAACCTTGATCACTGGGTGTGGCACCTTTGCGATGCAACCAACCTTGTACGCCCGCAATATATTTCGGCGATACTAGATTGTGATTTACATCCAGTGCGCAGTTCCCAGTGGCGCGGATCGCCTGTAAAAATCGCTTTGCGATTAACTCACGATTCAATTCAGCCCAGCGAACGGCTTCATCGTGCTTTTGAATGTAATCTTCAAAGTCGCTATGTTGGTCACCTGCATGGGTCATCGTTATCCCATCATGATTGTGAGCCGCAACGTGATTGACCAATATCGACTGACCCAGCCCCCGTGACCCTGAGTGCACGAGTAGCTGTAAGTGCTGCTTATTGAGCCCAAGCTCATCTAGCGCCAGTTGGTTATAAATTTCATCTATGGCTTGAAACTCAGCAAAGTGATTGCCACCTCCAATGGTACCCAGCGCATGGTCAAACGCATTATTCATGATCTCTTTGTCATACTTTCGAGCCGCCACATAGTCTGCCCAACTATCATCTAATGGGCATTCAACGTGCTCGAACTTCTTTGCCATTTTATCCAGATTGACTTTGGATACTTTCGCCGAGGTTTGCCACAATGACATACCACAGCCAATATCATTGCCCACCAATGCTGGGTAGAGTGTGTTTACTGTAAAAAATGCGGCACCTATCGGATAGCCTCTGCCAGGATGTAAATCTGGCATACCCGCAACGCGCTGCATGCCTGTTAATTCTGATGTTTTAATCAGTTGCTGTACGGCTAGCCCTTCGATCCAAGTCTCTTTGGATGCAATAAGACTAACGTTTTCAGTGATCTTTTGGACGGATTTGCCCATAGTACCAATACCTTTAAATAGGATTTAAAACGAAAAACGTATTGGCAGGTCAGTTGACCGGGGCGTAGCTTTACCAAAAAGCTATGACCTTGAAAAAAGGATTATGAGATAGCTTCTTGCTACTTAGCGGACAAGACCTGCAAAGGATAATGATGTCAATGTCATGATTTTTACTCCTCTACAGTTAGTTGATGGTTAATTAAACGAGCGCATGATAATCAAACCTCAGGGACAAAGCAATAAATAATTTGATAAACGCTACTTTTTTAACGTAAATTAATTAAATAAGGATAAGTAGATTGATAAATGAATTTCACAAAGATAATTAATATGTTGCAAACGGGGCTGGGATATCTGGCTGCCTTTTTTATTTTTATTACCACCTTTAAATCAGCTTGGTTCAAAGGTATTTTTGGTGAATGGCTAGTAAATATACTCATCAAAATTTTCTTAGATAAGCAAGTTTATCACCTGATTAAAGATGTGACTTTAGAAACCAATGAGGGGACTACACAAATAGACCATATCATTGTCTCACAATTTGGTATTTTTGTTATTGAAACCAAGAATATGAAAGGGTGGATTTATGGCGGTTTCGCTCAAAAAACATGGACTCAAAAAATTTTCAAACACACTGCTAAATTCCAAAACCCATTACATCAAAACCATAAACACATAAAAACACTCGAGTCACATTTAAATATTGATAAAGCCTCTATTTTTTCCGTCATTATATTTATTGGCGATAGTACTTTTAAAACAACAATGCCAGATAATGTGCAGTATGCACGAGGCGGTATTAAATATATTAAAAGTAAAACAACTCATATTTTCACAGACGATGAAGTCGAGCAAATTATCAAACAAATTGAAAGTGGACGATTGAGGCCTGGGTTTAAGACTGACCGCCAGCATATTAAGCATGTCAAAGCATTAGTAAAGCGCAAATCGGACAGTCGAATTTGCAAAAAATGTGGGGCTGAAATGGTGATAAGAACCGCTAAAAAAGGTCAAAAACTTGGTACTAAGTTTTGGGGGTGTAGTACATTTCCTAAATGCCGAAATAAATTAGATCTAAACGACTAAATAGCTCAAAGTGACAGGTTTTCCATCAATTTATATGCATTTAGATACCTATTCACGACAATAATAAGTGACCACTCAAAGAATTAAACATCTTCAACTCCTTTGATATCTCTTAACACCTTTTAATCCCACATTGCATTTTCCACAATCGTTGCACATTTCAATGCTGGAATATCTGTATTCGGAAAAGCACGATGCAGATTGCTTTTCCTATGCCAGTGCCTTTGGATATGAAGCCTATACCCAGAGCCACATTAATACAGGACACTGAGTAAAAGAATGAATATCTCCTCATCAAAACCAGAGTTAGTGAACCCGTTAGGTCAGCACATTACTGTCGATATCTTCGATGCTTCAAATCTCATTGGTGAGAAGCGCATAGAGCAAATGATGATTGACTGTGCCAAAGCTGCAAATGCGACAATTTTGAAAACCCATTTACACCCTTTCGAAACAAATGGCGGTGTATCGGGCATGATCATTTTGGCAGAAAGTCATATTTCTATTCACACTTGGCCTGAATATAACTTTGCTGCGATGGACATTTTTATGTGTGGTGATGCACAACCTGAATTATGCCTACCAGTGATAGAAGCACACTTTCAGCCAGGAAAAATGCTAGTTAACTCCCTCACCAGAGGAGGTTCTGTCACTGATGCAGGCGAATTTCAGCCACTTTTACACAGCCAATTTCAGCCAACCCTGCAAACCGCATAATAAACGGAGTACTCAAGCAAATGACTAAGATTAAATGGCACTACGAGCAAATGACAAGTGGCGTTCACGTTGCACTTCGTTCAGAAAAAGATTTGGTCGATGTGGAAACTGAGTTTCAAGATGTCAGTATTTTTGAAACTCGCCACCTTGGCAAAGTAATGCGCATTGACGATGGCATTCAGGTCACCACTAAAGGTGAGCATATTTATCATGAAATGATGGCGCACGTGCCGACTTTATTTCACGGCAAGGTTAAAAATGTACTCATTATTGGCGGCGGTGATGGCGGTAGCGCACGCGAAGTATTAAAACACCACAGCGTAGAAAACGTCGTGATGGTCGATATTGACGAGCAAATTATCCAATTGAGCCGCAAGTATTTACCAGAGATAAACAATGGTGCATTTGATGACCCTAGATTTGTGCTGCGTATTGGTGATGGCGCTGACATCATCTCACAGTATAGTGACTGCTTCGACTTAATCATTTTAGATGCCGCAGATCCAGACGGTGGTGCATCTGAAACACTTTTCACTCAGTCATTTTTTAGCAATTGCTTAACTGCGCTAAAAGCAGACGGCATTTTGGTCGCTCAAGGCGGCACGCCTTACTTTGAACCTTATATGATGCAGTCTATGGTATCGCGCTTAACGCAAGCGTTTAATAATCCAGCTGGTATTTACATGGGTGGTTGCTATGACTACTTTGGCGGCTCACATGCATTTATCTGGGCAACACGCAGTGGCACCATTAACACCCTCTCACTGGAAGAAATAGAAGCGCGTTATAACAAGGCAGATATTCAAACAAAATATTACTCGCCTGAGGCACATTTTGGCTCGTTCTTCTTATCTAAAGACATGCGTGAGTACGTCAATCATGCAATCAAATGTGAAAACGTCGATGAGTTATCTATGCCAGAAGCGGGTGACTGGGATGACTATACGCCAGAAACATCCAACGACGATGAAGACGACGAATAAAACTTAGCCTTGTCTGCTAAAAAGCAGCGGGGTATGCATTACAAGCCACTGAAACGAAACACTATATTCGTCTCAGTGGCTTATTCATTCTAAGCTCACGCCACGTAGCATGAGCTTTACTAGATACATCTAGGTGCCACACAAAGCGATGAAATCACTATTTAAGTTATTCGAAAAACTAGGCCACAAAGACGCTTTTGATAGCCAGTTAAATGAAGCCGAACATAACCTGCCCTTTATCCGTCAATGTACTAAAGAGTTTTCTGGCTGGATAGTGGTCGCCTTTTTTATCTCTTTGCTAGGCGGCATTTTACAGATTGTCACTTTCGATTTTTTGGGTGAGCTCGTTGACTGGCTCGATACCGCAAGTAGTAGCGTCACCCTCAATGACAAAGGCTACGAACTTGCGTTTGTCGCCATCGCAATTGCTGTGGTCATTCCGACCATTACCCTAGTTAAAAACCTCGTTTTTCATCAATTATTAGGACCAAACCTACAAAAAAATACCTTAATTAAGCTCTATCGTACACTTATTGCCTCACCTGCAAGCTACCATGAAGAAGACGATCCCGGCTCAACCGCCATAGTCATAGTCGATACCTCTGAGGCCATCATCGATGTGGTATTACAGTTTTGTGGTTTTGCCGGTTTTTTACTGGCATTTTTGGGGGCTTTACTACTTTATGTGGGCAATATCGACGGCTGGCTGACACTGCCCTTTTTAATTTGGACAGGTTTATTCTTAGCCATGCTGTTAGGACAGTGGATCCCCAAAGCCAAAACCACCAACCGACTAGAAGCACAAAGCTGCGCAGAGATCACAGGCAAATTCACAGAGCGTTTTGCCCGTATCCGCACAGTAAAAATGCTCTCAAATGATGACTATGAGCAGCAATTTGCGCAGAAATGGGCAATGCGTCACCGTAGAGTAGTGGCAAAAGAGTATCGGGTTTTTTCTAATTTTGCGTCCGTGGTAGGGCTGCTCAACGGGGTTTTAGTCGTCGGCACGGGGGCTTTATGTTTGCAGCTTTGGATCAATAATAGCCTATCCATCGGTGAGTTTTCTATGGTGTTAGCCTTGGTTTATCGTGTGATCTCACTATCTGAGTGGTGCCAAGAAGAGTTTGATGCCTTTTTTGTTTCTTGGGGCCAAGTCACCGTAGGCAGAGAAGTCGTCAATGAGTTTTTGGAAGATATTGAACCGCTCGAAGACGAGGGGAGTTTCAATGTATCAAACGGCAAAATTACCTTTAAAAATGTTGAATTCGCCTATGAAAACAAAGCACCACTATTTACCGATCTATCTTTAAAAATAAAATCAGGTGAAAAAGTCGGGATCATCGGCCCCTCTGGTGCTGGTAAGTCTTCTTTGCTTAATATGCTCTCAGGCATCGATGAAATAGAAAGCGGTGGTATTTATATCGATGGTAAAAATATCGAAGATTACCCAACCGATAAAGTCTGTAATGAAATCAGCTTTTTGAATCAGGATATCGGGTTGTTTAACCAAAGTATTTATGAAAATGTCGCGTTTGGATTAAATAATGTCAGCAGAGAGTCTGTTAGACAAGCCCTCAAAAAAGCCAATGCGTTAGAGTTTGTAGAAGACTATAGCGACGCGCGTGGTCGAAAAGGGCTAGCTGCTTTTATAGGAGAAAATGGTGGGCAATTATCTGGCGGGCAGCGTCAACGTCTGGCATTTGCTAGAGCCATATTAAGAGACAAAAAAATACTGTTATTAGATGAGGCGACAAGTGCTTTAGATCCTGAATTAAAAGCCGAGTTTATTACCTCCATAAAAAAACTCATGAAAGGTAAAACCGTTATTTCTATCGCCCACTCTTATGATGTGCTTTCAATGATGGACCGTATTATAGAGATTAAGGATGGCAAGATTATAAAAGACGGCCCCCCTGCCAACATAATTAATAAAAACCCATAAAAGTTGGTTTTTTATTTTACACCCAGCACGTAAAAATCAAAAATGATCAAAAAACCAGCAAAAAGATTTAAAAAAACACTGCAAACTAAAAAAACAAATCAAAAAAACAGCAATCAAAAAACAATAACATTTACATCCAACTCACTGAACCCACTATTAATTAACATGTGAAAAAAAGCACCCAAAAACAACAAGACACTGTTTATACTATTTATTTTTCACAAGAAAAATTAAAAAACATTTTTTGAACCCAGTTCTAATTCAGGTATATTGATCTCGGAAGTTAACAATGATTTAAAATTTAAAATAAGGAAATAAAATGAAAAAATATATTGCTTCTCTATTATTACTAGCACCACTTGCTGCATCAGCTTCGGACAAAGACTTAGATGTTTCTCCTCAGTATTACAATGGACCAATAACAATATGCCAATATGAATACTCTGATAGCTACCCTATGTCTGTAGACGTGAAAGCAAAAGTAGATATTGGTATTCAAGCGTATATGCTCAGATACAGACATAGAGGCCACATCCAGTGTCAAGGCCCAATATATAAAAATGGTGGTATTTATAACCTTGATAGCCAGTGGCATACTTATGGAACAATTTATTAATCACGACTAAATCTAAAGCCGTGCATGGGTCGCTTCACCCATGCACTTTATCAATGGGCTCAGAGTCATTGATTATCGGCTAACGCCCTATGTCTTGATTATTTTCTGTCGCCCCGCGCTGCAAAGGCGTCACCCTTTTACCAAATAATGCTTCAACCTGCTGTTTAAAGCGCTCAAAACCAAGCCCCCACATATTGCATGCCGTCTTTGAGGTGAAATCTCCAAATTTAAATGAACATCAGCTCTGTCAATCTCTCAATATTTTTCACAGTGAATTATGCTGATAACTGCACCAAGGGTGCTTCTCAGGTTATGACACTTTAGTCGCTCTAACTGGGTTTAATTAAATATAGAATTTCACTAGCAAAAAGTATCGCGCAGTATACACTAACGTCGATTGTGCTGCCCCTCCCATAAAATACTGCTCTTTGATAACTATTATCAAAATAATGAACGAAACAACGCCTCAATGACTATGTTAATTTGCTAGTAAAATTAGACTTAGTTAGAGTCAGTAATAAGTGTTCAATACACATGCTGAATTTCAACAAACTTCACTTCTCGGTTATTACCTCGCTGAATAACTTATTGCGGCGCATTGGGTAATTTAATTCCAACATCTCGCCATATAATTACTAAAATTTTATTTTTTGGTGGTTTTCTTTCGCAATTTTAAAGAGACCAACAACTCTGCCCCCATTAATAGGAAACGATTGATTTTATTTATTGAAAAATGGTCGATTACTTTAATTGGTGAAAATGGTGGTAAATTACCTAAAAAAACCAACACCTGGCATTCACCAAAACCAGATTAAAAGACAGAAAATCTTTTTTACATTAAGATAAATCACTTTTATTTTAATTAAAATTCCAATTTAACACCCCATAAAAAATTTAATAAAGATAAAATAATTACCTTTCTCAACCACTCTCATGATGTACTTCCAATGACACCTCGCACTATAGATAGAAAAGTTTGAAAAGATGAATAACCTACCAGAAAAACCAATAAAAAAAACAAAATGGAAATTTAAAAACTCTAAATATAAAAATAAAAAATCATAACATTCAAACCCAAACCACTGAAATAAATATAAATTAACATACAAACCAAACCGCACCAAAACAACAAGACATTGTTTATTTTATTTATTTTAAACACACAAGTTTAAAACAATACTTTTGAACAGTTACCTGATTAAGTTATATTAACCTTGGAAGCTAACATTAAATTTAAATAAGGAAATACAATGAAAAAACATATTGCCTCTCTATTACTGCTAGTACCGCTTACCGCATCAGCTTCGGCAAAAGACCTAGATAATTCTACTCAGTCTTATTATGGACCAATAACAATATGCCAATATGAATTCATAGATAACTACCCTATGTCTGCAGAAGCAAAAGCCAAAATAGACACTGGTATGCAAGCGCGTATGTTCAGATACAAGCATAAAGGCCATATTATGTGCAGAATAACATTCCCCAACGAAGTTTTTCGCTTTCATAGCCAGTTGCATACATATGGCAGTCTTTAATAATCTCCATAAAATTTAAAGTCGTGCATGGGTCGTTTGTCCCATGCACTTTATCAATCGGGTCATAGTCATTAGTTGTTGGCCGCCCCTTATCACTTTCAGACTTTCTGTCGCCTTCACACTGCAAAGGCGTCACTCTTCTACCCGACAATACAGCTGTTTAAAGCGCTTACATTCTAGCTGCCGTCTTTGAGATGAAATTCCAAAATTTAAATAAACGTCATGCTCTGTCAATAACTCAATATTTTCACAGCGTATTATGCGAGTAATTAGGCCAAGTGTATTCGAACGTTATGACACCATATTCGCTCTGATTGGGTTTAATTAAATATATAACTTATTAGCAGAAAAGATCGCTCAATATCCACTAACGTCGATTTATGTCGCCCCTCCCACAAAGCACCTGTTCTTTGGTAAGTATCATAAAAATAATGAACGAAACAACGCCTCAAGGACTATGTTAATTTGCTAGTAAAATTAGACTTAGTTAGAGTCATTAATAAGTGAACGTGACTCATCATCAATACACATACCTGAATTTACGCACCAAATTTATTTGCATAATCTTTAACTTATCCAGATAAACAGCATAACCCTTCGTTTCAATAAACTTCACTTCCCATTTATTATCTAGATGAATAACTTATTGCGGTAGATGAGATAAGTTTAATTTCAATAATCTCGCCATATAACTACTAAAACTCTACCTTTTGGTAGTTTTCTTTCGCAATTTTAAAGAGACCAATAACTCTGACCCCATTGATAGGGCCCGATTGACTGCACTGATTTGAGAAGGGTCGAATACTTGAATGTCTGAAAATGGTGGGCAATTATCTGGGAGACCGCATCAATGTCTGGCATTTGCCAGATCCATATTAAGAGACAAAAAATACTGTTATTAGGTGCGGCGACAAGTGCCTTAGACCCAAAATTAAAAGCTGAGTTAATTACCTCCATAAAAACATTCATGAAAGGTAAAACGGTTATCTCTATCGCACACTCTTAGGATGTGCTTTCAATGATGGTTCGTATTATAGAGATTAAGGATGGTAAGATTGTCAGAGAAGGTGTGCCGTCAGAAATGCAGGGGAAATAGAAGAGCTTTTAATATATAAACGCGCTTTATTGATATGTTAGAGCTGTTTAATTACTGCCAATACGATAAAGGCAAGCAACGCTTGCCTTTCATGCTAATCAACAATTAGTTGAATTACAGCACCCTGACTGACGTGTCGGCTCTACTGTATTACAGTGAGGTTCCTGTGTATAACAGTGATAAGTACACTGGTAAGTTTTGTACCAACCACCCGCAACATTAGGTGTTACTTGTACTGGAAGCTTTGAGTTGTTGGCGCTTAACGCTTTAATATTTTTCTTATTTACGTTTAGTTTGAGTTTCATTTTAATTTCCTTTTATTAAAATCAATTAAACAATACACGTACAATTTTAAAAACTCAACTCGAATTTATATAATTAATAAAATCAATGGAGTCAGGTTCTGTATGGTCTCCAATAAATCATTATATGCTTAGAAAACCCTGTACCACTTCCATGTTTTCATGCGGCTTAATTGCATTAAACAGCACCAAACCTAGCGTTTTACGCCTTAAATTGTATACCTATGCAGAAGTACGTATTGTTGGGTTCACGGCTTCTAATAAAAAATGACCAAACAGCCCGGCCTCTACATTTAAGCGCTCAGAGAGTGTTTTATATTCTTCTCCAAAACCTTCAGGATGAAATTGTTTATCATATTGCTGTGTCAGTTCATTTAATCTGATAGACCCATTTAAAGAAGACGAATTTAAATCAGCATACAGGTAGGAATCTCTATGCTTGAGGCTGTCAACAATACCACTGTGTATTTGAGTAAAGGCGTCCTTCAATTTTTCATTGCCAGACAAAGCCGCTTCCAAATCATTTATCTGTGAAGAAGAAAGCCTGCCACTACTGAGCTTTAAATTACCTTCTTTATCTTGGTATAAGTCTAAATCCTTTAAATCTAAATGCGGGTTTTGATTAGCCTGCTCTGCTTTGAACTTATCAAATTCACTTAGGCTAGTTTTCAGTGCTTGCTGTGTCTTTTCCATTGTATCCATATAAGCAAGCGTGGCTCTTACCGCTTCTTCCTGAGCAGCTTTGAAATGCTCTTCTTTGATGCCCACATTAGTATCTAAGGTCACTTTTACCGAGGTTGTAGGCGCTTCAGATTGTATCCTTGATTCTTTCAGTTGCTTTGTAAGTGAAGACTGCTCGCTACCAGTGAGTGTTTGCTGATTTGTAACGATGTTATTTCGATTAATTTCCATCAGTTTGCTCCAATCCTTGAAAGCTATGTATAAATAGTTAACTTAATTTATAAATATCAGTCCATTAAACTAGCTCAAAAATAATACACGCTCAAGTATAATCACAGGTAATCAATGCGATCAGAGTCATTAATTATTAGGTGTTAAGTGCGGTATAACACCTTAATAATATGCCAACCAAATTTAGTTTTAACCAATTGAGGTGTCAACACTTCATCAGAGAAACAGGCCTTATCAAACTGAGGAACCATGGTCCCGCGTCTAAACTCTCCTAAATCTCCGCCCTTTTTACCAGATGGGCAGGTCGAGTGCTTCTTCGCAAGGGTTTGAAATTTAGCGCCCTTTTTTAACTGCTTGAGGATATCTTCCGCTTGCTCTTTATGCTTTACCAAGATGTGCAGTGCATGTGCTGTACTGGCCATATGACTCTTTACTCACTGTTTAAATTATGTCGTTTTCGATACCGCAATAATACACCAATCTGTAACAAATGAAGAGTGCATGAGGCCATACACACGCTTTGTTACGGCATATGTGTTTGTACTACTTATCGAGGAAAGAAGAAGTCATTATCGTCATATTTTCTAACAGCCAATATCTACCACCCCTATATTTTTGTACTGCATAAAATTGGATAAATCGCTCATTTAAAATGCAAAACACATGCGGGAACACTCGACGATTGTGACTGAGCACACAGCAAGATACTTGCTACCTGTTTATCTATATTGATCGAACCGCAGGCAATTTCGTATCTATATTGTCAGCTAAATTACGTTCACTCAAAAAATCCATTTTATAAATTGTATTCTTACACATAAGAGTGCATGGAGAGTAGAGCACCCTGAGTACGTGATTTAGCGGCACTTTTCTCATATAACATTAAGTATAGATATCATGCGATTACGCCATAAAACTTGCACACAATGCCAGCAAAGCAAAGAGGTCATGTACCGGTGTCGTTATGACAATAATATTCAATGGCGGTTTATTTGTGGGCCCTGTTTAACCATCATCAAAAAGCAATTCGCTCAAACGTATCAATACGGTGGTACTTGTAAGGCACGAAAAAAATAAGCAACACATACCTCCTGACATTCGCCAGGACGACGAAAACTGATGCTAATCGAGTCTATTTTAACATTGGAGTGTGACGTTCTTCAGGATAGCGAGAACACAAAGAAAGCGGTTAGTATTGGAGATCCAGTTAATGACATCTTCACCCATGGTATCTGAGCTGATGTAAACAGTATTCAATTTAAAAACTGCTTTAAGCAAGTTATTGAATATTCTGTCGAAAGCTTAGTGAAACTAACGGTGTATGATATCTCCGCTAGTACAGATGATATCTCCGCTAGTACAGATAATAAGGATTTCTAGCCAGAAGCAAAAACTTTCAACTACTTAGTGATGACACGCAACTAAAAATTGTCTCTTAGAGTAGGATCGACATACGTACCACCTGCCGGAAGTGCGACTCTGTCTTTTGAAAGGTTTTAAATTTTTTTGCTTTATAGTATGAATTTCATTCCGGTTACCTTTTTATTATTTAGTGTGTATCAGAAAAACACCTATTTCATTTTTAACCAACTTAATAAATAAAAATATAACGATTGAACCTCCATACTTGAAAACGGATTACCTAAAATCAGCACAGACATAAGAGCAATTACCAAATTAACTATGTAATCGAATATGATTTTAAAATAAAAAGAAGGATAAAACGTTATAACTGGGTTATATTTAAAATGATTAAGTTATTAAAGTAAGAAATCAAACAATCTATTTGATAGCCAAACTAGACATAAAAATAAAATATTTAATACTTTCAGCTTCGTCACATCACAGCACATTTCACATTCACATCACATAAAAAGTGATATCTTTAAGCATTGATCGAAAAATAAGAATAAGAATGACTAAACTCTATCTAACCTTGCTTTTAACCTTTTTAATTTGGCCTTATACATATGTAAAAGCCAATGAAAGCAACACATTTAATCACCAAATTGAAAAAAACATTAAAGAGCAAAAAATTGCAGGGATCACTTGGGCTCTGTTAAATGAAGGGCAGATGCAAATTGGCAGTGCCGGTTTAGCAAATATCGCAAAAGGCTTTGTGATGCATGACAGTCAAAAGATGCATATTGGATCTGTAACAAAAGCGATTTTGGCTGTGGGCATACTACAGTTAATCAGTGAAGAGAAATTGTCTTTAGATACACAAATAAAGACATTACTCCCTGAGCTTGCCATTAAGAACCCTTGGCGAGATAACTCCCCAATATTAGTAAAGCACCTGCTAAATCATACATCAGGGTTAGATAGTGTGCGCATGTGGCAGTACCTAAATACTCAGGTCACGCCAGATACACCGCTTATTAACGCATTTAATAACGGAGATAAAAGTCTACTTACAGCAAGGTTCAAACCAGGCTCACAAGAGTCTTATTCGAATATGGGCTACCAACTATTGGCAATGATCATTGAAAATGTCACAAAGACACGCTACGAAACCTACCTTGATAAGCACTTACTACAGCCATTAGGCATGCATGACAGTACTTTTTCTTTCCAAACGCAAACTGCAGTGCCGACTCCAACAAGTTTAGCAATGGGATACCATGATTTAATGACAGCGCAAGCCGCTCCACCATTTTTATTAAGAGGTGCTGGCCAATTTACAACCACCGCGACTGATATGGGTAAATTTATGGCACTTATACTCGCTGGCGGAACCCTGCATGGTAAAACATTTATTTTACCGGAGTTACTCCCTTTACTTGCGGGTGCTCATGAAACAAATGCGCACCAAGCGGGCCTAAAAATAGGCCACGGGCTGGTATTTTCAAACCGAGACCGTCATGGAGTCATGGGACATTGTAGACCAGGAACAACTTTTGGTTTTAGGGCGCATATGTGTGTATTCCCCGACGAAAACAAAGCATTTTTTTACGCGCTTAACACTGATAGTGAAACTGCAAACTATGCGAATTTTGATAAACTCTTTATCGAACAGCTAAATATCAAGCCCGCTAAAGTCACAGAAAAAATAAAAGAAGTGGTATCTCTGAAAGACAAAACGGGTATCTACTTTTTAGCACCTAATAGTATGGCCGAATTCGCATTTGTTGACTGGATAGCAAATTTTGTGTGGATCAGCCAAACGGGAAACAGCTTGGTTATTCACACTTTACAAAGTAAAGACAAAGTCATTGTTCCTGTAGGAAAACAGCTATTTAGAGACATCACTCGCAGCAACGCCACTTATGTGTTTTACCAAAATAATGAAAATCAGCCAATGCTTAGTTATGGTCATAGAACATATCAAAAAGGCAGTGTACCTATATTAATACTGGTTTGGTCTAGCATAATACTCGGCCTCATAGGCTTAATGGGCTTATTACTCGTGGGCATCGCCACCTTGATTAGAGATAAACATAGTAGGTATGCCAATTTAAAACTGAGCTTTTATAACCTAATCATGTTTGCTATACCTATCACTTTATATACACAGCAAAACTTTATGCAATTTGGAGAACTGACAGTAGCATCATTCTGCCTTGCGCTAATATCTGGGTTATTACCTGTAAGCCTTACTTGGTCTGCTTACAAAACAAAACCATTTCTAAACCAAAGTAAAGTCTACTGGCTTGATATGGCATGCTTGCTCTGTGCTTTACAATTTTGCCTTGTATTATTGATTAATAAGCAATTACCTATTATTTTTTGGCAATGACGAACACTGTAAGTGCGTGTCTAATTACAACTTATCACGACTATAGACAACAATAGCAAATTACTTAAAACCCCGATTAAATCGGGGTGCTTATTCATAATTACCTGTACGTCTTCAATCTACTCAATAAACACATCCACTAACTAGGGGCCAAAGTGCCTCTACCTCTTTTCTAACAACAGGCCAAGACTTTATCCAGAGTCCGCACACCTTTTTAACATTGCATGAACAAAGAATCGTCAAAGCCCTCTCTCGTGATCAAGAGTAAAAAACCAGATGAACACCACGCATGTCAAAAGATGCACTACGCTCGTAGTATTGGGCAACAATGATGAGAGACCAATGTACAAGCTCATACTTATTTGGCTTTTACTTATAAGCCACACGTCCATTGCCACTGAGGCAATTCGCGTTCGAGGCAGTCAATCAGAGCATGATAGTACACACAATTACTATGTTGGGCTCATAGAGCTGGCTTTCGATAAAATCAACAAACCAATTAGAATTCAATTTGCACCTTATATGGTGCAAGAGAGAGCGCTACTAGAACTGCAGTCTAATCGTTTAATTGACTTGTACTGGGCAGGTACCGATCAGCAAAGAGAGTCTGAGTTAGGGGTGGTGCCTATTCCACTGATAAAAGGGCTACTCGGCTATCGCGTTTTTACCATTCATCAAGATAAAGAACCGCTATTCTCTCAAATCAAGTCTTTAAAATCGCTAAAAAATATCACTTTATGTCAGGGACAGCACTGGCCTGATACAGACATCATGCTAGCCGCTGGCCTTAGCGTGATCACCAACGTCGTCTATGAAAACATGTTTAAGCAAGTTTATGTCGATAGGTGTAGAGCTTTTCCCAGAGGGATTAATGAGGCCTTCTCCGAAGTAGAGAGCAGAAAGCAAATCATGCCTAAGTTACAGGTATTTGATGATGTGATTTTGCACTATCACTTCCCAATGTACTTTTTTACCCATAAAGACAATTCACAGCTCATTGATGATCTGGAGTCGGGTTTAATGCTGGCAATCAAAGATGGTAGCTTTGATGAATATATGCAAACGCACCCTACAACTAAGCACTTGTTTCCTCTGAGCAAGTGGGACAATAAAACGATATTAACCATAGATAATCCGTTTTTGCCTCAGTCGACACCAATTGAAGATAAAGAGCTATGGATAACACTTGGTAATAACAAGTAACGGCCAGTTGTATGAGTCTTTGAGATAAGAGTTGGGGTGAATACAGATGAGCTTAAGCATACTAAATCGGTATTTAGTTTAGCATACATTACTGAGCAACAGTGTCATACGATCACGCCAGAAACGCGCTGCACACTTCTCAAAAGTAAAGCGCTCATATACCCATATAAATAAGAAATAACATGCTCAAACATCCAATATGACAGTAACTGGAGCGCCCTAAAAAACTAAAATCATGGTTTTGTAATAGCATGCCTTTAGTTCACACCATGAACAGATATGCTATGGCCAAGCTCACGAAAAGCGAGGATATTATTGCAAGCTGGTCTTACGTGAACCAGCGCCAACGGCCACTGTTTATTACCACCACTTATTCATTAAAATCACTAATAATTAGTATCAAAATTCCCTCACCTTGATTTAAAAACAAATAAAACATTGAAAAATAACGCTTTTATTTTGTGGCTTGCTAATTACTGAATAAGGTCATACTCTACAAGATAAGGAACTGTATTTTGGATATCAAAAAAATAAGAAACTACTTAATGATCGCGGTTGTCGCATGTCAAATTGCCCTACTCACTTGGGAGAGCTTAAATGGCGGTGTTGTTACACATCACTTTTTAGCGCAAGAGGACATGCCCGGTTTATCCAATTGGTGGGGACTATTAATATTACCTACGTTAGTGTGGCTTACCGCTTATAGTATTGAACACAGAAGTAATCAGATAGAAGATGAGCAGAGCCGCTTAGCTTTTCGCACCGTAGCCGCACGCAGCTTTGTCGGCATGTTACTGATAAGTTTGATTCAATCGACCATATTTAGTCTAGGCTACCCTTCCATTGCGGCCTCTTTATTGCTGGTCATTACTTTTATAGCGCTGTTTTTGCCTTTATATCGTATTGAAGCCATCGTCGGCTATGTTTTGGGCGGTGCCTATTTTACCGGTCCGATGATCCCATTTGTTGGCGTAGTGGTGTTTGTATTGGCATCGGTGGTCGCACATTTTGCTATCAAACCTCTGATAGTGCGCTTAAAAAACCCAAAAATCATCAGCGAATAGTTGACTTCAAAGACGCCAGAGCAATTGGTCACAAGGTAAACGTTGGCCTTTAAGAGCAATTGCTCAGCCCCCTCTACTAGAGAAAATACATCTAGCAAAAAATTGACACCTTAGGTGCCACTCACCTCGAATTAAAATATTTTACCCACTACTTTCAAGGCCTAGCAAAGTAACCTTGTGCAACTTAGAAAGTTTGGTTTGAAAAATGCATTAGAAATTCACTTGGAACAAAACTACAATTTAGTGGTGTCACAACTATGAATGAAAGCACAAATACAGTGTATGTACTGAGCGGTTACGCAAAATGCTCGACCACAGACCAAGACAAATACAAACTTGGCAACAAACACTCTATCGGCTTATTAACGACCGATAAAAATTACAAAGAGAATATCAACAACCTTAAAACCTTTATCAAAGATTTAGGCTGGGACTCCATCACTTTTTGCATGGTTGAAGAAGTTGACGACATCAATGTTTTGTCTAATGACGTGTTAATATCCAGCTTTCTGCGCGCCCAAAAAAATGGCCAATCTTTAGTCGTCAATGACCACCCGATCACTGTGCATTAGAGTGCAAAGGGTTAATGACTGCGAGCGCAGCGAGGACATTCTCTTTGCGCAAGGTGAGTTCGTGCAAAATACATCTTGCGGAGCAAGATTACTTTTGCGCAAGGTGAAATGAGCTATTTTAACCACTTTCACTACTGAGTTGGTCTTAATAAAAAAGTAATAATGACCACAAGCGCAGCGAGGACATTCTCTTCGCGCAAGGTGAGTTCGTGCAAAATACATCTTGCAGAGCAAGATTACTTTTGCGCAAGGTGAAATGAGCCATTTTAACCACCCCCACTACAACCCCAATAACCACATCAAATGATTTATTGCTATGCCCAACACATCACGCTTAACCCGCTTGGTGCGTTTTAGTCGCTAATTTTCACATACTCTGTACCAAACCAAGTCAAGCTCTTCACTTGTTTTGAGTTGTTATCAAACTTAATCTTAATCGGCCTTATCGTGCTAAATGGACTGCTTCGCTCTGCAAATAAGTCCATAGATATAGGCTGAATAGTAAACTCATAATCGTATATCTGCCCGGTTAAAACACCGTGTGAAGTCATGGATATGGCCAATTTACTGTACTTGTCTTCACCTTGATAATTGCCAACAAGCTTAACCAACTCAGCTTTGGTAGGCTGGTAATCATCTACACCTGACTGCTTTACTAACGCATTTATCCCATCAGCTTGTCTTTGCTGCCTTCTATCTAACAGCCACTGCACTCGCTCAGGGTAATCACCTTGACGCTGTTCAGCCATCTCATCGGCTCTTTCATGTGCTGTTAAATACTGAAAAAACTGCACCATGGTTTTTCTGCTCAGCCAACCTGTCATGTTATCCGAATTAGAAAAAACACCGATCCCCACACCTAAATCAGGCGAAAAGGCCATCACAGTGCGTGCACCTGTATAGCCACCACCATGGGTATACACGGTATGACCATCAATATCACACACAGTCCAGCCTAATGCATATCCATGACAGGGAAGCTCGTAAGGGTTTCTTGCTGTGGGGTCAAGCTGAGCAACTGATGTATGAGCTAACTTCATCATGTCATCACTAAACCCTGATTTACGCGCAAGTTCTTGGTTTAATTGTAACTGCAACCACTTACCCATATCTCGGGGTGATACCACTAAGCCACCTGCAGATTGCATTTTTCCATCGGTTTTTGGCGGCACGATATGCCAACCTTTCTCCTCGCCTTGCCAGATATGATTCCAAGATAAGTGCTTCATTGAAAAGTCAGATGTGCGGGCCGACGTGTTTACCATTGCCATGGGTGTAAAGATTTCATCCTGCAACCAATCTTGCCATGCTTTACCTGTTACCTTGTGTAAAACAGCGCCATAAATGTTATAGCCGAGATTGGTGTAGTCGAAACCTTCATCACGCTTAACGCTATGTTTAGCCAATAACGCTGGATAGTCTTTATGATCGACCTCCGTCATATAAGCTTCTAGTGTTGTAATGCGCTCAGCCTCGACGGGAAACTGATGCGTAAGCAAATCACTCAGCGTCCATTGATTAGAGTCAACGCCTTCAGGTAGTTTTATATGCGGCCAGTGCTTAGCAATTGTATCATCCAGCTTAAGTATGCCCTGTTGATCTAACTTCGCTGCAAGTAGTCCCATGTAAGCTTTAGTTTGAGAGGCAATATATATGGGTGTATCCAGCGTCAGTGGCAACTGAGTATCGATATTGCGAATGCCCTGCACATGATTTAAAAGCACCTCATTTTTAGTCACAGCAACAACGGCGTAGCCTGGTTCTAGACCTGGCACATCCTCGATAAATTGCTTTAATTTTGCAGCGGCCTGTTGCGGTGTTACCGCATAGCTTAGCTGACTCACACCGATTAAAGAGAGAAATAAAATCGCCTGCACTTTTTTGCCCATAACTGGCTCCTAACTGTAAAAATAAGCAATAGCATAGCCACACACCAAGCTATTTTATTGTATGGATTTAACCTGTAATGAATTGCTTGAGTTGGCGCGGTGTAAAGCCAATTTCTTGCTTAAACAATCGTGTTAAATGGCTTTGATCGCTAAACCCGCTGTCGTTTGCCACCTCTACTAGCATTTTGTTTTTTGAGAGTAGCTGCATCGCGCGCGAGACCTTGCAACGCTGTTGATATAAGCTGGGCGCACAGCCAAAGTGCTTATGAAAACTTCGCGAGAAATAAACAGGATGCACACCAAGTTCTACTGCCAGTTGCGTTAAATTAAGATTATCGGGGGAGCATTCAATAGACTGCTTAGCTTTTAATAGCCAAGCTACTTTTTGCCGCTCAGTTGTGACGGTACTACCTTGTCTAATGGCGAGTAAATCCCACAAAAACTGCTGTTGGAATGGATCATTATTTATCATTATCCCTTTGACTGATTGCTTGATCATTTGCAGTAAAGGTTTGGTTGTGAGCGGTTGCCAGTGCCAATCTAGCGCAACACCCTCAGCATATTCATCAAAAGCTTGTTTGCTAAAGTTTAATGCAAATATCAGAGTGCCCTGCTTGCCATATTGGTTAGCATGGCCAAATTCAGCCGGCTTGGTACAAAGACTAGGTGTGTACACTTGCTGCTGCACGCCGCTGCTAGACTCAGCCAAAGCGCCTGACAGCACAATAGACAACTGATGTCCCTCATGCTCATGCATCGCCATCGTGCTATTCGCAGGGTAGTAAGTTAAACACGCATTTAGCCCAGACGAGATATCTACCCGCCTTTGCTTTATATCACTCATTATTGTTTTTATTAGTGTATATATGATTGCCCTAGCCTAATCAAAAACACATTGAGCGACAACCTCAACTAGACCAAAAGGCTAACAATCAATTAATTTTCATACACTTGAATCTCTTATCACCAAAAGCACTTTGCTCTTGGTCAGGCTAAAAGTTAATAAAAGTGAGGTCGATTTACCCCGCCCTCTTTGATTATTTTTTAAAACAAACCTTTCCCTTTGTTTTACATACCTTTACCAACATAAAAAAAACAAAAAAAACACAAAAATAAAACATTTTCAACCCCGATTGTTATTTTAATTTTTTTTGTTCGTTCTTTTATATGTGCAAAAAAATAATTTTATAAATGGTTATAAACACATTTTAATTTTAAAAAAATAAAACTTTAAAATTAAAAATAACTTCATTTAAATTAATACAAAACACAAAAAAGGATACAACATGAAAAGAAATATTTTAACTTCAATAATTTCAAGCACCATTCTATTTAGTAGCGTTGCAAGCGCAGATATATCTAACAACAACGCTCAAACTAATTCAATCTATGACGGTTTGATTACTAATAGTATTGAAATCAGTAATAACGTGTACCCTGAAATAGTAATGTTTGGATTTAATGGCTATATTTGTACAGGTACATTCGTTGATTCAAACACTATTCTTACGGCAGGCCACTGTGCTGCCTCGTCAGAATATAACCCAAATAACATAGAAGTATTAACTGGGGAAGCTAAAGGTCAAAGCCCTTCAAATGTCTATGTGCACCCTAATTATAATGATTCAAATTGGCATGGTACTTATCAATATGACTTAGCTGTTCTGAAGTTTGATTCGCCTGTTTCTTC
This sequence comes from Pseudoalteromonas luteoviolacea, assembly GCF_021654285.1. Lineage (GTDB taxonomy): Bacteria > Pseudomonadota > Gammaproteobacteria > Enterobacterales > Alteromonadaceae > Pseudoalteromonas > Pseudoalteromonas luteoviolacea_J. The sequence continues at coordinate 50,889 of NZ_JAKFZS010000024.1, read as the reverse complement.
AAGCTACAGAGCATTAGCACCGCAATCAGCCAGAGCAGTAGCACAACAAAGGGCTGCAATCATTGGCTTTGGGAATAATAACCAAGTAACGAAAACAGGTGCAGGCGTAAAGCGCCTTGGTATTGCTACCGTGAGCTATGTTGATGGCGCAATGATATATGCGTACGGACATGATGGTAACAGTGGCTCAAATCAAGATTGGACAAGAGGTACATCCTTAACGGGTGGTGGTGACTCTGGTGGTCCTATTTTTGCTGCTCAGGGAATTTTAGGCGTAACCAGTGGTGGCTCTGTCGGTAGTGCATTTTGGGTCGATATTCATTCTAACGCCTCAAAAGCATTCTTAAATCAATATATTCAATAACAAACAGCCCCCAAATGGGGGCTTTTTAATTATACCAATATAAAATATAGGAGGGTTAGTTTTGAAAACGTTAAAATTTATAACCTTTATCTTGTCACTATCTTGTATATTTGATGCAAGCTCCATGACCGACAGGAATTACAAGGATCGCTGGATTAATCCAAAAGGCGACCCTCTTTTAAAACACCAATGGAACTTACTAAATCAAAACTTCTCGCAATATAATAATTCACCTAGCGACTTAAACCTTTGGCAAACACATATATGGGGACATAAAGGAAAGGATATAAAAATTGCAGTCATCGACTCTGGTGTTGACGTTAAACACCCAGAGTTAGTTGATAACTTAATTATTTTTAGTGATATTAATTCGTCGGCTACTAATGACGCTCATGGTACCAAGATGGCAGGAATTATCGCTGCTGCAGAAAATGACATTGGAATTCGTGGCGTAGCGCCACAGAGTCAAATAGTTTCGTTTTCTGGTATTAATGACTTAGACGATTTTATGGTAAGTCATGGTCTGCATGAAAGCTCATACGATGTTCAAGTGTTCAATCAAAGTTATGGTTTAGCATGGTCACATAGTGTGCCATATACGTTAAGCACACCTGAGTTAAATTATATCGAAATGCAATCCGTGTTAAAAAAAGTCTCTCTTGAAAACCCAACAGACAAACGGAGCGCGCTATTTGTAAAGTCAGCGGGCAATGGGTATTTACAAAGCAGTGTTTTTTATCTTGATGCGAATGACAATAGAGTCAAAAAATATCCAAAAAACAGTAAACCCATTGACGATAATTATTTTTTACCTTGGCAAAATGCTAATTCAGACCATGAAAATGCCAACTATTGGAATATGGTTATTGGCGCCGTCAATGCTTTTGGTGAAAGAACGTCTTATTCAACACCTGGCAGCAGTGTATTTATTTCAGCGCCAGGCGGAGATTCATTTAACACAGGTGTTAAAAATCTTTCAACGACCTTTACCTGCGAACACTTGGAAAAACAAGGCCTTCTAGAACCTAGCATGTTTATCGGTGATCTAAGGAATGCGCCATTTATCTCATGTACTCATAGTAGCCTACTATTAAAGCTACTTGATGTTGAGCAAATTTATATGCAGCGAACTGGCGCAAAAAGCATTGATTTAGGGCTGATCTACACATTACCAGAGTTTAAGTCGATTGAAGCGACATTAACTGCTCAAGAACACCAAGTGATTGAACAGTTGATTTTGATGCAAATAATAAATCAGCAATTTAGCAGTGTGCAAGGTCGTAGATCACTGCTGTCATATATCGCCGAACAGTCAGATTTTAGCTATGCAATAGATGGGACTTCTTCAGCTGCTGCTAATGCAACTGGTGCGGTTGCTTTGTTAATGTCAGCAGCGAATATGCAAAATCATCAGTTATCATCTCGTGATATACGCCATTTATTAGCAAATACAGCTACAAGAATAGACCCTAATCAGAGTGCTATTTCGGTTAACGGTATTGTTGGATTAGAAGGTTGGTCTAAAAATGCTGCTGGTCATTGGTATAGCCCTCATTATGGATTTGGGTTAATTGATGTCGATAAGGCTGTGGAATTAATTAGACGATATACCATCGAAAATTTACCCAGTGACTTAGTTGAATCGAGTTGGGCCGCTTCAGCCTTGAACGGATCAGAGATTAAAATACCGGATTCTGGAAAGGCGGTGACATCGGTCATTACTGTAAATGATGAACTGTTTATTGAAGCGGTGCAGGTTAGGTTAGATATTGCCCACAGCCGTATATCAGATTTGAAAATAGAGCTGGAATCGCCCAGTGGAACCCGCAGTATTTTAATGTCGCCCTTTGGTAATTTAAACGGTCAAGCTTTGAGCTCTGCCATTAATGGCATGCAAAGTACGCAGGGCTATGACGATCATTTGATGCTGAGCTACAAGTTCTGGAATGAGAAGGCCAATGCCGAACATGGTCAGTGGAAGTTGCATGTGACGGATATGAGCGCTGCGCATCGCAATTTTCAATTATCAGGTCGCCATGGCATTGAGGATGTCGTTATGGATAATAATGAGCAAGCAGGCAGCTTAAACAACTGGTCAATTCGCATCATAGGCCATCAAGAAAAGATCAGTAAAAATAAAAGATTAGATTAACTATCTTAGGTTAACCTTAATCAGTAAGAGCACCTTATCAGCACGTTGGCGGTTTGAGTTATTCTACCGCCAACTTTTTGTATATCTACCTGAATTGATGCCTGTAATCATGATGAACAGAGCGAATGATTTTCTATATGCACTGCGCTCTATCCGCCAATAACGCTTTGCCCTAGATTAAGAAAAAGTGCACAGCCACCCTCTTAACTGTTGATTTTTAAGGATAAATTTTCTATCCATTTTCTATTTAGCTAAAAATAGGTTTTAAATAAGACCCAATTGGCACTGGCATTTAAGATGCTGCAAAACTAAAACAGGGCCTCTTATTTATGAAACTTAAAACACTAACACATGTTATTTCTCTTATGTTGATAACAGGTTGCACAACACAAATAGAACGTATAGAAAACCCTGAACTTCAAAAGAATAAAAAAGGCGCTTATACCAACTTATTCCCAAGTCATTTTACCGATAATGGCCCCCACCATATCAATGATGATTTAGACCTCCTTAAGCCTGAAGAAAAAAAGGTGATTGAAAGAGCATTTTTAGACCCAGTCCCTTCGCATAAATACAGTAAGAGCTATGGTTACAGCTACAATGATTTAGTTTATTCAAATATTGAAATTAGCCCAGATAGAAGGGGTGAATTAACCTGGTTAGGCCATGCCAGCTTTTTAATCCAACAAATGAATAATGACGCCTTAGTTACCGACCCTGTATTTCATGAATTCGATGGCTTTTTAGGTTGGTTAGGACAGCAATTGAGCACCTCATTTGTTCGATTGGGAGAAGCCCCTGTCAACGCTAAAGAGCTGGACTTTGTATCTGGCGTACTGATCTCTCATGACCATTTTGATCACTTAAGTAACACCACGCTTAATGAATTTAGTAAAAATACACAATTATATTTGCCTTTGGACAGTGCCAGCGATATTGACTACGAAAATGGGCCAATAACCGAAATGGACTGGTACACTCATACTCAGCACAATAAAACACAAGTACACTTTTTACCAAGTAACCATAACTCCTCTAGAGGAATGTTTGATACCGATCACAGCTTATGGGGCAGCTGGATGCTAGATGATGGGAAATACAAAGTATATTTTGCTGGTGATACCGGTTACAGCGACGTATTCAAAGATATTCGAAAAAAAATGGGCCCAATGGACGTTTGCTTGATGCCAATCGTCGCCTATCATGAAAGTAAAAGGCGGGTACACATGTCACCAGAAGATGCTATAAAAGCTGCCGATGATTTAGGCTGTAAGGTATTTATTCCATGGGGCTATGGCACATGGACTTTAGGGTGTGAACATGTCCATGAACCTCTTAGACGACTCTCGTTGGCAGCAGAGCAAACGCCACCCAACTTCATTATAAAAACGCTAAAAATGGGAGAAAGCTTTAACTACCACACCCTACTTAACACAACCAAAAATTAATTAAAAACCGTCATACTTTGATGACTTAGTTAACCTCTAAGTCATCAAAATATCCAACTTCACTCAGCTCAATACGGTGTTTCTCAATCCAAAATTTTGAGGCATGTATTTTAATGTAATTTTGATATTCAATGACTTTAAGTTCATTCATATACGGCTTCATTTGATAAAGTAACAGCGCACTATGTAGGGCGTTATTATGCTCATAGCTTAATCTCGCACTATCAAATGCCTGCTTCGCAGCTTGTATTGCTCCGCTGAAATCTTGCTGAGCACGTAATACCCTCGCTTTTTGATTAAGGTTAAAACTACTTTCTGGCTGCGTTTTGAAAAGACCAATAGCCTCTTTCCACTTCTTTTGTTCAATATACCAAGACAGTAAATCTTCAATACTGCTCTCATAAATCCACTGATATTTGGCAAGTTTTTTTAGACCAAGTAATTTTAAAAAATAAGATTCAGCTTCAACCTCATTCGGTGAAAATAACGCCAAGTGATAATGAATAACCGCAAAGTGTGCTTGTTCAATTTCATGCGCAATCAACAGCGATTTGGCAGTATTTAAGTATTGATAACGATTTACCAAGTCGCCTAGTTTATGAGATAAAATCGACCCCGTCGTTTGTGCTTTTACCTCCGACAATACATCACCACTTTGCCTCGCATGCTCACTCGCGTTACTAATATGATGTTGTAGCTGGCTAGTATTATGCTGCGCATAAGCCAACCACGCCAAGGCTAACTCTATATTATGAGCAACCTTTGAATAGGGCGTTTCAGCTAATAATGCCAATGCTTGTTTATAGTATCGTTCGGCATGCAGGTAAGCCTGTTGCTGATGAAAAATGCCACCTTTAAGGTATAAAGCTAATGCAGTATAAGGGGAGTTTTTTTGCAGCTTGGATTCAATAAGCAGCTTTTCAATCAATGCCCTAGCAACATCAAAGTTTTGATGGGTTATTTCTTGCTTTATCAAATGGTAAATAACTGATAAATCATCTGGTTGACGCTCTAAAAGCAACTGTAGTTTTGCAGCCAATAATGCTGAGTTGGGCTCGTTTAGGTATCCCGATTTTTGTACATTATCAATGGTTTTATCAAGCGCATTCGTCATTAACGCTTCATTTTTTGCAAAAATATAACCGTGCCACTCACGCTCTGCACCCAGCAACTTATATTCAACCACCATGTGCTCATCTAATTGTGATACATATCCGGATAGTAATATTGATGTATTATTGAGCTGGGTCTGCTCTCTAACCTTATCTGAATAGCGAAATACAGCGTCTGTATCTATGGTAGCTAAATCATGATCATCGCTTTGAAAGGCCTTATTGCGCGTGAGCAAAGTGTCAATACGATCAACTTGTAACTCATCCAAAGCATCTGAAAATGAAAAGGGAATAACGTAAACCTGCCCCTTCAATTGTTTACTAGAAAGAGAACCGTCAGAAGACAATCCAAAAAATAAAACAAAAATAATAACTAAGAGCAACGTAATAACAGAATAAAGATAATATGACGATGTATACCATTTATTCATTAACTGAACTGGGGCTTTTTCTTCATTTTTCAGTTCTTTGGGCTCAAATGACAACTGCCACACGTAACCCTTTTTTGAAAATGTTGTTATCGCACCATTTCCAAAAACACGGCGAAGATGACTAATATTTTGAAAAACAACCTGTTCAGAAACAACCTGCTCGCCCCAAACCTCATCGAGGATCCTGTCTTTACTTAAAATTTTATCTTTATTGTTAATAAATAAAGCTAATAACTTAGCTTCATTACTTTTTAAATCTATCGGCTTATCGTTGTGGTAGAGCGTAAAAGTATCATCATCAAAATAGTACTTTTCAAAATAATAGTGCATAAGTAATCATTATTTTTATCGTATATGACTTATCACAAAGGCAGGAAGTACCCTGTGGACTCCGCATTATCAACAATTAAACAATAAATTACTAGGATAACTATTAAGCTAGTGGTGATTATTAAATGAGTGGTAGAGAGAAGAGCAAGCCTTAAAAACAAGGATCCTGATCTGCGTCAGGATGACAAATTATGAATGCACAACCTATAAGGGGCGTCTGTCCCCTTTGCTCACATCTCGTATTGCTTCAAAATCGCGAGCATATCACCTGGAATGGCCGCTTTTTGCCCTGTTTTCATATTAAACATCACCACAGTGGCATACCCCGTTGTACAAACTGCTTGCTGCGACTCACTAAATGCCTCATAGCGCATAGTGAAACGATCTTCTTTGATGTCGGTAATGTATGAGCCAATATACAGAGTGTCAGGGAAGGTAACGGGTCGTTTATATTGCGCGTAGGTATCACGCAGCACAGGACTATGACTGGGCTCAGATAAAATAGAGAGCAACCCGGTTTGCTTTAAAAAATCAATTCGCGCGGTTTCAAAATAACGGAAATACGACACGTTATTCACATGCCCCAACGCATCCATTTCGCCCCAAACCACATTAATTTTGGTGTTAATTGCAAACTTTTCGAAAAACTCCTGCATAATCTTGCCTCAAATTATGATTATTTAATTCGAGAGTAGCAACTCATCGTACCAGCTGCAAGGTGGGCTCGTGCAAAATACATCTTGCGAAGCAAGATTACTTTTGCGCAAGGTGAAATGAGCCATTTTAACCGTTGCCCACCTGAACTCCCACCCCCCTCACTCTCCCTTCTCCAAATACCTATTTGCATGCCTTAAACTATGTAAATCATCAAAGCGAACGCCATGTTTTGCCATCACTGGACGTATTTTGTGGCTGATCACTTGTCGAATATAAAAGGGCTGATTTGGCACAAAATGATGGATGGTATGTGTGCGACCAAAATCAAAGCAAAATAATTGAAAAGGTAAAAACCAACGGCTGGTGATCACATGGGTTTGCTCTAATACATTCGTCACACCACCATAATAATGCATTGAAGAAGTGATCAAATTCAGCGACGCTGAGCGGAGCATATTCGGTAATATCAGTACCACCATTAAAAACTCAGCCACCGCCAGTAACTCAGCCCCCCATGTTGGTAATGTGAATGACATCACAAATTGCAGCGCATAATAAGCTATCACCCCATACAAAATCCCAAAGTAAGCCGTTGCTAGCGGCGCGCCTGCATTAAAGACTCGAAAAAACTTAAAGCCACGAATTTCTTTACTAAAGCGCTTTGAATTAATAAGTAGCCCTAACAGGCCATCGAGGATCACCACAGCCCGTAAAAAAGGCGATTGAATGCCATTGCCCACTAAACGCTCTTCTAAATCCTGCGAAGTCCCCGACACTTTATGATGGTGCAGGTGTATCTTCCTACGATACCAAGGGTTCACCGTATTTGGCCGCATCAACCATACGCTTAACATCATAAAATTATGCACAAACGGGCGCTGGCTAAAATACTGTTTGTGGAGCAAGTCATGCTCAAGCTCATGGGCAATAGAGGTGATCAAAGCCACTAAAATTATACACACCCACGCAGGTACCACCGCAACATAATACAGCGCCGCAACGCCAATGAATGCACACAATGACAACATCAAAATGACCATGGCAATACCGTTTTGCCATTTAAGAATAGGGTAACGCGCCCTAAGCGATGCCTCTTCGGCTTTTATCGCCGTCACGATTGCATTGATGTTCTGCTTCGCAGTTAATTTTGACATGGATAGCTGTGCTAAATAGTTGATATCAGGATGATACATGAAATGGGGGGTGGTGGGGTCAGAGTGAGTGGATGAGTATGTGTGGTGTTTTTCAAGGGCAGTGTTGGGAGAGTAGGTTTTTTAGAAAAGAGAGCAGATGACTCTGCTCTCCTTGGTCAGCCTTCTTACTTTTTATCTTGTTCCCAATCATCAATTAACCCAATCGGCAGATTATTTACTCCATTAGAACGGTAATGAGCTATTTCAAACCCACTGTGTTTTTTAGCTACTTCTGGTGGTAAGTCATTATCAACCAATATTATTTGGCAAAGCTTTCCATTTTCTTCAAATCGCTCAGCTAAATCTAAAAGAGATTCAAATAAATTCTTATATTTGTCTGGATCAGAAACACCTTCTCTTTCATCTGCCTTTAAATCTGTATCTACAGCTCCATCCTCAGGTGTTTTTCCTAAAAACTTTCCGACAGTATCAATCATCATCAAGCTAGGTAAATTTGTATTGGTATTTAATTTAGCTCCCATGATTGAAGCTAAATAGCCTATTGATGTAATAGTTCTTAAACCACCAGAGTTAATATTCCTGTACTCAATATTTCTTACTATTGGTAAAAAGCTCTTTTCACTAACTGATACACCAAATTGATTATTAATTTTAACGTTTTGTAAGAACAAATCTAAAGACGTTGCCAAACCAGATAGAACTGAAGACATAGAAGGGGAATTCATCAACATTTCCTCCAACCTTCCCTTTAATTGAGTAATGTTGGATTCAAGACGACCGATATGCTCAGCAATACTTCGCTGTCTGTTTCTTACTTTTAAGGCATTTAAGTATTTCTCTCTTCTCTCGCCAAGTTTTGCGTTTTCCTTTACTAGTACATCTCTCTCAGCTAAAAATGGGGTAACTGAACTTGCTAACTCCTCATCTATATATTCTTTCGCTTTAAACTGTTCTTTATAAAGCTCGCTCAAGGTTTTATTCGTTTCTTCCAATTCCTTTCTATTGTCAGCAATTAAAACTGTTAAGTCTTTAGAACGTCTAACTATAGAGTTTAACTCTTGCTTTAGTTTATTTTCTTGAGAAATATCAAACTCTTCTGACACATCACTTAGGTCTATTGTGTTATCACAAATAGGGCAATTTGAAGTAGTATGTTTTTGCTTCCCGATAGCAACTTTTGCTTGTGCAGCTGCTTTCAATTTTTGAATATCATTTAGATAATCGTTACTTAAGCGAGAAAACCTTTCTATGTTTCTCTCGGCATTACTCTTAACACTTTCAAACCTCTTGATATCCAGATTAATAGTATCTAAGGCTTCTTTAAGACCGCTATATAACTTATTGTTGGAAACCATTTTATTGTTTAAGTCTTTAAGCTGCCTTTCTAAATCTTCTTTTAACTCATCAATCAAAGTTATCTCCTCATCTATAGCAGAGGTTTGATCGAACTCTATTTCGGATAAGAATTTTGAAATAACTCTATATTGACTCTCCAAATCCGATTTTTCCTTTACCCTCGTAGATATATCAACTTCAAGATCTGAAATATTTGTGTCGAGAACATTAAATATATACTTCAATACCTCTCTATTCTTTACTTCGACAACGGGATTGCCAATGTTAAGCATGTGAGTACTGCCTACATCATCCTGATTTAAATACATATACTTAAACAAATCTAAAAAGCTCAATCTAGCAGTTTCTGAGTTATCTTTTGTAGGCGCTTGCTTTAATTTAACTATTGGAAAATTAAGCTCTTCTAGAAGAAAGTCAGACAGGCTTTTCTTTTCATTTGTACTCTTTGTAACTGACGATGCATACTTTTCAGGAAAGTTCTCTTCTAATTTGGCGTAAGGACACGAATACACATCTACATCCTTAGAGGAATTATATAAATCTCTAATAATACAGTATGGTGCTGAGTTAATTTCTATTTCTAATACGGCGTACTTTACAGATGAAGTAATTTCATGATCTAACTTACTCGTCTTTCCGCCTAACAAATAATAAACAACTCTGAGGATACTAGATTTACCAGTGTCAGCATCCCCATAAATTATATTAACCCCCTGATTAAAAGTAACTGTATAATCTTTTCTGTGTCCAACTAAAACCAGCTGCTTAAGTAATAATCCTTGCTGAGTAATCATGCCTCTCCTTGTTTCAAAATTGAGTTAATATAGGTACTGATCTTTGACGAGTTTTCTGATTGCAGTTTAGCTAAACTATCAACAAAATCTTTAATCTTTCTGTAATAACCATCACTTAATTCTTCAAGCACTGAGAGGCCACTTTCGTTTAACTCGAACAAAAAACCATCTTTCTCATTAAACGAAGCTTGAATATAACCTTTAACCGACAACGCCTTTATTAACTCAGTAACTTTATCTCGGTTGAATAACTCATCAACATTTAGTGCTATTGTATCTACAGTAAAATAGTCTGTTTGATCAATTAAAAATTGTTTTTTCCCAGCTTTTGAAAGCACTTTATTTAGAAATACTGGTCGAGTAACTAAGAAGTAGAATGTCTGAATTTTATCAAGCGTTAAAACTGCTTTCCCACGCTTAGTTCGAGCTAACTTACCGATAATCAGCATTAGAATTCCAGCATTGTAATAAAAGTCTCGCTCTGGCTGTAAATAAGGTAGGCTACTCATAGCCTTTTTCCTTTAAGTTCTCTTTCATAGACTCAAAATTTGCATCTTTATCCCACCAAATGGTTTCAGCTTCACTGTTGGCTAATTGATGCAGCATTCCTTGTTTATGAATTGCATTTAAAAATGGAATCAGAGTTTTTAAAAACTCTTTATCTTCTTTCATTATTTGCTCGTGAACATCAGCTAATAACAGTCCAGAGTTAGTAATACCATCATGAATATATTTGGTATAACTGCCTTGATAAACTTTCTTAATTTTCTTGTAGAGTTCGGCCAGTCGTTTTTGATCTGAGGCACTACTAAAAATTTTTCTAATATACTCAGCGTTTAAGAATACTTCTTTTGCATCACGTATTGATGTTCTATGGACGTCAGCGGCCAATAACTTCAATACAAAAAGTTCATCACTATAATCATCTTCATTGGCTAAACACTGAATAGCAAAGTCACTGATTGCTGGGTCACCATTTCGATAGTCTAAAATCAGTTTTTTAACAGCTACAACAATCGTAGAGTTTTCATTCTCTGGTTTAGTAATACTAGAATGATTTTCATCTACACTAATTACATCTGATACTTCTTTATCTGCTGGAACAGCACTAGTTTTATCTACTATTTTGTCGCTTGTTCCATAGAAATACTTTGTTGTTGGCCTTAATGAGGTTTTTAACCAGTAATCATTTAGTTTATGAATAAACCCATTCAATGGTTCTAATCCTTCTATTTGTAAATTACTACTAATTAAACTCCCATATGTAGCTAACTTAGCTCCTTGATGGGGTACAGCCAATGACAAGAACATTTTAACCTTTGAAACTGACTTCTCTTCGAGGTCTTTAGTTATTAAGCTTTTAGTAACAAGCCCTCCCATACTGTGAGCAATAACAAAGACGGAGTCATATTTTTCTAACCTAAACCTAAACTCAGTACGTAACAGATTAGAAATTTCTTCTATGCTGGAATTGTTTCTTAATTTTCCATGTGATGTACCGAAAAGCATTTTCAATAGCCTAGCAGTATTGCTTGCTTTAGCGAAAAGGTTCGTTAATTTAGTGAAATAAGTGAACTGTGCAACATCAAAATGCTTTGATATTTCTTTATCTTTAAGTAGTAATTCTGGAAAAGATACATCACAGTCAAAGCTCCAAGTATCAGAGCCTCCAGTGAATCCGTGTATAAATAATATTAGATTTGTACCATTACTCTTTTCGGAAATGAACTCGATCATCTTCACTTTCCTTAGTATTTAGTTGGTACTCCAATTCCCAACACTGTAATTTTTTAACTTACCCGTAACAATATCAACTTTTTCCAATAATTGATACAACATGTCTTGACCTAGTGAAAAAGTGAGTAAAAAGCTTACCTCTTAAATTTTTGCGAATAAAAAAGTTCAAAATCAATAGTACTCCAATCTTTATAAACAACCCCAAAGACAGCTCCACTCCCCCTTCTATCGCGCCTGAAAATAAGCAATTGATGAGTAATGTGCTCGCATGGATGCGAGCCAAGCCATGACTTCGCCAAGGATGGCGAATACATGGCGGTTACGTTCACATCAATGGCTTATTTGAAGATGAACGTGATAGCGGGGCGCCGAGGGGTTCCAAGGGGAGGCCGGCGTCAGCCGCCCCTTGGTTGTCGTCGCCAACGCGACAAAATGTTTAGTTGAAAGCTGCTGTCGATATCTTAACTGTTGTTAAACTGATAACCCTAATAAAAATGGATCCTGACCTTCATCAGGATGACGAAGGCGAGATTGCAGCTGAACCTAATACCTTTGCAAAATGGGTCCTGACGTTCGTCAGGATGACAAACGCGAGATTGCAGCTGAACCTAATACCTCTGCAAAATGGATCCTGACCTTCGTCAGGACGACGAAGGTCAGATTACACCTGAACCCAGCACCTCTGCAAAGTAGATCCTGACCTCCGTCAGGATGACAAGGGCGAGATTACAACTAACCCCAAGACCCACTCACAAAAAAACCGCCTTAATCTCTTAAGGCGGTTTTCAAATCAAAATCCATGTCAGGACTTCTCCCGACAATCAGATATCAATTACTCTGCATACGTCTCAACAGCTGGACATGAACAGATCAGGTTACGGTCACCGTATACGTCATCGATACGCGTTACCGTTGGCCAGAACTTGTCTTTTGCGACCGCAGGTACAGGGAATGCCGCGTAGAAGCGATCATATGCACGCTCCCACTCATTACCTAGCACATCAGCTTGTGTGTGCGGTGCAAATACAAGTGGGTTGTTCTCAACAGACCACTCACCAGACTCAACCTTTGCAATCTCTTTACGGATTGAGATCATCGCTTCGATAAAGCGGTCGATTTCAACCTTAGACTCAGATTCAGTCGGCTCAATCATCAGTGTGCCAGCAACTGGGAATGACATTGTTGGTGCGTGGAAACCGTAGTCCATAAGACGCTTAGCTACATCCATTTCAGTGATGCCAGACGCGTCTTTAAGTGGACGTAAGTCAACGATACACTCGTGCGCAACACGGTCGTTACGGCCGCGATATAGCACTGGGTAGTGGTCCGCAAGTTTTGCCGTTAGGTAGTTCGCATTAACAATCGCAATTTCAGTCGCTTGTTTAAGGCCTTCACTGCCCATCATCGCGATGTATGCCCATGAGATAGGTAAAATCGCCGCTGAACCGTAAGGTGCAGCAGATACCGCGCCGTTACCTTCTGTTGTGCCAGCAACATTGATAACGCTGTGGTTAGGCATAAATGGTGCAAGGTGCGATTTAACACCGATAGGACCAACACCAGGACCGCCACCACCGTGTGGGATACAGAATGTTTTGTGTAGGTTTAAGTGCGATACGTCAGAGCCGATGAAGCCTGGGCTTGTTACACCTACTTGCGCGTTCATGTTCGCGCCGTCCATGTATACTTGACCGCCGTGCTGGTGAACGATGTCACATACTTCACGGATAGTCTCTTCGTATACACCGTGTGTAGACGGGTAAGTAACCATGATACAAGATAGGTTCTCAGACACTTCTTCCGCTTTAGTGCGTAAGTCGTCAAGGTCGATGTTACCTTTATCATCACAACCAACAACCACAACTTTCATGCTTGCCATTTGCGCAGACGCAGGGTTAGTACCGTGCGCAGAGCTTGGGATCAAACAGACGTTACGGTGCGCGTCGCCACGTGATTCATGGTATTTACGAATCGCGATAAGACCCGCGTATTCGCCTTGTGCACCTGAGTTTGGCTGTAGTGATACGGCATCGTAGCCTGTGATATCTACAAGCCAGTCGTGCAGCTCAGTCATCATAGTTTGATAACCTTGTGCTTGCTCAAGTGGACAGAATGGGTGAAGCTCAGCGAATTCAGGCCAAGTTACTGGGATCATCTCCGCTGTCGCGTTTAGCTTCATAGTACAAGAGCCCAAAGAGATCATTGAGTGGTTCAATGCTAAATCTTTGTTCTCTAAACGCTTGATGTAACGCAGCATTTCAGTTTCGCTGTGATACTCATTAAAGTTTGGATGGGTTAGGATCTCGTCATCACGTACCAAGCTTGCTGGGATACCTGTGATGTCGTTTGCCGCAACCTCTGCGTCAAGCGCAGCCACATCAAGACCGTGGCCTTCGCCAAGGATGATGTCGAATAATTCTGTGATGTCAGCGCGTGTGGTTGTCTCATTCAGTGCGATTGAGTACTCACCTGCGTGGTTAATTGCAAAGTTCACTTCGTTTGCAACAGCACGTGCAACGACCGCGTTTTTGTCTGCGTCTTCAGCCACAACCGTGATGGTATCAAACCAAGTGTCGTGCTTCAGTGCAACGCCTTTTGACTTAAGGCCAGTCGCCAAGATGCTTGCAAAGCGGTTGATGCGCTGTGCAATAGTTTTAAGACCTTGAGGACCGTGGTACACCGCGTAGAATGCAGCCATGTTAGCTAGCAATACCTGCGCTGTACAAATGTTTGAGTTCGCTTTTTCACGACGGATGTGCTGCTCACGCGTCTGCATCGCCATACGCAGTGCATCGTTACCTAAACGGTCTTTAGATACACCAATGATACGACCAGGTAATGAACGCTTGTACTTGTCGCGTGTTGCGAAGAAGGCTGCGTGTGGACCACCGTAACCCATAGGTACACCAAAGCGCTGTGCCGAACCAAGTACCACGTCTGCACCTAGTTTACCCGGTGCTTTCAATAGCATTAAGCTCATGATGTCTGCGGCAACACAGGCAATCGCTTTTTTGTCTTGTACTTGTGCGATTAGGTCAGTGACGTCAACCACTTCACCTGATGTTGACGGGTACTGGAATAGTGCACCGAAGATCTCGTGATTTACCACATCACTTGCAGGCGCGACAACTACGTCAAAACCAAACTGTTCAGCACGAGTGCTTACTACGTCAATTGTTTGAGTATGTACGTCATCTGCAATGAAGAATGTATTTGCTTTTTTCGCTTTTGCTACACGCTTAGCTAGGGCCATAGCCTCTGCCGCTGCGGTAGACTCATCAAGCAAAGATGCACTTGCCAAGTCTAGGCCTGTGACATCCATAGTTAGTGTTTGGAAGTTAAGAAGAGACTCCAAACGCCCCTGTGCGATCTCTGGCTGGTATGGCGTATACGCTGTGTACCAACCTGGGTTTTCTAACACGTTACGTAAAATAACATTAGGTACGTGTGTTGGGTGATAACCTTGGCCAATGTATGATTTAAATACTTTGTTTTGACCCGCTACTGACTTTAGGTAGCTCAGCGTTTCAACTTCTGTACGGCTTTCACCAATCTTAAGACCTGTTTCTAAACGAATAGAGTCAGGTACCGTTTGACCGATCAGCTCTTCAACACTTGATACTCCAAGCTCAGCAAGCATTTCGCTTACTTGTGCGGCATTCGGGCCGATATGGCGACGAATAAAGTCTTGCTTTTGCTCTAACTGTTCAAGAGATTTGGCGTTTGACATTAGTCCAGATTCCTATGATCCAAATAAAATGGGTGTTCCTGCATTGATGCCTAGCAATGTTGCCAGACAAAGGCCTTGGTAACGCAGTCACAAATAATGCTTTGAGAGTAAACCAAACCAAAGCGGTTTGATTTAACAACAAAAGCCCCAAAAAATGGGGCTTTTAGTCATTCAACGAATTAGTCTTCGTCGATTGAATTTGAATAACCTTCAGCGTCAAGTAGGTTTTCAAGCTCAGACTCGTCAGACGCCTTCACTTTGAATAACCAACCGTCACCGTATGGGTCGTTGTTTACAGACTCAGGAGAGTCTTCTAGCTCTTCGTTGATTTCAACGATAGTACCAGTGATTGGTGCGTAGATATCAGAAGCCGCTTTTACAGACTCAGCAACTGCACAGTCTTCGCCAGCATCTACTTCGTCATCCACATCAGGTAGGTCAACAAATACCATGTCGCCTAGAAGTTCTTGTGCATGCTCAGTGATACCTACAGTGAATACACCGTCGCCTTCAGCGCGAACCCATTCGTGTGAAGATGCGTATTTTAACTCGCTAGGAATGTTGCTCATTTTTTGTTCCTTTGGTCGTTTTAATTGGGCAACCGCCCATTATTCTACTCGTTACAATGATTTTAGATCACTGACTTACCGTTGCGTACGAAGCAAGGCTTCACTACTTTAACGTCTACCAGCTTTTTGCGCATTTCAACTTGTGCC
This sequence comes from Pseudoalteromonas luteoviolacea, assembly GCF_021654285.1. Taxonomy (GTDB): domain Bacteria; phylum Pseudomonadota; class Gammaproteobacteria; order Enterobacterales; family Alteromonadaceae; genus Pseudoalteromonas; species Pseudoalteromonas luteoviolacea_J. The sequence goes on along the minus strand of NZ_JAKFZS010000024.1, from coordinate 34,908 downwards.
GTTTCCCCAGTTGAACGAGGTACACGTGCCAATGCTACGCTGAAACCTAAAGTCGGAGAGAATGTACCAGAAGTGATAACACCTTCGCCACCTTCTACGATAACTTTAGAGCCACCGCGTAAAACGCCTTTGCTCTCAAGCACCAAGCCAACTAGCTTATCAGTGCTCTTGTCAGCACGTTGTTGCTCAACCACTTTACGACCGATGAAATCACGATCTTCTGGTTCCCAAGCAATGGTCCAAGCCATGTTAGCAGCCAGTGGAGATACAGTTTCATCCATATCAGAGCCGTACAAGTTCATGCCTGCTTCTAAACGTAGCGTATCACGTGCACCTAAGCCAGCCGGACGCACGCCCGCGTCTAGCAGTTGCTGCCAAAGCTCAGCAGCATCGTCGTTATGCACAACAATCTCGTAGCCAGCTTCGCCAGTGTAACCTGTTGTTGCAATAAATAGTTTTCCAGCTTGCGCACCAAAGAATGGCTTCATACCTTCAACCGCAGCACGCTGCTCGTCGTTTAAGATAGTTGCTGTTTTTTCTTTTGCACTTGGACCTTGAACGGCAATCATCGCGTACTCTGGACGCTCAGTCACTGTCACGTCAAAGTCAGCCGCGACTGCGCCGATGTGCGCAAGGTCTTTTTCACGCGTTGCTGAGTTAACAACTAAACGATAATCTGTTTCTGTGAAGAAGTAGATGATAAGGTCGTCAATTACGCCGCCTTGCTCATTCAACATGCCTGTGTAAAGCGCTTTACCTGCAACTGTTAGCTTAGCAACATCGTTTGCCACTAGCTTGCGTAAAAACGCCTGTGCGTCAGCACCTTTTACATCAACAATGGTCATGTGAGATACGTCGAACATACCTGCATCTTGACGCACTGCGTGGTGCTCTTCGATTTGTGAGCCATAGTTGATTGGCATTTCCCAACCGTGGAAATCAACCATTTTAGCGCCAGCTTCTAGGTGCTTAGCATGTAGTACTGTTTTAGAAGTCATACTTGTCCTTCACTTTTTTGGTTTATGTAAGCAAGTTAAGTTGCTCACATATAATCGAGCACATAGTCTCGATGGGGTTAATCATGAGCTGATAATCAGCTCAAATGCACGGAATTAGTTAATGCAAAAACCTGCATCGCTTAACTTCTTTTGCCACAGTGATAGTGGCTCTGGCTGCGCGATGAGTTGATGCTGCTGCACACCGTCTTGCAATAGTGTGGTGATAAAGACATCGCCACTTTGCTTGCCATAGCAAGCCTGCAGATCAGAAATACCTAAGCCCGGTGTGAGCGAAAAATGGGTTAACAATGATTCAAATGCTGCCGCACCACTGAGTTGTGCAATGGCCAAATCATCACGGCGCATCAATTCGATGTCATAATCCTGCTCATGTTGGTCAACCAGCGCTTGCAATGTATGTGCTGCGTCTTGGTCCAAAATGAAGCGATAAGCGGTTTCACTAAAGTAATAAACAGCATAACGATGGCCATTTGCAAACGACCCTTGAATGCCTAAACCCGGCGCAATTAACTTGTTTAAGTTAATGCCAAGCTCTTGATTAAGAAAAGGAGTTGTTTCAAAGCCACTAAAATCCAATACCACCTGACCGGCCAATGCACTGTAGGCATTTTCAGCAGGTACCGTCCCTTGACGATGCTTGGCAAAAATTATTGGAGAAAACGTCATACAACCACCTTAGTGAAATGAAGATAGGCAAAAGTATAGGGGGGGTGAATGGCAACAACAAATTGTAATTATTTATCAATTGATAAATAATATTAATGTATTCGACTTTTATAAATAGCTTTTTTAAATATGAAGAACTTATCAATTGATGGCCTACGGACACTCGTCACGGTTGTAGAGGTCGGAGGTTTTGCAAAAGCAGGCGAACTACTGGGCTTATCGCAACCCGCTGTGAGTTTACAGATCCGCCGCTTAGAAGATTTGCTTGGCTGTAAGCTGTTTAAAAAGCAGGGTCAGCGCCAAGTGCTTAATCAATATGGCGAGCTACTACTGCCCCAAGCCAAACAAATGCTGCAATACAATGATGCTATTTTACAGCAATTTACTTCTGAGAGTGTCACAGGACGTGTACGTCTTGGGATCCCCAGTGAGTTTGCCGCACGCATTCTGCCCGCCATTATTGGTGACTTTGTCTCTCTTTACCCTGATGTAGCGTTAGAAGTGAAATCAAGACTAAGTAAGCATTTACTTTCGGTATCAAGACAAGATCAATTTGACTTGGTATTGGCACTCAACGAAGAGCTTGAGTCTGTCAGTCACCCAATCTTTATGCGTGACCAACTGGTCTGGGTCGGTGACTTAAGCCTCGCAAAAAAAGAAGTCATCACGTTAGTGGCTGCACCGGAGGGCTGTATTTATCGTCGCCGTGCCATTGAAGCACTACAGCAAAGCGGGCGTTCTTTTCGCATCGTCTACAGCAATGCCGATTTAACCGGTTTAACCGCTGCGCTTAAAGAAGGCTTAGGGATCACGGTACTGGCCAAAAACACTGTGCCCGCAGAGCTGACCTATCAGCAGCATACGCCAGAGCTGCCGAAACTTGGGGAGATTGGGATCAGTTTAATCAAGAATACTCAGGAGTCTGCCCATGCGGTGAACAAACTCGCTGAGTTTATCGCGCTGCGTTTGGCGTAGCGCTATTGCCCGACTGCTTGCTTTACAAACAAGCTTTTAATTGGGCCTAGATTATCTACTAAGCTCAATCCTAAGCCGCGGATCAGCTTTTTAGCCGGATGGGCACCTTCAAATAAATCTTTTAGGCCCTGCATCATCGCGATGTGTTTTTGCGCATCAAGCTTGCGCGCTCGCTCATATTCTCGCAGCACTTTATGCGCGGCGAATTCTTGGCTTTGCTCACCCAGAGCTGTGATCAGATGCGCCGCATCCTTTAGGCCTAAATTCATGCCAAGCCCTGCCAGTGGGTGAATGGTGTGCGCAGCGTCGCCCATTAACACCACGCGACCTTTGAGCCACTGCTGGGCATAACGCATGGTCAATGGAAATACCGCTCGCTCACTTTGCACTTCACACAAGCCACATTGCATATCAATGGCCGTAGATAATGACTTATTGAACTCACTAGGACTTTGCGCCATTAACTGCTCAGCATGCTCAGGAGACGTAGACCATACGATAGAATGCATATTTTCTTCAGCCAGTGGTAAAAACGCCAATGGGCCAGTAGGTAAAAAGACCTGACGGGCGGTGTGCAGATGTGTGCAATCTGTTTTTACTGTCGCCACAATGGCATGGTGATCGTAATCCCAAAAGCTCAGCGGCATATCAAATAATTTGCGTACACCTGAATTCGCGCCATCTGCTGCCACCAGCAGTTTACTCATCACGGGCATGCCTGAGTCCAACGTGATCAACACATCCGTTTCGGTTTGATGAATGGCTTGATAACGGCTTTCAAATGCCAAAGTGACATTGTCAAAAGCCTGCAATTTATTGTAGAGCGCATAGCGGATCCCATCGTTTTCGATAATGTGACCTAGTTGTGGTAGCTGCAAAGACTGCGCGTCAAAGGCGATTTTACCAAAGCTATCTGCATCTCTGACGTCCATCGCGGTATAAGGTGTAGCGCGACTGGCAAAAATGTCCTGCCATACATCTAGCGATTCAAATAGCTGCTGACTGGCCAAACTAATTGCACTGACACGCATGCTGTAGTCCTCAGCCAATGGCTTAGGTGCACTGCCCGCATCTAACACCATGACCGACACATCTTGCTGTGCTAGTCCAAGAGCCAACGTTAAACCGACACAGCCACCGCCAACAATACATACTTGCACTTGCTGCATGAGAGCTCCTTTTATTGCACTCGACCCATTAGCTGTCTGGCCAATGGTGCTTTTAAATTAGGGAAGAGACTGATCATCATCAGGCCACAGCTGCGTCCAAACGCCACGCTGCGGGATTCATTAGAAAAGAGTCGTACCAGAGCGTCAGTGAGTGTCATCACTCGACCAATATCGCTATCTCTGGCGACCTTATACGCCTGCGTAAATGCATGACCGCCCCAGGTTGCAATGTCCGAGGATTGTAGTTGCGATACTAAACATTGAATATCGCGCATACCCAAGTTAAAACCTTGCCCCGCAATGGGGTGAATGGCGTGCGCGGCATTACCGATGACCACCACGCGGTGGTGCACAACACTAGAGATCCGCCCATGCACCAATGGATAGCGACTGCGCTTACCAACGGCTTCAAACAACCCACCTCGGTAACCAAATTCTTGCTGTAATCGTGCTAAGAAGGCGCTGTCATCAAGTGCGAGCACCTCTTCCAAGGCATCTTTGTTCATACACCAGGCAACAGAAAAGCGCTCGTCACTCATGGGTAACAGTGCGATGGGCCCTTGCGATGTAAAACGCTCAAACGCTTTCCCCTGATGACCCGGTGACACTTTCACATTGGCAATTAACGCCCCTTGCTCATAGGGAAAACTATCAAACTCTAGATTTAACAATCCTCGAGTAGGCGAGTGCGCGCCATCTGCTATTACCAAGAGCCTTGCTTGTAAAACAGGTGATTGCTCCGCATCGAGTTCAACTTCAACATACTCGGTGTGCTGCGTGACAGCTTTGACCTTTGCAGGACAAAACAAGGTGATATCTTGGCTTTGTAATTGCTGATGTAAAAACTGACCATATGGATTTACCTCAACCACATAGCCAAGCGCATCAACTTGATATTCCTCAGGTGTGATGGAGGCTTTTCCAAAGTGCCCTCTATCAGACACGTTGACCTGCGAGATCCGCTCAGCGAATGACCATGTTTTATTGAATAGATTCAGTTTGCTCAGGTAATCAACAGATTGCTCAGCCAAAGCGATACTGCGATCGTCAAAACTAGGGTGGCTGTTAGCTTTCGGAGCGAACGCTTCTACCACCGCAATACGGCAATCGGGAATTTGTTTTTTAATACTGACGGCAGCAGTGGCACCCGCCATGCCGCCGCCGACGATAAGGACGTCGAATTGTTGCAAGCCTGATACTCCCAAATCTTGCAGTTAGGCTTTGTGCATCAGTGCTTCAATCTCAGCGATAGATTTTGGCACATCAACCGTTAAGTTTTCATGGCCATCTTGAGTGATCAGTAAATCATCCTCAATGCGCACACCAATGCCTTTGTATTTTTCTGGTACTTCAGCATCTTCGTCAAAATATAAACCCGGCTCTATGGTCAATACCATGCCCGCTTCAAACGGTCTGTCTGCCTCATCCAGTTTATATTCACCAACATCATGTACGTCTAAACCAAGCCAGTGGCCCACTCCGTGCATATAAAACGCCTTGCACGCTTGTGTTTCTATTAGCTCTTCTAAGGTGCCAGAGAGAATGCCAAGCTCAATTAAGCCTTCTGTTAATACACGCACAACCTGCTTATTGGCTTTGACCAGCGTGCCGCCGGGCTTCACTTCTTCAAATGCAGCCAACTGTGATTTTAATACCAGATTATAAATCTCTGTCTGTGCTTCACTAAACTGCCCGCTGACAGGAAAAGTACGTGTAATGTCCGCAGCATACCCTTCCAATTCACAGCCTGAGTCGATCAAGATCAAATCGCCCTGCGTTAATACATCACTGTTTTCAGTGTAGTGTAATATGTTGGCGTTATTGCCTGAGCCAACAATGGTGCCATACGCTGGGTATCTCGCTCCATTCATCGCGTAGTGGTGATGAATTTCAGCTTCTAATTGATACTCAGTGGCATCCGCCTTGGCAAACTGCATCGCGCGAATATGCGCTTGTGCACTGATCTTTGCGGCTTTGCGCATTACAGCGATTTCGTCTGCGGATTTAAACAGACGCATTTCATGTACGAGCGGACGAATATCTTTAATGGTCTCTGGGGCTCTGTAACCTTTTTTAGGTGCGCCGCGCAGCGTGCTCAGTAATCGCCACACTTTATCATCAAAATCTGGATAAGTGCCTTGGCCAAAATACAGTGTCGCGGTGCCATTCACTAAACTTAACAGTTCATCATCAAGCTCTGTCAGTGCATGGGTGTCATCCATGGCAAACAAGGTTTTCGCTTGCTCAAAGCCAACGCGCCTGCCGTGCCAAATTTCAGCCAACTTATCTTTGTTACGACAAAACAAGGCGCTCAGCCCCTTACCTGCTTTGTCTTTGCTCAGCACAAGTACCGCATCCGGCTCTTTAAAGCCGGTTAGGTAAAAGAAATCACTGTCTTGGCGAAATGGAAACTCGGTATCACGACTACGTGTAATTTCAGCCGCCGCCGGAATAATGGCAACTGAGTTATTATCCAGGTTGTTTAGCAGTCGCGCGCGACGTGCTACAAACTCTTCATTTTTTATCATAATTAATGCACTGTTTTTGATGTCGCGCCATTTCCTTGCTCTCGGCCCATCTCCGCAAAGCATAATAGCGCAGAAACTCGAATATACTCGACCACTTCGTGGAACGCTTGTTGGTCTTCCTCTGTATCATCGAAATGCGTATCAAGGCGAGTGATCTCGCTGAAGTCGCTGATCACTTCTTTTACATCAGCTGACAGCTTGCCGTAATCTTTTTGCTTTAAGCCAAATCCAAGTAAAAACCCAGATACCCAAGATACTAAGGCATTGGCTTGGTCGATAAGTGCTTCATCATCATTGGGTAAGTACACTTCAAAGGTGTGTTCAGGATCGTTAAAGCGCTCTACCACAAGCTTGTATAACTCAGCTAAAAAGTCTTTAAGTTCAACGCCAAATGCTTGGCCATCGTTGAATACATCGCTGAGTAAACCTAGGTATTCTTTGTCATCAATACTCAATCCACAGGCTAAAATACCGCTGATGGTGCCATGCACTTCTGCTGGTGCGACAAAGATGCCGTGTTTTTCGAGTAATAACTGGGCTTGTTGGTAATCTTTTAATTCGATCATAAGGCTTAATTCTCATTCACTTGATAAGGTTAATGCTACCACTCGAAGTATAGCAACTACAATGCATTGTCTTATTCTGCTGGAAAAAACCCGTCTTTGGCTGGGCTAAAATACCGTATTGGTTTACTCAATTTATAAAGTGGATATCTGCTGTGTATGGAAAAAAAGCAAAAGCTGCACAGACAATACTCAGCAGGTGAATTAGCCAGCAAATAAGTAAGATTTTTTCATTTTAAGGTTTAAGCATTCGATGTTGTCTTATATACTGAAGGTGTTCCCTAGCTCGCTGGACCGTGGATTATGTCCCTGAGCCGATAAACTTTTTTTAGGAATGCAGTTTATCCACTTTTGCGCAAGCTTGGCATGTACCGAGAAGCCTACGGTGGGTTGTTGCCTTCCGCCTTGAACCTTAGGGTTCAAGGACTTATATCCGCATCCACGCAGCCGGGGACACCTTTCATACCTATCGAACCGCCCACTTATTCCTTTGCGTTACCGCAGTTAGAAAAATAAAAAACCCACAGAACATAGTCCCATGGGCTTATCAGTCGTATTTAGCTATCGTTTATATTGTCGATTTTCGCTTCACAGGCTGCGCATACATAGACAAAACAAACTCTTTTAGTTCATTTGGCAGCGTTTCAATACTTTGATTAAAGCGCGCTGTTTCTTCACTGCTGCTGTTTGTTTTATCGCCCGCCGCTAAATAATTGCTTGAATGCAGATAGTAATTATCAATAATTTGCTTATCGATGATCTGCGCCAGCTCCTCAGGGGTGTCAAAATCATCCTCAATCGGCGTACCAAATGCAACGTGCACGTTTCCTTTGTCTGCACTAAAGCCATCAATGATGCTCTTGATGTCTTCGCCTTCTTCCTTTTGATATTCACCAAATTGCTGTTTATGGTAAAGCTCCTTGGCTTTAGCTAACGCACATGGCTCATATTGATAAGAGATAGAAACAGGTACCACTTTAAGTTTGCGCACATAATCAGCAAATGGCTCTTTCAAACGTCGCCCTTGCAACTGCAACATTTTCAGCAAGGCAGGATCGGTATAATCAATGCCATCTTTGGCACGGCCTTCTTTTTGCGCAATCCAAATAGAATTACCTGATTGCAATGAATCATAGATATAACCAGACAACTGAGATAGCGCTTTGAGCATTTCTTTTGGCGCTTTTGCTGAACGTTTAACAATGAAACTCTTGTTTAAACGCATCAGCTCAGTGATATAGGGTACTTGCAACAAGTTATCGCCAATCGCGATACGCACTGTCGGCAAATTATTCTGGTGCAATCCCCAATTTACCAATGCTGGGTCGAGTACAATATCTCGGTGATTTGAGATAAATAAATACGCAGCGTCTTTATCTAAACGGTCGAGTCCCGAATAGGTTACTTTTGACGTGGTACGCTCAACCAACATAGATAAGTACTGCGCCACCTCATTTTGTACAGCGTCAACATTATTAACCGTCTTCCATTTAGACTTTAGTTTTGCCTTCACCAAAGGTCTGCTAATCGCAGAAAAGGCTGCAAGCCACTTTGGTAAGTTATGCTCGGCAATCACATCTAAAAATTGCTCATCGGCCAATAACCTCGCTAGGGCTGCGGGCACTTCATCATCATTATATGGTCTGATATCTGCGTATTTATCCACTAAATTACTCTTACTGATCTGGGCGTATGACAAAAAAACGGCTCATTCTATCTCGCTCTTTATTCGGATGCTAAGAATATCAAGTCTGACCACACTAAGCGGCCCGGCGTTTCATAACATCTATTGCAAACAAGCGTAACATAAGCATCACCAACACAAGCGCCATAAGCTGGCTCATCCAGCTAGGAAGCAGTTGATGTTCATGTCCTGCCATAGCTGACACTTCAAAGCCAAAGTGAGAGACTAGGTAATCCGTTAAAAATCCAAACACAATCGCGACGCCAATGACAGCCGTGATATAGGCAACAACAGCGCGGCGCCCAAGCTCTTTTGCAACAACACCTATGGTAGCGACATTGGTTGCCGGACCTGCCAGCATAAACACCAACACAGCACCAGGAGACACCCCTGCCAACAGTAAACCTGCGGCGATGGGCGTCGATGCCGTGGCACAAATGTACATGGGAATGCTGATCAAAATAACCACTATCATGGCTAAAATGCCATCTCCCCACTGTGCTAAAAATGCGGTGGGCACAAATGTTTGGACTAATGCTGCGAAGAATATACCAATTAAAAGCCAAACCATAGTATCAGATAACAGCTTGTTACAACTAAATTTTACTGCTTGCCAAAGTTGACTCAGCAAACTGTTTTCACGCTTAGCTTTGGAAGAACAGCAAGTGCTCACTTCTGGCTCGAATTTTTTATTCTCAGATGCACAGCAACTTACTGGTTCACGTTCAAGTTTTGGCGCAACGACAGGCTCTTTACTACAGCAAGAAGCGTTATTCTCACTCTCATCTAAACTCTCAGGTTGTGTCGCACATGAAGAAGCCGCTACTTGAAGCTCTTTAGCGCAGCAAGAAGTCTTATTTACATCCTCACCTAAACTCTTAGGTTGTGTCGCACATGAAAAAGCCGCTACTTGAGGTTCTTTAGCGCAGCAAGAAGTCTTATTTACATCCTCACCTAAACTCTTAGGTTGTGTCGCACATGAAGAAGCGGCTACTTGAGGCTCTTCAGCACAGCAAGAGGCCTTATTATCATCCTCATCCAAATTTTTAGGCTGAGACGCACATGACGAGGCAGCTACTTGAGACGCTTTAGCACAGCAACTAGATTGATTGGCAGAAGGGCTTTCTGATGCCTCTTTACCGGCTTCATCTTGACCATCTTGAGCATCTCGACCAACTAGCACCCCAGCAGTAATGGCACTGGTTACCGCGGCAATGGGCCTGATAATCGCCATAAATGGCCCAAGTAACGCATAAGACACTGAAATTGAATCCACACCCGTTTCTGGTGTTGATACCAAAAATGCAGTAGTTGCACTTTTAGATCCCCCCGCACGCCTTAGTCCAATGGCAGCCGGAATGACACCACAAGAGCACAGCGGCATCGGCGCGCCAATAAGCGCCGCTTTAATTGTGGTCCAAAGCCCTTCTTTACCTAGATGACGCTGTAAAAAGTCTTTCGGAATAAATACATTTAACAGCCCAGCCAACAATAACCCTAGCATGAGCCAAGGTGCAGAAATCACAAATAACTGCCAAAAATTACTGATGAATGTCATCTAAATCCTCCAATGCGGTCAAAATTGAGCACGTATTTGCAGGTTCATCGCCACCACAACATTGGCTTGCCAATAACGTTAATGAGCGCTCAAACATACTCAATTGTGCAATCTTTTCTCTTACCCAATCGCGCTTTTGTAATGTAAGTGTTTTTACCTCTTCGCAGCTGTGCATTTGCTTTTCAATTTTAATACTCAGTAATTCATGAATATCCTTAAGATTGAATCCAACTTCCTTGGCGCGCACTATAAAGCGCATTCTATCGACAGCTTGCTTATCATATAGACGATAACCAGCTGCACTTCTTTCACTGGCAGTCAATAATCCTTGCTGCTCATAATATCTTAACGTGTCAGTCGACACGCCCAAGAGCTTAGCTAATTGTCCTATTCGAAACATCGTCATTGCTTTCCAACTAAGTATTAAAACCAACCAGCAAACCGGTTTTATCCCACCTGTATTCATCGCCATATTTAATAAAATTTAAGCGCTAAAAGTGATACACTGGTGTTTGCAATTTGCTGAACATACACAAATGAACTCTGCAAATGGTGCTGTAAAGTAGAGATCTTTAATCCGCCTTGTTCAAAAAAGGCCTAAAATCCAACATCACCGTTTCGTCAAATTCATCACTAATACAGAGTATAAACCTTGGAGTTTACTCCAAAGTCAATAACGAGATAAAAATATGAACATTGTTGTTTTGGATGCTGCTACTTTGGCAGGTGTCGATCTTTCTCCACTGCACGCTTTTGGTACAGTGACTACCTATGAATATACCCAGCCAAGTGAAGTTGACAGCCGTATCCAGCAAGCAAACATCATTATCTCAAACAAAGTACAATTAAATGCCACGCATTTTGCCATTGCCCCTGCTTTGAAATTGATTTGCGTTGCCGCGACGGGCACCAATAACATTGACTTGGTCGCCGCAAAAGACGCCGGTATTGCGGTTACCAATGTAGCAGGATACTCAACGCCATCTGTAGTTCAGCATACCTTTACCTTACTTGGTAATTTAATGAGTAATATTCATAGATATGCTGCTGATACCAAGCAAGGCGCTTGGCAAAACAGCAAGATGTTTTGTCGCTTAGACTACAGCATTAATGACATTGCAGGTAAAAACTTCGTGATTGTTGGCTATGGCAACCTCGGCCAAGCAACCGCTAAAGTCGCAGAGGCGTTTGGTGCAAAAGTCATTATTGCTGAACGCCCAAACAGCAAGGCGACACGCAGCGGCAGAGTAACGTTTGAAGAAGCCATGCAAATAGCCGATATCGTCTCGATACACTGCCCGCTTACCCCCCAAACGGAAAACTTATTCAATGCACAGACGCTCGCCCTTTTGCCTAAACATGCCATTTTGATTAATACAGCCCGTGGCGGTATCGTCAATGAGCAAGCCCTTGCAGACGCGCTTGCAGCAAACCAAATTGCTGCCGCTGGCGTCGATGTACTGTCCATTGAACCAGCAACCACAGATAATCCGCTGATCACATACCAAGGTGATAACCTCATGCTTACCCCGCATACAGCCTGGGCCAGCCATGAGTCTATTACGCGCCTAATACAGGGTATTGCAGACAACATCACCAGTTTCTTAGACGGTGGCCAGCACAACCGCGTCGTGTAATCTCACACCTTTCCTGCAAATAAAGCCACTTCATATTCAAGTGGCTTTATTCACTACATATTGTTCATTATTGTTATTTATTAGTGAAAACTAACACAACCCGAAACATCAAAAACCCGCAAACCATTGTTTTTATTAAACAAAAAATTCTGGCAAAGCAATTGCAACCTCTAAGCTAAGTAAAGAATAAAGAGCTTGATGATGGGTCACACATCAGGTCATGAGGATAACAAAATGAAAAAACTACTTGTCGCTACTGCGCTTTTGAGCACAACTTTATTATCTGGCTGTATCGTTGCTGTTTCTGATGGTGAAGCACGCCACCACAGCGCCTGGAATAGCACGCACAAAGAAAACAGAGTAAAGATCAGTAAACTTGAACTAGGCACAAGTTACCAAGCAGTCACCGGTAAATTTGGTACACCTGACTTTAATGAAGCTGTTTCTAAAGATGGTCACACTTATCAAGTGCTTTATTTCGCCACCAACAGAAAGCACTCTGATGGTCAAATTACCAAAGATGAGTGCACGCCACTGGTGTTTAAAGATGATCAGCTTATCGGTTTCGGTCAGGCCGCGGTAGACAATTACCTATAAACAGATTTGACATACTTCCCTACTTAAAGCCGCATTATGCGGCTTTTTTCTTAGTCAGCGGCTCACTAAAACAACCCGCTCTTGCTGATGATGTGCTTGTAGTAGAGCTTCATCTGCTAACTCCAAGCTGTCATTTTGATCACCAGAAAAGTCCTCATGTACATGCACCACCCCCATACTGATGGTCACATGTGCGCAAATCGGTGAACTCGGGTGTGGAATAGACAACGCATCGACAGCCTGATGCATGGCCGATGCCAATGACATGGCTTGATCTGCACTGCGCTTATTCATCAAAGCAACAAAGCGCACGCCATCGTATCTTGCAACAAACCCTTCTACTTTCTGCGTCATGCTTTGCAACACTTTCGCTATTTTAACCAAGCACTCATCGCCCGCACTAAACCCGCAGCTATCGTTATATTCTTTAAAATAATCGATATCTACGAGCAAAATAGACAGTGGAACTTGCTGGTCACGACTTTGATACCAAAGCTGAGCTAAAGTCTCATCAAGGGCTCTGCGGTTAGGGACCTCAGTTAAGCCATCAATATTGGCCAAACGCTCAAGTAAATCATTTTTTTGCTTAATCGCTAAATGTATTTTCACCCGAGCTTTGACGATATTGGGGCTAAATGGTTTCACAATATAGTCAACTGCGCCAAGCAATAGCCCTCTCGCTTCATCTTGATAGCTGTTGCTCGCTGAGATAACAATCACGGGAATTTGATAACAGCTTGGATCAGCCTTAAGTTGCAGTAAAAAATCGAGCCCTTCATCATCAGGCATGAGGATATCAACAATGATCAAATCAATTTGTGTTTGTAGTAGCCGTTCAAACGCCTTGTCGCTGTTAGCACAGCTGATCACCAAGTGCTCATCAGATAACGTATTTTCAAGCACAACACGATTGAGAGGATCCCCATCTAACACTAATATATTGGCCGATTTTTGCATTTAACTTCCTTTTGTTTCCAATAAAATAAACTGCTGAGCTTGGCGGATAAGTATGATCAGCTCATCTCTCAAAGAGGCATTTTGCGGTATCACACCTTGATACTCCACTGGTGCATTCACAGCAGTGTCTAAACGAGAATTCGCTTCTACCAATTTGGCATACTCGGCCAAGCGTGTTAACCCTATGCCTGCGGATGCGCCTTTGATGCTATGTGCAATATCTGCCAACTGCTGGTTACTCTCTATTGCGAGTAGTTCACTCACATATTCATCACATAGTTTAGCAAACTTATTCAACATTGTTTTTACCAGACTAGGGTTGTTCATCAACTGCGTCATTGCAAAGGCTTTATCAAAAACACATGGCTGAGTGCCTACATAAGGCAATAATGCTGAACACAGGTCTTGAGGAGAGATAGGCTTCACCAAAAAAGCATTCACACCATGCTTAAACGCTTTTTCCTTTTCATGCTCATGTGCATTCGCCGTCAAGGCAATAATGGGGAGGTCCTTTTTACTTAACTCTTTGCGCAATAACTCAGTCGCTTGGTAACCATCAATGTGCGGCATATAAATATCCATAAGCACCATATCTGGCTGAAGGGCCTGGCATATCTGTACTATATCCTGTGCACTTGAAAGCGCTACGACAACCGCCCCATGCTGCTCCAATACCGTTTTTGAGATATCTAGATTCAACGCGTTATCATCCACTACCAAACAAAGCGAATTTGCCAGACGTGTTTGACCTTCAACTTCTGTGATACCTTGCTCAAACGGTGCCAAACACAAAGACTGGTAAAACATATGCTGCGGTATCTTTAGGGTATTCAGTGGTGCTTGAAGCGCTGACGCCAATTTTAAATCACTCGGTACCACCAACCCTAAACAGTTCTCAGGCGCGATATCGCTAAAATGATGGCACAAATAGCTCATTTCCTCAGTATCATCACATGCGATATAAGCAAACTTATTCAACTGTGTCAGCGCTTCTCCAAAATTAGCAAAGCAAGTAATGTGATAATGACTTAGATAATCCGGAGGCTGATGTGTCGATATCAAACATATCGTATCTTGATTGGTCATGTGAGTGCGGTTTTGCGTTTGTAGCATAAGCTCAAACTCAAAATTACTGCCAACGCCTTCCTCACTGTGGATCTCAATTTTCCCACCTAACAGCGTTACTTGCTGTTTTACAATCGCCAAGCCCAGACCAATCCCTTCATACTCTCTTGAACTTGACTCGTTACCCTGCGTAAAGGCATCAAATAATCGTGCTTGCTCGTCTTCTTTAATACCGGGACCGGTGTCAAAAACAGAGAAAGACAGCCACTGCTCTCCTTCTTTGCTCCATTTAGACTCAACCCTTAAGCCAACTTCACCACGTTGCGTAAACTTAACGGCATTCCCCATCAGATTAACCAAGATTTGCTTAATACGCGCTTCATCGCCAATGAACTCAGGCCAAACATTTGCTGCAACTTGGAGGTTCAGTGTTAATCCCTTGGCATCACTTAGTGGTTGGATCAAGGCATTTAAGCTATTCATTAAACTCAATATAGTGAAAGGTTTATTACGTACTTTGGTACGACCGCTCTCCAAACGAGCAAAACTCAATATATCACTGAGCATAGTCAACAATTGTTTTGCGGCGGTTTCGATATGGATTAATTTCTCACTGTCTTGCGGCTGTGTCAGACTCGGTTTTAATATCCCAACTAACCCGAGAATCGCATTGAGCGGTGTGCGGATCTCATGACTAATATTGGCAATAAAGCGGCTTTTTGCTCTATTGGCACGCTCGGCTTCTATTTTTGCCTTGGTCAAGGCAGTGACATTTTGTACATGGATCACAAAGTATTTAGGCTGTTTTTGCTTATCCCATACTAAGGATACACTCAATTGCAACCACAAAGATGACTCGCTTTGTGACAAGCTAAGCACTTTAACGCCCTTTCGCTCTTCAAGTAATTGATCTAGTACCCCATTGAGCGTCTCTAACTCCCCTTGAGCAAAAAGCGTACTTAAAGGCTGACCGGTTTCAACTCCGCCCAATAGCTTACGCACAGCACGATTAAACTCTAAAACCATTGCATCAGTAGACACAAGTAAAATGCCATTGGGTGCATGCTTAATCGCCGCTTTAAAGTTTTGCTCCGAAGCCCGAAGCGCATTCATCGCTTGCTGCTGCTCGCTGATATCGCGGGCAATCCCCAAACTACCTATTCTGCTTCCCTGCTCATCAAACAACGGAGACACACTCACTAAATAGGCCTTGTCATCAAATTCTAAGATCTCAGTCAATGGAATACTATGGCTCTCCATAGCCTGCTCAAGATCCAACAGCGCTAGGTACTTTTGACTCACCTCTTGGTGCTCTTTGGCAACCAGATCACTTTGCACTACCCCAATAAAGCGCTCAAATGCTTGGTTACACCCGATAAATGAACCATCAATGTTTTTAAAATAAATCAGGTCGGGTACTGAATTAAGCACGGTATTTAGCAGCGCAGCTTGACGCTCCTTGGCTTCAAAGCTTCGTGACAGCGCTTTTTTCTGTCGCTGTACTTGCTCATCCAACCGTGCATTATGTGTTTCCATTTGTTCAATCAGTGCTTGCCTTTGCACCACAACATCTTTGATCTCTTTAAACCAAGGCTGCCAATCCACTGGTACAGAATAATCAAGCGTTTCTGAGTCGACTCCATCCTGCTTCGTTAGATAATGAACAAAATGTTTAAGCGGACGAATAAAAACCTGCCCGTTAAGCCATAAAAAGGAGCAAAAAGTAAATACAATAAATAGGGCTAAGAAACTAAGTTCAACCATGACCTCTTCGAAAATAGCAGCAGTAAACGCATCTTCAGTTTGCTGAAATCTAAGTACATAAGGTGCATTTTGGATATCCCCGGTCAACTCAATACCACCTCGCCATACTCGAGCACGCTCAGGAGAGTAAGACTTTAACAAGCCCGCTGGCGAGCTACTTTGCACCAGCACTTGCTCATTGTCATCCACCAGCGCCAGTGCTCCACCATCAAAGGTCAATTTATCTAATAAAGCCGTTACTTTTTCAGCGTTGTAAATCAGAATAATATGAGATTTTCCGCCACTGTTAATTGGCTGAGCAATGCTGAAGTAGGTATTACCAAATAGCCTAGCTTGCTTGCTATCTGGGTTACTCAAGACGCCCTTTCTGGGACTAAAACGCCCTTCGACAATGGCAGTTAATAGATGACTTTGTGTTTCATCTCGGCGTTTAACGAATGCAAAGCCATGCTCATTAAAATAGGCCACCGCCTCTAACTCACTGATCAATGCTAACGCCGTATCAAAACTCGGACCCAGCGCCATCACATGCAACCAATGTTCTAGCACACGGGGAGATGCTTTGTACGTCCCCAGCCCAACCAGCTCCCCACCTTGTTCTGGCAAGCGATGATAATAGTAACCTAATTGCTGACGCACCTGTTGCTGGACATCACGACTTAGTTGGTATTTGATGGGAGTATCTAATCCGCGTTTAATACTTCCGATAACTGTGCTTGCGGCACTGGCAGCTTGATCAACTTGCGCCAATACCGCAGCAAACTGCACCTGGTAAACGGCGTACTGACGCTCTAACTTAATATTGAATAAATGAAAACACAGTACAATGGCGAGAATTAAAGGAATTAATAACGCAACACAGATAGATTTTCGATAAGTTTTGAGTGGCTGAAACTCTGACATAATGTCCATTCAATGGCCTGTATTAGTTCTTTCCATCTTTTTTTGAAAGGTTAGCGAGCAGTGTTCAGATAAGCAAGTGATTCACATCGTAACCCCCCTATTTGTAAATGAAAAACCAGTGTATATCGAATACACTGGTTGATATTTACAGGCTACATATTACAAGTTTTCTTCAGCAAATGAGGCCAATCGACTTCTAACAACCCCATTGAGATTGATGGTCGCACTGCCCTCAAAGTCTTTAAATCGCTCCACGATATAAGTTAGCCCCGAGGTCACTGGCGTTAAGTAATTACTGTCTATTTGCGCCAAGTTACCTGTGCAGATAAGCTTGGTCCCCTCACCGCAGCGCGTAATGATGGTTTTAAGCTGTGAAGCCGTTAAATTTTGGCTCTCATCTAAAATCACCACCGCGTTTTGAATACTACGACCACGCATAAAGTTAACCGACTTAAACTGAATATTGGCCTTTTCCATAATGTAATTACGGCTCGATATTGGGCTTTCGTCATGTTTATGCAGCACCTCCAACGTATCTGTAATGGCTGCCAACCAAGGTGCCATTTTCTCTTCCTCGGTGCCGGGTAAAAAGCCAATACTTTCTGCGATTTCAGGGGTATTTCGCGTCACGATCACCTTGTCATATATGCCCTTTTCGATGATCATTTCAAGGGCGCTGGCCAATGCCAATAGCGTTTTACCGCAACCGGCAGGACCGGTTAATACCACCAGCTCAATGTTAGGGTCTAACAGTGCATCCAGTGCCATCCCTTGATATACATTTTTGGGCTTAACGCCCCAAGCTTGCTGATGCAGTAACCGCTCGACACTGATGTCTTTTAACGTCACATGTGCTTCATCATATCCCACTACACGTGCCGCAAAGTGCTCCCCGCCATCAAGAAGGTATTCGTTATAAAATACCTCTGGCATCCGAGATTTTGGTACTTTGTGTAAACTGTATCTCCCTTGCTGCTCAGTTTGGCACTCACCCACACTTGCCCAAAAGTCTCCCTCAAATTTGTTATACCCTGAGGTCAGTAAGTTAATGTCATCAATGAGTTGATCTGTTCGGTAGTCTTCCACAAACTTCAGCCCTACCCCCTTTGCTTTGAGGCGCATATTGATGTCTTTGGTTACCAAGGTTACTTTCTTTTCTGTGTATTGTTTTTGAAGTTGTAGCGCACAGTTGATAATACTGTGGTCGTTTTCATTACCAGGTAGTCCAGAAATACTATCTGGATACAAATGGTCGTTTACGATGATGAGCTTGCCACTGCTGGCAGGTTTATTGGGGTCACGCTGTACTTTTGGTAAATCAACGCCCTCTAGCATTTGCTCTGGAGTCGCATTGGTCAGAACATCATCCAAACTTCTAATAGCAACTCTTGCATCTCGACTTACATCACGTTTTCTATCTTTGATGTGGTCAAGTTCTTCTAACACGGTCATGGGGATCACAACATCATGTTCTTGGAAGGAAAGGTAAGCGAGGGGTTCGTGAAGTAAAACGTTGGTGTCTAGTACATAAATTTTCCGGTCGAGGTCATCTTTTCCCATAGTGCATTCCTATTCGTCTGCAATTTCTATGATTGAACTGTGTATTGCTCGCCACACAATACATCGCTCTAACTTAATTTTAGTCTATTTGTCACAAAAGTCGTTTTCATGACAAAAAACCTTTTGCCGAAATGTCCCTTTTTATTTCCACACTCCCCCTGTACCACTTTTTTTAATGATTCAATTCGTATATTTTATCTCCAATAATAGTGATGTTTGACTATGCTTAATAGCCACTATTGCACAATAAAAAACAATCAACGGTGAGCAAACAACGAATATGAATCAGTTATCTTGTAAAACCCACGCAATACCACGCTGTAAGGCACATTTATTGTGTTTTTACAATCTTGAACAAGGCTTTGCTTCTCGGTAACATAGCCGCCTTTTTTCTGCGAAGATGAGAAAACCATGAATTTTTCCTTAGGTCAGCGCTGGATAAGCGATACCGAATCAGATTTGGGTTTAGGGGCCATTGTCGCCTTAGAAGGTAGACAAGTAACCATTCTGTTTCCCGCCAGTGGAGAAAACCGCGTTTATTCTGTACAAGAAGCGCCGGTGACTCGAGTAGCATTTAATCCTGGGGATGTGATCCGCAGTGTTGAAGAATGGGAAATGCGTGTAGAGAGCATCGAAGAGCAAGGGGATCTGCTTTGCTATCATGGTGTTCGTCTAGACACAGAAGAAACCGTCAGCCTTAAAGAAACCTTTTTAGATCATTTTATTAAGTTTAATAAGCCACAGGACAGACTATTTGCAGGTCAAGTGGATAGGTTTGACCGCTATACATTGCGTTATCAAACATGGCAGCACCAATTTAACCGTCAACAATCTCATCTTAAAGGCCTAATCGGCCAACGTGCCAGCTTAATTCCACACCAGCTGTATATCGCTGATGAAGTGGGACAACGCTTTGCACCACGTGTTTTATTGTCTGATGAAGTGGGCTTGGGTAAAACCATTGAAGCCGGTATGATTTTGCATCAGCAGATCCTAACTGGTCGTGCTAGCCGTGTACTAATTGCGGTACCAGAAAGCTTGCAACACCAGTGGTTAGTAGAAATGTTACGCCGCTTCAACTTACGTTTCTCCATCTTTGATGAAGAGCGTTGCGACGAAGCATTTGCAGACTCACCTAATGTGTTCGAGACCGAGCAATTGGTTTTGGTCAGCCTTGAGTTTATCACTAAGAAACGTCGCTGGTTTGAGCAAGCAACCCTTGCGGATTGGGACCTGCTTGTGGTCGATGAAGCGCACCACCTTACCGTAGAAAAAGATAAACCAAGTACTGAATATCAGCGCATTGCTGAACTCAGCCAAGATATCCCGGGTCTCATCTTATTGACCGCGACACCTGATCAATTAGGCCATCGCAGCCACTTTGCTCGCCTGCAGTTATTAGACCCAGATAGATTCTATGACTATGACGCGTTTGTTGCAGAAGAAAGTAACTATAAAGAAATTGCGGATGCGGCGAATCAACTACTGCAAGATACGCAGTTAGACGACAAAGCGACCGCGACCATTACTGAGCTTCTAAAAGAAACAGATATCTCAGAACTTCTTAAGCGCGTTGCTACAAAAGAACAAGAAGCGAAGCAAGAGCTATTAGGCATGTTACTTGACCGTCATGGTACAGGCCGTATCTTGTTCCGTAACAGCCGCAGTGGCATTGATGGCTATCCCGGTCGTAAAGTCCATGCGCACCCAGTTGACATGCCAAAGCAATATAAAACGGCTATGTCAGTCCTTGGTAGTATGGGCGGTATCCAAACTGCAGAGAAAAGCGCATTACGCGCCCTATTCCCTGAAAAAATCTTTCAGGAGTTTGAAGGTGAAAGCGCCAGTTGGACCCAGTTTGATCCACGCGTTAATTGGTTGATTGAAAAGCTTAAAGAGTTAAAGCACGAAAAAGTGCTTTTGATCTGTGCCGAAGCACAAACAGCAATCAGCCTCGAGCAAACTTTACGCGAGCGCGAAGGCATTCGTTCAGCAGTATTCCATGAAGGTATGTCAATCATTGAACGTGACCGCGCGGCCGCTTACTTTGCTGATGAATATGACAGTGCACAAGTGTTGTTATGTTCTGAGATAGGATCTGAAGGTCGTAACTTCCAGTTTTCACATCACCTCGTGTTGTTCGATCTGCCACTAAATCCAGATTTGTTAGAACAGCGTATCGGTCGACTTGACCGTATTGGTCAACAACATGACGTCAATATTCATGTACCTTACTTTGCCAATACCGCTCAAGAAGTGCTATTGCGTTGGTATAACGAAGCATTAGATGCATTCGAAACCACCAGCACAACCGGTCAATTGCTTTACAAAGAGTTCTCTGAAGATCTGCTTGAATTTATCGCGGCGCATAACTGTGATGAAGAAGAACTAGATCCATTACTTGAGCAAGTTGCCAAGCAAAACAAAGTGCTGCGTGCAAAAATGGAACAAGGTCGAGACAGGCTTCTTGAACTGCACTCAAGCGGCCAAGGTCGTGCAGAGCAAATCGTCACTGAAATTGAGAAACTCGATGATGATGTAGTCTTGCCAGCTTATATGATTAATGTGTTTGATATTTTTGGTGTAAACCAAGAAGACAAAGGCGAGAACACCATTATTCTTAAACCCACAGAGCACATGCTTAATCCGTCATTCCCATGTTTGAAAGACGATGGCATGACAGTAACATTTGACAGATCAACTTCACTATCTCAAGAAGATGCGCAATTCATCAGTTGGGATCACCCAATGGTTGAAGGCGTTATGGACATGATCTGTGATGATGACTTCGGCTGCGCATCCGTGGCGCTATTGAAAAACAACAAACTGCCAGTAGGCACTTTCTTTGTTGAGCTAATTTACGTTGCCGAAACCTCTGCGCCTAAGTCGCTGCAAGTGGGTCGTTTCTTGCCGCCTACACCTATTCGTGTATTGATGGATAAAACAGGTAATAACTTGGCTGAGAATGTCGCATTTGATGCATTTAACCAGCAGCTGTCTGCTGTAGGACGCCAAACTGCCAGCAAGCTAGCCAATGCATTGCAATCGGGGATCCACCCACTTATTGCCAAGGCGACGGATATTGCTAATCAGCAACTAGACACATTGCAAAGTCAGGCTCAAGCAGATATGCAAACACGCTTAGACGAAGAGCAAACTCGTTTAAGTGCACTCAAAGCGATTAATCCAAATATCCGTGATGAAGAGATTCAGGTGTTTGATAAGCAAAAAGCACAGCTCAGTGAGCACATCTCTAAAGCGCAGGTAAAACTGGATGCGATCCGTTTAATTGTGGTTGCTAACCAGTAATTTCAAACCAAAAAACAGGCAATAAGAGTACATTTTATTGCCTGTTTTTAAACCTCTCATGCTTCATTGTGCCTCCCTATTATTAATTTCATATTCTTTTCTGAGTTATTGTGAATAAATCATCTACTTGATAAGTTGGTTAATATTCCAACAATCAAGGAAATGATAATAATGAAGTTAAGAACAATAATATCGCTAGTGATACTCACTGTGCTCAGTTTAAGCTCTGTGCTTGCACATGCCGCTTCAACTCAGTTAAAGGGCCATTACTTTTTACTCGATGAAGAACAATTTAGTAATGCCTATAAAATTTCTTTAAAAGCGGATGGCCACGCTTCGATTTTCAGAACTGAGCAATTAACTGGTACATGGCAAAAACTCCCTAAAAACCTCATACAAGTGCAATTAGCTCAGCCACAAGTGCTTGGTGAAGACTCTCTTTCCAATCAGGAAACACATGTATTAAAATTAGTTGCTTTCACTTTTGAGCCCACTCATTTAAAAGAAAAAACACACTACACACAACATTTTGAGATCTGGCATAAAGAGGCGAATACACGACTAACGACTTTTTCACAGCAGTTCGCGGCGACACTTATTAAACCACACCAACTTCACCCTTGGCATCTTGAGCTCATCGGCAAAACTTGGGTGATAGATTATGTAGATGAAATAACCCGACCAAACGACTCAGATACGCATGAAAAAACAACAGCAAAAGTTACTTTCCATTCAAATGGCACAGGTACAGTTGAGCATTGGAATGGTGTACAAAGCAGAGCCAATTGGCGAATAAGCGATAAACGACTAATTATTAATTTCCAAAATGGTGAAGATAAAACAAGGTATGTTTTACGCATTTTTAACCACATTGATGATATCGGTCTGCGCTTTATCGCCAAACGTACTAATCAGATAAATCAAACCAGTGAATGGCTGCACGGACACATGATAGCGCAGCAAGATACAGTGCTAAATGAAGAGCTGGTCACAGGTCAATGGCAAACACAGTTTACCAAACACCACTTTTACCCAGATAATATTGCTGTCCCAGGGGTTGTAGGCACCGCTACAAACTGGTCTATCAACCAACAAACACATATGGTACGCAAAAAACTGACTCATCCATTAATGGGAGATGTTTACACCTGTCCTGACAATACCTGTTACATCAGCTGCGAGTTCTATTACGAACTCATCGCTAAGCAAGGTAACACCTTGTATCTGAACTACAATATGAATACTGAAGCCTACCCACAAGGCCCATTACAAAATGGGGGTAAATGGATAATGAAAGTCGAGCACAATGATCAATTGGACGTAACTTCATTTGATAGCGACTTTTTACGCCTTGCTCACTTAACACTAGAGATACAAGGACAAAGCAGCACATATTCATTTTCAGCACTGCCTGACATGGACGGTAAAATCGTCAATCAAGTCTCAACTGAACAAGGTAACGGCACCTTTGCAGTGATTGAAGGTAAACTGCATACCTATATCAATCAGCAAGAATACATTTTTGAAATCACCAAGTTTACGCGCAATACACTCAGTGTTTGCCAATATGAGCCCGGCAAAAACTGCCAATCGGGTGTCCCTGGTATATTTAAACTCAATAATGATGCACCTCCCTTTTATCAGCAGTTATAGGGAGTTTTTAGAAGGGGGCTTTCCCCCTTTTTATCCAATGACAACCAGCAGAAGCGAAGCTTGCAATATCAAGCATATGGTATTCGTTATCACAATAGCTGGGCGTTTAAACCTCAAGCCATAAAGCAGCCAAAACATAAAGACCACGACATAACCCAATAAAAAGCTCATAGATAAAGTGCTATCGCCTTGGCGATTAAGTTCATTGAGTAATTGCCCAAGCAGTGCAAAGGCGCCTATTCCCCCAAACAATACGCCAGCCATATCCCAGTGACGTTCACTGCTCATTAAAAAGTGCGCCCAAGTCAATTTCAACATGCTTGCCTCCCATGCAGCAGCTTTGCATTCCAATTTGTATAGTCATTTATCCTAGCCACAATGTTGGGATGTGATAGCTGACAAAACCGCCCGACTACCACCACGTCACACCCGGCAGATAATGCACCTTGAACGCCAGCATCAGAGTCTTCAAACACCACACATTCACGACAGGGCAAGCCCAGCTTACTTGCAGCCGCGGTGAAAGGCTCAGGGTCTGGCTTACCTTGTTGGACATCTTCCGCCCCGATTAAATGCATGGGTTTCGGTAAGCCGCATGTTTGCATCCTTTTCAATGCATTATCACGATCTGCTGAAGTCGCTAACGCCCATGGTAAGTTCAAGTGCTGAAAATGAGTAAGGAAAGTCTTTGCGCCAGCAATCTCTTCAACATACTTTGCAAATGTGGCCTCTGCACCTTCAAAATGCTTAACTTCTTGGTGAAGATCCAAGTGTGGTAAGTGTTGCTTTACATAATCTTCGAAACGAACACCTCGGCCATCTTTTAATACTTGCTCAATATCGAGCTGATGCCGTTGGCACCAAGGCGCAATGGCTTTGGCAATCGCGGTATCAGAATCGACAAGTGTGCCATCCATATCAAAAATAGCACCTCGGTACTTTGACAAATTACAGTAATAATCCATATTTCCCTCCATTTAAACAGGCAAGAACACGCAAATAAAAGTTTAAAGACGCAAAAAAACGCATATACATGCAAATAATACGCTTGCGATCCCCCTAAGATCAAGTAAAATTCGGCAAAAAAGCGCAGGAACATGCAAAATGCTATTGGCAGAACGACATCAATTAATATTAGAGCAACTTAATCTGCATGGCAGGATCACGTCTGTGGAGTTGGCTAAATCACTGGCTGTCAGTGAAGACACGATCAGACGAGATCTCAACAAGCTAGGAGAGTTAAAACTGTTACACCGTGTTCATGGCGGTGCTTTGGTGATGCAAGAAGAGACACCTGATTATTTTGACAGATTAAATACACCGGATCCCTCAAAAAAGCGCTTTTTAGAACCCGCACTCAATATGCTTGAAGCGGGACAAACCATTGTTATTGATTCTGGCGAAACGTGTCGTTACCTCGCACAAAACTTGCCAGCCAACTTACCTTTAACTGTTGTCACCGGTTGCCCGCTGATTGTGCAAGATCTCATGCAGCAACCTCAGGTGCAGGTGATCCAAATTGGCGGAAAAATGTTTAAGCCCGCTATGCGCACTGTTGGCCACAGTGCCATTGAAATGCTCAAACAGATCCGCTTTGATATCGTTTTTATGGGGATCTGTGCATTTCATGCCAAGCACGGCTTTTGCGTCAGTTACCTTGAAGAAGCTGAAGTATTGCGAGCCACCATTGAGCAAGCTGATCGCACCGTTTTAATGGGACCTCATGACAAACTAGATAAAACCAAAACTTACCAGATTGTGCCTGCGCATAAGATCAACCATCTGATCACCGATAAGGGCATACGACAAGATGTACAAAGCAGTATCCAAGCGCTTGGGATTGAATTAACCATTGTGCCAAGCAACTAGGGTTTACTTGGCCTTTTGATCGTAGCCAGTTAGAATACGCCCGTTTTCGATCAAATTTGGAATTTTGCAGTGCTATTAAATTACAACCCACCAACCGATCCCTATCTAGGCCTCTTATATCAGGACGATCATATGTTGGTGATCAACAAACCAAGTGGTTTATTGACAGTGCCAGGCAAAGATCCAAAACATGCAGACAGCGTCATTAACCGCATCAATCGGGTATTTCCAACTGCAAAAATCGTGCATCGCCTAGATATGGCGACATCAGGTATCTTATGTTTGGCCATGCACAAAGAAGCACACCGCTTTTTAAGTATTCAATTTCAAGACCGACTGACGAAGAAGCGCTATGTGGCCCGTATACATGGTCGACTGGAAAGTAAAACAGGCTCAGTTGACCTGCCACTCATTTGTGACTGGCCTAACCGCCCCAAGCAAAAAGTTTGTCATGAATCGGGTAAGCCATCACTGACCCATTACGAAGTACTTGAATATGAACCAAACGCAACACGTGTTTCACTTACGCCCATTACAGGTCGCTCTCACCAGCTAAGGGTACATATGCAATCACTGGGTCATGTAATTCTAGGTGATAGGCTATACGCGACAGGTGATGCCCTTAAAGCCGCAGAGCGTTTGCAGCTACATGCACAAATGTTGGAGATCTGCCACCCTGTCAGTGGCGAGATGATGCAATTTAATGCGCCAGATCCTTTTTAGGCTCTGGCACGGCTCCTTACTTTTGATTAAAGAGATCTAACGCACTGGCCGTCATGGCACGTACCCCTGTTTTTAAAGCCAATGGGTAATCTGGCGCAAACTTGCTTGAATGCAACGAAGGTAAACTAGTGCCATGTGTTTGCGCATCAGCATATGCTTTTGGCTCTACGCCCCCTAACCAGAAAATGGTGATTGGAATATTGTCATCCGTGCGCCCGTATAAACCAAAATCTTCACCCGCCATCACAGGCTCAGCTTTCACCACATTCTCAGCACCCAATTCATTTTTAATACTGACTGTCACCGCATTAGCAAGAGCAGGTGCATTATAAGTTGATGGAATGCTTTCTGATTCGTGCACATGTACAACAGGTGCTTGCTCAGGCGTTAATCCAGCACTTAGGGCGACGCCTTTCGTCAGTCGCCTTAACGCTGCTATTTGCTGATCTCTCACTTCTCTATCATAAGATCTTAAAGTCAGCTGTAATTTCACTTCATTAGAAATAATATTATGCTTAGATCCACCGTGAATCGATCCCACAGTGATCACAGAAGGCTTAAGCGGTGAGATCTCTCTACTGGTAATAGTCTGGATCCCAAGTACAATGCGCGACGCTAACACGATGGGATCAATGGTTGTATGCGGGTAGGCACCATGACCACCTTGCCCTTTTACAATAATATCTACAGAATCAACATTGGCTAAAGCATAGCCAGGAGAGATAGCAACTTTACCTGCTGGCAGCGATGCGCTGACATGTAAACCAAGCACATGATCAGGCTTGGCAAATTTGCTAAATAGCCCTTCTTTGAGCATCGCCTTCGCACCTGCGCCCACTTCTTCTGCAGGCTGCGCCACCATCATTAATGTACCCTGCCACTGATGTTTCTTTTTTACCAACTGCTCTGCAGCACCAATAAAGCTGGTCATATGAATATCATGGCCACAACCGTGCATGACACCGACCATGTTATTGTTAGCATCTTTTACTCGCACTTTTGAGGCATAAGGCTTTCCGGTTTGCTCAATAATTGGCAAACCATCTATATCAGCGCGGATCATCACTGTGGGTCCATCACCATTTTTCATCAGCCCCACAACACCATAACCTCCCACACGCTCAGTGACGTCAAAGCCCAATGCTTTTAACTCTTTAGCCAAACGTGCGCCCGTTTGCTGTTCTTGCATAGATAGCTCAGGGTTCTGGTGTAGATGTAAATACAGCGCTTCTAATTTAGGAAGCGACTGGTTTACTGCGGATTCTAGATTACTGGCAGCAGCGTGATGTACGCAGCACAATAGCGCCATTGATGTGAGCAATGTTTTCATAACGTTATTATTATTGAATTGAAAAAGTCGTTCCAGCTTGCAAACAATTGCTGATAAATGCAACTGTTTATGGCACTCACGCTGGGAAAAAATGTTCATAATCTGTGCACTATTGCGCTTTCATTTTGATATGCCTTTGCTAAGCTTAAATTCTACACAAGGGGTTTTTATACTGTGAAAACAATAAATATCAAAGAGTTGCAACCTGGTATGTTTGTTGTTGGCGTGATCAAACAAGCCGGGCACGTACGGGTAAAAAATCAGGGCTGGGTGAGAGATGAAAAAGGGATCAACAACTTGATCCACTCCGGTGTATTAGAAGTAGAGATCGATCCCGACAAAACATTAGATCAGTCCCAACCCGAACCAGAGATCATAGAAGAAGTGATCACTTCTGCTAAACCAGATCCCTGGCATAAATCTGTCCCAGTCGAAGCTGAGCTTGGCCAAGCTGTTAAGATGTACGAGCAAGCAAAGCAGCTACAAGAGAAGGCGTTCTCCGATATAAAAGAAGGTCGAAAAATCAATATCGCGGAGTTTAAAGAAACGGCCTCAGGTTTTATTGATTCAGTGTTTAGAAATCAAGACGCCCTCGCCTGCATCGCACGGATCCGTGAAAAAGATGGCTACCTGCTGGAGCACTCTTTAAACGTATCCATTTTAATGAGTATCTTTGCCAAGCACCTCGGGTTTGATCGCGAACTCATAGAAGAGTTGGCAACGGGTGCGTTATTGCACGACATAGGTAAAATTAAAATCCCTGATGAAATATTGCAAAAACCAGACAAGCTCAGTGAAAATGAGTTTGCCATCATGCGAGAGCATGCCAAATATAGTCACGATATTGTTAAAGACAGTGGATTAGGTGAAATTGCCGCTGAAATAGCAGGCTTTCATCACGAGAGGCTAGATGGCACAGGGTATCCATACTCAAAAAAAGGGGACGAGCTATCACAGTATGTACGCATGATTTCTATTGTCGATGTTTATGACGCCATGACCGCAGACAGAGTCTACAAAGTGGGTATGGCCCCCATAAAAGCATTCAAAAAGCTCAAAGCAGGATGCCCACATCAATTTGATGAGAACTTACTAAACCAATTTATTCACTGCATTGGTATGTATCCAGTAGGCACTTTAGTTAAGCTCAAAAGCCATCGCGTAGGTATTGTTGCAGCGAGCAACCCAGTGTCGCCTTTACAACCTGTGGTGAAAGTGTTTTACAATGCAAAGAACATGTTTCATGTTGAAGTAAGAGATGTCGACTTAAGTGACAAGCGCATTGATGATGAGTTAGAGGCCGCGGTAAAGCCTGAAGAGTTTGGTTTAGACTTAATCAAGTTTTTCCGCCACTCTATGCTACCTTAGCGCCCTGAGCGCTAAGGTCATCGCCGATAGGTTAAGGGATCCAATCCTGCATGGCATTAAGGGTAAATTCAATGCCATCAAAATCAAACAAAGCTTGCTCTGGTGTGATCTCCACTATGGTCAAGGCACCTAGGTTGTCACCTTCATATAACTCACGGTTATTCACTTTGATCCAACGCTTATCAGGCTCTGTGGCGTAGATATGTGCTTGATAACGCAAAGATGGAATACTATTTTGTAGCTTCAAAGGAAGTAGCTCAACCGGTGTGGCGTGTGCTGTTTCTTTACTACTAGATATCACGTCACTGTCTTCCTCTGAACCCACAGAAAACGTCGGGCGGGTTTCTGCCACAGCTGCTTCAAAGGCTTTTTTCAGCTCATCGGACACACCCGCTAGCTCATCTTCTTCACGACTTTGAGTGCCATTAAACTGATTAGGTTGCGGCGCTCCGGTATACGCTTGTGTCATATTCGGATTATAAACTTGCCCTGTATTAGGCATCGCGACTGGCTGCTGTGTATAAGCCATATTTGGCTGCACAATTTGCCCTGCGGTTGCAAATTGCTGAGTTTGTGGCATTTGCGCTTGTACCGGTACATTAACAATTTGGCCCTGGCTATTCACAGGGACCAACTGCTGAGAATAAACAGCTCGGCCACTGGCATCGAAGCCTACTTGCACTGACATCCACTGGTAGTGAATTTGGTTCTGCACCATAGGCTGCTGCATTAATACAGGTTGTTGCATTTGGTTGGTCATAACCGGTGCGCTAGCTACAACATTGGGGGTTGTAAGTGCAGTGTTTGCGACAACTTGATCAGGCGCATTGGACTCAGCCTGAGTAATCTCCGAGTCCGCTTTAACCGCATCAACCTCTGTATCCCCCTTGGTTTCCTCAGCACCTGATACTGGCTCAACAGCTACCAGTGTTTGATCATTGTCAGGTGTTTGCACCGACTGACCAAGAAAATACCCTGCGCTTAGCGCACAAATGCTAATAAGCCCACCGCCTAGTCCAAGACTCAAGCGTTTATAAAATGCAACCTGTGCAGATTGACGTGCTTGTACATAGTCTTGCTCAGATTTTGATTGTTGTTGTGATTGTTTTAATGCATTAACAAGATAAGACATGGCACACCATTAAAAAATATATGAAAGACCAAAACCGCAGACAAACATTGCGGCCACCCAACCAGACACTAACATCGGCACATTGAGTTTTTTGGTTTGTTGTTCTGGGATCAAATTAAGCGGCAAGGCCTCTTTGGCAGCTTGTTGCGCTATCTGCTTAGTGACTTCTTGTTGCTGCGCAGAATAAGCGCCAAGTAAACACCTGTCCGCCAGTAAATTGATAAGCCTTGGGATCCCAGCAGTGACTTGGTGAATATAGGCAACTGATTCATTACTAAATAGATGGTTTTGACAACCTGCTTTATTCAGCCTGTGCTTGATATAAGAAAACACTTGCGACTCAGTCAACGGCAGCAAGTGGTATCTCGCAGTGATCCTTTGTGCTAACTGACGCAACTCGTTGCGTTGCAGTAACTGCTGGAGTTCAGGCTGACCAACCAACACAATCTGCAGAAGCTTTTTATGATCCGTTTCTAAATTAGTCAATAGACGAAGCTGCTCTAACACTTCTGCAGCCAAGTGCTGTGCTTCATCAATAATCAGCATAGTGTGGCCACCTTGCTCATGATTATCTAACAAACGCTTTTTGATCACATCGGTTAATGACTTCAGCGTTGCTTCTTTTGCATCATAGTCAATGTGCAGTTCATCACAAATACTGGCTAACAATTCCATTTCGGACAGTGCTGGGTTTAAAACAAACGCAACCTGCGTAGACTCGGGTAATTGCGCCAACATGCTGCGCGTCACGGTGGTTTTACCTGTGCCCACTTCCCCTGTCAATAATACAAAGCCGCCGGCGTCACCAAGTCCATAGGTTAAATGCGCCAACGCTTCTTTGTGGCGATCACTTAAAAATAGAAACTCAGGATTTGGCGCAATTGAAAACGGTTTTTCCGTTAAACCAAAATAGCGTAAATACACGTGCTGTCTCTTTATTGTT
Organism: Pseudoalteromonas luteoviolacea; assembly: GCF_021654285.1. Taxonomy (GTDB): domain Bacteria; phylum Pseudomonadota; class Gammaproteobacteria; order Enterobacterales; family Alteromonadaceae; genus Pseudoalteromonas; species Pseudoalteromonas luteoviolacea_J. The sequence goes on along the minus strand of NZ_JAKFZS010000024.1, from coordinate 3,936 downwards.
AGAATGCTGCCTATAATGGCAAAAAATCACTTTAAGTTAAAACATTGTTTGCTTAATCGACACTGAATTTTTCACAAATTTAGGAACAAACATTTTAAACTCAAGATGATAGTGCCATAGTGAAACATGAAATAATGACGTATTAGGATAACTATGAAGGTGTATTTGGTCGGTGGTGCCGTCAGAGATGAATTACTCGGCAGACCTATATTAGAAAGAGACTATGTTGTAGTAGGTGCGACAATCAGAGATATGCTCAAATTGGGTTATCAACAAGTTGGCAAAGACTTCCCTGTATTTTTGCACCCAGAAAGTAAAGATGAGCACGCCTTAGCACGCACCGAACGCAAGCAAGGACAAGGCTATACGGGCTTTATTTGCGACTTTGCACCGACCATTACCCTAGAAGATGATCTGATCCGCCGTGATTTGACCGTCAATGCCATTGCCAAAGATGATCAAGGTAATTTGATCGATCCCTATCATGGCAAAGCAGATCTAGACAATAAGATCTTGCGCCATGTCAGTGACGCCTTCAGCGAAGATCCACTGAGGATCTTACGTGTTGCGCGATTCGCTGCGCGCTATCACTACTTGGGCTTTACCATTGCCGATGAAACCATGCAGTTAATGACTACCATGGTTGAAGCTGGTGAGCTTAAAACGCTCACTAAAGAGCGGGTATGGATGGAGATAGAAAAGTCACTCAAAGATGGTGCTATCCACATATTTGCCAATGTGCTTGCGGATCTGAATGCCCTGCCATTTGTCACACCTTGGCAAACCAAATGGGATCAAGAAACCGCTAAGACATTAGCGGATCAACTCGCGCGCTTATCTCCAAGCAACGATACCTATTTAAGATCTGCATTTAGCCTTTGGCAATATCAAGCTGATCTGAGTGAATACAATCTAGAGCAAGATCATAAGATCCCAAAAATCTATGCTGATAGCTTACGTGATTTACAGGCAAACTTACCATTATTGCAATCAGATACTTGGCAAGCTGACACCATCATGACCATATTAAATCAGCTCGATGCATGGCGTCGTCCAGAGCGCTTATGTGTGTTTATAAGCACTGTACGAGTCATTGATGATCACTGTGCCGACAAAGCCATTGAACTCAACAAAGCATATAAAGCGGCCAGTAATGTTAAAGCACAAGAGGTGATTGCATTGGGTGCAAAAGGACCAGAAATAAAAGTAGAGATGGATAAGCTGAAATTAAAACGTATTGCGCATTTATTAAGTTAACCCCCTCATCAGTGAATGCTAGTAAAAATACTAGTATTTACTAACTTCAATCAAGCCCATGCATAGCTAATTCTCTGAGCCGTATTACGTGTGAAACAGCACATCAATAAAAGAATGTTTTTAGTACTTGTGGGATTTCTATTGAAAAGAGCAAAAAGCAGCCACATAAAATGTAGCTGCGATTAAAATAAGTTATACAACAGGGCTATCGTTGAGCTTTTTGTTGTATTCTTAGCTGATTAGAACCCAACTCCCACATTACTGTAAACAGTGTTCCATGCTGAGAATTCATACTCGCAAAAATAGGTGCAGAATATACTTTCATATTTTCATAATGTTGAAGATGATCATCTCTCACAAGCTCACTATTATATGTTCTTGCAACAAGATAGTTATATGAAGAACCTTCATCAATAAAGAGCTTGATTGTTCCGTCTTGCGCCAACTGCATCGCATGATGGAACTCAGCATTGAATATAACATAGTCACTTGAATTCGCAGTAAGCTGTAAATCGTTACTTGATAACTTAAAATAATGAGCATTTACCTGGCTCTGATCCAAACCAGTGACTACGATTGACTCCTGATTTACAATTAAGCCCTCAAGACTACTGGTTGAAATATCATCAGGACTGACCCATTCTTTTTGGAGCTGTAAAGCAGTATTAAAACTTCTCACAACCAACTTTGAACCCACATGGCCAGCTATCGCAATATTACCCTCGCCTGTTACATTAAGGTATTGAGCATTCAAAGTATTACCATCATGAGAATCAATAAGTACAAAATTACTTATATTTTGAGCCTTAATTTCAGCTATAAAGTTACTATTGGTGTCTGAAAGCTGGCCCAATACAAATACACGGCCATTGGCCTCTACAACATCAATAAAACGATAATTAAGCTTACCTTCAATTAATGTGCTAGTAGTATATTCAGAAACAACATCACCATTGTTATCAAATTCAACTAGCAGGCCTATTGAATGCCCATTTATTGCATTAATTGTATGACCAATAGAAAGTAACTTATTCTCTGAAATCTGTATTAGCTTAACTAACTTTTCACTATCAGAGCGGTCAATAGATTTCTCAATTACAGTTTCGCCCAATACGTTAACTTTGAAGAACTTGCTAGAGTTTTGGCTGATATTACCACTAAAAACAATATGCTCATTATTATCTAACGCAATGACGCTAGGTAAGGGTGAATTAGAATCTCTGACTTCTGGTACAACAAGCGCAATATCAAATTCGCCAACCGTAAATTCATATGGAGTAGACCAAGCAGAAGTATCACCAGCCATATCAACCTGCTGAATTTCTACCGTATACTCACCAGCATCCAAACTCTGTGTAAGTGATAAACCGGGTTCTGAAATAGCAATAATATCTTGAGAGCTACTATTTCGAATTTGCAAGTTATAGCTTTCTGCATCATCTTCAGAACCCCATTCTAGCTGAGCAAAAAATTGCCCGCTCTCTTCAGTAAATGTTACCGAACTGATAGTAGGAGTATTTGGGTTAGGTAGAACAAGTTCTTTTTCTACAGACCGAAGTGATTGATGGCCATACTGATTTGTAATTGATGCACTCCAACGAAAATTACCTGGCTTTAATCCATTAAAGCTGACTTTATGATTTTCTTTTACCGATGCATCAATAGGTTCTGATACTTCATTTATTAATGAAATATTCAATTCCGTGTCAGTACTTAAATCTGTTTGCTCAAAAACAAGCTGATAACCTTCATTAGATTTAGTAAATACTGGATCTGAGAGAACTGGTAAATCTGGTGGCAATATTGATATTTCAGCAGCATCAGACCATGGACCAGCTTGATTCTCTGTATTGATAGCCCTAAACCTGAGTGAGTAATTTCCAACTGCTAAATCAGATATTGTGGCTCTCACGGCTTCTGTTCTAACGTGCTCTGATTCTCCTTCAGCATCTGTATATTCAATTTCGTAAGAAGCAGCCCCATTAACAGCGACCATTTTTACGGTTACTTTATCAGTGTCTTTTAAGGATGCGTCACCTAAACTTTCAAACTTTAATAACTCAGCTATTTTCTCACTCATATTCACTTTAATAGCATCATCTAAAGTGTACGATTTTCCATCCTTTGCAATTGCTTTGACAGACAGGTTCAGTGAAGATGAATTTGCCCAATAGTAATTATTCCAATCAAAAAACCAAGGAGATTGAGTTAGCTTTTGAACTTCTACACCGTCAACTAATAGAATCAACTCTTTTATAAGTGCACTTGGATCTGTTACTTCAACAGAGATCTTTGTAGTTAACTGATCAATGTCTGCATCTTGCGCAAGAGAAAGAACAGTCAACTCAATTTGCTCTGAGCTTTCTGGTTGCTGTTCAGGTTTTGTAGAAGTATCTGTAGATGCTTCTGACACAGCAGTTTGGTTATCAGCACTTTGAATAGTTTCTTTATTACCGTCAGAGCTGCCGCAACCTACTAATGCCATACCAACGAAGGTATATGAAAATAAATTTTTCTTGAACGGGATCATATTTTTTCCATTTAATATCAAGTCCATCAGAGTCCCAATTATAACAACGATAATTATATAATAAAGCAACACAAATAAATCAATAAATTAATAAATCAATAAACCCGAATTCAACTCCGAAGTACGCACTCTTTAAATGGCATAAGCAT
>NZ_JAKFZS010000023.1 GCF_021654285.1 Pseudoalteromonas luteoviolacea | reverse complement strand
GTCAGTTGCAGCAACTACTAGGATCGCGCCGTCCATCTGAGCAGCACCAGTGATCATGTTTTTAACGTAGTCAGCGTGTCCAGGACAGTCAACGTGTGCGTAGTGACGAGTTGGAGTATCGTACTCTACGTGCGAAGTTGCGATTGTGATACCACGCTCACGCTCTTCTGGAGCATTATCGATTTGAGCGAAGTCACGTGCTTCACCACCGTATACTTTTGCAAGTACGTTAGTGATAGCTGCTGTTAGAGTTGTTTTACCGTGGTCAACGTGGCCAATTGTACCAACGTTTACGTGCGGTTTTACGCGTTCAAACTTTTCTTTTGCCATGACGGAACCTATAAGTTTTTGTGTATCTAGATTACATATAAAAATAATTCACGCGCGCGCGCGGGGACTATGTTTAGTCTTTACAATTATAAATGTTTTTGTGACAAATCAAAGGAAGTATTTGGGAAGATCCGGAGACTGGTGCTGATAGGCAGATTTGAACTGCCGACCTCACCCTTACCAAGGGTGCGCTCTACCAACTGAGCTATATCAGCACACCAGAAATCTGGAGCGGGCAGCGGGAATCGAACCCGCATCATCAGCTTGGAAGGCTGAGGTAATAGCCATTATACGATGCCCGCTTTAGGAACCTGTTCTTAACTACCTCAGAACCGTCAAGAATAAAGTGGTGGAGGGAGCTGGATTCGAACCAGCGAAGGCTGAGCCGTCAGATTTACAGTCTGATCCCTTTGGCCGCTCGGGAACCCCTCCACATAAAAATTCTTTTCTAAAGCGTGTTCTAAATCTTTTAAAGATGGTGCCGACTATCCGAGTCGAACGGATGACCTACTGATTACAAGTCAGTTGCTCTACCAACTGAGCTAAGTCGGCACTGCTTTAGTACGGGGCGAGATATTAGAGCAACCGCTGACACTATGCAACAGTTAAATCAAAAAAAATCGCAATTTCTTGTTTAAATGCTCATATTTACAACAAAAACTCTACTATTTAATCGTTTTGTTGATATTTACGCCAATAAATCAGTCCTTGCATGACCAAATCGTCAAAATAGATACCTTTAGGATCAAGGTGTTGCTGAATAAGTTCGCCATATCCACCCGCATAAATGAGCTGTACTTTTTCACCCATTTGCGTCACTGCACGCTCGGCCAGTGCAACAGTCGCACTCAGCGCTGCATTTTTTACCGCATTAGGTGTATTGGTCCCCAGCTTTGTATCGAACAATGTATGCGTGTCACTGAATACTTTTTGTGTATTGGCCACCAAGCTGTCGATCATCATATCTAATCCAGGCAAAATCCATCCCCCTTGGTGCTGACCCGACGCATCCAGCACATCGACTTTAGTCGCTGTTCCTGAATCAACAATCACACAAGCTTGGTTGGGAAATAAATGAAAGCTGGCAACCACGGTAAGCCAGCGGTCTATGCCTAAGTTTTGAAACTCTGCATACGCACATTTTAGTGCGCCTAAAGTCGGTGAGACTGAAGCAAATAGATAAGGCACTTGATGAGACTGAGCTTGTTGCAATATCGGCGTTAAGTCCTCGTTACTGCCGACTTGCGCTATCAAGGCTTCTTCGATTTTGTGCCAAGGCACTTGCGCTTCATTAATGAGCACAATCTCACCTTGCAACTCAGTGGCGACTTTCACGGCGGTATTACCAACATCGATGAGCAAACGCATCACGGCTCCTTACGCAGTGAAATTTCACCACCATAATAAGTTTTACGTTCACCATCTTGGCGCAAGATTAACCCACCTTGATGATCAATCCCCTCACAGATCCCCCGCCACTGCCTTTGCCCTGTGCTCAAACTGACTACTTGGTCACGAAACGCATTCAACGCATTCCACTGTGCGACCATGTCACTTAAACCACTTTTTTGATACATATGCAGGCGCTTTTGCAAACATAGGGTCAATACTACTGCCAGCTGATTTTTATCTATCTCGGATACATGCTGACTTAAATCAGTCCAAGCTTGGTCAATATGCTGAGCAGCGCTGGTTGGCATGGCCACGTTTAAACCAATACCAATCACCAGATGACATGGCCCTTCCATTTGCCCATCTAGCTCGACTAGCACACCAGCCAACTTATGCTCATTAATATAAATATCATTCGGCCATTTAAGCTGTACATCCAAATCATACAATGCACTCAGTGCATCATGTACAGCTAATCCGACTGCCACAGACACCCCCATAGCCGCCTGCATACCGTCCTCAAAATGCCAGTAATAACTGTAATATAAATTGGCACCAAACGGAGATTGCCATTGCCTGCCGCGTCGACCTCGACCAGCTTGTTGCATTTCTGCCACCAGCACCTGTCCTGATGTTAACGCCGCGTCTTTAGACTGAATGCGACGCATCAGCTCACTGTTAGTCGAGTCAATGATAGGCTGCACTTCTATATGACAAGGTTTATCGGTCAGCGCCTGCCAAACCGGTAAGATTTTATGTTGATCTAATAATGGTAAGCTGTGATTTAAGCGATACCCTTTGCCAGTGACTTTAAAGATATCAATGCCCATATCTTGCAATGATTTTATATGCTTTGAAACAGCAGCACGGCTTATCCCCAACTCCTCTCCCAATGCCTGACCAGAAATAAAATGGTCGCGGCTTAGCGCACTTAATATTGCTAATTTATTTCCAACAGGAGCTTTAACCATGCATGCCCCCAGCAGAGTATTCTCCTTGCGCTGCGATCAGACGCACTTCAGGCATTAACGCAACAGTAAACTTATCCCATACCGACTGCTGAATATGCTCAATCATGGCGAGTAAATCAGTGCCATCACCCTGTTGGTCATTAACCAGTACCAGTGCTTGCTTGTCATACACGCGGATACCACCAATACGATGGCCTTTTAGACCGGCTTGCTCAATCAACCACCCAGCGGCCAGTTTCACTTTACTCTTTGAAACCGGATACATTGGTATATCAGGATACTGCTCTTGCAATGTATCGACCCATTGCGCTTCAACAACTGGGTTTTTAAAAAAGCTACCCGCATTGGCGCACACTGTTGGATCAGGCAATTTACTGCGTCTTATTTGCATCACTCGATCAGCCACTAATTGTGGGCTAACAGACTGCCCCTGCAATTCTTTCAGTGGTCCATATGCCAATATCGGTTGCCACTGCTTGGGGAGTTTAAGCGTGACTTCTGTGATCACAAATTGGCCTTGCAATGGCCCTTTAAAGACCGAGTCACGATAACCAAACTGGCACTGAACTTTATTAAGCTGCACAAAATCCTCTTTCGCAATATCAAAGCCTATTAGTGAGTCAAAGACATCAGCCAACTCCACACCATAAGCGCCGATGTTTTGCACCGGTGCAGCCCCGACGGTGCCGGGTATTAATGCCAGATTTTCAAGCCCGCCTATGCCCATATTCAGTAATTTGATCACCAATTGATGCCAGTTTTCACCTGCGGCAACACGCACATGATAATGCAGCTCGGTTTCTGTGATCTCGATACCACGATTTGCTATCTGTAGTACGCTGCCTTGAAAATCTTCTAAGAAGACGCAGTTACTCCCCTCTCCCAAAATAAAGAAAGGAGGTTCAAAATCTATTTCTTTTAACTGCTCTGGCGCCTCAACCACCACCAAGTTTTGGCAATGAGAAGGCAAAGCAAACGTATGTAAGGACTGCAAAGCGTGCACAGAAAGCACCTATAAACTACCAACTATTCTTCCTAGTTTACCTGATTGATGCCGCTAACGCATCCAAGTGCCATTTACGCTGTGAAGTGGTATAACAAGGCGGACACTCAATCATGAGCAAGGATAAAAATGAAACTCTCAGCCTTAACATTCGGCCTCACATTGGCAGGCCTCTCTCATACTGTTTTGGCGGCAGATGCCGTCGATGAGCATACTTTTGCAAACTTAAAAGATGTAGTAAGTACACACTTACACCTAGACCTTGATATCGACTTTGAAGACAAGCAACTCGAAGGGTTTGTTGAGCACACTCTAGCATGGCAAAACAGCCATGCTCGCACACTGGTACTGGATACCCGCGATCTTGAAATAGATAAAATCCTCTATCAATCACCACAGGGAAAATGGCTACCCGCACAATTCACGCTCGCACCGCGCAGTGGAGTAAAAGGCGCCAAGCTCACCATCCAATTCAAGCACCAAGCAAGCAAAGCAAGAATTTACTATAACAGCTTGCCACAAGCGTCTGGCTTGCAGTGGTTAACGCCAGTGCAAACTGCAAGTAAAACTCACCCTTTCATGTACAGTCAATCTCAAGCCATCCATGCCAGAAGCTGGATCCCAGTACAGGATACCCCAGCGATGCGCACCACCTATACAGCGCGTATTCAAACACCCAAAGATGTCCGCGCAGTCATGAGCGCAGACAACTCCGAAGCGTTTGTCAAAGATGGTGACTACTGGTTCGATATGCCACAGGCTATCCCACCATATTTAATCGCCATCGGTGCTGGTAACCTTGAATATAAAGAAATGTCTCATCAAACTGCTATTTTTGCAGAGCCGCAAATTCTCGATGCTTCTGTGGCGGAGTTTAATGACACACAAGCCATGATAGACAAAACCAATGCCATGTACGGTGAATATGCATGGGGCCGCTACGATTTGCTAATGTTGCCACCGAGCTTTCCTTTTGGTGGTATGGAAAACCCACGCTTGTCATTTATTACGCCGACCGTCGTTGCTGGTGATAAAAGCCTTGTTAACTTGATTGCTCATGAACTGGCGCACTCTTGGTCCGGGAACCTAGTGACAAACGCGACTTGGGAAGATCTATGGCTCAATGAAGGTTTTACGTCCTATGTTGAAAACCGCATCATGGAAGAGGTGTTTGGTCGTGACCGCGCAGTGATGGAGCAAGCGCTAGATGCTGCAGGCCTGCGTGCCCAGCTCAAAAACATTCCTGCCCCGGATACACGGTTAAACTTAAAGCTCAATGGTCGCGATCCAGATGATGCCTTCAGTAAAGTACCTTATATCAAGGGCCAATTATTCCTTATTTATTTAGAAGAGAAATTTGGTCGTGAAAAATTTGATGTATTCGTCAAAGGGTATTTCGATGCCTATGCATTTAAGTCGCTGACCACTGCAGAGTTTGTTAAATACCTTGATAAGCACTTATTGCAAAAGCATCCGGGTATCGTTTCATTAGAAAAAGCCAAAGAATGGATATACCAACCAGGCTTACCAGCCGATGCGCCTAATCCAACCTCTGATGCTTTCAATCAGGTTGATAACCATATGCAAGCTTGGCTCAGTGGTAGCAAGTCTCTAAATACAGTACCTACCAGCAACTGGACAGTGCATGAGTGGCTACACTTTTTAAATAACCTGCCAAGAGATCTGGCTTTGGACAAGATGGCAGCACTAGACGGCGCATTTAATCTGACCAATTCAACGAATGCTGAATTAGCATTCGCATGGTACATGTTGGCAGTTGGCAACGGCTATCAGGCTATTTACCCTGCACTGGATGCGCACCTGAGTGGCATTGGCCGACGCAAACTTATCGTTCCTTTATACAAAGCACTGGCAAGTACTGACAAACGTGATTGGGCCTATCGTGTTTATCAAAAAGCACGTCCGGGATACCACCCATTAGCGCAAGGTACTGTTGACGCTATATTTGAATAAGTTACGGCGGAGATAAGGCAATGCTTTATCTCCGCATGCTTTTTTACGCTTGTTCGTTAGCGCTGTGCATCAATGGTGGTTAAAAACGCAGCACGTTGCTCAGGCGTTGCTTGTTGCCACCAAAATTCCAACATAGATACGGCATCGGGCTTGCCAGCACTGGGCGCGACTTGATCCACGTTCTCTTGTATTTTAGGGGCTGTTTTTACCGAGGTAGGCGCTGACTCGCGGACGACAGGTACGGGCGCTACGACAGTCTGTGCTTTCACTTGCTTCGCTACGACTTTACTACCTTTTTCTGGCTGCAGCCAAATTTTTGGTGACTTGGCAAAAACTCGCGCTTGCTCAACTGTATCGATTGGCTGGAAACGTACCTGATAATCATCATCTGTGATGCTTACTTCCACCCAAAATGGCTTTGAGTCCACGACCTCATGCTCATCATAATCGAGTTCAAATAAGTCTGAATACTTCACTTTGATGCGATGTACACCTGCTGGCAAGTTTAAAGTTCGGACTTTGTTAAAAAATGAGTGCTCTATTTCACGTTCATTGACTTGCAATGGCAGCAATTCGTCTGGGAAATTAACTTCCCCCGCAACAGAAAAACCACTATAAAGTGCTATAAATATTCCAAATATACTAATTTTCTTCATATTTCCTCTTTATTTGATTGCTACCTTGGTAGTGAAAGGTATTTGTGCCAAATTTAGTTACAATTATGAACAAGCGTCAGTTGTAATTTCCCTTGTATCTTGTTGAGTCCACGCTATGCTGAACAGCTAAACTAACGTATATAAGGATAAAAGTAATGGCCCAAGAAACGATTTTTACAAAAATTATTAATCGTGAAATACCTGCAGATATTGTGTACGAAGACGAAAAGGCACTTGCGTTTAAGGATATTAATCCTCAAGCACCTTTTCATGTATTGGTGATACCAAAGCAGCCAATCGCAACAATTAACGACGTAAATGAAGAAAATGCACACTTAGTTGGGCATTTACACTTGGTAGCGTCTAAGCTTGCGAAAGAGCACGGATTTGCTGAAGACGGTTATCGCGTTGTAATGAACTGCAACAATGATGGTGGACAAACTGTATACCACATTCATCTACATGTATTAGCTGGACTTGAAATGGGCTGGCCTCCGTACCAAAGTAGGAAAAAAGTAGTATCTTAAATTATTCTTTGTTAAAAAATGTAATTAACTAAGCTATTACTCTACTAAAATAAATTATCAATATAATCAACAAGTTGAAGCTTTCACAAAATAAGTGCGTTTACAAAATAGGCTATTGTGCCAAACTTTATATTGTAATGTTCTTTTTATTGATGAAATTTCTAATACAAAAGGTCTGATTCACGTGTTAGCATTGCGTAATCAGACAGAATGAGAGTGTTTTTCAAATGAGCAGTACTGCATTTTTATTGCTAGATAAAGAGCCTATCAACACGATAGGAATAAACGTTTTACAACCCCTGTTAAAAACGCAAGGGTTAGACGTCGTCACAGGAACTGATATTTCCGAAGTACCTGAAGATACTCGGTTGCTTTTTATTGAAACAGCAGTCAATGATGCATGGGGCAAACTGAAAGAGCAGTTAGTTAACCTCAAAGTAAGTTGCGACATCGTGCTGTTCAACTTAGATGAAAACCCAGAGTTGGCTAATCGTGCACTGCTAAGCGGCATTCGCGGGGTGTTTTACACCACAGACAATGCTGACGTTCTGATGAAGGGGATCCGCTTACTAATGGAAGATCAGTTATGGTATCGTCGTGAAATCATGTGTAACGCGTTGAATCGTATGCTGCAATTCAACAAAGACGCCCTGCACAAGCTGACTGAAGGTGACATTGAGCCTGTTAAACTCACTAAACGAGAAAAAGCAATTATCTCTCTAATGAGTAAAGGCGCTAAGAACAAAGAAATTGCAGAAGATTTAAATATCAGCCCGCACACGGTTAAAACACACTTGTACAGTGCATTTCGTAAAACCAAATGCCGTAACCGTATCGAGCTATTGTCTTGGGCACAGCAAAACATCCCAGACGAAATACGCTAATACTCACTCGAGTACACTTGCAAATTCTGTAAAAAAGCATGCATTTAGCATGCTTTTTTGTTTTCTTCCTAGCATTTAATCAATTCACTTACCATCTCATTATTTTCTCGGCTCATTGCTTTACTGCACTTAGTCTTCGCTCTATCCTAGGTACGTCTATTAATTGTTAACAAAGCCCTATGTTGGACCATAAAACCCTGTATGTAGCCAGTGCAGCCATGACGGCGATGATGACGCTGATCAATTATTTAACTTGGCGTGCCAACAAAAATACGCCAGGTGTACTGTTATACATTTTTTACCCGCTCATTTTATTTGCCGCGATCTCCATGTTTGCACTGCACAGCTTTTTGTCTCAGTGGCAGACAATTGGGATTGCCAATACCTTATTATTTTTGGCATCCATCATACATTGTTGGGCAATTAGTCAGTTTTTAGGCCAGCGGGGTATTGAGTTTCGAACTTATTTATTTGCAACGCTAGCTTTGTTGTCTGCGCTGATCTATTACGCCATGGTCGACGACAATTTGCGAAAGCGCATTCTAATCTCTGACTTGCAGCATATCGTCGAAGCCATATTGCTGAGCTATTACTTTATCCGTTATGCCCGTAAGCAATATCCTAATGGCAGCATCGTTTATTTAATTGTTTTGAGCTTTATATTCACCGCCTTTATTGGCCGCTCGCTGTTTATGGGCGACATTGACCAAGTGTCTTTGTTTGTCGATCCTTGGTTTTCAATTGCGATATTTTTCAATGGCGTACTCGCCCCCATATTTTATGCAACCGGTATGGCACTGCTGTGCAACGAGCGACGGGAACTTAACCTCAATAAATTAACGGAAAAAGCACAAAAAGACCTCGAAATTCGCGGCTTATTTTTATCCACCATCAGCCACGAGATCCGCACCCCATTGAACGGCATTCTAGGCAGTGCGCAACTGGTCCTTAACCGCAGCCATGATCAACATAGCAAAGCCTATTGCGAGGCCATCATCAATTCGGCTGAATCACTCAACTTATTGATAGATAAAGTACTCGATTACGCCAGTTTAGATCAAAGTGACGAAGTGCTCTCTTCCGAAGATGTTGAATTGAAGAGTTGGTTAGATAACCTCTGCTTACTAATGAGTCCATTGGCCGAGCAAAAGAAACTCACTTTTACGTTGCTCTATGATTTGCCAGACCAAGTTTGCTACTACTGCGACCAACAAAAACTGCGGCAGATTTTGCTCAATTTAGTGGGTAACGCCATCAAATTCACCGACAAAGGCGAGGTAAAGCTGCGCGTAGAATTACTCGAAGAAGCCAATATGTCTCATATTGTGCGCTTCAGCGTCGTCGACTCAGGCCCGGGCATCGAAGAGGAAGATATCGACAAGCTGACCGAGCCTTATGTGCAGAGTAATGCGGGCAAAACCAAAGGCGGAACAGGCCTTGGCCTTGCCATCACTGCGCGCTTGCTGAGTAAACTAGGCAGTCAGCTTGAAATAATCAGTGAGCTTGGTAAAGGCAGCTCATTTAGCTTTGATGTGAGCCTGCCCGTCGGCGAATTGAGTTTAGTCGAACAGCGCCATCACAACCCAGAATACCCAACAGGGCTTTCTGTTTTACTGGTGGAAGACTTAGATCTTAACCGTAAAATTGCCATCGAGTTTATGGCTGCGGACGAGCATAAGATCAAGCTCGCGTATGATGGCTCCAGTGCCATTGAGCACCTCAAAGAACATGTCTTCGATGTGGTCCTATTAGACATGAACTTACCTGATTTTACAGGGCAAGAAGTGCTGAGGCATTTGCAAACTATCGAGCACAAAAACAAACGCACACCGTTTTTGGCATTCACCGCCAGTTTAAGCCCAGAAGAAATCAAAGAATATCTTTCTCTTGGTATCAAAGATGTGGTGGGCAAGCCCATCAAGCAAGAAAAGCTTCGCCAAGCCATCAGTGATTCACAAAAAGCGCAAAAGCCAGATATGCGTGTTGAGCTCAGTGACACGCTATACGACGACACTGCGGTTAACTCCCTAAAGAGCGGTTTCAGCGAAGATGAAGTCTCATCTATTTATAACGAGTTTGTTCTCTCTGCACGAAATAAGTTAATCCATATTCAGCAGCTTCTCAGTGAAGATGAAGAGCAATGTATTAAATCACTGCACCGCCAAGCCAGTACGGCACTGCAGCTCGGCTTTAATCGCTACGGATTAGCACTGAAAAAAATCGAACGTCGCTTACTAGATGGTAAATCTTGCGATGATGATTTGACGCAAGCGATGGCCTTGTGGCAAAAGAGCCTCGAAGCCTATTTGCAATTTGTCCGCCAGCAAACACTCAATTAGCACCTATCGGTGCAGCATTCAATCATAAATGCTGCACCTGCTATGCCCCCCTGCAAAGCATACTTTTCAATGCAAACAGCCAAAGGTTGTATAAAAATACTGCAAAACTGCCGCATTTGAGCGCACTTTTATCGCCACCTTGTCGACTTTAGTCAAAAAATTCGCCATTCTACGCGGGTAAATAAAATTAGCTCACAGCAAGACAAGAAACCAACACTCAGCGACAGACTGAGACTTGGCTTAAAAAATAGGAATACACCATGGCACTATTTAAATCACCGATTGCCATTGCTATCGGTGCCGCATTGATCGGCTTAAGTACACCAGCACTCGCCTCCGCTGGTGCACAAGACACTACAGCAAAGTGGGATGTGCTTGCACCTCCTGGCGAAAAGCAAACAATCACCATTGATACCAATGAAACCACCTGGAGTAATGTGGATGTCAGCCCAGATGGCAAGCACGTTATCTTCGACATGTTAGGTGATATTTATGTCATGCCTATCTCTGGCGGTAAAGCAACTGCAGTCACTGCGGACCGTGCATGGAACTTCCAACCGAAGTTTTCACCAGATGGCAAACATATCGCATTTATTTCTGATCGTGCTGGTGCTGAAAACCTGTGGGTGATGGACATTAATGGCGACAACATGCGTCAGGTCTCTGATGAGTCACACAACCTTTTACACAATCCAGCTTGGTCTCCTGATGGTCAATATATTGCCGTCAAACAAGGCCAGGTAACGGGGCGTACTATTCCAGGTGGTTCGATTCGTATGTACCACATTTCAGGTGGTAAAGGCGTATTAGTACGTGAAAGACTGCATGGCGCAAAGTCACAGAAAAATATTGCTGAGCCAGCTTTCTCTACCGACGGTAAAAAGATCTACTATTCTGTCGATGCCACAGCAGGTGTGCAATGGCAATACAATAAAAATGCGCTGACATCTGTATTTGAGATCCGTTCATGGGATTTAGCAACCGGTGAAGAAGAAACGGTGATCCGTGGTGCCGGTGGTGCAATTCGCCCAACGCCAAGTCCAGACGGTAAATCAATTGCGTTCGTAAAACGTGAAGACAATGGCGAGAAAATGATCAGCGCTTTGTATGTCAAAGATTTAAAGTCAGGCATTGAAACGCAAGTTTTCACCGGTCTTGATCGCGACTTACAAGAAGCCAACGGTGCACAAGGTAATACGCCTGCATTTGCTTACACACCTGATGGCAAAGCCTTGGTATTTTGGTCTGGTGGTGTCTTCCATAAAGTGGACATTGCAACAAAGCAGGCACAAGTTATTCCAACACGCGTCGTGGCGGAAAAAGACATCACACCAGCCCTAAAATTTGCTGTAGATGTTGCCCCTGATAGCTTTAAAGTCAAACTGGCACGTTGGTCACAGATTTCACCAGATGGTGAAACAGCGCTATTCCAAGCGTTAGGCCATTTATACATCAAAGACATTGAATCAGGTAAAGTTCGTCGAGTTACCAAACAAAACGATCACTTTGAGTTTTACCCAAGCTACTCTCGTGACGGCAAATACATTGTATACACCACGTACGATGACCAAGAACTAGGCAGTATTCGTATCGTTTCTGCAAAAGGCGGAAAAGGTCGCGTCATCACGCAAGACCCAGGTCACTACACTTCACCTAGCTTCTCGCCAGACGGTAAAAAAGTCCTGTTCAAAAAAGTCACGGGGGGTTACCTACTCAGCGGCGACTGGTCAATGCACCCAGGAATTTACATCGTGGACGCCAAAGGCGGTGAAGCAAAACGCATCGTGAAAAGCGGTGACAACCCACACTTTGGTGCGAATCCTGAGCGTATTTACTTCTCAGTTGCTAGCAGTAGCACCAGCAGAGAGCTTAAGAGTGTTGATTTAAACGGTCATGAAGAGCGCAGTCACTTCAAAGGCGAGTTCATCTTTGATTATAAAGTCTCGCCAGATGGCAACTATGTTGCATTTATCGAGCACTTCAACACCTTTGTCGCCCCATTTACTAGCACAGGTAAAACACTGTCAATCAATAAAGGGGGTAAAGCCTTCCCAGTGAAACAAGTGTCTAAATACTCAGGCGATTTCTTAAACTGGAAAGCAGACAGTAGCGCATTAACTTGGGCATTTGGTCCAAACCTATATCAGCGCAAACTCACAGATACTTTCTCATTTGTTGACAATGCATCTGACAACCTTGATGAACTAACAGCTGAAGGCATTGACCTGAGCTTTGAACAGCCTTCAGACAAGCCAAAAGGCTTGTTAGCACTGGTTGGTGGTAAAGTTGTGACAATGCGTGATGCAGAAAATCAACAGGAAATCATCGAAGACGGTGTGGTACTGATTGAAGATAACCGCATTATCGCCGTCGGCGCTCGCAGCGATGTGACTATCCCAAGTGCAGCGAAAGTAATGGATATCAAAGGCAAAACCGTGATCCCTGGTTTAGTCGATGCCCACGCACACGGCAGCTACGGCAGCCATAACTTACAACCTGAGCAAAACTGGAACCAGTTCTCCAACGTTAGCTTTGGTGTCACGACCATTCATGATCCATCAAATAACTCTAACGAGGTATTCTCGATGGCAGAGCTACAACGTGCAGGTTTGACAGTCGCACCACGTATTTATTCTGTGGGACGTATCTTATATGCAGGTGAAGCACCAGGTTACAAAACCCCAATCAATAACTTAGAAGATGCCCAGTTCCACGTTAAGCGTTTAAAAGACGCTGGTGCAATCTCGGTGAAAAGTTATAACCACCCTCGCCGTGATACTCGCCAGCAAGTGTTAGAAGCCGCGAAGCAAATGGAAATCATGGTCGTGCCTGAAGGTGGCTCAAAATTCCAGCAAAACATGAACATGATCATCGATGGTCACACAGGCCTTGAACACGCGTTGCCAATTCCAAATATCTATTCAGATGTCACACAAATGTGGAGCCAAACTGAAGCTGGTTTTACACCGACTTTCAACGTGGCATATGGTGGTATTAAAGGTGAAGACTACTTCTACAACACAACCAATGTATGGGAAAATGAGCGCCTGATGAGCTTTGTGCCGGAGTATGTTGTTAAACCAATGTCTATCCGCCGTGAAAAAGCCCCTGAGCACCACTATAACCATATCAATGCCGCAAAATCAGCGAAGCAACTGCGTGATAAAGGCGTAACCGTACATATAGGTGCGCATGGTCAACGTGAAGGTTTGGGTGCACACTGGGAGTTATGGTCAATGGCACAAGGCGGATTTACGCCTTGGGAAGCCCTGCGCAGTGGTACGATTGATGGCGCAAGATACCTAGCAATGGACCATGACATTGGTACTATTGAAAAAGGTAAGCTTGCAGATCTGGTTATCATCGACGGTGATGTACTGAACGACATCCGTGAGTCTGAAAAAGTGACTTACACCATTTTAAATGGACGCATCTATGATGCTGCAACCATGAATGAAGTCGGTAATTACCAGCGTAATCGTCAGCCATTCTTCTTTGAGAATGGTAACAAGACACCTATGCACCCAGATACGGAAGCGTATATGGAAGAAAAAGCACATAAGTATCATTGGAAACATTGATAACTACTTTTCGTAAGATTGAAGAAGCAGCGCACGCTGCTTCTTTTTTATCTTTGAAAGCATCATCAAAAGTTCACACTGTTTTTTTATTTCACCTTTCTTATTCATGCAATAGCGCAATCGCAGCACCATCAAGCGATACTGTCTTGTATTCATATTTTTGTGCAAGTTAAAGAAACACCTAGCGCCTAGATCTTACTGAGAACTGTTCTACACTAAGCTTAAACCTGTACAATTATTAGCCATAATTTTTATAGGGTTATACCTGCTTGGCCAATAATCTGTTCACAGTGCAATGTAGCAAACAGGCATCAAACTGATGTCAGAAATACAAGGATCGGAGGGCCGCTTAATGTCTCGCATACACCAATTTTTAAAATCGCTCGATCTCGCAAAAAAGCTCATGGCCGCTTTTTTACTTGTCGCCCTCATCCCCGCTACTGTCATTATTGCTTTTTCACTTATTCAAGCTTCCAATACCATCAGTGAACAGGTTTATGCCCAACTGGGTGCCGTGGGTAAAGTGAAAAAACGCGCGATAGAGAGGCATTTTAAAACAGTTGAAGACAAGCTTCGCGCCTTAGCCATCAACCCCTACCTGATACAGGCAACACAAGACTTACTCGATGGATTTGACGAAACGCAAGCGACCCAATCCATCCCTAGTAACCTACAGCAGTTTTATCAAGACGCCTTTTTGCCTCGCTTTGAACAACAAACAAATAGTAAGGTAGCGCTCAATTCATTGCTAGACTCACTCTCTGGTCAGGGCATGACATTGCAAGCACGCTATTTAGCAGATAATCCCCACCCAATCGGTGAGAAAGATGCACTCAACGCCACAGGGCATTTAGATGCTTATGATCTTGCACACCAGCGCCACCATGAATTTTTCCGCGAGATCACTGACGTTTACCAGCTTTATGATATTTTTATCGTCGATAATTACAGCGGTAATATTGTGTACTCAGTATTTAAAGAAGTCGACTTCGCCACTTCTTTGAGCACAGGTCCGTATGCCAATAGCAGTATCGCCGACGTATTTAATCGCGCCTTAATCGAACAAGACCAAATGCTATTTGCAGACTATGAGCCATACTTGCCCTCATATAATGCGCCCGCAAGCTTTGTAGCTATGCCACTGGATTTTGATGGTATTTCTCAGGCCACCTTAATTTTTCAGCTCTCTATTGACGCACTGAATGACATCATGAGTGAACGCCATGGACTGGGAGAAAGTGGTGAAACCTACCTTGTTGGTCCCGATGGGTTAATGCGCTCTGACTCTTACTTAGATCCCATTAACCACTCTGTAGTGGCTTCCTTTGCAAACCCAGATAAAGGCACCATCGCAACAGAGTCCTATCAATTAGCGATGCAAGGGCAGCAAGGACAAAAAGTCGTCACCGACTACAATGGTAACCCTGTACTCTCAGCATACAGCGACTTGCAAGTCTTTGATGTGAGATGGGCCCTGTTAGCAGAAATTGACGAAGCAGAGGCATTTGCTCCTGTCGGCGCGCTGCGCCAAACCATGGCAATTGTCATGCTCGTAAGTATCGGCGTAATTTTGTTAACTGCAGTTTGGTTTGCCAGAAGTCTTGCTCGACCCGTGCATAATTTAGTCAACACCATGCGCGAAGTGCAAACGCGAGGGGATTTTTCGCTACGTGCTGACGTCAGCTCCCGAGATGAGATTGGTCAAAGCGCACAAGCCTTTAATTCTCTGCTCGACGCCTTGCAGCTTTCCATTTCCGAAGCGAACCGTGTCCTCAATCAAATGGCCAAAGGCACATTCAATGATCGGATAAGCGTGCCATGCAATGGTGAACTCAAAGAGTTAAAAGAAGCCACCAATGAGTGCTCATCCAGTTTGCAAACCGCATTAGCAGAGATCAACTTGGTCATGCAAGCCATGGCCAAAGGGCGATTTAATCAACAGATCACTGCTCCGCTCAGTGGCGACTTAGATATGTTAAAAACCAATATAAACCGTTCTGTGATCTCTATTGACGACACCATGAACGATATTGTCAATGTCATGAGTTGTGTTGAAAAAGGGGAATTTAAGCAGCAAGTCACTGTCGAAGCGCGCGGCAGTTTAGCCCGCTTAAAAGACAGTGTGAACAACTCTATACAGGCACTGAGTGGTGCCATTGATGAACTCAGCTTAACCATGAGCGCCATCAGTAATGGAGACTTTTCGAAACGGATCACACACCCGCTGTCTGGCCAGCTCGCGCAATTGAAACATGACACCAACTTAAGTATGGATAATCTTGAAGCGATCCTCAAAGACATTGGCAATACCATGGCCGCGGTCAGTGAAGGCGACTTCAAACACCCAATAGAAGCATCAGCCCATGGCCAATTGGGGCAATTAAAAGCCAATGTAAACCTGTCAATCGCGAGCTTAGATCAAGCCATCAGTGAGATTTCATCTGTCATGATGGCCATCAGTCATGGCCGTTTTGACCGCACGATACAAACGCCTTTGAAAGGACAGCTTGCAACATTGCAAAACGACATTAATCATACCGTCAACAATTTAAGCCAAGTTGTCGAAGAGCTTGCCAGTGTCATGGCGGCGATGAGTGAAGGCGATTTTTCCCATAAAATCGAGTCCTCATTGCAAGGCCAGTTACTACAACTAAAAGAGGATGTTAACAGCTCCATAGATACGATCTCTACCGCCATTCATGCTGTGACAGACAGCTTAAGTGCTATCGCAAGAGGGGATTTATGCACCTCAGTCCAAGGGCATTATCAAGGCGTATTTGCCACCTTGCAGCAAGACGTTCATACCACTACACACAAGCTCACACATGTCATTGAAAGCATTCAAAGCGCAGCAAGCTTGGTTGCTCACAGCACCGAAGAAATAGCCGCAAGCAATGCGGAGATCAGCCGACGTACTGAAGAACAAGCTGCGAATTTAGAAGAAGCCAACGCGAGTACTGGGCACATTCTGGAAGAACTAACTCAAGTCGCTTTGCAATCAGAAACCGCGGTCGAGAAATCACACAATGCAGAATGTATCGCCAAAGAAGGTGGTACGCTATCACAAGACACCGTGCACGCCATAGGTGAAGTCAATGCAGCCAGCAAAGACATCAATGAAATTGTCTCGGTGATCGATGAGTTGGCATTTCAAACCAACTTGTTGGCTTTGAATGCTGCCGTAGAAGCTGCCCGCGCAGGAGAGCATGGACGAGGCTTTGCAGTCGTCGCTAATGAAGTACGCGAACTGGCTGGGCGCAGTGCGTCATCGGCAAAGCAAATCAAAGAGATCATTGCCAACAGTAACGATAAAGTGCAGCAAGGCACCACGCTCGCCAATAGCTCAGGTGAAAAACTCGAGCATATTGTGCAAGCCGTTGCTGATGTGAATCAAAACATTGTGAGTATCAATCGCTCTACCTTGACGCAAAAGCAAGCCATTGCAGAGGTCGATGTGGTAGTGCAAAGACTCACAGATCTCATTCAAGAAAACTCTGCCATCACCGAAGAGACCATGGCGGCTGCAAAACGCATGGCTGCCCAAGCAATGGAAATGAAAAACTTACTGGGGTACTTTACACTGCCAGACGATGAGCATGGGCAATCTACTGAAGTCGCCACACCTCAGCAAGCCCTGTTGGTGCATCAATATAACGTCTAGTGATAAGGAGCAGCGTAGGCTGCTCCAATTTATAAGGGGAGGTCAAATGCATCCGCATCTAAGTGTGCTGGAAATTGGCGTTTAAACTCAGCTAATTTGGCTTTATCGAGCGTCACCGTCACAACACCCGCTTCATCATCAGCGACGTGTGCCATAGGCTGGCCTAAATAATCTAGTGCCACCGTGCCGCCGTTATGAGCGACGCCTTTGCCATCTTCACCAATGCGATTAGCAGCTAAAACAAAGCACTGATTTTCAATCGCTCGAGCACATAATAATGTATCCCAAGCATGGCGTCTTGCCGATGGCCAGTTTGCGACATTCACCATCACATCATAGTCATTTTTACTGCGCTGGAAGACCGGAAAGCGTAAGTCATAACACACTTGAGGCAAGAGCTTAAAGCCTTTTATTTCAAAGATTTTTCGCTCACTACCTTGTACTACATGGTCCCCTTCATTGCCCAAGCAAAACAGGTGGCGCTTATCATAACTACACTCAGTACCATCAGGCCAAGTCCAGTAAAAGCGATTGGCTTTTTTACCTTTATGAGGCACCAATACAGACCCCGCGACAACGCACTGTAAACGTTTAGCCAGCTGTTGTATGAATGCCCTCGCCTGCGCTGCTTGTTCATCCGTTGTCTGTTGCAACGCAAATCCAGTGGCAAAGGTCTCAGGTAGCAATAGCAAATCACCAGGAGGCACATTCGCAACCAGCTTTTCAATCGTTGCGATATTCTGCTCAGGCGCTAACCAAGCAATATCATATTGCACTATATTTACGGTTAAAGTTGACATAATTTCTCCGCTGCAGCGATTAAGGTCTCGGTTTCTTTAGCAAAGCACAGGCGAATAATTTTATCGCCATTAGGCTTGTCATAAAATACACTTAACGGGATCGCTGCGACACCCATTTGCTCAACCAATTGCTGGCAAAAAGTCACATCATCTACGTCTGATATATCACTATAATCAAGTAACAAGAAATACGTGCCTTCACTTGGCAGGATCTTAAAACGGCTTGTCGCCAGTGCCTCAACCAGTACATCACGTTTTTGTTGATAAAACAGTCCTAATTCATCCACATGGTCAGGTGCATCTCGCAGCATATCAGCCAAAGCCAATTGTGCAGGCGTAAAGCTTGAGAAGTTCACAAACTGATGGATTTTTCTAAACTCAACCGTCAAATTTGCAGGTGCAATACAGTACCCCATCTTCCAACCAGTACAGTGAAATGTTTTACCAAAACTGGATACCACAAAGGCCCGTGCTGCAAGCTCAGAGTCACGTAGCACACTCAAATGTGGGGCGCCATCAAAGGTAATATGCTCATACACTTCATCACTGATCAGATAAATATCATGCTTGTTGAGCAGCACTTTCAATGCATCGAGATCAGCTTGTTTCAATGTTTTTGCACTTGGATTGTGGGGGCTATTTATAATAATCGCACGTGTTTTTTGTGTCACAGCAGCACTGACTTGTGTCCAGTCAATGGCATAACCTGGTGCGCACAAAGGAATATGTACCGTGCGACCACCGGCCAATTCAACCGCAGGGCGATATGAATCATACGCCGGGTCAAATACAATCACTTCGTCACCTTTACGTACTAGCGCCTGAATTGCCACAAACAATGCCTCTGTCGCACCTGCAGTGACCGTCACTTGTGCCGCAGCATCAATGTCTTGCTGGTATCGACGCGCAACAAGTGCCGCAATCTCCTGCTGTAAAACTGGCAACCCAGGAGAGGGGGCATATTGGTTATATCCAGCTAACGTATGTGCTGATAGCGCATGTTTGAGCTGGCTTGGGGTATCAAACTCAGGAAAACCTTGAGAGAGGTTCAGTGCACCGTGCTCATTAGCAAGCCCTGTCATGGTAGAGAAAATACTGGTACCGACGTCTGGTAATTTACTTTCCATTTTGTAACTCTTTTGGTTATGGCGTAGGCGATAAAGCGATGCTATCATTGCCAAAGATAGAAGTATAGCCGTCCAAATCTCTTAGGATGATCGAATATGCAAACAAAGGCAGCAAAACAAGCGCTCATAGATGCTGGCCGTTGGGTTAGCCAACAAGGCTGGGTGCCCGCGACTGGCGGGAACTTTTCTATGAAAACCGATGATGGCTTTGTCGTCACCGCCAGCGGCTTTGATAAAGGCCACCTCACGCCAGAGCAGTTTTTAGAATTAGACCAGCATGGCCAAATCGTCTCAGGTGACGGTAAACCCTCAGCTGAAACTGCCTTGCACCTCAAGTTATATGAGTTACAACCGCAAGCAGGATGCATCTTACACACGCACTCAGTGGCGGCGACTGTCCTGTCACGCTTTATACGCAGTAACCAGTTTTCAGTGACAGGCTATGAGATGCAAAAATCACTGTCTGGGATTAAAAGTCACCTAGATACGCTATCAATTGCCATCTTTGATAACGATCAGGATATTCCCGCATTGGCGGCACGGGTTGCCAAGTACCATGAAACATACCCAGTCACACATGGGGTTTTGATCCGTGGTCATGGTTTATATGCATTGGGCAACAGCATTTTTGAAACTCGCCGTCATATCGAGGGGCTAGAGTTCTTGTTCGCCTGTGAATTAGAGCGAATAAAATTAGAAGGAGCAGTAAAGTGACAAAAGCCATTCTCACTGATATTGAAGGCACGATTACCCGTATTTCATTCGTCAAAGACATTCTTTTTCCCTATGCCGCAAAGCACTTAGCTGACTTTGTTAAAGCGTCACAAGATGACCCTCAAGTGCGAGTTCAACTTGATGCCGTCAGAGCAGAAATAGCTCAGCCAGAAGCAAGTTTAGATACCGTAATCGACACCTTACTTGGCTGGATTGAAGCAGATAAAAAAATAACGCCACTTAAACAGTTACAAGGTTTGATCTGGCAAAATGGCTATCAACAAGGCGACTTCACAGGCCATATCTACCCAGATGCCCATGCCTATTTAACTGCACAGCATCAAGCAGGCACGGCACTGTATGTGTATTCTTCCGGTTCAGTGAAAGCCCAGCAACTGCTTTTTGCTCATTCAGATTTTGGCGATATACGTGCCTTATTTAGCGACTATTTTGATACCCGAGTGGGTGCAAAGCAGCAATCTGAGTCTTATCGCAACATAGTGCAAAGCCTGCCTTTTGAAGCAGCTGACATCCTATTTTTAAGTGATGTCGTCGCGGAACTTGATGCGGCCAAAGCAGCCGGCCTACAGACTTTACAACTGTGGCGCGATGATCAACCCAAAAGCACTCACCATGCTTTTATCACCAGTTTTGAGCATATTTAAAACGAGACACCGTCATGAGTTACTTACATATCTATCAAGAAGCGCAGCCACAAAAAGCCACGTTCCAAAGCGAAGAGGCAAGTATCATTGCTGAAAAACTGGCTGAGGTTGGGGTGCGCTTTGAGCAATGGCAAGCAACACAAATCTTAGCAAAAGAAGCCACTGAAGCGGATATCATTAACGCATATAGCCAAGATATCGAGCGCTTAAAAGCACAAGGGGGCTACCAAACCGTCGACGTCGTTGCGCTACAAAAAGGCAATCCAAATGCGCCAGCGATGCGCGAAAAATTTCTTTTTGAACATACCCACAGTGAAGATGAAGTGCGCTTTTTTGTGGCAGGGTATGGACTATTCTGCCTGCATATCGCAGATAAGATCTATCAAGTATTCTGCCAGCAAGGTGATTTAATATCTGTACCAGATCACACACCACATTGGTTTGATATGGGCAGCGACCCTGAGTTTACAGCTATTCGCTTATTCAATAATACAGAAGGCTGGGTTGCCCAAGAGACAGGCTCAAGTATTGCCAAGCAATTCCCACTTTTAGACTAACCCCTTATTCGCAAATTATACAGCAGGCGACTGCCCATGCCTGCTGCCATCATTACAAATTAGTAAATTCCGGTGTGGTGTAAACACCACTATCAAACACCCACCCAGTAACTAACTTTGCTGGCGTTACATCAAAAGCAGGGTTATACACTTCAGCCTCAGAAGGTGCCCACTGGCATTCACCAAAACTGCCACTCACTCCCGTCACCTCACCCGCACTGCGTTGTTCTATTTCAATATCTTGGCCGCTAGCACAGGCCGGATCAAAGGTGGTTTTAGGTGCCACAACATAAAAAGGCACATTATGGAAATGTGCTAACACAGCCAAATTATACGTGCCCACTTTATTCGCAAAATCACCGTTTGCCGCGACTCTATCGGCACCAACAAATATCTTGTCGACCTTGCCCGCAGCCATTAATGATGCGGCCATACTATCGCATAGCAAAGTGTAGGGGATCTGCCATCGTGCCAGTTCATACGCAGTTAAACGCCCACCTTGCAATAAAGGACGCGTTTCATCTACCCAGACATGGATATCACCATGACGCTGCATCGCTTGGTAAATCACACCAAGCGCCGTGCCAATACCTGCTGTGGCTAGCGCCCCCGTATTACAATGGGTCAGGATATTATCGCCAGCATCCACTAGGTCCACCCCATGCTCTGCAATTCGAGCGCACAAAGCGATGTCTTCTTCGAATAGTTGCTCAGCAACTGTGATCACTTCGGTAATCTTTTGTTCGCTATGTAGCACCGCGCGGAGCCTGTCCATACAGTGTTTTAAATTTACCGCCGTTGGACGCGTGGCTTCTAAGACGTCTATCGCATGACATAAGTCTTCTCGGGAACTGCCCTGCTCGGCGAGATAAGCAACCAACAAAGTCGCAGCTAAGCCAATTAAAGGCGCGCCCCGCACTTGTAAGTTATTAATGAGAGCCTGCATTTCACTGACAGTGTTACAGACATGCCAAACTTCTTGATGCGGCAACAAATATTGGTCAAGTACCTGCACTTTTCCATCTTGGTATTTCAAACTTTGAGCGATCAAATCTTTCATGTTGATTAAAGGGTGTACAGTTGTAATTACTGCTCATTCTACATAAAGAACTAAAGATGTATAGACATCTAAACATTTAAAAATATAGAATGCTAAAAGTTACTTTAATTTTTGGTGAATAACAGTGAGCAAATACGTTGCCTTTAATAACGACACGGCCTTAAGTTACGTCCAAGAACTGGGGCAATTTTTTCCAGCTAATGCAGAATTATCTTGCTATGAGTTTGGGGATGGTAATCTCAATTTAGTCTTCCGAGTTAAAGATACAGAAAAGCGCAGTGTTATTTTGAAGCAAGCACTGCCGTATGCTCGCTGTGTCGGTGAAAGTTGGCCACTGACATTGGACAGAGCCAGAATTGAAGCCAGCGTATTGAAAAAGCATGGTGATGTTTGCCCTGAGCACACCGCGCAAGTTTTACATCATAATAGTGAGCTCGCTGTCACCATATTGGAAGACTTGGGTGATATGGCGATTTTACGAGGTGAGCTGAATCAAGGGAACACGTTCAAATACCTGGGTACGCACGTCGCAACTTACTTGGCAAAAACCAGCTTTTTCTACTCAGACTTTTATTTATCTGCTGCAGAAAAAAAGGCATTGGTACAAGAGTTCACCAACCCTGAACTGTGCTCCATCACTGAAGACTTATTTTTCGATGACCCTTATCGAGCACATGAACGTAATCACTACCCAGCGGCATTAGAAGAGCAAGTATCTCTGCTGAGAGACAATACCGCCTTGTTAATTCACGTTGCGCAATTGAAAAGTAAGTTCTTTTCATCACCACAAACCCTACTGCACGGCGACGTCCATACTGGCAGCCTATTTGTGTCACCAACAGAGACTAAATTTATCGACCCTGAATTTGGCTTTTTCGGTCCAATTGGCTTCGATTTAGGCTCTTTTATCGGTAATTTACTACTCAACTATTGTGCTCAAAATGGCCGTGTTTCAGAAATCCCCAAACGACGTGATTTACATTCTTATTTATTACACACGATTTCCACCTGCCTACAAGCTTTCGAGCAGCAGTGGTTAACACTGGCCAGCACACAGACCCGCGATTTAGCGCTTCAAGCACCCGGCTATGCCGAACAATTTTTACAAGCGGTGCTGCAAGATAC
This sequence comes from Pseudoalteromonas luteoviolacea, assembly GCF_021654285.1. Taxonomy (GTDB): domain Bacteria; phylum Pseudomonadota; class Gammaproteobacteria; order Enterobacterales; family Alteromonadaceae; genus Pseudoalteromonas; species Pseudoalteromonas luteoviolacea_J. The sequence continues at coordinate 79,871 of NZ_JAKFZS010000023.1, read as the reverse complement.
AATGGGATATTGCGGTACTGAACTGATCCGTCGCACCATCGGATTGGCACATGTGGCAGATATTGATGAGATTGAAGATGATGCAAAGCGCTTAGCTGTACAGAAGCAAACGTTGCTTCTTGGCGAGCAACTGATTTTAAATGCCAAAAGTTGCCACTCAACCGATGACTTTTATCAGCTGATTATCAGCTTTGTGCACTAATTAAAAAGGCCGCTTTATAGCGGCCTCTGTTATTTTACTTTTGCTTTTGCGCTTGTTCGATATATTGCGCGATTTGCGCTTCAAGTACAAATAGCGGAACAGATCCATTTTTCAGTATCTGGTGGTGAAATTCACGAATATTAAACTGCTCACCCAGCGCCTGCTCAGCTTCTACACGCAAGCGTCGGATTGTCAGCTCACCAATCTTGTATGACAGCGCTTGACCAGGCCAAGAAATGTATCGATCAGTTTCTGTTTTAACGTTGTGTAGAGACAATGCTGTATTATCTTGCATAAATTGCATCGCCTGATCGCGACTCCAACCAAACATATGCATACCTGTGTCCACAACTAAACGCGCTGCACGCCACATTTCATAAGTAAGTCGACCGAAATTACTATATGGGTCTTGGTAAAAACCAGCTTCCAGACCTAAATATTCAGCATATAACCCCCACCCTTCGCCAAATGCTGAGATATATTCATTGCGATACTCAGGTAAATGTGTGAACTCGTCATTTATGGCAATTTGTAAATGATGACCCGGCACCCCTTCGTGCAAGGTCAATGCCTCTAAAACATAGAGAGGCCTTTTATCAAGCGCATAAGTATTTACCCAATAATAGCCAGGATCTGTCTCTTTGGATGGCGGTAAGTATCTTCCAGTGGTGTACTTAGGTGCGATACTATCAGGCACTGGGGCTACGCCATAAGGGACTCTAGGTAAAGTAGACACATAAAAGAACTGTGGTAGCTTAGCGTCCATCTTCTTGGCGATAAATGATGCCTCTTTGAGCAACTCTTCAGGTGTCTTTGCATAAAACTGCGGATCGGTACGCAAAAATTCGACGAACTCAGCAAAAGTACCTTCAAAGCCTACCTGTTCGATGATGGTGTTCATCTCACTACGAATACGCGCCACCTCCTGCAAACCTAATTCATGGATTTGCTTAGGCGTCATATCGGTTGTCGTGAAATGCTTGGCACGATTGATATAAAATGCTTCACCATTGGGTGTACTTGACCAAGCAATGTCTTTTTTTGCCGCTGGTCGGTATTCATTGACGAAAAAATCTAAGTAACTTTGATAAGCTGGGTGAGCATAATTGGCTATCGCTTGCTTAGCTTGTTGCTGAAGCTTGCTAAAAGCATCATCTGATATGCCCGCCTGATTCGTCTTAAACGGTGCATAAAATGGCGAACGCTCAACATCATCAATGGCGATATACGCCTCTATCGATGATTCGAACCCCTGCAGTACAACTTGCGGTTGGGTCAACCCAATTGCCATGCCCTTTCGCATCCAGTCCATCTGCTGCGAAAAATATCGTGGTAGCTGCTTAATCTGAGCTATCAATTGTTGATAACCCTGCTGTGTAGAAAAGTCATGCTCACGGATTTTAAATGACATGTCTGTATGGAATCCAGATTCCGACAACAGTGGTACATAATGATGTTTGAAATGATATTTATCGACTTTATTCTGTACTTGAGCACGCAAAATTGCGAAGTTAATTTGATTCTCTGCGCTTAATTGTGTTGTGTCTATCGCATCAAACTTATCCAGTAGTGCTAAACGGCGCTGATTTTCGCGTGCTAAGTGCGCTGGAGACATATCAGGCAACAAAAATAGCGCGTCTAGTGACTTGGTATGATTGGTGCTAATATCGGCACGAAAGGTCATCACTTTTTTAGACAACGCCACAAAGGCCTGATCGGGATTATTCTGGGTCATCTGGCACGCAGACAAACTGAGTACCAAAGCAATGGCACTAATAGGTTTAAAAACGGCGTTCAACACTGAGGTTCCTTAACTTTCGCTGGGGTATGCACCTTAACGAAGGCACTTGTCTATATGCAAGTATAATCGACCAAACATCATGCAAATGCGATCATCGATACGACACCACATATTCAAAGGACAAAGTTGTCGATAAATTCGCCTAATAGAATAAATTGGGTAACTTTTTACCATTAAAAGGGCAAATTTTACTTTCAAAAAGTCACGATTACGATTAATGTAGCGGGGCTTCAAATAGGATGAAATCATGACTTGTGCCAAAGGACGTTAAGGCTTCAAGATTAACTTTAATGTGTGGTAAAGAAGTAGATGACGTTCCATGATCCAATGGCAATAGCCCAAGAAAAAATGACCAAGGTTTGTCATTTTCTGGAACTGCACGCACTGCCCCCTACACCATTAAATTATCAAGTCGCTTATACTTTCATCAGTCGGACTAACGACGCATTAACGACACGTTTAGAAAGAGATCTTCGTAGTAATGTTGCCATTGACACCGTCTACATTGAGCAACTGTACTTTGAGTTTATCTACACAGAACATCAAGAAGAGCTAGCGGTATTAAAAGAAGTCGACAATGTCATCGATGAATTATCTGCGTCCTCCTCACGCTCGCACCATAGCATCACAAAATTCACGCAGAGTATTCGTAAATGCCACAGTGAGTTAGACTCGCAAGATATTGCCAAAAGCAAAAAGGCGCTTGGTGAACTAACTCAGCAAACAGAGCGCTATATAGAGCAACAACAGCGCTTTAAGCAAAGCTTACAAAAAGCCAGAGCCAGCCAAAGTCAGCAGTATATGGTGCTCAATAAAATACGAAAGCAACGTTTGATTGATCCCCACACAGGTCTTTACAAAAGACACTACCTAAATCAAAAAACTCAGCTTTGGTTAGATCAGGAAAAGATGTTGTGTGCAATTTCCATTCAAGTAGATAACCTCAGTGATTTTAGTGAACGATTCGGTGACATGATTGGCGAGACCGTTTTGCAACGGGTTGCGCATAAGATCAAAAAATATGTATTAGAAAGCGGTGTACCGGGTCGTACGGGCAAGCAGGAATTCACCATTTTACTGGCTGATATTGAACCTGAAACAGCCAAAGTTATCGCTGAAAAAATCCGTAAGGGCGTTGAAAAACTCAAATTCATTAGCAATAAAGGCAATGTACAATTTCCAGACATCCAACTGGCTATCGGTATTGCCAAAAGACAATCAGAACGAGATTTTAACGAATTAGCCAGCCAAGCTTCGTTTGCCGCGCAAAAGGCACATGCGTTAGGACGCGACTGTTATATTTCTGGCGCCCTATAAGCGCTTTTGTGCGATAAAATTTTACGATTAACGCGCACTATAAATTGCACCTAAGTGTCGCAATCAAGTACACTATACCCATCTAAACTGTGTCACCAAGGCCAACATGAAAGAAGAAAATCGCGATACCACCCACTTTGGTTATAAAACCGTAGAGTCCACTCAAAAAGAGTCTCTGGTTGCAGATGTTTTTCACTCTGTCGCAGCCAAATACGACATCATGAATGACTTTTTATCCTTTGGCATACATCGTCTTTGGAAACGTCAAACCGTAGCGTGTGCTGGGGTTCGAAAAGGTCATCGCGTATTGGATTTGGCAGGTGGTACAGGTGATCTGACAGCAAAGTTCAGCCAACTTGTTGGCGATACCGGTCAAGTGATCCTTGGCGATATCAATGATTCAATGCTGAAAGTTGGCCGCGATAAGCTACGTGACCTCGGTTTGGTTAATAACATTGAATACGTGCAAATGAACGCCCAAGCGTTGCCATTTCCAGATAACAGCTTAGATGTTATTACTATCGCATTTGGATTACGTAACGTCACAGACAAAGACGAAGCATTGCGTTCAATGTACCGAGTTCTAAAACCAGGTGGTCGATTGTTGGTGTTAGAATTCTCTAAAACGGATAACGAAGCGTTATCTAAACTTTATGACTTCTACTCATTTAATATTTTGCCAAACGTCGGCAAGTTTGTAGCGAATGACAGTGAATCTTACCGCTACTTAGCAGAATCAATCCGCATGCACCCAGACCAAGAAACTTTAAAGGGCATGATGGAAAACGCAGGGTTTGAGCAAACAAGCTATCAAAACTTCACTGGCGGCATTGTTGCGCTGCATAGAGGGTTCAAGTACTAACACAAGTAAAGGGTAAGTTTATGTGGGTATCTGTTTTAACGGCCGTCGCCGAGCAAGCTGTAAATCGTCTCTTAACTCTTGAGCCAAACCTTGCTGCAGATCTGCAAGGCGCTGCACATAAAGTACTGGCGCTCACATTGACTGATTTAAACTTATCCTGCGCACTTCACTATAATGGTGAATACTGCTTCGTATATGGCAACTATCATGATGATGCTGATTGCCACATCGCCACTTCTGTCGATTGCTTAGGTGAATTGAAAGACCCGAGTCAATTGACGAGATTGATCCGCAGTGGCAAATTGGATTTGGAGGGCGACCTTCACCTTGCACAGCTTTACAGCAAAGCATTTGGCAATTTAGATATCGATTGGGCTGAGCACTTATCCCGCTACCTTGGTGATGCTGGCGCTGAACACTTAGTGAGTAGCGTAAAAGCGTGTAACAACAAAGCCCAACAGCATAAAAAGTCATATCAGCAAGTCATGACTCAACTGTGTCAAGATGAGCTCAACGTCACCATTCACCCTCTGGAGCTACAGCAGTTTAAAACACAAACCAGAGCCCTTTCATCGCAATTGGCTGCGCTAGAACAACGCATTAATGCACTAACAGACTGACTTTAAGGAGCAGGAATTGTCCATCGCTCGCCTATATCATATTGGTAAAACATTTCTAAACTATGGCCTAGATGAACTGCTGCCTCAGCATTTGCAACCTTGGTACGCTAAGTACCTTCGCAAGAGCTTATTTTGGCTGCCTAATAAACACCAAGATAAGTCTGAAGGCGCGCGTTTACGTCTGGCATTACAAGCTTTAGGACCAGTGTGGGTTAAATTCGGCCAAATGTTATCTACTCGACGTGACCTATTACCTCATGATATGGCACAAGAGCTGGCACAGCTACAAGACAATGTCGCGTCATTTGACGGCGAAAAAGCACAGCGGCTTATCGAGCTCGCACTAGAGCTTGAACATATTAGCGACTTATTCGAGCATTTTGAGCAACAACCTCTGGCTTCCGCCTCCATCGCTCAAGTTCATACAGCGCAGCTGCAAACTGAACAGGGCTTAAAAGACGTAGTTGTGAAAGTGATTCGTCCGGACATAGAAAAGCAAATCCTCGCAGATCTGTCCTTAATGGAGCAATTTGCCAAAGTACTTGCAGGCTTGGTGAGCGAAAGCCGTCGTTTAAGGCCTGTTGAGGTCGTACGCGAATATCGCAAAACCTTGCTTGATGAGCTCGATTTAATGCGAGAAGGCGCCAACGCTATCCAGTTAAGACGCAACTTTGAAGGATCTGAAGCCTTATATATTCCAGAAGTCTATAGCGATTACTCAAGACAAAACGTGTTAGTGATGGAGCGCATCTACGGTATCCCGGTATCTGATACTGAGACATTAGAAGCGCAAGGCACTGATATGAAACTACTTGCAGAGCGAGGCGTGGAAGTCTTCTTCACGCAAGTATTCAGAGACAGCTTTTTCCATGCTGACATGCACCCTGGCAATATTTTTGTCTCCTATGAACACCCTGAAAACCCACAATATATCGGCATTGACTGCGGTATCGTTGGTACTTTAAATCGCGAAGATAAAAGATATTTAGCTGAAAACTTTATTGCTTTTTTCAATCGTGATTATCGCCAAGTGGCCCAGCTTCATGTTGACTCTGGTTGGGTGCCAGCAGACACCTGTGTGGAAGAGTTTGAGTTTGCAATTCGCACTGTGTGCGAGCCGATTTTTAATAAGCCACTGGCAGAAATTTCATTTGGACACGTTTTGGTCAATCTGTTTAATACAGCAAGGCGTTTCAATATGGAAGTGCAACCTCAGTTGGTGCTGTTACAAAAAACCCTGCTATACGTTGAAGGATTGGGTCGTCAACTCTATCCGCAACTCGACCTTTGGCAAACCGCAAAACCCTTCTTAGAACATTGGGTGCAAGAGCAAGTTGGCCCCCTCGCCGTGGCCAAAAAGTTATACCAAAATCTACCTTTTTGGGCTGAAAAAATGCCCGAATTACCTGACTTAGTTTATCAAAGCTTGAAGCGTCAGCATCATCAAGTACCGGCACCGCAATCTGCGATAAGTAAGCAAACAATACAAAGCGTTTTGTTGGGCATGGCTGCATCCACTTTTGCGATCATTGCGGGTCTATGTTTTATCGCTGAATTAAATGGTGCAAGCCTAGGTAGTGCGCTTTTTGCAAGCTTGCTATTTATTTGTGCATGGCGTAAAACAGGGTGATATTTTATACGCGCGGCGTATAATCAAATCAGTAATTACAAATAAGACGCAAACGGAGTCGTTATGGGATTAGGTGGTATCAGTATTTGGCAACTATTAATTGTTCTTGCAATCATTGTATTGCTTTTTGGCACTAAAAAGTTGCGTGGTATGGGTGGAGACCTAGGTAACGCCGTTAAAGGGTTTAAAAAAGCCATGTCTGACGATGAAAAAACAGAGGCAGACAAGCCAAAAGACGCCATTCAAAATCAAACCCAAAGCAAATCTACCAGCACTGAAACTGATAAAGAAAAGGTTTAATTTACATGGGCATGTGGGAGCTCGTCGTCATATTAATTGTCGGCTTAATCGTATTAGGTCCAGAGCGTTTACCGGTGGCTATACGAACGGTTAGTCGCTGGATCCGAACCGTGAAGTCTGTTGCTAATTCGGTGAAGGCTGAAGTGAATGAAGAGCTCAGAGTACATGAGTTGCACACTAATCTTAAAAAAGCTGAGCAACAAAACATGAATAACTTAGCCCCCGAGCTGCAAGAGTCCGTGGATGAGTTGAAAAAAGCGGCCGAGTCTGTTCGTCATAGCTATCAAACGGATGCCACGGACACACATTCGAAAAAAGACTAATCCCTCAGAAGTAACAGGAACACCCATGTCAGAATCGGACAACAGTGGTTTTATAGGTCACCTAATTGAACTCAGAGATCGCCTCATTAAAGCCCTCTTAAGCGTCTTGGTGATCTTTCTATCCTTGGTCTACTTTGCCAACGATATCTATGCATTTGTCGCAAACCCGTTAGTTTTAAGTTTGCCAGAAAATGCCACCATGATAGCCACAGATGTCACTGCACCTTTTTTTGCACCGTTTAAACTGACCCTCTTTGTCTCTTTGTTTTTAGCGATCCCTTTTATATTACATCAGTTTTGGGGCTTTTTAGCACCCGGCTTGTACCAACATGAAAAGCGCATGCTCATGCCCATACTCCTATCTAGTGTGGTGTTGTTTTATGCCGGTATCGCATTTTGCTATTTCGTGGTTATGCCAATTATTTTGGGGTTTTTTACCGCGGTTGGCCCAGCTATGATGACTTTATCTCCGGATATCAGCAGCTATTTAGCCTTTATCCTCAAATTATTTTTCGCTTTTGGCGTCGCTTTTGAGATCCCGGTCGCTATTATGCTACTGTGCTGGAGTGGCGTCACAACGACTCAAAGCTTAAAAGATAAACGTCCTTATATCGTAGTAGGTGTGTTCGTGGTGGCCATGTTTTTAACACCACCCGATGTGCTATCGCAAACCTTACTCGCTGTGCCCATGTTATTATTATTCGAAGTCGGCATCATCCTAGCGGGCATCTACAGCAAAAAGTCTGAACAACAGGAAATGAACAATGAATAAGTGGTTCACTGTACTTGCATTGGGTATCTCACTCTGTGCTCACGCCCAAAATGAAACGCTTGAACAGTTGGTTCAGTGTCAATCTATTGCATCCGACACTAAGCGCTTGCAATGCTATGACCAAGCGACTACCAAACTTCAATCTAAGCAGCCAGTGGCTACCATATCAGCCGCACCAGGTGCAAAAAGCATATTGAGTAAAGAGCAAAAACAAGCACGCTTTGGCATCGAGAATAAAACCACTCAAAACGAGCAACGTGTTGACAATATTGAAGCTACAATAGTAAAGCTGACCAAGTCAGCACATGGCGTTCGTACCTTTGAACTCTCAAATACACAAGTATGGAAACAAATTGGCAGTGATGCATTTTTTGCAAAGCAGGACGATACAGTCACCATAAAACGCGGCTCATTTAACTCATTTTTAATGAGCAAGTTGGGCTCAAATCGAACAATTCGCGTAAAAAGAATAAAGTAAATGCATACAATGATTGATGCTGGTGTCAACTTAACCAGCTCACAATTTGATAAAGACAGGGCTGATATTGTCACAAGGGCCAGAGCACAGCATATCAGCAATATGTTATTGATTGGCTGTGACCTTGCTTCGAGTGAACAAAGCCTTGCTCTAGCAAATACTCATCAGCTAGTCAGCACTGCGGGTATACACCCTCATGATGCAAAGGATGCGCCAGATGATTTCATTGCGCACATCACTCAATTGGCCCAGTCACCTCGAGTTGTCGCTATTGGTGAATGCGGCTTAGATTTTAATCGTGACTTTTCGCCAAGAGATATTCAAGCCCATGTATGCAATGAGCTGTTTGCGCTCGCGCAACAGCTCGATATGCCAGCTTATATTCATGAGCGCGACGCACATGAACATATGAAATCCTTGTTATCTGAGCACCAAATCAAGGGCGTTTTACACTGCTTTACGGGCGATAAACAAGCACTTAAATTCTATCTCGATTACGGTTTGATGATTGGCATTACTGGGTGGGTATGTGATGAAAGACGCGGCCAGCAACTGCGCGACTTAATCTCATACATTCCAAATGATAGACTGCTTATTGAAACGGATGCACCTTATTTACTGCCAAGAACACTTTCTCCAAAGCCTAAATCTAGACGCAATGAACCGGCCTATTTGTCAGCGGTTGTCGCGCAAATAGCCGAATTGAAAAACACAGATTTTGAAACCATTGCAATGCATAGCTCTGATAATTTCAATACGCTCTTCATGGCGAATCAATCGAGTTATTACTGATGAAATTATGGTTACTGTTCGCACTGATATTAAATTCTTTTCCGGCAGTTGCCAGCATCTTCGTTGATGCAAACTCAAATACCCATGTTTTTAAACTGCCTGCGCAGTTTAGACATCAAGCTTCACTGCCATTTAGCTATACAGTAGCTCCACAGGATGCACTTCAAGATTTGCTCAGTAGCAATACCACTTGGCATTACCATGATTCTGGCGCACTTAATTTAGGTGAAGTAGACCAACAAGTTTGGATAAAAGTTGTATTACGAAACAATAACTTAATTGAGATCCCACTTTTACTCAGTGTGAATAACAACCTGCTGGATAGTATTACAGCCTACATAATGCAACCAGATCATGCCATATTAACGCTCGATTTGGGTGATAGTCGCCCACTCATGCAGCGCCCCATAAAACATGAGGCTCAACTCATCCCATTAGAGTTACCAGGCAAACGACAAACCACGCTTTATTTAAAAGTGAAGCACCATGGCGCACTCAATATTCCTCTTAGCCTTTGGCATCCTGTGGAATATTTAAAATACAAAAGTAAATTTAACCTTATCTATGGCATTCTAGCTGGCTTTTTGCTGGCAATGATAGCGACCAACTTTACTATGTATAGCTTCACGCGGCGCAAATATTTCCTCCATGGCACCCTACTCATGACGAGCGTCTGGTTACTATTGGTTCACTTATATGGTTTTGGATACAGGTATCTCTATGCAGACTGGCAATGGATGCAACAGTATGGTCAAAGTATTCTGGTATTACTATCAACTTTAGCCATGACCCCAATTATACGCAGTCAAATTTTACCCATAAGTAGCGCTCCAAGTATTGAGAGTGGCCTAAGGTACCTGCTATTAAGCGGCTTTGGTATTACCCTGCTTTGTACATTTTTACCTATTACGCTGGCCCTCAAAACTGCATACATTTTTGCCATACTCGCGGTAATTTACTTTTTTGTGATCACTGTCAAAGCATCACCACAAAAGCTCCGTAAGAAGATCCCCACACTTACGGTCCACCTATGTTTAATGATATCTTTGTGCTATCAGTTTGGTTTTGAGCTTGGTTTGCTATCAGGCGCGTTGCTCGAACGCCCAGTGACTTATATTTGCTCCTTATTTGTCTGTGCATATATTAGTTATGCGCTTGCCAAGCAGTACATCTCGGAGCGTGAATGTCACATCAAGACACAAGAACAAAAATTAGCAAAAACACGCGCTGAAGATGCGCTGCTCAAAGAAAAGTTAAGCATTCAAGAACAAGCCCAGCAGGACTTAGAAAGCAGCATTGATGAGCGCACCTTTGAATTACAAGTAACCTTACGCGAGTTAGAAGAAAAAAATCGCGAGCTTGAGCGATTAAACATGGAAGACCCACTTACCAAAGTGAAAAACCGTCGCTATTTTGATAAACGTCTCATGATGGAAGTCAGACGCTCTCGTAGGGAGCAAACCACACTCAGCGTGATCATGCTAGATATAGACCATTTCAAGCGCGTTAATGATGTCTTCGGCCATTTAGCAGGTGACCAAACCATATGTGCCTTTGCTAATACAATTAGCCAGCATTTAAAACGTCCCCATGATGAAGTATTTCGTTATGGCGGCGAGGAGTTTGTTATTTTACTGCCCAATACAGATGCTCATGGTGCTCTAGAGCTTGCAGAAAAAATTCGTCTCGCAACAGCATCATGTACAGTCAATATCGCAGATCAGAATATTCAATTCACGACCAGTGCTGGTCTATATAGCGCTATAGCCAAAGATACGCACAACCCAACGTTATTTACCGACTTCGCCGATAAAGCACTGTATGAAGCAAAGCAAAGTGGGCGAAATCAAGTTTGTATTTATCAACATACCTAGGAGACTTAATGTGGCTCAATCAGGACTAGATCTTTTTCCTTATACACGCATGCGTCGTATGCGTCGTGACGACTTTTCCCGTCGTCTTATGTGTGAAAACACATTGACTGTCGCTGATCTAATTTATCCTGTGTTTGTTTTAGAGGGCACAAACTGTCGTGAACCCATCCCCTCAATGCCGGGGATTGAAAGGCTTTCAATTGACTTATTGGTAGAAGAAGCAAAGCAACTTGCTGCTTTAGGGGTTCCTGCTATCGCCATCTTCCCTGTCACACCAGCAGATCAAAAGTCATTGATGGCTGAAGAAGCTTATAACCCTGAAGGGCTTGCACAACGTACTGTAAGAGCGCTTAAGGCAGCCTGTCCAGATTTAGGTGTAATAACAGATGTTGCGCTAGACCCTTTCACTGTTCATGGGCAGGATGGGATCATTGATGAAAGTGGTTATGTGATGAATGAGATCACAACAGAAATCCTCATAAAGCAAGCGTTATCACATGCCGATGCAGGTGCCGATGTGGTTGCACCTTCAGATATGATGGATGGACGTATTGGCGCTATTCGCGAAGCCTTAGAAGCTGCTGGGCATATTCATACTCGCATCATGGCATATTCTGCAAAATATGCGTCAAGTTATTATGGGCCTTTTAGAGATGCCGTTGGTTCAGCGGGTAACCTCAAAGGCGCAGATAAAAAGACTTACCAAATGGATCCTGCCAATTCAGACGAAGCAATACGAGAAGTCGCTTTAGATTTGCAAGAAGGGGCGGATATGGTCATGGTAAAGCCAGGCATGCCGTATCTAGATGTAGTTAGACGCGTAAAAGATGAGTTTGGCGTTCCAACTTTTGCTTATCAAGTCAGTGGTGAATATGCCATGCATAAAGCCGCAATCGACAACGGTTGGCTGGCAGAAAAACCTATTGTCATGGAATCACTATTGGCATTTAAACGTGCAGGGGCGGATGGTATTTTGACCTACTTTGCTAAGCAGGTCGCATTATGGCTCAATGAGAAATAGCTATAATATAAAGCAAATAATGCCCTTTTTGACTCAAAAGCGCCATATGGCGCTTTTATGCTTTTATGCTTTTACTTGAGAGTGTGTCAGGCCAATCACAGGGCAGGTGAATAATTTAGCTGCTTTTTGTATTTCTTCAAAGCTTACTAACCAGTAAGGGAATGATACCTGCTTATTTGTTTTTAACTCTACAGTGACAACATACACATTCAGTACTTTAGTCGCTTTTAAGGCCGCTATTTCATCACCATGCAAGTAGTGTGTGTTCAACCCATTGTGATGGCTAAAACCCGCTTTATCTATATGCACGTATTTTTTACCGAAAATGCCCGCAATGAGAGAAAGCATAGTGAATGCAGCCCCAAGAACAACGAGTACCTTAGCAACTGTCACAAACCCTAAGTTCAATAACACCACATAGAGTAAAACAAGCAAAACAAGCTGTATTGAATATAAATACCAGTTAATTTGTAAGTTGATTGTCTTCATGAGTACCTCCAAATTTTACTCAAATTACCTACTTTAGGATTACGAATTAGATATGATAAATTCGCAGTGTTCCTAAATCAAGTTCACTCTCTGGTTTTTTCAACAATCAAGATTTCATACGCATGGCGAATACCTCAAACCATAATTACATTAGATAATTTTGCTGAATAAAAAGGGTGTTATATTAATGAATTAGATAAAAAAGCGGTAACAACTGGATAAATAACAACCCGAAAGGATGGGAAATGGCCTTATACAATTATTTACATTTTAAAGATAAAAAGATTCATAAAATGCACTTTTCACTTCTTGTAGTAGCCGTATTTGAGCACATTTATTGGAGCACATAAAAAAACCGCCCTAAGGCGGTTTTTTTAAAAGAAAGGAGTTAGCTAATTACTTAGCAGCTTTCTTTTCTTTCTCAGCAGCGATTACCGCGTCAGCAACGTTTTGCGGACATGGTGCATAGTGAGAGAATTCCATTGAGAACTGACCACGACCAGACGTGATAGTACGTAGGTGACCAATGTATCCGAACATTTCAGATAGAGGTACTTCACCCTTGATACGAACGCCCATTGCGCCAGCTTCTTGGTCTTTGATCATACCACGACGACGGTTAAGGTCACCGATTACGTCACCTACGTTGTCATCTGGCGTGAACACGTCAACTTTCATGATTGGCTCAAGAAGTTGTGCACCCGCTTTAGGGATAGACTGACGGAAAGCGCCTTTAGCAGCGATTTCGAAAGCGATTGCTGATGAGTCAACTGCGTGGAAACCACCGTCGAATAGCTCAACTTCAACGTCTAGTACAGGGAAGCCAGCTAGAACACCTTCTTCCATCATTGACTTGAAGCCTTTCTCAACTGCAGGCCAGAATTCTTTAGGTACGTTACCACCAACAACTGAAGATGAGAACGTGAAACCAGAACCAACTTCACCTGGCTTGATACGGTAGTCGATCTTACCGAACTGACCAGAACCACCAGACTGCTTCTTGTGCGTGTAGCTGTCTTCAACTTCTTGCGTGATAGTTTCACGGTAAGCAACCTGAGGCTGACCAACAACTAGCTCAACGCCGTAAGTACGCTTAAGGATGTCTACCTTGATGTCTAGGTGAAGTTCACCCATGCCTTTAAGGATAGTTTCACCTGAATCTTCGTCAGTCTCAACCTGGAATGACGGATCTTCTGCAACCATCTTACCGATAGCGATACCCATCTTCTCGTTACCACCTTTATCTTTAGGTGCAACAGCGATAGAGATTACCGGATCAGGGAAGATCATCGCTTCTAGAGTACATTCGTGCTTAGGATCACATAGCGTGTGACCAGTTTGAACGTTCTTCATACCTACAACTGCGATGATGTCACCAGCTTGTGCTTCAGTAAGTTCGTTACGCTCGTCTGCTTGCATCTCAACCATACGGCCGATACGCTCAGTTTTACCAGTTGCAGAGTTAAGGATCGTGTCACCTTTCTTCATGCGACCAGCGTAGATACGGATGAACGTAAGTGCACCGAAACGGTCGTCCATGATTTTGAACGCAAGCGCTTTAAGTGGCTCTTCTGCGTCAACTGTCGCAACGTCACCAGTAGGCTCACCAGTTTCAGGATCAGTTAGAGGCTGAGGATCAACTTCTGTTGGAGACGGTAGGTAATCAACAACTGCGTCTAGTACTAGCTGCATACCTTTGTTTTTGAATGCAGAACCACAGAAAGTTGGGAAGAAAGCAAGGTCACGTGTACCTTTACGGATACAAGCTTTGATTTGCTCTAGTGAAGGAGTTTCACCTTCCATGTATGCTTCCATTAGGTCGTCGTCTTGCTCAACAGCAGACTCAACTAGCATCTCATGGTACTCTTCAACTTTCTCAACCATGTCAGCTGGAACGTCAGTGATTTCGTAGTTTTCTGGAAGGCCAGTCTCGTCCCAGATGTATGCTTTTTTCGTTAGAACGTCAACAACACCTGTGAACTGATCTTCGATACCGATAGGAAGAGTCATAACTAGTGGGTTTGCGCCAAGTACTTTCTCTACTTGACCTACTACGCGGTAGAAGTCAGCACCCATACGGTCTAGTTTGTTTACGAAGATACAACGTGCAACTTCTGATTCGTTCGCATAACGCCAGTTAGTTTCTGACTGAGGCTCAACACCACCAGAACCACAGAATACACCGATACCGCCGTCAAGAACTTTAAGTGAACGGTATACTTCAACTGTGAAGTCAACGTGTCCAGGAGTATCGATAACGTTTAAACGGTGGCCTTTCCACTCACAAGTAACAGCTGCTGACTGGATAGTAATACCACGCTCTGCTTCCTGTTCCATGAAGTCAGTAGTTGACTCACCATCGTGTACTTCACCAGTTTTGTGAATCTTACCAGTAAGCTTAAGAATACGCTCAGTGGTCGTAGTTTTACCCGCATCAACGTGCGCGAAAATACCAATGTTTCTGTATTTCGATAAATCTGCCATTGTTTTACTCTATTTAAAGTAGAAAAATTATTCGGCGGGAGTATATCACCTCTTTAGGCGAACATCATCCTTGAAGTCGATTAAAATGCAGCCAATTTGCAATTAAAACGCATTCGCTGCGATATTGCATTGTTGAACTGCATTAAATAAGCCATTTTAGCCTTAATCACCATCAATGATATCGCCAACACTGCCTAATACAGAGCCTTCGCCCTGTCTGCTTCCGCCCTGTTTTGGTGCGTGCTCAAGCACACGATCCGCTAATCTAGAGAATGGTAAACTTTGGATCCACACCGTACCGTGGCCTTTTAGCGTCGCTAAAAAGAGTCCTTCACCGCCAAAAAACATACTTTTCAAGCCTTTCACCCGCTCAATATCAAATTCGATGCCTTCGCTGAACCCAACTACACAGCCGGTATCAACGCGCAGTGTTTCACCATTCAGTTGCTTTTCAACCACAGTGCCGCCTGCATGGGCAAATGCCATTCCATCGCCCTGTAAGTGCTCTAATATGAACCCCTCTCCACCAAAAAAGCCCGCGCCAAGTTTGCGCTGAAATGCAATATCCACTTTGGTGCCCAGTGCTGCACATAAAAATGAATCTTTTTGTAAGTAAACAGATTGGCCTAACGTCGCCATATCTAACGCCAAAATAGAACCCGGAAAAGGCGCTGCAAATGCCACGCGCTTTTTACCCATACCTTCATTGGTGAAGTGCGTCATAAACAACGACTCACCACTAATTAAACGCTTACCTGCACTGAATAATTTGCCCATAAAGCCTTGATCTACATCAGAGCCGTCACCCATTTTTGCCTCAAAACTAATGCCATCTTGCATGTAGTTCATCGCGCCGGCTTCAGCAATAACCGTTTCATTGGGGTCCAACTCCACTTCAACCATCTGCATAGATTCGCCAATGATTTCGTAATCAATTTCATGACAATGCATATTTTATTCTCCTTTTATGTGCCCAAATTACTGTGTCTTCACAGCCTTTTTGTCTGTCAAAGTTAGTACAATGCAATGAATTTTGCATGACAACTGCTTATCCATTGACATCTTCAGTTAAAACCAAATAAATAACCCCAAGATCAAAGCAACCCCTAATAAAGGTACGCATACCGTCAATACTGCCAATGGCCAATAAGCATCTTGGTGTTTCTCGCCACAAATCGCCCGAACCGTTGTCACGACATAACCATTGTGTGGCAAGGTGTCCAGTGCACCCGAGCTAATCGCGACAACACGATGTAACTGATTTTCATCGACCCCTAAATCTAAATAATGAGGTGCGACCAAAGGTAGCGCAATTGCTTGCCCACCAGAAGCTGATCCCGTCAATGCAGCGATGACGCTCACCGCGATTGCCGCGCCAAGCAATTCATTGCCCGGAATGGAGGTCATTAAGGCCACAGCCTCTTGAAACGCAGGCGTGCCTTTAGCAACGGCACCAAAACCGACCACTGCCGCTGTATTACCGATTGCCACTAATGCCCCTGTTGTACCGAGATTAATTGCCTGAGATAAACTTTTAAAGTACTTAAAATTAATGACAAAAATAGACACGACACCACCTAGCAAGGCGACAATTAAAGCACTTTGTTGAAGCTGTTGGTGTAACAGAAATGACAAACTCAGTACCACAAGTAGGGGTAAGAGGCCTGTGATTGGGTGGGGTAAATGGCGCTTATCCTCGATGGGGTCATCCGCTCTCGCTTCAAAAGACTCGCCATTATCGACAGCCTTTTTAATCATTTTAACGAGTAAAAAATAGCCCAAGGCTGCCATAAATATGGCGACAATCAAGCTTTCTTGCCATGCAGCATAGGGACTAGTCCCTAAATATTTTATCGGGATCCAGTTTTGTATTTCAGGGGAGCCCGCCGAGGTCATGGTAAATGTCACAGAGCCAAAAGCCAGAACAGCAGGGATAAAACGCCGGGGAAGATCCGCATCCTTAAATAAACTCAGCGCCATCGGATAAACAGAAAACGCCACAATAAAAACACTCACCCCGCCATAAGTAAGTAAAGCACACGCAAATACAATGGCGAATACAGCATGCTTCATTCCTATTTTATCGGTAATATAGCGCGCTATGGCATCTGCAGCGCCCGTATCTTCCATAAATTTGCCAAACAACGAACCCAGCAAAAACATAAAAAACCAAGCTTGAATAAATCCGCTGAATCCGGACATATAAATTGAAACAAAGTTACCGTCATTGATGCCATTAAATATTGCGATATCACTACTAAGTGCGACCAATAGCGCACATAACGGCGCAGCAATAAACAGATTCATCCCTCTTAAAGTCAGCCAAATCAATGCTGCCAATGCACCGATCAACCCCACTGTACTGACCATTAACCCACCTCTTTTGTTATTTTTATGTAACTGTTATACGCCGAAAAGATCAGGAAATAAAGTGTCTTAGCACACTCAAAAGTGGGAGGTAAGCAGGCCTTGGTCAACGACAGCGATGAATACAGCAAAATTAAATGAGAATTATTTTCAAATAAGTATTGACACTGAGCCAGATGTTATTGATAATCAATCTCAACAAAGTAAGTGACGGTTTATTTTGTTGAAGTACTCTAATTTTGTTTCTCGACCCTGAAACACGTTGAGCGAACGTTACACGCTAGGTAATAACGCGTTGTTTTACGCCCCTAAAACAACTTGTAAAAACCGACTATTTTACTTGCTACATTGCTCATATCAGTGACGGTAGATATGAACACAAAAGCCCGCTTGACCCGCGGGCTTTTCTATTTTTACTACCTGCTAAATACTCACTTACCTCACCAATTAAGATGATGGTCTTCGAAAAAGCCTGAACAAATTAATGTTTACAACTCACAAAAAGTGTAAATGAGAATTGTTTCTACAAAAGTATTGACATAGATCAAAATACAATTGATAATCAATCTCAACAAGTCGAGTAGACGGCTCAACTTGTTAAGTACGCTAAATTGTTTCAAGACCCTGAAACACGTGCTGCACACGTAAAAATGCAAGGTTGCATGTGCTTTATCTTAACGCCCCTTAAATAAAGCACACTCAACCCACTTACTATTTTACTTGCTACATTGCTCATATCGGTGACGGTAGATATGATCAGAAAAGGCCCGCAATAGCGGGCTTTTTTATTGCCCCGATGTATCACCACTCATTTTGGAGCTGCATTCCCACAAAATATATCTGTACAAACGAATGCCATACACTCGCTATATCAACGACATCAATGCACGTTAATCACTGCAAAACCCACCAACAAAACTAAATGAGAATTATTTTCAAATAAGTGTTGACACCCACCCAGATCTAATTGATAATCAATCTCAACAAAGACGGATAAACACACTTTGTTGACGTACTCAGATTTTGTTTCTCGACCCCGAAACACGTGTGGCGCACGCAAACAGCTTCTGGTTGTCAGTGATGAACATTAACGCCCCTTAACGCGATTCACTAACAACCAACTTACTATTTTACTTGCTACATTGCTCATATCGGTGACGGTAGATATGAACCTAAAAGGCCCTTACAGGGCCTTTTTTATTGCGACTAGCAAAGCAGTTGTAATCAAGTGTAATGGTTTACCTATGTACCTACTTGATAAACTCTGACTCCTTTTTATTTCGAACAACAGTGCAATGACCCAAACACGCTACCGCTATAACTTCATCTTAACGGTGCTGCTCCTAGCAGGCTTCATTTTTACCAGCTGGTTTAGTTTGATCATTGCTAAGCAATCGTTATTTCGCGGTATCGAAAATGACGCACTTCCCCTCACCAGCCACTTAATTCATACCGATCTGCAAAAGCAGCTGCAAGCACCCATTATTATCTCATCGCAAATGGCCAACAACACCTTTTTGCATGCCTGGTTGGCCCAGTCTGAAAAAGACACCGCATTCTTATTTGAATATCTCAGACAGACACGCAGTGATTTTGATGCGGTCACCAGTTTTCTCGCCACCAGTCATGACAAAACCTATTATCGCTATGATGGTAGTACCACGATGTTAATCAAGCAGGATACCTGGTACCAAGATACCCTAGACAACGATGCTTTATATACGCTCAATGTTGACTTAGACCCAAGAGATGACCACCAAGCAACCATCTTTGTCAATCACAAAATCATGGTTAACAATCAAGTAAAGGGCGTCACTGGGGTTGGTATCAAGCTAGATCATCTAAAACGTCTCATCGATAAGTATCAACATACTTACGACCGCAAAGTCTATTTTATTGATCATAAAGGCCGCTTATTGTTTTATAACGACGCTACCTTCGCAGACTACTCGTTAAGCGACAAGTTTGGTCAACATGGTACGAAATTATTAGACAACCAAACCTATAAATTGCGCTTAGAGCAAGACGATAAAACTTTGTTTATTAACTCTCGCTATTTGGCCCACTTTGGTTGGTATCTCATTGTTGAGCAATCACTTGACCAAAATAACTCCTTATCGGAAAGCCTCTACATCAATTTGTTGATGGGTGTTGTGATCACTGGCGTCATCTTATTTAGCGCTCAGCTCACCTTTAACCACTACCAAAAGCGACTCGAAAAGATGGCGACATTTGATAAGCTAACAAACACCTACAATCGACAAGCATTTGAACCTAGGCTGCAATCTGAGCTACAAAAAGCACGCAACCAATTCAAGCCACTGGTGATGATGATGTTAGACATTGACCACTTCAAGCAAGTGAATGACAAACACGGACATCTGGTCGGTGATAAAGTCCTTAAGCATGTTGCACATATTTGTAAATCAGTCGTCAAAAATCACGGTTCAGTATGTCGCTGGGGTGGCGAAGAATTTGTTATTTTGCTCCCCAAAACAGAGCTCAATCAAGGCCATGAACTGGCAGAGCAGATCCACCAAGCGCTTAATGCCAGTGAGTGTGAAGTCAAAGTCACGGCCAGTATTGGCCTTGCACAATATCATATTGATGAATCTGAGGATGGATTATTGAAGCGCGCAGACGCTGCTTTATACAGCGCCAAAAGCACTGGACGCAATCGTTCAGTGCTTGCAAAAGCAGCCTAATGAATTAACGACGATTCTTTCGTGCGCGAGCGCGACGTTGACGCTTTTCTTCCTCGCGGGCTGCCTTTTTCGCTTCTGCAGCTGCACGGATCTCGGCAACCATTTGCTCTTCCTCTTCACGCATTTGCGGTGTTTCCATGGTTACATGGCCAAGCACCGCATCGCGTAGCTCGTTGATGAGGATCTCTGACATTTTATGGGTATCAACCTGATTACCACCACGGATACAGCCTCGTTTTCGCCCGGCCATTTCAATAAATGTCCAATCGCAATCTGGCAACTCATCAATTTTATAACGGCTTTTCAGTAGCTCAGGGTAAGCCTTCAACAAATATTCAGCGGTATAACTTGCCACTTCTTCATAGTTAATGGCTGTATCACGGATAGCACCCGTTGCGGCTAGACGATAGCCCGAGTTTTCATTTTCAACCTTTGGCCACAACATACCCGGCGTGTCATACAGCATGATACCGTCTTCTAAGCGAATGCGTTGCTGCGCCTTGGTTACCGCAGGCTCATTGCCTGTCTTAGCGACAATGCGACCAGCGAGTATATTGATAAGCGTTGATTTACCAACATTAGGAATCCCCATGATCATGGCTTTTAACTGCTTGTCTTGACCAACCTTGTGCGGCGCTAACTTTTTACACAGCGCATTAATGCGATGTACTTCAGCCGCCTTGTCATGACCAAATGATAAGGTTTTTACCCCATCCTCTTGCTCAAAATACGCCATCCAAGCTTTGGTCATCTCGGGATCTGCTAAATCCGCTTTGTTTAAGATTTTGATGACCGGCTTGTCACCGCGTAATTGCGCGACCATTGGGTTTTCACTGCTATACGGAATACGCGCATCAAGTACTTCAATAATGACATCCATCTGCGGCATGATCTCTTTGATCTCATTGCGCGCCTTATTCATATGTCCAGGAAACCATTGGATGGCCATAAAAATCTCTCCAAAACTAAAATCTGTGACTATTTTAACGTAAAACGCACCAGATAGATAAATCTTGATATACTGGGCCTTTAAAAACTCTCAGCATAATAACATGGCCCTAAAATCTACAATTCTAAAAGCACACCTAAATATCAGTGATATGGATAGGCATGTCTATACCGATAAGTCACTCACTTTGGCGCAGCACCCTTCTGAGAACGAACAGCGATTGATGGTGCGTCTACTTGCTTATATCTTGCAATACACTGAAGAGCTGAGCTTTACTAAAGGGCTATGTGTGGATGATGAGCCTGCCGCGTGGCAAAAAAATCTGACCGATGACATTGAGCTGTGGGTTGATGTTGGTTTGCCAGATGAAAAGCGCCTGAAAAAAGCAGCTGTGCGTTCGCAGCAAGTGGTCTTGTACACGTATGGTGAAAACACCCAAGAGATTTGGTGGAAGAAGAATCAGTCCGCTACCAATCAATATGATAATTTGCGTGTTTACAGCCTACCTTATTCAGCCACTTCACAAATGGTGGAACTATTCGCACGTTCAATGGATTTGACAGCGACTATCCAAGATGGCGAAATATGGCTCAGTGACTCACAGCACAGCGTGCAAATTGTGCCAACCCAGCTTAAATAAGGAAGCATATGAATATAAAGCGGATTGTCGTCCTTCACGGACTATATATGTCAGGGTTTGTGATGCAGCCGCTTTGTACTCGGTTAGAAAAAACCGGATGTGAAATTCTCAATTTAAGCTACAACACCTTGGCCCCCGACAGACAATCTATCTTCAGACAAATAGATGCATTTATCGCGGATAAGCCAACTGCGTTTGTGTGTCATTCTATGGGGGGGTTGGTCGCCAGAGATTATCTCACCCACGCTTCAGCACAAAGCCAACATGTTGAAAAAGTCATTACCCTTGGCACACCACACAAAGGCAGTGCCATCGCAAAACATATGCATGATAAAGGGTTTGATCGCTTATTGAAAAACAGTGTGGAATATTTACTGAGCGAGACCAACACATGGCCTTTTAATGCGCGTTTATATAGCATTGCGGGCGACTTACCGATTGGGTTAATGCCCTTATTGCAAAAAGGTAGCCGCTCGGACGGCACAGTGTTGCTCGATGAGACAAAACTAAAGGGCATGGCCGAGCATAAAGTGTTTCACCGCAGCCATACCACCTTAATTTATTCACGTAGCGTGATGGACTATATCATTGATGTGATCAGTCGCGATAAGTAAGTTATTTATCTGCCTTTTGCGCGACTTTATATGCGACCAAGGCAATGATACCCGTAATTAATGGCACCGGTGCTGCCAAGTAGCCAAAGCTGTCTGAGTTTGCATAACTAGCGCCTGCTAAATGCCCCACTAGCCCAACCACAAAAGCCACCAGCGCAATGACAACAACGGTAATTTCACCTTTGTGCTGTGATTCTGTTTTACCTTTCATAGAGCTCTCCTTAAAAATGAGCGCCCTAGAAATGGCCTAAAAAATAAAACAGGGCGCTTTGCTTTTTTATTATGGCCTTGCTGTCGGTATGAAAATTGACCTAAATCAAGCTGAAAAACCGCTTTATACATACACCTATTCACATTTGCGATGGATCAACAAAGCGCTGACTTTTTAGTCAAAGTGGCAAGCTTTAAGCAAGTACTAACGACTTTTTCGATGGCTATAATCGCTTTTAGTCGTTGGCCTTTATCACCTCCATCCGCCACACTGTACAACATACAAAGTCACACAATGACAAGCATTTAAACACGCCGCATCTGCTGCGGAAAAACATCATAAGGTAGCGAACAATGACAAATAGCATAGGGTTAGACAAACAGAAAAGTGAGCAACTGGTTGCAGCATTAAACGTGCTTTTAAGTAGCTACCAGATCCAATATATGAATGCGCGCAGCTTCCACTGGAACATCAAAGGGAGAGAGTTTTTTGAACTACACGTTAAATTTGAAGAAATTTACAACCAGCTATTACTCAAAGTGGACGAATTAGCAGAGCGTATCCTAACCATTGAAGGCATACCACTGCATGCATTTAGCGATTACCTCAACGCCAGTGAAATTACCGAAGCAAAAGATATTCAAAATGGTCCAGAAGCAGTCGCAACCCTACTTGCTGGCTTTACTCAACTTATTAAGTCGCAACGAACTATACTGGCGCAAGCCGCTGATGCCGAGGACGAAGGCACCGCGTCTCTCATGGGAGATTACATCACGGAGCAAGAAAAGTTAGTTTGGATGCTCAAGGCTTATTTAGGCTAATTCAACCATGAGGCAGCACCGCGATAGCTCGGATGCTGGCTCAGGTAGGCTGCCACATCAAGGTACATCTGTACCTTGATGTCACTCTCTGTCCACAACTCACAAATGAATTTTCGGGTTAGGGCATCAATGCCAATGTAGTCAATCTGACGATAACCACGCTGTTCCATGTCTTTACAGTAAGCTTTCAGTGCGGCAATGCTATCAGCAGTGGTCATTATAAACTGGCTGAGATTAACGACAGCACAGTGTAATTGACCAGGTTGATAGTCTTGCCAACGCGTACGTGCTTCTTGCACCAACGCAGCGACACCTTCGCTATTGAATGCACCCACTAGGTTTACAAAAACCGTCGGTGGAGTAATGTCTATTTGCCACTGTCCATGTACTGAAAACACACTGTCCCCCTAAAACCCAATACGCGAAGTCAATCACCAAATCAATTAGTCAGCCTGCTGCGGTAACAAAGAGATAAAAAAGGCCATTTCCAACGCTTTTTCATTCAGACTCTTAAACCTGCCAGACGCACCACCATGTCCAGAGTCCATGTCTGTTTTAAACACTAGTACGTTATCATCCGTTTTAAGCTCTCTGAGCTTAGCAACCCACTTCATAGGCTCCCAATATTGTACTTGTGAGTCATGCAGACCTGTTGTTACTAGTGTATTAGGGTAGTGCTTTGCGGCTAAATTGTCATAAGGCGAGTAAGACAAAATACTCTCATAGTCAGCCAAGTAATTTGGATTCCCCCACTCGTCATACTCATTGGTAGTGAGAGGAATAGACTCATCCAACATGGTGGTCAGTACATCTAAAAATGGCACATGACAACCAATTCCTAAATACAGTTCAGGCGCTTGGTTCATTACCGCGCCCATCAATAGGCCACCCGCACTGCCACCCGATGCAAAAATCTTATCTGCCGCACCATATTGCTGCTCGACTAATGCACGAGTGACATCCACAAAGTCGTTGAAGCTATTCTCTTTATGGGCTTTTTTACCATTTTCATACCATTGACGGCCCAGCATTTCTGACCCCCTGATATGAGCGATAACATAAACAAAGCCCCTATCTAACAAGCTCAAAGTCGTACTTGAGAAAGTTGGGTCAACAGTGTAGCCATACGCACCATAGCCATATTGTAATAATGGATTTGTGCCATCTTTATTAAACATCGACTTTCGATAAACTATAGAGACAGGGACTTTCTCGCCGTCACGTGCTGTAATATGTAAGCGCTCAGATGCATAATCCTGAGGTTTAAAATCCCCCAGCACTTTGACTTGTTTTTTCAAGGTTTTTTGGCCGGTTGCCAAATCACATTCATAGACACTGCTTGGCGTCGTCAAACTAGAGTAAGTGATGCGTACCGAGGTTGATTTTGGCTCTGGATTATAGCCAACCCCCGCATAATAACACTCGTCATCAAAGCCTAATTGGTAACTTGCACCCGTATAATCATGAATGACAAAACGGATTTGACCCATTTCTCGTTCAGTGATCACAAAGTGTGACTCAAATAACTCCAATCCCTCTAGCAGGACGTGTTCACGGTGCGCAATCAACTCTTCCCACTGACTAGGATCGTTCACCACGTCTAAGCCTGCTCGCACCATGCGAAAATTCTTTGCATCACTGTTAGTCAACAAATAATAGTGTTCGCCAAACTTATCAAGACCATATTCATGCCCTTCTTGTCGTGCTAACAAGCGCTTGAACTCGCCCATCGGTTGCTCAGCATCAAGATAAAGCACATCGCTCGTCTCTGTCGCAGACAAGTAAATATAAATTTGGCTCTCATCACGGCTTTTGCCAAGACCCATGTAGTATTGGCGGTCTTGCTCTTCATACACTAAGACATCGTCACTTTGCGGTGTACCAAGTACATGGCGGTAAACTTGGAATCCCAGCAAGGTTTGCAGATCTTTTTTCACATAAAAGACAGTGCGATTATCATTTGCCCAAACCACTTCGCCTTCAGTTTCAACCAAGCAATCTTCCAGCATTTGGCCAGTATTTAGATCTTTAAACTTTATCGTGTAAATTCTACGACCATCTGTGTCTTCACTGTATGCAAGTAGGTCATCATCTGGACTCACAGCCATATCGGCGAGTTCATAAAATTCGAATGCTTTGGCCAACTCATTCACATCGAGTAATAAAGTTTTGTCGTCCATCGCTTCATTCAAAGCACGATAATGACGACCATACTCTTCCTCTCCACTTACCTCATTGGTATACCAATAGCGGCCATCTTTTACTGGCACAGAAGAATCATCTTTGACGATACGCCCTTTCATTTCCTCAAATAGTGTTGCCTGCAAACCTTTATGCGGTTGCATTATCGCTTCACAATACTCATTTTCTGCTTTTAAGTGAGCTAATATCTCATCATTTTGACGCTCATCATCGCGCATCCAGTAATAGTTATCTGTCCTTTGATGCCCGTGTATTTCCATATCATGGGGTACTTTTTTTGCCACTGGCGGGGTAAGCGCTTTGGTCATATAGATGTTCCTGATTTGTTATTATTCATCCAGTCTAACATAGCTAAAGGTGAGGTACAGCTTTGTGCCATAACTGGCCTAGTACGCCAAACAGTAACAAATACATATACTGTTTAGGCCAAATTTTAACGTTAAATGAAACGTCAGCTAAAACTTAAGACGAAGGTAGAAAGTGTTACTTTATGACTTTAAATATCAAAACGGAATAGCACATCTAATTAGAAAGTTAGAAATGAAAAAGCCCAGCATGGCGCTGGGCTTGAATATATTGACTGTCGACTATACTGCCGACTGAGTCGAGTCTTTCTTGAAGCGTTTCGTCGATTGTCCAAGCTTCGAAAAAGCACTCTTAATATCCACCAAAATAATGTACAAGCAAGGTACTAATATCAAGGTAATTAACGTTGCAAACAAGACCGCGAAACCAAGTGAAATCGCCATTGGAATAACAAACTTAGCTTGTAAACTGGTTTCGAAGATGATCGGTGTAACACCTGCAAACGTTGTAATGGACGTCAAGGTGATTGCCCTAAAGCGCGCACACCCAGCCTCAATCACCGCATCTTTGAGCCTCACGCCTTCTTTGCGTACTTGGTTAACATAGTCGGTCATCACCAAGGAGTCATTGATAACAACCCCGGCAGCTGCAATCAGACCAAAGGTCGACATCATGCTCATGTCTAAGCCATTTAACCAGTGGCCCCAAACTGCACCAATCAAGCTAAATGGAATAACCGACATGATAATCAGCGGCTGAGAATAACTCTTTAATGGCACCGCCAGCAAGATGTACACAATCATCATACCCGCAGCAAAGAACATGATCTGTTCATCGGCTTGCGCTTGCGTCTCTTCTATAGAGCCACCTAACTCAGTTTTCACGCTAGGGAACTGCTCAAATAACTTAGGCAATAGGTTGTCTTTGATGTTATCAACAACCGCCGAAGGCTCAATTACCTGCTCATCAATGCTGCCATAGACATACACGGTACGATAACCATCTTCACGACGGATATAACTCACACCCGGCTTTTCAGTAAATTCAACCACATCGCCCAGAACCACTTCACGCCCATCTGGTGTTTTGATCAGCGCATATTTAAGCGACGCCACCGCTTCTCTATCCAGTTTTGGATAACGCACCATCACTCGTATTTCTTCACCATCACGGATCAGGCGCTGCGCCTCACCGCCATAGAAGCTATCACCAATCTGGTTAGCCACATCAGCCAAGTTCAAGCCCAAGTCGTAAGCAACCGGTTTCAACGACAACTGCACTTCTTTACTCGGTGGGTCTATGGTTGAACTGATATCAAACAAGCCTTTTTCTTGTTGCAACATAGAAATAAATTGTCTGCCCGCAGCATTAAGCGTATCAATATCTGGTCCATAAATCAGATAGCCAAACTCACCATCGCCATTACCTGGGTCATTGACATCATCAATGACAAGTAACGATTTAACACCAGGAATTGTTGGCATGGCTTCACGCCAGCGGCGGGACAATTCAAAAGCATCAAATGGACGTAAGTCTTCATCAACAAGTACAGCGAGCACATTACCTTCACTACGGCCTTCATTCCATACCAAAATGTCTTTCACCATTTTTTGGCCATACTCGCGTTCGATGTCTTTATCCACGGTCAGCATCATAGTTTCGATTTGCTGCAGTGCCGACATCGTCTGCTCGTCAGACACATTGTCATTGAGCATAACTGTCACTTGCGGGAAGTCATGTGGTACTTTCGGTAACGGAATAAAACGCACTTGATTCGAGGTGATCAAAGACATACTCACAAGGAATATAGCAATAAAACCGCAGAATACCGCCCAGCGCCACTCCACGGCTTTTTCAACAAAATTACGATAAGGTCCATTCACAAATGCAAAGAAATGCTTGTTAAACCTAGCGCGTAGGCTGTTTTCACGCAGCGGCTTAAATTTAGTATGACCTATGTGTGCAGGTAATATCCATTTTGACTCAATTAAGCTGAATATTAGACACAGTATCACCACAATAGAAATCGATTTAAAGAAAGCCCCTTGTGGCCCACTGGACATAATCATCGGCGCAAAGACCGCCATGGTCGTCAAGACTCCGAATGTCGCAGGAGTGGCAACGCGTTTTGCGCCACGTACAACACTGTCGACACTTGGACCACTGCGTTCAACCTCAGTATAGGCCGCCTCTCCTATGACGATGGCATCATCGACCACAATCCCCAGTACCATGATGAATGCGAACAAGGACACAATATTAATACTCACGCCAAATGCAGGCATCAGCATAATGGCGCCTAAGAAGCATACCGGTAATCCTATCATCACCCATAGAGCAAGCTTAAAGCGCAAGAAGATTGACAACATGAAGGCCACTAACAGCGCACCTTGCAGCATATTCTTTTTCATCATTTCAAGACGTGCATCAAGGTAGTAAGTCATGTCTACGATAGGTGTGAGTGACATGCCAGCTGGTAGTGTCTTATTCTTTTCTTCAATATAAGCATGGACTGTTTTAGCAACTGGGATCATGTTTTGGTCTTTGGTTGCTTTGACTGATAGGAATGCGGCATTGATGCCATTTTGTTTGAAGTAAAATTCACCTTCAACAAACTCATCTTTGATCACCGCTACGTCTTGTAAATAGACTTTTGCGCCGTTATCACCCACTTTGACGGGGATGCGTTTGAATTCATCTCCACGGTATTTTTGGTTTTCAACCCGTACTGAAATAATCCCAGCATCCGTACGTACTTCACCGGCTGAGATATTGGCTGAGTATCTGCGAATTGAATTACTCACATCGCTAATGGTCAAGCCGTAACGGCGTAGTGTGTCAGGGTCAATCTCAATCGCGATTTCATACGCAGGGGTGCTGCGTTCAACCAAGGATACATTAGATAGCTGTAACAGCTCGTCTTCAACTTCTTTGGCAAGAGGTTTAAGATCCTTTAATGGGATATCTGCAGCCAGTGCCATTTGGATCACATCTTGACGAAACTCGACTTGCTGAACTCGTATCGGCTCCATAGCAGCTGGAAACGTCGCAATCCCATCAACTCGTGTTCGCACCTTTTCAACCACATCGCTTAAATCAGCGCTGGTGTCAATTTCTAACTGCACACTGCCGCTGCCTCGGCGTGCTCGGTAAACGCCTTTATCGATTTCAGTCACATCTTTCAAAGATTCTTCAATCTTGATAAGAATACTTTCTTCAATTTCCTGCGGCGATGCGCCGGGATAACTTGCATTAATGCTGACAAAGTTCAGCTCGATACTCGGAAACATTTGTCGCTGAATCGTGAAATAGCTCACAATACCCATTATTAGGATAAAGACCATCATCAGATTCGCCGCGACGGGGTTATGCGCAAAATAGGCAATTAACCCCTTTTGGGATGTTTTGATTTGCTCACTCATAGTTCATTCCCTGCTGTTACAGCTTTCCCGTATTATCAGACTCTGTCTCATTTTCTTTAGAGCCTGCAACTTTAACAGCCATACCGCGTTGCGGGTATTCAGGCAGTGTCACCACAACTTTATCGCTATTAGATAGCCCTTCACCCACTAGGTAGTACATGCCTTCTTCACGGATCACTTGCACAGGACGCGGCTCTAGTTGTGCTTCTTCATTAAGTAACCACACGGTCTGGTTATTCACTAATTCCTGCGGAAGACGATAGATTTGGCGTAACGTCTCACCCTTAAATTGAACCTGTACATATGTACCAAACTTCACTTTAGGCTTACTGCTGGTCAAGCCGTACGGATCTTCAATACGTACCACTAAACTGCTCATACGTGTTTGCTGATCAACCACACCAAGATCACGGTGGATATAAGCATCACGAGTAAAACCATTCACGCCTTTTTGCGTCAATGTGGCTTTTAAGCCAGACACTTGTTCAGGTAAAAAGATTGAGTCAAAACCCGCGATAGGGATCACCACTTCAGCTTGCTCAATGTTGTTTAATTGTGCCACCGGACTGCCAGTACTAACAAATTGGCCTAACCCCACTTCTCTCGATACAATTAATGCATTAAAAGGGGCTACTACATCACAATTATCTAGATCACGCTGCGCTCTTTTTAGCGCCGCTTTTGCTGATTTCACCGCGGCATGTGCACTCATCAACTGAGGCTTGCGCAAAAATAAGTCCGTGTGCTTCTTGTTGGGAAAACGCTTCGCCTCGTCAGCCGCAACATCT
The DNA here is from genome assembly GCF_021654285.1 of Pseudoalteromonas luteoviolacea. Lineage (GTDB taxonomy): Bacteria > Pseudomonadota > Gammaproteobacteria > Enterobacterales > Alteromonadaceae > Pseudoalteromonas > Pseudoalteromonas luteoviolacea_J. The sequence goes on along the minus strand of NZ_JAKFZS010000023.1, from coordinate 49,881 downwards.
GCCAAGGCTTGTTCTTCAATTAACTGAGCTTGCGCACTCGATAATGCAGCTTCCGCCTGCAACACCGCGGCTTCATAGTTATCTTTTTCAATACGCAGTAATACATCGCCTTTACTGACAATACCGCCAGTGACAAACTTTGGATGCCAATACTCTATTTCTCCCGACACCTGCACAGACAACATAGTCTGGTCTAATGGCACGACTTCACCATAGCTATTGATCACAACTTGATGATCTTGCGCCTTAATCGCTTCAACTTCAACAATTGGTCGCGTATCCACTACATCAGACTCATCATCATTTTTGGCCACGGCGTTTATGCCCGTAAACCCAATGAAACCAATACCCAACGCGGCGAAGGGTAATATCCATTTCAGTATTTTTGCTTGCATGACTGTACCTATTGATAATTTCCTAGCGCTATATTAACAAGATTTCCCCCCCCTAGGGTGTGACATTTGTAAGAATCTGTTACAACCTTTCAATATTTTTTCAACTGACCTCTCAGGTGATTAATCTCTATAATAAACAATACGATAAAAGATAAAATCACAGCACTTAGGTAACTGAAAAGCAGGCTATTTGCCATCGTGGGTAAGAAAACTCCCAAACCGAGCGTTACACTTGTTGCGATTAACATGGCGGCACCAAAATGCACCAAACGACTGAGTATTTGCTCGATAATTAACTGCAGGCGTGTTGCACCAACTTGTTGTTTAATCAACAAGACCGGCTGCTGGGCCAAAGCAAGATTACCAAGCAACCCATATAGCCCCACAAGTACTTGCATAATCATTAAAAAGCTTAGTCCAAGTCCACTATAAAAGCTCAGTACAGCCGCCTGATTCAATCCAGATAAATGCTTTGCTAAACCAAGTACCTCGCGGACACTTTGCCCATGCGCCTGTTGCTGTAAAACCTGAGATAGTTCTAATTTTGACATGGATTGATTAGGCTTAAGCCTAACCACCATATTCCCTTCAAAGTAATCATGTGGAAAATACACGGTCGCAGGGGCACCTTTGCTGTGACTGTAAATATTTTCTACGATACCCAACAACTGAAAAGGCTGACCGCTTCGACCGTAGAGACTCAGTCCAATGTCTTCGACCCCAACACCGAGCATTGCTGCAGCAGCTCGATTTATGATGACCAACTCTCTTCGAGCGCTATCTAACCGTGTGAAAGTATCACCCGCAATAAGCGGAATCCCAAGCAGCGTAAAATAACCTTCTCCTACTAACTGTGAGTGCATAGTTACCTGCGCAGATTTCACGGGTTGCTTGCCAATTTGTGCCAAATAACTGGTATCAAAAGGATTTAAGCTGCTTAAGGCTACGGCTGCCACTTTAGGATGCGAGGAAAGCGCCTGAAGATTAGATAGAAAGAGCTGTTTGCGCTCTGCGATTGCGGCTTCATCTTGGCGCCAAGACACCTGATGACGCGCAACAAACACGGTATCCTCTGCATCTATGCCTGAAGGGGTCTGCATCTGGCTACCGAAGTAATAGGCCGACCAAGTACCAATAGATAATACAACCATGCCAATGCTCAGCTGAGTGACCAATATACTAACGCTAAACCACTGAGCGAGTTGCTTTTCTTGCCCTTTGCCTGCGCCTTGCAAATTCTGATAGAGGCTTGTAAATGGCAGTTGCTTAAAACCAAATACAGCAAACCCTAGCGCCAATACAGTGGCAACGGCGAACATTATAAAATAATGAAGAAGATTAACCTGTAGCCAATCTAAATGGGCAATCGATTGCGCACCAAACATCTGGATCGCAAATACTCCCAGCTCAACAAGTACTGCCGCGCACATCGCCGAGAGTAAGAATAATATAATCACCTGCCAATAGTGTGCCAAACGCAATGTGGTCAGCGGTGCACCCAGTGTTGCTTTGAGTACAAGCTGTGCTTGTTGCTTTTTTATGTCTAGCAAATAGAACGTCAACAAATTAATCAAGGTGATCAATAAGAACGCACCACCGCTCAGCAACAGCCAATCACTCGACTGCTGTATATCTCCTTTTAAATATTGCTTTAATGCGTCATATTCAAAGCGCACATGATTATTAAGGGCACTACCAAAATCCACTAATCCAGCACGAAACTGGGTATCTAGATACGCTGTGATACCTGGCGATATGGGTTGTCCTATTTGCGCGGTGGTCGAGCGTCCGACTACAAACGTATTATACCGCACCGAAATATGCGCTTGTGACATCGCGCGTGTATCTATCGTGTGTCCAAAAGACACATAAACATCAGTGTATCGATTAGGCATGTAAATCTGCGGCTCAGTTTGAGTGCAAGCAACCACCCCAACCACCTGAAAGGTCTGCTGATCTAATTGCATACTATACACTTGTTTATGATTCTGCCGCTTTAAGAGCTGTGGCATATAACGCTTAGCAAAGCACTCACTGACAACCGCTTCAAATGGAATGGCGCCATCAACTTGCCCTTGACTAAAGTAGCGCCCCTGCACTAATTCTTGCTCAAACAAGGTAAAAAACGCAGGCTCCGCATAGGTTAGATTTAACTTAGGCTGGCTAGTATGGTTCATATACAGCGCATCGCCGTAATGTAGTGGCGCCGCCATGGACAACCGATCGTCATGTCGGGCGATATATTGGGCTGCTACATTAGAAAGCGCCTTGTCCATCACCACACTGTCTTTATCATCAACCATGCTACCGTGTAACCAAATCAATTGGTCAGGCTGTGCATAGGGCAGCGGTGCATACGCATGCCAAGCGATTAAGCTGACCAAGGCACCACCGGCAAGCGCGCTGGCAAGCAGTACCGCAAATAATACGGTAAATCTCAGTTTGTTAAATAGCGCTTTAATCGAGCTAATATTTTCCTGCATCATATTCATCTTTTCCAAGCCCTCCTGTGGATATCAAAAGCCAATTTATAGAGGGCCAAAGACCGTATTTGCCATACTGGATGATCTGCTCACCGAGGTTAACAGCTCACCATCAAATAACTGAACACGACGTGATGCCATATCAGCGTAACGCGGATCATGCGTTACCATACAAATCGTGGTGCCTTGCTGATGCAAGTCACTGATAAGCTTCATCACCGCATCACCACTTTTGGAGTCTAAGTTGCCTGTTGCTTCATCCACCAACAAAATACTGGGCTGAGTCACCAATGCTCGTGCGATAGCCACTCGTTGCTGCTGTCCACCTGAGAGTTGATTTGGGCAGTGGGTACTGCGATGAGATAGGCCTACTTTTTCCAAACAGGATTGCACCCGTTGCTGAGTGTCTTGCCGATTTATTTTGGGCACTCTGTAGCGTAATGGCAGCGCCACATTATCGAATACCGACAGCCCATCTACGAGATTAAATGATTGGAAGATGAAGCCAATATGCAGGTTTCTTAATTTAGCCGCCTGATCGAACGTCAGATTATCTACTTGTTGACCTGCCAATAAGTAGCGACCTGATGACGCAGGCTCTAACAGTCCCATCAAAGACAACAAAGTAGACTTACCACACCCAGAGGGGCCAGATATTGAAACAAACTCTCCTTTACCCACTGTCATATTGATATTCCTAAGTGCATGTGTTTGAAAATCAGCCGTGGTGAATACCTTACCAATTTCCTGCATTTCAATAATATTTTGCATCTTCCTTCCTACTGAATAACCACAACTTGTCTAGCTTTTGCCAGCGCATCAAGATCTGAAATGACAACTGCCTGCCCCGCTTGCAAACCACTTTTTACTTCCACATGACGCTCACTGCGTTGCCCGAACTGAACCTCAACCAGCTCTGTGTGACCTGTTTCAAGCACTTTGTACATATCAATAGACTGTGTACTTAGCTCCATAACCGGCGTGCGAATATAATGGGTGTTTTCTATTGTGTCGATGACAATAGACGCTGTAATGCTCTGCTTAGGTCGCAGATCCAAATACTCATACTCGGGCAAACGCACTTCCACCTTAACGCTGTGCTGAGAAACCACAGGGTCAATCCGCAGCACCTCACCGCGTAACACAGCCTCACCAGCAAACACATCAACTGGCTGGCCAACTTGTACAGAGCCAGCTTGAGACTGGCTCACTTGTAACTGTGCTATCAGCCCAGCTTGGTCTCCTAAGGTTGCAATATGATCACCCATCGCGATGCGCGTGCCTAAATCCAAAGACATACTCTCAATGACACCGTCATTCGGTGCGGTGATCGAGAGCATGGTAACTTTGGACGCCAATGATGCCTGCTCTTGCTGTGATAAAGCGACCCGCTTTTGCATCAACTGCAAAGTACTTTGGTGCAGCGCTTGTAGCTGTGACAAACGCGCCTTAGCATGGTCAATTTGACCTGTCACACTGCGCAGCTGTGCCTGTGTTTCAAGAAATGATAATTGAGAAATAATACCCTGCTCAGCAAGGCCTTTTTGCGCTTGAAAACGAAAAGACAAAGTGGCCAGCTGCCCTTCGAGCTGACTAATGGCTGAACGCTCAACCAGCAGCTCCCGCTGCTGGCGCAAATCCAATTGATGTAGCTCTGCTTGCACTTCAGCCAATTGTTGTTGCGCGCGCTTATAATCCAATTCTAAGTCTGCGTTTTCCAAACGCGCGATCACGGTACCCGGCGCTACGACATCTCCCGGCTTGTGCTTAATGTCGATCACCACGCCAGGGCTTGTTGCAGTGATAATTTTTTGCTCAGCACTGACCAAGGTGCCAAATGCATCGACAGTTATCGACAACGCACCATGCTTGACCGTATCAATCATCAGTGAGTGCCGCTCTAAATATGTTTTTTTATCCGACAGTGATGCCCATAGCGCGGTAATTATCACAGCGCCAGCCAACAAACCGACCGCCCACTTATGGCGTAGAGGAAAAGACGTTTTTTTCGGTACTCGTATATCCATGTAGTTCTTCTCGTAAGTCATGCGTATCATAAAGGATACTTACTGAAGATAAGGAGTAGCGAAAACCATACCAAAAATAAAAAATAGAAATATCAAAAGCTTAATAATTAACAGCATGATATTTACCTCGAAATCGAAGCAATCTCAATTCGATTCCGGAATCGGAAAATAAGAAGGCTTATCAAGAGCATAAAATCCACATTGCCCGCTCTTTAACTTAACGCCTTACCACCAGCAATAAATATAGGAAGTCATGCCGATTACCAACTGGTACGTGCCCGGACCTATTGATAAAAACTCATTAATTTTAAATTCACACAACACGCGTACAACACAATATATCCAAAGTGATTTATCACCGATTGTCTCTTAAAACTGTATATAATTGATGATATTGATAAATAAAAAGCATAAGCAAGTAGTGCATGAAAAGCGGCTTGCCAATATTGCTATCAACTCGGCGAAGCCTGAATATATAACCGCCATCGTAATCCTTATGTGCTTGAAATTGAATAACAGTGTGGCTACCCAACGCTGAAAATAAACACCATAAAAATATTTTATTATCAATTTCTTTACAATTGCGATTTATAAGATTACCTTGTTTGTTGTTGTTTAAATATTACTCAACACAACTAACAAGGAACATAAATGAAAACTCGTTATTTACTATCTGCGCTAGGACTTGCCTCAGCGAGCTGCTTTGCGCAAACCACCGCACTCACCGAAGCACAAATGATGCAATATACTAGCAAAGCCAGTATGGCCACCATTGGTCAACGTGCTGAACTAAATTTGGTGATCCAACCTCAAGCAACAACAGCAATGACAGCCAACAGTGTCAGTCAAGCCATCACTCAGACAGTGACACACCCCAATGCCAGCTATATCAAACTGCATTTCAAAAACATTAATTTGACCGGGGGTGGCAAGCTAGTGGTGCGCTCAAAAGATGGGAGTGAGCGCTATGAATACACAGAACACAATATGCGTGCAGCAACGCTTTCCCAAGCTGATGATGGTGTCACAAGTTTCTCTGCCATGTCTATCTCTGCTGAAACAGCAGTCGTAGAATACACACCTGGCAGCCAAGTTACGACAAACCAAAGTGCCATCATCGACTACTATGACCACGGTACTGAAAACGAACCTCAGCTTGCGCCTGCAACCGATGTTGGGATCAGCTCTACATGTGGTGCGATGGAAAGAAAAGATGTGCAGTGCTGGGCCAATACTCATCCAACCGAATTTGAGCGCAGCCGTCCTGTAGCACGCCTACTGATGAACGGCAGTGGTCTGTGTACAGGTTGGCGCGTAGGTCCAGATAACCGCATGTTTACCAATAACCACTGTGTTGAGAGTGCATCTGAACTCAGCAATACCGAGGTATGGTTTAATTATCAGCACACTTCATGTAATGGCTCAACACGTGAAACCGTTGTCAAAGTAACAGGTAAAGATTTCCTATCGACAGATTACACGCTAGATTATACGCTTTTCACCATCAATGATTTTGCAAAAGCACAGCCGTTTGGCTACTTTGGCCTTGATGTACGAAATGCCACACAAGGTGAACGCATTTACATTCCTCAGCACGGCTCAGGTAATCCAAAAGAGCTGTCTATTGAATCAGATCGCGATACCGACGGGCTCTGCTCTGTCAATAATGCCAATGCCAACGGACGTGGGACAGGTACTGATTTAGGCTATTACTGCGACACCATTGGTGGCTCCTCGGGCTCTCCAGTATTGGCAGCAGCAACCAACAAGGTTATTGCATTGCACCACCTTGGCGGTTGTCATAATAAAGGGGCGAAAGTCAGCCTGATCTGGCCAAAAGTCGCCAGTCATTTCAACAATCAGATCCCTGATGGGGATAACAACAGCGATCCAATGCCAGTCGCTCAGTTCACCGCAGACTGCACAGCATTAAGTTGTACCTTTGATGGCAGCGCATCCAGTTCACCTAATGGCGCAATTAGCCAATATGAATGGAGCTATGGGGATGCATCTAGCAATGGCTTTGGTGCCAATGTAACGCATGATTATGTATCTTACGGTCAGTACACGGTTTCATTGACGGTCACGGATGCAACTGGTGCATCGGCGACAACCTCGAAGCAAATTCAACTGGTTGACCCAAATGACGACCCAGCCAAACTTATCAATGGTGTCGCAAAAGAAGGGTTAAGTGGCGATAGACTCGCAACTGCGTTTTATTATTTAGACTTACCAGCAGGCGCGTCTAATGTGCAAATCAGTATTTCTGGCGGTTCAGGAGATGCCGATTTGTATGTTAGAAAAGACAGCAAGCCGACCACCTCAACCTATGATTGCCGTCCTTACAGATGGGGTAATAGCGAGTCTTGTAGTATCACAGGTGGCGCAGGTAAATACTGGGTGATGATACGAGGCTATAGTGCATACGCGAACCTGAAGCTGGTAGCGACCTATACGGAATAAACTCTAGCTATTTTCAAACCAACCAATTAAGCAAGGCGAGCAACAGCTCGCCTTTTTCATGCTCAAAGCTATGTTTTTACCAAGGGTGCCAAAGCCCCAGCCAAGTTCGCCACTCTTTATCATGTTGATGTGCAGACAAACGCGCAAACCCAATATCAAGGCGCATATTTGAGATACCCGCAGGTGCATAGTTAGCCGCACTTCCCAAGACGCGCTCACTCAACTCAAGTTGCCATTTTACGCCCCAGCTATTGGCTACACGCATGCTGTCTAAGTGGTGCTGCGCATAATATAGACGTGGCCGCCCAGTGCGCCAACTGGTTGCAAACTCATAGCCTAGGTAATGGTTTCCAGTATCAAACCAAAAAGGCAGCATGGCAATAGGCTGCTGACTTGCACCGACTCCTGTATGCAAGCTATTAGTCGCAAATCCACCTATCTCCATTACTCGATGCTGACGATAGCGGTTATCAGCACGGACATAAACGGGCCAATCCCACAATACTGCTTCACTGTTAAATTGGATGTCATGACCGGCATTCTCTCCCCACACTTTGGCACCATCGAGCGCCGCATTAAAGGCAAACTGCTGTTGATTGTGATGAAAAGACACGCGTTGGCCTAGCCAATAACTATACGCAGTCTCGTGATATCGGTGTTTTTCTACCACCCCACCTAAATAAGGTTGCCAACGCCACTTTTGCCAAACATGTGCCAAAGACACATCTAATGTGTTAGACCACCCATGTTGCGCTTGCAGCCTCTTAGGTTTAATGCTTTGCTCTGCGATATCTAACTGATACAGCTTCAACTGATTACGGAGTTTTATGTCATCGCGTTGATACGTAAAATCAGCATACCCCCCGAGCAATACGTCATCAAATAGTGACTTACTCACGCCGACTTGCCAGCTCTGCTGTTTAAGTATGTCCGACCCAGTTAGTGCGAAGCTCACTAATTGCGTACTGGCTGATGCACTTTGCGCAGAAAGTGCCAATGACCAGTCCTGTGGCTTTGGTGTATACGGCCCAGTAGACCATGGCGAGGGTAATTTGTTGACTCGCACTGGTGCTTTGAACTGCGATGCAACAAATGGCGCCGGCTTTGTGATTTTTGGTTGCTGAGCTTTAAGTGTATCTATCTCTGTTAAGGCACTCAACTTTGTGCCATAAGGTGTGCTTTCAATAAACCAAAGTTGTGAGCCATACTCGCCCACAAGCGCTTCAACAACGTGCTCACCTAAACTTAATTGCACCAATTGCTCATTGGCTAGGTGATAGTAATACACACCTAAAGCCCCTTGATAACCCGCAATGAAATACAAACCTGCGCCTTCATTATCCCAACGCGGTGATGTCACATATTGAGCTTCGTCTGGGACAGGCACTGCAATATGATCTGCATTCAAGGCATGGCTCTTGGCAACATATAATCGCCACAGACCGGTTTGATCCGTTTTTAAGTAAGCGAGCTGCGCTCCTTTAGGGCTGATGAGCGGATAATCATACACGGTATCCAGCTCATGTGATGACAGTGACGTCTCTTTTTGATCAGACAAGTTAAGCTGAATTAATTGCGAATAACCATGTTCAACTCGCTCGGCAATGAGTGTTGATGTGTCTACTACGGTGAAACGACGTATCCCCAGCGTATTCGTTATTTGCACCACTTTGTCCGCTTCAATTTGCCATTTAAACAAAGCATTTTGCCAACCATGGGGGACTTTTTGTCTTGCAACAAAATAGATGGTGTCTTCATCAAACCACTGAGGATGGTAAATTCCGGAAAAATTTACCGGCACCAAAGACGCCAGCTTTTTACGGGTAAATGAATTAGGTCGTTTATCTGGAATGTCTTCAGGATCGGCCTTGAGCAGTGCCGCTTGACGCTGCTCAAATTTTGCAACAGCGGCCTGATTTTCTTCACTTTGGTACACATTTAATGTGATTTCTGACGATGGACTCGACTCCACAGCCAAAAATTTTTGCTTGTTCGTTGAGAGCTGAACATCACGCGCTGCAAAATCAAATTGCATCATTTCTTGGCTATCCACCAGCGGTGCTTGAGGCGCAGATAACATTGCTTGATGGGTATACTCGGCGATAAAACGGCGATAAAGCTGCAGCGCAGATCTGCCAAATACACCTGCAAATGCAGATTCGAAATTACGGCCCTCAACGGCATTAACGCGCGTCCAAACCGCATCTAGGGTTGCTTCATCATATTCTTGCTCCAACCAAGCAAGAAACCGAGCCCCGAGCAAGTAGGCCATGGCACTTGCACGATAACTACCATCTCCATCACTCAGTGAATGATAAGGTAGTAATGCCCCTTGGCGTGCATATGCACGCAACAGGGCTTCACTGTAATTGTCATACAAACGTCCCTTGCCTGTTAACTTAGACTCTTGCAACGTTGCATAGCCTTCGGCCACCCAGCGCGGCAACACGGCGCTTGCCAAGTCATAACTGTCACTTAGATCTCGTAGCGTCTGCTTTAGTGTATGACGACTCGGCTGAGACAGGTGCACTAGGTGAATATATTCATGAAGCACTAATAACTTCAGCCAACTTGGACTATGTGAAATTGCCATATCCGATTGCGGCGGCGTGACATATAAAGCCATAAAAGGACTATCAGAGCTTGGCAGCGCGAAGCCATTGGGTAAGTTAAAAGGATCTATCACAATGGCATCAACCGTCACATCCAGCGCTCGGTTTTGCTGCGCTAGAACACGCTGTCTCACCGCTTCAAGCTCAATGGCCGCAGCGCTCGCCCAAGTATAATGCTGCGGCTGATAGTGCACGCGAAAATGCGGGCTTTGAATTGATTGCCAATCCTGTGTCTTTGCCAAAGCAGGCACACAGACACAGAACAAGAGTGCGATTAAAACACCATGTATCCTACTATACATCGAAAATCCTTGGTACGACCTTACTGTTTAGTAGACCTTATGCCAATTTTCGACATCAAGAAAGGGTTAATCGTTGCGCGCCATCGCGCCCAGTGAAGTAAATAAAGTTAAAATCGCACCGACGACAACAAAGGCCACCATGGAAAACAAAGCGCTGAGCCCCAAGGTAAACTTTGCGATTGCCATGGCCGCAGCAACAGCCCAAACGCTCACTCGACTGAGCCAACGCTTGGTTTGCAAAGGCAATTGAAGATGCTTTAAGGCAAACGTCATAACAAGAAAAGCGATAAACGGATATAACACCAACACAATACACTCCTCAGGTAAGTCAAATGCAGAAACGTCCTGTTAGACTGTCTCTGACTCTCGATTCATGTTAATTATATGGTAATGATAACTATTATCAACTAGGGAGGGTGATTTTTACTTCTGCTCCCTGTAAACCATTGCTTACTATCATACTGCCATCATGCTGCTCAATGATCCGCCTACTCAGGGTTAGACCAATACCTTGACCAGTGCTTTTTGTCGAGTAAAACGGCGTCATGACATTGTCTAAGTTCGCAAATCCCCCCCCTTGATCTGTGATGCTTATCACCACATGTCCCGCTTGATAATGCGCACTGAGACCAATAATGGAACCCGTGGGGGTGTGACTTAAGTTTGCTTCGGCAGCATTTTTCAGCAAGTTAATCAACACTTGTTCAAACAGCTGAGGATCACATCGGCAGTCACGAACAGTGCAATCAAGCTGTATGATTTGATCATCATACATTTGCCCAATTAACGCTTTGACAGATATCAATAAGTCATGCAATTCAACCTTTCGGCAATGCAGCTCTAGAGGTTTAGACAGCTCACTGAATCGTGAGACAAATTGCTGCAAATGCACACACCTTTGCTCTATCACTTTAAGTGCATGCGCATCTCTTGCTACGCTCACTTTCCCTTGTAACGTTTGCGCCAAAGAGCTAACAGGTGTCAGCGTATTGTGGATCTCATGACTGATCACACGGATTAACTGCTGCCATGCAGCCAACTCTTGATGGCGAAGTGCACGACGAATATCCGTCGCGATCACAAGGCGATAACGTTTACCCTGCTCATAAAACTCACTGCTGGTTAGCGACCACTGTGCATTTAACCTATCACTGGAAAAGCACCACTGATTATCTACTGCAAACAAACCCAATGTTTCTGCCGTACGACCGCGTTCATCCTGCCACGGCTTTTGATAAATTAAACTAAACGCTGGGTTGGCATAATTAAGGGTCTCATTTTCATCAAACACCCAAATTGGGCTAGGCAGCTTGTCTATTAGCTGATAAATAATCAACATATGACTAGTATAAAGCGATTTTTGTTGATGCATGCACTCACTCAGCGCCACCAATTCACGTTCAAAACGGGCGATGTGACCCGCTTGGAAATGAGGGTTTATCTGGTGCGTAAAATCCGCTTGCTGCATGGCTTCGAGTTGAATATTGGCCCGTTTAAAAATACCGACAAAGCGATGTAACACTTGGTTCGATATCCACTGAAAACTGGCAAATATTGCAATGGCTAACGTCACAGTAAGCCAAACGCTTAATGACAGTTTCAACCCTATGACAGCGCACAAACCACCTATCAATGCATTGAGCAATACGAGGTATAACTTGAGCGTTCGCTCAAAGTTACTCAGCATGCTTCAAACCATATTTATCTAGTCGGCGGTACAAAGACGACTTGGTAAGCCCCAGTTTTTGGGCTGCTTGGCTGGTCACACCGCCTTCTTGTGCCATGACATCCATGATCATACGTTTTTCCATCTGTGCTAATGTACCTGTGGTTTCAGCTGGACTATCCGCCATTATACCCGCAGTTCTAGGTCGCTGAGCGAGTCGTAACTGGCAATCTTGTAGCGCAATCTGACTCTCTTCACTCATCAGCAAAGCACGCTCCATGACATGACTTAGCTCTCGAATATTGCCCGGCCAAGGGTATGTTTGCAGCGCATGAATCACCTCATCATCCATTGGCTTAGTAGCTATGCCATAACGTTTCGCATGTTTTGCCAATAAGTAGGATGCGAGGGGAATAATATCAGCTTGACGCTCACGCAGTGGCAGCAGTTCAAATACCAAGGTATTCATACGATAAAATAAATCCTGTCTGAACGTCCCCTCTGCAACGTTTTGCGGCAAATCCGCATTGGTGGCACAAATCAGTCGCACATCACTGCGAACGGTTTTGCTACTCCCCAACACTTCATACTCGCCCGTCTCTAATACGCGCAATAGCTTGGCTTGCAGCGGCATAGAGAGGGTCGCAATCTCATCCATAAAGAGCGTGCCACCCGAGGCCATGGTAAAGCGCCCAACACGATTTTGCTTTGCGTCTGTAAAAGCACCTTTCACATGACCAAATAATTCGCTTTCAAATAATGACTCTGACAGTGCCCCCATATTGACACTCACTAACGGACCGCTTGCGCGCGCAGAGTGCTGATGCAGCCATGACACCAAATGACTTTTCCCCACCCCGCTCTCACCGCACAATAAAATAGTGGCATCTGAATGCGCCACGCGAGATAGTTTGCGTTCAAGCGCCTGCATACACGCAGATTGCCAAACAAACTCAATATCTGTTTCCTGCTCTGGTTGCAGTGTTTGGTTTAACTGAGTTTGTTGTTTTTTTTGTAAGGCGAGTTGTTGCTGAATTGAAGCCAGTAATGCGGCATTTTGCCATGGCTTTTCAATAAAGTCGCTGGCACCAAGTTGTAGTGCTTTTACTGCCAGTTTAACGCTACCCCACCCGGTTATACACAACACAGCTGGCGCCCCCTGCTGTGCTTGCAACCAAGTTAAAAAGGCTAAGCCCTCTTGCCCAGAGGTGGTGTCTCTCGCAAAGTTCATATCAAGTAAAATGACATCGAAAGATGTGACACTCAGTAGCTGCTTTGCCGTACTGGGAGAATCAGCTTCAATGACTTCAAAGCCTTGGTCTTCCAAAAAGTAAGCGGCGCTCAATCGTACTTCGACATTATCGTCAACAATCAAAATGCGGGGCAAAGGCATGGGTGTATCCTAACAGTATTTTTCCGTTAGGATACGATAAATCAAGGCTGGAGGAAAAGCTTAACGCCAGCAGACTGTGGTCGCAAGCGTGTGGCTTTGACCAGGCTCAACCGTAACAGTGTCTTCAAGTACATTGGCCGCTTCTAAACACAACATGCCCAAGTATTCTTCATTTTGAAAGTTACTCAAACGCTTTGATTTCTCTATCCACGGGTTCCAAAGCACACATGATGTCGAGTTTTCACGTCCAACCTCTATTATGCCTTCAGGCGTATGGATGCTCTGCACTGGCGCAGCCTGAGTATAAACCATGTCCGTTTCACGGGCGAAACCCACTTTATCTGATTGATCAAATGGCCCTTCGCCAAACTCAATATATTTTGCACCTTGCAGGCCATCAACCGTGGTGTTTTTAATATCCGAAGTTGGGAAGTAAGTATGGAGTGCTTGCGTCAGTGAAAAAGGCGTTTGTCCTAAGTTCGTATTGGTCAGTCTGACTTCTAATCGCTCGCCTAAAATAAACTCCACTTCCAGTCTAGAATCATGTGGCCAAAATTGTTTGTCTACTTGCATCATAGGCAGTGACAGCGAAATACGCACAGCGTCTGAGGTTTCAGTTACTTGCTCTGCACGCCACAATATTTTGCGCGCGAAGCCATGAGCAGGCCAGTCCGCGTTGTCATGCACACCAAACCACGGCCAGCAAATCGGGATCCCACCACGCACAGATTTACCTTCTTGATAATCTTCGTCCGCCGAGACCCACATGAGGTCGCTTTTGCCTGTCGGGATAAACTCTGTAATTTGCGCACCTTGCAAAAAAATCTTCGCCTGACACAGAGGACTCTTAACATCAAAATACTCAAGTCCAGTATCGGTTCTTGCTAATTTTACTGAGTCGGAAAATTCCATGCTCCACCTTTCATTTTAATTCAACTGTCCTTACATTACCGAGCCACCAGCACAGAGTAAACCTGATTTACCCACTATGAATGATCTTCAACAATTTTGTACAAAATAACAGCGCCTTAGAACTATTTCAGACTAAACTTTAAACTTGCCAACCAACTCGGTCAGCTGTTTCGACAACCCCGTCATTTTGTCTCCGTTGTCGCAGGTATCGCTCGCGATGAGAGAAACACTGTCTGCCGCATTTTTGATTTCTACCACATTGCGATTAATGTCTTCCGCAACATGCTGCTGCTCTTCTGCCGCAGTGGCTATTTGCGTATTTAGATCACTGATATTTTGAATCGACTGAGTAATCTCAATAAACTGGTTCTGCGCGGAGTGAGTGAGCTCGACTGTTTTTTCTGTTCTTTCCAAGCTGTTGGTCATATCTGTAGAGACGCCTTCTGTCATCTTACGCAGTTTGTCTAATTGAGATGCGATTTCTTCCGTCGACTCCGAAGTACGCTGAGACAAAGCACGCACTTCATCTGCAACCACGGCAAAGCCCCGTCCATGCTCTCCAGCTCGGGCAGCTTCAATTGCCGCATTTAACGCCAACAAATTAGTCTGCTCAGCAATACCCCGTATCACACTTAAAATTGACATGATGTTTTCACTTTCGCTGTCGAGCTTAGTGATATCTGAGGTGGCGCGATTGATAACGCCAGACAGTTCAGCAACACTGTCCACCGTCTCTGTGATCACGGTTTGGCCCAGCTCCGAGGCATGCTGGGTTTGGGTCGCAAGTTCTGCAGCATTCGCACAGCTGGATGCCACTTCATTCGCAGTGGCGGCCATTTCATTGATGGCCGTTGCCGCCATCTCCAACGATTGCTGCTGCGCACTGGTAGAGCCGGTCAATTCATCCGCCTGTCCAGCCGTGGTCAGCGCCGTTTGATTCACCTGTTGCGCACAATGATTGATCTGCTGCACCAGCTGCGCTATCAAGTTTAAGAATTGATTGAAGCTCTCTGCGAGTTTACCCGTTTCGTCTTTGGTGGTGACCTCCAACCGCTTAGTCAAATCACCACCGCCTTGAGAAATAGCGGTCAAACCATCACTTACATTGACAATTGGGCCAGACAGTAAATTAGCGATATACGTCGCCATGGCCACAAAAATAGCCACTAAGATACCACTGATGATCAACACTGTGAGTTTCATTTGATTAGCTTTGCTCATGACCTCTTGCTGCTCAACAAACGCGATAAATTTCCAGCCAAGCGTCTTGGATGTATAGATGTTAGAGAAAAATTCTACGCCATCTATGGTGATCTCAAACAACCCATCTGGGCTGCGGTTCAGCTCTGTGTACAAGCCATTTTCAACGTCATCAATGTGTTTAAACGTGTATTCTGGGTGCTTAGCATTAACCAAAATGGTGCCGCTGTCCTCCTCCAGCATCAAATACCCTGTTTCACCTAAACGAATATTCTTGATGATATCTGTCAGCCCTTTAAGCGAGACATCCATGCCCTGCACACCCACAAATTGACCGCCTGACTTCACCGCTTTGACGGTGGAGATAATTGCCGTATCATCTGGCTCCCAATAATAGGCGTCGGTTAAACCTGTCTGACCATTCTTTTCTTTACCCGTTGTATACCAAGGACGACCACGGGGATCATACCTTGCACTGACCTGACCTTTTGGCCACTGAATATAGCCGCCTTTTGGGTTCCCAAAGTAAATATAAGAGATCCCTGGGTGGGATGTACCAAATTGTTGGTACAACTCAAACATGCGCTGTTCAACCTCAGTACCAGAGTCCGGTGTCATTTGCTCGGCCGTGTTATTATCTTTATAAACTGACACCTGACTGCGCCCGTTAAGCACATCTGGGTGATTGGCCAAGTAGGTAACATTCTTTGCTACCTCATCAAAAAACATACTGATACCATTGTCGATTTGCTGCGCCTCACGGCTGCTCATTTCAACAAATTTATCTACCGCAAGCTGTCTTGTTTGAGTAATGATAATGACCGCAATAATCAACAGCGGTACCACAATGGCGGCGATGAATGCAAGGCGTAATTTTTGTGAAATTGTCATAGCGAAACTTCCTGTGGGCATTCAAAAAATATAGTTCTAGATCTTCAACTATTCAAAAAGATTAAAAAATTTCTGATAACAACCGCGTCTTGTTAATGGCAAGTCGGAAATACTCAGCTACCCTTTATGACAGATACGCCTGCTTTTAAGGATATGCCACAATGCCACTCACAGAATGTAAATACCTTGGCGCCACCCTGCTGTTGTTAACCTTGTCGTCACCCACTGTTGCTAATGCCTCTGAGCTTGCAGAGTTAAAACAGCAACTGCAAAAACTGCAGCAAAAAATAGAAAAACTGGAAGCTGAGCAAAAACGCAAGCCCAAAGTCAGCAAATCGGCGCCCAGTATTAAAGTCGGAGGGGCAGTCAGAACCACACTCAGCCACACATCTTATGATGATGATAATAAAAATCGCGGAGGGGATTTTGAGCTTGATGTATTCAGAATCAATTTTTCGGGCAACATCGGCGGCTTTGGATTAAACGCAGAGTGGCGTTACTTTGATTATATGACCGCCGTGAAGTATGCCTATTTATATTACGATTTTGCCAAAGACTGGCAAGCGCAAGTTGGTATGACCAAGGTACCATTTGGCAATTGGCCATATAACTCTCATAGCTGGTTTTTTGGCACAACTTATTATGTGGGCTTAGAAGACGACCATGACATGGGTGTACTATTTAAACGCAAGCTGGCGGACAATTGGCAGCTCGATTTGGGCTTTTTCAAAAATGATGAGTTAGGCGGCGTTGACGGTTACGTTGAATCACGCAGCGACCGCTACTCCTATGACATCGTCGGCGCGCGCCCTCAAGCAGAAGGGATTTATGATGACCCAACGCAACCGCTTGGCGAATACAATACCTTCGCAGGTCGCTATGGTTATCATTTTAAGCATAAAGACGGCACAACAGAGCTCGGCGTCTCCGGTTTAATGGGCAACTTACATAACGGCATAGAAAAAGCGGGCGAGTACCAAGCATGGGCAGTGCATTTGAATGCCAATATTGGCAAATGGAATCTTCAACTACAACATGGTGAATATGACTATGACATCGCAGGCATAGATAGAATCGCAGTGGGTGCCTATGCATTCTATGACTCAATCGCCGCAGAAGCGACCATGTCTAATTTCAATGTCGCTTATAACATGAAGGTCAAATTGGGGCCCATCAATGCACTGCAATTCTATAATGACTTTGGCATCATCTACGATAAATCAGATCAAAGTCACGATACTTGGATGAACGTTACTGGGGTCTCTATGTCCGCAGGCGCGTTTTTCTCCTACTTGGACTTTGTGAATGCCAAAAACCAGCCCTTCGTTGGTGGCTCTATCGCCGGAGACAGCGATGATACACAAAGACGCTTTAACCTGAATTTTGGTTATTACTTTTAGACTTCTCCTTTAGTGATGGCCAAATAATCCTATTTGGCCGAAAAAAGTAATAAAAGCGGAATTTTTTATAGAAAAAAGTATGTCTTAAACACTGTTGACCATTTATTTACAGGAAAGAACATAAGCAACTGATTAAGAGGCACAAAATTGTAAATAACGCAAAAAAGCAAGCTATTTAAGCTGACTTTTACATAACAAAATTTAAGCAAACCTCTGACAAAAACCAATCCTTTTCACCGCTGCGATACAATCCAATTACAAACCATAAAAAATTGCAATTTTCCCTAATTTGCACACATAAATATTGTGCGTTAGTCTTGCGCCTTTGTTAATTTTCACCCCTGGATATTCTAATCAATGTCAAGAAGTACCGGACAGGCTTTGGCCTTAAGTGGCGCGCTTTTAGCCGCTGCACCACATGCATTTTCAGCCGATAATGAGCTTAGTGAATTGAAACAACAGCTCGAACAATTAGAGCAAAAAATTCAACAATTAGAAGCGAATCAAACTGCTGAAAACACGGTTGAAGCGGATGCAGAATCAGGCATAAAAGTGGGTGGTGCGATACGCGTAAACTACTCGACTAATTCATACGATGAAGATACTAAAAACCGAGGTGGTGACTTAGATTTTGACGTATTTCGCTTTAACTTTTCAGGTGAAGTGGCTGACATTGGCTTAAATGCGGAAATCCGCTTTTTCGACTACATGACTGCGGTTAAATACGCTTACCTAGATTATGACATCACATCACAATGGCAAGCGCAGTTAGGTTTAACGCAAGTGCCTTTTGGCAACGACCCATATAACTCACACAGCTTTTTCATGAGTCCAAATTATTATCTTGGTCTGGAAGACGACTACGACATGGGTTTGGTGATGCGCAGACAAGTTGCAGATAACTGGCAGCTAGATCTGGGCTTTTTCAAAAATGATGAGCTCGGTGGCATCGACGGTTATGTAGAAGACCGTAAAGATAGATATTCCATCGACATCGTAGGTGTTCGCGCCAATGACGAAGGTATTTATGATGAACCAGCCGCTAAGCTTGGCGAGCACAACACCTTTGTTGCACGTTACGCATATCATGTAGATCATGCTGCAGGGTCAACTGCGATTGGTGTATCAGCGCTATCAGGTGGCCTTCATGATGGTCAATACAGTGCCGGTGATTACCATGCTTGGGCGTTCCATATTAACAGTCATATTGGCAACTGGAACCTGCAATTCCAACACAGTCAATACGACTATCAAATCGACGCAAGTCAACGCATTGCTATCGCAGCCAATGCGACTTATGACACTATGCCAACAGAAGCGACCTCAACAAGCGCAAACATTGCCTATAATTTGTCAGTAAACTACGGCCCTATCACGCACCTGCAACTGTACAATGATTTTGGCACCATTTATAACAAATCGGATGATTCTGCTAATTCGTGGATGAACGTCACGGGCGTGGCCGTCACAGCAGGCCCTATCTTTTCATACATTGATTTAGTGCACGCAAAGAACCAACCTTTTGTTGGTGGCACGCTATCAGGACAAAGTGATGACGTAGAGCGACGCTTTAATATTAACATCGGTTACTACTTCTAATTTTGCTCCAAAGACCATGAAAATACACACTATTTTCATGGTCTCTCCATATAAATTCTCCCCTTCTTTTGCATAATTTACTGCATTTTTCGTCTATAATGGAAAAGCATCTGCTGTTAAAATACCGCCTGTGCACTGACATGTAATTACCAATCAAACTTGCGTAGTAGCGAATTAAGCGACACTGGCAAAAAGGAGAAACAGCTCATTATGAAAAAGCTTTTTAATCGCTGTTTCTGGCTTCATGCTGCTGGAATCATTTTTGTCGGCCTTGGTTTTATTGGTATGGCACTACCCGTGATGCCCACCACCATTTTTTTTATTCTGGCACTGGCGTGCTTCTCTCGCTCTTCACCCAAATTCGAACACTGGCTGCTTACCCACCCTAAATTTGGCCCGTCGCTAGTTGCTTGGCGAGAGTATCAAGTGGTTCCCCCAAAAGGGAAATGGGGCGCGGGGATAGGCATGTTAATTGGATACATTATTTTGTGTTTTAGTACCGCCCCTTGGTATGTGCTGGTGTTAGTCGCGGTGATTGAAATTGCGGTACTGGCTTATGTACTCACTCGCCCTTCTCACCCTCCTGCGAGCGCAAACTAACACAGTCAGACCAGGCTTACCTAAAGTAAGCCCGGTATTCATCTAAAAAGTATAACTGAGCGTTAATTTATAATTCCTACCAAGCTCACTAGGGTCATTCGCTTCTCCAGCAGGTGCCCTCACATAACGCTCATCCGTTACATTATCAATGCCCGCACGAACAACCAAATCAGATAAACTGCCGCGGCCCTGATATTTAGCCGTCAAATTGTAAACTTGATATGACCCTGTACCGTAGCCTCGCTCAAGATAGTCTTCTGTTAAGCGAGTTTGAGCACGATATGCCAGCATCTGTGCGCCAACATCCACATTCTCCAACACTGTATATTGTAGATTCAAATTGAGCTTATCAGCAGGGGCTTCAGAGTAGGGTTGCTTATCGGTTTCAATGGTCCCTAAAAAGAAGTTAGGTACACCATAGGCATTCATATCAATGGCAGAGTATCCAAGATAACCGCTGAATTTACCCAATTCATAATGCATCTCAACTTCCCAGCCGCGACTCACCAATTTACCGATATTTTTAGCGCTATAATCCCTATGGGTTGCGACAGGCACGCCATTGGCAGGCTTAGGTCCTGGTGCACCAGGTTGCTTTACTCCTTGAGCATCCAGATAATACATAAACGGCACATTATCGATAAAGTTTTTGATATTGTTATCAAAATAAAGGGCCTTTAGTTCAAATTTACCGCCCCAGCTGAGCGTGTCTAAAAAGATACCAAATCCGCCTTCTAGGTTTTCAGACTCCTCTGGCTTTAAATCTGGTTGAGGCTCGTTGTAGCAGAATTTGCCACCAATATGACAGCGCCATTCACGCTTTTTATAAAGCTCTTGAACACTGGGAGCACGAAATGCTTCAGCGTATTTAAGATAAAAATTAAAGTAGTCGGTGACTTTTAACGTCACACCCAGCTCACTTGATAGTGCGTCATCATCGTGATCATCATATTGGGTATACACGTCGCTACTGCGCTTGTAACCATCATAGCGAAGACCCGCTGTGATCAAGATATCATCGTCTACAAGCGACACTTGGTCGATGACCGATAACGAGATATTGTGCGCATCACTTTCACCATATTCAGAGGTTCTTATCTGATTTTCATCGAACTCAGACTGATCAAACTGCTCAACGTCATAGTTAAATTCAACGGCAACCTGGTGGTCAAATGATGTACTTAAATCAAAAAGGTTAGCCAAGCGGGCGCCATAGCGTTTGGTATTACCAAACTTACTACCTGAGTAGTCTATCTGCTGCCCTCGGCGCACAATATAGCCTAGGGTATAGTCATCATACGACTTATCGGAATACACCAGTTGCGCATCAAAATCGATATACGGATTGTCAGGCTGATAGACATAAGTCGAGGCGATTTCTAAATAATCATTGCTGAAGTTTTTTGATAAGGTCGGATACATCAAGCCTAAACGTGTACTTAAGTTATATGGCTGATCATCAGACCGGGTTTTTGACCAGTCAATCTTACTCTGCACACTATGCGCTTTATCAATGAACCAGGTATTTTTTAACGCGATATTTTGTCGCTCTGAATCATTTTTTATTTTATCTAACTTTGCAGCATCCGCGATTGGCTGCTCTTCACTGCCCAGTCCTGTACTTCCTACAACGTCAATGTCAGAAAAACGAACTGTGCTGAGGTGTAACACCGTATCCATGTCTTCTGACAGCGTAAATAAGGAGCCCGTTAGTTGCGTGCTATCTCCATTACTTTGGTGCGTCGCGGTGACATGGGAACCGAAACCATAAGCGCCATTTAAGTAATCACTGGCATCTTTGGTCGTTAAACGAATGCTTCCACCAATGGCACCCGAACCAACCGTTAGCGAGTCAGCCCCACGCAGCACTTGCACTTGCTTTAACTGACTTGGGTCAACACCTAGACTATTGATTGAGGTGAGATTACTGCCACCATCTGATTCCATTTTTCGCTTAACATTGTCCACAGAAACATGGATCCGTTCACCGTAGAGACCACGAATACTGGGCTGAGCCGCCAAAGGCGCAGCGCTACCCGTTAACTCAACTCCGGGGATCTCACGCAGTATTTGCGTCAGCTCCGCTTGTTGACGGCGTGCCATAGCTTCGCTGTCCAAAACCGTCACAGATCCTGCTGCATCTTTGTTAATCACTGACAATTTATGTCCGTGGACTTCTATTACATCTTCAATATTGCTGGGCTTCGCGGCGTTTGCAAACACCTTTGCAGTACCTAACGCACACAATAAACCCAAAGAAAGCGCCGAGCGTGTAAATTTCATGTCCTTATACACCTTAAATGATAATAGTAATGAATCGCATTTGAAATGCGCCGCTAGAATAATTAAACTAAGCGCTTAAAGCAATAACCAAATAACTAAAAGTTATAAATAAATCGGTACTATTTACCTAGGAAAATAGCGTGAGCAACATTCCAACGCCGTCAATTTTGTCGTAACGTATTGTTCTAGCTAATACATTCAAATTAAGGAAAAGATATGAAAGCGGTTCTGACCCCAATAATGATGATCGGTACACTGGTGTTTAGCCAAGCGGCGCTTGCTAAAACGTATAATGGCGGCGCGGATATGAGCAAGATAACTCCCATTTCCACACTGTTAAGCAACGCACAAAGATACACAACAGAGTCCGCAACGATCAAAGGGACCGTGACACGTGTATGCCAAAAACGTGGTTGTTGGATGCAATTGGCCAGTGACAAAAAGTTTCAAACTTTGCGCGTTAAAGTACGTGATGGCGATATGGTTTTTCCCATGACAGCACAAGGGAAGACAGCGTTTGCCACGGGTACTTTAAAAGTACATCCCCTCACTCTAGAGCAAACTAACCAAAGGCGCAAAGCACAAAACCTTGATCCCGTTGATACACCCCAAGTGCTGCACCTCTTTACACCCGTTGCTGTCACCATTGAAGATTAAATCACGCCATGTCATGGTTTAAACTCAATCGCAGCCTGCATCGAGACATCGGCTATTTTTGTATTGGTATGACTTTGGTGTTTGCTATTTCAGGGATCGCGCTGAATCATATTCATCAGTTTAACTCTAACTATCAGGTCACCCGTACCAGCCATGTCATACCGCTCTCTGGGGTAGACATAGAAACCGACGACTTTGAGACAACACTGTTAACCACACTACAGGTAAGTGACAAAATAAAAGCGCGCTTCTGGCAGGATCAAGCAACTTACAAGCTATTTTTAGAGAAAGATACAACGCTCTACCTATATCCCCAAAAAAATGAAGTGTTAGTTGAACAAGTGAAACCACGTTTTTTACTACGACAACTTAACTTTTTACACCTCAATGAAGCCCGAGCTGCATGGATGTGGTTTTCTGATTTCTATGCAGTTTTACTCATTTATTTGGCCGTCTCTGCCCTGTTTATGGTGAAAGGAAAGCGTGGTGTTTTTGGGCCTCGGGGCTTTTTGGTGTTAGCTGGCTTTGCCGCACCGGCTATTTTTATCTTTATTTACTCATCGTAAGTAAGTGCTTACACATAAATATATCAACTGTAATGCGCTGTAATGGCATAACCCCCTTTAGCACACTAGATTGAGAACACACTGCTGCAAAATTATCAGCAGTGTGACTCTCTTCAATTGGATGGACGCAGGTATGCAAATGACACAATGTGGTATCAATGGCCTATTTCTGATCAACTACTTAATGGGCCAACAAAACCAATCACCACTATGCCAGATGTCATTGCTAGTCTATACACCAGATAAAACATTGTCTGGGCGCGCAAAGTTATGCTCGTCATCACCTCGCAAGGACGCGCTGATGTTTCACCTCACCGGGGAGTTTCACTATCGCGATACCTCAGATCCACACCCCATTGCGATTAATTTATTAGGTCAGCAAGCACAGCCCTGCCCGCATCAACAAACCAGCCCTTACCACTATATAAAACTGAATATATTGTTAAACGAGCACTGGCGCTCTGGTCAAGTAGAGTTGTGTTACCGCGATCTCAGAGCCGATACTTGGCAACATCAGCCGCAATTGAGTATTCACCAGACTCACAATAACAACATTTCAGACCTCGCTCAACTTGCCCTACAAGTTAAAAGTTAAAGCCAATCGCTACACGATTCCAACTATTTATCTGAAGCGCTAAGCCGACAACGGCCAATTGCTGCGCCTGTGTTAATGGCTGCTGTGATTTAGCAGCTAAATCACACGGCAAAGATTTTGTCACCGCGTTTGCCAGCTGCAAAACAGCTTGATCAAATGCGCTCAGTAATGACAAATCAGAAGAAGAGAGTGCCGACAACAATAGGTCGAATTGCTCAGCAGGTACGCTATTTTGCAAGGCATCTGTATGCATTATTTGGCAATATTGACAGCCATTTATTTGCGAGACATATAGGCGCAGCAAATGAACTGTGGTATCCGGGAGCATTTGCTCCCCAGACTCGCCCAATGTCGCCAGTGCAGATGGTATAAATGAGTAATGAGTAAAAAGTTCGCTTTGAGATATCATAAATTGCTCCTGTTTATTTGATATGTAGGAGCTTACGCCTATTGAACACAGTAAAATTGGATATTTACGACATTCACGCGCTCACGCTTTATACTCTTTATTTATGCTGTTCCAACTGAAAAGGCGTACACGCAATGATCATCATAGCCCCCAACAAAATAACGATATCAGCGACATTAAACACCCCTGTACGCACTGTGCCGATCCCAAGGTTAATAAAATCAATCACTGCGCCTTGGTTGAATATACGATCGAGTAAATTCCCCAAGCCACCAGCAAATATCAGAGCAAGGGACGTCAATTGTCGTTTTGATAAATCATGGCTTTTAATCATATAGCCAAGCAATGCCAGCAAAAATAACCCAATAACCCCAACAAATAACACCATCCGCTGGACAGGAGATAACTCAGCACCCAAAGACAAGAATACGCCTAGGTTTTCGGTATACCCTATGCGAACCACATCTCCCAAATAGCTGGTCATCTGCCAAGCAACTAGGCTATCGCTAACCCACCACTTGGTGCCTTGATCAAGTATCAAGCAAATGATGCACACCAATAAAATATGTCCTGCTTTGCTGTCTTTCATTTTATTTGCTCCTGCGCTGCGTTCTATCACTATAAAAAGCATTTAGTGAACATAAAATGACAACTCGATAAATAGGCTAAGTTATTAGGTCACAAAACGGTTAAAGTTAGTGTGCAAATCGATAATGCGTTTGGCAATATTATGATTAGCATCGGCCGTTTCACTCGCCCCTTGCGCTGTCTCTTTTGCCAGGCCATTAATATTATTAATGTTTTTATCTATATCAACTGCAACCATAGATTGTTCTTCAGTGGCCGTCGCAATTTGTGTATTTAAGTCATTAATTTGTTCAATCGACTCTGATGCCTCATCGAGCATTTGCTGCGTTTTTTCACTTTTTTCATAGCAGTTATGGGCACTTGCTTTACCTTTTTCCATACTGCTCACCACTTTGTTTGCTTCCGTTTTTAAGCGATCTAATAAATCTTGAATATCTGCCGTTGATGATTGGGTGCGCGTCGCAAGCGTGCGTACTTCATCCGCGACGACGGCAAAGCCGCGTCCACTTTCACCCGCCCTTGCCGCTTCAATGGCAGCGTTGAGTGCCAACAAATTCGTTTGCTCAGAGATACTTTGAATAGCTTCCAGTACTGAGCTGATATTATTGGTCTCTTCCACCAGCTCGCCTATTTCATCCGATGCTAGGTTTAGCTCTGATACTAGGTTCTCAATAATTTGATTGGTTTGCGTTGCGATACTTTTTCCTGAGTTCACTTTTTCGCGCACCTTGGCAGTGGCTTCAGCCGCATGCGCTGTACTTTTTGACATATCCTGCGTGGTGGTGGTCATTTCATACACTGCGGAAGCGACCATCTCCGTTTGATTTTTCTGCTCCGTCACGCTTTGCTCTGTTTGGCGCATCACATTCATGGCCAGCTCAGAAGAGCTGCCCAAGCTTTTTACGACTTCATTGGTACTTTGAATGGTAGCACGCAGCCCAGAGACAAACTTATTGAACTCCTTGGCCATAATGCCCGTTTCATCCTTTGCGGACTCATCCAGCATCACGGTTAAATCGCCATCTCCACCGGCTATCGATTTTAGCCTTACAATCAGTGCTTCAATCGGCTGCGTGATAGAGCGACCAATGACCATCGCGACGATGATAGCAATCACCACAGCGACAATCGCAGTCACGGAGATAAGCTTGATCGCTAATATTTCATCATGCTCTGCTTGACGCGTTGCTTTTTGGGTAAACGCTTGAACATCAGCAAGGAGGGCAATTAACTCGTCTTTCAATTGATCTTCTTCCTGCTCAATCAGCTTCACCTGCGGCATCAACTCAATGAGTGGTTTTTGCGATAATTGCCCCAAAAGCGCATTTATATCAAGGCTGGCCTTTGCATAATGCTTGCTTATCACATCCAATTCTTGCTGCACCTGCTTAAACTTTTTAGCCGCTTCTTGAGAGTGCGCGAGTGTGATTGCTTCAGTTGCAAAAGCCCGAGTCTCTTTTATTTCTTTACCCACTTTATCCACTGATGTGATGAGCTTTTGCTCAAGCTGACTTATTTTATTGTAATATTCAGCATGGCCGTTATCCGCCAATGATTTATACAAAAGCATGCGCTCAAGTAAAATGGCCTGCTCTAATTGATGTTCTGTAATTTGGGTAAGAAAGTTGTTGAGCGGAATATCCTCTTCCGCAATATCAATTAGCTCGTATCCTATTTTTGCCATTTGCACCAAGGCTATGGTACCGACCAACAGCAGCATCGCCAGCTGAATACCACTCATTAAATAGATACGGTGTGCAATTTTTAGTTGATTCATAATCAACACCTTTTGGTTTAGTTATGCAGTTTCAAGCTTCTCAGCACTGTCTAAAATAATGTAAAAGCTGAATTGAAAATTCTGGATGATGCTGCAAATAATCAAAGCCATCTTCTTGATTTAAAAACTCTGACATGCCTTCTTGCTCAATGACGTCGCACTTATCAAGACGCTTAAATCCCATTTGCCACTGTGCAAACATGCGTTTTTCAACCGTCTGCTCATGCAACTTATTGATCCTTTCATGGCGGGGATCTTGGCAAATGCTTGAATACAATGCCTGTACAGCATCCACCTCACCTTCTAATAATTGGATGAACGTGCCTTTGCCGTCGTACAAGAGCAAGCCGGTGATCTCATTGGCTGTATTACGAGCCCGAAAATTCGCCATCATCTTGAGTAATTCGGGCTCACCGAGCCGGTGTTTAGCCTTGCTGATGTATACCAGTTGAAACATATCGTTTGCTGCTCCACACGTGTTCTCACGAACAATAATCTAATGAACGACCATAGCGCTTTAACAAAGCATGGGTGCTAACGCACTTTAAAAAAGCTAATGGCGCTACGCATGCCGGCGGATAATTCATCTAGTTTTTGCGTTGCATCTCGATTCGTCTCTGTTACCTCAATGGCATTGTCAGACATAGAAGCTATGGAGTTCATCGCTTCAGATACTTCCGAGATTGCCCCCACTTGATCCGCACTGGCTTGCACGACTTCCCTCACCCGCTGAAGTGAATCACTGGCTTGGGCATCGATGCTTTGCAGCAACTCAGTGGCCTCTTGGATCAGTGCTTTGCCATTTTCAACTTGAGGCTGAGTTTGCTCCATCGCCTCAACTGAAGCCGAAGTTTCTTTTTGAATTTCACCTATCATGGCCTCGATTTGACCTGTCGCCTCACCAGTGCGCTTAGCAAGCTGCCTCACTTCATCCGCCACCACCGCAAAGCCGCGTCCAGACTCACCCGCTCGTGCCGCTTCTATGGCTGCATTCAATGCCAGCAGGTTGGTCTGTTCTGATATGCCACTAATAACATTGGCAATCCCACCAATTTGCTCAGTATTGGCTTCTAACTTTTTGATCTGTGCAACTGTGCCATTCACCGTCTCTGCAATACGGACAATTTCTGCAGCGCTGGCAGCAATGGCATCGCGGCCTTTGTCTGCAAACTCAACTGTAGACTCGGAGTTTTCCTCGGTTCTGGCTGTCAGTTCACTAACATGATCAATGCTGCTACGTAAGTGATCCAATCGCACTACAGTCTGCTGCGTCAAAGAAGCCTGTTGCTGTGCTGCGGCATAAATATCATCTGAGCCTGATGACACCACCTTCGCTTGCTCAGCTAAGTCAGCCGAACCGCCCACTATCTTGGAAACAATTTCAGTGAGCTGTAATTTCATATCAAATAATTTAGACAACATGCTATTGGGGTAGTCAGTGGACATACTCTGAGTAAGATCCCCTTGCGAAATAGCCGACAAGGCCTTTTCAGCTTGGCGTACCTCTCCGCCTAGCGCTTCACGAATACTCTTCGCAATCATCAGCCCTATAAATACACTCACCGCAATGGCCAGTAAGGTTGCACCGACCATGAACTGACCAAATCCACCAGCGACCGCACGCGCCTCTGGCGTGGCAATTTGGTTTGCTTCTTCTTGATAGTCGATAAATTCATTGATCCGCGCCAGCCAAGTCATAAAGGCAGGTCGTGCTTGCTCAAGCACCGTCTCATCGACGTTTTCCCCAGCCCGCTTTTTCTCAATAATCGCTGCCACCAAAGGCCGCGTGGTGACTTTAATGTCCTCAATACTTTTTAAAATACGTCTTTCATTATCATTAAACGGCACCCCTTTGGACTTCATTTGTGCCATACTGTTTTCAGCTTCAATATAAAAGCGCTCTAATTCAGCAATCTCACGTTCAAATTGACGCAGCTCATTGTCAGAGCGCGCGATTGCCACATCTCGAATAGCTATCGCGGTGTCATGCACACTGCCTCTAAAATTAATTGCATATCGCTGTTTTACCGAATTGACATCCGTCATTTGAGCCAAGGTGTCATCTATAAAGTTAACGTCTTTAATCCCTATCCCTGTTAATATAATCATCAAACACAAAATAGCGCCGTACCCGACAGAAAGTCGCTGTCGTATCGTTAATCCCGCTAAAAAGTTCATTTATTCACCTTTTTGTCACTTCCGCTTAGTAAATTTAGGGCCTAATTTAGTCCTGCGCCAATTTCAGCCCTGTAAAAAATTAGCTTTTATTTGTTTTTACTGACAAATAGACCCTATCAAGCACTTTCTGGTTACAAGGATAAAAAATAAATTATTACTTGCACTCAAGGTACATAAACACTTAACATTAATGATAATCATTATCATATAAATAGACATCGTGAATTATCTAACTCCTTCATTAATAACTAGTCTGCTATTTAGCTCTGCGGGCGTATTCGCAAATTCTTCAACTTCAGATAAAACAGCGCTTGAGCATATTGAAGTTCAAGGTGTGCAATCTCGGCTGCAAGCACGTGGCATATTAAAAGACAGCATTGCTAAAACAGAGCTGATAGATGCCGAGCAATTAAAAAATATGCAGGCTACCAATTTAACGGAGGCGATAGATAAGGCACTCGGCATTCGAGTCTCCAACGAATGCTCAATGTGTGGCGCAAAACGCATCATGATCAATGGTATGAAGGGGGAGCACACCAATGTATTGATCGATGGCGTGCCCATGCACACCATGTTATCTGGGTTTTATGGTATGGATAGCATCGCAACATCAGGCATTGGCACCATAGAAATTGCACGCGGTGCAGGTGCATCCTTGACAGCGCCAGAAGCCATTGGTGGGACGGTTAATTTAGTGTCCCAAAAGCCAACTAAAAATGCCGCTGAGCTAGACATGGCGGTCGGCAACCATGGGTATAGAAAAGTATCCATGGTTGCTATGGGCGTCAGTGAAGATGAGCACAGCAGCATCAGTGCCATTGCGCAACAAGATAGCCGAGATCAATTTGACGGCGATCGAAATGGCGTCAATGAATCTCCACTTTTAGACAACCAGTCCATTGCCATCACGCTCACCCATAATTTATCACTCGATACGACTATCAAAGCGCGCTATGGACGCAGTGACTCTGAAGTGTTTGGCGGTCCAGTACTTGGCGATACCACCAGCTCAATAGCCGAGACGTTGGCCAGTGTCAATCAAGGGGAAGCTGAACGTTTGTTTGTCGATAACCAAGTCGATGGTCGTTATGTCGGCCACCCTTGGGAAACAGCAGAGTGGGTCGACACACAAAGAGAAGAGTGGTTAGTGTCACTGCTACACGGTGTGAATGACAAGCTCACTGTCGATATCAGTTATGCCAATGTTGAGCATACTCAAGACTCTTTCTATGAAAGTATTGATTACTTTGCGCAAGATGATATGCAATTTATCAGTGCCAAACTCTATTATGAACTGAATGACCAGCACCTTATCACCCTGGGGGTCGATCACCGTGATGAGCAAATGCGCAGTCACAGCGCAGCATTAGCCGATAATCCACTCTATATGTCTGACAGCTTTGATTACACCGTATCAGGTTTGTATATTCAGGAAACCTATACCCCGTCCATTGATTTTGAACTGGCCTTAGCTGTACGCTTCGACCGCATCACCGCAGACTTTATCGCCAATCGAGTAACTGATAACGAAATAGATGAAACCTTGGTTTCTCCTCGCTTTGACATGCGCTGGTTTCACCACGAAAACTGGACATCACGGTTCTCTGTAGGCCAAGGCTACCGCGCACCATTGTCTTTTTTTGAAAGCGATCACGGGATATTAGATGCTGAAAAAGGTTACTTA
This sequence comes from Pseudoalteromonas luteoviolacea, assembly GCF_021654285.1. Classification (GTDB taxonomy): domain Bacteria; phylum Pseudomonadota; class Gammaproteobacteria; order Enterobacterales; family Alteromonadaceae; genus Pseudoalteromonas; species Pseudoalteromonas luteoviolacea_J. Next base: position 19,201 of record NZ_JAKFZS010000023.1, on the reverse strand, counting down.
GTCGATGTGCATGATGTCGAACGTTCTGTCGGGTATAACTATTCACTGAACCACAGTGCGGACAAACTCAATGCAACATTGTCATTAGCCTATACGCAAGTCGATAATCTAGCCGCCCTATCTCACAACGAAACTGGTACGCCTGTACTCGGCCAATTATCAGAACGGGCTGATGTGTGGGCTTGGGATCTCGCATTGAGCTATCAACTACTAAAGCAACTGCAGCTTGGCGCCAGTATTGAGACTTACAGATACAATGATGAATTTAAGTCCTCCTTTGGCATAGCACCCACCGAAAAGCGTGCCAGTATCAATCTAGAGTTTGTGCAAGCCGCGTGGACCGTCACAGCCAATTACCTATTTGTGCCCAGCAGAGACTTGAGTGATTATGGCTATGAGGGTTTCAATGATATCCAGGCACAACAACCTAAAGCCACGAACGTCTCTAGTTATGGATTGCTAGATTTTAAAGTCACCTATGCACTGACAAATGATATTAAGCTATATGCAGGTATGAATAATGCACTGGATTACAATCAGGCAGCAGATGAAGCGTCTCCACTATTGTTTGACAGCGAAGGTGGATATGACGTCACCTATATTTATGCACCGCTCAGAGGCAGACAAGCATACCTTGGCTTTGACTATGACTTTTAAACCAGTCTCAATACTTTGGCTTTTACTTGCAGCGCCTTTTGGCGCTGCGGCCATAAGCCCTTTTTACCAGTTAAATCTGACCCCAATCACACAAAATGCACCTAGCAACTTATCAGTCTTTCAAGGTCAGGTACTTGCAATCATGCTTGTACAACCTGATTGCAGCTGGTGTAAAAAGCAATATAAATTGCTCTCTCATCTCGTTGAGCAACAGCCAAAAAACTGCCATAAGCTGGCCGTAATGATGATGGCAACAGGAGGCGACAGACATACCCTAAAACGGGCAATGAAACGTTATCAAAGTCACTTTCCCATCACTACCTTGCCTAATAAATTGGCGCAGTCATTGACCGTAAAAAGTGCACCACAATTGTTTATTTTAGATACCGAGGGAGTATTAGTGACCTACCACATTGGCTTTATGCCAGAAAATGCTTTACGAAGTGCATTGAATGGGTTAACGGCAAAAGCGCAATGTAAGGTTTAGCTGGGTTAGTTTGCTTTACCCAGCCAGTTTAAAAAGCCTTTTGCATCGGCAGTGTTCGCAAAGTCGATGTAACTTAGGCCTGATTGATGCTTTACTGCCATACGGCATTTATGCATAGAAATTGATTGGACCGGTAACGTAATCGCCACCTGCTGTCCTTGGTATAAGTAAGACATAATAAAACGCTCATTTTTTAATATTAATATCTCTACGTGCACAATGCACAAAGAGATTTATTTACATGATGCCTTATTAAGGTCTGCTGAATAGTGCTCACACTCGGTGGCAAAATTTATAACCATGATAATGACATGGTCGTACAATTGATAATTTCAAGACAGACGCATTAAGGCGCTAACTTTAAAACTATGACTGACTGGATCAAGGTAAGACATATTACTGCTTATATTTGTAAGTTTCATAAGCAAGTTGGTCAGCATACTTTAATTAGTTAAACTGTACAAGAGAAAAATGAAGTTTATGTGTCATTTTTACGCAATTCTCTTTTCAAAATGGCTTTTCAATAACCCTCAGCGTCAGACTGTAATACTTAGCTGTACATAAAATCTGCACCCATGTCTGTAATGACTATACTTAACTATACTTAACTATGCTACTAGCCTAATTTTGGAGGATACTTTGTGCACAGACTGGAAAAGGAACTGTACGCGAAGCTAAAAGAACACCCAGAGATTTTCGACTTTGTGGTTGAATCGTCTTTGGATGGTCTCTGGTACTGGGATCTAGATAACCCAGAACAAGAATGGATGAGCCCCAAATTATGGCAAACACTTGGCTACGACCCTAACACCAAAAAACACGAAGTCAGCGAGTGGCACAAAATCATCAATCAAGACGACCTCCAGCAAGCGCTTGATAACTTCGAAAAGCACAAAGCAGATCCAAGCCACCCTTATGACCAAGTAGTCAGGTATACCCATGCTACTGGCAAGACAATATGGATACGGTGTAAAGGATTAATAATCAGAGAGTCGGATGGCCACCCAACTCGCATGATTGGCTCTCACATCGATATCACTGAATTTAAAGAAAGTGAACGTCGGGCTATTGAGGAGCTCGAAGCCCGAGAGCAATTTTTTGCGCGGATGTCACATGAAATCCGCACCCCCCTTTTTGGCATCTTAGGTATTGCTGGTACTTTGAAAAGCGCTGTGGGCAATGAAAAAATAGCGCAAGATATCAGTACCATCTTGAGCTGTGGCGAACAGTTACAATCTCTTCTAAATGATATACTCACGCTGTCTAAACTAGACGCTGAAAAACTCTCCACGAGCATTGAAAAAGTTTCGCTAGAAAACGTATTCAGCCATATTCACGAGCTGTACGATGCGGCGGCAAATGAAAAGCAATTAACCCTCAATGTAGAGACACACAACCTTACTCATGTTTATGTTAAAACAGATAAAGTACGGCTCACCCAAGTTTTGAGTAACCTAGTCAGCAATGCAATCAAATATACTAAATCAGGTTCAGTGACCATCAACGCGGCGCTCACAGCGCAAGCGTGCACAGTCTCTGTCATCGACACGGGTGTTGGCATTAAAGATGTCGATGCGATATTTCAAGCGTATACCCAAGAAGACAACTCTTATGAAGGCATGGTCAGCGGCAGCGGGTTGGGACTGGAGGTTGTCTCTCAACTCTGTGAGTTACTCAATTATCAACTTACCTTTGAATCCCAGCTTGGTGTGGGTACACAAGTCTCTATCTCTATGCCTGTGGAAATCATCAAGCAACACAGCGAGCCTGAACCCATCACATCCAAGGTACATATTCCCGACATTGAGCGTGTTTTGGTGGTTGATGACAACGCACTCAATCTCGTTATCACCAATAAAATGCTCTCGACATTTTGCACCGACATAGAGCAAGCATCTGATGGCTATGAAGCGCTGCAAGTTATTAATAACTCTCCTCCTTTTGATCTCATTTTACTCGATATCAATATGCCAAAAATGAATGGCTATGAAGTACTCGCATTGCTCAAGACGATGGCAATGTCTGAATCTACTCGGATCATCATGCTGTCAGCTGATGCTTACGAAGCCACACAGCAAAAGTGTCTTGAACTAGGTGCAAATGGGTATCTAACCAAGCCGTTTAATCAGCAAGAGTTAATGAAAGCTCTGGCTACCACAAACTCGAATACTTAATGCCAACGCTTATGACAACGACCAAGCTCTCGGTTTTCACAATACTATTTTTAAATCTGACTTTTTTAATGGTGAGTCATTCACTACATGCACGCACCCTGACGATTACGATTGGTGAATACCCTCCCTACTCTGGAAAAAGCTTAGTGCATCAGGGACTCGTGCCACAAATCCTTCGAAAAGCCTTTGCCAAGCAAAATATTCAGGTCAAATTTGTCTTTATGCCATGGGCCCGCAGCTTTAAAGAGTCCGAAAAAATAAACTATGATGCATCTGCATTTTGGTTTTGCACGGATAAGAGGCAACAAGATTATTTTTGTAGTACCGCACTGTATGAAGAGACCGCAGTGTTTTTTTACAATAAAAATAATCCCGTTCCTCCTTGGCGTTCCCTGCCGGAGCTAGATAAATACCGCATCGGCGCAACTCGGGGCTACAGTTATACACAAGAGTTTTGGCAATTGGCAAATACCGGTTTCTTAGATATCAATGTCATGACCCGAGATGAGCAAAACCTCTCAATGTTACTCAAAGGGAGAATTGACCTTTTCCCCATGGGGTTACTGCCTGCAACCTATTTGTTAGAACAAAACTACCCAGATGAAAAGCATCAGCTCAGTTACCACACTACACCGCTCATGACAGGGACATTGCACCTGTTATTTCCAAAAGACAAAGAGGGTTCAATCGAATTGTTAAAAACCTTTAATGAGGGAATGCAAAAAATCAAAGAGAGCGGTGAATACCAAGCCATATTGACCCAAGCCCAAAGTACTCAAGCTATTCACTCCCCCTAGTATCAATAAGTAAAACTGTATTCGCATTGAAAAATACTACTGAGGATGTGTTTTACTTCACGACAATTGAAATATATATCCACTTGATGCGGTCTTTAAGAATAGTTCATATTCTTGGAGTTCATATGCAACATAAAATGCTTATAAATTTGGTGACCGGTTCATTGGCTTTTAGCTTATTTATTTTCGGGTTATCAATGATGCTAGGCGGCAACGATCGCTATGTACACGCCATTACACAGCTTTATTTCTTAGACAACATTTTATCACAGATACACGCGGCACAATTACTCGGTGGCGTGATTGTGATAATTAGCGCAATGCTTATCTTTCAGCACTCCGTGCTAAAAAAAGCAGCTGGCATCGGATTATTTGTGCTTAGCGCTCTATTTTTACTCTCTTTATTTTCTGAAACCCGCTGGATATCTTCCCTTGGTGGATTTCCTGTTATTGGCTCCGGACAAGGGATCATCAAATATTTCGCGCTATTGCCTATTGCAACTTATCTATTTTTACGTGATAAATTGACTGATAATCAACATCTCTGGTTCAACTTTTTCCCTGTCGCACTGGTACTTGTGTGGATAGGCAGCATGAAGTTTTTTGAATTTGAAGCGAAAGGGATAGAGACGCTAGTAAATCACTCGCCATTTATGTCATGGATGTATGACTTGATGTCACTACAAATGGCATCAAACGTCATTGGCATCTACGACTTATTTATCGCGGGATTACTCGCAGTCGCGTTGGCTCATCAAAGCAAGGTATTAGTGAACGTTGCCATTCTTGGCTGCGGTGCGGTCTTCGTCATGACGCAAACTTTCCTATTCACAACTCCGGGCGCACTCAGTGCAACCACACTGCTAACTGGCACAGGCCAATTTATTATCAAAGACATTTGGTTTATTTGTAACTTATTAATCATCACATGGATTGCACATAACCCAAGTGCGCAACATACTAATCAACAATACTCATCGGTACCTGTGGAGAGTTAGGTTTAACCAAATTCACGACATGCGCGCAATTACGGCCATTTTCTTTGGCCGTATACATTGCTCGATCAGCATGATTCAGTGCAATTTCGGCGCTTTCATGACTACTCGGGCGCATCACTGCACCACCGATACTGACAGACACAAACTTCGACGCATCAGATCCTTCATGTCTTATTTTTAGCCCTTGAACGACCTCTAAGCATTGGTCACAGAGCGAATCTACTCGTTCTGTATCTGGCAAAATAAAGACAAACTCTTCACCACCAATACGTGCAAACACATCACAGGGACGCTTTGCCAAAGCATTCAAGGCTTGCGCAACACTGCGAAGACATTCATCTCCCATTATGTGTCCATAGCGGTCGTTATATTCTTTAAAATAATCAATATCAACCACCAGCAAACTGATGGGACTCGCAATACGCGCAGCTCGGCGAAACTCCTTTTGCAATTGTAAGTCGAAAAAGCGTCGATTCGAAACCTGTGTTAAACCATCCACTTGCGTGAGTACCTGCAATTGCGCATTCGCTTTATCTAACTCATATGTTTTTGCTCTCACAGCTTGCGCTATGGCCAGTTGCTTACGATATAACAAGCGAACATATAGCACAGTCAGGATCGTCGATAAAAATCCAATAACCAACACGATATAGGGCATTGCAGAAGTGCGACTTGCGATGAATTGAGAAGAGGGCGTCGCGCTTATTTGCCAGTCTCGCCCCCACACTTCAATCCAGACAATAACTGGTGGTATACCCGCCTCTAATGTTCCCTCCACATGCAACTCTTGAGGCGTTTGTTCTGTCACATCCTTAATTGTAAAAGCCATATCGCCCTCATTTTTACCAAGCTTGGACTGTGCAAGCAAAGCCTGTACTTTAAACACTCCGACAACAAAACCGAGAATACGCGCTCTTTTTTCAAGCACTGTAATCGGCCTATCAAGATACACCGGCCGCATTGCTAAAAATGCACTGTGTCCTTTGGGATCTTGAACCAATTTAAGACTTGATGTAGCAAGCGGTAGCGCAAGATCTCTTGAAGCCTGAATAGTGGATTTCCTGTGCGAGTCAGATAATAAATCAAACCCCAGTACAATCTCATTATTGTAAATCGGCTCTACAAACTGAATTGGATAATATTCTGACCGCTCTGTTGCGTACTGCATAGTACCTGAGGGATGTCGTTCTGTGATTGAAAAGTGGGAGTGGTGATTTAGACCACCTTGCTCAAAAGGCAAACGATTTACATGCTCCACCCTTGGCGCCCACTCCAAGGCTTGAATATCAGGGTGATGAGCAATAAGCTCCGCGGCAACCTTCTTAAATAAAGGCTTAGTTACATTTGGCTGAGTTTCAAATAACACTGCCAAGCTATGCAATGTTGCTAAGCGATTCAGTACACTCTGCTTAAAGGAGTCAACACGCAAAAGATATTCTTGATTAAATTCTTGGGTAATTAAACGCTGTTGATCCGCGTATAAGGCATAACCTAAAAATCCAGTTAAGCTAAACCCAAGTAACACCACAAGTCCTTGCAACGTCCCAGCATAATGACGATGTGTTATGTCCATGCTTACCCCCTATCTTCCATGTCACCTGCAAGTATAGATAAAGGCATCAAGAACACAGCATTTTTAACAAAAATTAGTCTCTCACCGATCCTTAGCCATATCACAATTCATTCGGCAGATACCCGCTTCTCTGCTATTATCGCTAACTTGCGATATTACCGTCGCTCAACATCAGATTAAAGCAAAGGCCGAGCTGCACTTTGGCCAAACAGAAGAGAACTTGCATGAATTTTTCCCAACTTGGGCTATCTCAAGTACTGTTAGATACACTTCAGTCTAAAGGGTATCAATCACCGACTCCAATCCAACAGCAAGCAATCCCAGCCGTTCTAACTGGTGAGGATGTCATGGCAGCCGCGCAAACAGGCACGGGTAAAACAGCCGCGTTTACCTTACCTTTAATCGAAAAACTGTTAGCCTCTCAGCAACCTCACGCTAACCAAGCTCGTGTGTTAGTCTTAGCACCCACACGCGAGCTCGCGATTCAGATAGCCGAGAGCGTAGAAACTTATAGCGCAGGTACTAGAATTCGTAGCACTGTTGTATATGGCGGGGTGAAAATAAACCCACAGATGATGCGCTTGAGAAAAGGCGTTGATATCTTAATTGCTACGCCGGGTAGGCTACTCGACCTATACCAGCAAAATGCGGTGAAATTCACAGAGCTCACTACATTAGTCTTGGACGAAGCGGACCGTATGCTGGATATGGGCTTTATTCATGATCTTAAAAAAATCATCAGCCTGTTACCTAAGAAACGTCAAAACTTACTTTTTTCCGCTACTTTTTCTGACCCAATTCGCGCATTAGCAAAAACCCTCTTTGCAGCGCCTGTTGAGATTTCTGTTGCCGCAGAAAACACAGCTGCCAAAACGGTAATTCAAAGCGCATATGCTCTAGATAAATCTCAAAAAAACAAACTCTTAAGTCATTTTGTTTTGAATAAAAAGTGGCAGCAGGTCTTGGTTTTTTGTCGTACTAAGCACGGTGCGAATCGCTTAGTTACTTATCTTGAGAAAAATCATATCAGTGCAGCAGCAATACACGGTAATAAATCCCAAGGCGCAAGGGTAAAAGCATTAAATGGCTTTAAAACAGGTGAAATCAATGTGCTTGTTGCCACCGACATTGTGGCTCGTGGTCTTGATATTAGTGAGCTTCCCTATGTAGTCAATTACGATTTGCCTAACACTTATGAAGACTATGTACACAGAATTGGGCGTACCGGTCGTGCAGGTGCAGAAGGTGTGGCTGTGTCATTTGTAACACTTGCAGATGCTGATGATCTGTATGGTATTGAGCGCTTTATTGGCGCACTCATCCCTAGAGCGGAAGAATCAGGGTTTGTACCTCAAAACCCAGTGCCTGAAAAAGCGCTAGATACTAGGCCCATTAAACCAAAAAAACCCAAAAAGCCCAAAAAAAAGCAGCAAAATACCACAGACAGTGCTCAGCACTTTACCAAGTCAAAAGATCCAGTAAAGACAAAAAGCCCAGTCAAAAAGAACCGGCCACCGCGCAGAGCAAAAACAAACACTGACAACTCAACGCACGGTTCAAAGCAGGCTATAAAGCCAAAATCGCGAGGTCAAAAAGCAACCCAATCACAATCACGCCGACAAGAGAGATAGGACAATAGATAGCGTCCCTTCATTGAAAAGCTGAATTTTTCCTCAGCTTTTCCCCCTGACATAGAGGAAAAATGCTCTGGATAGGTAGGTGTACATTCATAAAAAGCCAATCAAAAAATAAACTGATTGAATGATAATTTGAAGTGAAGTAAAGCGAAACACTTACAGAAAAACGAAAAGAATAAAAGCCAGTACCGCTCTCCTTGCGGTCATATGACAACACCAAGTAATGGTGAACTACGCATACGTGGCGACCATCCTTGAAATTAGCAAACATCCCCAGATTCTACTCTCAGTTTAGCCAATGGATTTTTGGCTTCACCACTTTCCCAAACGGGGAGGGAAGTGTACTTCTCTCTTACATAAGCTGGCTTATTCTTTTTATTTCTATTAGCTGTGAGACTTCCCAGTGGATTAACCTATATCCTGGCTGACTCACTTGCATCCTGGCTGACTCAATTGCATCCTAGCTGACTCACTTGCATCCTAGCTGACTCACTTGCATCCTAGCTGACTCACTTGCATCCTGGCTGACTCACTTGCATCCTGGCTGACTCATTGCATCCTGGCTGACTCATTGCATCCTGGCTGACTCATTGCATCAAATCCTGTTAAATTTGATTCAGGTTTGGCGATTCAACCTCCAATATATTTCTGCATCCGTACAAAAAACTGGAGGCGAATCACACTACCAAGTGCCCACTCCTTGCTGCGCTAACCAAGTTATTAAAATGTGCACCGAACACCAACAACTAACGCATTGCTTTTTTATAACCTAAAAAGTAAGCTTTTAAATCATATATTTATATAATTTAAATTTTAAAAAAATGAGAGGGGAAACTACTACTTACTAACAAGCATTCTTGCAAAACAAGCAGTAGTCATATTAGGGCGGTCTATTTAGAAGGCTTGTCTACGCCCCCTTTACCTTTGCCACTTCCAAATGGGGTAACAGGATCTGTACACTCTTGTGTAATTTTACACTCCTCAGGGGAAGTCATTTGTAAGGAATAAGCTGGGCTCGACATAACCGCAATAAAAATAGTAAAGCTCAATAGTTTTAAGGTACTCATTATTTTTCTCGTATTTAGGATTGTAATAAGGGGGTGGAGATAAGTGATTCAATCAAAGAATAACTGTTGAATGGCAGAGTCATTTATCTGTACCGAGAGATATACGACATGCTCACCAACTTTATCCACTGATATTCTCGGGTACATGCTATAGAATAAATCTTCAATAACGACATGCTCTTTTGTCTCTATATCAATAAAGTGCACATAACTTTTTAAATAATCAAAATCAGTCCAAATGACAGTATTTTGTTTGACGTGCCACCGAGAAATAAACTCATAACTAATTTGATGGCCAAGTGGTTCAGCAATAGACTGCAATGAAGCTAAATGATATAAATCGCCTGCACTGTTCGCGGCAATAAAACCTGTATTAGCAGGCCTAATTGACCTAAAGTTACGGAGAAATACATCTGTTGTCGCCTTATTAAGGTCATATTTTTGGATCTCCCACTCTCCTGCAACCTGCATCCCAAAAAGCACATATTTACTATCTTGATAAAATACGGCGTCACTCGAGACACTCGAGTCGGCAGTTAAGTAAAGCAATGTGCCAGTATGAATATCCAAAATTGCTAAACGATGATTTTCTTTGACCAATATATGTTGATTGTCTTGGGCGACATCTAGTATTTCAAGTAGCCCCGTCGTCTGGTAATGCATTGAAATGTCGTCATTTTTAATATTAAAGTGACCAACATAATTAATGTTGTTCTTTTTCACCCTTACCCATCGCATCTGCTCATCTTGTGGGTCGAACAACATAGATGTGATCTCAGGGGCAGTATTAATAACTCTACTAACATCACCAGAACCACTCAATGCGCGCTCAATATACAACCTGTTAGCGCGCTCTTGAGACTTTTCAATAGCCACCACATGGCCAGTTTGAGAAGCTGCAATCTCTCTGACCAAACCACTTAAATTTTCATACACTTGCTTACTTTCAGCCGTGTTAACATTAATGACGTGCAAGCCTTCGGTATCAAGGAATAAAGCTTCCTCATCATTCAACCAAACAGCACCGTCTATTCTTCGATTTTGTTCACTCAATACACTGTCTAACTGAGTGGTAAAATCATGAATGACTAGTTGGTATTTACCTGACTGGACAACGATGGTCATTAATCGTGATTTATCAGGAGATACTGCTCCACCCACTATATATTCACCTCTGTGAGTAGGTGTCACAAGCCGAGTTAAGTTAAGAGATTCTAGGTCCATTGCATACAGCACAAGTGCTGCCTCAGCATCCTCTGCCAGTTGAACAAGTATTTCAGATGGCACTCTACCAGATGCAACACCACTGATTAGAAATTTATTTTCCAACAGCGTCACCATAGCACTTTCAGGGTCTGAGACCGTTAATGGCAAAAGTTTAAGTGCAGAAGCACCAGTGACAGTATCAGTGAATACCAACACTTTGTCATTTTGTGCAAAACTGATAAAACGCGCATTAGATGCGCGCGTGGTAAGCTGCCGTGTAACCCCTTCTTGCTTATCTAGCAGATACACTTGGCTGAGGCCGTCTTCACTATACCTACCTGTAAAAGCGATAAAGCGCCCGTCAGAGGATATAGCTAGTGATTTTTTTTCTCCCTTAAATTCGGTAAGGTGCTCTTTCCCTATTAGGTGCGTATCATTATAAATATATTCGGAAGCCATAAAGCTTACAGTCAACAAAATAAAAAACAGCGACAGTAAAGCAGCTAAAAATGACCTTTTTTGAGGCTTTATATTTTCTTGGCTACGTGAATTTGACTTGAGGTTAGAATTAGAGGATTCAATACTAGACGTAGGCGGGTGTTCATCCTCATCAAACAGTACTTTAGTCTCACAGACTAATTTATATCCTCTCTTTGCAACGGATTTGATATATTTTGGATTATTCAAGTCATCATCAGAGAGGATCACCCGGAGCTTTTTAACAGTCCCTCTCACAGCGGTGTCAGTGACTACACGATCTGCCCAAACATGATCATGTAACTCTTCGACCGTGACATAGCGGCCACGACAATCGTAGAGGTATAGTAATAACTCCATGACTTTAGGTTCTACTGAAACCTCTTCACCTTTTAAAAAAAGCAGACTTTGCCCTAAATCAATGACAAATTCCCCAAGTGAAGCTCTGATACTATCCTTTTGCAACAAACTATTCCTAACTAAAGTTTAACGCACAAGATGGACTGAAAACTGGCACCAATAATGCTAAATATGTAAATATTTATAAAAGTTTTGACACATCAAGTGTACCAAGGAAAACCTTAATAATTCAACCTAAACAATGATGTGACAAGTTGAAAATCTCTTTATAAATATACAGTTATATTTACAATCTTCAGTTTAACCTAGTCCCTCAATTTGGAATTTGTACTTAATAAACATCTACTTAAGAATTTATTTAGTGAATGATACGCATTAAAATTTTAAAACTTAAAAATAATTTCTTATTGACACTTTTTCACAAAGCATCATCTAATGATCACACAATTATTTTGCATACAAATTATTTACATGCAAAAAACAGGATATTACAAAGCTTGATATTTGAAAAAGATGATGCTGATCAGAGGGGTAGCGATCAGCATCTCTTTTGACTATTTACCGTATAAGCTAATTAACCCCTCCGTTAGCAATAGCGCAAATACACTAAAATGAGACATATTTGGGATCACCGTATGTTGATAGTCAAAATCTTTATACTGACGTTTATCTAGTACACTAATAAACTCCTTCAAGTCCGTCACCATCCAACCTTCATTACCTCCTATAAAATAACGTACTGTCGCAGGTAGCGCGCTATTGCGCTTTGCATAGCTTTTCTCCATCTCAAATATCACCTTATTGTCATACCAAAATGACGGGCTGCCCAAGATATAAGAGCTAAATAGCTCCGGTTGATGTAGCAAAATATAAGTGCCTAATAACCCACCGTATGAATGGCCTACGAAAGTTTTGCGCGAGCTATCAATACGATATTGACTTATTACCAATGGTAATACTTGTGTTTCGATAAACTTCACATAATTTTTTGCTTGCCCCGATACTTGTTGCGCTTCTTTGGAGTGTCCCATGGCCTCATCAGGCGCGAAAGTAGGAGTATAGTCACGAGTCCTGCTAATTAGTGGGTTGGTTCCTTTGGAGTAAGAGACACCAACGACGACGACTTCTTCAATATCTCTACCTTCAATTAAATGCAAAACGCCACTGGCAGTTGCAATGGAGTAGCTAGTATCATTAATTAAGACAAGCGGATAATGGCGCTTTGATTTGTTATAACCTTTAGGTAATCGCACATAGAGCTCATAGCTTTGTTGATTAATTTTGGATGTCACTTGTATTGTGTGCGTATTCTGAATGGTAAATGGCTCATTTGCGAACGCCTGCATAACAAACAATAAAGGCATCAAAATAAATATAAATCTTTTATACATTATTGAAGGTTCTCCTTAAGAATATAATTAAAAACGAGTTCTGATGATTCATTTTGCAGCTTATGACGCTGCTGTAATTGACCCTCAATACGGCTTACCGTATTTAGAAAGGCTGCTAATTCCATACCGGAAAGTGTTTGTTCAGCAAGTTGAGGCATATTGAGTTTCAATGGATTAATTGCATGTCCATCTTTGTGTACTTCATAATGGAGATGTGGGGCTTGTGATAGTCCAGTATTACCCAAATACCCAATGACCTGCCCTTGCTTGACGAACTGCCCCGCTTTTAAACCTTTAGCGAAGCTTCGTAAATGTGCGTATAGCGTTTTATATCCATTGGCATGCTTGATGGTAACTCGATTACCAAAACTGCCCCCCCAATTTGCTTTTAGTATTTTTCCATCCCCAGCAGCGAAGACAGACGTGCCCACAGTGGCCGCAAAATCGAGTCCTTTATGCAGCCTTGTAAAACCGAGTATCGGATGTTTACGATGTCCAAAAGTAGATGATAACCGCGCGCCATTCAGCGGGGTTTTGAGTAAAAAGCTTTGCACAGGTCGCCCGTCAGCATAATAGAACCGCTCGTATTTATCGTCGCTCTCTTCAAAGAGATAAAGAGCATGTACCTGACCTGAAACCGTTAACTTGATATACCGAACCTTACTTAAATCACTTTCACTTGATAAAACATGAGGATTGATAAGCTGAGTAGATTGATAGATAACTTCAAAAACATCCGTTTCTTGTAAAGATCTTTGGAAATCAACTTGATAAGAAAGAACCGCAATAGCTCTTTGAATTACCTCAGCATCCATACCGGTATCCAATGCGCTATTGTAAAGGCTGCGACCAATATTTACTTGAATATGCCTATCGACAAACTCAGTCTCAAGCTGTGACTCTGTAACTTGCCAGCCCTGCTCCGCTAATGTAGCCGTAATAATTGTGGCAAACTTCACACCGATAGAAATGGCTTTAAAGTCATCATTTTCATTTAGCGTCACTTGAATCACCTGGCCCGTAGCTAACTTATTAAGGTCCAGCCATGGTTTAACTGCACTAATCAACGAAATGACTTGTGATGTCGTTACATTAAAGCGCTTTAGGACACCCAATAGATTTTCTCCAGCATCTACCCTTACTATCTGAGATGGCGCTCCTTCGGTCTTGATAGACGCTTCTGTTATTTTACTGGTAGTCTCCTCGATAGGCGTGTGGTCACCTGGTGTTTGTTTATATTCGACTTTATCTACATTCTCTGAGGTGCAAGCACCCCCTACAACTAAGGCTGCAGTAATCAATATACTATTTTTTATCATGGTTATTTTAGCTCTAGAATAGCCAACGGGTTTATCCGCTGCTCCTGATGTAGCAGTTCGAAGTGTAAATGCGCTCCGGTCACACGCCCCGTAGCGCCTAAAGTACCTAGCTTACTTCCGGCTTTGATCTGCATGCCTTGTTCAACAGTGATCTTATCTAAGTGTGCGTATAGGCTTTGGTAACCATTTTTATGCTGCACAAGGACGACATTGCCTAGATTAGCAGATAGCGTAGTCGCATCTGCAATAACAACAATACCACTAGATACCGCTTTGACTGGGGTACCTACAGGCGCAACTAAATCAATACCACCGTGGGGCTTGGAATGTCTAAATTCAGATATATGCCCATAATATGAACTGATCCGAAAATCAGTAAGTGGGTTCTGCCACTGCTCAGTTGCTGAGTATAATGCTGGCGCCGCTTTTATATTCGCAAAGCCCAATACAATGGAGATAGAAAGTAAAAGGACAACGAGGTATGCAGGCTTATTGGCTTGTGGCTGAATGATCTGTTGCAGCCTCAATTTATAATCCTCTAAGCTCAACGCATCTGAGGAAAAGTTTGCCGTGCTGGGTACCGAATTAACCGCAACCGAACGCTTTAATACCGTCATCAAGGTTGTCGCATAGTGCTTTTTATTAATGTCGTAACCCCTGAGCGTTTTCAAATCACAACGTAACTCCATCGCATGAATGAAACCTTTTTCCATCTGTTTGATAAACGGGTTAAACCAAAAAACACATCCCAATATGCTCCACATTAATAATACAATATGATCTTTATGATGTATGTGCGTCACTTCATGGCACAATAAGGTGTTCTGTTGCTCAGCACTCAGCTGCGAAAAATAACTCGGTAGCACAATTTTGCTATTGAACAGCCCAAATACAAAAGGAGAACAGGTTATGGGTATTTGTACACAAGGCGCCTTTGACATTGAATGTGCAAATGGCTCTGACGTAGTCAATAAGCGCCGAATACTCAACCAACTCCTACGAAGCCTGCTTAGCTTTCGCATAGCAACAGCTAAATAGACAGCAAAAATAATGTAAAGCAGCACATCAAAGGAAAGCGGTATATCTTGCACAGACAGCTGGCCAACCTGATGCTGCTTTTGCTCAATATATCCACCAAACTCAAGCAGCACTTTTGGTACTTTTCCGATCTCAGAGCTTGTGCTCACCGGTAAAATAGGCAATACAGATAATCCCAATATCACCCACCATATTGTCGGTGTAGCTGGGTATTTTACGGCTATATACTTACCAATTTTAAGCAATAAACAACTCGTCAATAGCCACAAAGCTAACATCATGAGCGGGCTGATTAGTGACCAATCCATGTTCGTGTACCTATTTCTTATCTTGCTTGTTCAGCTCTTCAAGTAATGATTCGAGTTCATCCAGCTCATCTTCTTGAATTAAACGGCTGTCTGCAAACATTGCGACTGGCAACGGCCCATCCAATTCAAAAACTGACTGCGCAAACTCTTGCGCACACGCCGCCAGCGTTGGCATTTTATCTACTTCAGCGGTGAATATTTTTTTATTGCCTTGCTCGCCCACACTCAGCAAACCTTTGTCAGCCATGCGCTCAAGCGTCTTTCGAGTAGATGAGTAACTCCATGCAAATTCAGCTTCAATAGCATCATGGATCTCTCTTGCTGACCTGGGCTCTTTTTGCCAAAGCAATTTTAATATAACTAACTCTGTGTTGTTTGGTTTCAACATACACCCCTCCTGTGACATATGTCGCACTTTAACATGCAACAAGGTGCGACACAAGTCGCACCTTGTTCTAACAATGAGTTTAATCGCCAGAACAGTCTGTTACGATATATTGAGTTTATCTTTTGTTTGACTCAGAAATGTTTGTGAGACGGGGACTTCTAGGCCATTACTCATTAGTAAAATAAGCCGGCGTCCTTCGCGCTTTGTTGCAACCACTGCGTTGGTGAATACCCACCAAGAGCGGTGAGTTTGAAAACCTGGATAACCATCCAATTGCTTTAGTGCATCTTTAAACCGCATTAAAAGCATATGACTTCCTTTGTCTGTGTGTACTTGCAGATAATGATCATCCATTTGCAAGCAGATTAGTTCCCCGCGTTTTTCAATAGGCAATTTACTCATAAAGTCCATCAACATTTTCTGCTGCAATATCGTCGCCTCTGGTTGCTCTAACTCTAAACGCTGTTGCTGATAGGTGATCACGGCGTTTTGCTGCAGCACATAAGTCTTTGTCACGCTAATTAAAGTGATCACCCCACCTATAAACAAGCAAGTCATAATAGAAAAAGGAACTTTATCCCAATAATCTGATGACAATGAAAAAAACAGGTTAATGATAAATGGTGTGATAAGCCCCATGATTAAACTGGCACATAAAATAGAGACCACCAAAGAGAGAACATTCTTCGCCTTCAAATTAGGCGCAATGCTGGACAGCGCCGCTCTACCTAAAGTCAATGCAGGTGCATAAACCAGGTAACCACACATACAAATGCTTATCCAAAAGCCCAGTGCATACACAAAACTAATGTTATCCATACCAAAGGGTTTTAAAAAAGCCAAAAAGCATGCAAATAACAAAACAATAGTGCTATCAGAAGCAATATTACGAATTGTCCACCTTAAGCTTTCATCATGATTTTTATAGTTATTTTTTTTCATTTCACGATTCGCCAAAAAAGTATCTACTGAATAAGTCTAATCTACGAAGTAGCTGCCTCATCCACGAAACTCATATTGTTCATGGATAAAATCCATTCTATCGTTTTTATCAACCAGCGCAAATAAGCACAAATAAAACAGATAGATAAGGAAGAACATATGAAGGTATTAATCTCAACCCTGGCCCTATTGTGCACACCAGTCATGGCCAATCACCTTGAATTACAAATCAATAATGTCAGTAATGAACAGGGAAAAGTGTATATCGAGTTGTTTAAAGGTGAACAGAACTATAACGCAGGTAAAAGCCACCTTCAGAATATCATCTCAGCTAAAGCCGGCACAATAAAGGCTAATTTCTCAGATATAGAAAGTGGGGAGTACGTTATTCGCTTCTTTCATGATGTTAATAGCAATGCAAAATTAGATACGAATTTCTTCGGTATCCCAACTGAAGGAGTTGGCTTTTCAAATAACGCAACCATGCAATTTGGACCACCAAAGTATCAAGACATGGCGATTACCATCAAAAATGGCAATAACCTAGAAATCACCAATATCAGCTATTAAGGGATCACATTATGGACCGTCGGCAATTACTTAAAGGCATACTTGCAGCGCCCATTGCACATGCGGCTATCTCAACACCTTGCCTAGCTGCTATGCAAGGCAGTGTATCTCATGTAGATCCGCTAAAGATAAACAAACAACGCTTTCTAGCTGCATTAGAGAAATACCCAGACTTGGTAGGTGTACTTGGCACTGACTCTGACTTTTCACCTAATCAACTGAAAATAGAAGGTCAGTTACCAAAAGATCTGAAAGGTTGTTTTTATCGCAACGGTCCAGCTCGGCACCAAAGAGCTGAGCAGAGGTATACCCACTTATTTGAAGGTGATGGCATGATCCATCAGTTCCAATTTGCAAAAGGAAAAGTACATCACCAAGGCAAGTTTACACAAACAAGTAAATTTATAGCTGAAGAGAAAGCCGGTAAATTTTTGTTTTCTGGACCAGATAGTAAACTGCCTAACAGCCTTGCAATCAACAACCCTGACTCAATTAATACAGCCAATACAAATGTGCTGCCAGTTAACGGGGAATTATGGGCGCTATGGGAAGCAGGTTCAGCAACGGCAATTGATGGGAGCACACTCGAAACTAAAGGACTTATTAACCTCGGTGAAGGAACACAACATCAAAATAGCTTAAAAGGCTTACCCTTCTCTGCACACCCAAAAGTAGAGGCGGATGGCACGATATGGAATTTTGGCTACGCACTCAATGGCCACATAGTTTTATACCAGTTAAATAGCCAAGGTAAATTACAAAATGTAGGTATGGTAAACAGCCGGTTTACTGGAGGAATGGTGCATGACTTCCTAATCACCGAAAAGCACATTCTCCTTTTATTACCTTCTTTAAAAAGAGATAGAGCGATAGAAGGACAGTTTTCATCAATTCAATTTGCGCCAGAGCAGGCAATGGAAGTACTCATTATCAGTAAAAGTACTTTGAAGGTCGTGAAAACATATAGCTTGGACCCTGGATTTGTTTTTCATTTTGGCAATGCATGGGAAGATAAAAATGGCAACATCTATTTTGATGCGAGCTTATACCCTAATGGGGATGTATTTAATCAGATGACCTCTATGATGCAAGGAGAACGTGATATCCCAATATCACCGGCTAAGTCTGTTGTATTTAGCTTATTGCGAAATGGAAAAGTGAGTTCTTATACTATTGATGGGATCAGTGAATTTCCTCGTATCTATAGTGCATTAACCGGAAAAAGGAACCGTGATTTATTTACTTTATCATCCATCGAAAGTGATGTTTGGAGTGACAGCGTTAGACGAATTAACTTAGACAATGATAGCCTAGATACGTTTACTTATGGTAAGGACTATCTAGTGGAAGAACACGTATTAGTGAATACTCAAGAAAATACCAAGGGTGATTATTTAATTGGTACTGCGCTGCACATCCCAACAAAGCGTACTTGCCTAAATATATTCAACGCACAAAACATATCAGCAGGGCCAATTTGCAGGGCTTGGTTACCCTATGCTATTCCTTTAGGGTTTCATGGCAACTTCTTAACAAGGTGAGCATCGTGCAAAAGATTAGCGACAGCGAACACAGTGAGTACGCTTCTTTTGCGCAAGGTGAATATCGTGCAAAAGGTTAATGACACAGCGCAAAGCGCTGGCATTCTTTTCGCGCAAGGTGAAATGAGCCTTTTTGACCGATGATGAGGGACTGTATATATTTAAAAGGAGTAAAAGGTAAAAACTGTGAAGGTTGCTCCCTTCACCTTGCGCTAATTCGTCTCTTTATCAATGTGCATGACCTCTGCAATATTCGAGACGATTTAGCACG
>NZ_JAKFZS010000022.1 GCF_021654285.1 Pseudoalteromonas luteoviolacea | reverse complement strand
CACATCCATGTGCGTCAAACCCGTTGCAGAAATGCGACGGGTTTTTTCGTGCTAAATCGTCTCGAAAGTTGTAGAGGTCATGCACATTGATAAAGAGACGAATTAGCGCAAGGTGAAGGGAGCATCCTTCACAGGTTTTGCCCTTTACTCCTTTTAAATACATACAGTCCCTCATCAGAGGTCAAAACGGCTCATTTCACCTTGCGCAAAAGAAGCGAACTCGCTCCGCTCGCTGTCGTTGCATTTTGCACGATATTCACCTTGCGCAAAAAGAGCGCTCTCACTTCGTTCGTTGTCGCTAACCTTTTGCACTTTACTTGCAGAAAAATAATTTAAGCGGTTTGTCATTATATTGTTGCATTACACCATTGAGCCTTCACGTTTTAATATGGTGTTTTTATCAGAGGTGGAAGGGAGATAAGAAAAGGTGGCCTGTTATACAGCCACCAAAACGCCTTGGATGTGAAAATACGCGGGAGCTGTTACAAACTACGTCCACACCAAACAATGCGCCCAGCTATGCCGTGATGCTCTGCATTTTGGGAGTTGATTTGCCAGCTTGGATAATCAGGGTTATCACTGATCACTTCGATATGATCTGATTTTTGTTGAAGCCTCTTGGCCATCAAGCCATCTTGGGTTTGAATGATATAGACACCAGTCTTACTTGGTTGTTGTTGGCTTAAATCAACCAGTACCATATCGCCATGCTCTAAGGTCGGTCGCATACTATCACCACGTACAGAAACAAAAGCCAAGCGGTCGCTATGAACTCCTAGCTGTGATTGTAACCAACGTTTATTCAGCGCAAATTGCTCTGTGATGTCTTCTTGGCCATTAATGGCACCAAAGCCCGCACTGGCTTCTACGTCCAATTTAGGTACCACGAGTAGATCATCTTGATTATGTTGAGTAGGCGCATCAGTAGCTTGTTCACCGGTAAGTAACCAATTTAAATCCACGGAGAATAAACTGTATAAGTGTTCAAGGTATGCCATTGATGGGCGACCCAGCCCTTGGCAAATACGATAAATATGTGAGGGAGATTTACCAGTTAATTCGGCAAACTGACGTTTATTACCGCCAGAAAATTGCTCAACTAGGGTCACAAAACGGCGAGAAAATGCGGTACTCATGAACTTACTCTCAGTAGCAAAATAGTCAAAGAGTGAAGAGTACGCGTGCCACTTGTCGGTGTACAGTAAAATAATACGGGTAGCTAATATTTCAGCTTGTGATATGAAAAACCAAAAAAGTATATTAGTGCAGAAAAGGCGATATATAGTCGCCTTTTTCTCTTATTCGTAATTATTCAAACTTATCTTGGCAAGGCTGAGAACCAGGGCAAGTCCAAGTGCCTAAATAACCACCCGCAATGTGTGGAGTTTGCTTTGCATCGATAGGACGCTGGATCGAAAGAGATTTGACAGATTTTTTTGATAGCTTTAAACGCATGATGAAATTCCTGTTTTTATTTTTGGTGCTCAATTTAGCTTTCAAAGTATTTTTACATATTATTCTGCTAAATGGAGGGGATTGTTATGTGCTTCAATGCACAAATAGTAACCTACATTACCTTTCTAATAATGTAAATAATTTTTAACCATGTCGTAACTATTTGGATGTTCTTTCAATTCTCATTGGCAATCGAGCTGAGTTGAGTACAATTACATTTTGTTTCTTATCTTATCGATGTCGCTATGCAATTTGATTTTTCCCCCATTCAGCAAGTTTTTTCACAACTAACAGAACTCCCCAATGAGGCTGTACGCCTTTTTCACGGCAGAGGCCGCTGCTATCCATCGTTAGAACAGCTCTCTATTGATTTCTTGTCAGGTCAAATTATGTGCACTGTATTTAAGGAGCAGGGTGATGCTTGGATGGAAGGTCTTCGTGACTGCTTAAACACTTTGATCCATAGTGATGTTGCTCAAAAGCAACTTACATGTGTCTTCATCCAGCATAGGTACCGTGTAGATAACGCTGTAGAGATATTATTTGGTCGCCTTGATGAGCAAGTGGTAGTCACAGAAAACGGCTTAAAGTTTGAGTTATCACTTGGTAAAAAACAAAATACGGGATTGTTTTTTGATATGCGTAATGGCCGCGATTGGGTGAAGAAGCAAAGCGAAAACAAAAAAGTGCTTAATTTATTTGCCTACACTTGTGGCTTTTCAGTGGCTGCAGTGGCTGGCGGGGCCAAGCAGGTGGTTAACTTGGATATGGCAAAAGCGGCGCTGAATCAAGGCAGGCGTAATCATCAACTCAATGATCATGCATTAGACAATGTTTCTTTCTTAGGACATGACTTATTTAAATCTTGGGGTAAATTGCGCAAGTTTGGTCCGTATGATCTGGTGATCATTGACCCTCCGACATTTCAAAAGGGCAGTTTTGCACTGACGAAAGATTATCAGCGCATATTACGTAAACTTCCCGAGTTACTTTACCCTGGTGCAACAGTGCTTGCTTGTGTGAATGATCCTACAGTGCAAAGCCAGTTCTTAATTGATGAAATGCACAGGGAAGCGCCTTCGATGACGTTTATAGAGCGTCTTGAGAATCCGGCGGTATTTGAAGACATTGACCCGCAAGGCGGATTAAAGTGTTTAGTTTTTAGTAATGAACACGCTGTTTTATAGTAGCGTATTGATTAATCGAGAAAGACCTATTTTAGCAGCTACACTTAAATGATGATTGTGTAATTAGTTAGGCGTCTGTGCGAATATATTGCTTGATAAGTCTTGTTGCGCTGATAGCCAGTTGGCATGTATCGGCGGCTCAGCGCTCAGTGGATAAAATCAATTCAGTATGTGAAACCAACGCTAAAGTGGGAGTGGTTGCTGGCTGGCCTCCATTGACTAGCGTCACCGAAGAAGGTGTGGCGCAAGGCCTAGATATAGATATTGCTAAATTAGTATTCGAACGTGCAGGTATGTGTGTTGAGTTCGTTCGTTTGCCATCAGCTGCTCGCAGCTTTGCACAGTTAACAAAGGGCGTTGTCGATGTTGTGTTGATGGTCAGTTATACCTTTAAGCGTAAACAGTGGGGCTACTTTACCCAGCCTTATCGCACAGAAAGAATGCGGCTATTTTCCCTAAAACCGCCAGAGTCAGTATATTCTTTAATGGCTCTGCTCAGTTCAGAGGCAACAATTGGTTTGAGCATTGGCTCTTATTATGGGGAAGAGATTAAGTCTCTTGCCAATCAAGAACGATTTGGCAATCAATTTATTGGTATTTCAACCATTCAACGGCGCATTGAGTTGCTGGCTAAGCAGCGTGTTGATTTTATTATTGAAGATGAAATCGTTGGTAACTATCTTAGCCAAAAATGGAGTGATAAACCGATCTATATTTGGGACTATTCAGTCCATGATAATGAAGTGCACTTTTTATTGCGTAAAGATAAGTTCTCATCTTCACAACGCGTTCGTATTGATCAAGCGATTGATGAATTACATCTGCAAATATCACAATTGGTATCCCGTTACCGCCAACTCGGGCAAGCTAAATAATGTTATCCATAGTGCCACGCTTTCTGTGTACTTACGTAAATTGCACCGCAGCTTCTGGAAAGGCAATACACTTCCCTGATCTATGCTTGTTATATTATTCTTAATTCCTTTCATACCGTTTCTACTTCATAGCTTAGACCCGTGAAACATTACAATCTTTCAAGTTGTGAGTTGCAATCGGGTGTGGGTGATTTTTGTACAGTTTGTTACTCTGAAAGCGGGCGGGTTTAATATTGGATAACAGCCAGCCAGAGCTCGCCATCAAACGCTGGCTAACAACATGGAAATAAAGGTATGAAAACACTCAATTTAGCAGTCATGGCCGCATTAGGCCTCATCTGTGTGCCAACGATGGCACTGGACTGCAGTCAATTAAGCAAGTGGCAGTCAACAAAAGTGTATACAGGCGGTATGGAGGTACAGCATTTAGCTGCCAAATATACCGCAAAGTGGTGGACACAAAATCAAGACCCTGCGATGTATTCTGAGCCACAAAACGTATGGCGCAAGGAAGGGATCTGCGACCCTATTGGTGCGCCATTGCCTATTGTGAAGCTTGATGCACCATTGGATCAAAGCCGCCATATAATTGCTTCTCCAGTTGTCATTAACGCGACAGCGAGTCACCCAATGAATGTGCCAATCAAACATGTGGACTTCAAAGTCGATGATGTGGTCATTGCGACGGACAACACAGCACCTTATGAAGCAACATGGACAGCGACAGGCTTGGGCGAGCATGTGATCCAAGCTGAAGTTGTTGATGATGAAAATGGGCGGGCAAGCTCAGGCAAGCGTATTATTACGGTTGTCGCGGACGATGTTATTGTGCCTCCCAGTGGTTTTAAGATTGTAGGTTACTTTCCTAGCTGGCAAGGCCAAGTTGCCGATATTCAATTTGATAAGCTGACGCATATTAATTACTCCTTCTTACTGCCCAATGCTGATGGCTCATTACAACCACTTGAAAATCTTGCGAAGATGAAACAGCTAGTGAGTGCCGCGCAATCATCTGGCGTAAAAGTAGGGATTGCGGTAGGCGGTTGGAACGGCGGGGATGACAGTGCGTTTGAGACTTTTGCCAGCAGTGCACAAGGCCGTGCTACATTTATTCGCAATCTAATGGCTTTTGTTGAATTGCATCAGTTAGATGGCGTTGATATGGATTGGGAATATCCAGACCCTGGTAGCTCAGCCAATAATTATGCGCTGTTGATGAAAGAACTCAGTGTTGAGCTCAAAGCAAAAGGGAAGTTTTTAACCGCTGCAGTCGTTGCTTTAGGCTACACTGGGGGTGGTGTTTTGGAGTCGGTATTCCAAGATGTTGATTTCTTGAACTTGATGGCTTACGACGCAAATAATGCGGATCATGCGAGCTTTCAGTATGCATTGGACTCGATAGCATATTGGCAAGGCCGCGGGTTAAGTAAAGAGAAAACCGTTTTGGGTGTGCCTTTTTATTCTCGCCCGACATGGCAAGCTTACCGTACGCTTGTAGCACAAGATGCTGCCAATGCTTGTCGTGATACTGATGGCACCTCATATTACAATGGCATTCCAACAATACGTGCAAAAACTCAGTTAGCGCTTGATAGCGCAGGTGGCATCATGAATTGGGAGCTATCCCATGATACAAATGGGCCTGATTCTTTATTGACCGCTAAGTGGGAGGTTGCACAGGGCATTGCGCCAAGTTATCAGTGCGATGGCAGTGGTGGTCCGGATAAGCCAGCACAATGCGCGGATATTCAGGTCGATCCTAATCAATACGTTGTACACCCTGATTTTCCGAATGGCGACCATGCAGCTGCTGGTCAGCGTATTCGTCACCAAAGCAGCGTGTATGAAGCGAACTGGTGGACGCGCTCAGTACCTGGAAGTGACGGCAGTTGGCAGTTTGTCTGTCAGTATTGATGGCAACCTGAGAAGGTAATACGAAAAAAGCCGTGCACCCAGACGCACGGCTTTGATTGTCATGATAAATTTTTGCTTATTTAGTGCAAGTCGGATCCTTGCCGATTAGTTTCCAAGCGCCATAAAGACCTGATTCACTTGGGATATCGCCACGAGTCCAATACCTTGCTTCATATTCTGAACCTCGGTATGTGACGCGATCTGGTCTGACATACACGGTATTTGCATCCCATGTACCATTGCACACGTTGGAACCATCTGTTGCCGGAGCAAAAACACGCGCAACATAGGTGGTTGTGCTGCCGTCCACTTTAAAAGTTAACGTGGTTTGTGCAAGGCCTGGTGTTGCTGCGCTAAATTCAACGCTTACCTTACAATTTTGGTTTTGGGTGAGTGTACTTGCAGAGCACGTATCTACTGTAGTTACCAAGTTGCTCGTGACACCTAATGCAGCAACATTAAGCTGGTTAAAGGTAAATGTCGGGCTACCAGTATTGGTGATGGTAAAGGTATGCCTTACCGTATCACCAACAACAAAATCAGCCAGTGTCGTTTGCTCTTGATAGCCAACCTGTACCGGAACCGTCCCATTTTTGATTGACTCTATCCATTGGTCGTATACTGCCACATCCGCATACACACCATAGTTTTCTGGACGAGCACATCCTACACCCCAGCTTACTATGCCTAGTTGAACTGTTTGACCACCAGATTGAATTACAATTGGTCCGCCGCTGTCGCCGTTACATGAGTCTTTTTGACCCTGTGGGTAGCCTGCGCAGAATTCAGTGGCGCCAACGTTACTGTAATGACCGCCAGTTTGACGACATATCGCGTCAGAAACCAATGGAACATCTACTTCATATAAATTGGTTGGACGTGTACCGCCTTCTTGCAAGCGACCAAGTCCGGCTACAGTAAGTAAATCACCTTCACGTGCGTAATAATCTATAGAAGATTGTGCAAGTGTGACACTCGCGCCCTGTGTTGGCACTCGAGTTAGCTTTAATACAGCAATATCGTTGTGTAGTGTTGAATTATTATAGTTAGGGTGCATATGCACTTGCTCAACTGCAATGCGATCACCGTCATTGCCGCCAAGGATAAAGCCGGCGACCTTAACATTTAGTTCGCTCGCCGTTCTGTTACGCACACAGTGCGCAGCCGTTAGTACATAACCGTCACCGATGTAACTACCACCACAAAAAGCCGTGGTACCATTTGATCTGAGTATTTGTGTGTAAAACGGCCACTCAGTGGTATCCGCTGGGATACCGCCAACAATGTTGGGCTGAATATCATCGAGTGCTAGTGCGGGTAAACTGGCCACAATACCTGTGGCCAGCAGTGTGTGTCGCATTACACCTTTGATGAAGTGTGTTGTTCCTTTCATGTTGTACCTATGTTGTTCACTTGTTAGACAAATTTAAGATACAACTAAATGTTGCGATATGTATAAAAAATGTGATTGAAATGATTTCAATGGGTAACGTGTTATTTTTTATAAGCGTATGTCTTTAAAGTGATAAATTTCTATCTTTGATGAAATGTTTATATTTAATGTAAATATTAGTTTACTTTTTAAACATGCCTTAATTTGCAAAGTGATGACCAGAGTGCAGAGTCAGTAAGTATGAACATGAAGGCAACTTGCCTGATGTTACCTTTTATCGCTTCTTCCAAGTATGTCCTTTTTAGATAAGTTATAGTCATAAAAGACTTTTTGCAATGCGATATGCTTTTTCCTAGGAGGTGCCTTATGTCACACGTTGTGGGCTTTTTTATTTACGATGAATTTCAAACTGTTGATTTAGCGGGTCCACTAGATGCTTTTTCGACCGTGAATGATCTACTATCAAAAGAAGTATATAAGTTGGTCACGCTCGCGAATGACATTAGGCCAATTCGTGCTGAAAGTGGTTTGAAGACGTTAGCCGATGACACGATCACAAATTGTCAGACGCTTGATGTGTTGGTGATCATTGGCGGACGAGGATGCCAAAGTGTCATCAATGATCACGCCGTGATGGCACAGTTACGTAGACTGGCACAAAGCGCCAAGCGCATTGTGAGCATCTGTACAGGCGCATTTATTGTTGCAGCGCTTTGGCCCCAGCGTGCACTCACGTTGGCAACCCATTGGGATTTTTCGCAGCGGCTTGAGGCGCAATTTCCATGTGTGCAAGTGGTGTCCGATAAACTCTTTGTTCAAAGTGATGAAGTGTATTCTTCGGGCGGGCTTACAGCGGGTATTGATCTGGCTTTGAGCCTAATTGCAAAGGATCATGGCGCAGCGATGGCGCAACGCGTTGCACAATATATGGTGATGTATGTAAGGCGCAGCGGCGATCAACGACAGTATTCTAGTTTATTGAATGCGCAACAGACCTTGTCACAGCGCTTTCAAAGTGCCATCGAATTTGTACAAGACAATATCGATAAGCCGTTATCTGTTGAGATATTGGCTGAGCAAGTTGCGTTGAGCCCACGACATTTCCAGCGGGTTTTTACAGAGAAAATGGGGATATCCCCAATGCGCTTTGTACAAAGTCTAAGGTTGGAAAAAGCCAAGGGGTTATTGTGCACATCTGAGCTCTCGATAGCCCACATCAGCGTGTTGACAGGATTTGGCTCACCTCCGTTATTAACTCGAAAATTCACCCAAGCGTATGGCGTAACGCCGACCCAATATCGCGAAAATTTTACTGCAGAGGTTAACGAATGAAAAAAATAATCCTAGCATGGTTAATGTGTTTGTATTGTATAAAAGGGTCTGCCCACTCGACTGATGAAAATGCATTTCATGTCGGTGTCTTGTTATTTGAAGGTGCACAGGCCATTGATTTTGTGGGGCCCATAGAGGTGTTCGGTCAAGCAGGGTTTAGACTGACGACAGTAAGTAAGACGGGTAATGAAATCACCACAGCAATGGGGTTAAAGGTGACACCCGCGCAAAGTTTTGCAAACAACACAATGTTTGACGCGGTGCTTATTCCTGGCGGTAATATCAATGGTGCTTTGATCAATGATGAACAAGTACAAAATTGGATTAAGGCACAAAGCCGCGAGGCAGATTATGTGATGTCTGTGTGCAATGGCGCGTTCATTTTGGCCAATACAGGATTGCTGAATGGTCTTTATGCGACGACCATTGAAAAAGCGTTCGACAGTTTTGCACAGCAGTACCCTTTGGTAAAGTTGGCAACAGATCAAAAACTCACTGATAACGGTAAATTGCTCACTACGGCGGGGTTATCTTCTGGTATTGATGGAGCACTATCCTTGGTAGCAAAAGTGAATGGCATGCGTTCTGCGCGTAGTGTGGCGGCAAAAATTGAGTATGATTGGACGCCAAATGGGGGTTACATTCGCGGAAAAATGGCGGACCGCATACTGCCTGAGTTTAATGACTTACCAGAAAGTATCACTTTGGCGTCTCGTACTTTCCATTATGGCGATGAGCAAAATTGGTATAAAGGTTACACATTTGATTTAAAAAATACTCAATCTTCAGCGTTGTTCTCATGGCTCAACCAGCAAATGACCAATGCAGGATGGCAAGCGGCCAGCACAGAAGATACTCGCGCTTGGTCAAAGCAAGTAGGTGAAGCACAGTGGCTACTGCATATGAGCGTAAAACATCAAACAGGGTCACTGTACACGGCACAATTGACGCTCAATCGCCAAATTTAGTTTATCGAAGGCGTCGCGCCTTGTTGCATAAAGCAGCTATCTAATATGGATTCGGTTAAATGATTCACCGCTAAAATGAGCTCGCCGTAACGGTGAGTGTGTTGCCAAATCTCAGCACGCAGTGCATTGATATCAGCACTGCGTGATTGGTTTTGGCAGTACGTTAACACTTGCAGGCCAAGTTGAATGCTTTTTTGGTGTTGTGCCAGCATAGGCTGCAGTGCTGCCAAAGTACTTGATTGCGCAAATGTGGTCTTGAGTTTGGGGATATCCGCTAACCAACTTTGATACGCATTTTGCAGTGTTAAATAACGCGTTGGCGTGTCGTTTGTTTGCAAGTGCAGGTGCCACTGACGCAAATACAGGCTCTCTGCGGGGAGAAAATCAACTAAGGCAGCTAAGGGGGCGAGCTGGTGGTAGAGGTTTTGCTGATATTTGACATGATGGCGGGTGTAATACTGAGCTTGCTCGACCAGTTGGCTAAAGCGTTTGAGTGCGTCAACATCGCCTTGAACACTCAGTGCTGCAAGTCCCTGCTGGTGTTGAGCTTGATGTTTGAGGCCAATACGTTGAACAGCAAACTGGTCCAGTGTTTTTAAGCGCTGATACATCTGTTGCTCATCTTGTAAGCTTTGGGGTGACCAGAGTCGTTCAGCGATTGCATAGAGTCTTGGCCAAATTCTGAGATCAAGATTATAGGGCATAACCAACTCAGTCCATATGGTTGCCTCACCACCGAGTATGCGCTTGGCCGCCTCTGCATTAGACATGGTTGCAAATTGTGTAGGGTTTAGCTTAGGCACGTCAGATAGTGTGCTGATATCATGCTCATAGGGAGTATTTCCTATCAATATTTGGCTTTGTTCAGGTTGGTTTTTGACAAAACTAAAGCGCACAGGGCCCATCCAAGTATCAATGTCAAAACGAGTGACATTGGCGAGTGTTTCCAGTTGCTCTATTGCAATTAATTGACGGCCGTTGATGGCCACATAGCCAATTTGGTTGTTATTGTTATTCGCCGCTAACGCAAAGTGACCAGTGACTGGCGAGCCCTTGAGCCGAGTGATGGTAAATTGCCATGCCTGCCATTGTGCATCGTGATCGATGGCATCTTGTGTGATGGGTTTTTGTGGCATCGGATCATTGCGGTAGTGATAGCTGGTGTACTGAGGTTGGTCGATGTAAAAACCCGCAGACAGGACGCCTTTATGTCCTGCATTGGTTAATTGGGTTAGGGAGTCAAACCCGCGCCAAGATTGGATAACCACGGCATTGTTAAGCGCTGGTTGAAAGATCTCATCCCAGCCCATCAGCACTTTGTTGTGGGCGCTCAGTAGTGATTGCACTTTGAGGTTGAAGTGGTTGTGTAATGCAACGGCTGAATTGAGTCCCTGTGCTTGCATATACGCCAAAACCGCTTCGCTTTCTAGCCAATGATCAGGTTCCACTTCATCACCCCCGATATGTACGTAGGGATCAGGAAAAATAGCAGCAAGTTCCTCGATGATATGTTTAATGAATACGTTCGTATTGGGGTTACTGGGATCGAGTAAGGGTTTAAAAACACCCCAACCGCGCTCCATAGTATAGGGACCTGGCTTGGCCATGAATTCTGGGTAAGCCACAGCCAATGCAGAGGCGTGTCCGGGTAAATCAATCTCAGGAATTACACGGACCCCACGGACGCTGGCATAGGCAACTATCTCAGCCATTTCAGCTTGGGTGTAGTACTGATCATCGGAGGCGAGTTGTTGTAGTTTTGGGTAATTAACACTGGCAAAACGCCAGCCTTGATCATCGGTGAGGTGCCAATGCAAAACGTTGAGTTTGGCAGATACCATGCCGTCAATCTGGCGCTTAATATCATCGAGCGGGATAAAATGTCGAGCACTGTCGATCATTAATCCTCGCCATGCAAATCGAGGCGTATCATCAATGATCATCGCGGGGATCTGACTTGGAAACTGATAGGCTAATTGCCTGAGTGTTTGCAACGCATAGTTGATCCCCCAATATTGAGAAGCATGGATCTTGATGCCTTTGGGGGTGACGGCTAATTGATAACTTTCGTTTTGATTTATACTCGGGTGCAGTGCTGAAGTGCCCGTGATTTCAAAAATGATATCAGCTCGGCCCATCTTTTGCGTGAAGCGTATGTTACTGAAGGTATCTCTGAGTTGTCGCTTCAGATATTGGTTGCGTTGTTTTGATAAGTTTGGCAGGTATACACGCAATGGCATGCTGGCGTTAAATGTTCCTTCTTCTAATGTGATACTGTGCGGGTAGGGCATCAGATGCAAATTAGACTTGGCTGCCCAAGCAGGTAAGTGAAAAAAGCCAATGATGAGCAGTACAAAACGCAGCATATCTATTCCTTGCTTGGTTATCAGAACACCAGCGTGGTGGTTTTTTATCCATTTAAGTTACCAAAATCTGACAGAAAAGCACACTGTACTTTGGTGACTAGGCCTTTGTGTATTGTTTGGGTGGCACACCCAGTACTTTTTTAAATGCGGTATTAAATGCGCTGCTAGACTCAAACCCTAACTGCTGAGCAATGGCTTGTTGAGATTGTCCAGCGTTCAGCATTTCTACTGCGCGCAGTGCCCTGAGTTTTTGCTTCCATTGGCTAAATCCCATATCAAAGCTTTTGTGAAATAAGCGATTTAATGTGCGACTTGATGCGCCGACAGTTTGCCCCCATTGCTCCAACGTGAGTGGACTGCCTGGATTGGCGTAGAGCTCAGATACAATTGGGTGTAAGCGTGAGTCTTGGGCTCTGGGAATAAAAAAGTCGCTGGTGGGGGCCTGCTCTAGGCGATCGATAAAGACTTCGACAAAGCGCAGGGTTTTATCATCTAAAGTGTAATCATCAGACCAAGTACAGATCTCCAAAATCATGGCTTTTAATAACGGGTCGACAACCAAAGATTTAGCCTGACTACCCAGTACGCATTGATACTTTTGATCTATGTACACACTGCGAAAATGTCCGCCATAACGACAATAGGTTTCGTGTGCGACATTTGGTGGGATCCACAGTGCTTGCTGGGGTGGGATCACAAAGCTGCCTTGCGGTGTGAAAATGGTCATGACGCCGTCACTGATATAAGTGAGCTGCCCCCAATTATGGCTATGCTCTTCAACATGTTCCCACTCCGGCATGGTCGTGGCACGGGGAAATACCGGTCTGCCTAGCTGTGTGCGTTTAAAGCGAGACTGTACTTTTAGCCATGGCTGATTTGTCTGTTTTGATAAATTCTCTGTCATATTTTTGGATTTTGGCCAGCATTAATTGAGCATATACTAGACAGGCGTTTCACTCAATGTGCTTAGGATAGTAAATGGAAAAACAAGTATTTGGGCGGTTTACCCCCTCACCAATGAGCTTTTTAGTGTTAGCTACCATTGTTATGGCAATGGCATTTTCTGGTTGGACTGCCATGTTAAATAACTTTGCGGTGGAGGCGGCAGACTTCACTGGCGCAAACATGGGAATGTTGCAATCTTTACGAGAAATTCCCGGCTTTCTTGCCTTTACCGCGGTGTTTATCTTGTTGGTGTTAAAAGAGCAAACCTTTGCTTTGGTAAGCCTGTGTGTGTTGTCTATTGGGGTGGCTATCACCGGATTATTTCCGACTATCTATGGCTTATATGCCACCACAGTGCTGATGTCGATTGGCTTTCATTATTTCGAAACACTCAATCAATCATTGAGCTTGCAATGGTTTAAAAAAGATGAAGCTGCTGAGAAGTTAGGCAAGCTTTTATCTATTAAATCAATGGCTGCGCTGGGAACATTTGCGGTGATCTGGGTTGGTTTTACTTGGTTGCAAAGTGACTATGTATGGATGTACTTACTCATTGGTGGGGCAGGCCTTGCCGTGACGATATTTATGGCGATGACGCATCGACAGTTTGTGGCAGCGTCACCACAGAATAAAAAGCTTATATTGCGCAAAGAATACAGCCTGTATTATTTGCTGGTATTTTTCTCCGGCGCACGTCGACAAATTTTTATGGTGTTTGCAGGCTTTTTGATGGTCGAGAAGTTTGGCTATGACGTCGCAGAAATTACCGCGTTATATATGCTTAACCACGTCATTAATATCTTTTTGGCGCCAAAAATAGGCAGTTGGATAGGGCGCATTGGCGAGCAAAAAGCACTGACGGTTGAGTACATAGGTTTGATCCTAGTCTTTGTCGGGTATGCGCTGGTGGAGTCGGCACAGTTAGCGGCAGCGTTATATGTGGTAGACCATATTTTCTTTGCGATGGCCATTGCATTAAAGACGTATTTTCAGAAGATTGCGCGACCTGAAGACATTGCCGCAACGGCTGGGGTGAGCTTTACCATCAACCATATTGCCGCTGTAGTGATCCCTGCTAGCTTTGGTGTGGTGTGGTTATACGATCAATCATTGGTGTTTTATTTCGGTGCTGCACTGGCTGCATGTTCTTTGTTATTGAGTCAGTTTATCACCCCGCACTTACGTAAATTAAATGCCGCTGAAGCAGCTTCAAACAGTGCATGATTCAGGGTGTACAATGAGTACTGGCATGAGATGAAAAAAGAGCAGGAAGTCCTGCTCTTTTTGCACTTTAAAGGGCTTTAAAGCGAATTGCAGTGCCGCCGCTGGTGGCCAGTTGCAGTGTTAAACTGTCTTTGACGGTGACGATTTGCTTTTTGATGTCCAGTGCGTATGGGTTATCTTGCCAATTGGCACCTTTACCATCTTGATAAATGTGCGCTTCGTACCGAGTATCTGCTGCTAAAAAGTCGAGCTTCACATCAACTTTTCGTGCATGTTCATCTGTGATAGCACCCAAATACCAATCTTTACCTGTGTACTTGCCGCGAGCACGTTCTTGACGAGCAAATACCACGTAGTCTCCCACTTCACCGGCCAATGCGATACTCTGTTCCCAGTCCGTTGGTACATCCTTGATAAATTGAAATGCATCCGGTTTTGCGAGGTAATTTTCTGGTAAATCAGCCGCCATTTGCACAGGGCTGTATAACACTACGTATTGGGCAAGTTGTTTTGCAAGTGTGGTTTGCGGGCGGTTTGTTTTATCACCTAGGCCGTTAAAGCCCATGTCAAAAATACCTGGTGTAAAGTCCATTGGGCCCGACAGCATGCGTGTGAATGCCAGCATGGGAATGTGCTCTGGTGGGTTAGGTGGCGTACCCCATGCATTAAATTCTTGGCCGCGCGCGCCTTCGCGGGTCATCCAGTTTGGATAAGTACGACGCAACCCTGTGTCCTTGATGGGCTCATGGGTGTTAATGCTGAGCTTGTATTTTGCAGCAAGCTTGATGTTGTCTAGGTATTCATTGACCATAAACTGACCATCATGCCATTCAAACCGAGCATGGCCGCGCTCGTCGATACGTTTGATATTACCACCATCAGCGACGTAACCTGTTTTGATTTGGCTGACATTATTTTTTGCGTATAACGTAAATGCTGCATCCATTTGGTTGCGGTAGTTACTGACGTTGCCAGAAGTTTCGTGGTGACCAATGAGTTTTGCGCCAACTTTATCGGCATGGGCCTTGATAGCCTTAAAGTCAAAATCAGGATACGGCTGCGTGAAGCTAAATACATCACCATTATAGAACCAATCTCCGTCCCATCCGGTGTTCCAACCTTCAACTAACACACCATCAAAGCCATGCTCTGCGGCAAAGCTTAAATATTCCTTGGTGCGCTCTGTGGTGGCGCCATGTTTGTCGCCGCTGCCCCAAGTGTGTTTGCCGATATGCATGCCCCACCAAATCCCTGTATATTTACCCGGCTCAACCCAAGACACGTCACCGAGTTTGTTAGGCTCATTTAGGTTTAAGATTAGGTGCGAGTTCAATAAATCTTTGGCTTGTTCACCAACTTGAATGGTGCGCCATGGGGAATTAAAGCGGCCGTTGGTTTTCACCGCGATGCCATCAGACCATGGTGTTAAATCGCTAATGAAAGTACCCGGTCTGCGCTGATTCAGTGTCATACCGGCATAATCTACCAGTGCGGCTTCATGAATACTTAAGTGTATGCCGTGTTTGTTTTTAAATGTGAATGGCGTGTGCACATGGGCAGCATCATGCAGTGGCGTGGTATTGTAAGTGTATTCATAGCGGTTCCAGCCTCGCGCAGGGATCCACCATGCGGTGCTGTCGCCACTATCCGTAATGCTGAACTCAGTCAGTTCGCGGGTAATATATCTGGCTTCATCTTGATTGACTTCGTAACGAAACCCAAGGCCGTCATCAAAGACACGAATACGTACTCGATATTGCACCGCTTTGCTGTCTTTATCTGCAAAAGTAACCAGTAGTTCATTGTGGTGATCGACAATGTTTCTCGCTTCACCCCAAGGTTGCTGCCAAGTTTCATGATGCGATGTACGCTCAGCACTGCTGATATACAAGTTATTTCGCATTGATGGCGCCCTGGCAAAGTCAAACCCCAAAGTAGAAGGGTTGATCACTGTTTGACCTTTAAAGGCAACTTGATATCTTGGTTGAGTGTGGTCATCACTGATAGTAAAGGTAAGCTGTTGGTCAGGGGATGAGATGTTAAAGTTGGCAGCATACACAGTAGGTGAGAGTGTGAATAAACTGACCGTCAGGCCAACTGCTGAGCAAAATGAACTTGAATAGCGCATGTTTTTTTCCATATGGCAACGAGTGACTGTTAGCTTACGGGCTTAGTTTCAAGCTCTAAATGGTTTGCATACGTATTCAAAATTAAAATGCGATGAATGCATAATTTACGTCGTCCGGTCTATACTCAAATGAAAAACAAAGCCGGATAAGGATTGTGCTAGATGCATTTGACGCAGCAGGTAAATAGAGTAAATAAAAAGCGAGCAAGGTGGCTATATGGGCTCATGCTGAGTACTTGCTTGGTATCATCGTGGGTGTTGGCAAAGCCTATCACCGTGCAGGTGAAAGACGCTAAGGGAGAAGCGGTTAAAGATGCGGTGGTGTGGTTTGAAAGCAAGCAACTACCGATGTCTACCAATAAACTTCAACAAGCCTACAAAATGGGTCAAAAAGAGCGCGCTTTTACTCCACATATTTTGGTGGTGCCCAAAGGGGCTGAGGTATCTTTTCCCAACTACGACTCGATTTTGCATCACGTTTACTCGTTTTCTCCCGCACAACCGTTTGAATTTAAGCTGTATCGTGACAGCCCGCAATCTCTCAACTTTGGTAATACCGGCGTTGTTGAGCTGGGCTGTAATATTCATGATTGGATGTTGGGCTATATTCTGGTGGTAGACTCCAGCTATTTTGCGCTCACCAATGGACAGGGAGAAGCCACTATCGAGCTTCCAGATACTCCAATTGATAGTTTAACTATGCAAGTCTGGCATGAAGGGTTTGCCAATTTAGATAAACCTGAGAGCAAGACAATAACAGTATTACCTACTTCTAATTCTTTGATCTATCAACTTGACCAGTCGTTGTTTAAGCCCAAAGAAGACTTCTCAGATGAGTTTGATGATTATGAATAAAGTCACTTTAGATATGCTAGCTGCACCGTCAATGTGTTTACTGCTAGCCGGACTTATGAGTGTCCCGATACACACTTATGCTGCGCAGCATAAAGGGCAAATTCAAGCCAGTTGGCAATCAAGTAGTGCCTATCCGTCTTGGTATGCGTGGGGGGCATCGGTTAACCGCTTTGGGCAAGGGGATGATGGCGTCAATATTAGCAGAGCCCTACTCCAGTCTCGCTTTGAGTTGGGTGATAGTTGGGCTGCGCACAGCAGTGTGCAGTATGTGCCCGATCCTGAGGCAAAAGTTGGGTTTACGGAATTATTTGCAGAATACAAACCTGTGGTAGAGGGGGCCTATCAACCGCAAGTGCGTGTAGGTGGGTTTTACCCGAAAATGTCATTGGAGAATCCGGACATTGGCTGGTCTTCGCCATACAATTATGGTTACTCTGCGATCAATGCATGGCTTGGCGAAGAGCTTAGAGTGATAGGTGTCGAGGCCAGTATCAAGCGTAGCGGCAAGCGGTTAGCAAAACCGAGTTTACACAATTGGCAATGGGTTGCGGGGCTTTATAAGGGTAACGATCCCCTGGGTGCTGTGTTGGCATGGCGCGGGTTTGCACCACATGATAGGCAATCTGTTTTTAATGAAGTGCTGGCACTGCGTCCAACAGCGGGCTTTATGACACCGCAATTGAGCAAGCAAGCATGGCAAATAGAGCCATTCACTGAGATTGATGGCCGTTTTGGATATTATGTTGGGGCACATTGGAGCTATCAAAACCGGCATGACTTGCGGGCATATTGGTATGACAATAATGGTGATCCAGAAGTGCTTAATTATAAAACGGGCCAATATGCTTGGGATACCAAATTTTGGAGCTTAGCGTATAAGTACAAGATCACTAAGCAAACCCATGTGATTGCTCAAGCAATGGCGGGGAATACGGCGATGGGGTTTTCTCGCGGCGTAGATAATGACTTTGACAGTCAATTTATACTGCTGACACATCGCTGGCAGGCATTTAGGATCAGTGGTCGTATTGAGCAATTTAGAGTCCAAGACATGGACCACTGGGCGTTCGACCCTAACGAAAGTGACGGCGGGGCTGTGACAACGACAGCTAAGTGGCGTTATTCAAAGAGCTGGCGCTTTGGGGTTGAGTTTCAATACTTAGAGACAAAAGTGGCCAATCGTGCCGATGATAATTTGCCTACTCGTCAGCTAGAACACTTATGGCGACTCAGCGGGGAGTATCGCTTTTAATTTGCGGCTGAGGGGACAGCCGCTTTTTGACTGGTTAGTTACATAGCCTATTGAGACCATTGAGGGCCGCAACGCGATAGGCCTCTGCCATAGTTGGATAATTGAAGGTTGTATTGACAAAATACTCGACGTTATTGCCTTCGCCTTTTTGCTCCATAATGGCTTGACCGATGTGCACAATTTCAGAAGCACGTTCGCCAAAGCAGTGGATCCCCAAAATCTCTTTGGTCTTGCTATGGAATAGTATTTTCAAACTACCTACTTCAGTGCTGGCGATTTGTGCTCGTGCAAGGTGTTTAAACTGTGCTCTGCCGACTTCATAAGGGATTTTCGCTGCAGTCAGTTCTTGCTCTGTTTTACCAACGGAACTCATTTCTGGGATAGTATAAATCCCAGTTGGAATATCGGTGATCAAGCGCTCATCACATTGACCGTTTGCAATGGCATTGGCGGCAATACGCCCTTGGTCAAACGCCGCACTCGCAAGGCTTGGGTAACCGATGACATCGCCGACAGCATAAATATTGTCTACTTGCGTTTGATAGTACTCGTTAACACGCAATTGTCCGCGACTATCCGCTTTGAGACCAACAGTGCCTAGGTTCAAACTATCAGTATTACCTGTTCGACCATTGGCCCATAAAATACAATCGGCTTTTACTTTTTTACCAGACTGGAGGTGCAAAATGACGCCTTTGTCACTGGTTTCTACTTTGGCAAACTCTTCGTTGTGGCGGATCACGATGCCACTGTTCCAAAAGTGATAACTTAGTGCGTCTGAGATTTCATCATCCATAAAAGAGAGCAATCTATCTCGTGTATTGATCAAGTCAACTTTCGCGCCAAGACCTTTAAAAATGGATGCGTATTCACAGCCGATCACCCCAGCACCGTACACGATGACGCGTTGAGGATTGTGCTCAAGGCCAAGAATGGTATCACTGTCGTAGACGCGTGGATGATCAAAGTCGATTTCAGGCGGACGGTAAGGTCTAGAACCTGTGGCAATGACAATGGTTTTCGCTGTGAGCACATCTTGAGAACCATCAAGGTGCGTTACGCGCACGGTATTGGCATCAACAAAGCTGGCTTCACCTTGGTAAAGATGAATGCGATTGCGATCATAAAAGCTTGAACGCAGTGAGGACTGCTTGCCAATCACATCACTGGCATGATTTAAAATATCTTGAAACGTCAAGCGTTTTGGGCGCTCAGTAAAGCGATATAAAGGATTGGCTTTGTATTCGATAAGGCGACTGACTGAGTGTCTGAGTGCTTTGGAAGGAATAGTCCCCCAGTGAACGCAGCCACCGCCCACAGATGTTTGCTTTTCTATGACTGCGACTTTGCGCTGGCTTTTTGATAAGTTCATTGCAGCGCCTTCACCACCTGGACCTGTGCCGATGATTATGGCGTCATATTGATAAGATTGTGAGGGTTGCTCGCTGGGTGTGTCTTTGGATTTAGTCACGGCCTCGCCTTACTTGCTAATTGGGGAGGCCGATAAGGGGGCGGGTTAGCTCGCTGCGCCTTTTAACAGCCTCGAGTTTAATGCCAACCATGCTTGTTTTTGTGAGTGCCACGCTTGCTCTAATTCAGAGTATTGTTTGTGTAGCGCGGATTGTTCACACTGTTCTAAAACGGCATGTTTTTTAGCTTCGAGTAATTGCCTTTGAATTGCACAAAAGTTCTGTAACTTTTTCAAAAGCAAATCATATTCTTGTTGTAACAATGTAAGCTTATCTTGTGCTAAAGGCAATTTTGCAAGGGTAACTTTCGTTTTATTCAACAAGGTTTCCGCTTTGGCTTTTTCAATACGCTCCACCGGTGTACGCTTTAACTTACTGGCAAGGCCAAAGAATGACAGAGCACGGATCATCCATTTCGTTGGGTCGTAATGATACCAGCGGATCCCATTACGGTAGTCACTTGCAAAAATATGGTGGAAGTTGTGATAGCCTTCACCATAAGTTAGTAACGCCAAGAAGCCATTGTCACGGGCTGTATTTTTCTCTGTGTAAGGGCGGCTGCCCCAAATATGTGCCAGTGAGTTGATGAAAAATGTAAAGTGTTGCGATAGCACTAAACGTAGTACACCGGCTAATAGCAACATGCCAAATACATCGCCCAGTGCCAGTCCAAGCAGTAATGGGATACCAATATTAGTCAGTAGTACGAGTTTTAAATAATGTTTGTGCTGCCACATTACGATTTTGTTACGTTGCAAGTCGCGCGCATTGTTGTAATCACCATAGCTTTCCCCTTGGTAATCACGCAGCATCCAGCCAATATGGCTGTACCAGAACCCACGGGTAGCGGCATAAGGGTCTTTGACAGGGTCATCTACTTGGCCATGGTGTACGCGGTGATCACTACTCCAATGAAGAATACTATTTTGCAAAGCAAAGGCTCCGCCCAGCGCAAAAAATACTTGGATCACAGGATGTGTTTCATAGGCCTTGTGTGCCCAAAGGCGGTGGTAACCTGCGGTAATAGACATGCCAGCGTAAAACATGCAGGCAATGAATGCTAGCCAATGGGTGAGGGTATAACCATATTCAAACCCGTACCAAGGCACCAAGGTCACGGCAGCTAAAAAAGACAGACTAAAGAAGATGACATTAGTCCAAATAATCGGCGGTTTTTTCATTTTTTAAAATCTCAGCGTACACTTGTACGCTAAAATAGTATTTCATTCTTGCGCCGTCAAGTATTAGACTGCGCAATTAGCAGATTGGGGTAAATAAATTAGGGGTCATTCATGTCAGGTGTGCGCGCACAACAAAAACAAAAAACTCGACAAGCACTGATAGAAGCAGCGTTTAATCAGCTCAGTGCTGAGCATAGTTTTTCTAATTTGAGTCTACGTGAAGTGGCCCGTGAAGCGGGGATTGCGCCAACTTCGTTTTATCGTCATTTCAAAGATATGAATGAGTTGGGCTTGACGCTGGTGGATGAAGCTGGCCTCACTTTAAGGCAATTAATGCGACAAGCAAGGCGGCGTATTGCCAGTGGTGGCAGTGTAATTGATACCTCTGTGCAAACTTTTATGGAATTTATTGAGACGTCAAGTAACCAATTTCGATTACTCTTAAGAGAACGTTCCGGTACTTCCCCTGCATTTCGTGCAGCTGTCGCCAGAGAAATAAAACATTTTATCTTAGAGTTAGCTCATTATCTTGAGTCAGAAACCAAAGTGGACCCTCATCATGCTTACATGCAGGCAGAAGCCATGGTGACCTTAGTATTTAGCTCTGGTGCGGAAGCACTTGATCAAGACCAGCAGCAGCGAGCAGAGTTGACTGCGCGTTTAATATGGCAACTTAGGTATATAGCAAAAGGTGCTGCGGGTTATCAAAAAAACAGTATCTAGTGCCATTCTTTAAAGCAACGGTATAATCGCAGTGTGCCCAATGGTTTTATGACAAATTAGTGGGCCGATGCTTTATTGCTAATTTGACCTCTAATTAGGTTCTTAAGTTACCAACCTATTTTGACAGATAGTTAAACTAATACACTTCATTCACGATTAATACCGATCCTATTCTTACAATCCTTATTGCTGCAATATTGAGTTTTTTAATTGTTTATAATGTCTAATCATTGTTTCTTCATAGGGTACGTATTTTTGTTGTATTTTTTACCCAATAATAGCCATTAAAGTATATTTATTGTTAATTTTATTTTTATTAATTTTTAATGTCTGTGTGTTTTTACTAATTTTTGATGCAATTACTCTATACAATTGTAAATAGCTGTAGTATAAAATATGATCAAAACAACTTGAATAATGTTACATAGTTAACATTCTGCTCACTACAATTAAAAGGATAGATTGTATGAAACGTGTAGGTGTTTTGCTTGGCTTATCGACTGTCTTGTTACCAGTATGTGGTGCATTGGCGTCAGTAGAGTCAACGTCACTCTATAATAAGCAGCATCTTTGGCATGAAATTGAACAAGCTGTATCAACTCAAGGTCAGGTCGAGCATATTGCGAGTCAGCAACAAAAAGAAACCACCATTGAATATCGCTCTGTCAAGACAGTGGGTACCAAGACAGTTTATGAACACTATCAAGCGTTTTATGCAGATTTGCCGATTTTAGATAGTAACTTGGTAATTGCACGCAATCTTGATGGGTCTATCCGCCAAACGATGGGTAAATTGATCCGTGGTGATGTATCCGGAACCATTTCCCTTTATCACAACATGACGCAAGTTGCTTTGCAGCAAGCTATTGGGCAACTAGATTTGATGCGAAAGGCGACGAAGTTAGAGATCCAAAAAGCTTTTAAGCTGCAAGATCAGCAGTTACTGCCTGTTATCAAGGTGGAAGCTCAGTTTAAAGATCGCAGTGAAACAGTGTTACTCAATGCACAAAATCTTGTCGTCATATCTCAGCAAGATAATACTTTATATGCGTTTAAACCCAGCTCTCTAGTCGACAATGGCTATCAAGCAGGCGGCGGTATTGGCGGTAGTTATAAGCTAGGCGCAATCTGTTATTCCCCTAGCCCAAATAGCATGCAAAATTGTACGGGTTATCAGTTCGATAGTTCCTCTCCGGTCGGGCAGGAATTGTTATTTTCAGATTTAGATCCCAACGCAATTTTTGCGGAGTTTAATGGTTACCCTTACATCATCAGAAAAGAGCAAAATAACTGTGTCTTAGATAATCCTTATGTGACGACTTAT
The DNA here is from genome assembly GCF_021654285.1 of Pseudoalteromonas luteoviolacea. Lineage (GTDB taxonomy): Bacteria > Pseudomonadota > Gammaproteobacteria > Enterobacterales > Alteromonadaceae > Pseudoalteromonas > Pseudoalteromonas luteoviolacea_J. Next base: position 84,972 of record NZ_JAKFZS010000022.1, on the reverse strand, counting down.
GACGCAAAAGTGTCAGAAGTCGAACCTGTTTCATATGCTTGTTTGCAAAATAATGAAAACTTTAATAAAGCAGACATCGATTCTACCTATAGCACTTATTACAGCTACAGTGCTGCAAACGAAGCGCATTTTAACGGCGGCTTAGTGATGCAGTATTTCCATAAAAATCTCAAACAGCTTTTTCCTGCGCAAACGAAAGATTGCGCAGCAGATGGGTATTGCATTAAACCATTATTACAAAAAGTAAATAAGCATACGATTTTGGGCTCAAATTACGCGTCTTGGGATGGCACTTACGCGAATTATGGCCCTGGAAACGGTGGCTATGAGTTTTATTCTCTGACAGGGCTGGGTATTGTTGCCCATGAAGCTGCTCATGCTATAACACAATGGAATGCTGATCTGGGTAATAATGACATTGACCGCGCAATCAATGAGGGGCTATCAGATATTAGTGCCATCGCTGCGCTTGATTATTTCCAACATACTTCAAGCGGCGCATATACTCAGTCTCAACCATTCGCAGATTTATTTTTTGAATTGCCAGGCCAGTATACAAATAACCGAAAGTGGTGGTATGGCTGGGATGTGATGGCAATAGATGCACCGGCACGTTATTTTGAATTGCCTTCATGGGATGGGCGCAGCATCGATCACTGGAAAGATTTTACTAGCACAAAAACCGGCCATGATAATGGCGGTGTGTTAAGAAAAGCTTTCTATGAGCTTGTTAAAACTCATGGCTGGACAATTCAACAAGCCTATCAGTTATTTTTGCGCGCGAATGTGAGCCAGTGCTTATTCTCAGGGATGTCGATGAATGAGTTCGGTTTTTGTCTTTTAGATCAAGCTGATCATGTGAGTGTTGGCAACAAGACTGCGGCAGTTATTGGTGCGAATATTTCCGATAGTTTGGCTGGGGTAGGTATTTCGACAGGGATTGGCTTGTCAACGCTAGATGCGGATACTTGGTTGAATTATAACACCGCCAACTATGATTTAAGTCGTTTAGACAGCAAATCAATTGACGTCATTGAGGTAAACTGGGGCGATGGTCAAGCAGAAGTCTGGCGCCGTAGCGATAATACTGCGATTGCGCCATTTTTGAAGCGTAAAAAAGTCCTATCAGAAGACCAGCTCATTCGCTTTTCACTGGATGTGACAACGTGGGATGGGATGTCACGCAGTGCGTTTAATCATTTTTATACTCGTCCTGCACAGACTTGTGCGCCGTATACGAATGCCAATATACAGCACAGTACTTCAATGTCATTTGGTGGGCACACTATCAATAATTTACCGGCAGGATATACCGCACAATTTGACGCACCACGTGCACTGGCAAAAGATCGCGAGTATACGATGAATTTCTCGAAGGATTTAAGCGGCAAGCTCATCTCAATATTTTTTGATTACAACAAAAATGGATTGATTGAAAGTGAAGAGGAAGTGATCCGTAATCAAAAAATTACTGGGAGCTCGACATCGTTTAAAATCAATCAAAAGGCCACTGCTGGCCTCGGTGTTATGCGCGTTGCAATCACAACCAGTGAGTACGACTATTATATTTGGGATGGATGTGGTGTCGTTGACAACGGGCAAGTACTGGATGTGATGCTAGATATAGATTCTAAAGCACTGCCGCTGGTTGCTGATTTTGATATCCAAATTTTGGATAATAATCGAGTTAAGTTCATCAACAAATCTCAAGGAAACTCGGATAAGCAAATTCAGTATTTGTGGAGTTTTGGATTTGATAACAAAACCAGTACATCAAAAGAGCCAGGTACAATTACATACCCAACAGAAGGTGGCACCTATACCTTATCTTTGGACGTTCGTTATGCTGATGGTAGTGAATCAGATACTCAGGTGCAGCAAATAACTTTATCTGAAGTAAACACATGCCCTGCAAAAATTAGTCATAGTGATAATGCTGGTGTGTTTTATATCGATGAAATTAAGTTATTTAGATACTCGACAGAGCTGGCTACTTTGGATGATGCCCAAGGTTATAACTCACAAGGATACAGTCAGTTCATAGCTGCCAACTTTGAAGCGAAGCGCAATTCGAATTTAAGTGTTGAAATAGCGACCAACTTGATCCCGCGCACAACCGCAGAACGATTATTAGATAACAGCGATCGCGGCGTACGTTTGACTGTTTGGCTTGATGAAAACAGAGATGGTAAGTTTGAAGAATCAGAAGCCAGCCTAGACTCTGATCCTAACTTTAATTACTGGCTAGATAACAGTCAGTGCCGTTCCATGTCTGGGCAAGAATACTGCCGTATTAAAGCGACTAAATCCCTGTCGCTACCCTATGTCTCTTGGCTGACAAGGTCAAGAAACTTCTACGTACGTGCGAAACTAGAAGAGTACCCCAAGCACGACTATAAGCTGGACTCATGTAACGTGTTCGATTATGGCGAAATACATGATTTCCGTATCAAAGTGAAATATTAATTAATAACCGCTCGCAGTCATGTAGGCAAAGGTTCCTTTGCCTACGAGCTACCTAGTATCACCAATCAAAAAGGAAACTTTATGAAACTTGTTAGCCTAGCAGTGATTGCTGCTTTGGGAGGCGCATCATTTGTTGTTGATGCAGCACCTGTATCAGTTGAAAACCATAACATTCAAACACTTGTTCAACCTGATGTATCTTTGGGTGTTTATGATCAGGCATCCCAGCGTTTGGCACAGCATGGTATTAATGCAAAAAACCGCCCGCACTTATTTAAGATACTGCAAGCTACGCAGCTGAAGAATGCGCAGCAAAATGAAATGGGCATTGCTGCCGTGTCTGGCTTAGCGAACCCTGTGAATACAGAGTGTACAACAGAAAAAGTGTGCTCTTTTTTCACTGACATGGGTTTTAGAACGGCTGTAGATTCAAATAATAACGACTATGTCATTATTTCAGCGATTAACAGTGAGACGGCACCAACGACTTATACGTTTTTAGATCTGTCATTAGTAAATGAACATGGTGAACCCATTACGATTCCGCGTTTTATTGAGTACTTTGACGATAAAGGCGAAACAAAAAAACGCATGGATATTACTTCTGTTGGCAGAGTGAACGATATAATCGCTAAGCTGATAGCAGCTGAAAAAATTTATGCAAATGCCTATGCAATTGTGACCTACATTAATGCTAGCGGTGTAGAAGTGGCGGAAACAAAGCAAATGTCTGCGGAGTACTCTAAAGACACACTGCTTGCCGATTTAGGTTATGTGAGAACTTCAGTCAGTGGCCAAGGTGATGAAATGTCTATTGGTGGTTATGGCTCTGATGCTGAAATGAATATCTTACCTGCAAGTGATTACAGCAAAATTGGGGCAAAGCTACTGGAAAAAGACGTAACAGCCCCGGTCGATCTTAAAGAAATCAATGAGACTGATCCGACGAAAAACCGCATTAAAGTGTGCTTAAACCGTCGTTATAATGACTGTGATATTGATGCTTACTACGATCCAGGTACGCCTAATGATCAAATCAAAGCGGTAGTACCTTTTACAGGGTTTAGAGATGTGATGGGTCGTGTTACCAAGATTTATCGTCCTGATTGGTCTACAAAAAATGTAACTTTTGATGGCAATGGTAATCCATCTTATACGATTGACCCTAAAGGCGAGAGACCGGTAGAGCTTTATCATGGCACAGAGATCTTTATTCAAACCAAAGAACTTGGTGGTGCGACAGCACTAGGTGGCGGTTATCAGGGCTCAAGTCATCTATTTTCTGATCATATCAACTTAAAGTACTTCACTAAGAAAATAGGTCCAAGAACGTTCGATATGACTCGTATTTCGTGGAATATTCCTAGATCTAAAGGTATTTTCGGCGATGCGCGACTTTATGGTCGTTATGAAGACGCACACTGGATCATGAATCTGTCAATTGAAACAGAAGAGACGCGCGGTAACAGCAAACTGAAAAGAAGATACTCGTATGTCGTTGGTAGTGCAGATATGCCAGATGATCAATCTTGGAAAGATATCGAGCATCCACCGCTACAAATGGTATTTAGTTGTCTAGCAAAAGGCTCGATGATCAAACTTGCCAATGGTAAAGAGCTGCCAATTGAGCAGTTGCGTGTTGGTGATACTGTGTTGGGTGCGAGTCAATATGCGCCAAACGTTCATTTACCTCTTGAAATCAAAGATGTTTCTATCGGCTCTGAAAGTCAGCCAATGATTAAGTTAATCACTGAATCTGGTAAAGAACTCTTGTTGACTGAATCTCACCCTGTTGTCACGCAATCAGGTGTATCTTCTTGGGCAAATAAAGTGCAAGTGGGCGACCGCATTCGCACGGCATCTGGACTTGAGTTGATCACGAATGTTGAAGAGCAGAAGTACAACGATCATGTTTATAACCTGAAGTTGGCAAGAACAGCTGATGATCCTAATCATAACCCTGGCGAAACTTTCTCTATGTTTGCAAATGGACTGCAAGTGGGTGATTTAGCAATGCAAACAGACAATGAGTTTGAAGAGGTTGTTGAAACAGAGCAAGAGATCCTTAAACGCATTCCTGAAGCATGGCATAAAGATTACCTAAATAGCCTCAATAAGTAGGATACAAACTAGCAGAGGTCGACTTCGGCCTCTTCACGGAGTGAAAACAAATGAAAAAACATAATTTCATTAGCCTTGCGCTGGTTTTATCTGCAGTTCCAGCCACGGCTCAAGTATCAGATTCCCCACAGACACTAAGTGAATTAAAAGCTTTATCAAATGAGACAAAGAGCATTGATTTAGTACCGCTTGGGACCGCCTATCAAAGCAAAGGGGATGTTTTATTAGGGCTTCAATCTGTGCAGGGCACAGCCGTTGAACACTTGGGTAATACCAATATCGATTTTCGAGTTGGTGTAGATTTGAGTTATGAGCAAGCACTGAAGCTGATTGATGGCAAAGTAGATGCTGGCTTTAAGTTTCCTGCTGTGCGTGTTGATGCTGGGGCAAACTATGCCAAAGATATCAGTGCGGATAGATACACAGGTACCTACAGCGTGTATTCATCAGTGAAGCCCAAGTCGCGTATTTTGATGCCAACAGGTGAAGATGGGTATCAACCAACACAGGCAGCAAAAGAATTGGCGCAAGCATATCCTGGCAATAAGGCTGCCAATTTAGGAGATGGCTTTGTTCAAGGGTTTGCTTACGGTTCAAATGTGGTTATCAATATGAAAATTGAATACCGCAATGAAGAAGATAAGCGAAAAATTGGTGGCTATCTGAGTGTTGATTGGATAGGTACAGTTAAAGTCGATGGTAAATTACAAAAGATTGATGAAGAAAAGCGTCAGTCGGTAAAAATTTCGATCAGTGGTTATCAAAGTGGCGGCGATCCTAACCGTCTGTTAAATATTATTCCCAATGGCATCATGCGCTGTACTTTGCTCAATCCAGAGCCTTGTTTTAATTTATTTGAAGCTGCAGTCAATTATTTGAAGACAGATTACATCAATCAGTTTGATACGTTGGATGATTACAACATCACTGAGAGCTATATCACTAAGTACCTAGATTCAGGAGCAGGCTTACAGCAATTGATCCCTGATGCAGGTTACACTCCAGTGAACTATTTGACTAAGTTAGTGATTAAAGAGCTGACTTCACGTTGGATAGAAGAGCGTTTGACTTATCGCCGAGCGAAAAATTTACAGCGTTATTATGCAGCACAATTTTCACCTGAGCAGTTAAATCAACTTCAGCAAATAGAAACTTCAAGTCGTGCAAATGCCAACTTGTTTGCTGATATGGTTGATTATTGTGAGCGCAATCCTGAAGGCAACTATTGCATCGATTACGAGTCTGGCAACCTTGCCTACTACCGTGATTACAGTGCGATCAGCGACGTATTAAAGTAAGGACACCATTATGAAAAAGCTAACTATGAGAACATATGTTTCTTCACTCGCGCTTGCTTCATCACTACTTTCTGGTGCTGCTTTTGCGCAGACACCGGCTGATGAGCTGATCCAAAATGCCAAATACAGCGAGCTGGGCGATATGCTCACTACCACACAGGCGCAAGGGCGCTATGCATGGCTGAAAAAATGCTATGACGGCTTGTTGGTCGAGATGTGGGAGCAGATGTTTGATACCAGAGACATTATTCCAAAAGAACAAAAGTTACAGCAGCTTAAAGAGCTATGGCTATCGCAAGCCAAAGTCGCAGCTGGACAAGCACAGTACGTGACTTTTGCGAATGAAGACTTTACCAACCCATATGAATGGACTGCAGGAACAAGTGAAAATCAAGCGTGTACTTTAATGCCGCCTGAGTATCAACCCGTTGCTCTAAAAACCGCTGTTTTGAAACACCAGTACTGTGAAAATACCAGCTTTGGTAGTGAATGGGAGTGGATTGAAGGCGTGACAGTGGAAGAGTTTGAGCATGCCTCAGGCTCACATAAACACACTATGGTGTCAGGTAAAGTAGTGACTTTCCCTGCGAACCGTGCGGTGAAAGTCAGTGTCACACCGGGCAGTATTATACCTGAGTATCCATCCTATGTGGCACTGCGCGTTTGGGTTGATTGGAACCATAATGGCGTGTTTGATGCCAATGAAATGATGCACTCATCTGCGTCAGATGGTGTTTTCCAGTTTGTATTTAATGTGCCAAAAGATGTCCCGGACGGGGTAACCATGATGCGTGTTGCACTTGATGCAGGTGGTGGTTCTGATAATGCATGTCGACGCATTCAGTATGGCGAAGTTGAAGACTATCTGATCACAGTTCGTTAAGGAAAGATGATATGAAACCTATTTATTTATCAGTTATTGCGATGGCATTAACTGGGCAAAGCGTCGCAGCACAGACATCCGCTTCAGATGTTTCAAGCTCAAACTTATCAGGCTCTGTGATCTCAGGACTAATTAACGATCATGTTGCGATTGGTACGGCGTATGACAGTCAAAAGAAGCGTTTTCTCAATGTGCAGCCGGTATCTGGGGTGGTTGATGAAACCTTTGGTAACACAGAACTTAAGTTTAAAACCGGTATAGATATGAGCTACGATGACATGCTCAATACGCTAAACGGCAGCGTGGATGTTGATGTCAATTTTCCTGTTGTGCGCGTATCTGCGGGTGCCTCTTTAGCAAAAGAAATGGCGTCTAGCACGTATTCCAGTTCGTATACTTTCAGTGCGGCAAGCACACCTAAAAAGCGTTTGTTCTTGCCTAAAAATCAAAATCAGGGCTTTGTGTTGTCACAAGTGGGTAATGACATTGCGAACAATCACCAGACCAAACTTCAGACCTTGGTGGGCGATGAGTTTGTCACTGGCGTTGAATACGGCGCCAATGTATTGGTGAATTTAAAAATCGATTACGGTAGTAACAAAGATAAGTCTGACATTGGCGGTTATTTAGATGTCGATTTATATGGTGGCGTATTTAATGTTGGCGGACAGCTGAGATATTTGAAGGATGAAACTAAATCTTCGGTAAAAATCACCGTGCGTGCAGTACAGCAAGGGGGGGATCCGAAACAATTGTTGAGCATTATTCCAAACAATATCATTACCTGTTCTTTGGATAATCCAAAGCCATGTTTTGATATGTTTTATGAAGCGGTTAAATATGCAAAAACTGGCTTCAATTCACAGTTGAACAGCTTGAGCGATTATAACGTTGTGCGTTATTACACCACGCGCTATGAGAACTCATCACTGGCACTGCGCGGCTTAGTCCCTGAGTACCAAATTGTGCGAAATGCGACTAAGTGGTTGACGACTGAGCTTGAGGATGACTTTAAGCAAGCGATTTTGGATGAGCAACGCGCTGACAAACTACTCAATAGTTATTATGCGTATTTACCGGAAACGCAGCGTATTGCCGTTGAGCGCATTAAGAATTTAGCTTACGACAATGCGTGGTTTTTCTTCAATGCAGCACAGTTTTGCCGCGATAACCCGTTTGGGTATGCGTGTGAAAACAAAGTGCAAGAAATGAAGAATGCCTGTGTACAGCGCGGTAAAGCTTGCCCTGCAAGTTATAACGTAACGGACTTACAGCTGCCAAGTACTGATCAGCAAGACTGGAAACAGTGTGAGTTAGCCAGACAAGAAGCTGTCAGGGCTGGTGTGGTCACTGAAGAAGAAAGTGCACGTTTTCGTAATTTACGTTGGGCACCTACCTTTATTGAAGCCACAGCACCTGCGCGCGGGATTTTAAACTGGCGTTTATGTGAAGGTGCACTTAGCACTTATGGCAATGCCTTTGCCCAATAATCTGAAGAAAGCCGTATAGCCTTTTGGCCTATACGGCTTGTTTCAAGGAGCGGATATGAAAATCTACTTGGCAGCCATTGCCACGTTGTTGTCTTGTGTTGCTCACGGCAAGGTGTATTACAGTGAAAAAGTAAAAACAACAGACTTGGGCAAGACCTTCAATCTCAATACGCACACAGTTGGGCAACCCTGTTTGCAGGGAGATGTTCAATACCATTCAAATTTATCGGGCAGTCTAAACTATTTTCAAAGGGTGGATGAAACTCTGATCCGGCGACGCACTTTTGGTGAAGTACACGGCGGGATCAATCTATTTATTATTGCGGGCAGTGTGTCCACTTCAATGACACATCGCAATGCAACAGACAGTTTATCTTTGACATCACAGTTACACCTGAAATTTGATGAAGGCTATAGCACACTTGAAGATCGTGGACTGATCAATGGCATTAATATTGGCGATTGCGGGCATAGTTTTGTTTATCAAGTGAATTATGGACGTGATTTGTTCGTCAATACGCGCCTTCACTTCAAGACGGTAGAAGACTACAAACGGTTTGTGATCAAGATAAAAATTAGGCTGTTGTTTTTTAAAAAGACCATTACCAAAGTGAAAGAAATTGAGAAGTACGCAGAAAGCGCGGTGTTTAGTGTTGATGTAAATTCGAATGGTCCACTACCAGAGAAGTTGCAAAAACAGCTCAATGAGCGCCCCACTTATTGTCGAGGCAGTAACATTAGCCCTTGTTTAGAGACCTTACACGAGTTGGTGTCGTACAGCTTTGACAATAATGGTTTGGTGAAAGACCTCGCTTCATTGGAAAAAGTACCGCGCAGTTTTGTTGTTAAAGGCTTTCAAGACTCTGGTCACTATGGTGCGCAGGATTGGATTATGGCGAACAATCAGGAAGCTGATGAAGCGACATGGCGAAAAGCGGATAGTCATTATGGTCAGGCTGTTCGTGAATTAGAGCGTGCCAAAGCATTTTTAACCGTGGCGACAGAGGGTGAGTTAGCTCAGGCGCAGCTGCGTTATGATCAGGCTTTAATCAAGCTTACTGATGCACAGGCACTCAAATCACGTTGTTTTGAAAAGCCTTGGTTGTCAGAGTGTGCAAGTTTATAAAATTGTCACTAGTTAACAGGCTTATCAGCATCTATTTCCTTGTTTCATATAGTAAACCCCTCAGATATAAGGGGCTTACTATTGTTCTTTGGTATAAGAGGTAGCAAAGCCCCTTTTGTTGTTAGGTGATTGGGTTAACTGCTAGGCGCTATATTGGTGAATTTAACGTTATTATTCTCTAGGATTGTGTATTCAAAATCAGTGGAGGTAGGTTCTACAGTGTGGCGCGTCAGCACTTTTAAATCGACAATTTGCCCATTTCTTAAATAGCCACATGTTTCAAAGTGCTCATACTGTTCACCGGCAACGACTCTTAATATCGTTTTGCCAGGGCGCACTTGATTGTCAATTGTAAATGTTATTTGACCGTTTGATACGGAAGCATCTCGAGTGAGTATTTCATCGGCACTGAAAGTACCATCATAGTTGCTGTCTAGCAGCACTGAGATAGCTTTTCCGTTTAGTTCCTCACCAACTACGAGGCTGTTGTGTGCATCGCGGTTTACTGTGGCTGCCTCTGCGGATACCGATTGATAGCTGTGGTTCGTCAGGTCAAAAGCTGTCTCATTTAAGCTCACGTTAGAAGACAACAAGATATTTGGTTGATGAATAATGGGGGCACAACTGCCGTAATTTTTACTGAAGTAATGCCTAGCAGCATAAAGTTGGGTATTGTCTTGCTTTGTTATTGTGAGCTCAAACACATTGAGCGCATCAGTCGCAATGGCTTTTTTGTGTGTTAGAAAAGGATGTATGGCTTGTGCACTATCATGTGACCAAGAGTCAGAATGACCATCTCCCCAGCTGATATCGATTTGTGCTATTTCACTGACAGGAATCGCTGTTAGATTGAATGCAATCTCGTCATATTGTGCTACCACGTCTAAATCAAAGGTGGATTTATTGGAATTCTGAGCGGTTAGGCCGACCGACACAAGCACGTTATCGACATCGCTTTGTGCTTGTTCTGCGGTGCGATTGACATTGAAATTTGATGCTTGGGAAATCAAGCAAAATGCGGCATCATCTAGGCTGGCATTGCTTGGAAGACATTCAACATTGGCTTTTATAAAGAGCTTAAAGGCTTCTTCAACAGTCCAGTTTTTTGATTTGACTAGTTCATAATATGCCTTTCTAAAGAGACCCGCGATATTATAGTGAGACTCTCCTGATTGACGCTCGGATAGGTGGTCTAAGCCTTTTCCGTCGGCAGAAGGCAGTGCAAAATATCTGCCTGCAATATCGGCGTTGAACACATCCCAGGCATACCACCACTTTCTGTCTTTTAATGCATTACCATTATCAGATGTTTGATCCAAAAACGCTTGAGATGCAGAGTAGCTGCCACTCATCCCAGATTGAAAGTAGTCAAGTACAGCAATACTGGCTATATCTGAAAATGCTTCATTAAATGCACCTGCTTCTCCATTGCCCTCAAGGCCGCTATTCCAATAGGTTATAGCATGGGCAGATTCATGGGCAATGAGGCTTAAGGTGGTATGGGAATAGGTGGTTGCCCCACCATTGCCTGTGCCATAATTCGTATAGGTGTCGTCCCAAAAAGCTTGTTGAGATCCCAATGAGTCGTTGCTAACACGCTGCATTAACTGCTTAATGCAATAGCCTGATTCACTGCAGTCATTAACCTGTGTGGGGTAGAGCTGTGCGAAAAGTTTATGGTAATACTGCATGACTAAGCCACCATAAAAGTGTGCGTCATTAATGCCTGAGTAGCTGAAGTGATGCCAATAAAAGTCGTCTATTTTAGTTTTATCAAAGTGCTCTGTACCAGTGCTGCAATCGAACGAGAAGGCTGCATTTTTATCGACAGGGTAGTCAATGGTTTTAACATATTGATTTTCATAGAAGCATTCGGTGCCTACTTTTTTCACAATGAAAGGGTAGCCGCCAAACTCCCTGAAGATCAGGGGGATGTTTTGTGTATTGTCGTGAAAAATGAGCTCGGTACTTGGCGTGGAGTCTTGATTAAATTGGTAGCTAAGGCAGTTTGTCATACTGGCAAGACTTGGTGAATAACACACTGCACCGACTTTCTCATTACCACCTATACCACCTGCAGCGACATACTCTGCATTTTCCGGCATCAGATTATCAACTGCGCTCTTCTTTTCGAGCAATTGCAAAGTAGCGGCATTAAAGTGTCGCTCTTCGATTTTATTGCTGTATTTTACTCGCACTAAAAGTGTGGGAATAAGGCTCCCTTTCCAAGCTTTATATACCTTTTTGAAAGTAAAGCTTTCGGGGTTCCCCGTAGCTTTTAATGTCCGCTCAATTCTTACGTAGAAATGTTCATCATCAAGCTGAAAAATTTTATCACTAATAAGTTGGCTTGAATTATTTAAAGAGATGAGCTGACCTAAACCTTGGGTAATTTTTTCGTGATTATTGATGAGAACAAATTTGGCACCGATAATTGGGTAGCCATTAAAGTAAGATTGATAATGTTCATATTTTATTTTCTCGCCTTTTACTTTAATGAGTCGGTGTTCTAAAGCATTGAGTGTGTTGAGTTCTGTTTGCGTGTTTGTATTTTGTATTGTTGAATAAGTTGATGTGAGTATTGCGTTCGAAGTAGACGAATTCCATAGATATGTCTGATTAATTAAAGGCTTGAATTCGACAGCTTGGACGCTTCCAGCTCCAATTAAAGATAAACCGACCATTCCCAAAGTGACAGGGAAACCACCAATGCGCATTTGTATCTCCTTTTACGAATTTAATAAAAAATGCTCTACAGTCATTCTGTAGAGTTTAAAAACATTAAAATCCGCTTCCTTACAGTATTTTTGATTGTATAATAATTGATCTGGCATCATGCTAAATTAAAATTTTTAGAAAGTAAATTAAAGCAATATGAATGATTTCAATTATGGTATTAAGTTGAGGTTATTTGTATGATTTATAGGGTTATTTTTTGTTATTAGGTGGGTGGCTATAAAGTGGGTAAAAATAAACTCACTATACCTAGTTCAATATTATTTTAATTATAAAAAATAATATTTATGACTTTGTTGTTTTAATGCCAGTGGCTTTGTATGTAAATATAGAGTGGCATGATGAAATATAATTAAATTTAGCAATTGGAATAAATTCATGGAATGGAAAATAAGGAAGATACTGGCTGTTGTATGTTGTTTAAGTGCTCAGCATGCTATAGCGGAAGATAGCCTAGGCTATTTTTGGGACTTTGGAGATGGAACAGTTTCACATCTTGCGGAGCCTGAGCATCAATATGACAGGGTCGGAATATACACAGTTAAAAGGGAAGTTTATCAAAATGGCACCTTGGTGATGAACAGTGAAAAGGTGGTTGATTTGGTCACCCCAAAGATTGAAGGTCTGGACATTGTCTTATCTCAATTAATCACTGTAGAAGAGCAAACTAAGCTTGTTGCAAAGCTCACTTCAAGTGAGCCGTTGGACTCCATTAGGTACCAATGGTATTTAAATGGACAGTCACTTGGTGATCCAAAAGACGACTCAGCCTTGGATTATATTTTCGATGACGTTGGCACGCATGAATTGACGTTAAATGTATTGTGGCAGCAGATACTTGTAAAGTCACTTTCTGTTGAGGTTGCGGTAACCTCCAGTGATGATGACGGCTCAGACGGTGGTGACAAAGACCCAGGCGATGGTGACAAAGACCCCGGCGGTGGTGACAAAGACCCAGACGATGGTGACGGCGATGGCGATACACCATCAGATAGTGATAACACCGATAACACTGCCAGTCACCGTGGTGAGCAAAGCAGCGGAGGAGGCAGCTTAGGTATTGTGAGCTTGCTCGGTTTATTATGCTTTGCCTTTCGAAGACGAAAATAAATTAGAAAAGCCGCCTTTTTGGCGGTTTTTTTATACACAATATTTAATCTACCCATAAGCGAAGTTTGTAGGCTCTCTTCATATTTATTTTCATTTCAATGCATTGTTTAACCTGTTTTTCAGGTTTTTTTGGTGGTTTTGTTTTTAAATTCTGATATTTATTCAGTGTTATTGAAAAATTTATGCTTGATCTGTGCTTTTTGGACGTGCTAAAACATAGTTAATACATCAACAGGTACGATTGCTCACAATGAAAAACATCATGTTACTGACAACTTTGCTTAACCTCTTACTGATTAATTTAGATAAGGGCGGGGCTTAGTTGCGTGTATGAGCAACCAGATAGCAAACCCCGCCAACGAGCGGGGTTTTTTATTTTGCGCGAGCGAGGAAATAGGAATGCAGGACAAGGTTTGGATTTTTGATACAACGTTAAGGGATGGCGAGCAAGCACTGAAAGCGAGCTTGACAGAAGAAGATAAGATTCAGTTAGCGCATACCATAAGTCGACTGAATGTCGATGTGATGGAAGTGGGCTTTCCAGTGTCGAGTCCTGCTGACTTCAGAGCTGTTCAGCGTATTGCGCATGAAGTAAAGGGGCCTGTTATCTGTGGCTTGGCTCGTGCAATGCCAAAAGATATTGAAGCCTGTGGATTGGCGTTACAAGGGGCTGAGCGACCTCGCATTCATACCTTTATCGCGACTAGTCCACTGCATTTAGAGCATAAATTACGTAAATCTCTAGACGACGTCATCGATATGGCGGAGCGCTCAATCAGGCAAGCTTTAAAATATACCGATGATGTTGAGTTTTCTTGTGAAGATGCTGGTCGTACGCCATATGCTGACTTATGTAAGGTGGTTGAGCGCGCTATCAAAGCGGGGGCGACGACTATCAATATACCTGACACAGTGGGCTACACCACGCCTGATGAGTTTTCAGCCATTATTCACCATCTGCGTAACAACGTGCCAAATATTGATAAAGCAAGATTGAGTGTGCATTGCCACAATGATCTTGGTTTAGCGGTTTCAAATTCGATTGCCGCCGTGCAAGCAGGCGCGAGACAGATTGAATGTACTATCAACGGCATTGGGGAGCGTGCAGGGAATTGTTCACTGGAAGAAGTGGCGATGATCATGAAAATGCGTGAAGACCATTTAAAAGTACATACAGATATTCGCAGTGAAGAAATTTATCGCGCGTCTCGTCAAGTAGCGACAATTTGCAATATGCCGGTACAGCCAAATAAGGCCATTGTGGGTGAAAACGCGTTTGCGCACAGTTCCGGTATTCACCAAGACGGCGTTTTAAAAGCGCAAAATACCTATGAAATTATGGCACCAGACATGGTCGGCGTGCCGAATAACCAACTAAACATGACCTCTCGTTCTGGCAGACACGTCATCGAACACCGCTTATCAGAGCTGGGTTATCAATCACATGACTACGATATGGACCAGCTTTATACCAGCTTTTTGGAGCTGGCGGATCAGAAAGGCACTGTGTATGACTACGACCTAGAGGCCATGATTTATTTTAATAAACTTGCCGAACAAGATGAGTTTTACCAGTTACAGTTTGTTAATGCATCTTCTAATTCTCAGTCCATTGCCAGTGCGACTGTGGGCATGAGCCTTGGCGGTGAACTCATTCAAGAAGCGGCGACAGGCAATGGCCCAGTCGAAGCTGCATTTTTAGCGATTGAGCGGATCACAGGTCAAGCTGTAGAGATGATTGAATATAACCTAGAGGCGACAGGTCAAGGAGCAAGCTCACTTGGCCAGGTGAACATCATTGCAAAATGTGATGGTCGCCAATATCACGGCGCAGGTCTTGCTGCAGATGTCGTTGAAGCATCAGCGCGAGCCATGATCCGTGTTTACAACTTAATCGATAGGGCGCGAAAAGTGTCTAACCTTAAACAACAAAGGAAAGCAGGATGAGTCAAAAAAGTTATCAAGTCGCAGTCTTGGCAGGCGATGGCATAGGCCCTGAGGTAATGGCTGCTGCCCAGCGTGTGCTTGAACGCGTGAGTGAAGAATTTGCGTTTCAATTAAATTTGGTTCATCAAGCCATTGGCGGCGCTGCAATCGATGAATTTGGTGAGGCATTACCAGCACATACATTGTCCGCATGTGAGCAAGCCGATGCAATCTTGTTTGGCTCTGTAGGGGGACCAAAATGGGCTGATTTACCACCGGAAAAACAGCCGGAGCGTGCATCTTTATTACCACTTAGAAAGCACTTTGGCCTATTTTGTAATCTTAGGCCTGCGCAGCTTTTACCGGCCCTGAGCGCGGCATCGCCACTGCGTGAAGACATCAGTGCACAAGGGTTTGACATTTTATGTGTGCGAGAGCTAACAGGTGGGATCTACTTTGGTGAAAAGGGCCGTCAAGGCAGTGGTGACAGTGAGTTTGCTTTCGATACACAAAAGTACAGCCGTAAAGAAATTGAGCGCATTGCACGTTTTGCTTTTGATGCCGCACGTTTACGTCGTAATCATGTTACATCGGTTGATAAATCAAATGTTTTAGCATCCAGTGTATTGTGGCGAGAGGTCGTGATTGAAGTCAGCCAAGATTATCCTGATGTCACGCTTGAGCATATCTATATCGATAATGCTGCGATGCAGTTGGTGAAGCAACCTAGCCAGTTTGATGTGCTTTTATGTGACAATTTGTTTGGCGATATATTGTCTGATGAATGCGCCATGATAACCGGCTCTATGGGGCTACTACCGTCGGCGAGTTTAAATCAGTCTGGGTTTGGTTTGTATGAACCTGCTGGTGGATCTGCCCCTGATATTGCAGGCAAAGGCATTGCAAATCCAATCGCACAAATCTTAAGTGCCGCTTTAATGTTGCGTTATTCACTGGGTGAAGATGAGGCAGCCAGACGCATTGAAAAAGCCGTCGCAGAAGCCGTTGCACAAGGGGTGGGCACACCAGATATTTATCCACAAGCTGGGTATACCACGCAAGATGTTGCGCAAGCGATAGTTGATCGCATTTAAGATTCGTTTTTAAAGGAAGGATGTAGCAAGTGGCACAGACTTTATACGATAAGATTTGGCAATCCCATGTGGTTGCGCAAATTAATGAACAGACAGATTTACTGTATATCGACAGGCATTTAGTGCATGAGGTGACGTCCCCGCAAGCATTTGCCGGTCTGAGAGAGAAAAACCGTCCAGTACGTTGTCCAGAAAAAACTTTTGCGACTATGGATCACAACGTATCAACCAAAAGCCGTTCGATTGATGCAGCCAGTGAAGTGAGCAAAAATCAACTTCAAGCGCTGGCAAATAATTGTGCTGAATTTGGTGTCGAGCTTTATGATTTGGAATCGATTAATCAGGGGATTGTTCATGTCATGGGGCCTGAACAAGGGATCACATTACCCGGCACAACCATAGTATGTGGTGATAGCCATACGTCGACCCATGGTGCTTTTGGGGCATTAGCACATGGTATCGGTACCTCAGAAGTAGAGCATGTTTTGGCAACGCAAACACTGCAGCAGAAAAAAGCGAAGTCACTCAAAATCCAGATCAATGGTGTACTGCGACCAACCGTCACCGCAAAAGACTTAATTATGGCCGTGATCGGTGAGCTCGGCACTGCTGGTGGCACTGGATATGTCGCAGAGTTTTGCGGCACTGCCATCGAAGCTTTGTCGATGGAGTCACGTATGACGCTTTGCAACATGAGCATAGAGATGGGCGCAAAGGCCGGTCTAATTGCCCCTGATGAGATAACTTATGCCTATTTGCAAGGGCGTCCTTTTGCACCAAAAGATGACGATTTCACTCACGCTGTTGCGTATTGGAAAACGCTGCATTCAGATGAGGGTGCGCAGTTTGATCGCGTGGTTGAAATGGATGCTGAAGACATTCAGCCTCAGGTGACGTGGGGCACGAGCCCCGAGCAAGTGATTGGCATTGATGAGTTGATACCAAATCCGGATGAAGAGCAAGATCTTATCAAAGCTGACTCCATGCGATCAGCACTGCGTTATATGGGGCTCGAAGCTGGGCAGAGGTTATCTGATGCTAAAGTTGACACGGTATTCATTGGCTCTTGTACCAATAGCCGCATTGAAGACTTACGCGCTGCCGCAAAAATAGTTGAAGGTAAGAAAGTCGCTCAAGGTGTAGAAGCGCTGATAGTACCGGGCTCTGGTTTAGTAAAACAACAGGCTGAGCAAGAAGGGCTGGCTGATATTTTCGTGGCTGCGGGCTTTGAATGGCGTGAACCGGGTTGCTCTATGTGCCTGGCCATGAATGACGATAGATTAGGTGCTGGCAAACGCTGTGCATCCACGTCGAATCGTAACTTTGAAGGCCGACAGGGTCGGGGTGGACGAACTCATTTGGTTAGTCCGGCAATGGCGGCTGCGGCGGCAATCGCAGGTCGATTTACAGATATCCGAGGAGCGCAAAGATGAGCAAGTATCATAGTGGGTTAATGGCGCCATTGGATAAAAACAACGTTGATACTGACCAAATTATCCCTAAGCAATTTTTAACGTCAACGAGTCGAGATGGTTTTGATAAAGCACTTTTTTACGATTGGAGATATTTAGACAGTGGCGAGCCTGATCCAGAGTTTGTGCTGAATTTTGAGCGCTATCAAGGTGCTACGGTCTTATTGACTCGGGACAACTTTGGCTGCGGTTCGTCTCGAGAGCATGCGCCTTGGGCACTTAAGCAATATGGCTTTAGTGTGATCTTGGCAGAAAGCTTTGCAGATATTTTCTTCAATAATTGTGGCAACAATCAGATGCTTTGCGTGGCATTGCCTGCTGAGGTGTTAGATGGTTTATTTGCGGTGTGTGAGGCGCATCCGCAAGTGCACATAGAGATTGATCTTGAAAACCAAGTGATCTGTAGCGAGCACTTTGCCGATATTCCTTTTGAGGTCCGTTCGGATATCAAGGCAAGGTTACTCAGTGGTTTAGATTTTATTGGAGAAACAGAGCAGCTTAATCACTATATTGATGCCTTTGAGCAAAAGCTGCAGACTGCAAGGCCGTGGCAATGATTCTCGACTTCTAAACCAACCATCGCATTTTTTTGCCATTATGCCAAAGGCGTTCTAGTCTTTGGCTTTTCATATTTAGGAACATTTCGATGAATAAGTTTACAGCTTCTTTATTAGCTGCTGCGACCGTAATCGCCAGTAGTGCTGCTATCGCTCGCCCTGCGCCACTTGTCTCTATTCCAACTCATGATGCTTTTTTTGATAAAATAAAAGCGCATTGTGGAAAAGCATATGAAGGCAAAGTGACATTAGATAATCAGGGCCCTAGCGCATTTAGCGAAGAGCGGCTGGTTATGCATGTTCGTCGTTGTAACGAACGTGAGTTGCAAGTTCCATTTCATGTTGGTAAAGATGCGTCGCGCACTTGGATCATTACAAAAACAGGCAGCGGTCTGAGTCTTAAACACGACCATCGCCATAAAGATGGTAGTGATGATAAATCGACTATGTATGGTGGCCACACTGTCGATGCCGGTTTTGACAATGTGCAATCATTCCCAGCTGATCAATATTCAAAAGAGCTGTTCATTAAGCATGCTATCCCACAATCAATGGGGAATACATGGCAGATGTTTATTTATGATGACAAGTTTACTTACCGCTTGATACGTCAAGGACGTGAGTTTAGAGTTGACTTCGATTTAACAAAGCCTGTTAAAGCGCCAAAAGCGCCATGGGGATATCAAGACTAATCTTGTTATCATTAACCAGCATCCCATACTTGGATGCTGGTCTTGATTAGGTTATTTTTCTTCCTTTATACACTTAACTTCGACGCGCAGATCGGGCTGATATGGGCGAGGGTAAGTTGGTAAACGGTCAAACTTTTGTACACCTCCATGCAATAATATTTGTGGTTTAGTACCACGACACAATGATTGGCTGTGACGCAATAAAAACACACTTTGTTGCAAAAAATGCGCGTAGGAATCCGATTTTATCTGTAAGTAATAATGGTCATCGTTATACTTAATTTGTTCGTAATGTACTTTGTGATCAAAATCATAGTACTTTTCGGTAGCACCGATTTTATTTGGCGTAAAGTTACAGGCACTGAGCAAGCTAAGTGATATAATTGTGAGCATTTTTACGGCGACATTATTCGTTAAAGTATTGCGAGGCTGCATATTTACAATCAAACCATTGAAAGAGCATTTATTTACTAATTGTATCAAAAGGGGCGACAATTGTTAGAACGTATAAGGCTATTTTTATCTAAATTGGACTCTCAGTCTGAGCATCCTGCGCCAGTCGATTTTGCGACTGCTTTAGGTGCCTTGATGGTTGAAGTGATGAGAGCAGATAATGACATTGCGCCAGATGAGTTAAAAATGATAACTAAATTGTTGCAGCAGCATTGTCAGTTATCAGCTGATAGCAGTGACTTAATTTGCTCTGAGGCGCAGAAATTGGTTGATGAAGCGATAGATTTACATCGATTTGTGAAAGTCGTTAATGATAACACCAGTGAAGAAGCGCGTATTGAAGTGATTGAGCTACTGTGGATGGTCGCATTTGCAGATGGTAAGTTAGACCCACAAGAGGACTATACTGTGCGTAAATTAGCTAGTTTGATGTATGTAGCGCATGGCGACTTTATCGCCGCCAAGCTCAATGTCAAGAATGCTTTGGGTTTACCTGATTAGTGAGCAACAGCACCTGCTTGCAGTTCATTTTGACAAGATTGAATCGCTTCTTTAATCATAAAATTCACTAACGTCGGTGAAATATGGTACATCTTGGCAATTTCTTTCTGCTTTAAGCGTCCGTCGCGGTAAAAACTGACCACGTTTTGATGGCGTTTAGATAGTTTGCCAATGGTGCTGTTTACCTTGTCTGACAGTTGCGCATCAATATACTTTTCTTCAAGATTTGAGCTCTCATCATCAAACTGTTCAGTTTGAATAGACTCTAAATCCACTAAAGACTCTCGAGTTTGTTTTCGGATCATATCAATGGCAATGTTTCTCGCAACTTGATAGCAATAGCTTTTGGTATTTTTGACCTGACAATCTTGGCATTTAGACATACCTGACAAGCGTAAAAATGTATCTTGTAGGGCATCCTCGGCCAGATATGGGCAGCGTAAGATGTTATTCAAATAAGCCAGTAATTTTGCCTCATTCTCAGCAATCACTTTAGACCACTTGTTGCACAGCTGCACTGTATTCACTCCTATTTGTCTTGAAAGTTGATCCGTAATAGATAATGCGAATTATTATCACTATTATGTTATTTTGATCTTCTATTAACAGTCAAGTGTTTTATGCGGCTTTGATAATTAAACGAAAATTAACTGTGAATTAAATTTGGTTCTTTTTGTTTAACTTTAATTGCTTATTTTGCAACAAATAATCTTGTTATTTTCTTTGGTTTTTTGCGGTTTGTATCGTCTTGAGTGCACGGGTTTAAATTTTCGAAGCGTTTAAGAACTTAAGGAAAGTTATGAAGTTAAAATCTACATTAGTACCAATTTTGGCGGCATGTGCCATAACTGGTATTCATTTCGGCGCAGAGGCGAGTACGTCGTCAATGAGTCTGAGCGAAGATGTCAAGATCACGCGTACCGAGCATGGTATTCCGCATATTCAGGCGAAATCTTTATTTGGCTTAGGCTATGGTAATGCGTATGCCCAAGCACAAGATCATGCTTGTATTTTGGCGGATGGTTATGTGCGTGTTAAAGGCGAGCGAGCCAAGTATTTGGGTCCACATAAAAACGGTCAAGATAATTTTTTTGTAAGCCTAGATTTAGGCTATAAAATTATTGACTTACGCGGTCGAGTTGAGCGTGAATATGCCAATCTTTCAGCAGATACACGAGCACTGGCAGAGGGTTTTGCAGCGGGTTATAACCAGTATCTACAAGATGTAAATCTGGGTAAAGCGACATTGGCGCCAGCATGTGATGGTAAAGCGTGGGTGAAGCCGATTGAAGGCGTAGATGTGGTTGCATCGGTATTAGCGTCTGCAGTTCAAAATAGCATTGGCCGTTTATTGGTACAAATTCTTCAAGCAAACCCGGGTACAGGCACAGAGTGGCTGCCAGTGATTGCGAAGCAAGAAAGGGAGGATTCACAGCCTTGGTTAATGGCAAACAACACAAATTATAAGCCAAAGCAACTTACACAGGGCTCAAATGGTTGGGCATTGGGTCATGAAGTGACTGACAATGGCCGCGGTTTATTACTTGCAAATCCGCACTTCCCGTTTAATGGTAACCTGAGATTTTGGGCTAACCATGCCAGTGTAGAAGGTGACTTTAGCACTATGGGTGCGTCAGTGGTGGGTGTACCGGGGATTGTGAATATCGGTTTTAACCAAAACATTGCTTGGACACATACCTACTCAGCTGCACGTCATGAAGTCATCTATCAGCTTGAGCTAAACCCTACAAACCCGCTGCAATATAAATTTGATGGCCAATGGCAAGATATTGAGAAGAAACAGGTTAATGTTGATGTGTTAACGCCTATGGGCGTGATCACCATGAAGAAAGACTACTTCACAACGCCAATTGGGTATGTGCTTGAAGATCAGAAAAACTTCAAGTGGGATGATAAAAATGCCTATGTTGTGCGCGATACCAACTTAAATAATTTGGAAGGTATTGACCACTGGTTGGCAATGAACCGCGCTAATAACCTAGATGAGTTCATCGATACTTTTAAAACGCTAGATGGTTTGGCGTTTAACAATACCCTTGTGGCAGATAATCAAGGTGAAGTGTTTTACATCGATGATTCTAACGTGCCGGATTTACCTGCGATGGGTGAAGAGCTGCTGCGTTCACATCCGGTGATTTCACAAGTGTATAAAAACACGCGTATGGCTGTTTTACCGGGTACTAGCAGTGCATTGGTCTACCAGCAAGAAGTCCCTTATGAACGTGCCCCCAAATTACGCCGTCAAGATTACGTACAAAATGCCAATAATTCATACTGGTTAACGAACCTAAATGAAAAACTGACTGGCTACTCGCCGTTGTATGGCCATACTGATTATAAGCAAACACGTCGTACGCGTTACAACTTAAACTTACTGCGTTTTGCCCGCGGTGCAGATGGTAAATTTGACCGTCATGAATTAGAAAGCATCGTCACAGGTACCAGTGCGTCGTTTGAACTTTACAAACCAACTGTGATGGCTGCATGTGCATTTTATGCAGGTCAAACACTTAAAGTGACTGATACTTTAAGTATGCCTGTCGATCCAGCATGTCGTGCATTTGCAAAATGGGATGGCAAATTTAATGCAAGCTCGGTGTCTGCGCCACTTGCAAAAGAGTTCTTTAGCTTATTGGAAGATGAAGACTTACTAGTGCAATTTAATCCAGCATTTCCTGCTGTGACACCAAGTATTGTCAAAGCTGACAAAGCTACCTTGGTTAAGTTATTGGCTGCAAGTAAGCACCTTGAAAATGCAGGCTTCGCCATTGATGCACCATTGGGTGAGTTGCAGTATTTGCAAAAGGGTGACCGCCGCATCCCTTGGCCAGGCGCGGAGCACAACAGTGGTGGCTTTAATATTTACTCAACAACCAATGCGATGGATCTGACCTCGTTTGCACCACAGTTAGCACCGCCGTTAAAAGAAGTGTTAAACGAAAATTGGACAGTGAGCACTGGCTTGAGTACAGATGGTTATCCAATCAACTATGGCTCTAGTTGGATGATGGTAGTCGGCTTCGATCAGCACGGTCCGCAAGCCCGTGGTCTGTTGACTTACTCACAAAGTAATAATCCGAATTCACCACACTTCTCTGATGCCAGTGAGCACTATGCTGCAGGCAAAGGATTGATTGATTTGCCGTACACAGATGCACAGATCAAGCAAAATAAAGTCAGTGAAATCACTCTTAGCGTGAAAAAAGACTAAAAATCCTAGACTGTCGCGCGTCACAGTGGCGACAGTCTAATTTTTGGAAAAATGTGATGAGCTTTGACAACGAAAATGGCACTTTTAAAGTAATCATTAACCACGAAGAACAATACTCTTTATGGCCGAGTTATAAGACGATACCCGGTGGCTGGCAAGACACAGGTGTTAGTGGCGATAAAGCAACTTGCCTTGAACATATCAAAACCCATTGGACTGATATGCGCCCGTTAAGCTTACGCCAAGCTATGGCGCAATAGGTCAGGCCAATAAGTGAAATTGAGTAAGATAATCAGTGAGTTAGGTAAGCCCACACACTGACATTACAGACTCAACTATCACGTCACATTGCGATCAGGCGGACTCCCGCCATAAAACACTCAATTACTTAAGCGCATTAATCATTCTCTCGACATAGTGTGAGCGGTAAAAGCACCAAACACGATGCGCATTGCTAGTTATATCTCATGGAGTAAATCATGAACGCCATTACCATCATGGATCATTTAGCGCAGCATGTTGCGCAGCAGCCAGACAAAACGGCGCTGGTATGTGTTGATAAAAAAGCACACACACCATGGAGCTATGGAGAGCTGTATGCACAGAGCTTAATGGTGGCCAGCCATTTAAAAAATCATGTTGTGGCAGGCGACAGAGCGCTGATCTTGATGGATACCGGTATTGAGTACGTGACCAGCTTTTTAGCTTGTCAGTATTTAGGTGTGACTGCCATTCCGAGCTTTCCACCAGAGTCGACCAAAGCCCAGCATATTGCGCGTACTGTGGGCATTGCAGAAGATTCAGAAGCGGCACTTGTGCTAACAACAGCACGCTATACTGCCACCGTCGAGGCATTGGTTGAGCAAGTCCATGGCAGTAAAATGCTGGTGATTGACGAGTTTTGTGAGCAAATTGAAGACGTTGAGCGCTACTGTGCTAAAAGTGATGACATTGCATTTTTACAATATACCTCAGGCTCAACGGCCAAACCCAAAGGGGTAATGGTCAGCCATGGCAACTTGATTGCCAATGAAAAAGCCATTGCCGAAGGCATTAAAAGCAGCCCAAATGATACTTCTGTAAGCTGGCTACCACTGTTCCATGATATGGGCTTGATTGGTGGGTTATTACAGCCGATTTACTCGGGCTTTAAATTGATCTTGTGCTCACCGCGTTATTTTATGGAGCGCCCAGCACGCTGGTTGCAGCTGATTTCCGAATATCGCGCAACCATCAGTGGCGGTCCTGATTTTTCTTATCGTCTGTGTATTGAGCGCATTAAAGATAAGCAAATTGCAGATATTGACTTGAGCAGTTTACGGGTGTTTTTCTCCGGCGCAGAACCCATTCGTCACGATACTTTACTGAATTTTGCCGACAAATATGCAGCGCAAGGTTTCGATAGTAACGCGCTTTACCCTTGCTATGGTCTTGCCGAAGGCACTTTATTTGTGACTGGCAGTATTCCTGCACAGGGCGCGGTTATCAAGGCATTTGATAATCAAGCCTTGGCATCGGGTAAAGCAGTGTATCAGCAAGTTGCCGATACCCGTGATACTGAAGAATATGGCCACCAAGTGGGGTGCGGCATATCAGCCAGTGAACACCAAGTGCGCATCACCTGCTCATCCAGTTTTGATGAAGTTGCAGAGGGCGGCATTGGTGAGGTCTGGGCGAGCGGTCCAAGCATTGCACTGGGGTATTGGCGCAATGATAAAGCCACACAAGAGACATTTGTTGAGCACGCTGGCAAACGCTGGCTGCGCACAGGGGATGTTGGTTACATACATGATGGTCAACTTTACATCTCTGGTCGCCAAAAAGATTTGATCATCATGAATGGTCACAATGTTTATCCACAAGATATTGAGCGCGCAATTGAAGGCGCCATCAGCTTTGTGCGTCAAGGCCGTGTCTCAGCATTTCCGGTACCAAGCGAAGAAAGCGGTGAAGGCATAGGTATTGCCATTGAAACTGCCAATGTGTATCGCAATGAGGTGCCAGCGCAACAAAGCGCAAAAATTATCAGAGATTTTATCATTGAGCAATTTGGTCATTGCCCTGAGTTGGTGGTGTTATTAAACCAAGGCGGATTGCCAAAAACTTCCAGCGGTAAATTACAGCGCAGCGCGTGCATGAAATTACTCAATGAGGAAAAGCTGGCGACCTACGGAGTATTTAACCTAACACAATTACAGCAGCTATCTATCAGCCATGGCGGTGAAGATCAGCAAGGCTGGGATACCCTCACACATACCTTGGCTGAGTTATGGCAAGAAGTGCTTCGCTACCCTGTGAACAGCAATGATGCCGATTTTTTTGCTTTAGGTGGCAGCTCAATTAAGGCCGCTTTGCTACTGGCAAAAGTACAAGAGACATGCGAGTGCCAAATTGATCCGACAGCGGTATTTGCTGCGCATAAATTTGCTGATTTTTGTCAGCTAGTACGA
The DNA here is from genome assembly GCF_021654285.1 of Pseudoalteromonas luteoviolacea. GTDB lineage: Bacteria > Pseudomonadota > Gammaproteobacteria > Enterobacterales > Alteromonadaceae > Pseudoalteromonas > Pseudoalteromonas luteoviolacea_J. Next base: position 59,365 of record NZ_JAKFZS010000022.1, on the reverse strand, counting down.
GAGAGTATCAATACCAAAGCACATCAAGTGGCGATCCCTGCACTGGCCCAAACCGCTTATCCACTGAGTGCACAGCAACAAAGACAATTGTTCTTATGGCAACTTGAGCCTACGAGTAGCGCATATCATATTGGCGCCAGCCTAACGCTGCATGGGGATGTCATCGACACGCACTTACAAACTGCGCTAAAACAGGTGTTAGAGCAGCAAGGCGCCTTGCGACATGCGTATGTGAAAGATCAAAACGGACAGTGGCTGCAGCGCTTAACCGAGCAGCAGCTGAACTGGCAGTCGCTTGATGTTACTGGGCAGTCTGACGCGGAGATTACAGCATGGATTGAGGCATTTTATCAGCAACCATTTGCGCTGGAAAAAGGCGAAAACTTCAGAGCTGCACTGTTAAAGCGCGCAGAAGGTCGCTTTGAGTTGGTACTAGTGATGCACCATATCGCCAGTGATGCGTGGAGTTTTGACCTTCTCCTTGCGGATATTAGCCGCACTTATCAGTCGCTTGCTGAGGGTAAGACGTTAACTCACGTACCGCAGACGATTAATTATGGTGATTTCGCCGCTTGGCAGCAGCAGTGGCTATCCAGCGCCGATGCGCAAAGTCAGCTAGTGTACTGGCAGCAACTGTTGCAAGACAGTGATGATGAAGAGTTACTGACGCCGCAGCATATCAGGCAACCTAACGGCCCTGCGCCGATGCAAAGTCAAACACTGCAACTGTCTTATCAAGAGGTTGAACAGCTTCAAGCGCTTGCTCATCGCCATGGCGCAAGTTTATTCATGTTATTACTCAGTAGCTTGCAAGTATTTTTCTACCGCTATGCTGGCAAACGCACGCCGCGCATTGGCGTGCCAGTGGCGAATCGCCGCTATTGCGAGTTGCATCCTTTGGTGGGTTTTTTCATCAATACTCTGGTGCAGCGCAATACACTCTCTGCCCAGCAAAGTTTTGTTGAGGTGTTAGCGGCAACCAAAGAGCAGGTGATTGCAGCACAACAAAATCAGGATTTACCGTTTGAAAAATTAGTTGAAGCACTCAACCCAGACCGAAGCCTAGGGCAAAACCCGCTATTTCAAGTGATGTTTAACCACCTTGAACAGGACGTACAGCAGTCGCTTGACTTGCCTGGCGTTGCGGTGGATAAAGTCGCGGCACTGCAATCGCAAGCTCAGTTTGATTTGAGCATAGACTCGCGTTTGTTAAATGATGGTGCCTTATTATTGGAGTTCCAATATAACGCAGCCCTATTTGATACTGAATATATGCAATCGGTGGTGCTTGCCTTCAAAACTGTATTGCGCAATGCGGTGGCAGAGCCGACGACAGCGATAGGCAATTTAGCAACCCATACGCAAAAAACACAGGCGATCGCGCAAGGCCTTGGCGCTGTGGTGACATTACCGGATATACCTTGGTTAGATGCCATCAGTGAGATTACGCAAAAAGCACCTGCGCGTACTGCGGTGATTTATAACGATCAGCACTACAGCTATGAGTGGCTTGAGCAGACTTCAAACCGCCTAGCTCATGGCTTAGTGGCAAAAGGTTTAAGCACAGAATCTGTCGTTGGTGTGATGCAAAGCAGAAAGCCACTGATGCTGGCCAGTACGTTGGCATGTCTTAAAGCGGGGGCCGCTTATTTGCCGCTCGATAAGCAATTCCCTGCGGATAAGTTGCAGCATATGCTCACTGACAGTGGCTGCCAAGCCATACTCAGTGATGACACCGAACTGGCGGTATCATTTGACGGTATGTTATTGTCGCCACAAACCCTTTTGGGTGAGCAGCATCTCAATACGGGTGTGCCAGCAGTAACACGCCATTGTCAGCAAACCGCATACCTCAATTATACTTCTGGCTCGACTGGTAAAGCCAAAGGCGTTGCCATTGAGTTAGGCGCATTGTCTCGTTACATCGAGTCGGCCAAGCAGTTTATCAACTTACAAGCGGATGATGTCGTGCTGCAATTTGCCACAGCGAACTTTGACGCGTTTGTTGAGCAGCTCTTCCCAACCTGGGCCGTGGGCGCTGCGGTATTACTGCGCGGCGATGCCTTGTGGGATGCTGATACCCTTTATCAGCAGGCACAAAAGCATGATGTTGCGGTAATGGATTTAAGCGCTGCGTATTGGCGCAGTATCAGCGCCAGTTGGGCACGCAAAGCACAGCAAGCCGCGCTTGGCTTACCTAAATTAAGACAAGTTCACTCAGGTGGCGAAGCCATGTCTGTGGCGGGTATTCAAGATTGGCAAAATACCGGCTTGTCGCAGGTACGATTACTTAACACCTATGGCCCGACTGAAATCGTCGTCGAAGCCGCAATCCACCCTTGCCAAGATTTTGCTACTCATGGCCAAGAGAGTCAGTCAGTACCGCTGGGTCATGCCTTGGCCGGACGTAAGCTGTATATCCTTGATGATAACTTGGAGATAGTCCCCAATGGTCAAGTGGGTCAGTTGTTTGTTGGCGGTGATATTTTAGCGCGTGGCTATTGGGCACAGCCTGAAATGACGGCGACACGTTTTATTGCGGATCCATTTAGCGATGATGGCGCGCGTATGTATGCCACTGGCGATATGGTCAGCTGGCAAGGTGATGCCTTGATGTACCACGGACGTAACGACCATCAGGTAAAAATTCGTGGTTTTCGTGTTGAGCTAGGTGAAATTGAGCAGCACTTGAGCCAATTACCTGATGTTGACATGGCCGTTGTGGTCACGGAGCAGCAAGCGCATGGGCTGGGTTTAATCGCTTACATTCAAAGTGGTCAATACAGCGATGCAGGATTCGCCGATAAGCTAAAAAGGGCGCTGGGTGAGCGCATGCCCGCATACATGGTGCCTAGCGATATTCTGGTGCTGGAAAAACTGCCGATAAATGCCAGCGGCAAGTTGGAGCGCAAACAGCTTCCTAAAATTGAGCGTGTGGTTAAAGCCGTAGAGCTTGCGCAAAATGATACTGAGCGCGCCATTGCCGAGATCTGGCAAAAACATCTCAAAACTCCAGATATCGATCGACACGCTAACTTCTTTGATGTTGGCGGGCACTCGCTATTACTGATGGCGGTGTATGAAGAGCTGAAACTTCAGTATCCAAATTTACAAATGACAGAGTTGTTTGCGCATCCAAGTATTGCCAGCTTGGCGACATTGCTTGGCGGTGCGCAGTCAAACACAGCCCCTGTTACCCCTAAAAAACCAAGTGGCGCGAAACAAAAACGCGGCATGGGCGCGATTGCCGCGCGTAAAAGAAAAGCAAGAGAATCTTAATCATGTCAGAGAGTAATTATAGCGAATTAGATATTGCCATCGTCGGTATGGCTGGCCGTTTTCCAGATGCCGATAATGTTGATCAACTTTGGCAAAATGTCAGAGATGGCCACTGCGCCGTCAAAACATTTGATGACAATAGCTTAAAGGCGGCGGGCGTCAGTGATGAAGACCTTGCCCATCCAGATTACATTAAATGCGGTATTCCTTTTGCGGGGATGGCGCAATTTGACGCGGCATTTTTTGGCTATACCCCCAAAGAAGCGGCGCAGCTTGACCCGCAGCAACGGGTGTTTTTGCAAACCTGTTGGCATGCCTTAGAACATGCTGGGATTACCACCGACACCAGTAATTTTACCGGTGTATTTGCCGGTTGCGGTGTGACTGCGTATTTATTGCAAAATCTATTGGGTGATTCACAGCAAGATATCACCAGTTTACTGGCGCTGACCAATGGTAACGATAAAGATTCACTGGCAACGCGCATCAGCTATGAGCTGGATTTAACGGGTCCGGCAGTGACCGTACAGACAGCATGCTCTACGTCTTTGGTGGCGGTGCACATGGCGTGTCGTTCACTGCAAAACTATGAGTGCGATTCGGCCCTTGCTGGTGGCGTGTGGTTAAATTTAAATAACGAGCAAGGTTATCATGCGCCAACTGGCGGCAGTTTATCACCTACTGGCCAACTGAGCGCATTTGGTGAGCAAGCGGATGGCATTTTGATTGGCAGCGGCAGCGCTGCTGTGGTGCTGAAGCGTGTGGAAGATGCCATTGACGCAGGCGACCACATACTGGCTGTGATCAAAGGGTCTGCAATCAACAATGATGGCAAAGAGAAGGTCGGTTACACCGCACCAAGTGTCACAGGACAAGCGAGTGCCATTGAAGCGGCACTGGAATTTGCCGATATCGAGCCAAGCTCAGTGGGTTATATTGAAACCCATGGCACGGGCACAACCTTAGGCGACCCGATTGAAATTGCCGCGCTAAGCCGCGCCTACGGGGAGTGTGATAAGCAGCAAATTGCCATCGGTTCGATTAAAGCCAATATTGGCCATCTTGACTCAGCAGCGGGTGTAACAGGCCTGATTAAGGCGGTGCAAGCACTGCGCCACAAAACGCTACCCCCCAGTTTGCACTGTGAGCCACTAAACAGCAAAATCGATTTTGCGAATAGCCCATTTTATGTCAACACCACATTGACCCCATGGGAAAGTAACTCAGTGCGCCGAGCGGCGGTGAGTTCACTGGGGATGGGTGGCACCAATGCCCATGTGATATTAGAAGAATACACAGCAAATGAGGCGCAGCACAGTCACACAGCGCCTTGGCACATTTTACCTGTGTCTGCGAACTCGCAGTCAGCACTGGAAGCCCAGCGCCAAGCGCTGGCTATCAAATTACAGCAAAATCCGGATAATTTAGCACTTATCGCAGCACAATCGCAGCATAACCGTACCGCTCAGGCTGTGCGTCATGCCCTAGTAGTCGACAGCGCAGAGCAGGCGCAGCAACTGCTAGTCCGTGATGTCGCGGGTGATAAAGCGGGCGCTGCGCAAGTGGCGCTGATGTTTTCAGGACAAGGGTCCCAGTATGTGACCATGGCTAAGCCTCTGCTTGAACATATGCCTGAATTTAAAGCCCAGTTTGATGATGTCATCGCTTTATTTGATAGCACCTTGCAAGATGAATTACGCCGCGTATTTACCCCCAACGATGATGAGCTTTTGGCGGCCAACCAGTTGCTAGGTCAAACGCGTGTGACTCAGCCTGCTTTATTTGTCGTCGCCTATGCCATGGCTAAATGCTATCAAGCCCACGGCATACACATCGAGGCCATGCTTGGTCACAGTATTGGCGAATATGTGGCTGCGTGTCTCAGTGACGTGATGAGCTTAGACACCGCTGTGAAATTGGTGACGGCCCGCGGCGAAGCGCTACAAAAAATGGCACCGGGTGCCATGTTATCTGTGATGAGCGATGCACCAAGTCTGCAGCCGTATTTAAATGCACAACTGGATATCGCAGCCTGTAATAGCCCGACCAATACTGTTGTGGCGGGGTCTAAAGAAGCCATTAAGGCGCTGCAAACTGAGCTCAAAGCCGCCGATATCAGCGTCACGCGCTTGCATGTGTCGCACGCTTTCCACAGCCATTTGACTGAGCCTGTGTTGGGTGAATTTGCTGAAGTATTAAATACTGTGCAATTGAATGCACCGCAAATACCATTTGTGTCCAACGTAACAGGGACTTGGATCACGCCAGAGCAAGCGACTTCAACACAGTATTGGCTAGACCATATTCGCCAAGCCGTGAATTTTGTTGATGGCGTGAAAACACTGGCAGCTAAGTGCAATGTGCTTATTGAGGCAGGCCCTGGCGATACGCTACAAAAGCTGGCCAAGCAATCGATTGAAGGTGACATTACAGTACTCAATTCCATTGCCCATGCGCGCAATTTAAAAGCGCCTATTCCACCTTGTGTGAAAACGCTGGCAAAACTGTGGCAATTGGGTGTGGCGATAGATTGGTCTGTGGTGTCATCGAATCCACATGGGTTAGAGATGGCATTTCCGGCATATCAGTTTGATAGCACCGAATATTGGGTTGATGCGACACACAGCACAACACCAGTGACGACACAAGCTGACAGTACAGGTCCTGAATTATTAGCGCCAGTTTGGCAGCAGCAATTGAATACAACTTCTGTGCTTAGCCAGTTCAACAGCGAAAAGGTACTCGTGATTGCGACAGATGCGCCAATATCGTCGCAGTTGACCACTGAACTCAGTACAAAAGGCGCGGAAGTGGTAGTGGCATGGCAGGGGGATGAATTTGTCTCGCTGGAACAAGGTCAATATCGTCTGGATTGCCAAGATGCCAATCAATTAACAGCACTGTATGAGCAGCACGGCTTTACGCGCATTGTGGATTGTCGTTTGCTTGATGAGTCAGGGTGTGGTTATCAGCAGTTATTACCGCTGGCCAAATGGCTATTGAGTCAAGGCACACTGCAGTGGACTGTGGTGGCCAGTGAATTATTCAGCGTGTTAGGTGATGAGCCAATATCGGCGGACAAAGCCACAGCGCTTGGGATAACGCGGGTGATTGGCATGGAGCAAACCGCCATTGATTGCCAGCTGCGAGAAATCACCACCGCACAGCGCGACAGCGCTCAGTCACACATTGCTGCGCAATTGGTTGCAGATATGGCCAATAAAGCAAAAGAAATTGCTTATCGAGGTCGTCAGCGCTTTGTATTAACAGAACAAGTCTTGCCGCAAATAGAGGTTGCGGCGAATACTGCGTCGTCGCCAGTGACCTTTATCACAGGGGGCCTTGGCGGTGTGGGCTTAGTGTTAGCTAAGTTATTGGCTGCACAAGGCCATGCCTTGATGTTGCAAACTCGTGCAGAATTCCCTGACAGCGAGCAGTGGCCTACGTTGCTCAACGATGAGCACACCGACAGCAAGCTGACTGATCAGATCCACGCATTGCAAGCACTTCAAGCTGCGGGTGCGCGTGTCGCTGTGGTCACCGCAGATGTGCTGGATATTGCGAGTCTGAATGTTGCGATCAGTCATGCGGAGCAATCATTGGGCCGTATTACTCAAGTGATCCACGCTGCGGGCTTACCGGGCGGAGGCATGCTGGCTCAAATGACTGCCGAGCAAGCGTCGCACAGCATGGCAGCGAAAACCCGCGGCACAGATAACCTATTAGCTGCGTTTAAATCACATCAGCTAGAGCGGATGATTTTATGCTCATCTTTGGCATCAGTTTTGGGGGCTTTGGGTCAGAGTGATTACTGTGCTGCCAACAGTTACCTTGATGCCGTCGCGATGCAGCCTCAGCCATTTTTAGTACAATCGGTTAATTGGGATGCATGGGCGAATATCGGCATGGCAGCGGGTCACAGTGTCGGTGAAGACTTTGGTATTGATGAGCTGGCGGCCAAAACCTTATTGGATGGTATTAGCCAATCGCAGGCGCCGCAAATTTATGCTGCAAGCCTGTCTTGGCAGGCTCGTGCAGATAAGGTGGCAGAGCTGACTGAAAAGTTAATGCAGGCAAAGTCTCCTGCGCCAAAAGGGCACAAACGTCCAGATCTTGATACTGAGTTTGAAGCCCCAGAAAGTGAGCTTGAACTGCAATTGGCAGCGATTTGGAGTGAGTTTTTAGGCTTTGACGAAATTGGCATTTTCGATAATTTGTTTGAGCTTGGCGGCGACTCGCTGATAGCCATTCAAATGTTGGCAAAGGTTAAGCAGCAGTTTGCCGTTGAGATAGAGCCAGCTACCTTCTTTGAAGATCCAAACTTAGACAATCTCACTTTCTTAATAGAAGAGCAGTTGCTAAGCGAATAGAGGCTGACTTGAAAGCACTGTGACTATTTTTTGGGAGGCCAAATTGGCCTCCCACTTTATTTTTTTCCTCTCCCAACGTCTAGCTGGCATTAAGGGCAAATTTACCGACACATCCAAGCAAAACGCGATGTAATCACCACAACCCAAACAACCTAATAAAGTAACAGCAATGCAGCAAAGATGCCTTGCTTGAGTTGCTGTGTATGGTGGTGAGTGTCATGTGGTAGCAAGCCAAAACCAATTGCAATGTGGTTGAGTACAGGCAAAGCAATACTTTGTTATTTATCTCGACTGACACACAGCAGTGCATAACAATCGATAGCCAGGTGGGATCAGCATGAGCGAGCAAAAGCGCAGAAGAAGACGCGAGCGCGGTGGCGCATTAACTGAAGAACAGCAATTAAAACTCAAAGCCAAATTGGCCGACAGTCAATCTAGAGCCAAGCAAAATCAGTTAGCGGTGCGCGAAGATAGAAGCGCTAAAGTGCCATTGACACCGGCTCAGCAACGACTTTGGACTGCGTGGCAGTTAGATCCAGCAGACAGTGTCTACAACTTAGCGGGCACCTTGTCTTTTCAAGGGCAGTTAAATAAAGCCTGGGTACAGGCAAGCTTTGCGCACTTAGTGGCAAAACACGGCATTTTAAATAGTCGTTTCAGTGAGGAAGCGGGCACCACGGTTCAGCAGCTGCAAGCAGAAAATGCCTTCACTTTCGTTGATGTGCCCAGCCAAGATGATACTGTGCAGCAGGCATTTGAGATTGCCGACCAGCCTTTTGATTTAACCGCAGAGCCTCTGCTACGTGTGGCACTGCTTGAATCTCAGGGGGAGTGCACTTTGCTGGTTGTGATGCACCACATTGTGACTGATGGCACGTCGATGCAGCAGCTATTTAATGAATTTATTCAAGCGTATGCGCTGTTGCAGAGTCAACAAAGTTTACCTGAACTGACGCCGCAAGCCGACTACTTAGATTATGCTTTATGGCTTGCACAGCAAGATCATACCGCGCTGCTAGACAAGCAATTAACAGACTGGCAAGCGGCGCTTGGCGACGATTTTGAGCCCCTGCGCCTACCTGCAAATAGCTTGGCAAGGCAAGGCGGCAACTACCCCATCACGACCCAATCGATGACGCTGCCCAGCAATTTATGGCAGCAAGTACAGGCACTGACCAAACAGCACCAAGTGACGCCGTATTTGGTACTGCTCAGTGCGTTTCAATATTTATTGCATCGCTATAGCGACCAACATGATGTCAAAGTGGGCGTGCCCATTGCCAACCGCCACCATGCGCAAACGCACGGTTTAATCGGCTTTTTCATTAATACCCAAGTGGTGCGCTTGGAAGTGGCACCACAAGACAGCTTTTCAGCGTTACTGGATAAAGCCAAGTCGTTTTCACAGTTCGCACAGGCCAACCAAGATTTACCTTTTGAGCACCTGCTCGATGCCATTAAACCGCCACGCAGCACCGGCAGTCACCCGCTGTTTCAGGTGATGTTTAATTATCTAAAGCGTGACAAAGGTGCGATGGACTCATTGCAAGGGGTAAGGCTCAAAGATACTCAAGCGCTGCGCTTTTCTATGCCTTTTGATTTGCAATTGGATGTGATTGAAGAAGTCAGCGGTGATACCTTACTGCACCTTTACTATGCCAACACCTTATACAGCGAAGCATTTGCCAAACATTGCTTGGATGAACTGGCTGCGCTGCTCAGTGCGGTCTCTTTGCACCCGGCCTCGCCACTACAATATTTAGATTGGTATCCAGCGCACAGACAGCAGAGCTTGGAGTCGTTTTCAAATGGCGAGTCAGCATTTGAATGGCAAGACTCTATTGCCGACATCATCAGTGCGCAAGCTCAAAAAACACCAGAGCAAAGTGCATTGATCTTTGCTGGTGAGCACATGAGTTATGCACAGTTTGAACTGCGCACCAATCAATTGGCGCACTGGTTGATTGCCCAAGGCATAGGCGCAGAAGATCAAATTGGCGTGTATTTTGACCGCAGTTTCGAAATGGTGATTGCGCTTATCGGGGTGATGAAAAGCGGCGCGGCCTACGTACCATTGGACCCCAACTTACCCGCTGATCGCGTTGAATATATTGCGCAAAATAGCACTTTTAAATTGGTGCTGGGAAATCGCGATAATCAGCAATTTAACGTACCGTATTTTACTTGGTCAGCGCTGGTAGAGCGCTTAGAGACGCACCGTGGTGACTATCCAAACGTCACTATTTTACCGCAGCAAGCGGCTTATGTGATTTATACCTCAGGCTCAACGGGTAAACCAAAAGGCGTGGTGAATCACCACCATGCTTTGTACAACCGGATCAGCTGGCAAGACCAAGCCTATCCAATTGGCAATCAAGATCGCGTGTTACAAAAAACGCCATATGGGTTTGATGTTTCTGTGTGGGAGTTCTTCTGGCCTTTGATGCGCGGCGCAACCTTGGTGGTGGCTGAGCCGGAAATTCACAAAGAGCCCCGTGAGCTTGCTGAGCTTATTCAAGCCCAGCAGGTGACTTTGTTGCACTTTGTGCCTTCGATGTTACAAGCCTTTATCAGTGAGCCACTGGCACAAAAATGTACCAGCATTAAGCATATTATTTGTAGCGGTGAAGCGCTGCCTGCGGCTTTGCAAGCCGATACGCTTAAGCTGTTGCCGCAACTGGAAATCCACAACTTGTATGGTCCTACGGAAGCGGCCATTGATGTCAGCTATTACGAATGTGATGGCCGCGCAGACAAAGCGGTGCCAATCGGTAAACCGATCGCCGGATGTGAGCTGTGGGTGTTGGATCAGCAATTGAACCTCAGTCCAATTGGCGCTGTGGGTGAGCTTTACATTGGTGGTGTTGGTCTTGCACGCGGTTATGCAAATCGTCCTGATCTCAGTGCGGAGCGCTTTGTTGCCAATCCATTTGCCCATGACGGTAGCCGTTTATATCGCAGTGGTGACTTGGTGCGTTGGAGTGAGCTGGGTGAACTTGAATATCTGGGTCGAACCGATCATCAGGTGAAGATCCGTGGTTTGCGTATTGAACTGGGTGAAATAGAGACGCAATTGTTCGCCCAAGATGGCGTAAAAGAAGCTGTTGTGGTGGCTGTCAGTGGCCCCAATGGCGGCGCGAGATTGGCAGCCTATGTCAGTGGGTCGTCTTTGGATGAAAGCTGTTTGCAGCAGGGTTTGAGTGATGCTTTGCCCGATTACATGGTGCCTAGCAGCATCATGGTACTGGATGCATTGCCGCTGAGCAGCAATGGTAAAGTGGACCGCAAAGCATTGCCTGAGCCTAAGTTGCAAACTCAGCGTGCCTATCAAGCACCGCAAGGGGAGCGAGAAACATTACTGTGCCAGACTTGGCAGCAGGTACTAGGGCAAAGTCCAATTGGTCGTGATGACAACTTTTTTGCCTTGGGGGGAGATTCGATCCTGAGCTTGCAAATTGTGTCAGCGATGCGCCAGCATGGTTTTGCACTGAGCGCCAAGCAAGTATTTGAAGCACCGACCATTGCCCAGTTAGCCAAAGCGCTGAGTGAGTTGAGCGACGCAGATAAAATCCCGCAAGTGGTGAGCGGCGATGCGCCATTACTGCCGATTCAGCATACGTTTTTTGCCAGACAGCCCAGCCAGATTGATCATTGGAACCAAGCTATTCGTTTAACGCCACCAGCGCCTATTGGCTTGGCACAGTTGAATGACAGTGTACAAATGCTGATCAAGCATCACGATAGCTTGCGTCTGCAATTTCAACAGCAAGGGTCATGGCAACAAGCGTATCGTGAGTACGATGAAGCGAATTACCGCGAAGTGGTTTGGTATCAGCAAACCACAGACAGCGAATTTGATACGTATTTGCTCAATGCCGCTGAGCAGGCACAAGCCAGTTTAAGCATTCAGCGCGCTGACTCGCTGCGGGTTTTATATGTCCACAGTGAAAGCCGACAAGCCTTGATCTTAATTGCCCATCACTTGGTGATTGATGGTGTCTCTTGGCGCATTTTAGTGGATGACTTATTGCAAGGCATTGAACTGGCTACCGCGGGCAAGGCAGCTGCACTTCCACCAAAAAGCCACAGCTATCAATATTGGGCGCAGCAGTTGCAAGCCTACCCAAGTGCTCACGCCAATGAGTTTGCCCTGTGGCAAAACCAGCAGTGTGATGCCCTTGAATTACCTAACTATGTGGCAGAGGGCGATGCGACCATCGCAAGCGCACAAACTTTGCAAATTAAGTTGAGCGAGTCGCATACTCAGGCCTTGTTATCACAGGCATCACGCCCATATCGTACACATATTGATGAACTGCTGTTGGCTGCTTTGAGTGTGGCATTGAAGCAGTGGACAGGCAGCAAAGACGCACAGGTATTCTTAGAAGGGCATGGCCGTGAACCGTGGCAGTCACAATTGGATTTAAGCCGCACAGTGGGTTGGTTCACGTCACTGTATCCGGTGAAGTTAAGTGATGGTGACGATTTGGCACAGACCATTATCAGCACCAAGGAGCGCTTGCGTGCGCTCCCTAATAAAGGTATCGGGTATGGCGCATTTAAATATTATGGCAGCGAAGCACAGCAGCAGGCGCTGCGCACAGAGCGTAAGCCGCAAATTGAATTTAATTATCTAGGTCAGCTAGATGCCAACAGCAATGCGCAGTTAGCCGATTGGCAGATGAATACAGACGGCGTCGGCAGCAGCATTGCTGCACAAAACCCGCTCAGCGCCGACATTGCAATTAATGGCGCTATCCAAAACAGCCAGTTACAGTTGGCCATCAGCTACAGTGGTGCACGGTTATTATCATCGGACATGGCTGAATTTGCGCAGTACTTTGAGCAGGCACTCAGTGAAGTCATTGACCATTGCCTTGAGGCTGAAGTGAGATTGACACCTGCGGATGTGCCATTGCTGAGCCTATCTCAAGATGAGCTAGATGCACTGCCGATTGCCCCGTCGTCGGTGTCGAGCATTTATCCGTTGTCTGCGATGCAGCAAGGCATGATGTTCCACTCCATGATTGAGCAAAGTGCTGCGTATCTGAATCAATTAAGGCTGGACATCAGCGGCTTGGATGTCACGCGTTTTAAGGCAGCATGGCAGCAAGTGGTGGCGCGACATGATGCCTTGCGCACAGGCTTTATCTCTGGGACTCAACAGCCTTTACAGTATGTCATCCACGACCATCAAATCGTATTTGATGAATTGGATTGGCAAGCTGAGCCTGAAAAATCAACCGATAAACTGGCCCGAACAATTTTAGATACAGGTTTTGCGGTGACCGAAGAGGTGGGCTTAATGTCGTTCACCTTGGTACAGCAATCGGCGCAACAGCATCACTTCATTTGGACTTACCATCACATGTTATTGGATGGCTGGAGCAGCACCGCGGTGCTGGCTGAAGTCATGATGGCGTATCAAGGGCAAGCATTGCCGCAGCCCGGTGGTCAGTATCAAGATTATTTGGCATATCTTGCCAAACAAGATGAAGCGGCGGGCGATGCGTATTGGCAAAGCCGACTTGCACAGTTAAACGACGCCTCTTATCTGACTGAACTGCAAAACCGCGATGCCTTGGACAGCCAGTTAGGGTATGCGCAGCACACATTGCAGCTTGATGAACCACAAGCGGCGCAGTTACAAGCCTTTGCACAGCAGCAAGAGATCACGGTTAATACCGTGCTGCAAGGTGCGTGGTCATTGCTACTGAGCCGCATGTTAAATAAATCGGCGGTGTGCTTTGGTGCAACAACCTCAGGTCGACCTGCTGATTTAGTCGGTAGTGACAGCACGGTCGGCTTGTTTATCAATACATTGCCGGTGATAAGTACCCTCGACAATGAGCAGATTGTGGGACAGTGGCTCAAAGCCTGCCAGCAAGGCAGTATGCAAAGCCGTGAATTTGAGCACACGCCTTTGTATCAAATTCAAAAATTGGCGGACGGACAGGTTAGCTTTGCTCAGCAAGGTCTGTTTGACAGCTTACTCATTTTTGAAAACTACCCAATTTCAGAGACATTAGGTGCCAATGAGTTGGACGGAGCAAAGTTCTCTTTGGTTGAGAATCGTGAAGAAACCAACTATCCACTGACGGTATTTGTCGAAACGGCGCAGGGGCTGACCATTAACTTTGCATACCAAGGTTGGCGTTTGAGCACTGAATTTGTGGCGCATCTCGCAAATAACTTGGCGCGTCTACTTGAGGCGCTGCAAACACAAGTTGAACAGCCTCTTGGGCACATTCAGTTGCTCGACGACGCTACGCAAGCACAAGTGAAGCAGCTCGGCATTGGTAAATCACAAACCCTGCCGAGCAGCGATGCATTGGCAATGTTTGAAGCACAGGCAAAGCAAACGCCTCAAGCTATTGCGGTGCAAAATGAGCAAGGTGAGCAGCTCAGCTATGACGCACTGAGTGGTCGCGCAAATCAATTGGCGCAGGCGCTGCTTGCAGCAGGACTGAGCACAGAAATGCCAGTGGCTGTCAGCATGACCCGCGGTATTGAAATGATTGTCGCAATACTGGCGGTGAGTAAAGCGGGTGGCGTGTATGTGCCGATCGCGGTAGAGCTACCTAAAGAGCGCCGCGATTATATTTGTCAGCACAGTGGTGCAAAGTTTGCACTTACCAACTCTAAAGTGTCCTTTACTGAAGATGTGACCTGTTTAAATGTCACAGATCTGCCATTGACATCATATGACGAGGGCAACCTTAATGTGCAGCGCCATCACCATCAATTGGTGTACACCCTTTATACTTCAGGCTCCACAGGTTTGCCAAAAGGCGTGGCGATCAGTCACGGCAACCTAGTTAACTTCTTACTAGGTATGCAGCAGCAATTGGGCTTGGAGAGTGCGCTTAATGCATTGGCATTAACCTCGTTGTCATTCGATATCTCTGGGCTAGAAATTTATCTACCGCTGATAAGTGGTGGTACGGTCACAGTGGCACAAAATGCCTCGACGCTGAGCGCTGCGTTACTGGCCGAGCAAGACTTAATACAAGCTACCCCAGCAGGTTGGCGCAGCTTGCTAGAGCTTGATTTATTAACGCAAGTGCAGGGCAAGCGGGCCCTGTGTGGCGGTGAAGCCCTGCCTGCGGAGTTGGTGGCGGATCTGGCACAAAGTGGCGTTCAACTTTGGAACATGTATGGCCCAACCGAAACCACCATTTGGTCAAGTTGCTACCAAGTGACACAGGCGCCAGTACATTTAGGCGATGCCACCTTAAATACTCAACTGTACGTGTTAGACAACCAATTAAACCTGTGTCCACAGCTGGTGGCTGGTGAGCTTTATATTGCTGGCCTTGGCCTTGCCCGTGGTTATTTATCTCGTCCTGACCTCAGCGCTGAGCGCTTTGTGGCAAACCCGTTTGCGGATGATGGTAGCCGTTTATATCGCACTGGCGATCTGGTGCGCTGGAACCAAGCTGGTCAGCTTGAATATTTAGGCCGTACGGATCATCAGGTGAAGATCCGTGGTTACCGTATTGAATTGGGTGACATTGAGGCGCAGCTGTATCGCTGTGGCGGAGTCAGTGAAGCGGTGGTCGTTGACGACAACAGCACGGGCACAACACAGCTGGTGGGCTATGTGTCTGGTAAAGCACTCGATAGCGAAATGATTAAAACCACCATCGCCCAGTGGCTACCTGATTATATGGTGCCTGCATTGGTGATGACGTTGGATGAAATGCCGCATAACAGCAATGGCAAAATCGATAGAAAAGCATTGCCAGCACCACAGTGGCAAGAAACACAGGCGTACGTTGCCCCGCAGACAGAGACTGAGTCACGCTTAGCCACTATTTGGCAATCAGTATTAGGCGCAGAGCAAGTGGGCCGAGAGGATAACTTCTTTGCCCTAGGTGGAGATTCTATTAAGGCACTGAGTGTGGCGAGCCAAGGTAAGCAATCAGGGCTTCATTTTGAACTCCCTCAGCTACTGAGTACGGGCAATCTTGGCCAATTAGCGGCGCTGATTGATGGCAATGAAGCCAGTGCCAAGCCGGTGCTACAGCGTCAGGCACAGAGGTACGCTGGACTGTCGTTTGCCGAGCTGCGCCAGTGGTTCTTGTGGAAGCTATCACCACAGAGCAGTGCGTATCACATTAAAGGCGGCTTGATGCTGCAAGGGACGCTCAATACAGAGGTACTGCAAAGTGCGTTGGACTTTGTCAGCAATCGACATGATGCACTGCGTACCGTGTATGTCGAAGATAAAGACGCGCAGGTATCGCAATATATCGCACCGATTGGCCAATGTGCCTATCACGAGTTTGATGCCTCCAATGGCGCGGACAGTACTGCATGGCGTGCCGACTTTGTGGCACAGCCATTTGTATTGACCCAAGGCAACCTGTTCAGAGTTGGTCTGATAAAACACAGTGATACTCAGCACGAACTGGTGGTTGTGATGCACCACATTATCTCCGACGCGTGGTCATTACAGATCATTATTGACGATTTTGCTAAGGCATATCGCGATGCGCTCTCGGATAAGGTGCTACCTATCGACACCGCAAGCGTGCGCTATAGTGATTATGCACAGTGGCAGCGGGCTTGGTTAAACGACGAGGTGAAAGCTGAGCAGCTCAGTTATTGGCATAGTGCCATTGGTGATGATTTATCTGCGCTGCGTCTGCCAAGCGATATAGCGACGCAGCAAAGTAGCTATCAAGCGATTACAGAGCAAATTCAGCTCGGTGATGCACTAAAAACAGCCTTGGCTGACTATGCTAGAGCCAACAACACCAGCTTGTTTAATGTCTTGATGACAGCACTGAAGGTGTTGCTCCATCGCTACAGCGGGCAATCAACTATTCGTGTGGGTATGCCGATTGCCAACCGTCATAACGCGGGCACTGAATCTCTGGTTGGCTTCTTTGTGAATACCCAAGTGATCACCACGCATCTTTCAGGGGAGGTGTTATTGAGTGATGCGCTTGAGCAGGTGAAAACACACTTATTGGGCGCACAAGCGCATCAAGATCTCCCATTTGAGCAACTATTAGATAGCCTTGATTTAGACCGTGACCTTGAACAGCCGTTGTTCCAAGTGATGATCAACCATCAACGCGTTGATGGGGAAGCGCTGCTTGCTCTGCCCCAATTAGATGTGAGCCCCGTATCTATTGCTGCCAGCGAAGCCCAGTTTGAATTGGTGCTGAACTGCTATGAAAACAGCGAAGGGCTCACCAATATTGAGTTTGAATTTGCCAAAGAGCGCTTCAGTCCAGCGCGCCGAGCTGAGCTTGCCCAAGCACTGAATGCGGTATTGACTGCGTTAGTTGATACGCAATCACAGTGCATTGCCGATCTTGTGCTGCTCCCAGAAGAACAGCAAGCGCAGTTGCATGCCTTGAGTCAGGGACAAACACATATTGCGGCGAATTTGGTGACGTCGCAATTAAGCGCGATGGCAAAACAATACCCGCACAATACTGCACTGAAATTTGCCGACACGGCATTGAGCTATCAGCAGATCGCAGCGCAAAGTGATCGTTTGGCACATTACCTGTGTGCACAATCTCACCCGGTGGTGGCAGTGCGTTTTGCTCGTGGCATTGACATGGTGGTTGCAGCCTTAGCTGTGTTGAAGTCCGGTGCGACATACGTGCCGATTGACCCAAGTTTGCCTCTTGAACGTCAGCAATACATTGCACAGCAAAGTGGTGCCGATTTATTGTTGAGTGATGATATAGCTAGTGAATTGAAGGGGGTGCCTATCCATACACTGGATGAGTCTAAGCTCAGTGTGTATCCGACAACGGCACTCAGCAACACTATTTTACCCCAGCAAATGGCTTATATGATTTTCACATCGGGCTCGACCGGGTTACCAAAAGGCGTGGCTGTTTCTCATCAGGCGCTGGCAGATCATTGCTATGCCATGCAGCAGTATTATCACTATCAAGAAGGCGATCACGCTTTGCTCTTTGCCTCAATGGGCTTTGATGCGGCGCTGGAACAGCTGTTAATGCCACTGCTAAGTGGCGCGCAATTGAGTGTGGTTGACCCGAAATCTATGGGCCCAGATACACTTGTTGAGTACGTGGAGGCTGAGCAAGTCACCGTGGTGGACTTACCGCCTGCGTATTTGCGTCATGTGCCAAAACTGGACTCAGTGCGCCTTTGTATTGTCGGCGGTGAAGGCTGGCACCAAGGTGACTTTAATTTAGCTCAGCAAAGCTTGCCACAAGCACAGTTTGTTAATGCCTATGGTCCAACCGAAGCCGTGGTCACACCCACGCTGTGGCTGGGTGATGCCAAGTCTTCTGTTGATGGTCGTTACGTCCCCATCGGTAAGCCGGTCGGCAATCGCAACGTCTATGTGTTAGATAGCGACTTGAACTTGTTGCCACAGGGTGCTGTGGGTGAGCTGTATATCGGCGGCAGCTGTTTAGCGGAAGGTTATGTGCAGCAAGCGGATTTAACCGCCGAGCGCTTTGTGGCGAACCCGTTTAGCGACAATGGCACGCGACTTTATCGCACCGGTGATTTAGTGCGCTGGAATGCGCAGGCACAGCTGGAATACTTAGGCCGTGTTGACGATCAGATTAAAATTCGTGGTCATCGTATTGAGCTGGGTGAAATTGAAGCGCAGCTCAGCGCGCTCGATGGCGTGGCACAGGCGGTTGTTTTGGTGCAAAGCCAGCAGGAGCAACCTGTGTTAGTGGCATTTGCAGTCAGTGACAAGCTGACTGGCAGTGCGCTGCAAGTTGCGCTGCGTGAGCACCTACCTGAGTACATGATCCCACAAGCCATTGAGATTGTGACGCAGTTACCGCTCAATCAAAATGGCAAGGTGGATCGTAAACGCTTACCGGTACTCACATTGGTATCAGAACAAGGTGCATGTGTGCCGCCACAAGCGGGCCTTGAGCAGCAGATAGCACAGATTTGGCAATCACTGTTACATGCCCCGCAAGTGAGTCGACACGATAACTTCTTCGCATTGGGCGGGGACTCTATCAGTGCTCTGCGTTTGGTGCCTAGAATTAACCAATTAGGTGATTACGGTATTGAAGTAAAAGACATTTTCAATGCGCCAGATTTGGCGGCTTTAGCCCAGCTGACTGCACAGTCGGAGCAGGGACCAGCGCGCTTAGCACTTGTACTTGTTGAGCGCACAGAGCTAATGCCAGTGTCTGCGGCGCAGCAAAGCTTGTGGCTGACGGACAAAATGAGTGATGCAGCGGATAAAGCTGCGTATAACATCGCTGGGGGCGTATCTCTCAGTGGTGAACTAGACATTCAGGCTCTTGAGCTGGCATTTAACCAGTTACTTGCTCGGCATGAGGTGCTGCGTACTCGCTTTGTGAATGTTGAGGGCGAGCCGCGCAGTGAAGTGCTTGAAAATGTGAACTTTACCATTGCTGTTGAGCAGGTTGAATGTGCGCAAACGGCGATGCAAATGCGCCGTGACTTTGAGCAGCAAGGTTTTGATTTAAGTACCGCACCATTGATGCGCGCCAAAGTGCTGCAACTGGGTGCAGATAGCTATCAATTATTGGTCAGTATGCATCACATCGTCAGTGATGGGTGGTCAATTGCCAACTTGGTGCAAGAGCTTGGCGTGTTTTATGCTGAGCAGCTTGGCGACGGTAGTCTAGTCGAAGCGATGGCGCCGCTAGAGGTGCAATATGCAGATTATGCGCACTGGCAAAATGCCCGTTTAGCCTCCGAAGAGGGGGCTCAAAACCATACATTCTGGCAGCAGCAGCTTGAGGCGGCGCCTCAGATCACCACGTTACCGCTGCATTTCCCGCGTCCTGACAAACCGAGCAGCCAAGGCGAGCAGGTAAGGTTTGATATTCAAGCTGATACAGCGGCGCAATTGCAAGCATTGAGCGAGGCGCATCAGGTTTCCTTATTTGCCTTGTTAAAAGCCAGTTATATGGCATTTTTGAGCCAGCAAACGGGGCAGCAAGACTTAGTAGTAGGCACACCTATGGCAGGTCGAGAAACGCTTTCGCTGGAGCCATTAATTGGCTATTTCATTAAGGTGATGCCACTGCGCGTAAAAGTCAGCGCAGATGAGAGTCTTATCAGTTTGGCAAAGCAGGTTCAGCAGCAATTTTTAGCGGTGCAAGATCACCAGCTGCTGACGCTTGAGCGGATCATGCAATTGGTGGATACACCGCGTCAAGCGGGCACCTCGCCAATCTTCCAGCAGTTGTTTGTGATGCAAAATACACCACAGCCACGCTGGCCGGTTGACGGCATGGAGATCACCGAGCTGCCAAGTGGTGAAGTGAGCAGTAAGTTTGACTCAGGCATCTTCATTGAGCCGAGTGAAACTGGGTTCAGTGGTAATTTGGTATTTAAAACAGATCTCTACCTGAAAGATAAAATGGCGACCTTGGTCACTCAGTGGTTGAGTCTGTTGGATACTTTGGCTGTCCATCCTGAACAAGCTTTACCTAAGCCTAAACGCAGTAGTGGCGCTAAAAAACGCAAGTCTGCCAAGTTTGGTAAATTGAAAAAGTAAGCTGATTTTTTAACGTCACCCTAAAGCCAAGGTCGCCATGTGATCTTGGCTTTTTCATTTTCTGGCCAGCGCTTTGGCGGGTAAAGCCAGATTCTTGCGTGTTTTCCTTAAAAAAAATCCGACCTTGCTCGTCATTAAAAGACATCCCTAGCGTGTGGGTAAACAATGCCCAATGCAAGGTGCTGTGAAACGCACTGTTTATGCCAACGTGAATGGCTGAAAACACCTAGGGTAAGCACATTATTGGTTAATTCATAATGGGCTGTTTGGATGCAACCCTGTGTGCCAAATGGCTCCAACTTTACTGCAAGAGACATTTGGCATGATGCAAAAGCATATTGATGCATATCCGCAGGGCCTTGGCCTGAGTGTTCAACAAAAACAACACCTATCAACACATGAAAACAGTACACCTGCAGTGCACAGTGTATTGGTGCCGATCGCGTCAGATTTAAGCGTGTCAGTGATAAACCAGCGAGCGACAGAGATTGCTCAGCAACAGCTGATTTTGCAGTTTGCATTTGTGCACATCGAGGGGCAAGACGAGATCCATCAGATGCCTGCCGAACCTGCTACATCCGTTTGTGAAACACTAGACAGTGCTGCGGACTTAACGGCGGTGGAACGCGCCAAGCTTATTCCCGTGACTTTAAATGCAGCGCAGGGACACACTATTCAATTAAGTCACTTTGAGGCTCAGCAACAAGCTTATTTATTGGTCCATGCCAATGCGCTGGCCTTAGATATTGCCAGTGTTTATGAATATATTGATGGATTAGTGCATGGCACAGAGTGTGATGATGAGGTGATCCAATACCCGGACTTTTTAGCCTGGGTGACAGAGACAAATTCTGCGCCAGAAGCGGCTCAAGGGGCGGCTTACTGGCAGCAAGTGGGCAGCAAATTACAGCAGCTTGATAAGCACTTTCAATTACCTTATCGCAAAGCGCCTGAGGTCAACGATAGGCAAGCACAGCAAAGTCAGACGTACACTTTGGACTCATCGTTATTGCAGCGCATTGATAACTTGGCCGAGCAACTTGAATTGGACGCTGATGTCATATTGCAGGCAACATGGTGGTTATTGCTCGCTAGGATCAGTCAAAATAAGGGCTTTGTCGCCGGTTGTGGTTACGATGCCAGACAGATCAGCGAAGAGCTTGAAGGTGCACTGGGTGTGTATCAATTGCATTTGCCGCTGGCCATTGAAGTAAACCCCACACACACGCTCAGTGCTTGGTTGACTCACTTCGACTTCCAAAATGAGCAGCATGTTGAATGGGCTGAGTCCTTTGCTGGCCTCGCCGAATATGGCATAAACACTGCGCCGAGTTGCCTGATGCAGGTATGGCATGGAGAGGTGCAGGGTCAGCTGCTGCGCCTAGATGATGGCAGTGAGCTGCATTTAATGTGTGTGCTGCAAGAAGATGAGGCGATACTCACACTGCGTCATGATAGTCGAGCCTACAGTGCGGATGCTGTGCAGGCCCTGCTCGCGCAATATCAACACTTGTTGATGCAATTAGATAACCAGCTTCACACGCCAATTAGTGCACTGTCCATTGCCACTGAGCAAGAGCAACAGCGCCATTTGGGACTCAATCGTCCAGCCACTGATGTGCCTTTGTTATTTGATAAAATCACGCAGTTTGCGCAGCAAAATAGTGTATTGGCACTGACCGATGGGCAGCAAAGCCTTGATTACGCAGCACTAGATAACCGTTTGTTGCGCATCGCTCAGGTACTGAAAAGTAATGGCGTAGTCAGTAATGACATCGTCACTGTGGCTTTGCCACGCAGTTTTGAGCAAGTTTTGGTGATTTTAGCCATTCAACGTTTGGGCGCGGCTTATTGCCCTGTTGATCCGGTGTGGCCCGAAGCACGCCAAGCACAGATCATCTCTGCGGCGGGCGCCTCGTGCCATATTAGTGAGCAAGGCAGTGACCATGCTTTAGGTTTAGCGGCATTACTCAGTGAGGCTGAGCAACTGACGACCGTGGACAGCATTGCTTTACCTAATGCTCAGCAAGCAGCTTATGTGTTGTTTACTTCAGGCTCGACGGGCACCCCCAAAGGCGTGGTGATTGAGCATGGCCAATTGGCCCATTATTGCTTTGGTTCCAGTGAGGCACTTAACTTGGGGGCTGAGCGTTATGGCTTGACCTCCACCGTGGCGGCGGACATTGGTAACACCTGTTTGTTTAACGCTTTTTATAATGGGGGCAGCCTTATCGTCGCGCCTGAGCAAGCGGTGAGAGAAGGACAGGCCTTTGCGCAATTTGTCACAGCGCATCAGGTTGAGGTGGTGAAAATTGTGCCTTCACATCTGCAAGCGTTATTGGAAGCTGAACCCAAAGCACTGCCGCAAAAGTTAATTTTAGGTGGAGAGGCGAGTGCGCCGACTTTACTACAAAAAATTCATCAACTGAGTCCAAGCACGCAAGTTTTTAATCACTATGGTCCAACCGAGGCGACCGTCGGTGTGTTGTCTCACCAATATCATGACTTAACCAGTTTTGCTGGCACTGTTGCCAAGTTGAGTAAGGCGTTTGCAGGTACCTCGATTTACATTCTGAATGAGCAAGGCGCGCTTTGTGCCATGGGTGAGCAAGGTGAGTTACATATTGCGGGCACACAGTTGGCCCGTGGTTATCTTGGTAAAGGGGAACACGAAGGCTTTATCACTGACAGTCAGTGGGCACCGCGCCTTTATCCTACAGGTGACGTTGCCAGATATATGCCTGATGGCAGCATCAGCTTATCTGGCCGTAAGGATGATCAGGTGCAAATTCGCGGCTTCCGTGTTGAGCCCAATGATGTTGCCGCTGCTGTCAGTCGCTGTCTTACTTCGGTAGGCTGTTATGTCACCGCCCATAAAGTGGCTGGTCAAACCGCGTTAGTGGCTTATCTGACAGGATTCAACTATCAAGGCGAGGCAGCTTTGGGCTTACTGACTGGTGATGTGAACCAATATCTTCAAACCAGTTTGCGTGAACAGCTGCCTGAAGCCATGGTACCACAGTTTTTTGTGGCGCTTGAACAGTTGCCACTGCTGGCGAATGGCAAGGTTGATCGCAGCCAGCTGCCAGACGTTGCAAAATTACAAACCCACCACTACGTTGCGCCCAACTCGCAATTAGAAACATGGTTAGCGGATGCGCTGGCAAACATTCTTGAGGTTGACAAAGTCAGTTGTGATGCAAGTTTCTTTGACCTTGGTGGTCATTCACTGGCGGCCATTAAACTGGTGACGCGCATCAAGCAGCAGCTGCTGATGGATGTTGAACCGACCTTGGTGTTTGATAATGCCACCATAGTGAAATTTGCAGCGGCGTTAAGCGCACAACATAGCAATCCGCAAAAATTAGAAAAAATCGCCATGACGCAATTAAAGCTGGCAACGTTATCGCCCGAGCAGCGCAAAGCGCTGCAGCAAAAACTCGGCTTGGGCAGCTAGTACACGTAATCCATTCAACTTTGTATATGGGAGTCGATGACTCCCTTTTCCTTTTTTCGAGATACACATGAACAACGACGATATTCTTGATGTGCTTGCAGATGAACTGGACCTTGAATTACTTGGTGAGCTGCTTGCTGAGCAACCAGAGGCTGATAACCAGATCCCAAAACACCCAGACACGTTTGGCAACCTGTCTTTTCAACAGCAAAGGCTGTGGTTACAACAGCAACTAACCCCAGAGTCGATTTCATACAATGTCCCCCGTGCCTTTTATATTGAGACGGCTTTGGACATCGACAAACTACAAGCAGCGCTGAACGCTTTGGTAAATGCCCATCAGGCGCTGGCAACACGCTTTAGCAATGACAGTACTCCAAGGCAGTACTTGGTTGAAGAGGCACAGGTGCCCTTGTCGATATTGACGTTAGATACATCGTTGCAAGCGTGGACTGCGGTTGATGTGTTGAGTTCGAATGTCGTAACTAATTGGTTTGCACAGCCGTTTGATTTAAGTTGTGCGCCGTTAATGCGCGCCGCTTGGATGGCGTACGGAAAAGGCGGGATTTTACTGTTAGATAACCATCATATTGCCAGTGATGGATGGTCCTTGAATTTAATTTTACGAGATTTAGTGCGGGCCTATTTTGGTGAACCTCTCTCACCAACTGGGTTGCGATATTTAGATTACGCCCAGTGGCAGCGCGATGCTCTTGAGTCTGAAATGGGACAGCAAGCGTGTTCATATTGGCAAGACTATGTGAACTTTGAGCCGCAACATCTTGCACTCCCCAAAGCTGAACAAGCGGGCGATGAGCGCTATGCCGTGGTAGCAAAAGCGCCGTTATCTGCCGAGCAAACCCGTGCACTAAGACAGCTTTCTCAGCAATATAACCTGACGGTTTCGTCGTTAACTATGGCGCTGTATCAGATAGTGCTGTCGCGCTTTAGCGACGCACAGCAATTTTTATTGGGTGTGCCAACGGCTGCCAGAAATCATCCGGATATTAGCGAAATTGTTGGCTTTTTTGTCAATACGCAGCTGTATAAGAATGAGGCATTGCCCGAGCGTACCTTGGTGGAGGTTGCCCGCGCGGTACAGCAGCATACCCTGACTGTGATTGAGCATCAGCTGATCCCATATGAATGGCTGGCTAGGGAGCTTGGCTGGCAGCAAATGGGTGAGCAAAGTCATTTCCAAGCCATGTACAACTTTTCAGAGTACAAACCCAGTAGTGATGGCCCAATGCCGCTGCCACTGACGCCCATTGTGGTCGACAAGTTTGAAGCCAAGTTTCCGCTCTCATTAGAAGTGATTGAGCAAGCAGATAGCTTATTGATCCAATTTGAGGGCGATCCAAAATACTATGACATGCCTGTGTTGGAACGTTTGTTGGCATCCTTTAGCGCATTTGCCTCCAAGCTGACCAGCTTGCCAGATACGGCACTTGGGAATGTGGTCGCAGAAGCGATGCCAGTAAAAGCTGAACCCGTTGCGCCAGCCGCGGATTACTTGTCTTTATTGGCGCAGAACTTTGCCACACATCAGAACCACATTGCCGTATCTGATCTGCAAGGCACTTCATTGACATATGCCGAGCTTGATACACGCAGTGCGCAATTGGCTAATTACCTATTAGCTGAGGGCTTGCAAAGCGAGCAAAAAGTCGCGCTGATGTATGAACGTGATGTGGATATGCTGGTGGCTATGTTGGCAGTATTGCGTGCTGGTGGCGCTTATGTGCCTGTAGACCCCAAGTTACCGCAATCACGCATTGACTACATTCTCTCGCACAGTGGTGCGCAGTTGGTGCTGCACAACCTCGCTACATCAGTGGCAACAGAGGTTGAACAGTTCAATACAGCGACTTTATCTTTGCAAGGTTATGATGATACGGCCCCGACTATCACAATTCATCCTGCGCAATTGGCGTATGTGATTTATACCTCGGGCTCGACCGGTAAGCCAAAAGGGGTGGCCATTAGCCATCAAAACCTCAGTAACTTTTTAGCGGCTATGCAGGAAAAGTTTGCTTTGCAGCGTGAAGATACGGTGTTGGCATTGACGTCCTTGTCGTTTGATATTTCAGGCCTTGAGTTACATTTGCCGCTATATGTGGGGGCGAAGGTATGCATTGCTCAGCAGCAAAATCAGCTCAGTACCGCCATCTTGGCGGAGGTCTCTGTGATCCAGGCAACGCCGGCGGGATGGCGTGCCTTACTGGCGCAAAACTTAATTGAAAAACCCGTACTGGGCCTGTGTGGGGGGGAGGCACTCCCCGCAGAGCTGGCAGTCGAGCTACTCGATAAGCAAGTGACCCTTTGGAACATGTATGGACCGACAGAAACCACCATTTGGTCTTCTTGCCAGCAGGTTGTGACACCCCAAATTCACCTTGGTGAAACTGTGCGCGCTAATCAATTTTATGTTTTGGACAACGCTTTAAACCCAGTGCCAGGTGGTGTTGCTGGTGAGTTATATATTGCGGGTGATGGCCTCGCTCGTGGCTATTTAAATCGCCCTGAACTCAGTGCCGAGCGTTTCATTGCTAACCCGTTTTGCCACGCGGGTAGCCGTTTATATCGCACCGGAGACTTAGTGAAATACAACCACGCAGGCCAGTTAGAATACTTGGGGCGCACCGATCATCAGGTGAAAATCCGTGGTTTTAGAATTGAGCTAGGTGAAATTGAAGCGCACTTTTATCAACAGCCAGCTGTGACTGAAGCTGTGGTAATCGCGGAAGAGTTACCAACCGGCACGCGTTTGGTGGCCTATGTGGCAGGGCATGGACTTGAAAGCAGTACACTACAAGCACAACTAGCAGCGCAATTGCCACATTACATGGTGCCAAGTGTGATCATGGTATTGGATAAGTTGCCACTGAATAACTCAGGCAAAATCGATAGACATGCTTTGCCAAAAGCACAAGATGGCCAAAGTGAAGGCTATGTTGAGCCTGTGAATGAGCAAGAGCAGCAATTGGTCGAGATTTGGCAAACCGTCCTTAAGACCTCACCGATTGGCCGTGAAGATGACTTCTTTACCTTGGGCGGCGACTCCATTAGCGCCCTGCAATTGGCAAGTCGCATCAGTGAGACACTCGAGTGCAACTGCACAGTAAAAGATGTGTTTGATGCGCCCAATGTCGCCGCTTTAGCCACGTTATTAAATAAAGCAGATAAGGCTCAGCTGCCTCAACTGGTCAAAGTTGAAGCTCAGCCGAGTTATGAATTGGCACCGGCGCAGCTGAGCTTGTGGTTATCGGATCAACTGGTCAAAGCGCAAGATAAGCACGCGTTTAATATTTCAGGTGCGGTCACACTCCGTGGCGCGCTGGATGTTGACCTGCTACAGCAAGCGTTTGACTTAGTGATTGCGCGCCATGCCTCGTTGCGCATGCGCTTTGTTGAGCACTTGGGTGAAGCCAGTATGCAAGTCAGTGAGCAGCTTGATTTTAAACTGGTGGTGGAGGTACTGACGGATTTAAATGAAGGCGAGCGCACAGCGCAAAGCCAGCAATTGCAGCGCGACTTTGAAAATCAGCCATTTGATTTGACAAAAGCGCCGCTGCTGCGCGCCATGCTCATTCAGCTTGGAGAAAGCGAGTATCAATTGTCGGTCAATACGCATCATATTATTTCCGATGGCTGGTCGATGAGCGTATTGATTGGTGATTTGGCTACGGCATATCAGGCACTTGCGAGTCAGCAGCCACCAAGCTGGTCGCCATTACAGTTTGACTATGTGGATTATGCCAACTGGCAGCAAACGCTACTCAGTGATGAGTCCGGGGACGCGCTGAGAGCTTATTGGCGCGACCATTTAGCTGCAGC
This sequence comes from Pseudoalteromonas luteoviolacea, assembly GCF_021654285.1. Taxonomy (GTDB): domain Bacteria; phylum Pseudomonadota; class Gammaproteobacteria; order Enterobacterales; family Alteromonadaceae; genus Pseudoalteromonas; species Pseudoalteromonas luteoviolacea_J. Next base: position 31,920 of record NZ_JAKFZS010000022.1, on the reverse strand, counting down.
ACCAGCAAACAGTGCATTGCCAAATCACTACCCGCGCCCTGCGCAACTGAGTAATGAAGGGGGGTTAGTGGTTGGCGCATTTGACGCAGATCAAACCAAGCGCTTAAAAGCCTTTGCCCGTGAGCAGCAAATATCACTCAATGCCTTGCTTTTATCTGGTTATTTCTTGTTCTTACATGCCATCAACGATAAGCCAGATGTGGTGGTTGGCAGTGACTTTGCCGGACGTGATAACCCAGCGCTGGAAGCCTTGATTGGCTTTTTTGTACGGGTATTACCACAGCGAAGTCAGCTTGATGAAGATTCTTTAATTATTGATTTTATTAAACAAACGCAAGATTTATCACTGCAAGTGATGGCCCATCAAGCGCTGGGTTTGGAGTCATTGACTGAATTAGTGGACGCCCCAAGGGTGAACAATATTCAACCATTAGTACAGCAGTTATTTGTCATGCAAAACACTCCACAGCAGCAGTGGATGATGGATGACATTCGTCTTGAACCTGCCGATAGCCTCAGTGCGATTAGCAGTAAATTTGACAGTGCGCTTTTCGTCATTGAGGCGGATGAGTTGCAATGCCAGTGGGTGTTTAGAAAACAACTTTATAACCCAGAGAGCATGCAGCAATGGTTGGGGCGTTGGCAGCAATGCGTATTGCAACTCATGGAGATGAGCGAACAGCCTGTTCGCAATGTAATTTCGCCAATGATTCAGGAATTTAAAACTATGCAAAAAGCCGCCCGCGGAAATTCATTTTCAGGATTAAAGAAAGGTCTAAAAAAACGTGCTAAGGCACCAGCTGCGCCGATAAAAACGTATTTTTTACCAGATACTGAGCAATTTCCTATTCTCGTAGAGCCGACGTCCCCTGATCTTGACCCAATTAACTGGGCAAGCAATAACCGAGATGTGATTGACGGTTATTTAAAGCAGTACGGCGGGATTATTTTCAGAAACTTTGCGCTGCAATCGCCGCAAGAGTTTGAGTCATTTGCCGATGCGATCCAGCCGGGGTTATACGGCCAGTATGGCGACTTGCCGAAAAAAGAAGGCGGCAAAAAAACCTATAAGTCGACGCCTTACCCTGAGCGCCAAATGATTTTGTATCACAATGAGAGTTCTCACTTAGATAAGTGGCCGCGCAAGCAATGGTTCTTCTGTGAGTTGCCGTCTGTGGTTGGCGGCGCGACGCCGATTGTAGATTGTCGCCGTATGCTCAAAGAATTACCGCAAGAGCTGGTAGAAAAAATTAAAGCCAAAGAGCTGCTTTACGTGCGTAACTTTATTCCAAATCTGGATGTTGCTTGGCAGGACTTTTACAAAACTGACGATAAAGCAGAAGTAGAAGCACGTTTGACTGCCAGTAATACCGAGTTCCGTTGGCTAGACAATGGCGGCTTGCAAACGCGCACTAAAACCCATGGCGTGATCAAGCACCATCTAACAGGTGAAGCGTCTTTCTTTAACCAGGTACAGCTGCATCACGAGTCTTGTTTAGAAGAGAGCGTGCGCAAAGACTTAATAGAAATGGTTGGTCATGAGTATTTACCACGCAATGTGTTTTTTGGTGATGGGACGCCGATCAGCTATGAAGAAATGGCCCAGATCGGGGAAGCGTATGAGCGCTGTGCGGTAAGATTTGCTTGGCAAAAAGGCGACGTGGTAATGCTTGATAACATGTTAGCAGCCCATGCCCGTGACCCTTACGAAGAACCAAGAAAAATCGTTGTTGCGATGGGCGATATGGTATCTCAACAACAATTGGCTGACGCCAACACAGCGCAAGCAGAGCAGGAGTGCCTAGCATGATCACAGAGTATATCGAAGAGTATCAACAAGGTGTTGTACTGACAGCAAACCAGCAACGCTTTATGACTGAAGGTGAAAATACGTCAGCACTGGTACAGTTATTGGTGCCTTGCTCAACCAGTTTGCAAGAGATCCAGCGCTATGCGGATGAGCTGGTGCAATCGCATTTAAGTTTGGCTTCAAATTATCAGCAAGTTGAGGGTTTTAAAGGCCTTCGTGCTGTGCCAAGTCTTGATGCCAAAATACAAGTGGATAACATTGAGTGGACACAGGTTGGTGTGCCAAGTTTGGCACAGCTGGCGGTGATTTCTCCCGTTGAGATCGCACCTCATACAGGCTGCAATCTTCATCTAACTCGCATCAATACGCCAGAGCAAAGCTATTTGGCGCTGCGCGGTTTTGCTGGTGCGTTGGACTTATCATCACTGGAACTCATCGCTGCTATCATAGCTGGCCAACCGGATGATGAAGAAGCGCTGCAGTTTCCTGATTTTGTTGCCTGGCAGCAAGAGATGTTACATGACGAAGATGGTCTAGCAGGCCAAGTGTACTGGCAAAACTATTTAACAGGGGATATCCCAGCACCATTGCAGTTGCCATACAATATGGGCACGGTCAGTGAAGGTGAGCGCAGCTACACGCAAGTTCAAAATGAGATTGATGCTGCGCTGTGGCAAGGTGTTGCACAGTTTGCACAGACATTGGAAACTTCAGCACAGAATATTGCGCAATATGCATGGTGGTGGTTGATGGCACGTTTGGCAACGACGCCGCGCTTTTTGACCGCATTGCATTATGATCCTCGCCTTGAAGACGAAGCGTTTGAAGGCGCACTGGGCCGATATGCGAAAAGCTTGCCGCTTATCGTTGAATATCAGCCAGAGCAGAGCTTGCACAGCTGGTTAGGTGTGCTAAACGAGCAGTGTGAAAATCATCGTCAGGTAGCGCAGAGTATTTCTTTGGCGCAGCTCAATACTGCACTCAATACGACAGATGCCGTACTGCCGCTGCACAGCGCGCAGCCTGATTGGCAGGTGAGTCAGCATCACGCACTGAACTTAGCGGTATCTCAGCAGGGCACGTTGACATTAAATTACTGCCAAAATAGTTTTTCTGCAGCTGCTGTGAGTAGTTTGCTAGCGCAATTGACCCAGGTATTGCACGTTATTCATTCTGCCGAGGTGCATACTGAATCTTCTGAGATCAGCCTATTAAGTGATGGTCATAAATCACAGCTTTTGGCCATCAATGGTGTGCAATTGGCAACGCCTGCTGAAACAGTGATCGCACGTGTCGCGGGCTTTGCCAGCACAGATGCTGACTCCGTAGCACTCACTGATGCAGACAGCACACTCACTTATGGCCAGTTATGGCAACAAGTTGAGCGCACAGCGAAAGGGTTAAAGGCCAGACAGCCTGACTCAACGCAGCCAACATTGCTCTTGTTGCCAAGAAGCACTGATTTAATTGTGGCGATGTTTGCCAGTATGCGGGCAGGATTTGGCTTTGTGCCATTAGACCCAAGCTGGCCGCAGGCACGTATCGACAAGGTCGTTGCCCAGTTTGATAATGCCACCCTGATAGCGGAGTCAGCGCAAACAGGCGTGACAGTGCAGGCATTGCAAGCAGACCGTGATGTTGTGTTGCCAACACTTGCGTCACTTGAAACCAGCTTGGCGTACAGTATTTTTACGTCTGGCTCGACGGGCACACCAAAGGGCGTGCGTATCGGCCAGCAACAGCTGAGTGCCTATTGCGCGGCATCCTGTGAAGCACTTGGTTTGTCAGAGCAAAATAACTTTGCACTGACAGCGACCGTGGCAGCAGATCTGGGGTATACCTGTTTATTTAATGCGTTATATCTTGGCAAGCGGTTGTGTATTGCCAGTGAAAAGCAAAGTATGGACAGCACGGAGTTTGGGACGTTTTTATCTGAGTATCAGATTGATTGCATTAAAATCGTGCCTTCTCACCTACAAGCGCTGTGCGACTTAAAAGCACTGCCTTATTTCCCGCAAAAAATTGTACTTGGCGGTGAAGCCTGTCCAAACACCTTCTTGCGCTCACTGCAGCAATGGGCACCGCACAGCGAAATTTACAATCACTATGGGCCAAGTGAAGCGACCATAGGGGTGATGTGTCATCGCTATGTGGCCGGCGACGGTGGTGTGGCTAAGCTCAGCCAGGTGTTTGCAGGCACGCATACGTATGTGCTTAACCAAGCTGGGCAGCTGTGCAGTTATGGTGAAGTGGGCGAGCTATTTATCGCGGGTGCGCAGTTGAGCGACGGGTATTTGGGTCAGCCAGAACATCCCGCTTTTACCGAGCACAGTGAATTGGCTCAACGCGTTTATGCCACGGGCGATCTCGCCCGCTACATGCCAGACAACTCAGTGATGATCTTAGGGCGTAAAGATGACCAAGTGAAAGTACGTGGCTTTAGGATTGAGCTAGGTGAAGTGGCTGCCTGTATTGAGCAGCTAGAGGGCATTGATCACGCGCTAGTGGTGGCAGACAAAGTAGAGGGAGAAGTGCGTTTAAATGCCTATTTGATTGCCAATCAGTATGAAGATGGGGCACTAGACAGCGACGCGACGCACGCACTTAAAAGTGCATTGTCACACAGTTTACCTGAGGCGATGATCCCTTCTGCCTTTATGGTGGTGGCACAGTGGCCGAGGTTAGGTAATGGTAAGGTTGATCGCAAAGCGCTGCCTTCATTTGCGAGCCAGACACTGGCCTATGAAGCGCCGCAAGGGGAGTTAGAAGAAAAACTCGCTGTGGTGTTTGCAGAAGTATTGGAGCTAGATAAAGTCAGCCGTAGCGCGTCATTTTTCCAATTAGGTGGCCACTCCATTGCGGCCATTAAGTTGGTTAAGCGCTGGGCCGATAGAGAAGCGTCAGATCTGCACTTTGATTTAGGTGTGTTATTCCAAGCACCGAGCGTTGCTAAATTGGCCGATGTGCTCAGCACAGAGGCAACTGAGCAGATCGCACCATTGAATAGCCATAAAGCAGGAAATCGTCAGGTTATCTGTTTCCACGATGGCTTAGGGTTATCCCTGAGTTATCGTACATTGGCAGAGCATTTGAATGATCAGGTCAACTTATTTGCCTTTGAGCCAAATAGTGCCGATCTTGCTGTGGATGATTTTGATGCGTTGGCGCAAAGCTACGCGGACAAACTCATCGCGCAATTTACTGGGCAACATATTGAGCTGTTAGGTTGGTCTATGGGCGGCTTATTGGCAGCAAAAGTGGCCACCTTGTTGGAGGCAGCAGGACAGCATGTCACACAATTGTACTTGGCAGATTCTTGGATCCCAATCGCGCAAACACGCAATGTCTCTCAGTTAGATGCAATCAGCGAATTTTTAACGCTGGTGGTGGATAATGGCGGCGAGGTGTGGACGCAACGCATAGACGGTTACTTTGCGCCTCTACTTGCTGAAAACGAGCTGGACAGCGGCACGTTAAGCGCACATTTACAGGCATTTTGGCAATCTGCTGTTGACGCGTTACCGCTGCCTTATAATGCGATCACCGCACAGCAATTGGCGGATACTTTTACCAAGAGTGAGCGCTTGAAAGCACTGCGCGCGCTAAAATGCACCTTACCAAGCTTGCCTGAAAGATTGCCAACGCATGTCTTGTGGTCAAAAGAGCGTTTGGCCAGTGACATTGATGTGTACAGTGCAAAATTGACGAGCAATGGCGCGTCAATGGTGGTTGAACAGCTAGACGTTGGACACCAAGAAGTGGTGCGTCATCCGCGGTTATTGAATGCGGTTGCGACTCAAATGAGCTAACGCTAGCCACCTACAAACAGGCTGATTGATAGGAGCGTTTGGGTAACAAACGCCCCTTTTCATGTTTTTTGTCTTATTTTTCTAAATTTTTAGCACTGCTTCTCGTCCTGCCAAATGGTGTGGTTTTGGCTGTCAAAAACTGACTTTAAATGGACAGCCTGAAATAAACAGGAGGGAGTTTATGGATAAAAAAACGCTAACCCGGCTAACCAAACAGCATTCCGTTTTAGGGGCAATCAGCGCCTGTATTCTCACTATTGTTTTTATCTGTGGTAGTTTACTTTTTTTCCGAGGGCAATTGCTAAACTGGCAGTTTGCATGGCATCAAGATCAACATGTTGAGCGTGATATGTCATGGCAAAGCGCAGTCACTGATCTGATGACACAAATCCCTGATTTTGCACAGCAGCGCATTACTTTAACAACCGACCCTCAGCACCTTCACTTGTTTCAAATTTACGTTGGTCATGATGACCGTCTGCTTTATAACAACCAAACGCAACAACTGTTTGGTCAAGACAGCGCACAACAGCAAGCTGCGGCAGACTTTTTGTATTTTTGGCATATCAATTTTATGACGCATATCGGCACAGATATCATAGCGTTAGCCTGTATTTTCTTGATTATGGTCACTATCAGCGGCATTTGGATCCGCTGGCGAGATTTGGTGAAAAAATTCCATCAATATCGCGCTAAGGGCAAATCTCGTGATGTGTTTAAAGACAGTCATGTGTTGTTGGGCTTGGGTGTGTTGTTGTTTATGTTGATGTATGGCTGGAGCAGCGCTTATTTTAATGTTGGCTATGAGATAAATGCGCCGATATACCATAAATATGCCGAGAAAAGCGGCGAAAGTTATTGGGATGAATTGGGCTTTCCTCGTAAACCGGACAACTATGACATGGACGCTAAGCTTAGCGCAGCGCGCCTTAATCAAGTGATCACTGATTATCAACAGGCATATCCAGATATGCGGATTGCGCGATTTGATATCTACCCAGGGCCTTGGATACGTTTGCGCGTGAGTGGCGAGTCTGATCGCAGTTTTGAGTTTGTCACCGCCTTTTATGATGTGCACGGTAACTTGCTGTATGAGCCACAGCGAACGCCTGTGAATGATGTTTATAACATCATGATCCAGCTACATGAAGGGCATTTACTCGGTAAGTCTTCCCACTTGTTGTATTTCATCCTGTCTTTGATGGCGATTGCCGCCATGTTAATTGGAAATTTGTATTGGTTGGCGATTAGAGAGCCTAAGCGTGCTGGACAAGTCTTATTTCGCTTGCAGCGCGCATGCTTAGAAGCGGGCACCTGCGGCGCATTATTTGCAATTGCATTGCTGTTGGTTTGCACTCGATTATTTAGCCAAGGCGAGCCATTAACTGCGCTGACAAATCAGTTGATTGTGATTGTCAGCTTGCTCGGCTGTGGTTTATTGACGTGTTACTTTAAGCTGGCAAAAGAGTCTGCCCATATGGTACTGCAGATAGCGGGTGTGTTGTTTTTAATTCTGCCTTGTATCGATGTGATACGCCTGCTGTTAGGGCATGAGATTTATAGCTTTGTTAGTAAAGATTTACTCACCGCAAATATTGCCTTTATTGCCTTATCTGGTTTGAGCTTTGGCTTAGCAACGATTGTGGTGCGAGTCACAGACAAAGTGAAAAAACGCACAATAGACTTGGAGCCTGCTAATGATCGCCTTGCTTAGTTTTTTGTTAATTGGGTTTGTGTTATTTGCCTGCTCTAAGTATTGGCCTTATCGCAAACTTGCCAGAGTAGTAAAGGTTTCTGAGTCTATGACACCATCGCACATGTTGGCAGTCAGCGTATTGGTACTGAGTGTTTTTTATTACTTTCAACTCGGATTTATCGCGGCATTATTTTTGGTGTTGTTTGCGCTGGGCATTGGTTTACCAATGGTAGTGATGATGGGCTATCATCGTGGAACAACGCCAATACTGATATTACTTATCTTAGCGGCTGTAGGTGGAGTACTGTGATGCGGGTATTAAACGTTGCGGTTCTATTGGGGTTATGTGTTGGTTGGCTGCTGGTACGAGGCAGTATTTGGCTAAGTTTAGATTTGTTTGGCTGGGATTTTCATACCGTGATCACCGTCACGGAATTGCTGAGCATTATTGTGATTGCAGGTGTCGCTTTTCATTTTTCGATGCAAGCAAATTACAGGGCTATCTGTTTGCTTGCGGCCAAGTACTTAACGCCTATGGTTGGGCTGTTTATTTTGTTATTTGGCATAAACTTAATTCACTAAATTCTGATAAATATCAGCAATATAAATATAATCATAAATATTTTTTAACTGTAAATAGTTGATATTTATGCACTTATTGTTTAAACCTTATTTTTGTCAGAATAAATGACACAAACTCGCTAAATTTTTTTTGTATGGCTTCGTCTGCCCATGAGTAAATCAGCATTTTTATCTCGACTAGGATAAGGGAGTCAAACGGCGTATGAAGCAATATTCTATGATTGCAAAAGCGGTGTGTATTGGGCTACTAGCAAGTAGTTCTTCAGTAGTATTAGCAGACGATGCTAAATTAGATATGGAACGAATTGAGGTGGTTGGCAAACACCACCGCGATGTAGGGGCAACTGGACTGCCACTTGCAATCGGCGATACGCCGCAGTCAATCTCTGTGATTGACCGTGAGTTCATGGACTTCCATGATATTAACTCAATCGGTGATGCCCTCACTCACAGCGCTGGTGTGTACTCTGAAACGTCACTAGACAGCCGTGAGCGTTTTGTCTTCGCACGTGGTTTTGAAATGAACCGTTTCTTAATCGATGGTATGGGTACCGCAGCACGTGCTAACCAAGCAACGATGTTAGACACGAGTGTCTTTGAGACGGTGGAAGTTATCCGTGGCTCAACAGGTATGCTACAAGAAATTGGTCAGCCCTCAGGTACTGTGAACTTAGTGCAAAAGCGTGCATACAATGGCACCGGTGGATATGTTACGGCAGAGTATGGCTCGTGGAACAAGATGCGCGCCGAAGCAGATTTCAATACCACATTGACTGATAGCGGTTCAGTGCGTGCGCGTGCGGTTGTTGCATTAGAAGATATGGATTCTTTTGTTGAACGCTACAATGCCGACCGTAAGACATTTTATACAACGCTAAGTGCTGATATCACAGATGCATTACAGGTGTCTGTTTTTGCGAGTTATCAAGATGACGGCCAGACTGCTAAGTCCGATGGTTTGCCACTACAATTTGCTAATGGTGACCCGATTGAGATTGGTATTGAAGCCAACATTTATCCTGATTGGGGTACTCAAGACTCGACGCAAGATAGTTTGATGGGTGAGCTGCGCTATCAGATCAATAGTGACTGGTCTGTCGTGGCTAAGCTATATCAATCAACAACTGAAGAAAATAAAGTTTATACTGCTTTAGATTGGCATCCAGCACCAAACGGTGACTATGCCGTATTTACTGATGTCAAAGATGCTGATTATGAATCTGACCGTGCAGAGCTTGGCATCAATGGCCAGTTTGATTTATTTGGTCAAACGCACACATTGAATGTAACTGTCGCGGATACAAACTTTGAAGAGTTGAACTATCAATATAATCCGCTTTCACGAGTTGCTGGTAATTTAGCGGCTGAGCACAGAAATGAGTCGCCAGAGCCCAAGCCTGCAAAGCCGGATTACAACTATGATAACCCAATACTACGTACTTCTGATATCGGTTCGCAAAGCGCACGTGCGGCGTTGAATTTACAGGTATTAGATAATGTTAACGTATTGCTGGGTGCGAATCGTAAAGAGGTTACATCATATAGTAATATCGTAGGTACTATCACCGATAAAGAGTTTTCTGATACCAGCCTTTACTATGGTGGTGTGTACAAGGTAAATGAGCAAGTAACTGTTTATGCGAGTTATACAGACATTTTTGACCAACCTTTACATTACGACAAAGCAGGTAAGTTATTAGATCCAGTCAGAGGTGAAAACCAAGAAGTTGGCTTTAGATTTGCTAACAGTGAAAACACCCTAAGTGTAGATGTTGCCTATTTCGACATTACTCAAGAAAACTTCCCGGTTGTAGCGGGTAAAGATGCAAATCAAAACGTTTACTACGTTGGTCAAAGCGGCATCAAGTCAGAAGGTTACGAAGTTGAAGTATCTGGTTACTTCACTGATCAATGGTTTGCGTCACTGTCGTTCTCTGATACGGATGTGAGCAATCCAAATGAAAATGAAGGTCGTGTTTCGCGTGTTGTACCAGAGAAAATGGCAAGCTTCAGCACCTTTTATGAATTTGATTCGCTAAGAGTTGGTGGCTATGTTAACTATGCCGGTGAGCGCGAAGGCTTTACAGGTTTTGGCCCAATTTACGATTACGTACCAGTTGATTCAAACGTCTTAGCAGGCTTCTCAGCATATTATGAGTTCAATGAATCATTGAGTGCAAAATTCAATATTCATAACCTATTTGACAAAGAGTACGATGCGAAAATTGCCTTTATTTCGGTTCGCCCGGGCGACCCTCGCAACTTCTCTGCGCAAGTAACTTATACATTCTAATACGCGATACGAAGTGCCTATGGGCACTTTGCAGTGTATATTCGCAGCACAAAGCCTCACTCATGTGGGGCTTTTTTGTGGGTAATGGTTACAGAGTGCGATGGTAATGAGCGTGCAGTGTGAACCTAAGTTAGAGCTACGTGATGAGAAAGGCTGAGAAAAAAGCCACCCGCTAAGGATAGGTGGCTTTGGTGTGTGTGGTCAAAAAGTGGCGCCACCATCAATGGTGAGTATTTGCATTGTGGTGTGCGAAGATAACTTGGAGGCGATGAACACCGCGCTATTGGCAATTTCTTCAGGGGTCGCGATTTTTTGCAGTGGAATACCGAGCTTATATTGCTCAGCAAAGCCCTCTATTACGCGTTGTGCGCCCTGATCATCTTGCCACATGCCTGTTTGCATGGGAGTCAATGTTGAGCCAGGTGCGATGACATTGCAGCGTACGCCGCAGTTTGCCAGCTCAATGCCCGCGGTAAGCGTCAGTTGCGTGGCGGCTGCTTTTGATGCGCAGTAAGCTCCCATGTGTTGTCTGGGCGTATTCGCAGCGTTGGAGCCAATGGTCACAATACTGCCTTGATGCGTGTGTTTAAAATGCTGAGTGCATTGCTGAATAAACACAAACAGGCTGGTTGCATTGACGTTCTGACAGTGTTGCCACTGGGTGAGGCTGAGCTCATCAAGTCCGCCCATTTCAAGCACACCAGCAACATACACAAGGTTATAGGGAGCTAACCCATGTTGGATGAGTTCATCCAAAGTTTGAGTAAGCTGCTCAGGCTTAGACAGGTCACAGTGAACTTGCTTATACAGCATGCTGGTATCGCTAAATTGGCGGTCAAAGCCAATGACTTTGGCACCTAGTGCGGCAAACTGCTTGGCGACAGCCAAACCAATACCTTGTCCAACGCCCGTGACCCAAACAATCTGCTGGTTGTACTCTGAAGTGAGTGCATGTTGAAAATCCATCTATGAGACCTCTAAGTTACACTGACTAAGTTGTTCGCATAGGGATTTAAGTGACAGTTTTGGTTGAGTCGCCCACAGGTGTGCAGCATTAAATATGCGAGCTTGAATGCTTTTGACTGCGTCGCTGTCGTAACGCGCAACATTACTGTCAAAATCTACCGTTGCAGGCGTATCGCCCAGTAAATGGATCTGCAACATGATATCGTCCGTGGTCCCTGCACTTAGTATGTGGCTGCACGTTTCTATGCCAGAATATTTAGGGGCGCTGGCAAATGGCAATAAATTAATCGTGGGGCCAATAATATTTAAAGATTTACCCTGCTTTTGTCGATCTCGCTTGAGCGATTCAACACGGTAGCTCTGTACTTTTTTTAATGCTTTAATTTGCTGGTTGATGTGCTGTGCCACAGTCGTTAAATTATCTTCACCATTAAGCGCCAATGGCAGAGGCAAGACGTTGCTTTGCACACATGGACTGCTTAGCTCGCTAATAGCTTGGCGGTTCATCATCACTAATCCCAGCGTAACGTGATTTTGCTGATGCTGCTCAACCAAGGTCGCCGCGATGGCTGCAAGCAGTATTTCACTACTGGTTGTGTTGGTCACCTGTGCCGCAGATTGGATGGTATGCCAGACAGATTGTGAGAACGTGCTTGTCAGACGATGATTCGGCTCAGAGACATCCGTTTTTTCTGTGCTATAAGAGTAGACATTGTCTGCGTTGTCCAGCCATTGATTGAGGGTCTCTCGCGCCTGCTGTTGCTGCGTTTTATACGCTTCACTTTGCTGTAATTCGAGCAGTGTTTGTTGCCCAGTGAAGCGCAGGTTTGGCAGTGGTTTGCCTTTACTCAGTGCATTGTAGCAACGGTTTAGTGACTGTGAGAATAACCCAAAGCCATAGCCATCTAACAGCAGATGATGTGCCACGATCAGCAAGTAATCTTGCTGTGGACCGCGCAGCAAAAATAACTTCATCAATGCTTCTTGGCTAAGGTCAAACGGCTCAGCCAGATGCGGCTTGGCAAACTGCTGAGCAAAAGAGAGCACATCCTCTGGATCTTGTGCAATATCTTGGCAGAGGATCGTGGGTATTGTGTTGTCATGGTGAAGCTGAGGCGTATAACTGGCATCGCTGACAAAGCGACAAGCAAGCATATCGCTTGCTTGCCAAACATGTTGCAATGCGTGTTGTAGCCAACTTGCCGAGATCTTCCCTTTAAACTCTAAGCACTCGGCAACATTAAAAAGCTCCCCCCGGCCACTGATGGTATGCAGCAACCACATGGCATGCTGCGAGTCAGTAAGTGGAAGAGGATACGTCATTAGTCTTCCTTGCGTTCTTCAAGTAGTTCAACCCAAGCGGCTAGAGTTGGGATCTGTGCCAGCTCAATAAAGTTGGTCTCAATACCTTGCTGTTGCCACAACGAGATGAGATTCATCACCTGTACGGAATCTAAGCCATAGTCGATCAGACTTTCATGTTCGTCAAACTCATCTTCTTCGCAGTCAATCAGCGTTAAAATATGGGCTTTCAATCCCTCTAGCGAAGTCAGATCTTGAGTCTGAGTACCTAAGATTTCTGACATGGATACCACTTTACCGCAGCGCTTGGCGACAAAGTTCAGCGCCATCATGTGCTCTTCTTTAGTGAAGTCCGCGATGGCATCGGCCACCAAGAATGGCTCAATATCGCGCATAAAGGCATCTACAGCGGTCGTCATAACGCCAATGTGGCCGTAGATCCCGACAATGAGTAACTGATCGCGTTGCTTGTCACGTAATTGCTGTTCAAAATCACATTTTTGGAATGCACTGTAACGCCACTTGGTGAGCACCACATCTTTGTCGGTGGGTGCTAGGGCATCAACGATAGGTTGCTGTGCTGGGTCTTGTAAGCCCGCGCCCCACATGTCAGATAATAAACCGCGTTCATGTTTGCCTTGCTTGATTGGCTGAGCGGTATAGTACACAGGAATATCATGCTCGTAGCAGTGTGCTTTAAGTGCTTGAATATTCTGGATCATGGTGTCGATCAATGGATTGTCATCGCCATAAAAGCCAACAAAATAGTGTTGTACATCATGGATCAATAAAGCTGCGCGATTGGGATCTATGTCCCAATCCACTCGATTTTCAGGTAATTCTGCATCGCGTGGTAACGGGTAGTGATTTAACTTTGGAATGCTCATGGTTTTCTCTGTTATTCGAATGTGGCGCGCAAGGCTTTTTTATCGACTTTGCCTACGGCGGTTAACGGTAGTTGGGTTACGAACTTAAATTTATCGGGTACTTTGTAATCGGCAATGCCGAGTTGGCGCAGATATTTGCGCAGAATAAGCGTCGTCAATTTGATGTCTTGATCTGCTACCACAAAAGCGCAGCTCTTTTCACCTAGCGTGTCATCTGGCATGGATACAATGGCCACTTGCTGAATATTTTGATGGCCAAGTAAGTGATTTTCGACTTCTTCCGCTGCGATTTTTTCGCCGCCTCGGTTGATTTGATCTTTATCTCTCCCTTCGACAATTAAATGACCTGAGGGCAGCTGTTTGACAATATCGCCTGAGCTGTAGAAGCCATCATTGTCAAAGGCAGAGGCATTATGCGTGGGTGACTTGTAATACCCTCTAAATGTGTAAGGGCCCCGTGTCATGAGACGCCCAGACTCACCTGGAGGGACGCTGTTGCCATGCTCGTCGACAATTTTTATTTCATCATGCTCACTGATCGGACGCCCTTGTGTGGTTAAGATCAGTTCGGGATCGTCATCATAACGGGTGTAATTTACGAGCCCTTCAGCCATACCAAATACTTGCTGCAGCTGACAGCCTAAAATGGGGGTGACTTGCTCCGCTACACTGCGGCTGAGTTTGGCGCCGCCAACTTGGATCACTTTTAAACTACTCAGGTCATGTTGGCTGGCTGATGCGTGCTGTAACCATAATTGCAGGGCAGGTGGCACGAGCGCAGTGTGCGTGATGGCATAGTGCTCAATTAGGCTAAAGCACAAAGCTGGGCTTGGATCGCTGGCTAATATCACCGTGCCGCCAGCAATAAACACACCTAACGCCCCCGGTGAGCTCAGTGGAAAGTTATGTGGTGCAGGTAGGGCGCACAAATAGCGTGTCTCTGCATCTAGCTTGCAGATCTCTTTACTGGCAACCACAGAATATAGATAGTCATTGTGGGTGCGCGGGATCAGTTTGGGTGTGCCTGTGCTGCCACCAGATAGCTGGAAAAATGCAACGTCTTCAGGGTTGAGCTCAGGGGCTTCGAAAGCATGCTTATGCAAATAACCCTGCTTAAGTTCACTGTTGCCTTTACTGTGATCTGTGATGATCTTATTTAAACAAGCAAAGCGATTAAATAATTCATGCGTGAACTGCTCATCACCAAATAAAGCATGTGCAGAGGAGACGATCATGGCTTTGGGCTGCAAGATCTCACAGTAACTTTGTAACTCTGTGCGCTGATGGTTGAACAGAGCGCATACTGGGGCAACGGCCAGTTTGATCAAAGCAAAGTACGTGATGTAGAACTCTATGCAGTTCGGCAGTTGCACGACAGCAGTATCACCTTTTTGCAAACCCTGCTGCGCGAGGTAGCCAGCAAGATTATCACTGTAAGCATTTAACTCGCTGTAACTAAGCTGACGCTGGCCATCCGCCACGGCAATGCCTTGGCTATTATTCTCAAGCTGATCAGATAAAATACTGGTCAGCGGTTTATCTTGCCAATAACCTTTGGCTCGGTACTGTTGAGCCAGCTCAGCTGGCCACGGAGTATATTCAATACGCATAATATTACTTGTTAAACTGAGTATAAGCTTGCTGAACAGACAATGCGTTCAGCATGGTTTTGAGTTTCGCTTCTGTCTCTAGCCATTCAGAGCTAGGATCAGAGGCGGCGACAATGCCAGCACCTGCGAATAATTTGGCAACATGTGCTTTGAGCTCTCCACATCGGATCACCACCACCCACTCACCATTACCGTGCTGATCGCACCAACCTATGATCCCAGAAAAGAGGTCTCGACCATGACCTTCAAGATCTAAGATATGCTGATAAGCAGGTTTAGTGGGCTTGCCACACAGCGCGGGAGTTGGGTGCAATTGATTGGCAAGATCTAAAATATGGGTGTTGGGATCTTTTAAATGGCCTGTGATCACCGTCGATAAATGCCACATGGTGGCGGTGTGCAGCAATGAGGGCTCTGCTGGGATCGATAAGTTGTCGCACACAGGCTCCAATAATTGACGCATGTCATCAATCACGACGGCGTGCTCGTATCTGTCTTTTTTAGAATTAAATAACGCTGAGCGACGCTGTGCTTCGACTTTGCTGCACGGATCTCTTGGGATAGATCCCGCTAACGGGTTACTGGTTACCGTTTCATCTTGTTTTCTCAGCAGTAGTTCAGGGCTGACGCCCATCAGCACAGAGTCATGTTCCGTTGGAAATGCAAAGTGATAACCTGACTGGCTTTGTGTCAGTAATTGATTTAACACATGTTTGCCATTGATAGGGTGTTCGAAGCCGAGCTCAACCTGTTTGCTGAGTACGATTTTTTCAAGTAGGCCTTTGTCAAACAGGTGCTTTGCTTCTGATACGGTTTGCTCAAAGTGTGCCCTGTCTTGCAGGTACCGGATCTCGGTAAGCTTATTTTCTGGGTGATTACTATCAGCAGTTTGGGTATTTAACCACTGACTGAATACGCTTTTATCCCATTTGGCAATTTGCTTGGGAATGATGAACTGTGCTGTTTGATATTTGCAAAAAGGTAGCACGCCAAAGGCAATCACGTTCTCGCTGTCGTCTTGGTGTGCTTGTAATTGTGCTTTTAGCTCATTGACTAAATAGTCTGTGTTGGCGATGGGGAGATTAAAACGATGTTTAATGCCATGGCCAAGCAAACAGCTTTCACCGGAAACAAATAGACAATCTTGATCTAGGTGGAACTCACCCAAAGACTGAGCCTGCGCTAAGTTAGATATTTCGCCTGCATGCATAATTAAACCTTTTTGCGTTGTCATTAAACTGCTGACGATAAAGCGGTCAGCCGTGAATGTGTGTTAAAGACGTGTCAATCACAAAAAGATTTAGTGCTCTGATGCATCGGGACCTGTGCCTGTCATTTTGGCAAGGTGTATTGAAAATAAATTTTCTATAAAAAGTGATTTATTATCATTGGGATAAGATTGAGGTGTTGGCTAAATCAGCGCGCTGTTTTTTGCAGATGATAGGAGGAAATATAAATCTACTCTTTGCTGTGAATTTTTGCGCTGGCTTCTCGTCCTGTATCTAGTCCTAATCTTGAATTAACAAAAGAGAAGTAACGTGCTTGCTAATCTAATTCGCGCCACTTGGTGGCGATTTATGGCAACAGCCATTACCAGTACTTTGTTTGGCTTAGCCAGTGTTGCCTTAGTTGCGCTGATCAATGAAATCATCAATAGCTCGCCTGATGCGCGCACTGAGCAGTTTACCTACTTTGCTATTTTGGCTGTGGTTGGCGTCGCCTTGCAGCTGTGCTCTAAAATATTTGCAGAGCAACTGACTGAGCAAAGTCAGGCGACTGTACGTAGTCAAGTGGCTGAGCATGTGGTGAATGCCGAATTTAATGATGTTGAGGCACAAGGCGCTGGTAAGATTAAATCCTGCTTAACCGAGCATAGCTTACGTGTGTCAGAGTTTTTCCAACGCCTACCAGGTATTTTGACCAACGCCATGATAGTACTTGGTAGCTTTGCGTATATGGCTTGGTTAGATTGGCGGGTGTTTATTTTTGCAGTACTTACTCTGATCGTGGGTTCAATTGGCTATAGCTTAGCTAACGCGACCGCATTTAAAAAAGTCACCGAAGCTGCAAAAATTCAAGACTCTTTATACGATCAATTTGATTCAATTTACGATGGTGCAAAAGAACTCAAACTACATAAATCCAAGCGTCGTATTTTTGTTGAGCAGGTGATTGGTGACACCATTGCATTGTTGCGTAAACGCCGAGTTCAGGGGGCGACCATCTATCATTATGCGGCCTCTTGGGGCGGCTTTAGTATTTTTGCATTTATTGGTGGCACCTTGTATTTCCTAGCGGGTCAAAGCACGGATGAAACCAAGGTGATGTCGGGATTTGCACTGTTGTTTTTATACATGCTTACGCCTCTTGAAGTGATGTTAGCAGCGATCCCAAAAGCGGCCGCAGCTAAGGCCTCTGCTAATACGATCACTGAAATGAGGGCAAAGTTACGTTTAATCGCTCAGCAATCGTCATCGTCGCTCACTGAATTTAAACAGATAGAACTAAAAGCGCTGAGTCATGGCTATTACCATGAGCAGAGTGACGAAGTATTCGCACTGACACCCATTAACTTAACGTTAAATCGCGGTGAGATCATTTACCTTGTTGGTGGTAATGGCAGTGGTAAGACAACGTTTGCTAAGCTTCTGTGTGGATTATACCCCGCAAAAGAAGGTGACTTGTATGTGGATGGTAATCACGTCAATGCTGCGCAGTTAGATGGCTATCGCCAATTATTTAGTGCTGTATTTAGCGACTTTCACCTCTTTGATAGGCTATTGGACTGTCAGGATAAGGTGCTGCAAGAGAAAGGCAATAAGCTGATTGAAAAGCTGAATTTACATCATAAAGTGGCGATTAAAGACGGTGCATTTACCACCCAAAAGTTATCTCAAGGACAGCGTAAACGTCTTGCTCTGGTGGTGACTTATCTGGAAGACAGACCATTTTATATCTTTGATGAATGGGCTGCTGATCAAGACCCCGTGTTTAAGGATGTTTTTTATAAAGAGTTACTGCCTGAACTGAGTGCAAAGGGGAAGACTGTCTTTGTGATCACTCATGACGATAAATATTTCCACTTGGCAGATAGGCTACTGCGAATGGAAAATGGGTGTTTGACAGAAGCAAAAAGTGGCCTGGCAAATCAATTGGCGATGTAAAAAGGCTTATAGAGTAAATAAAAACGATGCAATTGCATCGTTTTTATTTTTTGAGTCACTTAGCCGAGATGCACACACTCGGTGAGCACCATTTCATCGCTAGTTTGGTAATACACAGTTATTTCAGTGCCTGCAGGTAAAGTTGGATGCAAACTGGTCGTCAATGCAAAGCGTAATTGTTTTGCATCGTGGCCAATGAGCTTGGCAGCATCAAAACCAAAGAACGTCTGCACTACGTTATATAGTGCCTTATAAATACTTTCTTTTGCAGAAAATACCAAAGTCAGTGGTTTTTGATGATCTTGACCCAGCGCAGTAAAAGCTATTGCTTCATCATCCCGTAAAATTTGGCCACGCAGCTCACTTTCTTGTTTATCAGACATCATATGCTCTATGTCGATGCCAAGACCTAACACGTCCACTTTGTCAGTGGCAATGGCCATCGCAATCCCTTTGCTGTGAGTGATTGAACCATTAATCCCTTCAGGCCAAATAGGCGCGCGACTTTCGGCGCTTTCTACCACATAGTGAGGGCGTCCAAGTTGCTGTATTGCGCTGGTGGCACACACACGCCCTGCAAGGTACTCAGCTTTTCGCTTTGCCACAGCACGACCTAATTTACTTGGCAGAGGCTGATTAAAATGCGCAAAGTCAGCGTCTTGATATCGCTCTGGGCTGAATGCTAGGCAGTGATACGTAAAAGGTAATTGAGGTTGAAATGGTGACACGGGCATAATGTGCATATAAGACTCCTTGGCTGAACCGCTTTAGTGTCTCTGATCACCATTGTGGATGCAAGTTAGGTAACTGATGAATCAAACTCAGTTTTTGCTAGTCTTCATTTTCATAGACAATACAACGAGGGTACTGCAGCACAATAAATTGCGTGGTTTTTGGATAGTAAAGCACGCACTGCTGATCGCGAAGTTGTAGTTCAAACGCGCTAATGGGGAGCGCAGATAATTCGGTATAGCTCATACCAGCCGCGTTCTTCACGGCAGATTGCCCATATGTTAACAATAGCTGTGGCGTGCGAGTAAAAACATCAATAGCGAGGGTCGGTGTACTCCCTCCTTTTAGTTTTACAATGGCATCACTAAGCTCCTGCATTACAGAGGGAGTCACCTCTGTAAGCAGCGCTGGCTGTATGTGACTAGTATCATGGCTGTTGCTGCAGGCACTGATAAACAGTGCCGTTACAGTGCTTACGAGCAGTTTTGCGTTCATCACTTATCCATTTTTATGTCTGTATATACAGCACCGTGTTTAAGCGGTTGGAAAGGTAAAGTAAATGGTGCTGCGTCATTCATAGTGTTTGGCACAGTCACTGATTGCGAATAAGATGTGCGACCTTGACGTTCAGGTTCTGGACAGTTGCCTGTTGCGATATGATGTAATGCTCCAGCAAAAAGTCTTTCACTATTGTCGCCCAGCTCTTTACTAAAATCGTCATCGAGGCGACAACCTGGTACTCGAGCATCTAAGCCGATTTCACCAACTATGCTGGTTTGTGGCGTCACTATAAACCCATCCTCATAATCACCAAACCCCTTTGCGTTGGCGGATTTATTTTGAATAGTATAGTAAACTGTGCCGCAGTTTTGCTCAGGGACAAACCCAAATGGCTTACCTCTCGTATCGTCGCCAATTAAGATAACTTCAACATCGATACCACGCAGTGCGTTAATGACACTTTCACTGGCAGACGCAGTGTCACCAGTTGCGAGTATGTAAACACGCTCCATCTGCGGCGATGGAAGTTGGTCGTTATTAAGTCTAAGCGTTGTCCAGTTAACAGACTGTTCGATAAACCCAAGCGGTTCATTTTTGCTACTTTGCTTAATATTATGTGTTTTTATTGAGAAGTTACGGCCATTGGTTTGGCTACCTGCAATCATATAACTAAGTTGCGATGCTTGAATGACAATACCACCACCGTTATAGCGCATATCTAAAATGAGTTCATCAATGTTATTTTGACTAAATTGACGGAAAGCATCGATTAAGCCGCTTTGTGCGCTTGCAGTGAATTGATTGAATTGTACATAACCTACTTGCTTACCTGCGTGCTCAAGTATGTGGGTATTTTTGACCGGCTTTAACTCAAGGTCTTGTGCTGTCATTGTTACCACTTTTTCTTGTCCATTGCGGTCGAGCAAGGTCAGTGTAACGACCTGATTTTGTCTTGGCGTAAAGGCGGTGAGAATTTGGTTATATTGCTCGTTGTCTCTGCCGTTAAAAGTAGCAAAGTCTAGATCTCCAACTTTTAAGAGCCTGTCACCACGCTGTACGCCGGCATTGGCAGCCGGGGTATTGTCATTGACATAAGCCACATAGGCCATGCGAGATTGCGGGATAGTCCAGGCTAATCCAAAGCTAGCAGAAACACCGTCTTGTGATTCTTTTTTATAGTCCTCATAGCTTTCACTGAAATGAAATTGATCTTTATCTTTACCACTGGCCGTTTTTTGGAATGTTTTTAACTGAGCAAAATAAGCGGCAACGGTTGTGAAATCACTTGGGTCATTATCAATGATCTCATCATACCAAAGATAGGTTTCATAGCTAAATGAACGCAGCCACATTTTTTCATGCATCATGGTGCCTGCAACATCAGGATACGGCGTATTCTCAAAGGGATCTGTACCTGTGCGAGGTGCTTCACAGCGATGTGCAAACTGCGAAGATGGTGAAAATTGACCAGCTTGCCAAGTAGGTGAAGTAGTATCAGGCACTGCTGGAGTGGGAGTCACAGGGGGGGTCACAGTATTCGTATTACTTGTATTAGTACCACCAGAGCCGCCGCAACCAGTGAATAAGGTTGATGTGAGTGCCATGCCAAGTGCAAGGTATAATTTGTTATTACTCGTTCTCATATCTGTTCCTAGCTATTTACTGCATTACCCTAAATGATAAGACCTGTATTTATGGATGATGCTTTCAATTGTACGTCCTATATCAATATTAGAGTCAAACTATCAATTGCAGCTATGGATTACAATCTTATTAGTAGATGTTTCCAATTTAAATACATGTACATGAATATTTTAATGTAAGTGATTGCTTTAATGTGCCATTTTGGCCCATGCCTCAAATAATTTCTGTTGTTTATCGCTGATCCTCAAGCCATAGGTTTGCTGCATATAAAAATAGGCGTGTGCAATTTGCTTGCGGGCTGCTGGAGGGGGCTCAATAACACGTTGTTTAAAATTAACCTTCACTGCGCAATCGCCATGTCTAAAGGGCGTATCTGGCAACATACCAAAACGATAGTTACTGCGGTCCCCATTTATTTCTCCAATTGCGGGGGCTAGATTATTGGGGTCGGCCTCCATACGACGAAATAGAGCGTTGACTTTGCGGCAGTTGGCGCGACCTCCCTCCTGCCAACATTGCAGTTGATGACCGAACTCCCATGCTGGCACTATGTGCTCCCATTCAATTCGGGTTGCACGGCTGTTGGGCTTACCATTGCGTGTAATTGGTTTTCTTGGCTGATAACCGCACTCTTGTGTTATTGGGATGAGCTTTTTTCCCTGTCGAGTGATCCCACATCCGCAATATAACGTCTTGGCTGTATCACTGAGCTGCGAAGAGAGATGTTTTTTTGTCTGATAGAAGCTGGTGAAAGTATCTGCCGCCGCTGGATGTGAGTAAAACAGTAAAAACAGCAAGCAACTTATTGGTATAAAGGGCATGTCTCTCACCTTAGGTGAACGTCGAAACTGCCCTTAGATTATCCTATTTTTCTGCTTAATTGTAGTTAGTTAGGTTGACGGCGTCTGCGTCGCCAAGGGGGGGATTGCAATAACAAGATAAACCCTGAAATACAAAACAGTACGCTGGTAGCAGAGAAAGAAATGAGCAGTGGGTTATTAAAGTCATCTCTTTCGTCATAGTCCATGATGTGCAGCATCCAAAAGAAATCAAAAATGCGCCATATTGTACTGCGCACAGTGATCACTTGACCGCTATCACCGTTAAGGTAAATAGTGGTACTGACGCTGTCAGCAAAAACAACTTGCCAAATATTTTTTCGATATTGCACTTCTCTTGGCCCTTCTACCAAAAATGTCGCGTGTGCAATTTGGGCCTCGCCTAGATAATGCGCTTTGGCCTGTTGTTCAATTGCAGTTTGGCTGGGTGCTTGAAACAATGCACCTGTTTTACCATCAAAATAAGCGCTTGTATGACCATTTAATTTGATGATTGGGGTATCTAAAAAGTGTGTGTATTCAATGCTCTTAAGCCCTCCAACTTGTTGTTTTAGGCTGTCTAAGCTTGCGCTGTAATGCAATGCATTGAAAGGGTTGTCTAGTTGTCTATTGGCGAGGTGCTTGCCATGTACCATTTCTAACGGAATGGCACTCATTACAAGTCCACCAAGTAGCCAAGCAAATATTTGCAGAGCCAGTAAATAACCAAGGTATTTGTGTATTTTTCTGGCGGGTTTTAATGCGGTTTTGATCATTGCTCTGTTTTTTAGTCAAAATTGCTGATAGCTTATTGAAATTGGCGTAAAATCCACAGTGACAAATTGTCGCACCCTAAAGTATGACTTATTGTGTACATTGCAAATGTCTATGCTAGCGTGCAGACAGAGTATAAACATAGGGCCTAAGGTCCACTCAAAGCAAGGTAACGCATTCGCAATGTCAGAAATCCAATTTTTAAATGTCGACTTAGAATTAGAATCCAAACATGACATCTCCGCTTTGGTTGCAGATTTGAAGCGCAATGCGGTTGTATTGCACTATGACAAAGATGAGTATCGTGAACTTGCGCGTATTGAAGCCAGTGTTGAAGTGAGTAGCCCAAATAAAGCGATAAATCATTTGTGTGAACTCATTGAGTCATGTTCAAAAGCGGCGCTCAAACAGTGGCTTAGTTGTAAAAAGCGTACATTTGATATTGGATTTGTATCCGGTGAAGCACCAAAATGTTATTCACAAGCCATTGATGTAGATACTTTATTACGGATCTCTGCGATTGGCGCTGGGATTGAAATTACGCTTTATCCTATCGAAAAATAACCTCGCTTTGCTACTGGGCCTCGCAATTCGAGGCCTTTTTCTTATCGTTTGTGACGTCAGTTGTCTACTTATAATCATACTGTTATATATTTTAAATTAAATAAAATCATATTCTTACGTGAATCATATTTAATATTGATGACTTGATCGCGAGTGAATTTTAATGAGACTAATCTCGATGCGGTTAATTATCAACCATAATGAATTATTGCTAAAAAATTTATTATTTCAGGTTTAATAAAATTTAATCTTTATCTATTAAATTCAGGTATATAGTAAAAAATTAAAATTTTACATGTTAATTCATTATTAATTTCTTGATAAATTAAGTGTGCTGTTTTAATGTGGCTATGCGAGTAAACACACTTTAATCGCTGCTTTTGAGTAAACACACTTTAATCGCTGCTTTTGAGCAAACACACGGATTATTTCAAGGAAATGTTATGCATAGGTTACTAAAATTAGCCTCAGTGACTATCGCTATGGCTTTAATGAGTGGAAAAACGCTAGCGCAAGCGATTGATATACAGTCAAGTTTAGAATCTTCGTTGCATTCGGTTGATAAGTTTAATGCTGCTAGTTTTCAGGTCGCCGACATTAAGCGCGTTGTTGCTAAAGCCGTTGCCCGAGATATTATCAGTCACGAGCAGGCTTGGTTAGGACAGCTGAATAGTTTCAATAAACTTAATCTCTCAAAAATGATGCTCTCCAATGAAGTGTCTGCACTTGGGTCAAAGGCCAGTGGCTTAACACGTCAATTGAAAGGCTTACCAAGTAGCGGTTATCAGGTTTATCAAGTTCGTTTAGCCGATCAAGCCATGCTTGAAGCTTGGCAACAAGGTCAGTCACCTCTAGTTGCATTTGCACCTCGCGGTGAAGATACGCAGTGGCTACATATCGAGGCTTTTGACAAATATGGCCAGCTCCATTTACTCGATGCGACACAATTACCACAGCAGCCAATATTGGTGGTTGAGCTTGATAAGCAAATCGTTCACAAGGCGGGGATTGCGGTAATGCGAGAGGTGTTTGCTCAGCACCAAACCCGCCAAGTTGATGATGTTGTGGCACATAGCTCATTACAAGTTGAAACAGCTATTTCTACTTCAGTGATCAACCGGATTCGACTCAATGATGACAAAGAGCCGTGGGTATCTGGTGCGGCAGAAGTCTATGCGATAGTTAATGGCGTCAGCCCAAGCAGAGATGAACCTGTGCTTGATGTTGTTGATTTGCCGTATCTAGATCATGATGGACAAGACTATACGCCGAACCAAATTTTAATTCATTGGGCGCGTTATCGATGGCAAGCGGCTGATGTATTGCTGATGGAACACGACGATAATACCAACTACCAAGAATTGGCAGTGGCTTTTTTAGATGTGGTCACTCAAGCGATGAAATTGATCCCCAACCCCAAAGTGCAGGGCTATGCCATTATTCCTCAGTTAACCAATGAACTGATCAAAGCGATGCCGAGTCATTGGTTTAGCAATGATGATGATTATGTTGATGTGTTTTACACCCTATTTGAAAACCGCAGGTACTCCAATTTAATGGGGGCCAGCAACAATGCCAAAATGACTTTATCTCCCTTAACGATAGAGCCTAGGTAAGTACGCTTTTAAATCGCAGCGGTGGTGGAAGATCGATTCGATTTACAAGTTAGGAACACGGTTACCTTACCTACTTTAACACTCACGTAGACTCTGCGCTGAGTATGTTATGCGGCCTAATGGAATGGGCCGCTTTTTTCTTTTTTATGTTTACCAAATTAGGTCGACAAATTCAGGGTGATCCACATAAGGGTTGCGATTGCCTTGATATTCATAAGCGGCTTGATTACGCGCGCGCTCTATATCATCGACGGGATCTTGCTGATGCCAACGTTTAAGCATATTAATCACCCAAGTTTCATAGACAAGTCCTGACGTACCATTGAGCACATCACTGCCGTAACTTGATTTGTTGTGCCAGTTAGTAATGACATTCTCATAGCGCGTCGCCATATAGAAATAAATTCGCGCAAAGTCACCTTTGAAAGTATCAATGGGCTCAAATACCGTACCGCTATAGCCTATGCCAGATGCGCTCCCGACTTTACTGCCATTAGAAGAGGTGTAGCTGGCATTACCCACTTCACCAAATGGAAAGCTATTACGCTTTGCATTCACAAAGCCATCTGATGCAACAATATGGTGTACGTCTGAGTTCATTGGTTCCACTTTGCCACCAAACCAACTCTTAGGGAAAGAGTGCTCACGGTTATAACAGTCTCCTTCACCACGATAACTACCACACTGATCGCCCACCGCAACAAAATTAATGGCGTCAGAACTTGTTGGCTGCTCAGAATAACGATCAAGTATAGAGTTATCTTTTTCAAAATAGCGGTCGCGTTCATGTTGGTCGATGAAGGACCATAAAGCACCATAGCCTTGGTTGGTGTGGTTTTTAATGATGGCGTGTAGTTCTGATTTGAGGGCAAGGCCAGTTAAGCCTGCGGCGGTCGCGTAATAGCCAGTGGGGTCTTGGCCGTTGCCGCCGTCATTACCTAGGGTAAATTGCTTTTGTTCTTGATTGGTAAATTGCCCACCAGATATCAGGATTTGACCATTATGGAAAAACTCGTAACGGCCATTGCCTTGTGAGCAGCAAATACCATCACCGTAGCTATCTAAAATCGTGAAGGTATAGGTATCATCGGTTAAACACAGGGTCTCTGTGATGGTTTGATTATTACTGTAACCACTGCCGTTTTTTATGACTTGTCCAGCTTTGTTTGCCAGTTGCCAGCTGGTTTCGCTCGCGTAGTTATCTGTTTTGAGTGTAAAGCTTACCGTATTGTGTTGGCAGTTTGCTGGTGGGGGAGGTGGTGGCGGTGTCGTTGCAGTGCCTGTGCTGTAGTTGTCGACATATACGACTTCGCTACCGTCAAACCCACTGACATCGTAAAACCGCAAGCCAACTTCAATGTTTTTTGAAGTACTTGCCTTGTATTGATAGTTTATTTGTTGCCATTGAGCTGTAAGTTGTGGGTTTGAATATCCTCGATAACCATCAACATATAGACGGGCCTTCACTCCCCCTTCGGTGTGATAAACCCAGGTGCTGAAGTCATACGTTTGCCCTGCAACAACGGCAATGCTTTGGCGGAAATCTGTATTGCCTTGTGTTGCAGTATTAACGGTAATAGCGGCCGCTGTTTGTCCAGCTTGAACAGGCGTTGTGACTGGGGAGGTTGTGATCCCAGAATCAATGGTAGACCAATTACTCGGCCTATCGTATTGCCATTGTTCAAAGCTACCATTATTGATTTTCGCTTGGCTTCCTGCACTAAATATTGTAGCTAAAACAGCTAGTTGATAGTGTTTTTGTATTATCCTATTTATTTTCATTTTGTTCTCTTATTGTGTTGGGCTGATAAAACACGGAAGAAGAACTGCACCCCCGTTATTAAAATGTTAATAAAAAACAGATCAAAAAATAAACACTTCTTTTAATCTGTTTTCGTTGGTGTTTTTTTCTTTTCATAACTAAAAGGAATAACAAAGCAGATACTGTTCTTTTTGTTGAGGGATAGGAACAGTATCCTGCATGCTATTAAATGACCTGCACACTAAAGTGCCAGAGCAAGTAAATCGAAATGGGTTACGGGGAATAAACAATGTTGTTAAGTCAACTGAGTGCTGCGGCAAGTCCGCTTTCACAAGAACAACTGCAAAAGTTACAGGGGTTAGTGGCTGAACTAAACCCTATTCAACAAGCTTGGGTGAGTGGTTACTTGGCTGCAAATGCCAATACTGCGGCGCTTGGTGGCGTGCTTGGTCAAGCTGCGGCACCTGCGCAAGATGCTGCGCCATTAACTATCTTATATGGTTCACAAACAGGCAATGCAAAAGGTGTTGCTGCTCAGCTAGAGGCACAGGCTAAATCACGTGGCCTAGATGCTAAGTTAGTGAACATGGCGGATTATAAGCCTGGCAACTTAAAGAAAGAAAAATTCATCGCTATTGCTGTGTCAACGTACGGTGAAGGTGAGCCGCCAGAAGATGCTGAAAATCTACATGAGTTTTTAGTCGGCAAAAAAGCGCCTAAATTAGATGGCGTTAAAATTGCGGTGTTAGGTTTGGGAGATTCAAGTTACGAATTCTTCTGTCAAACGGCCATTGATTTTGAAGAGCGCCTACAAAAGCTAGGTGCTGAAAGTGTCGTTGCGCGTGCTGATTTAGACGTTGACTATGAAGAGCAAGCTGAGGCGTGGATTGCATCAGCACTGGATGCATTTGAGCCAGACCTCAAAGCGCAGCAAGCTGCTGGTGGCGCAACGAATGTTGTGAGTGCCCCGTTTGGTGCACCGCAAGCTGCACATAGCCAGTATACAAAGCAAAACCCATTTACCGCTGAAATTTCATCGGCTGTGAAAATCACCGGTCGTGATTCAACCAAAGATGTGCGTCATATCGAAATTGATCTTGACGGTTCTGACATTAGCTATCTGCCAGGCGATGCATTAGGTGTGTATTTCTTAAATGATGAAGCACTGGTTGATGAGGTACTTAGCACATTAAATATCGACCCACAGAGCGAGGTAAAACTCGGTGATGACACCTTCAGTGTGCGCGATGCACTGATTGAAAAACTTGAACTGACTCAGTCATATCCTGGGTTTGTTGAAAAGTATGCGACGGCCACTGGGAATGAGGAATTGGCTAAGCTAGTCACAGACAAAGCAGCGCTGCGTGAATATTTAGAAGCGCGCCAGATCTTTGATGTTATCAAACAAAACCCAAGCGAGATTGCTGCGCAAACACTGGTTGAGTGTTGTCGCAAACAACAAGCGCGCTTGTACTCTATCGCGTCGAGCCAAGCTGAAGTGGAAGAAGAAGTTCACCTAACGGTTGGCTTAGTCGAATTTGAAGCATTTGGCGAGCAACATTTTGGTGGTTGTTCTGGTTTCTTAGCGCATCGCGTTGAAGAGGGCACGAAAGTTAAGGTTTTCAGTGAGCACAATGATAACTTCCGTTTGCCAAGTGATGATAACACACCTGTGATCATGGTTGGTCCAGGTACAGGTATCGCGCCATTTAGAGCATTTTTACAAGAGCGTGATGCGCGAGAAGCTGAAGGAGACAATTGGTTGTTCTTCGGTAACCCGCACTTTACACAAGATTTCTTATACCAAGTAGAAATTCAAGGGTATGTGAAGTCAGGATTGCTAAGTCGAGTTGATTTAGCATTTAGCCGGGATCAGGCAGAAAAAATTTACGTTCAAGACCGCTTACGTGAAAAGGGCGAAGAAGTTTTTGCTTGGTTAGAAAAAGGAGCACATTTCTATGTGTGTGGCGATGCTACACGTATGGCCAAAGATGTGCATCAGGCGCTGTTAGACATCGTGAAAACCTATGGTGGCAAAGATGATGAACAGGCCGAGCAGTATTTGAAAGAGTTGCGTAGTGCTAACCGTTACCAAAAAGACGTCTACTAATAGACGTCATCACGCACTTTTACCGTCACTGTATAGAATTTAGGAAAAACCATGAGCAATCAAGATTTTAAGCCCAATAGTAAGCACGATCCTGAAGCGAAATTTGCTGACAACGAACGTTTAAAAACAGAAAGTCAGCACTTACGCGGTACCATTGAAACCGATTTAGGCGACCAACTAACTGGTGGCTTTACTAAAGATAACTTTCAGCTGATCCGTTTCCACGGTATGTATCAGCAGGATGACCGTGATATTCGTGCTGAGCGTACCAAGCAGAAGCTAGAGCCGCTGCACAACGTGATGTTACGTGCACGTATGCCTGGCGGTATCATTAAGCCTGAACAGTGGCTTGCCATTGATAAGTTTGCAGAAGAGAAAACGTCTTACGGCAGTATTCGTCTGACAACACGTCAAACATTCCAGTTTCATGGAGTGTTAAAGCCGCATATCAAAGAAATGCACTTAACCTTGCATGATGTGGGTGTCGACTCAATTGCAACTGCAGGTGACGTAAACCGAAATGTATTGTGTACAACGAACCCAGTAGAGTCAGAGCTTCACCAAGAAGCGTATGAGTGGGCAGCGAAGATCTCTGAGCACTTACTGCCAAAAACACGTGCTTATTTAGAGATTTGGTTAAATGGCGAGCGCAAAGATTCAACAGAGCTAGAGCCAATTTTAGGGTCTACTTACTTGCCTCGTAAGTTTAAAACCACGGTCACTATCCCACCGAATAACGAAGTGGATGTGCACGCGAATGACTTGAACTTTGTTGCGATTGCTGAAGAAGGTAAGTTAGTTGGCTTCAACGTACTTGTCGGTGGTGGTCTTGCAATGACGCACGGTGATGTGAACACCTACCCGCGTCGTGCTGATGACTTTGGCTTTATCCCTCTTGAGCATACGCTTGCAGTGGCAGAGCATGTTGTTGGTGTGCAGCGTGACTGGGGTAACCGTGTAAACCGTAAAAACGCAAAAACCAAATATACATTAGATGCATTTGGTATTGATGCGTTTAAAGAGGAAGTGGAGAAGCGCGCGGGCGTTCAGTTTGCTGAGAGTCGTCCATATGAATTTACTCACCGTGGCGATCGCTTCGGTTGGGTTGAAGGCATCGATGGCAAACACCATCTGACGTTATTCTTACAAAGTGGTCGTATTCTAGATTACCCAGGCCAGCCTCTGAAAACAGGTTGTCGCAAAATTGCAGAGATCCACAAAGGTGATTTCCGCATGACTGCAAACCAAAACTTAATCATCGCGGGTGTGGCTGAAGAAGACAAAGCTGAAATTGAAAAAATTGCCCGTGAGCACGGCTTAATTGATGACACGCACACCGAACAGCGTAAGAGCTCAATGGCGTGTGTGGCACTGCCTACTTGTCCACTGGCGATGGCAGAAGCGGAACGTTACTTACCTGAGCTGGTAGAAAAAACAGAAGCGCTATTAGCAAAACACAGCATTCCAAATGATGACATCATCATGCGTGTGGTGGGTTGTCCAAATGGCTGTGGTCGAGCGATGTTGGCGGAAGTGGGCTTTGTTGGTAAAGGTCCAGGTAAATACAATGTTTATCTTGGCGGTAACCGTGAAGGTACGCGTGTTCCTAAGCTGTATCTAGAAAACGTCAGTGAAGATGTTTACCTTCCTGCGCTAGATGAGCTGATAGGTCAGTGGGCTGCTGAGCGTCAAGATCAAGAGTGCTTTGGTGATTTTGTGATCCGCAAAGGTATTGTTGCGGAAGTTAAAGTTTCAAAAACAGATTTCCACGCTTAATAATAAGGGCCCGATAGGGCCCCATAATAGGACAAGCTATGAGCGAATTTAAGCAAATATTAACCCTAGATAAAGCAACACAGCAGTCATTGCTTGCTGATGCGAATGGCATGCTGGCACAAAAAAGTGTCGAAGAGCGTGTTGCTTGGGCGCTTGAGAATCTGCCTGACACCCATATGCTGTCGTCAAGTTTTGGTATTCAAGCGGCGGTGATGCTGCACCTCGTATCACAGCAAAAAAATGATATTCCTGTGGTCTTAACTGACACCGGTTACCTATTCCCAGAAACCTATCAGTTTGTGGATGAATTGACTGAAAGGCTGAAGCTAAACCTCAAAGTTTATCGCAGCGAATATAGTCCAGCTTGGCAAGAAGCTAAATTCGGTAAGCTGTGGGAGCAAGGTGAAGAAGGCATTAAACATTACAATACCTTGAATAAGGTTGAGCCAATGACACGTGCACTGCAAGAGTTGCAAGTCGGTACTTGGTTTAGTGGCCTGCGTCGTCAGCAATCTTCAACGCGCTCTGATAAGCAGATCCTAGAAATTAGTCGAGGTAGTGTAAAAGTTTACCCTATCATTGACTGGCACAACCGAGATGTTTATCAGTACTTAACTAGGCATGACTTACCTTATCACCCGCTTTGGGAGCAAGGGTATGTGTCTATGGGTGATGTGCATACGACACGTAAACTAGAGCCAGGCATGACTGAAGAAGAAACCCGCTTTTTTGGTCTTAACCGTGAATGTGGATTACACATTGATGGTGATGGCATCTAAATGCTTTATGAGCCGCAGCACAGGCTGCGGCTTTTTTATTGGCTTTTCAAAACCACGCAATTCTACCTGTCATTTCCAACTCATTTTCTATTGATAATTTTTTGCCCAATTGTCAAACTGTGCGCAATACCAAGCTATACTTTACAAGTGTGGCCTCAAGTGAAAAAGGAGTGCCGAAATGAAATCCGCAAGTTATATGTTAATTATGATGATGTTAGTTGGACTGGCGTCATTATTTATCATTAAGCGTCCTGACGGTAAGCCCTATCTCAGTATCGATATGATTTTTGGCAAAGCACAGCAAGAAGCAAATGCGTTGTTTGATAAGTCAAAGCGAGAGCTTAATGATGCAGTCAATAGTGCGAAAGGGATGATGGACGGTGAAGCGCCCAAAGCGTCACAGGCGACCATTTATAAATGGCAAGATGCCAAGGGAAACTGGCACTATTCAGATAGAGCAAACCCCCGAGTTAATAGCCAAGTCCATACTTTGGATCCGACAAAAATAACCATTATGGCGGCCGAGAATACCGATATCTTGAAGGAAAAAGCACAGAATACAGACGGTTTAGAGGGTAAAAATGGTATTAATAGCATGAACTCCAGTGAGGTGAAAAAGCTGGTGCAAGATGCGCAAAATGTACAAAAGCTTATGGATCAGCGGGCTAAGCAGCTTGATGATACATAAAATCAAAATGATGATAAAAAAGGCGACATAGATGTCG